>NZ_JAEKFT010000029.1 GCF_018524365.1 Denitromonas iodatirespirans
GCTCGAACCGATCGGGTATATCCCGCCTGCAGAAGCTGAGGCAAACTACTACAGGCAACTCGCCAGCGAGGCCGCCATCCCGGCCTGACTTAAACCAAACGGCCTCCACCGAACCCGGGGCGATTCAAACGGCCTCGTCAAGCAAATCCACATCGGTGTCGCTTCCACGCTCCAATACGACCAATTCTCCACTCTCTCCGTCCGCGTAGTGGTTTAGTAGAATGGCATGCAACGCTTCCGAATTTTTCGATCCGCGGGTCTTGTAGAAAATGTCGTAGACCGCATCCAGGCCGATGCGACCTTCGCGGTACAAGCGCTGAATGAACTCAACCTGGGTGGGTATATTGATTGCCATGCTCATCCTTTAAATACTCCACTGCAATCTGATCCGCACCACAAGGCTCATGGGTTCGACATGGAAGCGCAGAGGAAACTTAACAGCACAGTATTTTGTGCGTTCCAACTCAACAGCCGGATTAGTATTTGACCGTGTAGAGTGCAACAAACAGCACTGGCCATGAATCCATTAACCGGCTGATGAGCGAGGTGATCAATTCACTGGCGATACTCCTCCACCAATGGCGTTGGTCCGCTGCTGAACCAGGTCCAGATCCGGATCCGGGCGCGGCGGCAACTGTGGGGGATTGTATTCGGGCAGCGGCCGGGTGCAAGCGTTTTGCATAGTACGGTGCTACGCCGGGTGTGATCGAGTTCGTGAAGCTTTCGCACTGCACCAACTCCTTCGGCGGCAGTAGCTGCGATGGAAGGTGAGGCGCACGCTCAGACCGGGGGCGATGGCGTCGCACTCTTCCTAGGCGCGGGTAGCGTCGTCGCACAGGCGGGCGGTCTGGTTGCTGGCTTCGGTCAAGGCCTGCTGCAGCTCGATGCGTGGCACCTTGAACAGCGCTCGGCGTTGCACCAGACGCGGATCTCGTCCTTGTCGTTGGGTTCGCCGATGAAGTAATAGGCCAGCCCGGCGGCACACAGCGGCTCGGTAATACCGGCGCGGTCGCTCCGGCGTATTGCGCTTGGCCGCCCGCGGTTGGGCTGCGCGGACGCCGCTCGGCCCGCAACACTGGATTGCCGGTGCTTCCCGTCCTAAGCTTGATCACGGCCACAAGGCACTTGGTAGCGCCCGGCACTGGGCGAAAGGATTACTACATATGCTGGCCAATACGACAGTTACGACGATGCTCCCGGTCGTCGACATGGCTCGGGCGCGCGAGTTCTACGAGAAACGTCTCGGACTGGTGCCCGGCGGGTTCCGACCCGACGGCAAGTTCGTCTATCGGGTTGGGGGCAGCACGCTAGCGCTCTTTCCGAGGCCGGAAGGCACCAAGGCCGAGCACACCGCGATCAGTTTCCAGGTGCCGGACATTGTGGCGAGCATCGACGCGCTGGAAAAGGCGGGCGTCGTGTTCGAGGATTACGATTTCCCCGACTTCAAGACGGTCGATCACGTCTGCGTGCTGGGCGCCGAGAAGGCGGCCTGGTTCAAGGATACGGAAGGAAACTACCTGTGCCTGCACGAAGATATCCCACAGGACGCTCCACTGCCCTCTGACACCTAGATCACCGGGTACCGCGCCACCGCAGACTCATTCCACTCGATGCCGGAACCTGCGCGTTCATCGAGCACAGCGCGACCATCGAGCCCCTCCAGCAGCCGGGCGATGACCGGGTCGGCATATTCCTGCCACTGGGCGGTCGGCGTGGCACACAGCGGGTGGGTACTGACCTCGATGAACAGATGATGTGACAGCCGGATGCCATAGGCGGCGGTCGGCATCTCCAGCCAGCCGCTGACGCCGCCGATCTTCGTCACACCCGGCACTATCAGATCGCAGGCCGAGGCATCGACGGCATGGCGCATCTACAGCGTGCTCCACCAGTTTTCGCCGCACTGCACCGACAATGGTGTGCCGCAAGCCCCGGCACGCTGCGTGGCCGGCCTCGACGAACTCCACTCCGCGTTCGACCTCGTCGAACTCGCGGAAGAGACCGGCCGCGATCTGCGCTCCGCCTTACGCGACAGCCTCTCGCTGCACGCCCGCAACCTCGCCACCAACGCGTTGCGCCTGTCGATCGAACTGACCGACCCGGAGGAGCCGATGCGGGCCGGGGAGACCCAGCACGGCACCCAGATCGAACGCAGCCAGCAACTGTTCGCCGACATCAAGAGTTTGTCCAGCACCGACATGCCGATGCTGTCCGTCACCTTGTGGGAGCTGCGCAACCTGGCCTGACCCACCGTGCGGCGCCAACACGGCGGCGCGCGGGGCAACTGGGCACCACTGGCGCGGCGCCCGGTGGGACGATCTGGTGCCGGGCAACGGCGAGTCGGCTACAGCCGTTGCCACACCTGAACGAGGCCGACCAGATGCACCAGGCCGATCACCAGGCAAATGGTGGAGGAGACCACCCAGAACGCGGCACTATTGCCGGGAAATGCCGGTTGGATCAGTGGAAAGGCCAGCGCCCGGATCAGGTAGATGGCCGTAATGCAGATCAACACACCGCGCACATACGGCAGCGGCCAAATCACCCCTGCGCCCGATAACGCATAGAGAGCCCAGACACTCAGCAGAACGCCAACGGCAAAGGCAACGAGACGAGGATACCAGTGCCCCACTGCCGCCAGGGCGACGATCGGCTCACCAGCCCCGAGCAGCCGGAAGCCATTCGCTCCCCAGAAGATGCACGAGAAATGCAAAACCGCCGCGATCTGGCTGAGCGCGGCACCCATCACGAGCCATGTGTTGTAGGTCATCATCGTCAGGGCTGTCATGTCCGGCCGGCGTGCCGGCTTCAACCGCCAGCACCTGCGTGTAGCCGCGATCAGTCCGCCGACGGCGTCGTGGCCATGGCGCCGCCCTGCATCGCCAGCGCATTGGCTTTTGATTTCAGATAGCGGGCGAGCTGGGCAAAGCGTTGCAGGGGCTCGATCCCGGGATGTCGCCCCGCCTGCTGGGGCAGCGCGTTGACCGACACCGAATGGTGGCGGTCGTCTATGGCAAGTGTCAGCGATGTGGTCGACGCATCGGCAATCCGCAACCGGGGCTCGCCGGCCTGCGACAGCGCCTGGTCAATGGCGTCCGCGTCGATCTCCAGCGCGCCATACCGTGACACAACGGTGTCGAGCAAGGCAGTGGCCTCTGCCCGTGACAGCTGAACTGCCATGCGGGCTCCGCCAGGGCGCGGCGCTCTAACACTGGCAAGGCCAGCGGCAGACAGCGTCAGGAGCGGCCCGTCCGTTCGGGGGCGCTGGCCGCCCGAGATATCGAACACGAGGACGAGATCGGGCTGATCGCCGATCTGGTCGGCGCCAGCGTGGCGCAAGCCGAACCCGCCAGCCACGAGTGCAGCGACACAGCATCGGATCAACCAGCGTGAGATCAACGGCGCTCGCACAGCACCCTCCTGTCAAAACAACGGTTGTGAGATTCACGCCGGCGCAGAAGCATCCTCCTGCGCCGGGTCCTGACGCAGTCGATCAGGCAGCGCGACGGCGCTTGGCAATACCGAGGCCGGCCAGGCCGGTGAGCATCATGAGCCAGGTTTCGGGTTCGGGCACCGGACTCACAGTGGTGTAGCCAATATCACGGAAGGCCCCCAGCGTGGCGTTGCTGAAGGTCGCATTGGCCACAGCATACGGCGTCATCAGCTCGAGGTCGTTCGTGGCGTTCGGCTGGCTTTGGTCAGCGACGCAATTCGGGTCGCCATTGACCTGGGCGCGCCAGCATTCGCTCCAGTGGCCACCACCATCTTCGAGCAGGATGCTCGACACGTTCTGACCGAACTCCTGGTTGAACGCGGCCACGGCCTGTGCGCCGATGTAGTTGTTGCCGGACAGAACACCGTTCTCGGCGAACAAGGTGCCGAAGCCAAGGGCATGAGCCATTTCGTGCTGAACGGAATCGATGAACTCCTGCATTAGGAACTCACCGCGGGTAAACGGCGTGTCGCCCGGCCCCCAGTCCTGCGAGTCGAACTGCATGAAGCCGCTGGTCGGCAGCGTAAATCCTCCCGAGGTCTGGATGAGGTCGGGGCCGGCGTAGGCCAGCGAGTTGTACTCGCCATCTTCCGGCGCGAACGCAGCCGTGATCGTGAACGTGGGAATGCTGATATTGCCCTGGTAGCCGGTGATCTTGCTCTCCCAGAACTGGGCGGCGCTTTCGAAGGCGGCCTTTTGTTGCGTCGAGAAGCTGATCGGTGTGCCGGTGCCCCACGACGGCTGTGTATCGCCGGCTTCTAGAAAATTGATGACAATGTCAAATCCTGGCAAAGCGAGCGCAGGTGTTGCGGACAGCGCCATCGTCACGGCGGCGGCTGACGCGAGCAAACGTGTCTTCATGGAAAATCCTTTGTGCTATCGGGCGACGGTGTCGCAATGGGGTCGTAAATTGCTGTTGGATGAATGCCGTCTGCGCCAGACAGTGCGGATCTGACATGACATCCACCGCGATCGTAACAAGCAAATTACATACCGCAAAAGCATATTCCATTCAGAAACAATTGTTTGACATTCTCCACAGGTACGCACTTGTCATGCACTGTAAAAGAATTCGACAAATAGCGTTGGCCCATCAGCGGGCAATACCGGCACTCCGCCTGCCCAAAGAGAAACGGAGCGCCAAACGCGCTCCGTTTCTCGATCATAGGGCTGCTGCGGCCGGTCACCCTACCCAGTGCCGCGCATTACGGAACATACGCATCCAGGGCGAATCCTCACCGCTGCCGGCCGGGTACCACGACATCTGCGTGCTGCGGTGGGTGCGCTCGGGGTGCGGCATCATGATGGTGAAGCGGCCGTCGGCGGTGGTGACACCGGTGATGCCCTCGGGCGAGCCGTTGGGGTTGAAGGGGTAGCGCTCGGCCACCTCGCCGTGGTGGTCGATGAAGCGGATGGCGCGGATGACCGACGCCTGCGCATCGCCCTCGAACACTGCCCGGCCTTCGCCATGCGAGACGACGATGGGCATGCGGCTGCCGGCCATGCCGTCGAAGAAGATCGACGGGTTGTCGAGAATCTCGACCTGGCTGAAGCGGGCCTCGAACTGTTCGCTGCGGTTGCGGTGGAAGGTGGGCCAGTGCTCGGCGCCGGGGATGATGGGCGCGAGGTGCGACATCATCTGGCAGCCGTTGCACACGCCGAGGGCAAAGGTATCGTCGCGGCCAAAGAAGGCTTCGAAGGCGTCGCGCAGCTTGGGGTTGAACAGGATGGACTTGGCCCAGCCCTGCCCCGCACCGAGCACGTCGCCGTACGAGAAGCCGCCGCAGGCGGCGACGCCTTTGAAGTCGGCCAGCGCGAAGCGGCCGTTCTGCAGGTCGGACATATGCACGTCGAAGGCTTCGAAGCCTGCGCGGGTGAAGGCGGCGGCCATTTCGACATGGGAGTTCACGCCCTGCTCGCGCAGCACTGCGATGCGTGGGCGAGCGCCGGTGGCGATCATCGGGGCGACGATGTCTTCGTTGGCATCGTAGGTGAGGCGCACGCTCAGGCCGGGGTCGGTGGCGTCGGCGATGGCGTCGAACTCTTCCTGGGCGCAGGTGGCGTCGTCGCGCAGGCGAGCGATCTGGTAGCTGGTTTCGGTCCAGGCCTGCTGCAGTTCGATGCGCGGCGCCTGGAACAGCAGCTTGGCGTTGCGCCAGACGCGGATCTCGTCCTTGTCGTTGGGCTCGCCGATGAAGTGGTAGGCCAGCCCGGCGGCACGCAGCGGCTCGGTGATGCGGGCGCGGTCGCTGCGGCGGATCTGCACCACGGCGCCGAGTTCTTCGGCGAACAGCCCGCCGAGGAGCTTGTCATGGAAGCGGCCCTTGAGGGTGTCGGGCTTCTTGTCGAGGCCGTCGACATCGTTCATCCACTCGTCGTAGCAGACGGTGTCGAGCACCAGCGACAGGCCGCAGTGCGAGGCGAAGGCCATTTCGCACAGCGTGGCCCACAGGCCGCCGTCGCTGCGGTCGTGGTAGGCGAGCAGCAGGTCGTCCTGGCGGAAACGCTGGATGAGCGCGAAGAATTGCTTGAGCTGCTCGGGGTCGACATCCGGCGCGTGCTCGCCGACGCTGTTGTAGGCCTGCGCCAGCGCGGAGCCGCCGAGGCGGTTGCGGTTGTTGCCCAGGTCGATGAGGACCAGCTCGGTGTCTTCATGCGCGAGTTGCTGGAGCTGCGGCGTGAGCGTGCGGCGCACGTCCTGCACCGGGGCGAAGGCGGTGACGATGAGCGACAACGGCGAGACCACCTGTTTGTCGTTGCCCTCCTCCTGCCAGGCGGTCTTCATCGACAGCGAATCCTTGCCGACCGGGATCGACAGGCCAGCGCGCTGGCAGAACTGCGAGACGGCGGTAACGGTGTCGAACAGGCGCGCATCTTCGCCGCGGTGGCCGGCGGCGGCCATCCAGTTGGCGGAGAGCTTGATCTGCTTGATGTCGGCGATGTCGGCGGCGGCCACGTTGGTGATCGCCTCGCCCACCGCCATGCGGCCACTGGCCGGGGCGTCGAGGCAGGCGACCGCGGTGCGCTCGCCCATGGCGAAGGCCTCGCCCTTGTCGCCATGGAAGCTCATCGAGGTGACGGCGACGTCGGCGACCGGCACCTGCCACGGGCCGACCATCTGGTCGCGTGCGGTGAGGCCGCCCACGCTGCGGTCGCCGATGGTGATGAGGAAGTTCTTGGAGGCCACGGCCGGCATGCGCAGCACGCGGCGGCAGGCGTCGTCGAGCGTCAGGTCGGTGAGGTCGAAGGGCGGCAGGAACACGGCGCGGCGCGACACGTTGCGTGTCATTTTGGGCGGCTTGCCGAGCAGCACCGACATGGCCATATCGACCGGCTTGTTGTCGAACTGGCGGTCGGTCACGGTGAGCTGGCCATCGTCGGTGGCCACGCCGACCACCGCGAAGGGGCAGCGCTCGCGCTCGCAGAGGGCGCGGAAGGCGTCGAGCGATTCGGGGGCGATGGCCAGCACGTAGCGCTCTTGCGACTCGTTGCTCCAGATCTCGCGCGGGCTCATGCCCGGCTCTTCGATATGGATTTCGCGCAGCTCGAATCTGGCGCCGAGGCCAGCCGAGTCGGCCAGCTCGGGCATGGCGTTGGACAGGCCGCCGGCGCCGACGTCATGGATCGACAAAATCGGGTTGGCTTCGCCCTGCTGCCAGCAGCGGTCGATCACTTCCTGGCAACGGCGCTGGATCTCGGGGTTGCCGCGCTGCACCGAGGCAAAGTCGAGATCGGCCGCGTTGGTGCCGGTGGCCATGCTGGAGGCCGCACCGCCGCCGAGGCCGATGAGCATGCCCGGGCCGCCGAGCTGGATCATCAGCGTGCCGGGGGCGAACTGTTCCTTGAAGGACTGCTCGGCCTGGATGTTGCCCAGGCCGCCGGCGATCATGATCGGCTTGTGATAGCCGCGTACCTCGCCCTGCACTTCCTGCTCGAAGGTGCGGAAATAGCCGGCCAGGTTGGGACGGCCGAATTCGTTGTTGAAGGCGGCAGCGCCGATCGGACCTTCGATCATGATGTCGAGCGCCGAGGCGATACGCTCGGGCCGGCCGTAGGGCGTCTCCCACGGCTGCTCGAAGCCGGGGATCGCGAGGTTGGACACCGAGAAGCCGGCCAGGCCGGCCTTGGGCCGCGAGCCGCGCCCGGTGGCGCCCTCGTCGCGGATCTCGCCGCCGGCGCCGGTGGCCGCGCCCGGGAAGGGCGAGATCGCCGTCGGGTGGTTGTGGGTCTCGACCTTGGCGAGGATGTGCTGCGTTTCGGTGCAAAAGCGCCATTGGCCGTCGGCGTTCGGATAGAGCGCATCGACCGTGGCGCCTTCGATCACCGAGGCGTTGTCCGAGTAGGCCACCACGGTGCCCTCGGGCTGCGCCTTGTGGGTCTCGCGGATCATGCCGAACAGGGTTTTCTCTTCGGGCCGGCCGTCGATCACCCAGTCGGCGTTGAAGATCTTGTGGCGGCAGTGCTCGGAGTTGGCCTGCGCGAACATCATCAGCTCGACATCGGTCGGGTTGCGGCCGACACGGGTGAAGTTGTCCACCAGATAGTCGATTTCATCGTCCGACAGCGCCAGGCCCAGTTCGCGGTTGGCTGCCTCGAGCGCACCACGACCGGCGCCGACCACGTCGACCGTGGTCAGCGGCTGCGGGCTGTAGTGATGGAACAGCGCCTCGGCCGCTTCCATGCTGTCGAGCACCGATTCGGTCATGCGGTCGTGAATCAGCGGCAGTATCGCGGCGCGCATCGCCCCCAGGCCGCCCTTGGCCCGCACCGTGTAGGCGATGCCGCGCTCGATGCGCACCACGGCGTCGAAGCCGCACTGACGGGCGATGTCGGTGGCCTTGGACGACCAGGGCGAGATGGTGCCCAGCCGCGGCGTCACCAGCAGCAGCTCGCCCTCGGTGGGGGCGTCGAGGCCGGGGTGGGCGCCGAGCAGATCGGTGAGCCGGCCCATGGCGACCTCATCGAGCGGAGCGCTCAGCTCGATGAAATACTGAAACTCGGCATAGACGCCGTGAAAACGCGGGATCGTGCGGCCAAGCGTTTCGCCAAGGCGGGCCAGGCGGGGGGCCGATAGCGCCGATGCGCCGCGGAGAGTAAGGATTTCAGTCATGTGATCGACGGGGACAGGCAGAGGATGTGTGCGGTGCGCCCATGGGCGGCGGCCGGCAAAAAACGAAGGCGGAATTATACCTGAGCCAGCGCACCGGCACGGGCGCCGATTGCGCCATCGAGACGCCCGGGCGTTGCGGTGCGCGAGCGTCGCCCAGCGCGCTGAGGCTGATAGAATCCGCTTTTTGTTACCGCGCCTCCTTCATGACCCCTCACCCGGCCAGCGCTTCGCTCCCCATCGGCTGGTGCCTTGCGCCACCGCTGGTGCTCGGCCTGGCGGCGCTCGCCACCCTGCTCGGCGATGGGAACATGGCGGGTTTCGTCACGCTCAACCAATGGTCGAGCGCCCTGCCCGGCGGCTTTTGGGCATCGGTGACCGATACGGCCAGCGTCCTGTCGGCGGGGGCAGTGCTGGCGCTCTGCCTCAATGTAGCGCCGCGCGCGGTGTTCGCCGCGGTCTTGTCCTGGCCGGCCGGCATCATTATGGTGCGGGGTCTGAAATATCTGCTCGATGAGCCGCGCCCGCAGGATGTGCTCGCCACCGACAGCCTGCAACAGATCGGCGTCACGCTGTCGGGCCACAGCTTTCCCTCCGGCCACACGGCCACCGCATTTACCTTGATCGCTGCGTGGATCCTGACCACGCCGGCCTGCCGCCGCGCCCTGCCGGCCATCCTGTTGTTGCTGGCCGGCGCACTGGTCGGCCTGTCGCGCATTGCCGTGGGCGCGCACTGGCCGGGTGATGTGCTGGCCGGCGCCGCCGTGGGCTGGCTGTGCGGCACGATCGGCGCCGGGCTGGCCAGCCGTTGGCCGCTGTGGCGCTCGCGCCGTGCCCTGCTGGCGCTGGTGGCGGCCGGCATCGTGGTGTGCCTGGCGCGGGTGTTCGTCGTCACCGGCTATCCGCAAGCGCAGCTTTGGTCAACCGCGCTCGGCCTGGCCGGGCTGGTGGCCCTGGGGCGGGCCCTCCAACGTTTGCCGGCCGCACGCCCATGAGCGTCAAGCGCATCTTCGCCGTCCTTGTGACGCTGGCCCTGCTGGCATGGTTCGTCTCGGCCGGGCAATGGTCTGCCCTCGGCGCCCTGATCCGCGAGACGCCGATCGGCTCGCTGGCCATCGCCGCAGCCGGTTTCGGGCTCAGCTATCTGCTGCGCGCCCTGCGCGTGTGGGACGAATTCCGCCATGACGCCAGCGGCCGTTTCGGGGCCTGCCTGCGCATCGTGCTGATCCACAACGCCATGGTGAATGTCGTCCCCTTTCGCGGCGGCGAGGCGGCGTTTCCGATCCTGCTGGCGCGCAATTTCGGCACGCCGCTGGGGCGCGCCGTGGCCTCGCTGGTGTGGTTTCGCCTGCAGGACGCCTTCGTGGTGATGGCGCTGGCGCTGGGCATCTGGCCGGGCTTGCCGGCCTGGCTGCGCGCGGCCGGCATGCTGGCGGTCGTAATCACCGCCTTTGGTCTGCCGCGCTGGGCGCGCCGCGCGCATGCCTGGCACGAAGGCAGCCCGTGGCAGGCCCGCCTCGGCCGACTGCGCAACGCCTTCGCCAACTCGACCCGCCATGCCCGCTTCGGCTGGCTATGGACGATCGCCAACTGGTCGGTCAAACTGGCGGCCCAGGCATGGCTGCTGTCGGTGCTGCTGAGCGCATCGATCGTGGTCGGCGCTGCCGGCGCGCTGGGCGCCGAACTGGCGGCCATCCTTCCGGTCCAAGGCGTGGCCGGTTTTGGCACCTATGAAGCCGGGGCGGCGGCGGCGCTGCTGCCCAACGGCATCGATTTTGAAACCGGACTGCAGGTGGCCCTGGCCCTGCATCTTTTTGTCATTGCATGCTCCTGCGGTGCCGGCGCCCTTGCCTGGTTGGCCGGCCTGGGCATGCCATCCGCCCCAAAACAAGGCATTGATCGTCAATGAACACTTCTCCGTTGCCGCACGCTGAGCCGCGCATCCCCGACAACCTGCCCAAGCACCGCCTGTCGGTGGTGGTGCCGATGTACAACGAGGCGGAAAACGTCGAACCGCTGCTCGAGCGCATCCATCTGGCGCTGGGGCCCTATCCCTGGCCGTGGGAAGTGGTGCTGGTCGATGACGGCAGCTCCGACGCCACGCCGATGGAGCTGGAGCGCTGCGCCAAGAAATTCGGCCCGCATGTGCGCGTGGTCGTGTTGGTGCGCAACTTCAAGCAGACCGCTGCCATGCAGGCCGGCCTCGACGCCGCCCGCGGCACGGTGATCGCCACCATGGACGGCGACCTGCAGAACGATCCGATCGACATCCCGCGCATGGTCGGCCGCCTGCTCACCGAAGACCTCGACCTGGTCGCCGGCTGGCGCAAGGACCGGCAAGACGGCCTGTGGCTGCGCAAGATTCCGTCGCGCATCGCCAACCGCCTGATCGCCCGCCTGACCGGCGTGCAGCTCAAGGATTACGGCTGCAGCCTCAAGATCTTCCGCGCCAGTGCGATCAAGAACGTGCGCCTGTACGGCGAAATGCACCGCTTCATCCCGGCCTGGCTGGCCACCGTCACCACACCCAAGCGCATCGCACAGGAAGTGGTGGCGCACCACCCGCGGGTGTTCGGGCAGTCGAAGTACGGTATCTCGCGCACCTTCCGCGTGGTGCTCGACCTGGTGTTCGTGTACTTTTTCATGCGCTACCGCACCCGGCCGGGGCACTTCTTCGGCGGCATCGGCATCGCGCTGGGCGGCGTCGGCGGGCTGATCCTGGCCTATATGGCGGCGATCAAGATCTTCCTGGGCGAGTCGATCGGCACCCGGCCCTTGCTGTTCGGCGGCTTCTTCCTGGTGATCGCCGGCGTCCAGATGGTGACCTCCGGCGTGCTGGCCGAGCTGCTTGCCCGGGTGTATTTCGAATCCGGCATCACCAAGCCCTACCTCGCCCGGCCGACACAGGAAATGTCCGACGCCGCCGGCTGGGCGCAGCACGCCGAGCACGCCGAATGACAGCAGCTGGCGGACAGCCGCGGCGGATCGTCGGTTGGCTGGTATTCCTCCTGCCGCTGATCAGCTATCTGGCCTTCCTGGGCAGCTACCCGCTGTTCGATGTCGACGAGGGCGCATTCTCCGAGGCCACCCGCGAGATGTTCGAGCGCGGGGATTTCCTCTCGACCTACCTCGACGGCGAGCATCGCTTCGACAAGCCGATCCTGATCTACTGGCTGCAGGCGCTGGCCTATCTGGTGCTGGGGCCCAGCGAATGGGCCTTCCGCCTGCCCTCGGCACTGGCGGCGATCGGCTGGAGCTACGCCACCTGGCAGTTCGCGCGCGAGCGTTTCGGCGCGCAGACCGCGCTGGCCGCCTTGCTGGTGGTGAGCACCGCCATCGGGCCCTTCGCCATCGGCCGTGCGGCGACCGCCGACGCCCTGCTCAACCTGTGGCTGGCGCTGGCCTTGTTCGATGCCTGGCGGCACCTGGAATCCGGCCGGCGTGCGCCGCTGCTGCGTACCTATGTGTGGATCAGCCTCGGCGTGCTGACCAAGGGGCCGATCGCCATCATCGTACCGGTGGCGGTGACCTTCCTCTATTGCCTCAGCCGGCAGCAGTGGCGCACCTGGCTGCGCGCGATCGGCGACCCGGTCGGCTGGGCGCTGCTGGTGGTGCTGGTGGTGCCCTGGTATGCCGCGGCGCTGGGCATCCACGGGCAGAAGTTCATCGACGGCTTCATCCTCAAGCACAACGTCAAGCGCTTTACCGGCACGCTAGAAGGCCATGCCGGCAGCCTGTTCTACTACGTGCTCGCCGTGCCGCTGCTGCTGCTGCCCTGGACCGGCCCGCTGTTTGCCGCCTGCCGCCAGATCCGCAAGGACATGGCGACGGGTGTGCGGCACTACCTGTGGGTGTGGGCGGCGTTCGTGGTGGTTTTCTTCAGCCTATCGGGTACCAAGTTGCCGCATTACGCGCTGTATGGCGCCACGCCGCTGTTCCTGCTGATCGCCGCGCACCGCTTCGACCATGGCCGCACCTGGGCGCATGCGATTGCGCCGACCGTGCTGTTCGTGCTGTTCGCGCTGGCGCCGGCGATCTTCGGCTTCCTGGCCGAGAGCGAGGCCGGCAACGCCTTCTACCGCGCTCAGCTGTCGCGCGCCATGGACCTGGCCGGCCTGCCCTATTACGCGGTCACCCTCGGTGCGCTGGTGCTGTGGCTGGTGCTGCTGACGAGCAAGACCACCGGCACCTGGCGCAAGCTGGCGGTTGCCGCGGTCCTGCAGATCGCGGTGCTGACCAGCACCGTGGTGCCCTATGTCGGCGAGGTGTTGCAAGGGCCGGTGCGTGACGCCGGCCTGAAGGCGCACGCGCTGGGCGAGTCGGCGGTGCGGATGCGCTTCGACGCGCCGAGCTTCAGCGTCTATGCGCAGGCGCCGACTCCGTCTCGAGCGCCCGAGCCGGGCGAGTTGGTCATAACCCGCATCGACCGCGTCCCCGAGGCCGGTTTCGACACCGTGTTCGCCGAAGGCGGCGTGGTGCTGCTGCGCCGGCAAACGCCATGAACGCGGCGCAGTCCTTCCGCTGGCTGGCGCTGATCGCGGTGGCGGTGACCGGCTACCGCATCTGGGTGATCGGCCATCTGGGCATCGATCCGTATGTGGATGAGGCCTATTACTGGGGTTGGTCGCAGGCGCTCGACTGGGGGTACTACTCCAAGCCGCCAGTCATCGCCGCCACGATCGCCGCCGCCGAAGCCTTGCTCGGCCATACGCTGCTGGCGCTCAAGCTGCCAGCCTTGGTGTGCTACCCGCTGACCGCGCTGCTGCTCAATGCGATCGGTTGCCGCATGTTCAGCCCACGCGTCGGTTTCTGGTCGGCGCTGGCCTTCCTGACCCTGCCACTGGTGTCCACGCTCGGCCTGTTCGTCTCCACCGATGCGCCCCTGCTGCTGTTCTGGGCGCTCGGCATCTACGGCCTGGTGATGGCCCGCCAAACCAATGCCTGGCGGCACTGGCTCCTGGTCGGCGCGGCCTTCGGCCTCGGCATGATGTCGAAATACACCATGATCGCTTTTGCCGGCTCGGCGCTGCTCGTCCTGCTCGCCGAACCCGGCGGGCGGCGCCAGTTGCTTGGTGCAAAACCGTGGGTGGCTTTTGCCCTCGGGGTGCTGATCTTCACGCCCAACCTGTGGTGGAACGCGCATCACGATTTCCCGACCTTCCGCCATACCGCCGAGATCACGCGCCTGGAATCCCGCGGTCTGGCGCCCGGCGAGTTTGTCGAGTTCATCGGTGCGCAGTGGCTGTCCTTCGGCCCGCTGCTGACGCTGGGCCTGCTGTGGGCCTTTTTGCGCACGCGGCGGCTGTGGCATGACGAAGCCTATCGCCGCCTGCTGCTGTTCGTGCTGCCGCTCCTGCTGCTGGTGTCCTTTCAGGCGCTGACCGGCCGCGCCAACGGCAATTGGGCTGCTCCGGTGTTCGTCGCCGCCAGTGTGCTGGTCATCGCTTTTTTGGCCGACGCCGGCCGCTGGAAGCTGGCGATCGGCGCGGTGGCGCTCAATGCCGTGCTCGGCGTGGTGGTCTATCACCTGCCGGACATCGCACGCGGTATCGGCGTCGAGCTGACGGCGAAGAGCGACCCCTACAAGCGGGCACGCGGGTGGTTTGCGCTGGCCGACCAGATCGCGCCCTTCGTCGCCGCCCATCCCGGCGCCGTGGTCGTGGCCAAGGATCGCGAAACGCTCGCCCAGGTCATCTACAGACTCCAGCCGCCTCACTACGCCAGCTGGAATCCGGACGGCGGCGTGGCCGACCATTATCAGCTGACCACCGACCTGAACCGCTACCGCAATCGCCCGGTGCTGTTCCTGTCGCGCACCGGGCAGATCGACGATGTGGCCGCGCATTTCGAGACGGTCAGCCCGCTCGGCGAGGTGGTGGTGCCGGTGCATCGCAACTTCGAGCGGCGCCTCAGCCTGTTTCTGCTGAGCGGCTTTCGCGGCTACCCGGAATGAACAAAGGCGGCCCGCGGGCCGCCTTGTCCTTCCCTGCCTGGTTGCGGCTTAGCGCGCGGCTCGGCTGAACAGGCCCTTGACGGCCTCCTGGATATCGGCCGGCATCACCACCACCTTGGCGTTGTCGGACTGGCTCAGGTCCCGCATCGCCGCGATGTATTTCTCACCCAGCACGAACTGCAGCGGCACCGGATTCTCGCCGACCGCACTGGCCACCCGGCGAACCGCCTCGGCCGAGGCCTCGGCCAGCATCACCTGGGCACTGGCATCGCGCTTGGCCGCTTCGAGACGCGCCTCGGCTTCCAGCACGGCGGACTGCTTTTCGCCTTCGGCACGCGTGACCATGGCCTTGCGCTCGCGCTCGGCGGCCGCCTGCATCTCCATGGCCTTCTGCATCGACTGCGACGGGTTGATGTCCTGGATCTCGACCGACTTGACCGTCAGGCCCCAGTCGACCGCTTCGTCCGCAATGCTCTCGCGCAGCCGCGCCTTGATCTTGTCGCGCGAGGACAGCGCCTCGTCCAGATCCATCTCGCCGAGGATCGAGCGTAGCGTGGTCATGATCAGGTTGCGGATGGCTTCGCCGAAGTCGGTCACGCCATAGACCGCCTTGACCGGGTCGGTCACCTTCACGAAAGCCACCGCATTGGTGAGGATGACCGCGTTGTCGCGGGTGATGACTTCCTGCTCCTGGACATCGAGGATCAGGTCCTTGGTCACCAGCTTGTAGGCGACGTTGTCGAGGTAGGGAATGATGATGTTGAGGCCGGGGATGATTGTGCCGTGGTACTTGCCCAGGCGCTCGACGATCCATTCCTCGCCTTGCGGAACGATGCGCACCCCCTTGGCAATGGTGATGATCACGAAGATCAGCACCGCGACCATGACGATCAGGACGTCGGACATGCTTTTTCCTTAGTGTTGTTGTTTGATGACTTTGACGTAGCTGCCTTCGACCGACACGACCTGCACCCGCTCACCCGCGGCGATGTTGTCGTCGGCCCGGCATTCCCACTGCTCGGCCCCGAGCACGGGCTTCTGGAAGCGCACCTGGCCGGGCTGGTAAGGCGCCACCAGGGTGGTCAGCAGACCGATCTCGCCGATCGCCGCGCCGCTGGTCTGCCCCACCCGGGTCTTGTGGGCGTCGGTACGAAACACGCGAAACCACATGACCGTCAGCGCGACCGATGCCAGGGTCCATGCCAGCAGCTGGGTGGTCAGGGACAGGCCGGGCGCCAGCAAGAGCAGCAAGCCGAGCAGCACCGCGCCGAGCCCGAACCAGATGATGAAGAACGCCGGAATCGCCAGTTCGGCCAACATCAGGACGATACCCAGCACCAGCCAGTGCCACCAGGCAGGAAGCCATTCCATTGCGGATTCTCGGGTGAGTGCTGCGTGAGTGACTTAGTCTTTGCCGCTGGCGGACGCCGCCGCAGGCGCCGGCGTGTTGCCGAATTTCAGCACCTTGGTGCCGCTGTCGGCCGTGTCTTCGAGCTTTTCGAGCTTGCCTTCGACCGATGCCCCGCAGTCCATCTGCAACTGGCTGTAGCTGATGTTGCCGGTGACGCGGGCCTTGGGTTGAAGTTCGAGAAAATGGGTGACCGACAGATCGCCGACGATGGTGCCGTTGATGACGGCATCATGCGTTCGCACACTGCCCTCGATGCACCCGCGCTCGCTGAGCACAAGCAGGCCGAGCTCATCACCCTTGTTGATGACATTGCCTTCGATCCGGCCGTCGACACGCAAGCCCCCGGAGAAAATCACATCACCGACGATTTCAACGTTGTCTGCGATCAGACTGGAGAGCTTGTTGATTTCAATCGATTTTGCTTTCTTCTTGCCAAACATGGGCGAATCTCCTGTGACGTTGGGCCAGACCTCGCCAACAACTTCCGCGAACGATGATCGCGGTTCCAATCAATGGATTTACGGCTTCTTCTGCGCGTTCTTGAAGAACTTCAATTCATCGCTGAGGCGGTTGAGCTCGGTGCTGCGCTGGCTCAGCTCCTTTTCGAGCTGCGCCCGGGTCGCCTGCTCGACGCTGAGATTCATGCGTTGCAGTTCGAGTTCGTCGCGCAACGTCGCGTTCTCGCGTTCGAGCTCGATCACCCGCCGTGCGGGGGCAAGCTGGGCCTCGAAATACTCCTTGCCGGCGAAGCCAGCCGCCACCAGGATCACCACCAGAATCAGCGGGGTCCAGTTTCTGCGCTGCTGCTTTTCAGTCGCCAGGACAAAGGCGTCGTTGCACAGGTCGCGTGTTTTCGAGTGACGTCGAAACAAGGCCACGGGATCGACTGTCAGGAACCGGCGAGGTAGAGCGCCGGATCGACGAACTCCCCGCGATCCAGGATCTCGAAGTGCAGGTGCGGGCCGGTCGAACGACCGGTGGAGCCGACGGTGGCGATCTTCTGCCCCGGCGTGACGACATCACCGGCCTTGACGAACAGTTTGGAGGCATGCGCGTAGCGGGTCACCAGGCCATTGCCGTGGTCGATTTCCACCTTGTTGCCATACTCGGTGTGATAGCCCGCGACAATCACCTGACCACCGGCGCTGGCACGGATCGGGGTGCCGGCAGGCGCCGCGAAGTCCTGGCCGCTGTGAAAGGCGCGACGCCCGGTGAAGGGGTCGTAGCGGTTGCCGAAGGCCGAACTGCGGTGCCCTTCTCCGACCGGCGCCCGACTGGGGAAGATCATGTACGACAGTTTGCGCTGAGAGGCCCGTTCGTCGATCGAGGCGAGCACCCGGTCAAGGCGGGCGAGTTCTTCTTCGAGCAAGTCCAGACCGGTCTGGGCCGAATCGACGTTGAAGGATTGGCTGTGGATGATGCGCTCGCCGAGCGGCGGGATCATCGGGCCGCCGGCCGGTCCGGGTTTGGGCTGACCGGGCGCGGTGCCGACCTTGAGGCGCTTTTCGAAGGCGTTGAGTACGCCGACGCGATTGGCCAGCGTCTTGGCGTCGGATTCGAGGCGGAACAGACGGCCGGTCAGCTCGCCGAGCCGATCGATGACGAACTTGTCCTGCGGGGCCTCGTTGGCCGTCGCGGTTTCATCGACGGCAGCGACCACGATCGGTGCCGCCGGTTCGACCAGCGACATGCCGAGCCAGATACCGCCAGCCAGCGTGAGTAGTATTGCAGCCGAGACGCCCAGCAAGAAAGTCCGCCCGCTTACTGTGCGGACCTTGGACTGGGTCAGCGCCTTGGCGGAGAGAATGACGAAGGCCATTCGTTTCCACTCCGTCGAGTCTGTCTGATTCGCTGCCGATGGCATATGCCAGCAGCGGCGCGATCATCCCACACTAAAGAACCGACAGGATTGCGCTAGCGCAATGCCTGACGACGATAACCGGGCGAGTCTAGCACTGTCTTGTCAACAATCAAACCGTCGCGGGGCCGACCTTCGTTCGGTCATCCCCGCGGCGGATACGGCAGTACGATCAGGCCTCAGTTCTTGCGGTGAGCCGCCAGCTTCAGCCAGGTATCGACCACGGTATCCGGATTCAAGGAGATGGTCTGAATCCCCTCGTCCATCAACCATTCGGCAAAATCGGCGTGATCTGAAGGGCCTTGACCACAAATCCCGACATATTTGCCCAGGCGGTTCGCTGCCTGGATGGCCATCGACAGCAGTTGCTTGACGGCCGGATCGCGTTCGTCGAAGGCATGGGCGACCAGCCCGGAGTCCCGATCCAGGCCGAGCGTGAGCTGGGTCAGGTCGTTGGAGCCGATCGAGAAGCCGTCGAATACTTCCAGGAACTGCTCGGCCAACAGCGCGTTGGACGGGATCTCGCACATCATGATCAGCTTGAGATCGTTGAAGCCGCGTTCCAGCCCGTGTTCGGCCAGCAGGTCGACCACGCCGCGCGCCTCTTCGATGTTGCGCACGAAGGGCACCATCAATTGGACGTTGGTCAGCCCGAGCACGTCACGCACCCGCTTCATGGCGATGCATTCGAGCTCGAAGCAGTCACGGAAGCTGTGGGCGATGTAGCGCGAGGCGCCGCGGAAGCCCAGCATCGGGTTCTCTTCTTCCGGCTCGTAGATCTCGCCGCCGAGCAGCTTGCGGTATTCGTTCGACTTGAAGTCGGACAGACGCACGATCACCGGCTTCGGATAAAAGGCGGCGGCGATTACGGCGACACCCTCGACCAGCTTCTCGACGAAGAACTCGCGCGGGCTCTCATAGCCGCGCGAACGGCGCAGGATCTCGTTGCGCAGATTGGCCGGCACTTGATCCAGTTCCAGAATCGCCTTGGGGTGGATGCCGATCATGTTGTTGATGACGAATTCCAGGCGCGCCAAGCCGACGCCTTCGTTCGGGATCTGGGCGAACTCGAAGGCCAGCTCCGGGTTGCCGACGTTCATCATGACCTTGACCGGAATCTCCGGCAGGTTGCCGGTGTCGGTGGTGATGACTTCGAAGTCGAGCTTGCCGCGGTACACATAGCCGGTGTCGCCTTCGGCGCAGGAGACCGTGACCGAATCGCCCTCATGCAGCAGTTCGGTGGCGTTGCCGCAGCCGACGATGGCCGGGATGCCCAGTTCGCGCGCGATGATGGCCGCGTGGCAGGTCCGCCCGCCGCGGTTGGTGACGATCGCGCTGGCGCGCTTCATCACCGGCTCCCAGTTGGGATCGGTCATGTCGGTGACCAGCACGTCGCCGGGCTGAACGCGGTTCATCTCGGCCGCATCCTGGATGACGCGCACCGGACCGACGCCGATGCGCTGGCCGATGGCGCGGCCATGGGTCAGCGACTTGCCGTACTGCTTGAGGCGGTACTTCTCCATCACGTGGCCGGACTGCTGGCTCTTCACCGTCTCCGGGCGTGCCTGCAGGATGTACAGCTTGCCGTCCACGCCGTCCTTGCCCCACTCGATGTCCATCGGGCGGCCGTAGTGCTGCTCGATGATCACCGCGTAGCGCGCCAGTTCGAGCACGTCGGCGTCGGTCAGCGAGAAGCGGTTGCGGTCGGCTTCGGGCACGTCCAGCGTCTGCACCGATTTGCCCGCGACGGACTTGTCGGTGAACACCATCTTGATCAGCTTGGAGCCGAGGTTACGGCGCACCACCGCAGGGCGGCCCTGCGCCAGCGTGGCCTTGTGCACATAGAATTCGTCCGGGTTCACCGCGCCCTGCACCACGGTTTCGCCCAGGCCGTACGAGGCGGTGATGAACACCACCTCTTTGAAACCCGATTCGGTGTCGAGCGAGAACATCACGCCCGAGGCGCCGGTATCGGAGCGCACCATGCGCTGCACGCCGGCGGACAAGGCCACGTCGGCATGGGCGAAGCCCTTGTGCACGCGGTAGGCAATGGCACGGTCGTTGTACAGGGAGGCGAACACCTCCTTGATGGCATGCAGGATGTTTTCGTAGCCGTGGATGTTCAGGAAGGTTTCCTGCTGGCCGGCGAAGGAGGCGTCGGGCAGGTCTTCGGCGGTGGCCGAGGAGCGCACGGCAAAGCTGCCCTCGCCTTCGGCGGTGATCTTGACGTAGGCCGCCTTGATCGCGTCTTCGAGTTTGGCCGGGAACGGCAGATCGACGATCCACTGGCGGATCTCGGCACCGGTCTTGACCAGCGCATCGACATCGTCCACATCCAGCGCGTCGAGCGCGGCGTTGATCCGGTCGGCCAGTCCCTGGTGGGCGAGAAACTCGCGATAGGCATCTGCCGTCGTTGCGAAGCCGCCAGGAACACGTACACTGGCGGGCAATTGGCTGATCATCTCTCCGAGTGAGGCGTTCTTGCCGCCGACCTGGTCGACGTCCGACATACGTAGCTCTTCAAACGGGATAACGTAACGGCTCATGGGGCTCTTCCAGAAGGAGTCAGAAAAACTCGAAAGGCGGAGTTTACAAGCAATTGTTGCTTTGCCGCAAAGTTGGGTATACCCGAAACGTGAAACCATAGCGCATCCCATGACCGAACTCTCCACACGCACCGTTTTTTTTATCTCCGACGGCACCGGCATCACGGCCGAGACGCTGGGCCACAGCCTGCTCGCGCAGTTCCCCGAGATGCGCTTCAAACAGGTCCGCGTCCCCTTTGTCGACTCCATCGAAAAGGCGCGCGACTGCGCGGCCCGCATCCGTGAAGCCGGCCGTGGCGACGGCGCGCGCCCGATCGTCTTCAATTCGCTGGTCGAGCCCGAGCTGGTGGCCGGGCTGCGCAATGCCGACGCGCTCTTTCTCGATCTTTTCGAGCGTTTCATCGAGCCGCTCGAGATGGAACTGGGGCAGCGCTCCACGCATACGGTCGGACGCTTTCACGGCATTGCCGACAGCCTCGACTACAAGAACCGCATCGAGGCCATCAACTTCGCGCTGGCGCATGACGACGGCGTGTCGCATGCCGAGCTCGACATCGCCGACGTCATCCTGGTGGGCGTGTCGCGTTCGGGCAAGACGCCCACCAGCCTGTACCTGGCCATGCAGTTCGGCGTCAAGGCGGCCAACTACCCGTTGATTCCCGAAGACTTCGAGCGCAACAAGCTGCCGTCCGAGCTGCACAAGCACCGCCGCAAGCTGTTCGGGCTGACCATCAGCGCCGAGCGCCTGTCGCAGATCCGCCAGGAGCGCCGCCCCGAGAGCGTCTATGCCTCGCTCGAAAACTGCCACTTCGAGATCGACGCGGCCAAGCGCCTGATGGAGCGCGAGCGCATTCCATGGCTCGATTCGACCGCCCGCTCGATCGAAGAGATCGCCACCAAGATCATGCAGGACGTTCATCTGAACAAACGGGGTTACTGAGCGACGCGTGTAGAATGGCGCCCCTTCTTCGCGGGCGTGCTCACTTTCGGGTCCCCGTTCAACTTCCAGGGCAAGCACTCATGAAACGTCCACGTACCAAACGCCGCAGCGGTCTCGGCCCCGACGCCGAGCGCCTCGTCTGGCTGGCGAACGGCCTGGCCGAATCCGGCAGCCGTGCCGAAGATCGCTTCTGGGAGGTCCGCCTCACCGAGCAGATCGACCAATTGCTCGACGAGGGTGACGAAGACACCATCAATATCGCGCTCGACCAGCTCTACGCCAGCAGCCTGACGGCCTACGACGAACTGGCCGATTTCGTCGAGTCGCGGGCCGAGAACGCCGGCCGCAAACGCGACGACGAAGATGTGCTGCTGATCGCCGCGCCCATGCTGTCATGGTCGCGCTACCGCATTCCGGCGCCGGCGCTGTCCTCGGCCGTGCTGGCCAACCTGCGGGTGCACCTGCAAGCCCATGTGCTGGCCGACGGGGTGCGGTTGTCCGTCGCCAACTGCCTGTTCAGCCCCGACCAGCTGCCGGTCGGCTACTGCAACACGGCCCGCTTCGCCGAAGACATCGGCCAGGCGGCGCGGCTCGATCAGGATCTCGAGATCGATGCCGGCTCGCTCGCCGAGACCACCCAGTTCCTGTCCGACACCCGCTACCTGTTGTTCGCCGTTGCCGTCGCGCGTGGCAAGCCGATGTTCCGCTGGCAAGAAAACGGCGGCGACCGGGAGCATGCGCTGACCCAGTGGCGCAATCAGGGCGGCGCCTGCCTGGTGCCGTTACTGCCGGGGTGTGCCGTCGAAGTAGTGCTGCCGGACGCCTACTTCGCCGCCTCCCGACGCGCCGACCGCGAGAGCCGCGCCTACGCCGTGCGTGCATCGGTGGCCTTCCTGGGCACTGCGCTCGAGGCACCGGCCAGCCACCTGCGCGCGGTCATCGCCCCGTTTCACGATACCCAGCTCGAGGAATTCCGCATCGGCCTGACCCTCAAGGAGGGCGAGCAGGTGGTCCATGGCATCGTCTGGCCGCTGCTCGGTGCGGAGGACGACGGCGCCGACGTGCTCGCGCAGATCGAAGCGACGCTGCGCGAGTGCGGCGTCACCGACATCGTCTCTCTCGACCATCGCTTTCCGATGGAATATTGCGATGACTGCGGCGCACCGCTGTATCCCTCCCCCGACGGCGAGGCGGTGCACGCCGAACTGCCGGAAACGCCCTCCGACCCGATGCCGCGGCACTTGCACTGAGGGCATGCCCGGTGGTGGTGGCCGCTCAGGCGCCGCCGGGCCAGACAGTCTCAAGTTTGGGGCGGCCGCGGTCGATAACGTCCGGGTGTTTCCACATCAGAGACGGAGCGGCACATCCCATGAAAAAAATACAACGCACCCTGAACGCGCTAGGGCTCGGCCTGACCTTGTTGGCAGCGCCGCTGGCCACCCAGGCGGCCGACATCATCATCGGTCAGGTCGCCCCGTTCAGCGGTACGCTGGCCCCTACCGGCAAGGGCGTGAACCTGGGCATCCAGGCGTATTTCGGGCGCGTCAATGCCACGGGCGGCGTGCGCGGCAACCGGCTCAAGCTGGTCACGCGCGATGACGGCTACAAGGTCGACGAAACGCTCGCCAAGACAGCCGAGCTGATCGACAAGGAACAACCGGTCGCACTGGTTGGCCTGGTCGGCACCGGCAACGTGGCCGCCGTGCTGAAGAAAGGCCTGCTCGAAAAGGCGGGGATCCCGCTGGTGGGCGTCCGCTCCGGGGCCGGCATCCTGCGCACACCGGTGCCCTCGCATATTTTCCATACCCGCGCGAGCTATGCTGCCGAGGTCGACACCATCGTCCGCCAGATGCAGAGCATGGGACTCAAGCGCGTCGCGGTATTCCACCAGGACGACCCCTTCGGCGAGGACGGCTTGGCCGCCGCCAAGAAGGCGCTGGCAGCTTCCGGCATGGATCTGGTGGTGGTCGGCACCTACCCGAAAGGCACGACCGAGGTGGCCGAGGCGGTCAAGGCGATTCATGCCACCGACCCCAACGGCATCATCATGGTGTCCAACACCGCAGCCAGTGCCGCCTTCGTTAAGGGTATGCGCGAAGCCGGCAGCTTCGCCATGATGATCGCGGTGTCGGTCACCGCCGGCCCCCAGGTCGCCGAGAAGATCGGCAACACGGTGGCGCATGGACTGGGCATCGTCCAGGTGGTGCCCAAACCCGAATCCCAGGCCATCCCCATCGCCCGGGATCTGGCCGAAGACCTCAAGCGCATCGGCGCCAAGGAAGGCCCGGACCACACCATCCTCGAAGGCTATCTGATGGCGAAGGTGCTGGTCGAAGGCATCCGCCGTGCCGGCGAACCGACACGGCCGCGCATCCTGGCCGCGCTCAACGAGCTGGGCACCTATGATGCCGGCGGCGTCACCATCCGCTATTCGCCCGACAATCATGACGGCGCCGACTACACCGACATCTCGATTCTCAATCGCGCCGGAAACCTGCTGCGCTGACCCGGCCCGGCCGGGGCCCTGCCCCGGTCAGGCGCCCGGGTCGGACAGCAGGAACTGACTCACCGCGTCAATCTGGCGGCCGTCGAGCAACATCGGCGCATGGCCGATGCCTTCGAACTCCACCAGCTTGGCGCGCGGGCCGCGATGCGCCATCTCCTGCGCCGTGGTGTGCAACAGCAGATCCGATTCGGCGCCGCGAATCAGCAGCGTCGGGCAGCGGATGGCGTCGTACACCTCCCACAGGTCGACATCCTTGACCAGCGGTGACTTGCGAAACGGGACGGCAATCCCCGGGTCGTAGACCATCGCCACCCCACCCTCCACCGGCCCGACCGCATGCTCCGTCAGATGCCGCCACTGGGCATCGGTGAGCGGTCCGAAGGGGGCGCTCACTTCGCGGATGTAACGCTCGGCCGCCCCCAAATCGGGGAACACCGGCGCCATGCCGACATACTCGGCGATGCGATGGATCGATTCGACCGTGATCATCGGGCCGACATCGTTGAGCACCAGGCGGGTGATCGGCGTGTCCGGCATGGCGGCCAACAGCATGCCGATGATCCCACCCATCGAGGTGCCCACCCAATGCACCGTCGGCACATCGAGCCGCGCGATCAGCGTCACCATGTCGGCCACATACTGCGGAAAACCGTAGTCGGCCTTGACCTTCAGCCATTCGCTGCGGCCGCGCCCGACCACGTCCGGGCAGACCACGCGATAGCGCTGCGACAGCGCGGCGGCCAGAAAGTCGAAGTCGCGGCCGTTTCGGGTCAGGCCATGGACACACACCAGTACATTCGGGTTGGCCGGATCGCCCCACTCCGTATAGGCCATGCGGTGCAAGCCGTGGGCACTGGCGCATTGCACCGACCGTCGACGCATCGCGGCGGGGGGCGCGCCGAACCAGCCGCTCAGGGATTTCAGGACGTCCATTTTTCGATCGCTCATTCGGCGGGGGAAGCGGTCTCCAGTCTAGCATCGGCCGCAGCCGCCGAGAGCTGTTGCGGGTGCCAGTAGCGCAGGTTCTCGGCGGCTTCGGCGCCGAGGCGAACGCCCGAGCTGTCGATCCGTAACCACACCGCGCCCTGGGTGTCGGTGCGCCACACCTCGGCCCCCGCAGCCTGCCAGCGCGCCACCACCGCGGCTGCCGGGTGGCCAAAGGCATTGCCATGAGCGCTGGAGAACACCACCGCGCGGGCACCTGCCGCGTCCACCAGCGCGTCGCTGGACGAGCTGCGGCTGCCGTGATGGGGTGCCACCACCACCGAACTGGGCGGCCAGCGCCCCTGTTCGGCAAGATGTTGCTCGATGCGGGACTCGATGTCGCCGGGCAGCAGCAAGGCGCCCGACTGTGTCGAGATGTGCAGGACGCAGGAGCGGTCGTTGTCCTTGCGGTAGGCCTCGCCCGATGCGGGGTGCAAAAAGCGGAAGGTCACGCCGTCCCATGTCCAACCCTCACCGGCGTGGCAAGGCCTGCCCGGCACCGGCGTTTCCAGCCGAACGCCCTCGCCGGCAATTGTCGCCTGTACATCGATGCCCGCCAGCACACTGCGCGCACCGCCGGCATGATCCTTGTCGTCATGCGAAATCACCATCAGATCCAGCTGCCGCAGCCCGAGGCCCTGCAAGTAGGGCAGCACATGCCGGGCTCCGGCATCGCCACCCCGGTAGTAGCTCGGCCCGCTGTCGTACAGCATGTCGCGCGACGCCGTGCGCACATGCACGGCCAGGCCTTGCCCGACATCCAGTACGCGCGCTTCGAAGGTCCCCGGTGCGGGGCGCGCCGGCAGCCACAGCAAGGCCGGTAACCAGGCCAACCAGCCCAGCGTTCGCCATGGGGTTCCACGCGGCAACAAGGCCCAGGCGGAGCCTGCCAGCGCCAGCACCACCAGCGCGACCGGCGGCGTCGCCCGGGTCCATACCGACCACGGCCAGGCGGCGGCCCAGGCCAGCATGTCCATCAATACGCCCATCACCAGCGCGGCGAGCAACAGCAGCCCGTCGATCGGCAGGACGGCGCCGGCCAGCACCAGCGGCACCACCACCAGGCTGACCAGCGGAATCGCCAGCGCGTTGGCCAGCGGCGACACCAGTGACATCTGCCCGAACAACACCAGCAACACCGGGGCGGTCAGGCAGGTGACGGACAGCTGCGCGACGGCGAAGGCGCCGACCCGGCCGCGCACACCATGACGCCCCGACAGCACCAGGAGCAGTGCCGCGACGGCGCCGAACGACAGCCAGAACCCGGCGGCCAGCACGCACCACGGGTCGAACAGCATGACGCCGAGCAAGGCCAGCATCAGCACGCGACCGGGCGTGGGGCGCCGTGCGCTCATCCAGGCGGCACAGACGATCAGGAGCATCAGCAGGCTGCGGGTCACCGGCACCCCGAAGCCGGCCAGCGCGCCGTAGACCACGGCGGCCAGGGCCGCCGCCACAACACTCGCCCGCTGCGCCGGCAGCCACAGCACCGCGGCCGGAAAACGGCGCCACAGCCATCCCCACAGCCCCCCGAGGAGCGCTGCCACGATCGACACATGCAGGCCCGAGATGGCGACCAGGTGGGCGGTTCCGGTATTGCGCAGAATGGTCCATTGCGTGTCGCTGATCCCGCCCTGATCGCCGACCGCCATGGCGGTCAGCACCCCGACGGCGTCGGGAGGGACAAGCACCGCGATACGGCGGCGAATGTCATCGCGCCAGCGGTCGATCCGCGCCGCGAGGTCGGTGGCCGGGGGCGCGGCCAGGCGCTCGACCGTGCGCGCATAGCCCAGCGCCCCCACGCCTTCGGCGAAGAGATGACCGGCGTAGTCGAAACCGCCCGGATTGCGCTGCGAACGAACGCGCTTGAGACGCAGCTCCAGCACCACCGGCTGGCCGGGCGCGAGCGCGGGGATCGGCGCGGCGGCATCCGGATACCAGCTCACCGCGATCCGGCGCGGCACACCGGCAACGCCGGCGTCGGGCACGAACGCGAAACGCACGCCGTCTGCACGATGTTGCACCAGCCCGCGCACCTGCCCGGCCAGCGACAGGGTGACGCCGTCGAGTGCTGGATCGAGCTGGTCGGCCAGGCGCCAGTGCGCACGCGCACTGCCGTAGGCGAAGCCGACCGCGATGCCCAGCGCCAGGCAGGCGAATGCTCGCCCCCTACGCGACGAAACCCGGCGATAGCCGATGGCCAGCATGGCCGCGGCGGCCAACAGCGCCGCGCAGCCGCCGAGCGACAAGACCGTCGCCCGCTGCTGAACCGCGAGCAGCGCCAGCAACACGCCGAAAATTGCCATTTGCATAATGGCGGCACTTTAGCGTGTTCCGGGTGCGCCGACGCAGGCTGTGCGTAAAATAGCGCCGACACACCATGCGAAAGTTCCTCAGACGCTTCCTGCCCGACCACGCCAGCGTGCACAACAACCGCTGGCTGCGCCCGTTGCAGAGTACCCTGCTGCATCCGAGCCTGTGGCACCTGAACCGCCACTCGGCCGCCGGCGCGGTCGCGGTCGGCCTGTACTGCGGGCTGATCCCCGGGCCGTTCCAGATGCTTGGCGCCGCGCTCGGCTGTGTGGTCTTTCGGGTCAATCTACCGCTGGCACTGGTCAGCACCCTTTACACCAACCCATTCACCATCGTCCCGCTTTATTTTCTCGCCTACACGCTCGGCAATGCCCTGGTGGGCGGCGGCAGCACGTTCGTGCCGCCGCCCGAATTCGGGGGCATGTCGATGGGCGAATGGCTGACCGCGCTGACCGCGTGGATCACCGGCCTGGGCTACCCCTTGCTGGTCGGCCTGCTGCTGTTGGCCAACGGGCTGGCCCTGACCGGCTACTTCGCCGTCCGTGCGGCTTGGCGTTGGTATCTGGTGCGGGCCTGGCGGGCACGCCAACGCAAGCGTGCGGCCGCCAAAGACAAGGGCGCGACAGGCGCGTAGCCGGTCGCGCCCCGAGCGGGCATGAGCGAAAGACGCTCAGACCTTGAAGCGCGCCACCTCGTCGCTCAGCGAGCGGGCCAGGGCTTCGAGCCGTTCGGCCGTACGCGCCGATGCCCGCACCGCCGCGCTGTTCTGCTCGCTCATCTGGGCGATCGCCTCGACGTTGCGGGCGATGTCGGTGCTGGTGGCGCTCTGCTCGCGCAAGGCGGCGGAGATGTCCTCGACCGCCACCACCACGTTGGCGGCGCCGGAGTTGATCTGTTCCATCGATTCGCCGGCGCGCTTGGTCAGCACCACCCCTTCCTGAACCCGCGACACCCCGCTTTCCATGGTGCCGACGGCGCGTTGCGTCCCGGTCTGGATGGCTTCGACCATGTTGGTGATTTCGCCGGTGGCCTTGGCGGTGCGCTCGGCCAGTTTGCGGACCTCGTCGGCGACCACGGCAAACCCGCGGCCGGATTCTCCGGCCCGCGCCGCTTCGATGGCGGCGTTCAGCGCCAGCAGATTGGTCTGCTCGGCGATTTCGCGAATGGCATTGACGATGGTGGAAATCTTGCCCGACTGCTCGCCCAGGTCGCGGATGACCGTGGCCACCTGATGCACCGACTCGGCGATGCGCTCCATCTCGACCACCGACTGGCGCACCACATCCCCGCCTTCCTGCGACAGGCGCCCGGAGTCGGAACTCTGGCTCGAGGCCACCTGGGCATGACGGTTGATCTCGTCGATGCTCACCGTCATCTGCTCGACCGCGGCGGCCATGCTTGCCGCCGCTTCGCTCTGGCGCTCGGAGCCGGTCGCCACCTGGTTGGAGCCCACGGCCATCTCGGCGGCCGCCGCGCGCAGGTCTTCCGCGCTGCGTTTGACCTGGGAGATGATCCCGGCGAGGCGCTGGGCCATGTCGTTGAACTGATGGGCCACGTCCGACAACTCGTCGCGTGCCGAAAACTCGACCCGGGTGGTGTAGTCGCCCTCGGCCATCTGCTTGGTCCCCGCCGTCAGCTCGTGCACCGATCCGACGATGGACAGATACATGCCGATCAACAGGTAGCCGGCGACAACGATGGCGATCAAGGACACCGCCATCTGAATGCCCAGCGTCCGGGTCAGCCGGCTGGCCCGATGCTCGAGCAGTTCGGTGGTGCGCGGCAGCAGCGTGCGCTCGCTGTGGCCGATCAGGCTGGAGATGGCCTGGGTGCCCA
Organism: Denitromonas iodatirespirans; assembly: GCF_018524365.1. Taxonomy (GTDB): domain Bacteria; phylum Pseudomonadota; class Gammaproteobacteria; order Burkholderiales; family Rhodocyclaceae; genus Nitrogeniibacter; species Nitrogeniibacter iodatirespirans. The sequence goes on from NZ_JAEKFT010000029.1 coordinate 28,948, forward strand.
CGGCGAAGAATTCCTCGGGCTTGGCGCTGAATTTCTGGTCGATGATCTGCTGCTGGGTCAGCTCCCGCAAGGCTTTGTAGGCCGCCGAGATCTCCTCCCCGGCCTGATTGAGCGGCCCCGACAGTTCCGGATTGTGGCCAGCCGCACGACGGAAGCTGTCTATCAGCTCGGCATGCGTCACCTCCAGCTGGCCCAGTTGGCGGACGATGGATTTCTCGTCATCGAGCGTCAGCACGCCACGCGCGATGACGCCGGTTCCCATGCCGCGCAGCCGCCCGAGCCGCTCGGACAACTCCGGCACGGACTTGATCAAGGCGCTGACCAGGTTGGCCGCATCCACGTCCGGATCGAAAGCCAGGCGCGAGTTCGAGCCGATGTCACCGATCAGCGACAGCATGTCTTCGATCATCTGGGTGTGCGCCTTGAAATTGGCTCCCCGTTCGTTGGGCGTGCCCGACTTGAGCGGTGCCCAACGCGTCTTGATGTCGCCCCAGGGGCGCTCGAGGCCGAAGTCGGCCCCCGGCCCGGCCAGCGCGGCGTCCATGGCGGCCACCGCCTGATCGACCTTGCCGGCCAGTTCCGCAACCTTCGGCGCCAGACTCTGGTCGCCGCCGAGCAGGCCGGAGGTCATGCCCCGGTGCTGCTGCATCAGGGTGAGCGCCTTCAGGCTGCTGTCGAAGACCTGCAGACCGGACAGCTCGTGCGCCGTCATGTTGCGGGAGACCTGGGCCTCGGTATAGACCTGAAGCAGCAGGAAGCTCGAGGCGAGTGCCGCCACCCCACCGATCAACAGGAACTTGGTGGTGTAACGCAGGTGGTTCAGCAGACGTACAGCGGGAGCGAACAGGACTCGCATGACTGTCTCCGGACAGTGGTGAACATACGAGGGCTATTCACGTCACAATTCGGCCTGGCTTTAGCCAATCGGTTGCGATGCAGCATGCGCCGCATCATCGACTATCACCAACGACCGAGAGGCGCACGCCCGGCGTTTGACATGCAAGCGCCCAATGGCGGCCCCGGCGGACGATCCCGGCCCGCCGGGGGCATGATACGAAGGTCAGCCCAGACGTCCGTCGGACAGCGTCAGCACCCGCCCCACCCGCTCGGCCAGCGTCACGTCATGGGTCACGATGATGAAGCTGGTGCCCTCGGCGGCGTTGAGTTCGAGCATCAGGTCGAACACCGCACCGGCGGTCTTGCTGTCGAGGTTGCCGGTCGGCTCGTCGGCCAGCACGCAGGCCGGGCGCGTCACCAGCGCACGGGCAATCGCGGCCCGCTGGCGCTCGCCGCCGGACAGCTCGCCCGGGGTGTGGTCCAGCCGGTGCCCCAGGCCCACCTTGTCGAGCATGGCCGCCGCCTGGGCGTCGGCCTCGGCGCGCGGCAGGCGCCGGATGTAGAGCGGCATGGCGACGTTTTCCAGCGCGGTGAATTCGGGCAGCAGGTGATGGAACTGATACACGAAACCCAGTGCCCGATTGCGCAAGCGCCCGCGTGCGGCGTCCGACAGGCGCGAGACGTCCTCCCCGTTGATGCTCACCTGGCCGGCCGACGGCGTATCGAGCCCGCCGAGCAGATGCAGCAAGGTGCTCTTGCCCGAGCCCGAGGCCCCGACGATCGCCACCCGCTCGCCGGGGGCCACGCTCAAGGCCACCTCACGCAGCACCTGGACCGCATCGTTACCTTCGCGAAAACGCTTCGACAGCCCTTCGCAGGCCACCACCGACGTCGCCTTATTCATAGCGCAGGGCCTCCGCCGGATTCACGCGCGAGGCACGCCAGCTCGGATACAGCGTGGCGATCAGCGTCAGCACGAAAGACACGGTGACGATGGTGATGACATCGGCCGGCAGCACCTTGGAGGGCATCTCGGTCACGTAGTAGATCTCCTTGTTCCACAAGGTGGTGCCGAGCAGGCGCTCGAGCGCCGGGATCACCACATCGAGATTGGTCGCCAGCGCGATACCGCCGGCCACACCGGCCACCAGGCCGACCACGCCGATGATGGCGCCCTGCAGGATGAAGATGCTCATGATCGAGCCCGGGCTGGCGCCCAGGGTGCGCAGGATGGCGATGTCGGCATATTTTTCCTGCACCGCCATCACCAGCGTGGACACGATGTTGAAGGCGGCCACGGCGACGATCAGGAACAGGATGATGGTCATCATCGTCTTCTCCAGCGCCACGGCGCGGAAGAAATTGGCATGGCTGCTGGTCCAGTCGGACAGCAAGGTACGCGCGTCGAACTGGTTGGCCAGCTCGCGGATCACGCGCGGCGCAGCGAACAAGTCGTCGAGCTTCAGGCGCACGCCGCTGACCCCGTCGCCCATGCGGTAGAGCACCTGCGCGTCGTTGAGGTGGATCAGCGCCAGACCGGCATCGAACTCGTACATGCCGGCCTCGAAAATCCCCACCACGGTGAATTGCTTGAGCCGCGGCAGCACGGCGGCCGGCGTCACCAGCCCCTGCGGGGCGATCAGCGTCACCTTGTCGCCGGCGCGTGCGCCCAGCGCGCGCGCCAGATCGATGCCGAGCACGATGCCGAAGCTGCCCGGCTGCAGCGCATCGAGCCGGCCGACGCGCAAGGTCTTGGCGAAATCGGCCACCTTCTCTTCTTCCGAGGGCAAGATGCCGCGCACCATCACGCCGCGCACGTTCTGGTCGAAGGAGAGCATGCCCTGCGCCTGCACGAAGGGCGCCGTGCCCTGCACATCCGGGTGCCCGGCGGCGATCTGCGCGGCCTGCTGCCAGTTGTCCATGTCGCCCGAGGCCGCGGTGACCTGGGCATGCGAGGCAACGCCGAGGATGCGCGTGCGCAACTCTTCCTGGAAGCCGTTCATCACCGACAGCACGACGATCAGCGCCGCCACGCCCAGCGCGGTGCCCAACATCGACACCAGGGAAATGAAGGAAATGAACCGGTTGCGCCCCTGCGCCCGCTTTTGCGAGCGGGTGTAGCGCAAACCGATGAGCGTTTCATATCGCATCGGGCAATCGGCCTCGAATCAGCAAGGCCGCCATTGTGCCCAATGTCGGCCAACGATGCGATGAAACGCGCAGGGCGGCGGGCCGAACGCCCTGGCCCTGCATGCTAAACTCGGCGCCTGCCATCGGGTCACCACTCATGCACCTGCACCTCGTCACCCCCGGCCTGCTGTGGCCCAGCGCCCAGGCGCGCGGCTTCGCCAGCGGCCTCGACCTGCCCGCCCTGTCGCATATTCTCGGCCGCGCCCATCACGAGCGCCTGCCAGCCGGCACGCCCGAACAAACCTGGCGCCGCCTGTTCGGCATCGATGACACGATCGGCGACGCCCCGCTGCGCCGCCTGGGCGAGGCCGATGCGCTGCGTCGCGACACGCCGCTGCTGTGCGCCGACCCGACCCATCTGCACTTCGCCAGCGAATACCTGCTGCTCACCGATGCCGGCGAACTGGCCATCGCACGCGAGGAAGCCGACGCGATGGTCGACACGCTGAACGCGGAGTTCGCAGACATCGGCCGTTTCGAAGCACCCGCGCCTGAGCGCTGGTATCTGCATCCGCACACACCGCCGACAGCACACCTGTCGCCGCTGTCGGCGGTCACCAGCCGGCCGATCGTGCATTTTCTGCCCGCGGGCGGCGACGCCCTCGTCTGGCAGCGCACCATGAACGAAATCCAGGTGGTGCTGCACAACCACCCGCTCAACCAGGCGCGCGAAGCCCGCGGCCAGCGCCCGGTCAACAACGTCTGGTTCTGGGGCGCCGGACCGCAGCCCGCCGCACTGAGCGCGCCCCTCACCCAGATTGCCGCCGACTCGCCGCTGGTGCGCGGCATGGCCCGCGCCGGCGGGGTCGAACCGCTCGTGCCGGGGGCCTTCGAGCAACTGGCCTCTGCCGATGCGCTGGTGGAACTGTCCGCCGCCTACCATCCCAGCCTGTATCTGGATCTCGACCCCTGGCAGCAGGCCCTGCGCGCACTCGAACAGCACTGGTTCGCACCGGCACTCGCGGCGTTGAAGCGCGGCGCCCTGAAGACGCTGACACTGACGGTGCCCGACGAGCGCGGCGGTGTGCAACTGACGCTCGGCCTCAGCCAGCGCTGGCGCTTCTGGCGCGCGCCGCAATCCCTCGAAGCCTTCACCCTGAGCTGCCATCCATGACACGCATCGTGCCTCGCCAGGCCAATCAGGCCACCGTCCGCCGGCTGGCCGAGGCCGGCCTCCACCCCACCCTCGCCCGCCTGTATGCCGCGCGTGGCATCGCATCGACTCGCGAACTCGACGACAGCCTCGCCACCTTGCTGCCGCCCACCCAGCTGCAGGGCGCCGCCGAGGCCGCCATCCTGCTCGCCGATGCCATCGAGGCCGGCGCGCGGATGCTGGTGGTGGCCGACTACGACTGCGACGGCGCCACCGCCTGCGCCGTGGCCGTGCGCGGGCTGCGCGCCATGGGCGCCGAGGTGGCCTACCTGGTGCCCAACCGCTTCGAATACGGCTATGGCCTGACGCCGGCCATCGTCCAGCTCGCCGCGCAGAGCGAGCCCGACCTCTTGATCACGGTGGACAACGGCATCGCCAGCGTCGACGGCGTCGAAGAAGCCCGCTCGCTGGGCATCGCCACGCTGATCACCGACCATCACCTGCCGGGCGACACGCTGCCGGCCGCCGACGTGATCGTCAATCCCAACCAGCCGGGCTGCGCCTTTCCCAGCAAGGCGCTGGCCGGTGTCGGCGTGATGTTCTACACGCTGCTGGCGCTGCGCGCCGAACTGCGCCAGCGCGGCGCCTTCGCCGACGGCAAGGGGCCCAACCTGGCCACTTTGCTCGATCTGGTCGCGCTCGGCACCGTGGCCGACGTGGTGCCGCTCGATCACAACAACCGCGTCCTCGTCTCACAGGGGCTGGCGCGCATGCGTGCCGGGCAGATGTGCGCCGGCGTGCGTGCGCTGTTCAGCGCCGCCGGTCGCGACGCCAACCGCGCCAGCACCTTCGACATGGGCTTCGGCCTCGGGCCGCGCCTCAACGCCGCCGGCCGACTGGCCGACATGTCGCTGGGCATCGAATGCCTGATCACCGACGACATGGCGCGTGCCATGAACATCGCCCAGGACCTCGACCGCCTCAATCGCGAGCGGCGCAGCATCGAAGCCGACATGCAGTCCGACGCCCTGCAGGCGCTCGACGGTTTCGACCCCGGCGAACGCGCCAGCATCGCGCTCTTCGAGCCGGCCTGGCACCAGGGCGTGATCGGCATCGTGGCCGGGCGCATCAAGGAGAAATTCCACCGCCCGGTGATTGCCTTCGCGCCGGGCGACGAGGGGCAGATCAAGGGCTCGGGCCGCTCGATTGCCGGGCTGCACCTGCGCGATGCGCTCGACCTGGTCAGCAAACAGATGCCGGACCTGATCCTCAAGTTCGGCGGGCATGCCATGGCCGCCGGCCTGACGCTGCGCGCGGAAGACTTCGAGCGCTTCGCCGCGACCTTCGACGCCGTGGTCAAGGCGCTTATCGACCCGGCCGATCTCACCCGCCGACTCGAAACCGACGGCCCGCTTGAGACCGGCTACATGACGCTGGACATGGCCCGCCGGCTGGAACATGCGATCTGGGGACAGGGTTTTCCGGCGCCGGTGTTCGACGACGTGTTCGAGGTCGAACGCCAGCGCCTGCTCAAGGACCGCCACCTCAAGCTCTCGCTGCGCAAGAGCGGCAGCCGTTTCGAAGCCATCTTCTTCAACCATGCCGAACCCGTGCCGGCCGAGATCCGCGCCGCCTACCGTCTGGCGGTGAATGAATACAATGGCGTAAGCTCCGTGCAGTTGATGCTTGAACACATCGAACCGGCCTGAGATCCCAACCCCGCCATGACCGCCCGCCTGCGCTACCAAGTCCGCATCATGCTCGACGACAAGATCGCGCTCGGCCCGGGCAAGGCCTCGCTGCTCGAAGCCATCGGCCGGCACGGTTCGATCTCGGCGGCGGCACGGGAGATGGGCATGTCTTACACCCGCGCTTGGGCGCTGGTCGATGCCATGAACCGCTGCTTTCGCCAGCCACTGGTGCTGACCGTGACCGGCGGAAAACGCGGCGGTGGTGCCGAGGTGTCGGAAGCGGGTTACGAGGTGCTGCGCCAGTATCGGGCCATGGAGGCGGCCGCCGACGGCGCGCTCGAGGGACTGTTCGACGCCATGCGCCCGAGCCTGCGCGACCGGCCGGATCTGCCGGAAGAGTCCTCGCGCTGAACCGGCGCTGAGCGCGCCTACTCGATCTGGATGCGCATCGTGCCCGGCTTGGTCTCCTGAGCGGGCTTGGCCGGCGCCTTGGCGGCCGCGGGCACCCGGCGGGCGATCAGTTCGGCGATATCGGTGTTGCCGTTTTCCAAAGCCCAGCTGTAGGCGGTGCGCTGCTGGTCGTTCACCAGCGTGGCATCGGCGCCGCGGTCGAGCAGCAGCCTGACGGTATCGATATGCCCGTTGCGGGCCGCGAACATCAAGGCCGTGGCCTGGTTGGGCGCGCGCTGATCGATCTGTGCGCCGCGATCGAGCAGCTTCCGGGCAATCTCTGTACGACCTTCGAAGGCCGCGTAGACCAGCGGCGTCCACCCATCGTGGTTGAGCGGTGCGCCGGCCGCCAGCAGGCGCTCGACGATCGGCTCATGCCCCTTGAGCACCGCCATCATCAGCGCACTGTCGCCGGCGGCATTGCGCCGGCTGCTGCGCGCACCGCCGCGCAGCAGCAGATCCACCACCGCGACTTGCCCCTCACGCGCGGCGAGCATCAGCAAGGTATTGCCGCTGGCGTCGACGGTGTCGGCTTCCAGCCCCTGACGGATCAGGCCGCTCAGCGTGTTGGTATCGCCCATCCGGGCGGCATTGATGGCGTCGTCGTAGGCACCGGCCTGTGCTTGGCTAGCGGCGGTCAGAACAAGCGCCACGAGGGCGGCGCGTTTGATGAAAAGCATGGGGCCTCACACGATATCGAACAATGTCATGAAGTTGTCGGTCGTCTGCCGTGCAATGGTTTCGACCGGCACGCCGCGCAATTCGGCGATGTGCTCTGCGACATGTTTGACGAAGCCGGGTTCATTCTGTTTGCCGCGATGGGGCACCGGCGCGAGATACGGCGAGTCGGTTTCGATCAGCATCCGGTCCAGCGGCACGTAGCGCGCCACCTCCTTCAAGGCCTTGGCGTTCTTGAAGGTGACGATGCCGGAGAAGGAAATGTAGAACCCCATGTCGAGCGCCGCTTCGGCCACCTCGCGGGTTTCGGTAAAACAATGCATCACCCCGCCAGGCACCGAGGCCTTCTCCTCGCGCATCAGGCGCAGGGTGTCGTCGGCCGAGTCGCGGGTGTGGATGATCAGCGGCTTGTTGCAGGCATGGGCGGCCTGGATGTGGGTGCGAAAGCGCACCCGTTGCCACTCGGGGCGGTCCTTGTGCCAGTAGTAGTCCAGCCCGGTCTCGCCGATGGCCACCACGCGCGGATGGGCCGCCAGTGCCAGCAGGCGGTCGACATCGGGCTCTTCGCATTCCTGGTTGTCCGGATGCACACCGACCGAGGCATAGAGGTGCGGGTGCGCCTCGGCCAGTGCCAGCACGCGCGGAAAAGTCTCGAGCTTGACGCTGACGCACAGCGCCAGCGACACGGCGTTTTGCGCCATCAGGGCGAGGATCTCGTCCTGGCGTTCGGTCAGCTCGGGGAAATCGAGGTGGCAGTGAGAATCGACGAACATGGCTCAGAGGGTATGCGTCGGCCGGTTGGAACCCAGGTGGCCGGCCAGGATGGTTTCGATGCGCCCGCGCAGCAGCTTGCTGGCGTCGTCATCCGCGAAATGCACGCCGACGCCCTGGGTCTTGCCGCCCTGCACGCCGTGCGGCGTGATCCACACCACCTTGCCCGCCACCGCATGCTTGGCCGGGTCTTCCATCAATTGCAGGAGCATGAAGACTTCGTCGCCGAGCTTGTAGTCGCGGTTGGTGGGGATGAAGATGCCGCCGTTTTTCAGAAACGGCATGTAGGCGGCGTACAGCGCCGACTTGGAATTGATGTTCAGCGACATCACGCCCGGACGGGCGGCGGCAGCGGGTTTGTTCATGAACGACCTCCGGGTCGGCTGACGGCACGCGCGTACCGCAGCAACATGTCTTCGATCAACAACCTGGGGTTCAACGGGTGCTTGACCACCCGGCGAATCTGCACCAGGGCATTGTAGCAGTCGAGCATGACGGCTTGATCGGCCCCGGCGGCACAGCGGTCGAACTGCGCCTGGCAGTCCGGAAAGTAGCGCGCCCGGGCGCCCAGCAGCGTGGCGCACAGATCCCACATCCAGCGCAGCATCCAGTCGGCCAGACGCGGCAGATCGAAGCCGGCGGCCACCGCCTCCTTGCTGCGCAGCCAGGCCTCCCAGTCGCCGGCGAGCATCAGCGGGTCCTTGCGCCCGATGCGGCCCAGATCGTCGACAAAGCGCTGACGCATGGCGGCGCCGTCGCTGGCGGCCAGTTGGGCGGCGGCCAGCGGCATGCCGCCGGTCAGCGCCAGCAGGCCGGCGTCGGCGCCTTCGCTACTGTGCTGGAGCCAGTCCAGGGCCGCAGCGGCGTCCGGGCGAGCAAAATCCCATTGCTGGCAACGGCTGCGGATGGTCGGCAGCAAGCGGCGCGGCGCCGAGGAGACGAGGACGAACACGGTGTGCTCCGGCGGCTCTTCGAGCAGCTTGAGCAGGGCGTTGGCGGTGTTGCCGTTCATGGCCTCGGCCGGATCGATGATCACCACCCGCTCACCCGATTGGTGGCCGGTGACGGTCAGTTGCTCGCGCAACTGGCGCACCTGGTCGATGACGATCTGGCTGGACGGCTTGGCCTTGCTGGCAGGTGCGGGGTCGGCGGCCTCGGCCTGATCGGCTTCCGGCACCAGGCGGCGCAGGTCGGGATGATTGCCGGACAGGCGCAGGCGGCAACCCGCACAAACCCCGCAGGCCAGGCCGTCGGCGGCTGGCGTGGCGCACAGCAGATGGGCGGCATAGGCTTCGGCGAACACCCGCTTGCCCTGCCCCGGCAAGCCGGCCAGCAGGATGGCGTGGGCACGGCGGGCGCCGGTGGCGATCAAGCGGGCCCACAGGTCGCGATGCCAGGTGTGGATCATGCGAAGAAGCGCCCGGCCAGCGTGGCGGTGATGGTCGCGGCGATGTCGGCCGGCGTGCGGCTGGCATCGATCACGCAGAAGCGCCCCGGCATCGCCGCGGCGCGCTCCAGATAGGCATCGCGGACACGCAAGAAGAAGTCCTGCTGCTCGCGCTCGAAGCGGTCCGGTGCGGCGCCGGTGCCGGCCACGCGGGCGGCGGCGATGGCCGGGTCGAGATCGAAGAGAAAGGTCAGGTCGGGCTGGAAGCCCGGGTGCACCCAGGCTTCGAGCGCGGCGAATTTGACTGCGTCGAGTCCGCGGCCGCCGACTTGGTAGGCATAGGTCGCGTCGCTGAAGCGGTCCGACACTACCCAGCGTCCGGCCGCCATGGCCGGTGCGATGCGCTGTGCCAGATGCTCGCGCCGGGCGGCGAACATCAGCAGCGCCTCGGTCTCGATATCCATGGCCTCATGCAGCAGCAGTGCGCGCAGTTGCTCGCCCAGCGGCGTACCGCCAGGTTCGCGTGTCTGCTCCAGGCCGATGTCGCGTGCTTGGAGCCAGGCGCAGGCCGCGGCGATCTGGCTGCTCTTGCCCGCGCCGTCGATGCCTTCGAAGGTGATGAATCGCGCGGGGGTGCGCGTCGCGCTCATGATCCCTTGCCTTTTTGCTGCAGTTGGAACTGGCGCACCGCTCGGTTGTGTTCGTTCAGATTGCGCGAGAACTGGGAGCTGCCGTCGCCCCGGGCGACGAAATAGTAGAACTCCGAGTGCGCCGGATTGAGCACCGCTTCGATGGCCGCCTCGCCGGGCATGGCGATCGGCGTCGGCGGCAAGCCCGGGCGGGTGTAGGTGTTGTAGGGCGAATCGCGCTCGAGATCGCGGCGGCGCAGATTGCCGTCGAAGGTGTGGCCGATGCCGTAGATTACGGTCGGGTCGGTCTGCAGCAGCATGCCGATACGCAGGCGGTTGATGAACACCGAGGCAATCAGGGGGCGGTCGTCGCCCTTGCCGGTTTCCTTCTCGACGATCGAGGCCAGAATCAGCGCCTGGTAGGGCGAATCGAACGGCAAGCCCTCGGCGCGCTTGGCCCACAGATCGTTCAGCCGCGACTGCATCTGGCCGTAGGCGCGACGCAGCACGTCGAGGTCCGAGGTGCCCCGCTCGAAGTGGTAAGTATCGGGAAAGAACAGGCCCTCGGCGTTTGTCTCGGCGGCGCCGATCTGACGCAACAGCGTGTCTTCGTCCATGTCGCGGCTGTCGTGTTGCAGATCGGGATGCGCGTCGAGCGCCGCGCGCATCTGGCGGAAGGTCCAGCCTTCGATCAGCGCCAGGCTTTGCAGCACCACGTCGCCGCGCACCAGCTTCTCGACGATCTGGCGCGGCGACACACCGTTTTCGAAGACATAGCTGCCCGCCTTGATGCGATGCGCATGCCCGCCCAGGCGCGCGAACCAGTAGAGCGTGGCCGGGCTCACCGACACGCCGCCCTCGGCCACCGCGCGGGCCGCCTGGCGCATGCTCGCGCCGCGCGGCACCTGCACTTCGACACGCTCGCCGACCACGCTCAAGGGCTGGTCGATGTACCACACCAGCGACATCGCGGCGGCAGCGATGACCAGCACCGGCAAGATCAGGGCCAACAGGATCAGGCGTTTTTTCATCGGCAGCGGCCGGGCGTTGCGGCCCCGGCGGTTCAAGCGCAACAGAAAGGAAAAGCGCGGCGGAAAGATGCCGACGCGCAGAGCGCCCTATAATATCGCATTCATTCCGGCACCGAGCGCATACAGACCATCATGGACCTCTGGACACAACTTCTCGCATCCTCCGATCTGCACCTCGAAGGCGACGCCGTGTGCCGAGCCAAACCCGCTGTCGACATCGTGCGCGCACGCGATGGCGACATCATGGTGCCGATGGTCCATCTGGGGCTGATCGACGCGGTCGGCGACGATGCCGCCGCCTTCCTGCACAGCCTGTTTTCCAACGACGTCAAGAAACTCGCCCGCGACGCGGCCCAGTGGACCAGCTTCAACAGCCCCAAGGGGCGCATGCTGGCGAGCATGCTGCTGTGGCACGGCGAGGCCGGCTACCGCCTGGCGCTGTCCGCCGATCTGCACCCCGCGCTGCTCAAGAAGCTGTCGATGTATGTGCTGCGCAGCAAGGTCAAGCTCGCGGACGGTCGCGGCGGTCGCGCGCTGCTCGGCCTCAGCAGCGCCACCTTGTCGGAGCGTCTCGGCGGCGCCAAGCTGCCGGTGCCGGCGGCGCCGATGCGCACCGTCAGCCGCGAGGGCATCACGGTGATTCGCCTCGACGCCCGGCGCGCACTCATCGACGCCCCGGCCGAGCGCATGGCCGACATCTGGACCGCGCTCGGCACGCTTGGCGTGGCGCCCGCCACGACCCTGGCCTGGCAATGGCTGGACGTGCAGGCCGGCATCCCGATGGTAACCGAGCAGACGCAGGACGACTTTGTCGCCCAGATGCTCAACTATGAATTGATCGGCGGGGTGAACTTCCAGAAGGGCTGCTATCCCGGCCAGGAGATCGTCGCGCGCACCCAGTATCTGGGCAAGCTCAAGAAGCGCATGTACCGCCTGACCGCCCCGGCCAGCGCCGCGCCGCACACCGGCGACGAGCTGTACGCCCCGGCCTTCGACAGCCAGTCGGTGGGCAAGCTGGTCACCGTCGTGCCGTCGCCCAATGGCGGTTTCGAAGCCTTGGCGGTGTTGCAGATGCAGGCCGCCGAGGCCGGCGAGATCCATCTTGGCGCGACCGACGGCCCCAAGCTGCGGCTCGCCACCCTGCCCTACACGCTCGAGCCCGTGCAACGGGGCGCATGAGCACGCCGGCACGGCTGCCCGAAGGACGCATGTCTGCTCGAGTGAGCGACCTCTATGTCTACTACCGGGTCGATCCGGCCCGCACGGATGACGCCCGGCGTGCCGCGCAGCGTGTGCTCGACGCGGTGGCCGAGGCCACCGGCGTGAGCGGCAGCCTGCATCGGCGCGCCGACGATCCATTGACCTGGATGGAGGTGTATCGGGCGGTGCCTGACGCCGATCGCTTCCTGCCCGCGCTGGCGCATGCCGCGCATGCGGCCGATATCGACGCGCATCTCGACGGTGCGCGGCATGTGGAGCATTTCGTCCCGTGTGCCTGATCGCCGTGGCCTGGCGCCAGCACCCCGACTACCCGCTGATCGTCATCGCCAACCGCGACGAGTTCTTCGAGCGCCCCACGGCGCCGGCCGCCTGGTGGCCCGAGATGCCCGATTTCCTCGCCGGGCGCGACCTGCGCGGCGGGGGCACGTGGCTCGGTGTCGGGCGCGACGGCCGCTTTGCCGCACTGACCAACTTCCGCGATCCGACCCGCTTGCGTGACGACGCACGCAGCCGCGGCGATCTGGTGGTGCGCGCCGCGACCGGCGACCTCCCGGCCCAGGCGATCGGGCAACAGATCGCCGCCGAGCGTGCCCACTACAACCCGTTCAATCTGCTGGTCTGCGACGGCGAGGCACTGGTCGTGGTCGAGAGCATGACCGGCCGCTGCAGCACGCTCGAACCGGGCATCCACACCCTCTCCAACCACCTGCTCGACACCCCGTGGCCAAAGGCACGGGTCGCGCGGCGCGGCCTCGAGACGGCGACCGGGGGCACCCCCGATGTCGACGCATTGATCGATCTGCTGCACAACGACCGGCCGGCTGCGGACGCCGAGTTGCCCGCGACCGGCGTGCCGCTGGCCCTGGAACGCATGCTGTCGAGCTGCTTCATTCGCGCGCCGGGCTACGGCACCCGCTGCACCACCGTCGTGCTGCGTTCGGCGGACGGCCAGGTGCGCTTCGTCGAGGCGCGCTGGAATAGCGAAGGCCAGCCCGACGGGCGCACCGACGAATCGTTTACGGTGCGCTGACCTCCAGCCGCCGCTGCATGGCCTGATGCGGCAAACCGGCTTCCTGATAGACCGCGCCGACCTCGACGAAACCATGCCGACGGTAGAAGGCGCAGGCGTGGGTCTGCGCGTTGAGGCACACCTCGGTCAAGCCGCGCCGCCGGGCTTCGTCGATCAGCGCGAGCAACACCCGGCTGCCCAGCCCGGCACCCCGATGCGCGGCAGCCACCGCCATCCGGCCGATGTGCCCGTCCGGCAGCAAGCGCCCGGTGGCGATGACCGCACCGCTGGCGTCGGTGATCGCCGCATGGCGCGAGCGCGCATCGAAGGCGTCGTGCTCGATCTCGGCCGGCACGCCCTGCTCCACCACGAACACCGCCACGCGCAACGGCATTACCCGTGGCTGCGCGGCCGGCCAGTCGAGAATCTCCACGTTCATCGGATCTCCACCTCGGTGTCGGTGTCGACCAGCTCGAACAGCTCGACCACATCCCGGTTGGCCATGCGCACGCAGCCGTGCGAACGCGGCACGCCCATCGGTTCGGTGTCCGGCGTGCCGTGGATGTAGATGTAGCGCTGCATGCTGTCGACCTTGCCCAACCGGTTGCGGCCCGGCTCCAGGCCCGACAGCCACAGGATGCGGCTGAGAATCCAGTCGCGCGACGGATGGGCGGCGCCGAGTGCCTCGCTCCACACCTCACCGGTCGGCCGCCGCCCGACGAATACCGCGCGGATCGGCTGGCCGCCGCCGATGCGTGCGCGAATCCGGTGACGACCGCGCGGCGTACAGCCCGAATCCCGACATTCGCCCGGACCGTTGGTCGCGGTCGATACCCGGTAGCGGCGCAGTACCGTGCCATCGGCGTCCATCAAGCGCATCTCCTGCGTGGCCAGATCGATCAGCAGCTTCATGTCAGCTCTTTTGTCGCGCCACCGCGCGACGCATGGCGAAAAAGTCGGACAGCATCCGGCTGCATTCCTCCGCCAGTACGCCGCCTTCGATGCGAGCATGATGATTGAGCCGCGCCTCGGAGAACAAATCGAGCACGCTGCCGGCCACGCCCGTCTTGGGATCGCGGGCGCCGTACACGATGCGGGCGATGCGCGCATGCATCATCGCGCCGGCGCACATCATGCACGGCTCGAGGGTGACGAACAGCTCGCAGCCAGGCAGACGGTAGTTGCCCAGCCGGGCCGCCGCATCGCGCAGTGCCACCACCTCGGCATGAGCCGTCGGATCATGGCGGCCGATCGGCTGATTGAAGCCCCGACCGACGATCTGGCCCTGATACACCACCACCGCGCCCACCGGTACTTCGCCGGCATCCGCGGCCTCTTGCGCCAGCGCCAGCGCGGTGCTCATGAATGCGTCATCATGCATGGGCTCAAGTTCACTCCGGATAATTCGTCATTCTACTCATAGCCGGCTCTGCGCTTGCAGGCGCACAACGGCTAAACTGGGGCACTCCGTTTCCAGCGATCGGGTATCGAGGCATTGAAGACGTCCGTTTCTTCCTATCCAGTCATAGCGCTTGGCCTCGCCTGGGGCCTGTGGCTGATCGCCCAGTTCGTCGCCCCCGGCACCATGGCATGGGCGCTGGTGCCTGCGCTGGCCTCCGTCTGGGCGGTACGCGCGGCCAGACGCCAAGCGCCGACAGTCGACACCCCGGCCCCGCCCGACCACACCGACGCCCCGACGGACAACAAACGCCCGCCCTCGCCCGACACCCTGGCCCGGGATGTCGAGGAGGCCCTCGCCTGCCGCGGGCACATCCTCTACCGCCTCGACCTGAAGCGACAGGCCTACGACTACATCTCGCCCGTCATCGGAAACCTGATCGGCCATGCGCCGAGCAGCCTCATCGAAGATGGCGGATGGGTTCATCTGCGTTCGCGCATTCCGCCGGGCGACACCGAACTGATCCGCGAACGTACCCGCCAGGCCCTTGAAGCCAGCCCGGCCGGCCCCTGCGACATCGAACTGGAGTACCGCATCCAGGACGCGCGCGGGCAGATGCGATGGCTGCGCGACTCGGTGCGCCTGATGCGCGACGACGCCGGGCGCGTTTGCCATACCACCGGCGCGGCCATCGAGATCACCGAAACCAAGGCCGCCGAGGAGCGCCTGCGGGTGACCTTGCGGGCCATCGGCGACGCAGTGATGGCCACCGACACCGCCGGCCGCATCACCTTGTTCAACCCTGGCGCCGCCACCCTGACCGGCTGGCAGGAAGACGAAGCGCTCGGCCGGCCGATCGACGAGGTGCTGGTCTTTGCCCCCAATGCCGACAAGCACCCCGTGGCCCTGCCGATCGACGCCGTCCTGAAAACCGGAACGGCCATGCGCAGCCCCGAGGCGATGATCCTGATCGATCGCCACGGCCAGCGCATTCCGGTGCTCGACAGCACCGCACCGATCCAGATGGCCGGCGACCCGGCGCCGCTCGGCGCGGTCATCGTGCTGCATGACGAGCGCGCCAGCAGCGAATCGCTGCGACGCCTCAACGAGAGCGAAGCGCGCTACCGGACGCTGGTCGAAAGCTCGCCGGTGGGCATCTTCCACTTCGACCGCAAACAGCACATCACCTTCGTCAACACCCGCTTCTCCGACATTCTGGAGCGCCCGCACGAGCAACTCGTCGGCCTGGACCTGCACACCCTCGCCGACGCGGCCGTGCTGCCGGCCGTGCGTGCCGCGCTCGAAGGGCATCAGGGTCGCTACGAAGGGCCCTACCACGACCCCCAGTCGGGTCGGGAAATCCGCTTCTCGATCCGTACCGCCCCGGTGTTCGACGCGGCCGGCGAAGTGGTCGGTGGGGTCGGCATCGTCGAGGACAACACCGCCAAATACGATGCGGAGCGCAAGCTGCGCGAGAGCGAGACGCGCTACGCGCTGGCCATGCGCGGCACCAACGAGGGGCTGTGGGACTGGAACCCGCTGACCATGGAGCTGTTCCTCTCCTCGCGCCTGATGGCCTTGCTGGGCGAGGCGGCCGAATCGCTGCGCACCACCAGCGACGCCTGGCTGGCACGCATGCACCCGGACGACCGCGACGTCTATTACCTGCGCATGGTCGCCCATCTCAAGGGCGAGACCCAGCACTTCGAGCTTGAATTCCGCATGGCCACGCATGACGGCAGCTACCGCTGGTTCCGCTCGCGCGGCATTGCGCAGCGTGACGAAAGCGGCAACGCCTATCGCATGGTCGGCTCGATGGGCGACATCACCGCCCGCAAGCGCGCCGAAATGCAGCTGACCAACGAGCTGGCCTTCTCCCGCACGCTGGTCGACAGCCTGCCGGTCGGCCTGTGCGTGGCCCGGCGCGACGGCAGCCTGACCCTGCTCAACCCCTACTTCAGCCGGCTCACCGGACACACTGCCGACGACCTCGACCGCCTCTCGGTTGCCGATCTGATCATCGCCGAAGACCGCCCGGTGATCCTCCAGCGCCTGGAGCGCGCCTTCGACGAAGGGGCCGCGTGGGCCGAAACCCAGGTCGAAGCGCGCGACGGACGGCGCCTGCCGGTCAGCTTTCTGGCGCGCCGGGTCACGCTGCACGACATCGACCAACTCCTGTGCATCGCCACCGACATCTCCGAGCGCAAGAATGCCGAGCTGCAAATGCGCAACCTCAACCGCGAGCTGGAGATCCGCGTTACCGACCGCACCGCCCAACTCGCCGCCGCCGTCAAGGAACTCGAAACCTTCAGCTACTCGGTGTCGCACGACCTGCGCTCTCCGCTGCGCGCCATCGACGGCTATGCCCGAATCATTCGCGACGACTATCACGAGGCCTTCACCCCGGAGGCGCACAAGCTGTTCGAGCGCATGCTGGCGGCCGTCTCGCGCATGAGCGAGCTGATCGACGACCTGCTGGAGTTGTCGCGCGTATCGCGGCGCCCGCTCAACCGCAAGTCGATCGACCTCAGCCACATGGCCGGACAGGTCGTCGGCGCATTGGCGCAGAACCAGCCTCAGCGCCAGGTCGAGGTGCATATCGCCCCCGACATGACCGTTTTTGCCGACGCCAAGCTCTTGCAGATCGCGGTCGAGAACCTGCTCGGCAACGCGTGGAAATTCACCGCCAAGCGCCCCCAGGCCGAGATCCGCTTCTTCACCGCCAAAGCCGGTCCCGAGACCGTGTTCTGCGTCGAGGACAATGGCGCCGGCTTCGACATGCGCTATGCCGACAAGCTCTTCGGCCCCTTCCAGCGCCTGCATACCGACCGCGACTTCGAAGGCACCGGTATCGGC
Organism: Denitromonas iodatirespirans; assembly: GCF_018524365.1. GTDB lineage: Bacteria > Pseudomonadota > Gammaproteobacteria > Burkholderiales > Rhodocyclaceae > Nitrogeniibacter > Nitrogeniibacter iodatirespirans. Next base: position 46,190 of record NZ_JAEKFT010000029.1, read on the forward strand.
CTGGCCACGGTGTCGCGCATCATCCAGCGCCATGGCGGCCGGGTATGGGCCGAAGGCGAAATTGATCGCGGTGCGCGCTTTTACTTCACGCTGGGCAGCATCGACAAGTAAGCCCGCGCCCGCTCAGCGCCGCCCTTTGCGCCACAGGCCGAACAGCACGGTGAGCAAGCCGAACAGCAACTCGTCGGCAAACGGCAGCGGATCGGGCACCAGCAGGTCGACGATGAAGAGCACGGCGGTCAGCGCGAACACCTGCGGAAACCGCAGGCGCCCGGCCCATTGCAGGATCGCGCCGATCAAGGGCGTTGCCATCGCCATCCTCCGAGAGGTTCGCCGACCGGCAAATCGCCCGCGGCATTGCCGTATCGTAACGCGCAGCGGCTTTGCCGGCCGGCGCCCGATCAATCGTCGTCATCATCATCGTTTCGGTCACGGCGATCGCGCCGGTGCGTCTGGACGGGCATTGGTCGATCACCAAAGGCCGCGCGGAACACCTCCGCCGCCGTGAACGCGCAGTCAGGATGCTCGGACACCGTATCCAGCATGGCCGTATCCGGTTTGGCCCGGTCGCCGACCTGCGCCTGGATTCGGGCGCGGATCTGCTCGCAGGTTTCGGTCCGCGGTGTTGCCGCGTGGGCCTGCCCTGCCAGCAAGGCAACGAGTGCAAGCGCGGAGAGCGATTTGAAGCAGGTGGTCGTCATGGCGAGCTCCGGTGTGTGGTCGATGGCTGCACTATGCCGGCGGGGCGCTGAACGACTCCTGAATCTTCCGTTCATCCCGGGTTCATCCGCCCTGCGCCGCCAATCGGCGGCCACGGGCACGCCATCCACCCTGCGCCCAAGCGCAGGCCCGAGGGGGCGCGCCACGCGAGCATTCCAACGCACCGGGTCATCCGATTGAAAAAATGCTCCTGCCTATGTGCGCTAGCGCATAGAACGGTGCCGACCGAGGGAGCAAGCTGGGCCAACACGATCAGGAACGCCCATCCGCCAACATGTATGGCCGGGCGAGGCGTTCTCATGCAAATCACCGACAAGGGCGGCATGGACAAGAAGCAGTTCACCATCGAAATGGCAAATGAATTCCATCGGCGCATGGCGTCCATCATCGACGCTGTCCAGGCCGGAATCTGGGAGGCCGGGCTGCACGATCTGCTCGGCTACGATTCCGACTACGGTTTTGGCCAGCAGCGCGGCATACAAACCCTGGTCCTGAAAACGGGCCACCGCTCCGCCTATCTTCGGCTGTACTGGGACGCCATCCTCGGCGAATCCCAAGCCGACCGACAGCTTGTCGACGACGCCGTCAAGCGCGCCATCAACACCTTGGTCTGAGCGCTCTTCGCGCATCGAGGCACCGTCATGACCTACTGCGTCGGCATACAGCTCGACAGCGGATTGATTCTCGCGTCCGACTCGCGCACCCACGCCGGGGTCGACAACTTCGCCTGCTTCAGCAAGATGAGCGTGTTCGAGCGCCCCGGCGACCGGGTGATTGCGCTCCTCAGCTCCGGCAACCTGGCAGGCACCCAGGCGGTCATCGGTCTGCTCAAGCAGCACGCCGCCCGCTCGGCCGACGGCAGCCTGTGGCAGGCCGAGTCCATGTTCGACACTGCGATGCTGGTGTCGGATGCCATGCGAGAGGTGGATCGACGCGACGGCCAGCACCTGACGGAAAGCGACGTCGGGTTCAACGCCTCGTTCATTCTCGGCGGCCAGATCGTGGGCGAGCCGCCACGCCTCTTCCGGATCTACGCCGAAGGCAACTTCATCGAGGCCGGCCAGGAGACCCCCTATCTTCAAACGGGCGAAACCAAGTACGGGAAACCGATCATCGACTGGGTCATCACCCCGGCCACCCCGCTCAACGAGGCGGCAAAGTGCGCCCTGGTGTCTTTCGATTCCACGATGCGAAGCAACCTGTCCGTCGGCATGCCCATCGATCTGCTCTGTTACGAGCGGGACAGTCTCGAAGTCCGGATGCGTCGCCGCTTCGATGTCGGAGATGCGTACTTCGGCGCGCTCGGCAAGCAATGGAGCGAGGGCACGCGCCAAGTGTTCCGAGAGCTGCCCGACCTGGACTGGTAGGGCGCTCGATGAGCACGGCCCCCATTCTGCGCAGCGCGGACCATGATCATGAGGCAAGCGCGCGGCTGGTGATCAGCTGCGAGCATGGCGGCAACCGGATTCCCGCGCACTATCGTCATTTCTTTCAGGCCCACCAGGCCGTGCTGACAACCCACCGCGGCTACGACGCCGGCGCCCTGCGCATGGCGCGGGAACTGGCCGCCGCATTCGACGCCCCGCTGGTGTTCGCCACGGTGAGCCGCCTGCTGGTGGACCTGAATCGCTCTGTCGACCATCGTCATCTCCATCTGGCACAGATCCGAAGCGCACCGGCCAGCGTGCGGCAAGGCATCTTGCGCCAGCATTATCAACCGTACCGGAATGAGGTCGAGCGCCTCGTCAGACAGGCGATCGCCGACCACGGCCGGGTGATCCATCTCGCGTCACACAGCTTCACCCCGGAATTGAACGGCAAAGTGCGTCATGCCGACATCGGGCTGCTCTACGATCCGGCCCGGCCCGGCGAAGCGCAGTTTTGCGAGCGCTGGAAAATGGCCCTCAAGCAATGTGCCCCGGCACTCGTCGTTCGCCGCAACTACCCTTACGCCGGCAAAAACGACGGGCTGGCCCGTCACCTTCGCCGCGCGCTGCCGCCCGACACCTATTTGGCAATCGAGCTGGAAATCAACCAGAAACACGTCGCCGGGAATGCCCGCGCATGGGCCCGGCTGCGACAGGTGATCGTCGACGCCCTGCGCCAGGTCCTGGACCGCGCCGGGCCCGATACCGCATCCATTCCGCCGCCCTCTTCCCCCTCATCGTCAGCGCCGGCCAGCGGGTCGCGCCGGCGGCAAGCAGGAGCACTCCCATGAAGATTCGCATTGGCTACGAACTGATCTACGAATGCCCTCAACCAACGCCCATGATCCTGAGCTTGAGCGTGCACTACTCGCGCGTGTCGGACATCATCAGGCCGGACCATCTGATTGCCGATCCACCGGTCCCGATCACCGCCTATCGCGACAGCTTCGGCAATTGGTGCAGTCGTATCGTCGCGCCCAAGGGCCTGCTCAAACTGTCTACCGATGCCCTGGTGAACGATACCGGCCTGCCCGACAGCATTGTTCCCGAGGCGAGGCAGACACCGGTGGAAACGCTGCCCGACGAGACCCTGCTGTTTCTCCTGGGAAGCCGTTACTGCGAGACCGATCGCCTGTCGGAGACCGCCTGGAGGCTGTTCCACACGTCACCGCCGGGATGGGCGCGCGTCCAGGCGATCTGCGACTTCGTGCACCACCACATCGCTTTCGGCTATGAACACGCGTGCTCCACCAAGACGGCATGGGAAGTCTACCGGCAGAAAGCTGGCGTCTGCCGCGACTACGCCCATCTGGCCATCACCTTCTGTCGTTGCATGAACATTCCCGCCCGCTACTGCACGGGCTATCTTGGGGATATCGGCATGCCGCCGCCCTACGGCCCAATGGACTTCGCCGGCTGGTTCGAGGCCTACCTCGACGGCAATTGGTACACCTTCGATGCGCGCAACAACATGCCGCGCATCGGGCGGGTGCTGATCGCCCGCGGCCGCGACGCGGCCGACGTGGCCCTCAGCAACACCTTCGGTCCCAACACCCTGAAGCAATTCAAGGTATTCACGGACGAAGTGGTCTAACCGAGCCCGGCCCCGCTACCCCATCACCTTGGCGTAGACGGTGTTGTCGGCGGCGTAGCACCCGCAGCAAACGGATTCCAGCGCCGCCCGATCGACAATCGTGATATCGCCGCGCCGATAGCCGATCAGCCCGCGCGCCCGCAGCGAAGATGCCGCCTTGGTCACACCGACGCGGCGCACACCGAGCATGTAGGCAAGAAAATCATGGGTGACATGGAATGTTGGCGAATGGGCACGGTCGCCACTCATCAAGAGCCAGCGGGCGAGACGTGCTTCGACCACGTGGAAGCGGGAGCAGGCGGCGGTTTGGGCCAGCTGACCGAGGACCACTGCGATATAGCGCTTGAGGACGCCCTGGAGCGCGGAACTGAGGGCCAACTCGTGGCAAAACCGCGCCGCATCGAGGCGGAGGGCCATGCCCTCCCCTTGCACCACCGCGTGGAAGGGGGAACGGTCCACACCGAGGCTCAGCGAAATCCCGAGCATGCCTTCATCGCCGACCAGACCCACCTCCAGGCCGGAATGGCCGCTGACGGGCATGACCAGGGAAATGAAGGACTGGGTCGGAAAATAGACATGGCGAATGGGATCGCCGGGCTCGGTCAGGACGTCTCCGAATGCGAGCTTCACCGACTCACAGCCCGACAAAAAGCGCCGACGGTCCTTGGACGGCAAGGCAGAGAGCAGCCGATTGGCCGGGGGCATGGCGGTGCTCCTGAATGATTGTCTTCGCAGCTTGAACGCGCCAGGCGCCGACGTCTGGACGCTGGCGCACAGAAGGGGCGATCCGTGGGCAATCTCGGGCCACCTCGGAGTCGGGCACAGCCGGGCGCCGGGAATCGGCGCAATTACCGACTGGAGGGGTCAGTTGACAAGGCGCCGTGCGGCATCGGATGCCGGCGTGGCAACGGACAACCCTGGCTCTGTACGGCAGCAAACGGACAATGGGGGGACGGATCTCTAAGCTCGTTTCATCGGAGCCCGCAGGCCCGGAGCAATGCGAAATCGATGAACGCAGCGCGCCCCAGACGATGGCACGTGTTTGTCCGGCTCGACCTACCGATGCGGCACGCCCAGGCTCACCCATGAAGGAACGATATGAACACGCTCAACGTCAACAGGATTGCCCTGAATCTTGGCTTCGTGCCAAGGGGATCACGAGGAACTACATGATGATGAAACTCAAAAGACACACTGGCGCAACCTTGCTCATGGGTGCGCTGCTCGTCGCATTGTCCGGCTGCCAGAAGGACGAAGGCCCGATGGAACGGACCGGCAAGGAAGTCGACAAAGCGATGGAAAAAACCGGACAACAGATCGAAAAGGCCGGCGACGCCATCCAGGATGCCGCCAAGGGCGACGACAAGAAGTAATCGATGCGCCGCGCCCCACGGGTACCGCTACCGGGGCGCGGTTTCGCCCATCGGCCGCGACCGGGGCTGCCGGTTTCCACCTCCCGTGCGGCCAGAAGCCTAGGCTGCTTTGACGGATGCTCACCCTGGGGCCTTGGTGGCCCCGGGGCGCCCCTCCTGTCCACGGGGAAAGCCCCGAATGGATAAGCTGCCACAAAGTGCCGCTAGTCTGTATAGGGCAACAGCCGGTCGAACTCCTTCTTCACCACCGCGTAGCACTCACAGGTCCGTGCTTCCAGACCGGCACGATCCAGCACCGCGATGTGGCCCCGGCGGTATTCGATCAGACCCGCCCGCTGCACGTTGCCGGCAGCCTCGGTGACCCCCTCGCGGCGCACGCCGAGCATGTTGGCGATCAGCTCTTGGGTCATGACCAGCTCGTTGGTGGGCAGACGGTCGAGAGACAGCAACAGCCAACGGCAGAACTGTTGGTCCAGGGAGTGATGCCGGTTGCACACGGCCGTCTGGGCCATCTGCGTGATCAGGGCCTGGGTATAGCGCAACAGCAGGCGCTGCATCGGTCCGGCGCGCAGGAATTCGTCCTTGAGCAACTGCCCCGGCAAACGGTAGGCAAGGCCGGCGCTTTGCACCACGGCCCGACTGGGCGTGGTTTCGCCGCCCATGAAAAGCGACACACCGACGACCCCCTCGTTGCCGACCACGGCGATCTCGGCAGACGCGCCGTCTTCCATCACATACAGCAGGGACACGATGGCCGTGGTCGGAAAATAGATATGGCGCATTTGCGCGCCGGATTCATACAGGACGTGCCCCAGCGGCATCGGGGTCTCTTCCAGCTTGGGGAAAAGGCGCTCGCGGTCTTCAACCGGCAAAGCGGCGAGAAGGTGATTCTGGCGCGGGTCTTGGGTTTCAGGCACGGGTGTTCTCCAAACACAGCAATGTGCGAAAGCCCGCGTCGGAACGACAGCCATTCCGGGCCTCCGCCGTGTTTTACTTTAAACAGGCCGGACAGGCCATGTATGTGCGCTTTCGTACAGCCCGGCGAGACTTCGAGCGAGCCGCTGCCTACAGCATACCGCGCCCCGCATCGAACAAGCTTGCCGCCACCGCACGGACCCGGGTTCTGTTCGACACCGCACAGATCTTCGCGGATGGCACCTTTAGCCTATACAAGCCGTCGCGAGTTCCGACCTCCCGGCGGCGCAGGATCGCCTCGCCACCCGAGCCACCGACGGTGGTATGCGGAGGCCTGTGTGATGAAAACAGTCGGACGAGAGGACGCATGACATGAGCCGAGACATCTTTGCACAGAGCCGGGTGTCGTTCAGAGGCGGGGCCATCGCCAACAATGCGCCACTGCCGATCGAGTGTTTTGGCACAGCCGGCCGGGATGGGCGTATACGTTTCCTGCGCCTTGGCCTCAGACACGCAGCCGAGGCTGCTCTTCGGACGGGCGTGCAGCGACGCCCGATGCGCGACACGCTCCGGCTGAGGGCGCACGCGGCACACTCCGAACACCCCGAGCCGTGAAACCGGCCCCGCTCCGGCTCCTTCTCGTCGAGCATGACCGCTGCGCCGACGAAACCATGCCCCTGGCGCTGACGGTGGCGGATCGCGCCGCCTATCGGGTTGAGCGGGTGACGGGACTGGCAGATGCCCTTGCCCGGCTGAATCAGGATGGATTCGACGTGGTCGTGCTCGACGGCGCACTGCCGGATCGGCATCAGAGTGTCGCCGCCTTGAGACAGGCGACGCCGCATGCGCTGATTTTGCGCTTCAGCGCAGAGCACGAAGGCGGCATTGAATGGCGGGTCGTCGGCGATGGCACCCAGGGCCGTATCACCCGCGACGATGCCGACGCCGACGGATTTCTCCCCACCCTGGCGACGCTTGTCGCACACCGGGCGAACCAGGAAGCGCTGCATCTCAGCGAGGCGCGTTTTCGATCGATCAGCGAAGCATCTCCCTTGGGCATCTTCGTGTCGGACGATCAGGGGGCATGCATCTACACCAATCCGGCCTATCACGAGATCTCCGGCCTGAACTTCGGCGAGACTCACGGAACGGACTGGAGCATGGCCATCCACCCGGACGATCGCCCGGGCGTGCTCGCCCAGTGGCATGACGCGTTGCGGAATCAGACCCCCTTCCAGGCGGAGGTGCGTTTCGTGCGCGGGGACGGAAGCGTTGTTTGGACCCGTCTCAACCGTGCCGTCACGCAAGACGGCGCGATGTGCCTCGGGCATGTGGAAACCGTGGAAGACATCAGTCAACGAAAAGCGACCGAAGCGGTGCTGCGCGCAGCGGAGGACGACCTGTTCGCCGAACGGGAGCGCGCCCAGGTCACGCTCAATTCCATCGGCGACGCCGTACTGAGCACCAACATGCAGGGGAGCGTGACCTATCTGAATTCGGCCGCGGAGACCATGACCGGCTGGCCGCTGGCGGATGCGCTGGGTCGCCCGTTGGCCGAGGTCTTCCGGATCGTTGACGGCACGACCCGTCAGAACGCACCCAACCCGGCGCAGCGAGCCATCTCGGAGGACCGTACCGTGGGCCTTGCCGCGAATTGCCTGTTGATCCGCCGCGACGGCACCGAGTCGGCCATCGAGGACTCCGCCGCACCGATCCACAACCGCGACGGTCAGGTGGCGGGCGCCGTGATCGTATTTCACGATGTCAGCAAATCCCATGCGGCGGCGATCAAGCTGGCCCATCTGGCCCAGCATGACTTTCTCACCGGCCTCCCCAATCGGGTGTTGCTGACCGAACGGATCTCCCAGGCGATCGGTCTGGCCCACCGGCATCACGCTCAGGCGGCCCTGCTCTTCATCGATCTGGATCACTTCAAGAACATCAACGACTCATTGGGCCACGGCGTTGGCGATCAAATGCTCAAGGCCGTGGCCGAACGCCTGTCCCGATGTGTGCGCGCCACCGATACCGTGGGCCGCCTGGGGGGCGACGAATTCCTGATTCTGCTGCCGGAAATCGATCAACCCGAGGATACGGTCTGGGTTGCCGAAAAAATCCTGGCCTCCCTGGCCACGCCCTTCCTCATTGGCGAGCACGAACTGCATGTCACCCCAAGCATTGGCATCGGTATCTATCCGGACGACGGAATCGACGTCGATACCATGATGCAGAGCGCCGATACCGCCATGTACCACGCCAAGAGCAAGGGGCGGAACAACCATCAGTTTTTCACGTCCGAAATGAACGCCCGTGTCGTGCGCCGCCTGGCCATCGAGAGCCGGCTGCACCGCGCCCTCAAGCAGGGCGAATTCGAGCTGTATTACCAACCGAAGATGGATCTCGTCTCGGGGAAAATGACCGGTGCCGAAGCGCTGATTCGCTGGCACGATCCTGAGCTCGGCCTGGTCGTTCCCGAGCAGTTTATGGCGATCGCGGAAGAATGCGGCCTCATCGTTCCCATCGGCCGCTGGGTACTCCGGGAAGCCTGCCGGCAAGTCCAGACCTGGCTGGCAAATGGCTTGCACGCCGTGCCGGTGGCGGTGAACATCTCGGCGCTGGAGTTCAGGCACAAGGACTTTCTGACGAGCTTCGCGCTGACGCTGAAAGAAACCGGTGTGCCGCCCCGGTTCGTGCAGGTCGAGTTGACCGAATCGCTGCTCATGCACAATGCCGAGTCGTCCATGGCAGTGCTGCGCGCCCTCAAGCGCATGGGCATCGCGCTTGTCATCGACGATTTCGGTACTGGCTATTCCAGCCTGAGCTACTTAAAACAGTTCCCTATCGATACGCTGAAGATCGACCAATCCTTCGTGCGCGACATTGTCAGCGATGGCGATGATGCGAGCATCGTTTCAGCGGTCATCGGTATGGGCATCAAGCTCAAGCGGCGCGTCATTGCGGAGGGCGTTGAGACGCAAGAGCAACGCGCCTTCCTCCTGGCGCAGCACTGCGACGAAGCGCAAGGCTATCTGTTCGGATATCCCGTGCCCGCGAAGGAGTTCGCGCTATCGCTCGATCAACAGGTGCATGGTTTGCGCGAATAAGGCGCCACGCCGTTCGGATAGGGTTTTGACCGCGTGGAGGCGCTCAGCAGCCGTTGTGATCGTTCGGACGCAGGTCCCGCCGATCAGAAGCACCGCCCTCGTGATCGTCGCGATCCGGCCGGTCCACCCAGATGAGCTGTCCCGATGGTGCCCGCCGCCCACCTGCGGACGGTCGTAGGCAACGCAGCCGGAGACGAGCCCGGTAGTGGCCATCGGCAATACCGTCAGTGTGATCGTGGTCCTTCGTGAACGACATGCATGGCTCGACAGCCGCCATCTCGCCCGGGCCGCCGGCATCGTGCCATGTCGTTCATCCAGGGCATGGACTTCGTCCTGGATGTCGATGCGACATCCGGCGTGAATTCTGAAACGCCTTGCGGCGATTTCGACGTCTTATCGAAAGCCGAAAAACGACAACACGGCCAGGACGACGACGACCAGCCCAACGATATATATGACGCTGTTCATAGCAAGACCTCCACGGATTGGATGACCGAATCGCAGCTCCCGCGCGATTGACGCCATCGACGCCAAAGCTACGCGCCTTGCCACAGCGGTTCAGTACGCTGGCACACACAGATGACGCGTTTCGCCCTGCCTCGGAAAACCCACTGCAGGCGGCTCTGCGGCGCACTGGTGCAGCCTTGTGTGCGCCAGCGTACCGATTACGTCGGCCGGCGTGGCTATGCTGCCTACAGGTTTCGACACAAACAGCAGAGGCGTTCGATGAACGCTTGCCGCGAACCGGGATGTCCTGACCGACGGCGTCGCGAACAGGCCCCGAGTTGGCCTTTTTCGATTGGAAACAAGCCGTTCCATCTACCTCTGGAGAGAATCACCATGAAATCATTTGGCAAGTACCTATCGGCCGCTTTTCTGGCAGTGACACTGATGACAGCCGTCGGCTGTGCCTCCACCAGCAGGCAGGAAGGCATGGGTGAATACATGGACGACAGCGTCATCACCTCGAAAGTCAAGGCGGCCATCTTCAACGACGGCATGCTGAAATCGGCTGAAATCAACGTCGAAACATTCAAGGGCGTGGTGCAACTGAGCGGGTTTGTGAGTACCCGGGCGGCTGCCGACAAGGCGATCGAGGTCGCACGTGGTGTCAGCGGCGTGAAGTCGGTCAAGGACGACATGCGCATCAAGTAAGCGACGGCCGGTTGCCCCATTCGGCAACCGGCCAAGGCTAAAACCATCGCCTCGTGACCATCGCCATCCCTGCCAACCATCCGCGACGTTTTGCCCTCAACGACGAGTTGCACGCCCGTCCATCCGAGGAGAGCGACATCCCGGAGCAGGCATAGTATCTGGCGCTCGCCACCGCCCAACCGCCCAACCGCCCGGCGGAGTATGAATGCATCGTTGAGCGGTGCACACGCTACGGTGTGCCACCCCGTGCGCGGGATCTCAACCACGTCCAATTGGCCAAAGCCTTCAAGGCCGACGTCTTCGACGACATCGCGGGCTTCCGCATTCGGCGGCCATCTCATTGCACCGCGCTGTCTTCAGACCGGCGCCATTTGCGCAAAACACGGTGATTGTGCTGCCACCGAAATACCCAGGGCTCCCGCAGCTACGCGCCCGTCATCAATCGTCATCCTCCTCCTCGTCCTGCGGTTCGAAGCCGAGCAGTTCGGCACGGTACTCATCGGACGTGGCGGCCAGCAACCGCTTGGTCTTGATGCTGGCCTTGCGTGAGGCGTTCAGCCGAATGAGGTTCAACGCGATGTGGCGTACCAGCGCCAGGTTGTGGGCAACGTGTCCGGTGCGGGCACGGGCGTAGTCGTCGGCGAACTGCACATCCAGGCACCAATGCAGCCGATTCTCT
>NZ_JAEKFT010000003.1 GCF_018524365.1 Denitromonas iodatirespirans
CTACTTCGACCGGCTCGGCGTACCTCGGCTCTCATGACCTCAACTGCTCGAACCGCCCGGTGCGGACCCGCATGCCGGGTGGTGTGGGAGGGGATCGGTCAGAATACCTGACCGCCCCTATCCCGATTCGCCCCTCCGACATCCTCCCGCATCCGGTTGCGAACGCCCCCCATGGCACCGATGCTGCGCCCGGTGGCTTCGTCCTGCGGCGCGTTCGACGTTCACCACGCCCTGCGACCTTCTTCACGGTCGTGTTGCACGCACAGCGGAAAATCCCCGTCGAAACTTGAGGCCTGCCGGACGATGGTCTATTCGTTCAATAACGCTTCGTTCGATCGACAAAAAAGGGGGCTCACAATGCTGTTGCCGAATAGTTCAGCCACAAGTAGAGTTCGCGCCTCAAGCAGGATCGTATCGTTTGCACTTGAAGGTGAGCCTATGTTGCGCAGCGCAGATACCGCGCCTCTATTCTCGTTGCCGGATGCCGACATGGAAAACTTCGACATGGCGTCCGTCCGCGGAAACCGCCATGTCGTTCTGTTTTTCTATCCCCGGGACAACACCCCCAGTTGTACGCTTCAGGCCGCGGATTTCAGCGACCATGAAGATGCCTTCAACCGCCTGGACTGCATCGTCATCGGGGTCAGCCCCGACGATTGCCTGACCCATGCCGAGTTTCGTGACGAGCATGGCTTGTCGATTCGCCTGTTGGCCGATACCGAGGCCGAAGTCTGCAAACTGTACGGTGTGTGGCGCGAAAAGATCGTCGATGGCGTGAAACGGATGGGTGTGTTACGTTCGACTTTCATTATCGACAAGGATGGCCAGATTCGGCACGCCTTGTATGACGTCACGCCGCGTGGACACGTGGCCGAAGTGCTCTCCCTTGTCAGGGAACTTGAACCGGAAAAAGCCAATGCAAATCGCAAAAAACACCGTCGTAACGCTTAAATACACCGTCCACGATCCGGACGGTAATGTGGTCGATGACGGGCAGCATCCGCTGGTGTACCTGCACGGGGGTTACGACGGCATCTTCTCGCCGATCGAAGAAGCCCTGCAGGGCAAGGGCATTGGCGACAATCTGAAAATGAAGCTGCAGCCCGACGATGCTTTCGGTGAGTACGATGAAAGCATGGTGATGGTCGAAGACCGCACTCTGTTTCCCGACAACATCGAAGTGGGCATGAGCTTCGAGCGGGTCACCGAAGACGGCGAGGACGAGGTGCTGTACCGCATCACCGATATTGCCGAAGGCAAGGTGGTGGTCGATGGCAACCACCCGCTGGCCGGCGTTGCGCTGTTGTTCGACATTACGATTGCCGACGTGCGCGCTGCCACCCAGGAAGAAGTCTCGCACGGGCATGTCCATGGCGACGGTGGTCACCACCACTGATCTGCGCCAGGATCCCATCGAACGGGCCGCCAGTTTGCGGCCCGTTTTGATTTCCGCGCCATTCGCAGTAGATTCCGAATTCCCGGCCGCTCGGCCGCATGCGATTCCTGATGACTTTTCTGGCCATCTATGACCTCTGCCGAACGTACTGAACTGCTGACCGTCGACACGCTGACGGTGGAGATCGACGCGGAGCGGGCGGTGCGCCCCGTGGACGCCGTGAACCTGTCGATCTCGCCGGGAAAGACGCTCGCGCTCCTGGGGGAATCCGGCTGCGGGAAATCGATGACCGCGCTGGCGCTGATGCGTTTGCTGCCGACGGCCGGTCGCATCGCCGACGGTCGCGTCCGCTATCACGGCGCCGATCTGCTGGCGCTGCCCGAAGCGGATATGCGCCGGGTGCGCGGTGGTGGCATGGCGATGATCTTCCAGGAACCGGCGACCAGCCTGAACCCGGTGATGACGGTCTTCCACCAGATCGAAGAGGTGCTGGTGCGTCATCGCGGGCTGACGGGCGCCAAGGCGCGGACGGAGGCGACGCGACTGCTCGCGGCGGTGGGGATTCCGGATGCCGAGCGCCGTCTCGACGAATATCCGTTCCAGTTTTCCGGGGGCATGAAGCAGCGGGCGATGATCGCCATGGCACTGGCCGGCGATCCGGATCTGCTGATCGCCGACGAGCCGACCACGGCGCTCGACGTCACCTTGCAGGCGCAGGTGCTGGATCTGCTCGCATCGCTTCAGGCCTCGCGGCAGATGGGCATGTTGCTGATCACGCACGATCTGGGCGTGGTCGCGCGCATGGCCCATTCGGTGGCTGTGATGTATGCCGGGGAGTTGATCGAAACCGGTGCGCGCGAAGCGTTCTTTGCCGCACCACTGCATCCGTATTCGCGCAAATTGTTTGCCGCCTTGCCCACCCCGGCCGGCCGTCGGCAGCCGCTGGAGACGCTGGCCGGCATGGTGCCCCGGCTTGATCAACGCTTTGCCGGTTGCCGCTTTGCGCCGCGCTGTCCGTCCGAGATGCCGCACTGCGCGACGCGGATTCCGCCGTGGTTCGAGGTCGAGGGGCGCCAGGTGCGCTGCCATTTGTACGATCCAGCTCTGGCAAAGGCAACGGCTGCGCCGCCGGTGGCGACGCCGAAGGCCGCCGACGAGGCTCGCCCGGAAGCGGCCGAGCCCTTGCTCGAAGTGGCCGATCTGCGGGTGTATTTTCCGGTGCGAAAAGGTGTGCTGAAGCGTGTCAGCGGATACGTCAAGGCGGTCGACGGCATCCGGCTGTCGCTCACGCCGGGGCGCACGCTGGCGCTGGTCGGTGAGTCCGGCTGTGGCAAGACCACTGCCGGCAAGGCGCTGATGCAGCTGGTCCGGCCGACCGGCGGGTCGGTACGCCTGGCGGGGGTGGAGCAGGTGGGCCGGCACGGACGGGCTTTGCGCGAGTTGCGACGCCAGGTGCAGATGGTGTTTCAGGATCCGTTCGCTTCGCTCAATCCTAGGATGCGCGTTGGCGAGATCCTCGACGAAGGCATGGCGGCGCTCAAAATTGGCGGAGACCTGCGCGCGCGGTCCGAGCGCATCGACGCTTTGCTGAATCGTGTCGGCCTCGATCCGGCGATGCGCGATCGCTACCCGCATGCCTTCTCCGGCGGGCAGCGCCAGCGGGTGGCTTTGGCGCGGGCGTTGGCGGTGTCGCCGAAGGTGATCGTCTGTGACGAGCCGACCAGCGCGCTTGATGTGTCGGTCCAGGCGCAAATCCTGAACCTGATGCGCGATGTCCAACGCAGCGAGGGGATCGCCTACCTGTTCATCACCCACAACATTGCGGTGGTCGACTATCTGGCCGACGAGGTGGCAGTGATGTATCTCGGGCGGATCGTCGAGCAGGGCGCTCGCGAACAGGTCTTGAGCCGGCCGCGCCATCCCTATACCGCGGCCTTGCTCGAGGCCGTGCTGACGATCGATCCGGAGGCGTCGAAGGCGACGCCGCCGTCCGTGCGGGCAGCTGGTGCCGATCATGAGCCGCAGGCGGAGATTCCGCTGCCGTCGCCGCTCAATCCCCCCTCGGGCTGTCACTTTCACCCGCGTTGCCCCCGCGCCGATGCGCGGTGCCGGGAACAGTATCCGGATGAGACGACCCACGCCGATGGAAGCTTCGTGCGCTGCTTCCACCCGTTGAGCCACGGCGTTCGGTGAGGCCGGTCAGCGCCGCCGCTTCTTCTTGCTGCGCGTGGTCTTTTTGCGCGGCGGCTGCATGCGGATTTCCTTGGCCGAGGGCAGGTCGGGGATCAGGTTGGTCAGCGGCATCACCGATTGCACGTCGGCACCGGCCGGCACCAGCAGCACGGTGCCGGGCTTGAGGTTGTAGGGCGAGGTCAGCCCGTTGACCTGGAGCAGCTCGGTGACGGTCAGGCCGAATTTGCCGGCAATGCTTTCCAGTTTCTCCGAGGCGGCCGGGCGGTAGGTTTGCCAGCGCGGGCTGGCGCCGGCCAGCTTGGCTTCGAAGGCGGCGACGCGGTCGGCGGGCAGGTTCAGGCGCTGCCGGCCTTCCGGAATGACCGGTCGGCGAAAGGCCGGGTTGAGGGCGATCAGCTCGGCCAGCGGCATCTGGGCGAAGGAGGCGGCCATCGCTAGATCGATCCCCGGCGGGCTTTCCACGCTCTCGAAGTAGAGCCGGTTGGGCACGTGCGGCAATTCGATGTTGAACAGCTCCGGCCGCGCGATGATGTTCTTCAGTGCCTGCAGCTTCGGCACGTAGCGCCGGGTTTCGTCGGGCAACTTGAGGTAGGCAAACTCGGTCGGCAGCCCAGCCGCTTCGTTCTTTTTGCGGGCCCTCGCCACCGCGCCTTCGCCCCAGTTGTAGGAGGCCAGCGCCAGATGCCAGTCGCCATGCATGTCGTAGATGCGTTCGAGGTAGTCCAGCGCGGCTTCGGTGGAGGCGACAATGTCGCGCCGCTCGTCGACCCATTCGTTCTGCTGCAGGTTGAAGTAGCGCCCGGTGGAGGGGATGAACTGCCACAGGCCGGCGGCCTGCGAGCGCGACAGGGCCATCGGATCGAAGCCGCTTTCGACCATCGGCAGCAAGGCCAGCTCGGTGGGCAGCCCGCGCCGTTCCAAGGCGTCGACGATGTGATAGAGGTAGCGATAGCTGCGTTCGAACAGGTTGCGCAGGGCGGCCGGGTGGCTGAGATAGCGGATCTGCTGGGCGGCGACTTCATCGGTGTCCAGGTCGGGCATGGCGAAGCCGCGCCGGATGCGATCCCACAGGTCGGCCGCTTTGTGGGTCAGGTCGACAGTGATGATCGGCTCATCGTCGGCGGTCAGGTCGATGGCCTGCGGGCGGGTGACGGTCAGCCCCTGCCCGGAGGACGTCGCTGGCGCCAGCGACTGGGCCCATAGCGGCGGGCACAGCAGAGCCATGACAAGGGCAAGACGGGGGAGGCCGGTCATCGGGTTCCGGGGGGCGAAGAGGCCCCGCATTCTAGTGATCGTGGTGCAAGTGCGTCAAACGACGAGAAACCGGCGTTTTTTGCGTGATATTGCCACTTTGGTTGTAGGAATCGATGCAATAATACCCGCATCTCCGGCCCGGTCTTTTCCATGAAAGTTCTTCTCATCGAAGACACTGTCACCAGTGCCACCATCGTGTCCGCGCAGCTTGCCAAGCTCGGACTGCAGACGGTCCATGCGCGCAGCGGTGAGGCGGGGCTTGAGATGTTCAAGCAGTCCCGTCCGGATCTGATCTTGCTCGATGTCATCATGCCCGGCCTTGACGGATTCGAGGTTGCGCGACGGATTCGCCAACTGGAAAAGGATGGTGACTGGACACCCATCATCTTTCTGACGGCGCGCACCAGCGACAAGGATCTGGAATACGGGATCGAAGTCGGCGGCGACGACTACCTGGTCAAGCCGGTGTCGGAAATCGTCCTGGCCGCCAAGGTGCGGGCCATGCAGCGTCTGGCGCAGATGCGGCTTTCGCTGCTGGTGCTGACGCGGCGCCTGGATGATGCCAACCGCGAACTGCGGCGCCTGACCTCGGTCGATGGCCTGACCGGCATTGCCAATCGCCGCTGCTTCGACGAGTCGATCGCCCGCGAGTGGCAGCGCGCCCGCCGCAACCGGCTGCCGTTGTCGGTGCTGATGCTCGATGTCGACTTCTTCAAGCAGTACAACGATCGTTATGGTCACCAGGCCGGCGACGAATGCCTCAAGGCCGTGGCCAAGTGCCTGGAAAGCGAGCTGAAACGCCCGGCCGACCTGGTCGCCCGCTTTGGCGGCGAAGAGTTCGTGGTGATGCTGCCGGAGACCAACTCGGTGGGCGCGCGGCGCGTTGCCGAGGCGATGCGTCATGCGCTCGCCTCGCTCGAACTGCCGCACGAATCGTCGCAGGTCGCCGACTACGTCACCTTGAGTGCCGGTGTGGCGACGGTCTATCCGGCGCCCGAAGACACCGGCTCGGTGGCCAGCATGATGGAAGCGGCCGACCGCGCGCTCTACCAGGCCAAGAAGTCGGGGCGCAATCGGGTGGCGCTGGCGGACCAGCCCGAAGGTGCCGCCATCGAGTGAGTCGAGTCGCGGCCGCGGCGCGTGTCAGAAGTTGTTTTTCCAGGCGCGCAACGCGGTGAACGCGGCCAGTGCGTCGGCCGGTGGCTGGTCGAGGCGCTCGGCGAGCGTGGCGCTGACCGATGCGCTTTGGGGGCGCAGGAACGGATTGACCGCCTTTTCTCGGCCGATGGTGCTCGGCAAGGTCGGCTGACCGCGCCGGCGACGCTCCGCGCATTCGTCGCGCCACCGATCGCGCGCCGGGTTGTCCGGCTCCGCCGCCTGCGCAAAGGCGAGATTGGCCAAGGTGTACTCATGGGTGCAGTACACTTGCGTGTCGTCGGGCAGGGCGGCCAGGGTGTTGAGCGAGCGGAAGAGCTCTTCGGGCGTGCCGTCGAAAATGCGGCCACAGCCGGCGCTGAACAAGGTGTCGCCGCAGAACAGGATGCCCGGCGCCAGGTAGGCGATGTGTTCGCGGGTATGCCCCGGCACATCCAGCACCCGGAATGTGATGCCGAGTTCGTCGATGCGGATCTGGTCGGGTTCGCGCACCGGGTGGGTGACGCCGGCGACCGTGTCGCGGGCGGGCCCATAGACCGGGCAACTCGGCGCCAGTGCGCGCAGGCCGCCGATATGGTCGGCATGATGATGGGTGATCAGCACGGCGGCCAGCGTCAGACCGTGTTGCGCGATAAAATCTGTCACCGGCGCCGCGTCGCCGGGGTCGACCACCAGCGCGTGGCGACCATCGTGCATGACCCAGATGTAGTTATCCTTGAACGCCGGTAGCGGAACAATCTGTCTCATGATGTCTCCTGATATGTCGTCGCCGGATCACTCCGATCTTGCCCATTGGCTGTCCACGCCGATGGGACGCTACGTGATGGACTGGGAGGCCAGCCGGTTCGATGCCATGGTAGCGGATCTGTTCGGCTACCACGCGGTGCAGGTCGGGCTGACGCAGTTCGATTTTTTGCGTAACAACCGGATTCCGGCCCGGATCCTGTGCGACTTCACCGGCGAGGGCCGTGACGCCGATGTGCTGGCCGAACCCGAAGCCCTGCCGTTCGAGACCGGCAGCGTCGATCTGGTGCTGCTGCCCCATGCGCTGGAGTTCGCTGAACACCCCCACCAGGTGCTGCGTGAAGTCGAGCGCATTCTGGTGCCCGAAGGGCAGCTGATCATTGCCGGCTTCAACCCGTTCAGCCTGTGGGGCGCGCGGCGATTGCTGCAGCGCCGGGCGGGCGATTTTCCGTGGCAGGGCCAGTATCTGTCGGTACGGCGGATCAAGGACTGGCTGCAGCTCTTGAGCTTCGAGACCCGCGCCGGCGGCTTCGGTTGCTACGCGCCGCCCATGCGGCAGCAACGCTGGCTCGAGCGCTTTCATTTTTTGGACGCGGCGGGCGAGCGCTGGTGGCCGGTGTGTGGCGGGGTGTATCTGCTGCAGGCGGTCAAACGGGTGCACGGCATGCGTCTGATCCAACCCAACTGGCGCACCCGCGCTGCCCGCCGCAAGACGCTCGCCCCCGTGGCGTCGCCGGGCCAGCGCGTGGCGCGCCATCACAGGAAGCAGCATGACAACTGATGTCGAGATCTTTACCGACGGTGCCTGCAGCGGCAACCCCGGCCCCGGCGGCTGGGGCGCGATCCTGCGCTGGGGCGACCAGGAAAAGACCTTGTTCGGCGGCGAGCCGAACACCACCAACAACCGCATGGAGTTGTTGGCCGTGATCCGTGCACTCGAAGCGCTCAAGCGGCCGGTGAAGGCGCGGGTGCATACCGACAGCCAGTATGTGCAGAAGGGCATCTCGGAGTGGATCCACGGCTGGAAGGCGCGCGGCTGGAAGACCGCTGCCAAGGCGCCGGTCAAGAACGAAGACCTGTGGCGCGCGCTCGATGCGGTGCAGGACCGCCATCAGGTCGAGTGGGTATGGGTCAAGGGCCATGCCGGCCATGTCGAGAATGAACGCGCGGACGCGCTGGCGCGCCAAGGCGTCGAGTCGATCCGCCGCGCGCGATAAGGAAAAACACGATGCGACAGATTGTGCTGGATACGGAAACCACCGGCCTGGAGTGGCGCAATGGCGACCGGGTGATCGAAATCGGTTGCGTGGAGATGGTCAACCGCAAGCTGACCGGCCGTCACTACCATGTGTATCTCAACCCCGGCCGGGAGATCGATCCGGGGGCGATCGAGGTGCACGGCATCACCAACGAATTCCTGGCCGACAAGCCGAAGTTCAAGGATGTCGTGGCCGAGTTCGAGGACTTCGTGCGCGGTGGCGAGTTGGTCATCCACAACGCCACCTTCGACGTGGGCTTTCTCGACAACGAGCTGTCATTGCTCGATCGCCCGCGCCTGGCCGGGATCTGCGCCGGGGTGATCGATACCCTGAAGATGGCCAAGGAGCTCAACCCCGGCAAGCGCGCCACGCTCGATGCGCTATGCGAGCGCTTCGACATCGACAACGCCCGCCGCACCCTGCACGGCGCCTTGCTCGATGCGGAGCTGCTGGCCGACGTCTACCTGGCCATGACGCGCGGGCAGGAGAGCCTGATCATCGGGCTCGACGAGACGCCGACCGCGATCACGACCGAAGAGCATGCCGCCTCGCTGGCCGACCGGCCGCCGCTCAAGGTGCTGCGCGCCAGCGACGAGGAACTGGCGGCGCATGCAAGCGTGCTGTCGGACATCGCCAAGGCCACCAAGGGGGCCTGCCTGTGGTTGCCGCCCGAGCCGGCGGCCGCGGAATAGGGCGGCGGCCTACAGTCTGAGCCGGTCGCCCGCGTCAGCCTTGGCACCGAGCAGCCGGTTGACGGTGGGGCGCAGGTCCAGCCCCGTGGCCGCTTGCACGGCGGCCGCGCGCTCGCGCAACTCGGCGCCATCGTGATCGATGGCATCGCCGACCGCGCCGAAGGCGATCATGTTGCCGTGGTCGGCCGAGGCGAAGGCCAGCAAACGCTGGTCGAAGGCGTATTCCAGCCGCGCCACCGTACCCTCGTAGCGCCGCCCGCGGTTGAACAGGTTGGCCGACAGCAGTCCGTCGTCGGTCAGGTGCTCGCGCAGGCAGCGGTAGAACTCGATCGAGTTCAGCGGGCCGGGGCGCACGTCATGGTCATAGGCGTCGAGCAGGATCAGATCCCAGCGCTCATCGGTTTGCGCCATGAAATCCAGCCCGTCGGCCAGATGCACCTGCAGGCGCGCGTCGTCGGCCGGAAAGCGGAAGTACTGCCGGGCGATGGCCAGCACGCGCGGTTCGATCTCCACGACGGTATGTACCGCCTCGGGTAACTGGCGGTGGATGAACTTGGCCAGCGAGCCGGCGCCCAGCCCGATCGACAGCACTCGGCGCGGCCAGGGCGCATCGCGCATCAGCAGGCCGGCCATCATCTCGCGGGTGTAGGGCAACTCCAGGGCGTGTGGCGTGCGCAGGCGCATCGCGCCTTGCACCCAGTCGGTGCCGAAGTGCAGAAAGCGCACGCCCGCTTCTTCGCGGATGTCGATGGGGTTTTCCATGGGGTCAGAATCCGGTCCGGAGAATGCGCGGCGCGTCGATGGCGTCACGCGGGGATGGCAGGTGTTGATGGCGCGCCCGACTCATGGCGCTGGCGACGAAGGGGCCCAGGGATGGGCGCTGATCTGAGCCGCGCCGGTGTCGTCGGCAAGGCGCACCTCGACCCAGCCCATGAAGGGCGCGCCATAGGTTTCGATGCGGGTGAAGCGGTCGATGACGCGGCCCTGCGCGTCCTTGAGCGGGTGGTCGATCTTGTGATTGTGGCTGTCGCCGTGGATCAGGATCACCGGCCGGTCGGTGGCCAGGACATGCGCGCGCAGGCGGTCGAGAAAGTCGGCGAAACCGGGCGTCGGCTTGCCGGCGGCGTAAACCTTGAAGTGCGGGTCGCCCTGCATGGCGAGCACGATCAGGCGGGCGCCGCTGGCCTTGGTGCGGGCAAACGCATCCGCCATCCAGGCCAGATTGGCGGCATGGCGCTGCCGGTACTCGTGGCTCGGCGCGTCGGCCTTGCCAAAATTGTTGTTGCTGCCGGTCACGTTGAGCGTGGCGAACACCACACCGTCGCGTGCCCAGCGCAGGTTCTCGGGGTAGGGCGCGGCGGGGGTGGCATCGCTCTGCCGTTCGACCGCCATGCTCGGCGTGCCGAGCGAGCGCGGCTGCGCGAAGAACACATGGCGCAGGAAGTCGAGGCGCTCGACCGGCGCGTAGCCGCCGTTGCTGGTGCGGTGGCAGTCGGTCCACTCGTTGTCGCCGGGGGTGTAGATCAGCGGTGCCGCGACGGCGTCGAAGAGCGCGCGGCGGTCGTGGTACATCGCATCGTCGCAGCGCTGGCCGCCGCTCTTGATGTCGCCGGCGTGAATGATGAAGGCCGGCTGACGCTGGGCGATTTGCGCCAGCATGGCGGGCAGCAGCTTGCGCTCGGCGTCGGTGTAGGGCGTGTCGCCGATGATCGAAAAATGCCAGTCGGCCGCCGTGGCGACCGACATGCTGGCGGCAAGCAGCAAGGCAAACAAGCCGCGACGCATGCTCAACTCACCAGGCGTTTGAGCGCGTAGAGCTGTTCGAGGGCTTCGCGCGGGCTGAGCGCATCCGGGTCGAGGCTGGCCAGCGCGCCGATGGCCGGATGCGATGGCGCCTCGGGCTCGTCGGCGGGCAGGGCGGCGAACAGGTCGGGCTGCTCGCTGCTGCCGACCGACTGGTTCTCCAGCACGCGCAGTCGGCGCCGGGCATCGCGCACCACGGCGGGCGGAATGCCGGCCAGCGCGGCCACTTCGATCCCGTAGCTCTGGCTCGCGGGGCCGTCTTCGACCGCATGCATGAAGACGATGCGGTGGCCATGCTCGACCGCGTCCAGATGCACGTTGGCACATTCGGGGTAATCGCCGTTGAGGCGGGTGAGTTCGAAGTAGTGCGTGGCGAAGAGCGTCAGGCTGCGGTTCTTTTCGAGCAGCTGGCGAGCGATGGCAAAGGCCAGCGCGAGGCCGTCGAAGGTCGAGGTGCCGCGGCCGATCTCGTCCATCAGCACCAGGCTGTGCTCGGTGGCGCCATGCAGGATGGCGGCCGCTTCGGTCATCTCGACCATGAAGGTCGAACGGCCCGAGGCGAGGTCGTCGGAGGCGCCGATGCGGGTGAAGATGGCGTCGATCGGGCCAATGCGGGCGTGCTGCGCCGGTACGAAGCTGCCGATATGCGCCATCAGCGTGATCAGCGCCACTTGGCGCATGAAGGTCGATTTGCCGCCCATGTTGGGGCCGGTGATCAGCAGCATGCGACGTGTCGGCGACAGCGTGCAGCGGTTGGCGATGAAGGCTTCCACCTGGCGCTCGACCACCGGATGGCGGCTGTCGGTCAGCTCCAGGCCGGGCTGGTCGGAGAGCACCGGGCAGCAGTAGTCGTAACGGCGCGCCGATTCGGCCAGCGCGGCCAACGCGTCGAGCGTGGCGATGGCGCGGGCAACCTGCTGCAGGGCCGGGATGTGCGCGGCCAGCGCGTCGAGCACGGCCTCGTACAGCGCCTTCTCGCGCGACAGGGCGCGGTCCTGCGCGGACAAGGCTTTGTCTTCGAAGGCCTTGAGTTCGGGGGTGATGTAGCGTTCGGCGTTCTTCAGCGTCTGGCGGCGGCGGTAGTCGTCCGGCACCTTGTCGCCGTGCACCCGGCCGACTTCGATGTAGAAGCCATGCACCCGGTTGTATTCGACCTTGAGCGTGGCGATGCCGGTGCGCTCGCGCTCGCGCACTTCCAGGTCCATCAGGAACTGCCCGCAGTTGGTCTGGATGCCGCGCAGCTCGTCGAGATCGGCATCGTAGCCGTCGGCGATCACGCCGCCGTCGCGCAGCGCGGTGGACGGCTCGGGCGCGATGGCGCGGAGCAGCAGCTCGGTGGCCTCGGCCGGTGGCGTCAGTTGCCCGGCCAGCGCGGCCAGCATCGGCGCTTCGATGTCGGTGAGCGCGGTGCATAGCGCCGGCAGGCGGGCGAGGGTGTCGCGCAACGAGGACAGGTCGCGCGGGCGGGCCGAGCGCAGGGCGATGCGCGCGGTGATGCGCTCGACGTCGGCCATACCCTTGAGCGCACTGCGTACGTCGGCGCCGGGGCCGCTGCCGGCATCGCCGAGCAGTTCGGCCACCGCGGCATGGCGCGCGGTGACGGCGGCGCGGTCGCGCAGCGGATGATGGATGGCGTGGCGCAGCCAGCGCGAGCCCATGCTGGTGACGCAGGTGTCGAGGCAGGACAGCAGCGTGGGCGAAGCCTCGCCGCGCAGGGTCTCGGTCAGCTCGAGGTTGCGCCGGGTGGCGGCGTCGAGGCGGATGTATTCGGACTCATGCTCGACGCGGATGCCGGTGACATGGCGCAGGCTTTGCTGCTGGGTGCCGCTGGCGTATTCATACAGCGCCGCTGCCGCGGCCAGCGCGACCGACAGGTCGTCGGCGCCATAGCCGGAGAGGTCGCGGGTGCCCAGATGGGCGGTGAGCAGGCGCACGCCGTTGGCGCCGTCGAACTGCCAGTCCGGCATTTTCTGCAGCGCCGGGGCGAGCGATTCGATCAGCGGCAGGCGCAGGGCGTCGGAGACCAGCACTTCGGCCGGGCGCAGGCGCTCGAACTGGGTTTGCAGTTGTTCGGGGGCGCATTCGAGCAGGCGCAGATCACCGTTGGCGAGATTCAGCCAGGCCAGGCCGAGCGTGCCGCGATGCACATGCGCGCACAGCAACAGGGCGTCGCGCCGGTCGTCCATCAAGGCCGCGTCGGTGACCGTGCCGGGGGTGACGATGCGCGCCACCGCACGCTCGACCGGCCCCTTGCTGGTGGCCGGGTCGCCCACCTGCTCGGCAATGACGACCGATTCGCCCATCTTCACCAGCCGCGCCAGGTACTGCTCGACGGCATGGAAGGGCACGCCGGCCATCTTGATCGGCTCGCCGGCCGACTTGCCGCGCGTGGTGAGCGTGATGTCGAGCAGGCGGGCGGCTTTTTCGGCGTCTTCGAAGAACAGCTCGTAGAAGTCGCCCATGCGGTAGAACAGCAGCAGTGCCGGGTACTGCGCTTTTAGCGCAAGGTACTGCTGCATCATGGGGGTGTGCCCCTCCGCCGAGCGGAGCGCGGTCTGACTCATGGGCGCTAACACCCTCAGGCGGGCATGCCGGCGGGGCGATGGGCCTGGATGATGGGCAGCAGCTGGACGAAGACCTTGGGCGTGGCCGCCACCACGTTGCCGGTGCTGAGGTAGTCCGATTCGCCCGACAGGTCGCTGATCAGGCCGCCGGCCTCTTGCACCATCAGGGCGCCCGCGGCGATGTCCCAGATCGACAAGCCCATTTCCCAGAAGCCGTCGGCGCGGCCGGCAGCGACATAGGCCAGATCGAGCGAAGCGGCGCCAGGGCGGCGGATGCCGGCGGTTTTCTGGCACAGCTCGCGGAACATGGCGAGATAAGCGTCAACATTGTCGAACTGGCGGAAGGGGAAGCCGGTGGCGATCAGCGAGTCGGCCAGCTTGGTGCGGCGCGAGACGCGGATGCGGCGCTCGTTGAGGTAGGCACCGCGGCCCTTGGAGGCGGTGAATAGTTCGTTGCGCACCGGGTCGTAGATCACGCCTTGCTCGACGACGCCCTCGCGCGCCAGCGCGATGGAGATGGCGTACTGTGGAAAGCCGTGGATGAAGTTGGTGGTGCCATCGAGCGGGTCGATGATCCACTGGTATTCGCTGTCCGGATTGCCGGCGGTCTGGCCGGATTCTTCTGCTAAGATCCCATGCCCCGGGTAGGCGTCGAGCAGCACTTCGATGATGGCCGCTTCGGCCGCGCGATCGACCTCGGTCACGAAATCGTTGGCGGCTTTGGTCTCGATACGAATGCGATCGATGTCGCTGGCAGCGCGGTTGATGGTCGTGCCTGCGCGGCGAGCGGCCTTGACGGCGATGGTGAGGGTGGGATGCATTGCGGTCCGTTGAACAGGCAGTTGCCCGTTCGCAAAAATTGAAAAACCACAAATTCTAATATGAATGAAGCCAGTCTGCTTGACCGTGTGCGCGTGGTGCTCACCCGCACCAGCCATCCCGGCAATATCGGTGGTGCGGCACGAGCCATGAAGACCATGGGCCTGTCGCGGCTGGTGTTGGTCAATCCTCAGGTGTTTCCCAGCGACGTTGCTACGGCACGCGCCTCGGGGGCGACCGATGTGCTCGATCATGCCCAGGTGGTCGGGTCGCTCGAAGCGGCGCTTTCCGGCACGGTGTTCAGTGCAGCGATGACCGCACGGCGCCGCGAGCTGTCCTTGCCCATGCAATGGTCGCGCGAAGCGGCGGTTACGGTGTCCGGCTATGCGGCGCAGGGCGATGTGGCGCTGGTGTTCGGCAATGAAACCAGCGGCATGACCAACGAAGAGTTGGCGCTGTGCCATCTGCCGGTGATGATCCCGACCAACGCCGAGTACAGCTCGCTCAACCTGGCGGCGGCGGTGCAGATTCTCAGCTACGAAATGCGCATGGCCTGCAGTGAATTGCCCGTGGCGCCGGATGGTGCCGGGGCGCCTGCCGGCTTCGACGAGATCGAAGGTTTCTACGGCCACCTTGAGCAGGCCATGATCGACAGCGGCTTTCACGACCCGGCCAATCCGCGCAAGTTGATGCCGAGGTTGCGCCGCCTGTTCGGGCGGGTGCGCCTGGAGAAGGAGGAGGTCGGCATTCTGCGCGGTATCCTCAGTGCGTTGCAGCGTAAAGTCGATTAAAATAGTCGGGCTTTCATTTCCAATGAAAGCATCCACATCACCCAGCCTTGGAGGAGCGCATGTTCAGTCGCTTGCGGGAAGATATCAATAGTGTCAGGAGTCGGGACCCTGCGTCGCGCTCGGCGCTGGAGGTGTTGACCTGTTATCCCGGCGTCCATGCGCTGATGTTTCATCGCTTGGCGCATGCGGCCTGGCGGCGGCAGTTCTACTGGCTGGGGCGGTTCATCAGCCATGTCAGCCGCTGGCTGACCGGTATCGAGATCCATCCGGGCGCGGTGATCGGCCGGCGTGTGTTCATCGATCACGGCATGGGGGTGGTCATCGGCGAGACCGCCGAGTTGGGCGATGACTGCACCATCTACCAGGGCGTCACGCTGGGCGGCACCTCCTTGTATCGGGGCACCAAGCGTCACCCGACCCTGGGCAAAGGCGTGGTGGTCGGTGCTGGCGCCAAGGTGCTGGGCGGTTTTACCGTCGGCGATGGGGCCAAGGTCGGGTCGAACGCGGTGGTGGTCAAGCCGGTGCCCGAGGGGGCGACCGCGGTCGGCAACCCGGCACGGATCCTCGATCGCGAGCGCGACGACGCGCGCGAACAGAAAGCCGAGGCGATGGGCTTTTCGGCCTATGGCGTGACGCGCGACATGGACGACCCGCTGACCAAGGCCATCCACGGTCTGCTCGACCATGCCGTCGAGACCGACCGCCGTCTGGCGATCATGGTCAAGCGTCTTGAAGCGGCCGGGTTGCCGGTCAATGGCGACAGCGAGCCGAGCGATGATTTCGATGCCGAACGCCTGAGCAAAATGGTCGATTGAGCGGCGGATCAATAGTTGATCGAAGTAGTCGGGTAATGTATTGTCGACCGAATACATCGGGTATTCGCGCAGCGAGGACAGACAATGAGACTGACGACCAAAGGCCGGTTCGCCGTGACCGCAATGATCGACCTGGCGCTACGCCAGGACGGCGGGCCGGTGACCCTGGCGGGGATCGCCGAGCGGCAGAGCATCTCCTTGTCGTATCTTGAGCAACTGTTCGGCAAGCTGCGTCGCCACAAGCTGGTGTCGAGCGTGCGCGGGCCCGGCGGGGGCTACTGTCTGGCCAAGCCGATGAAGGATGTCACGGTGGCCAATATCATCGTGGCGGTCGATGAGCCGCTCGACGCGACCCAGTGCGGCGGCAAGCAGAATTGCCATGACGAACACCGCTGCATGACCCACGATCTGTGGACGAATCTGAATCGCCGCATGTTCGAGTATCTCGATTCGGTCACGCTGCACTGTCTGGTCACTGCGCAGCAGGCACGTGAAGCGGCGGCGCAGGAAGACGGCAAGGTGGTGGTGGTGAACAAGCGGGCGCGGGTCGCCGATGGCGAGTCGGTTCCGATTTGAGCGTGACACCCATGTTTGCCCCGGTCTATTTCGATCACAACGCGACGACACCGCTCGATCCGCAGGTGCGCGAGGCGATGCTGCCGTATCTCGGCGCGCGCTTCGGCAATGCGTCGAGCCGGCACGAATACGGGCGCCAGGCCCGCGCCGCGATCGATGCGGCCCGGGCACAGGTGGCGGCGGCTGTCGGCGCGCATCCGACCGAGGTGATCTTCACCAGCGGCGGCTCCGAAGCCAACAACCTGTTTCTCAAGGGCGCGGCAGCGACGATGAAGCCGGGCCGCGTGGCTGTCAGCGCCATCGAGCATCCTTGCGTGCGCGAGGCGGCCAAACGGCTGGTGAAGCAGGGCTGGCAGTTCGACGAGATCGGCGTCGATGCGCAGGGCGTGGTCGACGAGGCGGCGTTTGCCAAGGTCATGGATGGGCGGCCGCGGCTGGTGTCGGTCATGTTGGCCAACAACGAGAGCGGCGTGCTGCAGTCGATTGCACCATTGGCCACGGCGGCACGGGCACAGGGGGCGTTCTTTCACACCGATGCGGTGCAGGCGCTCGGCAAGGTGCCGGTGGATTTTCGCGCGCTGGGGGTCAATGCGCTGACGGTGTCGGGCCACAAGATCTACGGCCCGATCGGTGTCGGGGCGCTGGTGATCGACAAGCGGGTCGAAGTGGCGCCGCTGATCGATGGCGGCGGCCAGGAACGCGGTTTGCGCTCCGGGACGGAAAACCTTGCTGCAATCGTGGGTTTTGGTCTGGCGTGCGAACTGGCAGAATCACGCCGCGCGAGTGATGCCGCATGTCTGACTCAGCTCAAGGCGAAGCTGGAGTCCGGGCTCGGCGGCTTGGGTGCGAGGGTGTTTTCGGCGGGCGCAGCGCGTCTGGCCGGGACCAGTTTCTTTGCCTTTGACGGCATCGACGGCGAAACCCTGGTCGGCAAGCTCGATCGGGCCGGATTTGCCTGCGCCAGCGGCTCGGCGTGTTCCAGTGCCAATCCGGAACCGTCGAAAACCCTGCTGGCGATGGGCGTGGCGCCTGAGATGGCGCGCGGGGCGATCCGCATCAGCCTCGGCCGGGCGACGACCGATGACGAGGTCGGGCGCTTCATCGGCGTATTGACGGAAGAATTGAAGCGCTTGCGTGGCCTGAGCGCCATGGCAAGCTGAAGCGACAAGAACTGAGTGGGCGGCAGACGCCCTGACGGAGAGAGTGCATGTTGAAGTTCCCGATCTACCTCGACTATTCGGCAACGACGCCGATCGATCCGCGCGTGGTCGACGCCATGATTCCCTACCTGAGCGAGCACTTCGGCAACCCGGCGAGCCGCTCGCACGCCTATGGCTGGGAAGCCGAAAAGGCGGTGGAACTGGCGCGCGCCGACGTGGCGGCGCTGGTCAATGCCGACCCGAAGGAGATCGTGTGGACCTCCGGCGCGACCGAGTCGGACAACCTGGCGATCAAGGGCGCGGCCCAGTTCTACCAGAGCAAGGGCAAGCACATCATCACGCTCAAGACCGAGCACAAGGCCGTGCTCGATACCTGTCGCGAACTCGAGCGCCAGGGCTTCGAGGTGACCTATCTCGACGTGCAGGAAGACGGCTTGCTGAACCTGGATGCTTTCCGCGCCGCGCTGCGCGACGACACCACCGTGGTGTCGGTGATGATGGTGAACAACGAAGTCGGCGTGATCCAGCCGATCGAAGAGATCGGTGAGATCTGCCGCGAGCGCGGCATCATCTTCCATGTCGACGCCGCCCAGGCGACCGGCAAGGTCGACATCGATCTGCAGAAGCTGAAGGTCGACCTGATGTCCTTCTCGGCACACAAAACTTACGGCCCGAAGGGCATCGGTGCGTTGTATGTGCGTCGCAAGCCGCGGGTGCGCCTGATCGCGCAGATGCACGGTGGCGGCCATGAGCGCGGCATGCGCTCCGGCACGCTGGCGACGCATCAGATCGTCGGCATGGGCGTGGCCTTCCGCCTGGCGCGCGAAGAAATGGCGACCGAGAACGTGCGCATCGGGCTGCTGCGCGACCGGCTGATGAACGGGTTGACCGACATCGAGGCCACCTATGTGAATGGCGACATCGCCAAGCGGGTGCCGCACAACCTCAACATCTCGTTCGCCTACGTGGAAGGCGAGTCCTTGATCATGGCGATCAAGGATGTGGCGGTGTCGAGCGGCTCGGCCTGTACCTCGGCCAGTCTGGAGCCCTCGTACGTGCTGCGCGCCCTGGGGCGCAATGACGAGCTGGCGCACAGCTCGATCCGGTTTTCGATCGGACGTTTCACCACCGAAGAAGAAGTGGATTACACCATTGACCTGTTGCATCGGAAGATCAACAAGCTGCGCGAACTGTCGCCCCTGTGGGAGATGGTGCAGGAAGGGGTGGATCTGAATACCGTGCAGTGGGCGGCCCACTGAGCTGACAGGAGAAATTGAAATGGCTTATAGCGACAAGGTGTTGGACCACTACGAGAACCCGCGCAACGTGGGCGCCTTCGGCAAGGACGAGTCCGGCGTGGGTACCGGCATGGTCGGCGCGCCGGCCTGTGGCGACGTGATGAAGCTGCAGATCAAGGTCAATGGACAAGGCGTGATCGAAGACGCCAAGTTCAAGACCTACGGCTGCGGGTCGGCGATCGCTTCCAGCTCGCTGGTGACCGAATGGGTCAAGGGCAAGTCCCTCGACGAGGCGCTGGAAATCAAGAACACGGCGATTGCCGAAGAGCTGGCCCTGCCGCCGGTGAAGATCCACTGCTCGATCCTGGCCGAAGATGCGATCAAGGCCGCCGTGGCGGACTATCGCAAGCACCAGGAAACGAAAGGCGAATAAGGAGTCGATCGATGGCAATCACTCTGTCACAACGTGCGGCGGACCATGTCGCCCGTTTCATCGAAAAGCGCGGCAAGGGCGTGGGCATTCGCCTTGGCGTCAAGACCTCCGGCTGCTCCGGCATGGCCTACAAGCTGGAGTTCGCCGATGAGGCGGCGCCCGAAGACATCATTTTCGAGAGCCACGGGGTGAAGGTGCTGATCGACCCGAAGAGCCTGCCCTACATGGACGGCACGGAGCTGGACTTCGTGCGCGAAGGCCTGAACGAGGGGTTCAAATTCAACAACCCCAATGTCAAAGACGAGTGCGGGTGCGGCGAAAGCTTTAACGTCTGAACCTGGCTGAGGACACAGTGATGGATCTTCAGCAGGACTACTTTGCCCTGTTCGGTCTGCCGCAGACCTTCGATATCGATCGGGAGCAGCTCGAACAGGCGTATCGCGACTGCCAGGCCCAGGTGCATCCCGACCGTCACGCCCACCGCAACGACGCGGAAAAACGCGTGTCGATGCAGTGGGCGACGCATGTCAACGAAGCCTACCGCACGCTGCGCAAGCCGCTCCTGCGCGCCCGCTACCTGTTGTCGCTGCGCGGCGTCGATGCCGGCATCGAGACCAACACCGCGATGGCCCCGGCATTCCTGATGGAACAGATGGAGTGGCGCGAGGGCGTGGAGGAGGCGCGCGAGGGCGGCGACGTGAGCGATCTGGAACACATGCGCCAGCGCCTCGATCTGCATGAGCGCGAGCTTCGCCAGGCCCTGTCCGGCCAATTGGGAGACACCGCTGCCGACGGCGAAGCCGCGGCCGACACGGTGCGCCGGCTGATGTTCATCGAAAAACTGCAGATTGAAATCGACGACGCGCTCGAAGCGCTGGAAGACTGATGGCTTTGCTACAACTCCAAGAACCCGGCATGTCGACCGCGCCGCACGAGCACCGGCTCGCGGTCGGCATCGATCTGGGCACCACCAACTCGCTGGTCGCCTCGGTGCGCAACGGCATTGCCGTGTGCCTGAACGATGCCGAGGGGCGCGCGATGCTGCCCTCCGTCGTGCACTATCCGCGTGGTGGCGCAGCGCTGGTGGGGCGTGCCGCGCAGGCGCATCAGGTGGACGACCCGCGCAACACGCTGGTGTCGGTCAAGCGCTTCATGGGGCGCGGCATTCACGACGTGACGCACATCGAATCGATGCCCTATGACTTCCTCGACACCGAGGGCATGTTGCGTTTTCGCACGGTCAATGGGGTGAAGAGCCCGGTCGAGGTGTCGGCCGAGATCCTCAAGGCGCTGCGCGAGCGCGCCGAGGCGAGCCTGGGCGGTCCGCTGGTCGGTGCCGTGATTACCGTGCCCGCCTATTTCGACGACGCCCAGCGCCAGGCCACCAAGGATGCCGCCCGGCTGGCCGGCCTCAACGTGTTGCGCCTGCTCAACGAGCCGACCGCGGCGGCCGTGGCCTACGGATTGGAGAATGCGTCGGAAGGCGTGTACGCCATCTACGATCTGGGCGGCGGCACCTTCGATATTTCCATCCTCAAGCTGTCGCGCGGCGTGTTCGAGGTGATGTCCACCAATGGCGACGCCTCGCTGGGCGGTGACGATTTCGATCACCGGGTGTTCTGCTGGATCCTCGACCAGTCCGGCGTGGCTCCGGTGTCGGACAGCGATGCCAGACGCCTGGAGGGGCTGGCGCGGCGTGCCAAGGAGTTGTTGAGCATCGAGGAAGAAGCGCCGATTCGCGGCACGCTCAGCACCGGCGACGAAATCGACCTGACGCTGACCCGCGAGACTTTCGTGGACATCACCCGCACGCTGGTCAACAAGACGCTGGCACCGGTACGCAAGGCCTTGCGCGATGCCGATCTGTCGGTCGACGAGGTCAAGGGCGTGGTGATGGTGGGCGGTGCGACCCGCATGTTGCATCTGCAGCAGGCCGTGGGCGAGTTCTTCGGCCAGTCACCGCTGACCAATCTCGACCCCGACAAGGTGGTGGCGCTGGGCGCCGCCATGCAGGCCAATGTGCTGGCTGGCAACCGCACGGCAGACGAAGACTGGCTGCTGCTCGATGTGATCCCGCTGTCGCTCGGGCTGGAGACCATGGGCGGCCTGGTCGAGAAGATCGTGCCGCGCAATTCGACCATCCCGATCGCCAAGGCGCAGGAATTCACCACCTTCAAGGACGGGCAAACCGCGATGGCCATCCATGTGGTGCAAGGCGAACGCGAGCTGGTGTCGGCTTGCCGCTCGCTGGCGCGTTTCGAACTGCGCGGGATTCCGCCGATGACGGCCGGCGCGGCGCGCATCCGCGTCAGCTTCCAGGTCGATGCCGACGGCCTGCTGGCGGTGACGGCGCGCGAGATGTCGGCCGGTGTCGAGGCGCAGGTGGTGGTCAAGCCCTCGTATGGTCTGGCCGACGACGAAATCGCCGAGATGCTCAAATCGGGTTTCGAACATGCCAGCGACGATGCCAAGGCACGTGCCGTGCGCGAACTGCAGGTCGAAGGCGAGCGCATGCTCGAAGCCGTGCAGCAGGCACTCAAGGCCGACGGGGCCTTGCTCGACGACGAAGAGCGGGCCCGTATCGACGCGGCCATGGCCGCTTTGCGCACCGCGGTCGCCGGCGACGATGCCAAGGCCTTGCGCCAGGCGCTGGATGGGCTGGGGCGGGAAACCGATGGATTTGCCGCGCGGCGGATGGACAAGAGCATCCGGTCGGCCCTGGCCGGCCACAAGATCAATGAACTGAAGGTTTGAAATGACGCAGATCGTAGTGTTGCCGCATGTCGAGTTATGTCCGGACGGGGCGGTGCTGGAGGCCGCGCCGGGGATGACGATTTGCGACAGCTTGCTGGCCAACGGCATCGAGATCGAGCACGCCTGCGAGAAGAGCTGTGCGTGCACCACCTGCCATGTCATCGTGCGCGAGGGCTACAACTCGCTCGAGGCCGCGGAGGAGCTCGAAGACGATCTGCTCGATCGGGCCTGGGGGCTTGAGCCGACATCGCGCCTGTCCTGTCAGGCGGTGGTGCGCGAAACGCCGCTGACGGTCGAGATCCCGAAATATACGATCAACATGGTCAGCGAGGGCAAGCACGGATGAAATGGACTGACGTCGAAGAGATCGCCATCCAGCTGTCGGAGGCGCATCCGGATACCGATCCGACCCAACTGAATTTTGTCGACCTGATGAACTGGGTGCTGGCCTTGCCGGAGTTCGACGACGATCCGCAGCGCTGCGGCGAGCGGATTCTCGAAGGGATCCAGCAGGCCTGGATCGACGAAGTGGCCTGAACCCTGCGCTAAGGATCAGGCGCCGGGCGTTGGCTCCGAGGATTCGTTGAGCGACAGCCAATACACGCCAAGCTGCCCGACGGCCTGGATGAAGCGCTCGAAATCCACCGGCTTGCGGATATAGCTGTTGGCACCGAGCCGGTAGGCCTCGGTGATGTCCTGTTGTTCCTTCGAGGTGGTGAGCACCACCACCGGCAACAGCGCGGTTTGCTCATGCGCCCGGATCCGGCGCAGGACTTCCAGTCCGTCGATGCGCGGAAGTTTCAAGTCGAGCAGGATGACCGCCGGCATCGGATTGCTCTTCCGGTTTTCCTGGCTGCCGCTGCCGAACAGGTAGTCGAGCGCTTCGACTCCGTCGCGGGCGACCACGACCGGATTGGCGATCTTGTTCTTGCTGAAGGCGCGCAAGGTCAACGCCTCGTCATCGGGGTTGTCCTCGACTAGCAGAATGGGGCGCTCTGTGGCCATGCGTGCTCCTGGGGGCGGCGGGGAAATTATCCGAGGGTAAAGAAAAAGCTTGCGCCTCGATCGACCTGCGCGTCGGCCCAAACGCGGCCGCCGTGACGGTGAACGATCCGACTCACGGTGGCCAGCCCGATGCCGGTGCCGGGGTAGTCGGTGTCGCGATGCAGACGCTGGAAGGCGCAGAAGAGCTTGCCGGCATAACGCATGTCGAACCCGGCGCCGTTGTCCTGCACAAAATACACCGTCTCGCCGTCTTGCTGCAAGCAACCGATTGTCACGGCGGGCGAGGGATTGCGGGTGCTGAACTTCCATGCGTTACGCATGAGATTGCTCATCATGATGCGCAGCAGGTTCCGATCACCCCGGACCGGCAACGTGTCGGGCACGGTAAGCGAAACCGGGTGCTCGAGGTACTCGTCACGCAGTTCGGTTTCGATGTCCCGGACGAGGTCAGTCAGATTGAAACTGGCACGCCGCATCTGGTCGCGCGTGACTTTGGACAGCTTGAGCAGATCGTCGATGAGCTGCTGCATGCGCTGTGTTGCGCTGCGAATGCGCTGCAGATAGTCGAGCGCGTTCTGGTCGAGTTGGGGCCGGTAATCTTCCTCGAGCATGCGCGAGAAGCCGTCGATGCCGCGTAGCGGGGCGCTGAGGTCGTGCGATACCGAATAGCTGAACGATTCGAGCTCGTCGTTGGCCGCGCTCAGCTCGGCCGTGCGTTCGCGCACACGGGTTTCGAGCGCGGTGTTGAGGGCGCGGATTTCGCGTTCCGCTGCCTGGCGTTCGCTGATGTCGACACCGACGCCGACCAGGTGGCTGACGCCATGCAGGTCGACCTTGATGATCGTGAACACATGGGGGGCCGCCTTGCCTTCGGCGGTGCTCAGGCGGGCTTCGACGGTGGCCTGGGTGTTGCGCAACGCCTGGGTCAGCGCGCCCTGGAAGTTCAGCCGGTCGTCCGGATGACACAGACTGCGGATGATCAGGTCTTCCATCCGCTCGGGCGGCGTGGCGGTGACGGTTTCGAGGTTGCGGTTCCAGCGCACGATGCGCCCGCTGGCCTCGAGCAGGAAGAACACGCCGGGCAGGCTCTTGATGACGGCATCCGACAGATCATGGGCGTCGCGCAGCGCCGCGCTGGTGGTTTTGAGCGCCGTGGTGTCGGCGAAGATCCACAAGGCGCCGGCGTCGGGTGCCTCGGGTTTGATGGGGCGGCTGGTGACATAGAACCAGCGTTGCTCACCGTCCTGGCGCTTCAATTGCAGTTCGCGTGCGCGTTGGGGGGGCGCCTCTTCATGCACACCGAAAGACGCCAGCGACGCGCCTACGATCGGTCGCTCGGGCGTCGCGAACCACTCGCTGAAACGCTGGTTGGCGTTGGCGATGCGTTGGTGGTCGACGAACACGATGCCGACCGGCACGTTGTCGAGAATCGCCTGCTTTTCGGCCAACAGCGCCCGAATGCTCTCCTGCGCCTGGCGCTGTTCGGTGATGTCGCTGCTGGCGCCGGCAAAGCGCACCACCTCGCCGGCCTCGTTCCATACCGCTTCGCCGCGGCTGCGGAACCACCGGTATTCGCCGTCCTTGTGGCGCAGTCGGCAGGTCACGTCGTAGGTTTGACGTGTGGCGAAATGCTCGGCGACCGCCGTTTCGACACGCTCGAGATCCTGCGGGTGGATCAAGGCCAGGAACTGGCTGCGATGGTTGGACAACTCGTCGTCGCGGTAGCCGAGCAGCTGCTTGTAGCGCGGCGACATGTAGTAGCGGTCCAGGCGCAGGTTCCAGTCCCAGATGCCGTCGGAGGAGCCGCGAATGGCGTAATAGAGCCGCTCTTCGCTTTCGCGCCGGGCCGCTTCCGACTGCTTCTGCGCTTCGATGTCGGTAATCGAGCCGGCATAGCGGTCGGCCTTGCCGTCCTTGTTCCAGCGCGCCTGGCCGCGCCCGCGGAACCAGCGATAGTTGCCGTCGCGGCAGCGCAGGCGGTAGGCCTCGTCGAAGGGGGTGCGGTGCTCCAGGTGGGCATACTGGGCGGACAGCACGCGGTCGCGGTCGTCGGGGTGCAGCGCGGTGGAGAAGAAGAAGCCGCGGCGGAATTCCGCCTCGTCGGCATAGCCGAGCAGCTTGCGGAAGCGCGGCGAAAAATACACTTCGTTGGCCAGCAGATCCCAGTCCCAGATGCCGTCGGAGGTGCCTTCGATGACCAGCGACAGGCGGGCGTCCTTGGCGCGCAGGCGCTTGAACTGCTGGGCGAGCTGCTCGGCCATGCGGTCGAAACTGCGCCCCAACTCACCCAGCTCGTCCTGGCGTTCGTCCTGGATGCGGGTGCTCAGATGCCCCTTGGCGAAACGCTGGCCGGCGTCGCGCAGACGTTGCAGGCGACGTGACAGGCCGCGGGTCAGTACGGCGATGAGCAGGGCGGAGAGCAGCAGTGCGAGCCCGGCGATCATGGCGAGTCGCTGGATGTGATGCTCGCGGTCGACGGTCGGCAGATCGCGCGCCAGCCAGTAGCTGGCGGTGCCGGCGGGACGCCCGCCGAGGTCCAGCGCAACGCGGCCGTCCGGCGCCGACGCGATCGCCGCGGGTGTGCTGCGCTCGGCGCGGGCCAGCACCCGCCCGGCGGTGTCCGTGATCTCGAGGCGTTGAAGATGAAACTCGGCAACGCAGCGCTCGGCACCGGCGCTCAGGGCCGGCGACGGCTGCGTCGGCCCGAGCGCGCTCAGCAGGCGCGCCAGCGATGTGGGCAATTCCGGCGGAGCACTCTGTGGCGTGACTGGGCCGAGGAGCTGCCAGGCGGCGAACAGCATGCCGAGCATCGCCAGTGCCTGCACGGCAACGACCAGTGCGATCAAGCTGGCCCGCAGGCCGACCGGTGTTTGCCAGGGGCGGGTCATGTGCTCACGCTGCCGTCGAGTGCGCGCCGCGACAACTGGCCGGGGGCACAGCCATCTCAGCGCTGTCCGAACGGGGCGGGGCCGCCGGCCACGGTCACGGCAACTCCTCCTCGCGCAGCAGGAAGACCATGTCTTCGGCCTGCGCGTCGGCCAGCCAGGTGAAGGGCAGGTCGGGGAAGGCCTCTTCGACCAGATGCCGGTTGTGGCCGACTTCGACCATCAGCAGGCCGCCCGGGTTGAGGTGGGCGCGGGCGTGGGCGATCAGCGAGCGCACCACGTCGAGGCCGTCCTCGCCGGCGGCCAGGGCCATCTCAGGCTCGTGGCGGTATTCGGCGGGCAGAGTGGCCATGGCCTCGGCGGTGACATAGGGCGGGTTGCTGAGGATCAGGTCGTAGCGCTGGCCGGCCAGCGGGGCGAGGGCGTCGCCGTGGTGCAGATGCACCTGGTCTTCGAGGCCGTAGTCGGCGACGTTGTCGGCCGCGACCGCCAGGGCATCGGCCGACAGGTCGACCGCGTCGACCTCGGCGTTGGGGAAGGTGTGCGCCATCATGATGGCCAGGCAGCCCGAGCCGGTGCAGACATCGGCCACGCGGGTGACCGATTCGGGGTCATCGATCCACGGGGCCAGCCCCTCGGCGAGCAGCGCGGCAAAGTAGGAGCGCGGCACGATGACACGCGGATCGACCTTGAACCGGTAGCCGGCCAGCCAGGCTTCGCCGGTCAGGTAGGCAGCCGGCTGGCGGGACTCGACTCGGCGCTCGATGATGTCGAGCAGGGTTTCGCGCTCGTCGAGCGGAATGCAGGCGTCGAGGAAGGGGTCGAGCCGGTCGAGCGGCAGGGCCAGCGTGTGCAGCAGCAGGTAGACCGCTTCGTCCCAGGCGTTGTCGGTGCCGTGGCCGAAGAAAAGCTGGGCGCGGTTGAAGCGGGTGACGGCGTAACGCAGCCAGTCGCGCAGGGTCACCAACTCGACCAGCGGGCCGCTGTGGTCGTGGTCGTCGTGCTCGTGTTCGTCGGGGGAGTGGCTCATGGTTTCGGGGGCAGCAACAGGTTTTCGAGGCAGCGGGCATAGACCGCCGACAGCGGATCGATGGCATCGAGGGCGATGCATTCGTCGATCTTGTGGATGGTGGCATTGACCGGGCCGAATTCGACGACCTGATCGCAGATGCGCGCGATGAAGCGCCCGTCCGAGGTGCCGCCGGTGGTCGAGATCTCGGCCGCGACGCCGCATTCGGTCTGGATGGCGCGGGTGACGGCATCGACCAGTGTGCCGCGCGGCGTGAGATAGGTCTGGCCGGAGAGGCTCCAGTCCAGCGTGTACTCGAGGCCGTGGCGGTCGAGGATTTCGTGCACACGCTGCTTCAGGCCGGCGTCGGTCGAGGCCGACGAGAAGCGGAAATTGAAACGCACCTCGACGCTGCCAGGGATCACGTTGCTGGCTCCGGTGCCACCGGCGATGTTCGATATCTGCCAGCTGGTGGGCGGGAAGTATTCGTTGCCGGCATCCCATTCGGTGGCGGCCAGTTCGGTCAGCGCCGGCACCGCCTGGTGGATCGGGTTGCGGGCCAGGTGCGGGTAGGCGATGTGGCCCTGGATGCCCTTGACCACCAGCTTGCCCGACAGGCTGCCGCGCCGGCCGTTCTTGACCATGTCGCCGAGGCGCTCGACCGAGGTCGGCTCGCCGACGATGCAGTAGTCGAGCCGCTCGCCGCGTGCCTGCAGGGCTTCGACCACGGCGATGGTGCCGTCGGTGGCATCGCCTTCTTCATCGGAGGTGAGCAGCAGCGCGATGCGGCCGGGGTGGTCGGGATGGGCGCCGACGAAGCGCTCGATGGCGGTGACGAAGGCGGCCAGCGAGGTCTTCATGTCGGCAGCGCCGCGGCCGTACAGGGTGCCGTCGCGTTCGGTCGGCACGAAGGGCTCGGAGGCCCAGCGCTCGACCGGCCCGGTGGGCACCACATCGGTGTGGCCGGCGAAACACAGCGTGGGGCCGGCGCTGCCGCGGTGTGCCCACAGGTTGCACACGCCGTTGCGGTCGATGCGCTCGAGCGTGAAGCCCAGCGGTGCCAGGCGGTCGGCGATGAGTTCGAGGCAGCCGGCATCCTCGGGCGTGACGGAACGGCGTGCGATCAGCTCGCGGGTGAGCGCGAGCGTCGGAGAATCGGGTCGGGTCATGGAGAGTCGGTGGGTATCGGTCAGCGGTCTTCCAGGTTCAGGGTGAATTCGCTGAACGAGGCGCCGTCCGGTTGGGTGGTTTCGAAATCGATGACGCTGCTGGCAGGGCGTTTCGGCTTGTTGTCACTGGCGTTGGGGCTGACTTGCGAATTGTTGATGAGCCAGGACAGGTTGGTCGGCGAATCGGCATGCGCCAGGGCTTCGTCGAGGGTGATGGTCTTCTCGCGGTAGAGGCGGAACAGGTCCTGCTCGAAGGTCTGCGACCCCGGCGCCAGGGTTTGCTCCATGGCTTCCTTGATGCCGGAGATCTCGCCGCGCTCGATCAGCTCCGACACATGACGGGTGTTGAGCAACAGCTCGACCGAGGGCAGGCGGGTGCCGTCGGGGGTGCGCACCAGGCGCTGCGAGATGATGCACTTGAGCGCCACGGCCAGATCGAGATAGAGCAGCGGCCGGTTCTCGAGCGGGAAGAAGTTAACGATGCGGTTGAGCGCGTGATAGGCGTTGTTGGCATGCAGCGTGGCCAGGCACAGGTGGCCGGTCTGGGCATAGGCCAGTGCCGCCTGCATGGTTTCCTTGTCGCGGATCTCGCCGATCAGGATGCAGTCGGGCGCCTGGCGCATGGCGTTCTTCAGCGCTTCGTGCCAGTCGCGCGTGTCGATGCCGATCTCGCGCTGGTTGATGATCGATTTGCGATGCTTGAACAGGTATTCGATCGGATCCTCGATGGTGAGGATATGACCGGTTCGGTTGCGGTTGCGATGGTCGATCATCGACGCCATGGTGGTCGACTTGCCCGAACCGGTGGCGCCGACCACCAGCACCAGACCGCGCTTTTCCATGATCACGTCGCCCAGCGTCTCGGGCAGCTTGAGCGAGGCCAGCGTCGGGATGTCGCCGCGGATGAAGCGCACCACGATGGCCACGCTGTTGCGCTGCCAGAACAGATTGATCCGGAAGTTGCCCACGTCGCGCCGGCCGAAAGAGAGGTTCATCTCCCGGTCCTGCTCGAAACGGGCGGTCTGTTCGGCCGACATCATCTCTTCGGCCATGCGCCGGATCATGCCCGGCTCCATCAACTGCTGGTTGATCGGGAGGGTTTCCCCTTCGATCTTGATATGGATGGGAGTGCCGGCGGTGATGAAGATGTCCGAGGCATTTTTCTCGGCCATCAGGGTGAACAGCTTGTCGAGGATCATCGCAGCGCTTCCTGGCGGTTGGGGCGATCGAGCGGAGCGGGTGTCAGCCCGCTCCGATGGGCGTATCAGGCGCCGCGCAGCAACTCGTTGATGCCGGTCTTGGCACGCGTTTGCGCATCGACCCGCTTGACGATCACGGCGCAGTACAGGCTGTACTTCCCGTCGGCGGAGGGCAGGCTGCCCGGCACCACCACGGCGCCGGACGGCACGCGGCCGTACGTGACCGTGCCGGTTTCCCGGTCATAGATCTTGGTGCTCTGGCCCAGGTACACGCCCATCGAGAGAACAGCATTCTCTTCGATAACGACACCTTCGACGACTTCTGAACGGGCGCCGACGAAGACATTGTCCTCGATGATCACCGGGCCGGCCTGCACCGGTTCGAGCACGCCGCCGATGCCGACGCCGCCCGACAGGTGCACGTTCTTGCCGATCTGCGCGCAGGAGCCGACGGTGGCCCAGGTGTCGACCATGGTGCCTTCATCGACATAGGCGCCGATGTTCACGTAGGAGGGCATCAGCACCACGTTCTTGCCGATGAAGCTGCCCTTGCGCGCCGTGGCCGGCGGCACCACGCGGAAGCCACCCTGCTGGAACTGCTCGGGCGTGTAGTCGCCGAATTTGGTGGCGACTTTGTCGAAGTAGTTGGTCGAGCCGCCCGACATGATCGCGTTGTCGCGCAGGCGGAAGGAGATCAGCACGGCCTTCTTGATCCACTGGTTGACCACCCACTGGCCGTCCACCTTCTGGGCCACGCGCAGGCTGCCGTTGTCGAGGCCGGCGATGACTTCTTCGACCGCCTCGCGGATCTCGGCCGGTGCGCTGGTGGGCGACAGACTGGCGCGGTTGTCGAAGGCGGTATCGATGATCTGTTGGAGTTGTTGCATGGGGGGTATCCCTTTGTCGATGATTTGAAAGTGTTAGAGCTTATTGGCGGCCACGGCAGAAGGCGACGATGCGTTCGGCCGCTTCGAGGCACTCTTCGGGCGAGGCCACCAGCGCGATGCGCACGTAGCCGGCGCCGGGGTTGATGCCGCCGGCCTCGCGCGCCAGATAGCTGCCCGGCAGAACCGTCACATTATATTCAGCCTGCAGGGCGCGGGCGAAGTCGGTGTCCGAGCCCGGCGTGCGTGCCCACAGGTAGAACCCGGCATCGGGCCGCTCGACGCCCAGCCAGGGCGACAGCATCGGCACGATCTGGTCGAACTTCTCGCGGTACAGGCGACGGTTTTCGATGACATGGAACTCGTCGTTCCAGGCGGCGATCGAGGCCTCCTGCACCGAGGGGCTCATGGCGCAGCCGTGATAGGTGCGGTAGCGCAGGAACTGCTTGAGCACGGCCGCGTCGCCGGCGACGAAACCCGATCGCAGGCCCGGCACGTTGGAGCGCTTGGACAGGCTGGAGAACACCACCAGCTTGCGGTAGTCGGTGCGGCCCAGGCGCCAGGCCGCTTCCATGGCGCCCAGCGGCGGCGCGGCCTCGTCGAAATAGATTTCGGAGTAGCACTCGTCGGCGGCGATGACGAAGCCGTGTTCGTCCGCCAGCGCGAACAGCGTGCGCCATTCGTCCAGCGACATCACATGGCCGGTCGGGTTACCCGGCGAGCACACATAGACCAGTTGCACGCTGCGCCAGGTGTCGGCATCGACGGCGCCGATGTCGAAGCTGAAGTCCGACGCCGCCACGGTGTTGACGAACAAGGGCTCGGCGCCGGCCAGCAAGGCGGCGCCTTCGTAGATCTGGTAGAACGGGTTGGGGCACATGACCTTGGCGCCGGGGTGGCTGCGGTCGACCACGCACTGGGCAAAGGCGAACAAGGCCTCGCGCGAGCCATTGACCGGCAACACCTGGGTCTCGGCCGAGATGGTGCCCAGGCCGTAGCGGCGCATCAGCCAGTTGGCGATGGTCTGGCGCAGGGCGGCCGTGCCGGTGGTCAGCGGATAGGTGGCCAGCCCGCTCAGATGGGTGACCAGCGCGTCGGTGATGAGCGTCGGCGTGGCATGGCGCGGCTCGCCGATCGACAGGCGGATGGCGCTGTGCGGCGAGTCGGTGGGCAGGTCTTCGAACAGCTGGCGCAGCTTTTCGAACGGGTAGGGCTGAAGTCGGTCGAGGTCGGGGTTCACAGCAGACTCGGTCAGGTCGCGGGGCGCGCAAATGGCATCGATGGCGTGCGTGCCGGGCGGTTGAAGGCGGCGAAGATGCTATCATAGCGCGCTTATCTTTCGCGCCGCGCACTCGCGCTCAACCGGCCGCGCACTGACTGCCAGATCGATACTTCGTGAGACTGTCCCGCCTCAAACTCGCCGGCTTCAAGACCTTCGTCGACCCCACCACGGTGCTGTCCCCGGGGCAGCTCGTCGGCGTGGTCGGCCCCAACGGCTGCGGCAAGTCCAACATCATCGACGCCGTGCGCTGGGTGCTCGGCGAGCAACGCGCTTCGGCCCTGCGCGGCGCCTCGATGCAGGACGTGATCTTCAACGGCTCGACGACCCGCAAACCGGTCTCGCGCGCCAGCGTCGAGCTGGTTTTCGACAACGCCGACGGCAAGGCCGCCGGCCAGTGGTCGCAGTATGCCGAGATCGCGGTCAAGCGCGTGCTCGACCGCAGCGGCGATTCGTCCTACTACATCAACAACCTGCTGGTGCGCCGCAAGGACGTGGTCGACCTCTTCCTCGGCACCGGCCTGGGCCCGCGCGCCTACGCCATCATCGAGCAGGGCATGATCTCGCGCATCATCGAGGCGCGCCCGGAAGAGGTGCGCGGCTTTCTCGAAGAGGCCGCCGGCGTCACCAAGTACCGCGAGCGCCGACGCGAGACCGAAGGCCGGCTGTCCGACGCCGGCGAAAATCTGCTGCGCCTCGACGACATCTGCCTGGAGCTGGGCGAGCGCATTACCCGGCTCGAAGCCCAGGCCGAGGTGGCCGAGCGCTATCGCCGCCTGCATCACGAGCATGCGCAGAAACAGCAGCTGCTGTGGCTGCTCAAGCGCAACGAGGCGCGTGCCGAATGCGATCGGGTGGCGCAGGCGCTGGGCGAAGCCAGCCGGCAGATGGAAGCCGACAGCACGCGGCTGGGCGAACTGACCGCCGCCATCGACACCGCCCGTGACGCGCATCAATCCGCCAACGAAGCGGTGCAGGGCGCGCAGAACGATTTCTTCAATGCCTCGGCTGAAGTCAGCCGCCTCGAGGCCGAGCGCCAGCACTTGGCCGACAACCGCCGCCGCCTGGCCGCCCGGCTCGAACAGCTCGCCGCCGAGCACACTCATTGGTCGACCCGCCAGGCTGAGTTGCACGAAGAGCAGTCGCGCTGGCAGGCACTGCTCGAAGCGGCCGAGCTGCGCCTGGCGCAGGCCGAAGCCCGCCATGAGGCGGCCGGCGAGCAGGTGCCCGAGGCAGAGGCGCATTTCCGCACAGCCGACGCCACCGCTGCCGCCGCGCGGCGCGAGCTGGCCCAGACCGAGCAACAGGCGCGGGTCGAAGAGACGCGCAGCGCCAGCGCCCGCCGCGCGCTCGAGGCCTTGCAGGGCCGGCAGGCGCGCCTGACCGCCGAAGAGGGCCAGATCGCCTTGCCGCCGGACGCCGAGGTGGAGCGCTGTGAGATGCAACTGGCCGCCTGCGAGTCGGCGCTCGAGGCGCTGGTTGAAGAAGGCGAAGCGCTGCAGGCCGTGTTGCCCGAGCAGCAAGCGGCGCTCAAGCAGGCGGTCGAGCAGGAGCGCGATCTGCAGCGTCGCCTCACCGCGGCGCAGGCCCGCCGTGATGCGCTGGTGCAGTTGCAACGCAAGGTGCAGCAGCAGGGCGCGCTAGGCGACTGGCTGCGCCGCCACGGTCTGGAGACAGTCTCGGCGCTGTGGCAACAACTGGATGTGACGGCCGGCTGGGAAGGCGCCGTCGAGGCGGTGCTGCGCGAACGCCT
Organism: Denitromonas iodatirespirans; assembly: GCF_018524365.1. GTDB lineage: Bacteria > Pseudomonadota > Gammaproteobacteria > Burkholderiales > Rhodocyclaceae > Nitrogeniibacter > Nitrogeniibacter iodatirespirans. The sequence continues at coordinate 32,830 of NZ_JAEKFT010000003.1, forward strand.
CGCCGCCTTGCCGGAATCGGCGCTGGCCGACCTGGCCGCCTGGCGCAGCGAGCCGCCACCGACCACGCTGGCGGTGATGCGGCCGACATCGGCCGACCCGACGCCGGCGCCGGCATTGCCCGGTGCCACGGCGCTGATCGACCTGATCCGCTGCGACGCACCGCTGCGGGCGACGCTGGGCCACTGGCTGGCCGGCGTGTATGCGGTGGACGACCTGTCGGTCTGGATCGATCGGCGCGACGCATTGGCGCCGGGGCAATGGCTGGTGTCGCCCGAGGGGCAGTGCCTGTCGCAGGACTGCTTCATCCACTATGTGGCCGACTCGCGTACCCACGGCGTCATCGAGCGCGAGCGCGAAATCCATGAACTCGAGGGCCAACTCGACACCCTCAACACCGCTCATGCCGATACGCAGTCCGCATTGGCCGCCGCCGAGGCGGCATTGACCCAGACACAAGCGCGGGCGACCGAACTGCGTCGCCAGCAGCAGGACCGGCAGGGCGCGGTGCACCAGGCCCAGGTGGCGCTGCTCAAGCAGACCCAGGCGCGCCAGCGGGCCGAAGAGCATCAGGCGCGGATCGCCGGCGATCTGGCCGAGATCCAGCGCGCGCTGAGCGTCGAGCAGGAGCATCTTGCGGTCTCCGGCAGCGAGCTGGCGCGTTGCGAGGCGTTGATGGAAGTGCTGCGCGAGCGCGTCGAGCATGCCAATTCGGTGCGCGCGGACCGCGAGGCCGCCTATCGCGAAGCACAGTCGCAACTGCAGGCGCTGGCGCGCGATGTGCAGGAGGCGGGCTTCTCGCAGCGCGAATGCCGCGGCAAGCTCGACGACATCGCCCGCAACCATGCGCTCGCCGCCGAGCAGCTGGCGCGCATCGAACAGGAACGGGTGGCGCGCGCGGCCGAGCATGACGCCACCGACCCGGCGGCCGGCGATGCCGCCTTGCAGGGCGCGCTGGCGCAGCGGGCATCGCGCGAGCAGGCGCTGGCCGAGCGGCGCGATCAACTGGCCGATGCCAGTGCCGCGCTCAAGACGCTCGAAGAAGACCGCCTGCGGGTCGAGCAGGCCGCCGCGCCGCTACGTGACCGGGTCGCCGAACTGCGTCTGGCACGGCAGGCGGCCGAGATGGCGCAGGCCCAGCACCAGAGCCGGCTGGACGAGGTCGAGGCCGACGAAGCGGAACTCACACCACTGCTGGCCGAGGTGCGCGAAACCGCCTTGCAGCGCGACGTGGCCAGCCTGGCGCGGCAGATCGAGGCGCTCGGCGCGGTCAACCTGGCGGCACTCGACGAGCTCAATGCGGCCAGCGAACGTAAGGGCTATCTCGACGCCCAGCATGCGGATCTGACCCAGGCCATCGCCACGCTCGAAGACGCGATCCGCCGCATCGACCGCGAGACCCGCGAGCAGTTGCAGGCCACTTATGACACTGTCAGCGCCCAGTTCTCGACCCTGTTCCCGCAGTTGTTCGGCGGCGGGCAGGCGCGGCTGGTGCTGACGGGCGAAGAGATTCTCGATGCCGGCATCCAGATCGTGGCCCAGCCGCCCGGCAAGAAGAATGCGTCGATCCACCTGCTGTCGGGCGGCGAGAAGGCGCTGACGGCGATTGCGCTGGTGTTTTCGCTGTTCCAGCTCAATCCCGCGCCGTTCTGCATGCTTGACGAGGTGGACGCGCCATTGGACGATACGAACACCGGACGATTCTGCGAGATGGTCAAGCGAATGGCATCGCAGACGCAGTTCCTGTTCATCAGCCACAACAAGATCACCATGGAGATTGCCCACCAGCTGGTGGGGGTGACGATGCAGGAACAAGGGGTCTCGCGTATCGTCGAGGTCGACATGGAAGAAGCACTGCGGATGGCGGACGCCCCCGCGTGAGCATAGAGCAAGGACAACATGGCAATCAGTGAGTTGCAACTGGGTTTGATCGGCGCCGGCGTGGTCGCGGTGGTCGGCGTTCTGGCCTACAACAAGTGGCAGGAGCGCAAGGCGCAAAAACATGCCGAGAAGGCCTTCCGCTCGGAGCATCGGGACGTGCTGTTCGAGCCCAGCCTGTCGGCCGAGACGCCGGTGTCGGAACCTGACGACGGCATGCTGATCGAGCCGGTCGCGCCCGCCGAGCCCAACGCCCGCAGCGTGCCGCCGGCCGAGGTCGGTCGCAAGGCGCCCGAGGTGCCGCCGGAGGTCAACGAACAGGTCGACTGCGTGGTGCGCATCGAATCGATCGAGCCGATCGAGGCCGGGCGCGTATGGCAGGCCCAGCAGGAAGCACTGGACGGCGTCTCCAAGCCGGTCGGCTGGTTTGCCTTCGACGAGGGCAGCAACCGCTGGATCAGCCTGGCGCGCAACAGTGCCGTGGCGCATCACTGGTTCTGTGCCGCCATGCAGATGGTCGACCGCCGCGGTCCGATCAACGATGCCGATTTCACCCGCTTCACCGAAGGCGTGCAGCGCCTGGCCGACCAGTTCATGGCCATCCCCGCCGCGCCGCTGGCCCGCGCCGAAGCGCTGGGCCGCGCCGCTGAGCTCGATCGCTTCTGCGCCAGCGTCGATGTGCAGATCGGTGTGAACCTGGTCAGCCGCGGCGCGCCGTTCGCCGGCACCAAACTGCGCGGGCTGGTCGAGGCTCAGGGCATGACCCTGCGTGGCGACGGACTGTTCCATGCCGAAGACGACAACGGCAACAGCCTGTTCGTGCTCGGCAATCTCGAACCGACACTGCTCAGCGCCGAAGGCATGCGCGACTTGCAGACCCATGGTCTGACCCTGATCGTGGACGTGCCGCGTGTCGCCGAAGGCGCCCAGGTGTTCGACCGCATGATGCTGGTGGCACGGCAGCTGGCCGATGCGCTGGGCGCCGATCTGGTCGACGACAACCGCAGCCCCTTCGGGCCGGAGGCGGCCAAGCTCATCCGTGGCCAGATCCAGCAGTTCCAGGCGCAGATGCGCGAGTACGGCCTGCCTGCCGGCAGTGCGCTGGCCATGCGCCTGTTCGCGGCCTGAGTGTCATGACGGTTCCGGAGTCGACGGCGCAGCGCGCCGAAACGCTGCGTGAGGCATTGTCTCGCCATAGCCATGCCTACTACGTGCTCGACGCACCGACGGTGCCCGACGCGGAGTACGACCGCCTGTTCGAAGAGCTGCAGGCGATCGAGGCCGAATACCCCGAATTACGCACCCCGGATTCGCCGACCCAGCGTGTCGGCGGAGCGCCGTTGCCCGAGCTGGTGCCGGTGGCCCATGCGGTGCCGATGCTGTCGATCTACACCGAGACCGACAAGAGCGCCCAGGGCGCGTTGGCCTTCGATGCCCGCGTGCGGCGCGGCCTCGGGCTGGACGACAGCGATCCGCCGGTGCGCTATGCGGCCGAGCTGAAGTTCGACGGTCTGGCCTGCAACCTGCGCTACGAGGCGGGCCTGCTGGTACGCGCCGCGACCCGCGGCGATGGGCAGACCGGCGAGGATGTCACCCATACCGTGCGCACCATCGGCCAGATCCCGCTGCGCCTGAGCGGCGACGCGCCGGAGGTGCTCGAGGTGCGTGGCGAGATCTACATGCGGCGCGATGACTTCGAACGCCTCAACGCCGGCCAGCGCGAGCGGGGCGAGAAGACCTTCGTCAATCCGCGCAACACCGCCGCCGGCGCGGTGCGCCAGCTCGACCCGGCGGTCACCCGGCGCCGCCCGCTGTCCTTCTTCGCCTACGGGCTGGGCGAGACGCGCGGCTGGCGCGAGCCGGCCACGCACAGCGGGGTGCTCGACGCGCTGGATCGCTTCGGCTTTCCGGTTTGCCGGCACCGTTGCACCTGCGACGGCCCGGAAGGCCTGATCGCCTTCCATGCGCGGATCGAAGGCATGCGCGACGACTTGCCGTACGACATCGACGGGGTGGTCTACAAGGTGGACGATCGCAGCCTGCAGCGCGAGCTGGGCTTCGTCAGCCGCGAGCCGCGCTGGGCGGTGGCGCACAAGTATCCGGCGCAGGAAGAGATGACCCGTTTGCTGGATATCGAGATCCAGGTGGGCCGCACAGGGGCACTCACGCCGGTGGCGCGGCTGGCGCCGGTCTTCGTCGGCGGCGTGACGGTCACCAACGCGACCTTGCACAACGAAGACGAGATCCGCCGCAAGGATGTGCGCATCGGCGACCAGGTCATCGTGCGCCGTGCCGGCGACGTGATTCCCGAGATCGTCGGCCCGGTGGTGGCGATGCGCGATGGTTCTGAGCGCGAGTTCGTCATGCCCACCGTCTGCCCGGTCTGCGGATCGCATGCCGTGCGCGGTGAGGACGAAGCCGTGGCGCGTTGTTCCGGTGGCCTGTTCTGCGCCGCGCAGCGCACCCAGGCGATCATCCATTTCGCCAGCCGCAAGGCGCTGGATATCGAAGGGCTGGGCGACAAGCTGATCGAACAGCTGGTCGAGCAGGGGCTGGTGAAAACACCGGCCGACCTCTTTTCGCTGTCGGTTGATACACTGGCGGCCCTCGAGCGGATGGCGCAGAAGTCGGCCGCCAACGTGGCCGCAGCCATCGACGCCAGCCGGCAGACGACATTGCAGCGCTTCATCTACGCGCTGGGCATCCGCAATGTCGGCGAGTCGACCGCGCGCGATCTGGCGCGCCATTTCGGTGGGCTCGATGCGCTGCTGGCGGCCGATGCCGCTGCGCTCGAGGCGGTGCCGGACGTGGGGCCGATCGTCGCGCAGTGCATTCTCGATTTCATCGCCGAACCGCACAACCGCGAGGTCATCGCCCAGCTGCGCGCGGCGGGCATCCACTGGGAAGAGCATGAACCCGCCCAGGCCGCCAGCGGGCCGCTGGCCGGTAAAACGCTGGTCATCACCGGCACCTTACCCTCGCTGTCGCGTGATGAGGCGAGGGCGCTGATCGAGGCCGCCGGTGGCAAGGTGGCCGGTTCGGTGTCGAAGAAAACCGATTATCTCGTCGCCGGCGAAGCGGCCGGCAGCAAGCTCGCCAAGGCCGAGTCGCTCGGTGTGACCGTGCTCGACGAAGCCGCGTTGCATGCCCTGCTCGGCGGCGATCCGACGAATCAGACTAAGGAGTCATCAACATGAAGATTGTTACCAAGGCCGTGTTCCCGGTCGCAGGCATGGGCACGCGCTTTTTGCCGGCGACCAAGGCCAGCCCCAAGGAAATGCTGCCGATCGTCGACAAGCCCCTGATTCAGTACGCGGTCGAGGAGGCGGTGGCGGCCGGCGTGACCGACCTGATCTTCATCACCGGTCGTACCAAGCGTGCCATCGAGGATCACTTCGACAAGGCCTACGAGCTGGAGACCGAACTCGAGGCCCGCGGCAAGAAGGACATGCTGGAGCTGGTGCGCAATACCGTGCCGTCGCATGTCAACTGCATCTACATCCGCCAGCCCGAAGCACTCGGCCTTGGCCATGCGGTGCTGTGCGCCGCACCGGTGATCGGCGACGAGCCGTTCGCCGTGATCCTCGCCGACGACCTGCTCGACAACCCGAGTGGCGAGCCGGTGCTCAAGCAGATGGCGTCGGTCTATAACTACCATCGCTGCTCGGTGCTCGGCACCATGAACGTGCCGCGCGAGGCGACGCGCCAGTACGGCATCGTCAGCACCGAGCGCCAGGACGGTCCGGTGCAGCGCATGACCGGCATCATCGAGAAGCCGAATCCGGCCGACGCGCCGACCACGCAGGCCGTGGTGGGGCGCTACATTCTCACGCCGCGCATCTTCGACCATCTGCGCAACGTCACCCCCGGTGCCGGTGGCGAGTTGCAGCTGACCGATGCGATCGCCTCGCTCCTCAAGGAAGAGGCTGTGCTGGCGCACCAGTACGACGGCGTGCGCTATGACTGCGGCTCGAAGCTCGGCTACCTCAAGGCGACGGTCGAGTTCGGCCTGCGTCATGCCGAGGTCGGTGCGGGGTTTGCCGAGTTCCTCACCTCGCGCGCCGAACCGGTCGACGTGAAGTAAGCGCAAACTGCAAAAAACAAACGGCGCCCGCGGGCGCCGTTTGTTTTTTTGGGGAGGCTTACTCGCCCGACTTGCCGGCGCGCTTGCGCTCGTGTTCCTTGAGGTAGCGCTTGCGCAGGCGGATCGACTTGGGCGTGATCTCGACCAGTTCGTCGTCGGTGATGAATTCGATCGCCGACTCCAGGGTCAGCTTGATCGGCGGCACCAGGCGCACGGCTTCGTCGGTGCCCGAGGCGCGCACGTTGGTTAGCTGCTTGCCCTTGATCGGGTTGACCACCAGATCGTTGTCGCGGGTGTGGATGCCGATGACCATGCCTTCGTACAGCGCATCGCCCGGATTCACGAACATGCGGCCGCGATCCTGCAGGTTCCACAGGGCGTAGGCAACGGCGGCGCCGTCGTTCTGCGAGATCAGCACGCCGTTGCGACGGTCGGCCATCGTGCCGGCCATGGGGCCGTAGTCGTCGAACACATGGCTGGCCAGGCCGGTGCCGCGGGTCATGGTGAGGAACTCGCCCTGGAAGCCGATCAGGCCGCGCGCGGGGATGCGGTACTCGAGGCGCACGCGCCCCTTGCCGTCGGGCTGCATGTCCTGCAACTCGCCGCGACGGCGGCCGAGTTCTTCCATGACGCTGCCCTGGTGGTCTTCTTCCACATCCACCGTCAGCATTTCGTAGGGTTCGCTCTTGACGCCGTCGATGTCCTTGAACACCACGCGCGGCCGGCCGACGGCCATTTCGTAGCCTTCGCGGCGCATGTTTTCGAGCAGGATGGTCAGGTGCAGTTCGCCGCGACCGGAGACTTCGAAGACTTCGGAGTCTTCGGTGAAGTTGACCCGCAGGGCGACGTTCTTGAGCAGTTCCTTTTCCAGGCGCTCGCGAATCTGGCGGCTGGTGACGAACTTGCCTTCGCGGCCGGCGAGCGGCGAGGTGTTGACCAGGAAGTTCATGGTCAGCGTCGGCTCGTCGACCGCGATGGGCGGCAGCGGGGCAGGGGCGTCGGGAGCGCACAGAGTGACGCCGATGTTCACCTGCTCGATGCCCGACACCAGGATGATGTCGCCGGCCTCGGCCGATTCGGCCGAGCTGCGATCGAGGCCCTTGAAGGTCAGCACTTGGCCGACCTTGGCCTTGCCGCGGTTCTCGTCGCCGTACATGACCACCACTTCCTGGTTGGGCTGGATGCGGCCGCGGCGCACGCGGCCGATGCCGAGCTGGCCGATGTAGGTGGAGTAGTCGAGCGAGCAGATCTGGATCTGCAGCGGCGCGTCGGCGTCGACGTCGGGCTGTTGCACATGCTCGAGGATGGCTTCGAACAGCGGCTTCATGTCGGTGCCCGGCTTGTCGGCGTCGAGCATGGCGTAGCCGTTGAGCGCGGAGGCGTACACCACCGGGAAGTCGAGTTGCTCTTCGGTGGCGCCGAGCTTGTCGAACAGGTCGAAGGTGTGGTCGATCACCCAGTTGGGGCGCGAACCCGGACGGTCGATCTTGTTGATCACGACGATCGGCTTGAGGCCCATGGCCAGCGCCTTGCGGGTCACGAAGCGGGTCTGCGGCATCGGGCCTTCGACCGCATCGACCAGCAGCAGCACGCCGTCGACCATCGACAGCACGCGCTCGACCTCGCCGCCGAAGTCGGCATGCCCCGGGGTGTCGACGATGTTGATGTGGGTGTCGCCGTACTGGATGGCGCAGTTCTTCGACAGGATGGTGATGCCACGCTCTTTTTCGAGATCGTTGCTGTCCATCACGCGTTCGGACACGGCCTGGTGGGCCGCGAAGGTGCCCGACTGGCGCAGGAGTTGGTCGACCAGGGTGGTTTTGCCGTGGTCAACGTGAGCGATGATGGCAATGTTGCGAATGGAGCGGGACATGAAAGCGCCGGAAGTGTTTGAAAAGGGGCGGATTCTATCATGCTCCGTCGCATTGCAGCAGGCTTCCGCCGGAAGGTGAACGCGAGATGTCGGGTGCCTGCGTGCTAAAATCCACGCCTTTTTTCGAAGCAGCAGGAGTGCTCTGGATGCTGGCCATCATCGGCGGAAGCGGTCTGACGCAATTGGCGTCTCTTGAAATCACCCGTCGCGAAGTGGTGCGCACGCCCTATGGCGAGCCGTCCGGCGCGTTGACCTTCGGCGAAGTGTGCGGCCAGCCGGTCGTCTTTCTGGCACGGCACGGCTATGGGCACACCATCCCGCCGCACATGGTCAACTACCGCGCCAATCTGTGGGCGCTCAAGCATGTGGGCGCGCTGGGCGTGATTTCGGTGGCCTCGGTGGGCGGTATCCGTGCCGATTTCGGGCCGGGGGTACTGATCGTGCCCGACCAGATCCTCGACTACACCTGGGGCCGCAAGAGCACCTACTTCGATGCGCTCGACCAGCCGGTGCACCATGTCGACTTCACCCATCCCTACGATGCATCGCTGCGCCAGCGCCTGCTGGCAGCGGCGGCCAAGGCGGGCCAGCCGATCTACGACGGCGGCGTGTATGCGACATCTCAAGGGCCACGCCTGGAGACGGCGGCCGAGATCAACCGCTTCGAGCGCGACGGCGCCGATGTGGTGGGCATGACCGGCATGCCCGAAGCGGTGCTGGCGCGCGAGCTGGAGCTGCCTTACGCGGCGATCAACGTGGTGGCCAACTTTGCTGCCGGTCGGGCGTCGAGCGAGCAGGGCATCAGCTTCGACAGTATCGAGGTGGTGCTGCACGAGGCAATGCTGCGGGTGCGCTGCATCCTCGACAGCCTGTGCGGCGAAGCGGCCTGAGAGCCGCGTTTCGTGCGTCTCAGATCGTCAGTTTCTCGGCCAGATCCCGCTCGACCTTGAGGGCGTGGGCGTCACTCGATAGCCCGCGCCCGGTCACCAGGAAGGTGTCTTCGACCCGCTCGCCGAGGGTCGAAATCTTGGCGGCCAGCACCGACACCTCGTGATAGGCCAGGGTGTCGGCGATATCGAAGAGCAGGCCGGGCCGGTCGGCCGCGGTCAGTGTCAGGATGTAGTGCTTGCCGCTGTCGTCGGCCCGTAGCCGCACCGCCGGCGTCACCGGGAAGTGGCGCACCTTGCGCGACAGCCGGGTGTCGGTGGGGCGGTCGATCGGCGCATCGGTGCTCAGCCGGGTGATCAGTTCATGCTCGATCAGCGCGATGTGTTCGCGGTAGTGGGCATCGCCGCCCGGATCCTGCAGCACGAAGCTGTCGAGCGCGAAGTTGTGGCGGGTGGTGTGCACCTTGGCGTCGAGAATGGTGTAGCCGAGCTTGCCGAAGAAACCGCACAGGCGCTTGAACAGATCGCGCTGATCATGGGTGAACACCATCACCTGCAGCCCCTCGCCACCTTCGCTCAGGCGCGCCTTGACCACCGGTTCCGGGCTGTCGGGGCGGTGGTAGAGGTGGCGGGTGTGCCAGGCGATTTCGTCCGCCGAGTGGCGCATGAAATACACCGAATCGAGCTTGGCCCATAGCGCGTTCTCGGTACCCGGGCGCAAGCCGAAATAGCGCAGGATGCGCGCGGCGTCCTGTTGGCGATCATCGAGGCCGAGGGCCTCGGCGGCCGAGGCACCGCGCAGCAGGCGCTGAGTGGCATGGAAGAGGTCTTCGAGCAGGCGCGCCTTCCAGCCGTTCCAGACTTTCGGGCTGGTGCCGCGGATGTCGGCATGGGTGAGCAGGTAGAGCGCGATCAGCCGCTCCTCGTTGCCCACCCGCTCGGCGAAGCGCTCGACCACGGCCGGATCGGTGATGTCTTCCTTTTGCGCCACATGCGACATGACGAGGTGGTTCTCGACCAGCCATTCGACCAGCGCCGTGTCGGCCGGATCCATGTCGTGCTGTTCGCAGAAATTGCGTGCGTCGACCATGCCCAGCTTGGAGTGGTCGCCGCCGCGCCCCTTGGCGATGTCATGGAACAGCGAGGCGACATAGAGCAGCCAGTGATCCTGGTAGGCCAGCATCAGGCGCGTCATCAGCGGGTATTCGTGGGCATGCTCGCCCATGGTGAAGCGGCGCAGATTGCGCAACACCATCATGGTGTGCTGGTCGACGGTGTAGACGTGGAACAGGTCGTGCTGCATCTGGCACGAAATCTTGCGCCAGGGCGGCAGGTAGTTGCTGAGAATGCCGTACTGGTTCATGCGCCGGAAGTTGTGCACGATGCCGCGCTTGGCCTGGAGCAACGACAGGAAACGTGCGCGGTTGGCCGGATCGGCGCGGAAGCGGGCATTGATGCGGCGTCGGTTGATCCACAGCGCGCGCAGAGTACGGGCCGTCATGCCGGTCAGTTCGGAGCGCTGCTGCAGCAATTCGAAGGCTTCGAGCATGGCGCCGGGCGTCTGCTCGAACAGATCGTCGCGGCGGATGTCGAGCAGGTCACGCACGCTTTGGAAGCGTTCGTTGATGAACAGCGGCGCAGCACGTTCCTTTTCGAAGAACACGTCGCGGTAGTTCAGCAGCAGCAAGGTGTTGAGCTGCATCACCTTCTTGGCGGTGAGGTAGTAGCGCTGCATCAGGACCTCGGCCGCGCGCTTGCCGGCGGTGGGCTTGATGCCGAAGGCCTTGGCGAGGTTTTCCTGGTGGTCGAACAGCAGCCGGTCTTCGGCGCGCCCCGCCAGCAGGTGCAGCCGGATGCGCACATGCTGCAGGAAGCGCTCGGCCGAGCGCAGCTCGTTGGCTTCCTCGGCGGTGATCAGCCGTCGGCGGGCCAGATCGCGCCAGTTGTCGCCCAGCCCGGCCGCGCGGCTGACCCAGCCGAGAATCTGCAGATCGCGCAGCCCGCCCGGGCTCTCCTTGCAGTTGGGCTCCAGGGCATAGGGGCTGTCCTGGTAGCGGGCATAGCGCTGTTCCTGCTCGCGCTCCTTGGCGGCGAAGAAGGTGCCCACGTCGAGATCGGCATGAAGCCGGGTGTCGAGCGTATCGAACAAGGCGTGGGGGCCGCTCAGCAGGCGCTTTTCCAGCAGGTTGGTCTGGATGGTGACGTCCTGGTGCGCAGTGTCGATGCATTCGTCGACCGTGCGCACGCTGTGCCCGATGTGCAGGCCGATGTCCCACAGCGCGCCGACGAACCCGGTCAGCCGTGCTTCGTCCGCCTCGGCAATGGGGCCCGGGAGCAGGATGAGCAGATCCACATCGGAGTGCGGATGCAATTCGCCGCGGCCGTAGCCGCCGGTGGCGATCAGTGCGATGTCGGCCGGCAGGCCGTAGCTCTGCCACAGTCGCTTGATCACGCCATCGACCAGGGCGGTGCGCCCTTTCAGATAGGTTCGTGTGAGCGGGCGTTCGCGGTAGCTGGCCGCGAGCGCCTTTTCGCCGTCGCGGACGGTGTCGCGGGCAGCGCGGACGGCCGCCCGCAGCGGGTCGACGGCGGCCTGGACGGTCATGGCAGCAGCGAGTCGACGAGCGATGGCCGGCCCGGTGTGCCATCGGAAACCGTGAGCACCTCGACACCGGTTTCGGTGACCAGGATGGTGTGCTCCCACTGGGCCGACAGGCTGCGGTCCTTGGTGACGATGGTCCAGCCATCGGGCAGCTCGGAGATGGCCGCCTTGCCGGCGTTGATCATCGGCTCGATGGTGAAGGTCATGCCGGTCTTGAGCTCGGGCCCGGTGCCAGCGCGGCCATAGTGCAGCACCTGCGGGTCTTCATGGAAGTTCTTGCCGATGCCATGGCCGCAGAACTCGCGCACCACCGAAAAACCGTTCTCTTCGGCATGCTTCTGGATCACGGCGCCGATGTCGCCCAGGCGTGCGCCCGGCTTGACGGTGGCGATGCCCAGCCACATGCATTCATAGGTGACCTGGCACAGGCGCTTGGCCAGGATGGAGACATTCGAGCCGACCTGGAACATGCGGCTGGTGTCGCCGTGATAGCCATCCTTGATGACCGTAATGTCGAGGTTGACGATGTCGCCCTTCTTGAGCACCTTGTCGCTCGGCACGCCGTGGCAGACCTGATGGTTGATCGAGGTGCAGATCGACTTGGGGTAGGGCGTGTAGCCGGCCGGGGCATAGTTGAGCGGCGCCGGGATGGCTTGCTGCACATTCACGATGTAGTCGTGGCACAGGCGGTCGAGTTCCTCGGTGGTGACGCCCGGCTTGACATGGGGCGTGATGAAGTCGAGCACTTCAGAGGCCAGTCGGCCAGCCACGCGCATGCGCTGGATGTCTTCTGCATTCTTGATATCGATGGTCATGCTTTCTTCTGATGGGGCGGGGGGCTAAAGGTGGAAGGCTAGCGCATGGCGGCTCTGCCAGCAATCGCGCAGGCAAAACACGGCGCTGTCGCGCTTGAGCGTCGTAACGTAGCGCTGCTATACTTGCGAGCTTGCCTGATCGTGGTGGTCGGGCAAGATAAATCCACACGCCCGGTTTGAAACCGGAAAGGGTCTGTCCGCCATGCGGGCAGTAGCGGCCTCAGGGCTGCGTCCGGGCGGAGGCTTAACCCTTTAGGAGCACTTATATGTCGAATGTCACGATGCGCCAGATGCTTGAAGCCGGCGTTCACTTTGGTCACCAGACCCGTTTCTGGAACCCCCGCATGGCCCCGTACATCTTTGGCCAGCGCAACAAGATTCACATCGTCAACCTCGAGAAGACGATGGTCAAGTACCGCGAAGCGATGGATTTCATCCGCAAGCTGGCGGCCAACAAAGGCACCATCCTGTTTGTCAGCACCAAGCGCCAGGCGCGTGAAATCATCGCCGAAGAGGCGCAGCGTGCCGGCATGCCGTATGTCGATGAGCGCTGGCTCGGTGGCATGCTGACCAACTTCAAGACGGTCAAGCAGTCGATCAAGCGCCTGAAGGACATGGAAGCCATGGTGGAAGACGGTTCCATCGAGCGTCTGTCCAAGAAAGAAGCGCTGATGATGACCCGCGAGATCGAGAAGCTGCGCAAGAGTATCGGCGGCATCAAGGAGATGGGTGGCCTGCCGGACGCCATTTTCGTGGTCGATGTCGGCTACCACAAGATCGCCATCACCGAGACGCGCAAGCTGGGGATCCCCATCGTGGCCGTGGTCGATACCAATCACTCGCCCGAAGGCGTGGATTTCGTGATCCCCGGTAACGACGATTCCAGCCGCGCGATCCGTCTGTATGCCCGCGGCGCTGCCGACGCAGTGATCGAGGGGCGCAATCAGGCGGTCCACGAGATCGTGGCAGCCGGTGGCGACGAGTTTGTCGAAGTGGAAGAGGGTGCTGCTGACGAAGGTCAGGGCTAAGCCTGTCGGCTCCGTTCCACTGCGTATCAATCAAAGAATTCAGGAGTAAGCATGACGGCAATTACCGCAGGCATGGTCAAAGAGCTGCGTGAGAAGACCGACGCGCCGATGATGGAGTGCAAGAAGGCACTGACCGAAGCCGATGGCGATCTGGTCAAGGCGGAAGAGATCCTGCGCATCAAATTGGGCAACAAGGCCAGCAAGGCGGCCAGCCGCGTGACCGCGGAAGGCATCGTGGCGACATGGATCGCCGACGACGGCAAACTGGCGGCGATGGTCGAGCTCAACTGCGAGACCGATTTTGTGGCCAAGAACGACGACTTCCTGGCGCTCGGCAACAAGCTGGCCGAGCTGGTGGCCAAGCGCAACCCGGCCGATGTGGCCGAGCTGTCGGCGCTCGAAATCGACGGTCAGACCGTCGAGGCCGTGCGCGCCGCCCTGGTCGGCAAGATCGGCGAAAACATGTCGATCCGTCGTTTCGCACGTATCGAAACCGACGGCGCCGTGGCCAGCTACATCCACGGTGGTGCCAAGATCGGCGTGCTGGTCGATGTGATCGGTGGTGATGACGAGCTGGGTCGCGATTTGGCAATGCATATCGCCGCGAGCAAGCCGAAAGCGCTGTCGGCCGACCAGGTGTCTGTCGATCTGATCGAGACCGAGCGTCGTATCGCCACCGAGAAAGCCGCCGAGTCGGGCAAGCCTGCCGATATCGTGGCCAAGATGGTCGAAGGCACGGTGCAGAAGTTCCTCAAGGAAGTGACGCTGCTGGGTCAGCCGTTCGTCAAGAACGACAAGCAGACCATCGAGGCGCTGCTCAAGTCGAAGAACGCGTCGGTGGGCAGCTTCGTGCTGTTCATCGTCGGTGAAGGCATCGAGAAGAAGGTCGACGACTTCGCCGCCGAAGTGGCTGCCCAGGCGGCGGCTGCGGCCAAGAAGTAATTGCTGGAGACCGCTGCATGACAACCCCCGCGTACCGGCGCATCCTGCTCAAGTTGTCCGGCGAGGCCTTGATGGGTGACGATGCCTACGGCATCAATCCCGATGTGGTCTCGCGGATCGTGGGTGAAGTGGCTGAAGTGGCCCGCATGGGTGTGCAGGTGGGGGTGGTCATCGGCGGTGGCAACATTTTCCGCGGGATGGCCGGGGCTGCGTCCGGTATGGATCGCGCCACGGCCGACTACATGGGCATGCTGGCAACCGTCATGAATGCCATGGCGCTGGCCGATGCCATGCGCGCGGCAGGCGTGGTGGCACGCGTGCAGTCGGCGCTGAATATCGAGCAGGTTGTCGAGCCCTATATTCGCGGCAAGGCGATCCGCTACCTTGAGAACGGCCGCGTGGTCATTTTCGGTGCCGGGACGGGCAATCCGTTCTTTACGACGGATACCGCCGCCGCGCTGCGCGGAGCCGAAATCGGCGCGCAGATCGTGCTCAAGGCGACGAAAGTGGATGGCATCTATACGGCCGACCCGAAACGCGATCCCCATGCTGAGCGCTTCAGCCGGATCAGCTTCGACGAAGCCATCAGCCGCAATCTGCAGGTGATGGATGCCACGGCGTTCGCGCTGTGTCGCGATCAGAAACTGCCGCTCAATGTGTTCAGCATCTTCAAGCCCGGTGCGCTCAAACGCGTCGTGATGGGTGAAGATGAAGGCACTCTGGTCTACTGCTGAGGAAATCCGACATGATCTCTGAACTGAAAGCGGCCACCGAAAAGAAGATGAAGAAGTCGGTGGAGGCGCTGAACAACGACCTTGGAAAGATCCGCACGGGTCGCGCCCATACCGGCTTGCTCGACCATGTCATGGTCGACTACTACGGCAGCATGGTGCCCATCAACCAAGTGGCCAACGTCACGCTGGTCGACGCGCGGACCATCGGTGTCCAGCCGTGGGAAAAGAACATGGTGGGCAAGGTCGAGAAGGCCATTCGCGACTCCGATCTCGGGCTCAATCCGGCGTCGGTCGGTGAGCTGATCCGGGTGCCGATGCCGGCCCTGACCGAAGAGCGTCGGCGCGATCTGATCAAGGTTGTCAAGCAGGAAGGCGAGGGCGCCAAGGTGGCCATCCGCAACCTGCGTCGTGACGCCAACAGCTCGATGAAGGATGCGGTCAAGGACAAGCTCGTCTCGGAAGACGAAGAGCGGCGCGGTCAGGACGAGATCCAGAAGCTGACCGACAAGTACATTGCCGAGGTCGATGCGCTCCTGGCGCAGAAAGAACAGGACATGATGCAGGTTTGAGGCCGGCGTTTGCGCCACTCAAGCCTGAGTCACACGTTCCGGATGGCGACATCCAAGTTCACCAGCTCAACGCGCTCGATTCCCGAGCGCGATGACGGTCCGCGCCATGTGGCCATCATCATGGATGGCAATGGTCGCTGGGCACGTAAGCGCTTTCTGCCTCGGGTCGCAGGCCATGTGCGCGGCGTCGAGACGGTCCGCACCATCATCCGCTGCAGCATCGAACGCAAGGTGTCGCATCTGACGCTGTTCGCCTTCAGTTCAGAGAACTGGCGCCGGCCGGCCGAAGAAGTGAGCTTTCTGATGCAGCTGTTCATGCGCTCGCTCAAGAAGGAAATCGAGCGCATCCACGAGAACGACATTCGGTTTCGTGTGATCGGCGACCTGAGCCGATTCGATGCCTCGCTGGTGAGCATGATCCGCGATGCCGAGCGGCTCACCGAAAACAACACCCGTCTCAATCTGACCATTGCCGCCAACTACGGCGGGCGCTGGGACATTCTCCAGGCGGTCAACAAGCTGGTTGCCACCTCCGGGTCCGTAGAAGACATCACCGAAGAGGCGCTCGAGCCGCATCTGTCGATGGCCTTTGCGCCCGAGCCGGATCTATTCATCCGGACCGGCGGGGAGAAGCGCATCAGCAACTTCCTGCTGTGGCAGTTGGCCTACACCGAGCTGTATTTCACCGACACCCTGTGGCCGGACTTCGGCGATACGGCCTTCGATACGGCGCTGGCCTCCTACGGCAAGCGTGAACGCCGTTTCGGACGGACCAGCGAACAGCTCGAAGGCTCCGCCGGAGACGAAGGGGAGGCGCTTGCTTAAGGCGCGCGTCCTCACCGCCATCGTCATGCTGGCGGTGCTTTCCGTGGCATTGACTGCCTTCAATACCCAGGCGTGGATTGCCTTCATCGTGCTGATTGCTGCCCTCGCCGGCTGGGAATGGGGTGGTCTGGCCGGCTGGTCGATGCCGGCACGGATCGGCTACGGGGCCGGTCTGGGGGCCGTGCTTGGCGCCGTGGCGGTGCTGTCGGGGCTTGCCGAAGGGCGTGCCGATACACCGATTCTGCTGGCGGTTTTGCTGGTCTCGATCGTGTTCTGGCTAGCGCTGGCCTTTCCCTGGCTGGCGCGGCGATGGACCCTCGGCAGCGCAGCGCGCGCCGCGTTGGTTGGCGCGGTGGTGGTGGTGCCGACCGCCGTGGCCATGGTCTTCCTGCGCGAAGTGAGTGTCGGCTTGTTGCTCGCCGCCATGGCGGTGGTCTGGGTGGCGGACATCGCGGCCTATTTTTCAGGCCGCGCCTTCGGCCGGCGGAAGCTGGCGCCGGCGATCAGCCCCGGCAAGAGCTGGGAGGGCGTCTATGGCGCCATCGTGGCCGTCGAAGTGTATGGGCTGGTGCTGGCGATCGTGTCGGGCATTGAACTCTCGGCCGGTGTGCTGATCACAGGAGCCGTGGGATTGGCGGTGCTGACGGCCGTCAGCGTGATCGGTGATCTGTTCGAATCGCTGCTCAAACGGCAGGCCGGTATCAAGGACAGTAGCGGGTTGTTGCCGGGTCACGGCGGGATCCTCGATCGTATCGACAGCCTGACGTCGACGCTGCCGATGGTGGCGTGCGCGGTTCTGGTGTTGTCGCCCTGATCCTGAGCGCTACTCGCCGCTTGGCTGTCTCGAACCGATCGCAATGGCCGCTACACATGGCCGGAAATCTCAGTAGGCAGAGTATGCAAAGTTTGACCATCCTTGGCGCCACGGGCTCGATCGGTGTCAGCACACTCGATGTGGTGGCGCGACACCCGGAGCGCTACCGCATCTTCGCGCTGACCGGCCAGACCCAGCTGCCTCGTCTTGCGGCGCAGTGCAGTCGCTTTCAAGCTCGGTATGCCGTAGTCGGCGACGCGGCATCGGCCGCGCAGCTGGCGAGCTTGCTGCGCGACCTCGGTGCGAGCACCGAAGTACTGCATGGTCCCGCGCAACTCGCAGCGGTGGCCGAAGCATCCGAGGTGGACGTTGTCATGGCCGCCATCGTCGGGGCGGCCGGGTTGCGCCCGACGCTGGCCGCGGCCCGTGCCGGCAAGCGCGTTTTGCTGGCCAACAAGGAAGCGCTGGTGATGTCCGGCGCGCTCTTCATGGCGGCCGTCGAAGCCGGCGGGGCGACGTTGCTGCCGATCGACAGCGAGCACAATGCTGTCTTCCAGGCGCTGCCGCCGACCTATCGTCGCGATCCTGACGCGGTCGGTGTCCGGCGGATCTTGCTGACCGCCTCCGGCGGTCCGTTCCGCGACCGGGCGATCGAGTCGCTGGTGTCGGTCAGCCCGGAGGAGGCCTGCGCCCATCCCAACTGGGCGATGGGGCGAAAGATCTCGGTCGACTCCGCCACCATGATGAACAAGGGGCTGGAGGTCATCGAGGCGCACTGGCTGTTCGGTGTGCCGGCCGACCGCATCGAGGTGGTCGTGCATCGCCAGAGCGTGATTCATTCGATGGTCGATTATGTCGATGGCTCGGTGCTCGCACAGCTGGGCAACCCCGACATGCGCACACCGATCGCCCACGCGCTGGCCTTCCCCGAGCGGATCGATGCCGGGGTCAGCCCGCTCGATCTGTTCGCGACCGGTCGGCTCGATTTCGAGCAGCCGGATCCGCGCCGCTTCCCCTGTCTGCCGCTCGCCTATGCGGCCTTGCGGGCCGGGCGGGGCGTGCCGGCGGCCATGAACGCCGCCAATGAGGTCGCGGTCGACGCCTTCCTTGCCGGCCGGCTGGCCTACCTGTCGATCGCTCGCGTGGTCGAATCGGTCATGAACGCGATGGCCGGCGCCGGCGACGCGAGTCTCGAGGAGCTGGAGTCGGTCGATGCCGAGGCCCGGGCCTTGGCACAGTCTTGGGTGCACGCCGAAAAGGTGGCCTGATGGCGATCCTCAACTACCTCATCCCGTTCATCGTCGGCCTCGGGCTGCTCATCCTGATCCATGAGCTGGGCCACTACTCGGTGGCGCGCTGGTGTGATGTCAAGGTGTTGCGGTTCTCGGTCGGCTTCGGGCGCCCCTTGCTCAAGTGGCGCGCCGGCAAGGACCGCACCGAGTGGGTGCTGGCGGCGTTCCCGCTGGGTGGCTACGTCAAGATGCTCGACGAGCGGGAGGGTGAGGTATCCGATGCCGAGCGCCCGCGGGCTTTCACGCAGCAAAGCGTGTGGCGTCGTTTCGCGATCGTGGCCGCCGGCCCGCTGGCCAACCTGTTGCTGGCCGTCCTGCTCTACTGGGTGGTGTTCGTCGGTGGCGTCGATGAGTTGCGGGCGCGGATCGAGGTGACGGCGCCGGAGAGTGTGGCCGCGCAAGCCGGCTTCGTCTCGGGCGACGAGATCGTCCAGGTCGGCGATGCCGGCGTGCGCACCTGGCAGGAGTGGCGCTGGCAGTTGCTCAAGGCGGTGCTGGATGAGCCGGCCGTCGATGTGCTCGTGCTCACCGAGGACGGTCGGCGTGTGACGCGTCGGTTGCCGCTCGACGGCATCACCATCGACGAGGCCAAGAGCGATCCGGTCGCTCAATTGGGGCTTCGCCCGTATCGCCCCGTGATCCCGCCCGTGGTGGGTGAAGTGGTGCCCGATGGCTCGGCCGACAAGGCGGGGCTGCGTGTGGGTGATCGCGTGATCCGCATCGACCGGAAGGACGTGAGCGACTGGGCCGACCTGGTTCGGCGGGTGAGCGCCGCGCCTGGACAGGAAATGCAGTTCGAGTGGCTGCGCGACGGCGTTCACATGGAAAATGTGCTGACGCCGCAAGCGGTCGATCAGGACGGGCAGCAGATCGGGCGCATCGGAATCATGGTGGCGCCGCTGCCCGAGGGGCGCGACGCCTTGTTCGTGACCATCACGCACGGTCCGCTCGAGGGCCTGGTGAAAGCTGTCGGTCAAACCTGGGAGATGAGCACCTTCAGCCTGGCGATGATCGGCCGCATGATCACCGGTGATCTGTCATGGAAAAACCTCAGCGGCCCGGTGACCATTGCCGACTATGCCGGCCAGAGCGCACAGATGGGATTGGACCACTACCTGCGCTTTCTGGCGCTGATCAGCATCAGCCTGGGGGTCTTGAACCTGCTCCCGATACCGGTGCTGGATGGCGGGCATTTGCTGTATTATGTGATCGAAATGCTGCGAGGCGGCCCCGTCCCGGAACGCGTGATGGAGATCGGTCAGCAAGTCGGTCTTGCCCTGCTCGTCATGCTCATGGCTTTCGCTTTTTACAATGACATCAACCGCCTGATTTCTGGCTGATTCCTCAATGAAACTGAAGCTTCTTTCCGGGCTGCTCGCCGCCCTGTCCGTGGCCGCACCCGCGTTTGCGTTTGACACATTCGTCGTCAAGGATATCCGGGTCGAAGGCATTCAGAGAACCGAGGCCGGCACGGTGTTCAACTACCTGCCGGTCAAGGTCGGAGACCGGTTCTCCGAGGCGCAGGCGGCCGACTCGATCCGCGCGCTCTTCGCCACCGGTTTTTTCGATGACGTGCGCATCGAAGTCGAGAACGACGTGCTGGTGGTGGTGGTCGATGAGCGGCCCGCCGTCGCGCAGATCGACTTCTCCGGCGTCAAGGAATTCGACAAGGAAGCGCTCAAGAAGGGCCTGAAGGACGTCGGCCTCGGCGAGTCGCGCATCTTCGACCGCTCCGTGCTGGAGCGGGCCGAGCAGGAGCTCAAGCGTCAGTACCTCACGCGCGGCAAATATGCCGCCACGGTGCAGACCACCGTGACCCCGCTCGAGCGTAATCGCGTCGCCATCCGCTTCGACGTGGATGAGGGCGACGTGGCCAAGATTCGCCAGATCAAGATCGTCGGCGCCAAGCTGTTCGACGAGGAAGACCTGCTCGATCTGTTTGAGCAGACCACGCCGGGATGGCTGACCTGGTACACCAAGTCCGACCAGTACTCGAAGCAGAAGCTGTCGGGAGACCTGGAGACGCTGCGCTCCTTCTATCTGAACCAGGGCTATCTCGATTTCAGCATCGACTCGACCCAGGTGTCGATTACGCCCGACAAGAAAGACATCTACATCACCATTGCGGTGACCGAGGGCGAGAAGTACACCGTCTCCGGCGTATCCCTGACTGGCGACCTGATCCTGCCCGACGATGAGTATCGCGAGCTGGTCAAGGTGAAGGCCGGCGACGTCTTCTCGCGCGAAGCGCTGACCGCTACCAACAAGGCGATCACCGAGCGCCTGGGCAATGAGGGCTATGCCTTCGCCAACGTCAACGCGGCACCCGAAGTCGATCGCGAGAAGCACGAGGTGGCCTTCACCATCTTCGTTGATCCGGGCAAGCGGGTGTATGTCCGCCGCATCAATGTCGAAGGCAACGACCGCACCCGCGACGAAGTCGCGCGGCGCGAGATGCGCCAGATGGAAGGCGCCTGGTATGACGGCGAACGCATCAACAAGTCCAAGGTGCGCCTGGATCGTCTCGGCTTCTTCGAAGAAGTGGCGGTGCAAACCCCTGCCGTCCCGGGCACGACCGACCAGGTCGATGTGAACTTCAAGGTCAAGGAGCGCCAGACCGGCAACCTCTCGCTGGGCGTGGGCTTCTCCAGTGCGGACAGTGTCGTGTTGTCCGCCGCGGTGGCCCAGCAGAATCTGTTCGGTTCGGGCAACGCGCTGAACCTTCAGCTCAACACCAGCGCAAGTACCAAAACCTATTCGCTGTCCTACACCAATCCGTACTACACGGTGGATGGTGTCAGCCGCGGCTTCGATATCTACCAGCGAACCTATGACGCGGATTCGCTCGATCTGGCCCGCTACAAGACAAAATCCGCAGGTCTGGGCCTGCGCTATGGCTTCCCGATCGCCGAAGATGACCGGATCAACGTCGGTTTGTCCGTCGACCGCACCGAGGTGACGACCTTCGACGACAGCCCGGTCCAGTACAAGGACTTCGTCAGAGACTTCGGCAATACGGCGACGAGTCTGCTCGGTTCTGTCAGCTGGTCCCGCGATGGCCGCGACAGTCTGGTCTACCCGCGCAAGGGCGCCTACCAGCGTGTCTACCTTGAGGTGTCGATCCCGCCGGCCGAGCTGCGTTATGCCAAGACGTCCTATCAGCATCAGTATTGGTTCCCGATCGGCCAGGATTCGGCGTTCATGGTCAACGGCGAAATCGGCTGGGCGGTAGGGTACGGCGGCAAGTCCTTGCCGTTCTTCAAGAACTTCTACGCGGGCGGTATCGGTTCGGTGCGCGGTTTCAAGCAAAGCTCACTCGGGCCGCGCATTCCCAATACCGATGGCGATATCGATTCCGTGGGCGGCAATCGGCGGATTATCGCCAATGCCGAATACTACTTCCCGCTGCCGGGCACCGGCCGCGACCGCAGTTTCCGTCTGTCGGCCTTCTTCGATGCGGGTAATGTGTGGGGCCAGGACGAGAAGCTGTCGCTCAGCAAGTTGCGCTATAGTGCCGGCCTTGGATTCTCGTGGAGTTCACCGATCGGCCCGCTGAAGCTCAGTGTGGGCTTCCCGATCAAGAAGGAAGAGGACGACAAGATCCAGCGCTTCCAATTCCAGTTGGGCTCGGTGTTCTAACCCGGGTTATCCGGTGATATTTCGGAGGTTTGCGTGAAGGTTTCCCGATTTTCAGTCTATGTATTCGCGGCCCTGATGTTGGGCGCGGGCTCTGCCATGGCGCAGGCGCGAATTGGTTTCGTCAACTCCGAGCGCGTCATGCGCGAAGCGGCGCCGGCCGTTCAGGCGCAGCAGCGTCTCGAGAAGGAATTCGCCAAGCGTGACGCGGAGTTGCAGGGGATCGCCAAGGAATTGCAGGCGATGCAGAGCAATCTTGAAAAGAACAGCCTGACCATGCCCGAAGCGGAGCGTCGCAAGAGCGAACGCGACTTCGGCGATCTGAGCCGCGATTTTCAGCGTCGTCAGCGCGAGTTCCGCGAAGACCTCAACCAGCGGCGCAACGAAGAGCTGGCGACGGTGCTCGACCGGGCCAACAAGGTGGTCAAGAAGATCGCCGAGAGCGAGAAGTACGACATCATTTTCCAGGAAGCGGTTTACGCCAGCCCGAGCATCGATATCACCGACAAAGTGATCAAGGCGCTGGCCGAAAACCCGTAAGGGCAGTTCCGGCGCAGATGCGTATCGATGAGATCGTCGCCCAACTGGGCGGACAGCTGCTGGGTACCCCCGATACGCAGATCCGGGCGCTGGCGCCGCTGGAAACGGCCGGCCCCAGCGACATCAGCTTTCTGGCCAATCCCAAGTACCGCAAGCAACTCGACACGACGGCGGCCGGTGCGGTCATCGTCGGCAAAGGGCTGACACCACCGGCGGGCAAGAGCTATGTGGTGTGCGACGCGCCCTATCTGTACTTCGCGCGTGTTGCCCAATTGCTGCATCCCGAGCCCCAGGTGAAGGGCGGCGTGGACGCCGCCGCCACCGTGCGCAGCCCCATTCCGGCATCGGTGCGTGTCGAGGCCGGTGCGCATGTGGCCGAGTCTGTCGTGCTGGGCGAGCATGTGGTCGTTGGCGCCGGGAGCGTCATCGGCGCCGGCTCGACCATCGGCGCCGGGACACGGCTTTCGGCCAATGTCACGATCTACCCGGACTGCGTCATCGGCTCGGATTGCCGGATCCATGCCGGCGCCGTGATCGGTGCCGACGGGTTCGGCTATGCGCGCGAGCAGGATGGCCGCTGGGTCAAGATTCCGCAGACCGGGCGGGTGGTGATCGGCAATGATGTCGAGGTCGGCGCCAATACCACCATCGACCGTGGCGCCATGGACGATACGGTGATCGGCGACGGCGTCAAGCTGGACAACCAGATCCAGATCGCCCACAACGTCAAGATCGGTGCCATGACGGCGATCGCCGGCTGCGTCGGCATCGCCGGCAGCACACGCATCGGCGCGCGCTGCATGATCGGCGGCCAGGCGGGCATCATCGGGCATCTCGAGATCGCCGACGATGTGGTGGTGTCGGCCGGCACGCTGGTGACAAAATCGATTCGCAAGGCGGGGGTCTATACGGCCAACCTGCCCTTGCAGGCACATGGCGACTGGGTCCGGGAGTTTTCGCACCTGCGTCATCTGGACGCCATGGCCGCGCGCATTCGCGAACTTGAAAAACGACTGGACAAGGGAGAGGCCTCGTCGTGAGCACGCTAGATATCAATGAAATCGTCAAGTACCTGCCGCACCGGTATCCGTTCCTGCTGGTCGACCGGGTGCTCGAGCTTGAAGAAAACAAGCGCGTGGTGGCGATCAAGAACGTCACCGTGAACGAACCCTTCTTCCCCGGCCATTTTCCGAACCATCCGGTCATGCCCGGCGTGCTGATCGTCGAGGCGATGGCGCAGGCAGCCGCGGTGCTGTCCTTCAAGAGCATGGGCATCATGCCGGACGAGAACTCCCTGGTGCTGTTCGCCGGGATCGACAATGTCCGCTTCAAACGGCCCGTCACGCCGGGGGACCAGCTGGTGATGGAAGTCGAGATCGTCAACAGTAAGCGCAACATTTACAAATACCATGGCGTGGCCCGGGTCGATGGCCAAGTGGCCGCCGAGGCCGACCTGATGTGTGCGCTCAAGACCAAGCCATGATCCACCCCACCGCCATCATCCATCCCGACGCCCGGTTGGCCGACGGCGTCAGCGTAGGGGCCTACAGTCTCGTCGGTCCGCATGTCGAGATCGGTGCGAACACGCGTATCGGCCCGCATGTGGTGATCGAGGGGCACACGCGCATCGGTTGCGACAACGAGATCTTCCAGTTCTGTTCGATCGGCGCCTCACCGCAGGACAAGAAGTACGATGACGAGCCCACGCGGCTCGAGATCGGTGACCGCAACACCATCCGCGAGTTCTGTTCCTTCAATGTCGGCACCTCGCAGGACGCCGGGGTGACGCGTCTTGGCAACGACAACTGGATCATGGCCTATGTTCACGTGGCCCATGACTGCCAGGTCGGCGACCATACGATCTTCGCCAACAACGCGACGCTGGCCGGCCATGTGCACGTCGGCGACTGGGCCATTCTCGGCGGCTTCACCGGCGTGCACCAGTTCGTGCGCGTCGGCGCGCATTCCTTCTGCGGCGTGGGTACCGTGCTGCTCCAGGATCTGCCGCCCTATGTCACGGTCTCCGGCAATCCGGCCCAGCCGCATGGCATCAACAGCGAAGGGCTCAAGCGTCGCGGCTATACCTCGGAATCGATCATGGCGATCAAGCGCGCCTACCGCAGCCTCTATCGCGCCGGCCTGAGCCTCGACGAGGCCCGCAAGGCCATCGCCGAGGCGGCGCTCGAGCACGAGGCCGTCAAGCCGTTTGCCGACTTCATCGCGGTGTCGAACCGCGGCATTGTCCGCTGAGATCATGGGCGTACGCATCGCCCTTGTCGCGGGCGAAGCCTCCGGCGACCTGCTCGCCGCCCATCTGATCGCCGCACTCCGGGCCCGGCTGCCCGACCTGCACTGTGCAGGCATCGGCGGGCCGAAGATGGAGGCGGTCGGCTTCGAGGCGTGGTGGCCCTACGACCGCCTGGCGGTGCACGGCTATGTGGATGCGCTCAAGCGCTACCGCGAACTATCGGGGGTGCGGCGCGCGCTGCTCAAACGCCTGCTCGACGATCCGCCGGACGTGTTCATCGGCGTCGATGCGCCCGACTTCAACCTCTGGCTCGAGCAGCAGCTGCGCCGCCGCGGCGTGTGTACGGTGCATTTCGTCAGCCCCTCGATCTGGGCCTGGCGCGGCGGGCGCATCAAGCGCATCCGCACAGCCGTCGATCACATGCTCTGCCTGTTTCCGTTCGAGCCGGCCATCTATGATGCGGCGGGCGTCCCGGCCACTTATGTCGGCCATCCGCTGGCCGATACGTTTCCGCTTGAACCCGATCAGGACGAGGCGCGCGAGCGCCTGCAACTGCCGCCACAGGCACCGGTGTTCGCCTTGCTGCCGGGCAGTCGTGAGTCCGAGGTCGCCAACCTGGCGCCGCTGTTCATCGAAACGGCCAAGTACCTGCTCGATCGCTACCCGGCGGCGCGCTTTCTCGTGCCGCTGGCCACGCGCGAAACCCGGGTGTTGTTCGAAAAGGCGCAGTACGCGGCCGAGGCGCACGATCTGCCCTTGAGCCTGCTCTTCGGCCATGCGGTCGATGCCATGACGGCCGCCGACGTCGTGCTGGTGGCGAGCGGCACCGCCTCGCTCGAAGCCGCGCTGCTCAAGCGGCCGATGGTGATCGCCTACCGCATGGGCGCTTTGCAGTACCGGCTCATGAAGCGTATGGCCTATCTGCCCTGGGTCGGCTTGCCCAACATCCTGTGCCGGGAAAGCGTCGTCCCCGAAATGCTGCAGGACAACGCCACGCCGGCGGCGCTGGGCGAGGCGCTCGCCCGCTGGTTCGACGACGCCGACGCGCGCCGGGCACTGGCCGAACGCTTCACCGAGTTGCATCACACCCTGCGCCAGGACACGGCCCAGCGCGCGGCCGACGTCATCCTGCCGCTGATCGGAGCCTCGCGTGACAGCTAACGCACGACTGATCTGCGGCGTCGACGAAGCAGGGCGGGGGCCGCTGTGCGGTTCGGTGGTGGCCGCAGCGGTGATTCTCGATCCGGCCCGTCCGATAGCCGGCCTGGCCGATTCCAAGAAGCTCACCGAAAAGCGGCGCGACCAACTGGCCCCGATCATCCGCGAGCAGGCGCTGGCCTGGGCGGTGGCGGAAGCCAGCGTGGAGGAGATCGACCGGCTCAACATCCTGCATGCCACGATGCTGGCCATGAAACGGGCCGTCGAGGCGCTCAGTGTTGCGCCGGA
This sequence comes from Denitromonas iodatirespirans, assembly GCF_018524365.1. Lineage (GTDB taxonomy): Bacteria > Pseudomonadota > Gammaproteobacteria > Burkholderiales > Rhodocyclaceae > Nitrogeniibacter > Nitrogeniibacter iodatirespirans. The sequence goes on from NZ_JAEKFT010000003.1 coordinate 59,041, forward strand.
CGAAGTGCTGGTCGATGGCAATCGCTGCCCGCAGATCGCCTATCCGGTGCAGGCGGTGGTCAAGGGCGACGCGCTGGTGGCTGCCATCTCGGCCGCCTCGATCCTCGCCAAGACGGTGCGCGATGCGCAGATGCTTGCGCTCGATGCCGCGTACCCGCAGTATGGTCTGGCCGCCCACAAGGGCTATCCGACCGCCGCGCACCTGGCGGCGATCCGCCGTCATGGCGTGGCAGACTTCTACCGCAAGAGCTTCGGTCCGGTCCGCGCGTTGTGGCTCAATCCGCCCCTGTTCGAGGCCTGAGACCATGATCTCTTCCCATCTGCTGCTGTTCATCCATCTGCTCGCCGTCATCATCTGGGTCGGCGGAATGGCCTTCGCCTATCTGTGCCTGCGCCCCGCGGCGGGCGTACTCGCGCCGCCCGACCGCCTGCGCCTGTGGCACGGCGTGTTCGCGCGCTTTTTCCCGATGGTGTGGGTGGCGGTGATCGCCATCCTGGCCAGCGGATTTGCCGGCATCACCCAGGTGGGATTCGCCGCGGCGCCGCGCGCCTGGCATGTGATGATGAGCGTCGGCTTGCTGATGGTCGTCGTCTACCTGTATGTGTGGATCGGCCCCTGGCAACGTCTCCGAGCGGCCGTGGCGACCCAGCGCTGGCCCGACGGCGCCGCGGCGCTGGGTCGGATCCGCCAGGCGGTGGCCATCAATCTCGGCCTCGGCCTGCTCAACGTGGCTGTGGCGACGCTCGGCCTGGCGGCATGATCGTCATCCAGTCGCGTGACAATCCGCTGGTCAAGCGGGTCCATGCGCTGTCCACCTCCGGCCGGGAACGGCGCAAGCAAGGCCTCACCGTGCTCGACGGCGCGCATCTGGTCGCCGCGGCGCTGGACGCCGGTGTCGGCGTGTGCCAACTGGTCGTCAGCGAGAGCGGCTTGGCCAGCGAAGAGCACCAGGCGTTGATCGCCCGGCTCGACCGCCTTTGCCCGCAAGCGACCTTGCCGGACAAGCTCTTTGCTCATGTCAGCGGGCTCGACACACCGTCCGGCCTGCTGGCGCTGATGGCGACGCCGGCGCTCGGCGCGCCGGTGGCCACTGTCGCGCAATCCGTGGTGGTGCTCGACGGCGTCCAGGACGCGGGCAACCTCGGTACCTTGCTGCGCACCGCCGCGGCCGCCGGCATCCAGCACGCCTGGCTCACCGAGGGCTGCGCGCAGGCGTGGTCGCCGCGCGTGTTGCGCGCCGGCATGGGAGCGCACTTTCTCATGAAAGTGTACGAGCGGGTGGATGCCGTCTCGCTCCTGGCGGATTTTCCCGGCCCGGTCATGGCAACCGTGCTCGGCGCGCGCAGCCAGTCCCTCTACGCCGTGGATCTGGCCGCGCCGACCGCCTGGCTGTTCGGCGCAGAGGGGCGGGGCCTGTCTCCGGCCCTGCTGGCGCGGGCGACTTGCCATGTGCACATTCCCATGCCGGGCGCCATCGAGTCGCTCAATGTCGCCGCTGCCGCGGCCATCTGCCTCTTCGAACAGGTCCGTCAGCAGGGCTGAGCGGCGCCGGACGTGACGGCTATCACGTTTGGGGCGAGTGCGTTCGAAACTTCTATCATGTTTTATTACGCTTTGCCGTAAACATGCGCGGAGGGATGGGAATCCTTCCGTAGCCATAACAATGCGTTAGCCCCTGCATGCCGATAGACGGGAAAATCCGCGGCGCTTGCAGCGAGTCCACAACTGGAGACATTCATGATGCTTGCCTATGCCAAAACGGCTAAGGGCGTGGCGGAGGTCGAGACGCGTGCCGACCGCCTCAAGCCTGCGCTTCGACGCCTGCTGATTCTCGTCGATGGCAAAAAAACCCTGGACATTCTCAAGTCGATGGTTGGTATCGACACCATCGACGAGCCGCTGACACAGTTGCTCGAAGGCGGTTACATCGAGCCGGTCGGTGCAGCGACCGAGTCCGCCGCCGAAGCGGCTCCGGCCTCGAGTGCGAAGGTATTCGATCTGGCCAGCCTGCCGGCCGAGCGCGATCCGAAGGATCTCGACAAGGCCCGCAACTTCATGATCAACACCCTCAAGCATTTCCACGGGCCCTACACCAAGCTCGATCTGATGCGTCAGGTTCAGGCCTGCGAAACGCATGACGCCTTGCGGGCGCTGTACGCCGACTGGCTGCGCTGCATGCATGAGTCGATCATGGCCGAGCGGCGGCTCGACGAACTCAACCAGCAGCTGTTCGACGTCCTGTAGGCGTCAGCCGAGGCGGTTATCGGCCAGATGGTAGTGGGGGTCTTCCATCAGGTTGACCTCGACCATGTCGCGCGCGCGGCCCAGTAGGTCGCGGCAGTCGGGGCTCAGGTGACGCAGATGCAGGCGTTTGCCCTGCGCCCGGTAGCGTTCGGCCAGGCTGTCGATGGCCTCCAGGCCCGAATGGTCGACCACGCGTGCGTGGCGGAAATCGACCACCACATCCTGCGGGTCGGTGCGCGGCGAGAACAGGCCGTGGAAGTTCTGGGTCGAGGCGAAGAACAGCGAGCCGTGCAGATCGTAGATCTTCCAGCCGTGTTCCTCGGTGCCCACGTCGGCGCGGATCTGCTTGGCGTGTTGCCAGGCGAAGACCAGCGCCGAGATCACCACGCCGAACAGCACCGCGATGGCCAGATCGGTGAACACCGTCACCACCGTGACCGCCACGATCACGAAGGCATCGTGACGCGGCACCTTGCGCAGCACCCGCAGGCTGGCCCATTCGAAGGTCTTCTCGGCCACCACGAACATCAGCGCGATCAGTGCAGCGAGCGGGATCTGTTCGATCAGCGGTGAGGCGAAGAGGATGAAGCTGAGCAGGAACAGCGCCGCGGCGATGCCGGACAGCCGGCTGCGCGCGCCGTTGTCGATGTTGATCATGCTCTGGCCGATCATCGCGCAACCGCCCATGCCGCCGAAGAAACCGGTGATCACGTTGGCCACGCCCTGGCCGACGCATTCGCGGTTCGGGCGGCCGCGGGTGTCGGTGATCTCGTCGATCAGGTTCAGCGTCAGCAGCGATTCGATCAGGCCGATGGCCGCCAGGATGGCGCTGTAGGGCAGGATGACGCTCAGCGTCTCCCAGTTGAGCGGCACCATCGGAAGATGGAAGCTCGGCAGCCCGCCTTCGATCGAGGCCAGGTCGCCGACGGTGCGGGTGTCGATCCCGCCGAAGATGACCACCAGCGACACCACCGCGATGCCGGCCAGCGACGCCGGCACGGCGCGGGTCAGCCGCGGCATGAGATAGATGATGACCATGGTCAGCACGATCAGCGCCCCCATGGTGTAGAGCGCCTCGCCCTGCATCCAGCGCAGCGCGCCTTCGGCATCGGCCACCTTGAAGTGCCCGAACTGCGCCAGGAAGATGACGATCGCCAGGCCATTGACGAAGCCCAGCATCACCGGATGCGGCACCATGCGGATGAACTTGCCGAACTTCATCAGCCCGAAGGCGATCTGCAGCACGCCCATCAGCACCACGGTGGCGAACAGGTACTCGACACCGTGGGTCGCCACCAGCGCCACCATCACCACCGCCAGCGCGCCGGTGGCACCCGAGATCATGCCCGGGCGGCCGCCGATGAGGGCGGTGACCAGACCCATCATGAAGGCCGCGTAGAGGCCGACGAGCGGATGCACGCCGGCGACGAAGGCGAAAGCGATGGCTTCGGGCACCAGGGCGAGCGCGACGGTCAGGCCGCTCAGCAGGTTGGTCTTGATTTGTTCGGGCGTCAGTGTTGCGGACACGGCAACTCCAGGGGCTGGCGTCAGCGATCCCGGCCCGCGGGCGGCGGGCAGAGTCAACGGCGGCAGGCGGGCGGTGTCCGGCGATGGCCGGGCGAGGGGCACTGCGGCGCGCGTCAGCGCGTGGGATCGATCAGTCGGGGAAAAATATCGTTATTTTGCGCCGCAGCATTCTAGCATCGAACAGCCGCGTTGGGCGGCCTTGCGTCAGCCGCCGGGCGGCAGGCGAAGCGCGGATACTGCCGCCGGGTCCTTGTCGGGCATGAAGGGCACATGGCCCAGACAGGCCACGTCGAGATGCCGTTGCAAGGCGTCGAGATTGTCGGCCACGCATGCCATGTCGGGGTCGATCTGGTTGGCCACCCAACCCGCCAGCGTCAGACCGCGCGCCGCAATGGCTTCGGCGGTGAGCAAGGCATGGTTGATGCAACCCAGGCGCATGCCGACCACCAGGATGACCGGCAGGCCCAGCGCCACGGCCAGATCGGCGGTATCGAAACCGTCGGTGAGCGGCACGCGAAAACCGCCCACGCCTTCGACCAGCACCAGGTCGGCCTGCGGCTGCAGTCGGGTGAACGCGGCCAGGATGCGTGCCGGATCGATCGTCACGCCCTCGGCCGCCGCGGCGATATGCGGCGCCACGGCCGTGCGCAGGCAGATCGGGTTGAGGTTGGCCAGGCCCGGATCGACGCTGCCGGCGGCGCGCAGGCGGGCCGCGTCTTCATTGATCCACACCCCGTCGACGCACTCGGCGCCGGCGGCCACCGGCTTCATGCCGATGGCGCTCAAGCCGGCACGGCGCGCCGTGTGGAGCAGGGCGCAGGTGGTGAAGGTCTTGCCGATCTCGGTGTCGGTGCCGGCGATGAAGTAGGCAGAAGGCATCAGGCGCTCCGGGTCAGGGCGAGCAGGATCACGTCGTAGGTGGCGGGCAGCAGGCCGTCGGCCCGGCGGTGGCGCTCATAGGTCTGTTCAAGCGTCCGCCAGGCGGCCTTTCCCAGCGGGGTGCGGCGGCGCCCGCTGCCCACCTGATGGGCGCCGATGGCCTTGATGTCCCGCAGCAGGCGCCGCAGGCTGTCGGCCGTGGCGGCGGTGACGGGCTGCTCGACGGCGCCGATTTGGAAGCCGGCCTGCAGCGCGCACTGGCGCCAAGTGTCGGCGCTGTGGAAGCCGATCACATGCTCGGCGTCGTCGATGCCGCGAAAGGCCTCGCGCAGCTCCCACAAGGTGGCCGGGCCGAGCGTGGCCACCCAGGCGACGCCGCCGGGGCGCAGCACGCGGGCCATCTCGTGCAGCGCGCGCGCCGGGTTGCACCATTGCACGGCCAGGCTCGACCACACGGCGTCGATGCTGCCGTCGGCCAGCGGCAGGGCTTCCAGATCGCCGCACACCGTCAGGGCGTGGCCGGGCGCGGCATGGCGGGTCAGCATGCCGGGGGCGAAATCCAGCGCCAGGGTGAGGCCCGGCGCCAGCCACTCGGTGACGGCCAGGGCGCCGGTGCCGGTGCCGCAGCCGGCGTCGAGCAGCCGCGCCACCTTGGCGGGCGGCGGGTGCCGGCGGGCCAGCGCCAGCAGGTGATCGCAGATTTCGCGTTGCACCACGGCGGCGGCATCGTAGGTGGTCGCTGCGCGGTCGAAGGCCTGTCGAATGCCGCGCTTGTGCGCGTGCGGATCAGTCATCGGCAAAGCCTTGCAGCAAGGTGGCGCAGTCGGCGGCGCGGGTGATGAAGGGGGCGTGGCCGGCGTCGGTGAATTCGGAGTACCGGGCCTGCGGCAAGGCGTCGGCCAGCCAGCGCGCGGCGTCGGCCGGCATCAGCGCATCATGGGCGCCATGCAGCAGGCGCACCGGGCAGTCGATGGCGGTTGCGGCGGCGCGCAGATCGGTGTGTGCCAGGATCGTCAGGCCGTCGGCCAGCCCGGCTGCGGTGTCGAGCGGGGCGAGGGATGCGCCGAGGTGACGCGTGACCTCGCGCCGGCCGGCGTCTCCCAGGGCTTGCAGGGCGATGAAGCGGCGCAGGGTTTTGTCCGGCTCGGCGGCAAAGTCGCGGCGAAAGCTGTCGACCGTGTCGGTGGCGAGCGCGCACGGCCAGTCGGGCTGCTGCACGAAACAGGGGCTGGCGCCGATCAGCGCCAGGCGTGCCACCTTGGCCGGATGGCGCAGCGCCAAGTCCATGGCGACCAGGGTGCCGAGTGACCAGCCGCAAACCAGGGCGCCGTCGGGCAGTGCGGGAGCGAGTGCATCGGTCCAGGCTGCCAGCGTGGGGGCTGCCGGCGCGGGCGCCGTGGCGTCATGGCCGGGCAGGGCAGGTGTGTGGCAAGGCCAGTCGGCATCGAGCTGCGCGCGCAGGGGCTGCCACACCGAGGGGGCGAGGCCCCATCCGTGGAGCAGGACTAGCGGCGGTCGACTCATGGCTGGGCTTCGATCCGGTGAAGAGACTCGGTGAGGCGGGCGATGTCGTCCGCCGTGTGCGCGGCGCTGAGCGAGATGCGCAGCCGCGCGGTGCCGGGCGGGACGGTGGGCGGGCGGATCGCCGGCACCCACAGCCCCGCGTCCCACAGCGCGTTGGCGGCGGCGAGGGCGGCGGCATTATCGCCGATTTTGACTGGCTGGATGGGGGTGGGTGAGGGCATCAACTGCCATCGGTGCAGCGTCAGCGTGTCGTGCAGCTGCTGACGGTGGGCGGTGAGCCGGGCGCGCAGGGCATCGCCGTGTTCGATGAGGTCGATGGCGGTGAGCAGGGCATGCGCCAGCGCCGGCGGCGCGCCGGTGGTGAAGAGGTAGGTGCGCATGGTCTGCATCAGCCATTCGATGACTTCGCCCTGCCCGGCGACGAAGGCACCTGACAGGCCGGCCGCCTTGCCCAGCGTGCCGACCATCAGCAGGCGCCAGTGCGCCAGCCCGGCGGCGGCCAGTGCGCCGCGGCCCTGCGGGCCGAGCACGCCGAAGCCGTGGGCGTCGTCCACCAGCAGCCAGGCGTCGTGCGCTTCGGCCAGCGCGAGCAACTCGGCCAGCGGGGCGATGTCGCCGTCCATGCTGAACACGCCGTCGGTGACGATCAGCTTGCGACGGGCGGTGCTGGCGGCCAGCAGGCGGGCCAGCGCGGCGGTGTCGGCATGCGGGTAGCGGTGATGCTCGGCGCGGCTGAGCAGGGCGCCGTCGACCAGCGAGGCATGGTTGAGGCGGTCGGCGAAGATGGCGTCGCCACGGCCGACCAGCGCCGCGGCCACGCCCATGTTGACCATGTAGCCGGTCGAGAAGAACAGCGTGCGCTCGCAGCCGGTGAACTCGGCCAGCCGCGCTTCGAGGCGTTCGTGCACCGCGTAGTGCCCGCTGACCAGATGCGCGGCGCCTGCGCCGCCGCCCCAGCGCGCGACGCCTTCCTTGAGTGCGGCGGCCAGCGCCGGATGGGCGGCCAGGCCGAGGTAGTCATTGCTGCAGAAGGTGAGCATCTCGCGTCCGTCGACGACGGCATGCGGGCCGCAGGGGGTGTCGAGCGTGCGGCGGCGGCGGATCAGGGCCTTCGCGGCGCGCTCGGCCATTTCGCCGCGCAGGTGATCGAGTAGCGTCATGGTTCAGCTCAGGGCGTGCTGCAGTGCGGCGCTCGCACCATTCACGAGATGGGCGATGTCGGCCGCGTCGACGATGTAGGGCGGCATGAAATAGACGGTCTTGCCCAGCGGGCGCAGCAGCACGCCGTGGTCGAGCCCGGCGGCGAAGAAGCGCTGGGCGAAGTCGGGGCGCGGGGTGTCGACATCGAAGGCCACGATCATGCCGCGTTGGCGTAGGTGGCGCACTGCCGGGTGGCCGCCGAAGGCGGCGCGGACGGCGTCGCCGAGGGCCTGGGCGCGGGCGATGTTGGCACGGAGCACGTCGTCGGCCTCGAAGATGTCGAGCGTCGCCAGCGCCGCGCGGCAGGCCAGCGGGTTGCCAGTGTAGGAGTGCGAGTGCAGGAAGCCGCGGGTGACGTCGGCATCGTAGAAGCAGTCGTAGATGGCGTTGGTGGACAGCACCAGCGACAGCGGCAGGTAGCCGCCGGAAATGCCCTTGGACAGGCACATCAGGTCCGGCCAGATGCCGGCCTGCTCGCAGGCGAAGAAGGTGCCGGTGCGGCCGCAGCCGACGGCGATTTCGTCGGCGATGAGGTGCACCCGGTACTGGTCACACAGCTCGCGCGCCCGGCGCAGGTAGTGCGGGTGGTACATCACCATGCCGCTGGCGCCCTGCACCAGCGGTTCGACGATGAGGGCGGCGATCTCTTCATGATGCTCGGCCAGGTAATGCGCCAGCGCATGGGCGGCGCGCTCGGCGGCGTCTTCTTCGGTCTCGCCGGGTTCGATCTGGCGGGCGTCCGGGCTGGGCACCGTGGTGCCGGCGCGCACCAGCGGGGCGTAGGCATCGCGGAACAGCGCCACGTCGGTGACCGCCAGTGCGCCGACGGTTTCGCCATGGTAGCTGCCGGCCAGGCTGATGAAGCGGTCCTTGCCTGTTTCGCCGAGGTTGCGCCAGGCGTGCATGCTCATCTTGAGGGCGATTTCGGTGGCCGAAGCGCCATCCGAGGCATAGAAGGCGTGGCCGAGCTGGTGGCCGGTGAGCGCCGAGAGACGCTCCGACAGCTCGACTACCGGGGCGTGCGTGAAGCCGGCGAGCATCACATGCTCGAGCGTCTCGAGCTGTTCGCTGATGGCGGCGTTGATGCGCGGGTTGCAGTGGCCGAAGAGATTCACCCACCAGGCGCTGACGCCATCGAGAAAGCGCCGCCCGGTGTCGTCGTACAGCCACACGCCTTCGCCGCGGGTGATCGGCACCAGCGGCAGGGTTTCGTGGCTTTTCATCTGGGTGCACGGATGCCAGACGGCGCGGCGGGATCGATCGAGCAGGCGGGGTGAGGTCATGGCGGCGGGCCGGAAGCTGCGGAATCGTCCAATACTCTGCAATCACCGGGATGCTGTCAAACGCTGCCTGGCGGGGCGCTGCGCCGGGCAAGCCGGGCGGGGCTTTTGCTACCATGAGCGCTTCCCAGGTACGACAGGCCAAACATGCATTTCGTCATCTCCCCCGCCAAATCGCTGGATTACGACACCCCGGCGCCCGCGTGCAAACCCACCCAGCCCGCCTTTCTCGATGCCGCCGAATCGCTGGTCGGCGTGATGCGTGATTTCACGCCCGCTGCGCTGGGCGAGTTGATGCACATCTCGGACAAGCTGGCGGTGCTCAACGTGGCCCGTTTCGCGGAGTGGCATCGCCCCTTCAACGCAAAGAACGCCAAGCCCTGCCTGTTCGCCTTCAATGGCGATGTGTACGACGGGCTCGATGCCGCCACGCTGGACGCCGACGGCGTCGCCTATGCCCAGCAACATCTGCGCATCCTGTCGGGCCTGTACGGCGTGCTGCGGCCGCTGGACCTGATGCAGGCCTACCGCCTGGAGATGGGCACCCGGTTGGCGACCCCGGCCGGGCGCAATCTGTATGACTTCTGGGGCGAGCGGCCGACCGAGGCAATCAATGCGCTGCTGAAGACGTCCGCCGAACCGGTGCTGGTGAACCTGGCCTCGGAGGAGTATTTCAAGGTGATCCGGCCGTCGGCGCTCAAGGGGCGGATCGTCACCCCGGTGTTCGAGGACTGGAAGGGCGGGCGCTACAAGATCATCAGCTTCCATGCCAAGCGGGCGCGCGGGCTGATGGTGCGCTACGCGATCGACCACCGTCTGGACACGGTCGATGGCCTGAAGGCCTTCGACACCGACGGCTATGCCTACGATGCCGAGGCATCGGACGGCGACCGCTGGGTGTTCCGGCGGCGCCAGGACGGCGTGGCCTGAGAACTTGTGAAGAAATCGTAGCGAGCAGGGCCGAGTGCAAGGCCGCATTTGGCAACTACGCGAGCGAACGACGAGACATATCAAATAGATAGGCGAGGAGTGAGCGAGTGAGCAACGCAGCAATCGGCACGCGCAGTAGATTTATTCACAAGTTCTGAGACCCCGGAGGAGAGAGCGCATGGGCGTGCACATCAGCCACGGATTCGACAGCGGCAGCATCGAGGTGCTGAATGCGGACACACCCGGCGCGATCCGCCTGCGCCTGCGGCCGGACAACGCGGCCAGCTTCTGCCAGTGGTTCCACTTCCGGGTGCATGACGCGGCCGGCGTGCCGCTGCGCATGGTGTTCGAGAACGCCGCCGAGGCGGCCTACCCGGACGGCTGGCCCGACTATCGGGCAATGGCCTCCTACGACCGCCGTTTCTGGTTCCGCGTGCCGGGCACGCGCTACGAAGACGGGCAGCTGATCATCGAGCACACGCCCGAGCGCAACAACATCTACTACGCCTACTTCGAGCCGTATTCGCATGAACGGCATCTCGATCTGCTGGGGCGTGCCGAGCTCTCCCCCTTTGCCCAGGTGCGCACACTGGGGGCGACGGTCGAGGGGCGCAGCGTTGATTGCATCGTGGTCGGCCGGCCGTCACCGGAGCGCAAGCCGGTGTGGATCATCGCGCGCCAGCATCCGGGCGAGACCATGGCCGAATGGTTCGTCGAAGGCCTGCTCGAACGTCTGCTCGACGGCGCCGATCCGCTGGCCCGCCGCGTGCGCGAGCATGCCTGCTTCTACATCGTGCCGAGCATGAACCCCGACGGCGCGGTGCGCGGCAACCTGCGCACGAATGCCGCGGGGGCCAATCTCAACCGCGAATGGATGGCGCCGACACAGGCGCGCAGCCCCGAAGTGGCTTGCGTGCGCGAGGCCATGGAACGCACCGGCTGCGAGGTCTTCCTCGACATCCATGGCGACGAGTCGCTGCCCTATGTCTTCGTCGATGGCTCGGAGATGGTGCCGGGGGTGCCGGCGGATACGGCGGACCGGCAAGCGGCCTTCCTGTCGGCCCTGGCCGATGCCAGCCCGGATTTCCAGACCGAGGTCGGCTACACGCCTGACCGCTTCGGCGAGGAGATGCTGACGCTGGCCAGCAAGTGGGTGGCGCACCGGTTCGGCTGCCTGTCGCTGACGCTCGAAATGCCGTTCAAGGACAACCGCCTGCTACCCGATGGCCAGACCGGCTGGAACGGCGCGCGCAGCAAGCACCTCGGTGCGGCCATGCTGCAGCCGCTGCACCAGCATCTGCGGTCGGCCTGAGCCGGCGTGCTCAGGTCCAGGCCGGGTGGCGGTTCATCCAGTTCACCACGCGGGCCATGGCGCGATCGATGCGGCGGTTGATGGCGCCGACGAAGGCCTCGATCACGCGGGCAAGGGCGGCGCTGCGCAATTCGTGGGCCATGGCGATGGTGCGAAGGGCGTCGCGTCTGGGGGCGATCGCGGTCGTGCGTTTGGGGCTGCGTTTCATGCTGTGATTCTCCATTGCGCGTTCTCCGGTCTGCGCCGGATCGGAACGATGGAGACGACTCTACGCCGCGTTGTGCGGCGCAACAAACGATGATTCGTGATGTGACGGATTAGTTTGTCTAAACTGCACGGATGTCTCGTTCCATGCCTCCCCTCCAGTCGCTGCGTGTCTTCGAAGCAGCCGCCCGGCACCTGAGCTTCAAGCAGGCGGCCGAGGAGCTGCATGTCACGCCGGCGGCCGTCAGCCAGCAGATCAAGGCGCTGGAAACCCACTTGGGCATGGTGTTGTTTCATCGGCTGACGCGTGCGCTCGAACTGACCGAAGCCGGCGCGCGCATGTTGCCGCGGGTCAGCGAAGGGCTGGCGCACCTGGCGGCGGCGGTCGAAGCGGTCGGCCCCGCGTCGCCCTCACGGCAACTGACGATCACCGTGCCACCGGCCTTTGCCGGCCGCTGGCTGGTGCACCGCCTGCAAAGCTTCACCGAAGCACATCCCGACGTGGATCTGACCCTCGGCACCGAGGCGAGCACCGTCGACGCGCCCGACGCCGAAGACATCGAGGCCGATCTGTTGCCCTTGCGCAACGGTGGCGCCGATGTGGAGGTCCGTTTCGGCCGCGGCGCCTATCCGGGCATGCGCACCGATCTGGTGATGGAGGTGGCCTATGTGCCGGTGTGCCATCCGGCCCTGCTGAAGGGCGAGCACCCGCTCAGTCAGCCCGCGGATCTGCGCTTTCATACCCTGCTGCATGACGATACCGCCATGGGGCGCTCCGAGCGGGTCAGCTGGCAGGACTGGTTGCGGGCCGCGCGGGTGCGGGGTGTGGACCCCGGCCGTGGGCCGCATTTCTCCAATTCGAGCCTCGCGCTCGAAGCGGCCATGGACGGCCTGGGCGTGGTGCTCGGCCTCGACCCGATGGTGCGCCGGGACATCGACGCAGGCCGGCTGGTGCGCCCCTTCGACGTGGCCATTCCCTCCCGCTACGCCTACTACCTGGTCTCGCCCGAAACCACCGCAGAGCGGCCGGTGATCGCCCAGTTCCGCGAGTGGTTGCTCAATGAGCGCTAACCGGCCCGGCGGCGCTGCCCGACGAAGTGCTGGCTCATCCGTTCGAGCGAGGGGTTGTTGGGCAGCATCACGCCGTTGACCTCGAGGGTCGGCGTGCCCACGCCGCCGCCGTTCCAGCCGCTGGCGCGCAGCTTGGCCCACATGGCGTCGCCGGCGGCGGTGTCGGTGTCGATGAAGACCTCGCGATAGCGCACGCCGAGCGCATCGAACTCGGCGCGTTTGAGATCGCAATAGCCGCAAGTGGTGAGCGAGTACATGACGATGCGGTCGCGTGCCGGGTCGTAGGCGCTCAAGGCCGCCAGCTGAGCCGCGCTGCCGGCCGGCCCGTCGCTGCCGAAGGCGGCCGGGGAACCGTAGCGCATGGCCGCACCGGCCAGATCCTCGGCAAAGAATTTGAACGCCAGACCGGTCGACAGCACCAGCACCATCAGCGCACCGACGGTGGCGCCCCAGCCCGTGGGGTCAGGACGAGGGCCGAAGGTGTTGTCGTCCCGGCTGCCGGGGAAGAAGGTCAGCAGCAGGCTGAACAGCATGCCCACATAAGGGATGGCCGAAATCAACACCCACCAGCCGCGCCAGTCGAAGTCGTGGCAGCGCAACACGCTCAGGCGGATGCCGAAGAAGATGCCAGCCAGCACGCACAGGCCGAGCAGCCACAGGCTTTGCAGCCGAAAACCGGCGATCGCGCCCCATAGCAGCAGCGCCAGCAGCAAGGCGCCGCCGGCCAGGTAGGAGCGGCGACCGATGCGCCCGCCGAAATCGGCGCCGAAGAGGCGGACCGGCTCGGCGTCGAGACGCACGGCATGCTCGCCCGGCTGAATGCGCAAGGACGCATGCTGGGCGGTGGAGATGCCGGCCTTCGCCTCCAGCGCTTCCTGCTCGCGCGCGGCCAGCACGCGCGGCATGTCGCAGCCGCAGGCGAGGCATAACGTGCGGCGCGGCTGGCGGTGGCCGCACTCCGGGCATTCCATGTCGCCGGCCGGTGCATCGTCGGCCGCCACCAGATCGAGCGCGGGCGACGGGGCCGGGCTAGCGGCGACCGGCGGCTCTGCCGGTGTGGCCACGGCTACCGCCACGACCGGCGCCGGGCGCGGGGCCGGAGCCGGGCGGTCGATTTCGACGCGGATACCGACGCCAAGCGCGGCCAGTTTGCGCCGGTAGGCCTGTGCGGCATCGGCATCGAGCCCTTTCTTGATCGTTACCGCTTGGCCGGAAAACAGACGCGGCGCCTGGGCCGGTGACACTTTCAGCAGTGCGACCAGCTTTGCCTTGACGAGCTCTGGATCGTGGCCGGGGAGGATGTCGCCCGAGAAGACAAGCTTGTGGTCGGTCATGATGTGTGCGTTGTGCGTGCCGTGGATGGCGGCCATTCTAAGCCAGAAAGAATGCCCCTCGGCGGACGGCTTGCGTGCCGGCGAACGGGCCGCCGATACGCGGGGCAAATGCGTACAATGCCGGCTGCCCGCCGGGTGAGGAACGATGCCTCGCCCCGACGCATCGCGCGCGGCCGCTCATCGAGTACCGCTCAAGGAGAGCACGGATGGAATCACGCCTGGAGGCGCTGGAATGCAAGCTGATGGCGGCAGAGGATCTGCTCGACGGCCTCAACATGACGCTGTTTCGCCAGCAGGAGGCGATCGAGTTGTTGCAGGCGCAGGTGCTGGACCTCAAACGGCAGCTGCAGACGGTCCAGCCGCGCGGCCCCGGCCGTCCCGAGGACGAGATCCCGCCGCACTATTGAGCGACGCCTTGGCGCAGCGGGGTGCGCAGGCGCTCGAAATCCTTGGGGGCGACATACTGCAGCACCTCCTTGCCCTCGCTGTCGAGAATGAGATCGAGCCCCTTGTCCGGATAAAGCAGATGGGTCTGATGGGTATCGGTGGTGATCTGCTCGGCGGGCTCGCCGAACCGGGCCCGCACCGCGGCTTCGTCGAGATTGACCGACGGAATGAAGACCATGCTGTCGATCGGGCGGCTCATGGCCGCAGCCAGATCGGCCTCGCTGAGGGTCGACTTGCGAGTGGTCGAGGCCATGTACTCGGTCTTCGCGGCCCGTGCGCGCATGCCGTCGAGCTCTTCGGCAGTGGTGGCGACGGTGAGCACCAGCTTGCCGGTCACGAAGCCGAGCTGGGCGCTGCCGAGGTAGGCCTCCAGCGCCCCGGCCTCGCCCGGCGCGGTGACGATGGCGATTGTCAGGTCGGGACCGAAGCGTTCGCGGGCCTGTGCCAGCGTGCTTTGCCCGAGGGTGAGGCCGAAGACGCGGCTGTGGCCGGCGGCATCGACCTCGATCTGCCAGGGCAGGTTGGCCTGGCGCTCGGCGATATCGTCGGTCGACGGCATGAAGGCCAGGGGCGCCAGAATGGCCAGCAGAACGAGAGACAGGATGGCGACGATCAGCTTCATGCGCGGTTTCCGGCGGAGGTTCACGGCGGAGGATTGTCTCCCGTGCGGCGGGCCGGTGCAATGCGCGGTGGGCCCGGCAAGGAGGGGAGACGCGGATTGTTCGTACCCGGGGGCTATGCCAGAATCGCCGTTTCCGATCATCCCGTGCGGCGCATGGAATCGCAGCTGGTGAGCCAATGACGCAGACCAAGAAAAGCAGCGCCAGACAGGATGCGCCACGGAAAGCGCGCAGCGCCTGGGCTTTGTGGCTGGTGGCGCTGGTCCTCGTAGGCGCGGCCGTGGTGTGGTTCCAGGGATGGCGTTCGGACAACGGCGACGTCATGACCCTGGCGCCGCTGGCGGCATTGATGTTTTCGCTGGTGGTCGGCGGGGCGGTGCTGACCCAGCGCATGCGGGATCGTGAGCGCGCGACGACGACGCGCACCGGCAAGCCACGTCACCGGCGTGCCGACAGCGAGGCGCCGACGATTCACTCCGCACCGACCGAGTTCGACCCGAGCGCATTGACGGACGCGGAGTTGTCGGACTTCGATCTGGAGGCGGTCCCGGCGGCCTCCCGCATCTGGAGCCTGAGCCTGCTCGAAAGCCTGGAGTGGCAGCGTTTCGAGGCACTCTGCGTGGCCTACTACACGCAAAAATCGATCTCGCATCGCGCGCTCCCCGTGCCCAATGGCGGCGGGCGCGACATCACGCTGTACCAGGACGCAACCGATATCGAACAGGCGACCGGCCTGGTGCATGTCCGCAGCCGTGGCGTGGCGGAGCTCGGCGTGGCGCCGATTCGCGAGTTGATCGGCGCCATGACTCACGAGCGGATCGCGCGCGGCTTCTTCATGACCAACGGCCGCCTGAGTGCGTCGGCCCGTCAGCTGGGGCGCGAGCATGAGCTGGTGCTGGTCGACGGCCGGCTGCTGCTGGCCATGATCGAGCGCCTGCCCGAAGCGGCGCGCGACAAGCTGCACGCGATCGCCACCGAAGGCCGATACACCACGCCGACTTGCCCCGTCTGCGCCGAGAAGATGGTGCCGGCGACCGGCTCGCACGGCGACTACTGGGGCTGCCGCAACTATCCGACCTGCACCGCCATGCTGCCCAGGCTGCCGGCGCTCGGCTGACACGGCCCGGCGCCGGCAGGCGCGTTTGAGTGCAGATTTGCCATACTGAGGATCCGGAACCTGAACGGAGCGCAAGCATGGCCGATATCCGACGCATGATGAACCCCTGGTTGTTGCTGCTGTGCGGCGTGTTGACGGCGCCGCTCGGTCGCGCCGAAACGGTGCGGGTCGATGCCTCGGTGGGCCCCCTGGCGGTGAGCACGGTGGCCTCCGGACTCCAGACCCCGTGGGCGCTGGCCTTTCTCCCCGATGGCCGCATGCTGGTCAGCGAACGCCCGGGCCGCCTGCGGATCGTGCAAGCCGACGGCTCGTTGTCCGAGCCGGTGGCCGGCGTGCCGCGGGTGCATGCCGAAGGGCAGGCCGGATTGCTGGATGTGGCGCTCGGCCCGAGCTTTGCGGCCGACCGCATGATCTATTTCGCCTTTGCCCAGCCGACCTCGCGCGGCGCGCGCACGGCGGTGGCGCGGGCGCGTCTCGATCTTGCGGCCACGCCGCCGCGGCTCGACGCGGTGCAGGTGATCTTCGCGCAGCGCGACGATCCGCGCGGCGGGCATCATTTCGGCGCGCGGCTGGCCTTCGATGCGGCGCAGAACCTGTTTGTCACGCTGGGCGAGCGCTACCACTACCGGGACTATGCGCAGCAACTCGACAGCCACCTGGGCAAGATCGTGCGCATTCGCCCCGACGGCAGCGTGCCGGCCGACAATCCCTTCGTCGGTCGTGCCGACGCCCTGCCGGAGATCTGGTCCTACGGCCACCGCAACGTGCAGGGCGCGGCGATCCATCCGGAGACCGGGGCCTTGTGGACCCATGAGCACGGCCCGCAGGGCGGGGACGAGATCAACATCCCGAAAGCCGGCGCCAACCATGGCTGGCCGGAGATCACCTACGGGCGCGAATACGTCACCGGCCTGCGCATCGGCGAAGGCACCGAGCGGGCCGATGTGGCGCCGCCGGTGCTGCAATGGACGCCGTCGATCGCGCCTTCCGGCATGGCCTTCTACACCGGCGACCGCTTCCCGGCCTGGCGCGGCAACCTGTTCGTCGGCTCCTTGAAATTCGGCATGCTGGTACGGGTGGCGCTCGACGGCGACAAGGTGGTGGGGCAGGAGCGCCTGCTCACCGAGATCGGCCACCGCATTCGCGATGTGCGCCAGGGGCCGGACGGCGCGCTGTATGTGCTGGACGAGACCGCGGGGCGCATCCTGCGCATCGTCCCGGCGAACTGACGGCGCCGCATCGCGCCAGCGAACCTGCCGTGAACGCGCCTTAGTGCGCCTCGCCGCTGGCCGGCGGGGTGGAGCGGGCGATTTCCTCGATGGTCGTGGTGCCGGCGGCGACCTGACGGGCGCCGGCCAGGCGCAGCGGCGTCATGTGTTCGCGCACCGCCTGGGCGCGCAGGCGCGCCAAGTCCATCTCGGGGGTGATGTGCTGGCGCAGCGTGGGCGACAGCGTCATCAGCTCGTACAGGCCGACCCGGCCGTGATAGCCGGTCATGCGGCATTCCAGGCAGCCGACCGGGCCGTTGGCGGTGGTCGGTAGCGTGGACTTCCAGGGCGCCACCAGCTCGTTCCAGTCGGCCTCGTCGATCGCCTGCGGCTTGCGACAGTGCGGACACAGGGTGCGCACCAGGCGCTGGGCGAGCACGCCGAGCAGGGTCGAGCGGATGAGGTAGGGCGGCACGCCGAGGTCGAGCAGGCGGGTGATCGCCGAGGGGGCGTCGTTGGTGTGCAGGGTGGACAGCACGAGGTGGCCGGTGAGCGCTGCCTGGATGGCCATCTCGGCGGTTTCGAGGTCGCGGATCTCGCCGACCATGATCACGTCCGGATCCTGGCGCAGCAGGGTGCGCACGCCGCTGGCGAAATCGAGCCCGATGTTGTGCTGCACCTGCATCTGGTTGAGGTGCGGATAGACCATCTCGATCGGATCTTCGATGGTGCACACGTTCACCTCGGGCGTGGCCAGCTCCTTGAGCGTGGAATACAGCGTGGTGGTCTTGCCCGAGCCGGTCGGGCCGGTCACTAGGATGATGCCGTTCGGCTGGGAGAACATGTCGCGCCAGCGCAGTGTTTCACTTTGGCTGAAGCCCAGGTCGTTGAAGGACTTGAGCAGCACGTCGGGGTTGAAGATGCGTAGCACCAGCTTTTCGCCAAAGGCGGTCGGCATGGTGGACAGGCGCAGCTCGATCTCCTCGCCGTTGCCCGATTGCGTCTTGATCCGCCCATCCTGCGGGCGGCGCTTCTCGACCACGTCCATGCGGCCCATCAGCTTGATGCGGTTGGTGATCGCCGCGGCCACTGGCACCGGCGTCTGGTACACCAGGTGCATCACGCCGTCGATGCGGAAGCGCACGTTGCACACCTCGCGCCGCGGCTCGATGTGGATGTCGCTGGCGCGTTGCTCGAAGGCGTATTGCAGCAGCCAATCGACGATATGGATGACCGCCTGGTCGTTGGCATCGAGCGACTTGTTGGAGCCCAGCTTCACCAGCTGCTCGAAGTTGCCGATGCCGCTCTGCGCGCCCTCGTGCTGCGCCACCGCATGCTTGAGCGAGCGTGCCAGGCTGTAGAACTCGGCCAGGTAGCGCACGATGTCGGTGGGGTTGGCGAGCACCCGGTGGATGCGGATCTTGAGCGCCTGTTCGAGCACCGACAGCCACTCGCTCTCGTAGGGTTCAGCGGTGGCGATGGTCACGTCGTTGTCGCGGATCGCTACCGGCAGGATGCGAAAGCGCGTGGCGTAGGCATGCGAGACCAGGTTGCACACCGAGGAGACATCGATCTTCAGCGGATCAATGTGGAAGTAGGGCAGGCCGGCATCGCCCGCCAGCCATTCGGTCAGCGTCTCGACGCTCAGGGTGTCATGCGGTGCGCAGGCGCGGGTCAGCCGCCGTTCGCCCACCAGCGCCAGCGGATGCTGCTCGTTGCGCCCGCGCATGCGCAGCGCGGTGAGGGTTTCGTCATGGTCATGGCGGCTGATTTGGCCGGCTTCGAGCAGGCGGGCGAGCAGGGCGTCGGTGGTCAGGCGGCTGGCGGTTCGTGTCATGTCATCAGGCTATCCGAAGCGCCAGTTGGCGGCAATCGGCATGTGCGGCTTGAGACGGTGCCGAGCGCCCCCATCTGCTTCGTGTTTGAATAACGCTTTTGGCAAAGGACGCCCGATGAAAGCCGCACTGCTCCTGCTCGCATCCGTGTTGTGGATGGCGCCCGCGCTGGCCGAGGACATCGGCAGCGTGAACACCGAGTGGAAGCTCACCGGATCGCACAAGCTGGTGGTCGAAGCCTTCGACGACCCCAAGGTCGAGGGCGTGGCCTGCTATGTGGCCAAGCCCGAGCGCGGCGGCATTGCCGGCGCCTTCGGCGTGGCCGAGGAGCTGTCGGATGTGTCGATCGCTTGCCGGCAGGTCGGGCCGATCCGCTTCCGCGAGCCGCTGCCCAAGCAGGAAGACGCCTTCAGCGAGCGCCGTTCGATCATCTTCAAGGTGTTGCATGTGGTGCGCATCGTCGACGTGCGCCGCAACACGCTGGTGTATCTGACCTATACCGACAAGGTGATCACCGGCAGCCCGCAGAACTCGGTGACGGCCGTGACGGTCGATCGCAGCACCCCGATTCCGCTTGAAAAATGAGTCCGGCCACCCGGCCTGGACACCCGTATGGAAAACACCCGCCGATGAGCACCCATCACCCCCTCTACGACACCCGCTACGGCGGTGCCACGCAGCCCGTGCCCGAACTCACCACCGCGCTGATCGACCAGCTGCTGACCCATCGCTCGGTGCGCGCGTTCCGCCCCGATCCGGTCAGCGATGCCCAGTTGAGCGCCATGATCGCTGCCGCGCAGTCGGCCGCCAGTTCGTCCAACCTGCAGGTGTGGAGCGTGGTGGCGGTGCGCGACCAGGGCCTGCGCGACCAACTGGCCGAGTTCGCCGGCAACCAGGCGCATGTGCGCCAGGCGCCGCTGCAGCTGGTGTGGCTGGCCGATCTGTCGCGCCTGGAGCGCATCGCCGAGGCCGAGGGCCGGCCGAGTGCAGCGCTGGACTATCTCGAGATGTTCCTGGTCGGCGTGGTCGACGCGGCGCTGGCCGCGCAGAACGCAGTGGCGGCGGCCGAGTCGATGGGCTTGTCGACGGTCTATATCGGCGGCATGCGCAACCGGCCCGAGGACGTGGCGCGGGTGCTGAAACTGCCGCCCAAGACCTTTGCCGTGTTCGGCATGTGCGTGGGCCATGAAGACGCGGCCCGCCCGGCCAGCGTGAAGCCGCGCCTGCCGCAGTCGGCGGTGCTGCATCACGAGCACTATTCCACCGATCAGAGCGTCGCGGTGGCCGAGTACAACGCCGCCATGGCGCGCTTTTACGAAGCGCAGCAGATGGATGTGAAGGGCACCTGGGCGATCCATTCGGCCAAGCGTGTGGCCGGGCCGGAAACGCTGTCCGGCCGCGACCGTCTGGTCGAGGCGCTGAAGGCACGCGGTTTCGCGCTCAAATAGCGGCCAGCGGCTGGCCGGCGTGGGCGCTGGCCCACTGCACGAACTGCTCGGCCGGCATCGGGTGGGCGTAGAGATAGCCTTGCACCTCGTCGCAGCCGAGTGCTTTGAGCGCCTCGTGTTGATGGGGATGTTCGACGCCTTCGGCGGTGGTGCCCAGACCCAGCCCGACGGCCATCTGGATGATGGCACGCACGATGCTTGCGTCGTCGGCGCCCGCGCCGATGTCGGCCATGAAGGCGCGGTCGATTTTCAGCCGGTCGACCGGCAGGCGGCGCAGGTAGGCAAGGCAGGAGTAGCCGGTGCCGAAATCGTCCACCGCCAGCCGGATACCCATCGCCTTGAGCCGGTTGAGCTGGTCGATGAGCGCATCGGTGTCGCCCATCAGCGTCGACTCGGTGATTTCCAGCTCCAGCCAGCGGCCGTCGAGCCCGGAGTTCGATAGCGCCGCGGCGACGCTGGCTTCGAGCGAGCCATGGCGCAGCTGCAGCGGCGAGAGGTTGACCGACACCATCAAGGGCCCCAGCCCGCGCTCAGCCCAGCCGGCCGCTTCCTGGCAAGCTTTGCCCAGCACCCAGTCGCCGATGGCGACGATATGCCCGCTCAGTTCGGCCACCGGGATGAAGCGATTGGGCGGCACATTGCCCAGCGTGGGATGCTGCCAGCGCAACAGGGCTTCGGCGCCGATCAGCTTGCCGCTGGCCAGCGCGATGATCGGCTGGTAATGCAGCGAGAACTCGCCGCGCGTCAGTGCCGGGCGCAGACCGTTGCGAAGCGTCAGGTCGTTCAGCGCCTCGTCGCCGGTGTCGAGGAGATGGCTGCGGAAGGTGTTGCGCCCGGCCTCCTTGGCCTGGTACATGGCGGCGTCGGCCTTGCGCAGCAGGGCATTGAAATCGTCGCCGTCGTCCGGATAGACGGCGATGCCGATCGACACCGAGGTGACCAGTTCGCCGCTGTCGGTCTGGTAGGGCGCGCTGATCCGCTCGATGATGCGCTCGGCGACCTGGCTGGCGACCTCCGTCTCGGACAGCTCGTCGAGCAGGACGATGAATTCGTCGCCGCCGAGCCGGCTCACCAGATCCTTTTCGCCTACGCAGTGGCGCAGGCGCTGGGCCAGCGACCGGAGCAACTCGTCGCCGACGGTGTGGCCGAGCGAATCGTTGACCAGTTTGAGGTTGTCGACATCGACGAACAGCAGGGCCACCCGGTGCGATGCCTGGCGCGCCCAGGCAATGACCTGGCTGCAACGCTCTTCGAGCAGCATCCGGTTCGGCAGTTCGGTGAGTGCGTCATGGGTGGCCAGGAAGCGGATGCGGTCCTGCGTGTCGTGGCGTTCCGACAGATCCGAGAAAATGCCCACATGCTGGATGACCTCGCCAGCACTGTCGCGAATGGCCGAGATCACCAGCCACTCGGGGTAGATGTCGCCGTTCTTGCGGCGGTTCCAGATCTCGCCCTGCCAGTGGCCCTTGTTCAGCACATCGGCCCACAGGCGCTGGTAGAAGGCCTTGTCGTGGCGCCCGGAGGACAACAGCGAGGGCCGCTTGCCGATGCACTCGTCCGGCCGATAGCCGGTGGTCCGCGTAAAGGCCGGGTTGACGGTCTGGATGCGGTTGTCCGCATCGGTGATGAGGATGCCTTCCTGGCTGGTTTGAAACAGCCTTGCCGCCAGGCGCAGCTCGGTGTCCCGAGCCTGTCGCTCGAGGACGATGCCGATCAGGTGGGCACCGATCTCCAGCAGCTTGCGGTGGAAGGCGCTCGGCGCCCGATGCTCGAAGCTGGACAGCGCCAGGGAGCCGACTACCTTGCCGGCAGCGCCGAAGATCGGCATCGACCAGCAGGCGCGGACATCGAAATCGTCGGCCAGGCTGCGCAGATCGGCCCAGCGCGGGTCCGTCCGGGTGTTGCTGACATACACCGGTTCGGCGCGAAACACCGCGTTGCCGCAGGAGCCCGCGCCCGGGCCCGGACGCAGGTTGTGCAAGCGGTCACACGCTTCGCGGGGAATGCTCGGCGCGGCGAGAACCTGCAGCGCGTCGGCATCGGCATTCAGGACCAGGACGCTGGCGACGGCATTGGGCACCAACTGCTCTTTGAGCCGACACAGTTGCTCGATGGTTTCCTGGGTGGCATCACCGCGGGCGATGGCGCCCAATAGTGCCTGCTGGAAATCAAGGATCTCGCCTTGTTCCTCGCGTGACAAAGCGGCGTCGTCGTCAGCAAGTTGGGGCGGTCTGCGGTCCATGCGCCTCCTGAGGCGAATCCGCTATCTCACAGGCGGCACGTGGCCTGCGATCGACAAGAACGGAAATTGCAGCATTGTCCCGGCTCAGGACGGACTATGCTTTGATCTGGGGCAGATTCAGGGGCTTTTCCGGTGCAACCAGGCGCTGCGCGTGCGGTGTTACTTCGCGCGGGGTGTTATCCGGCGACCGTCTGCCCCGTCCACATGGCCTGCAAGCCGTCGCGATGGTGTGCCAGGTGGGCGACGTCCACCGCCAGCACCGGGCCGCTGAGCGTGTGGCCGGAGAGTTTGGCGGGCAGCACGACTTCCGGATCCGACAGCAGAATCTCGACAGCCGCTTGATCGGCCTTGAGCCGTGTCTTGCGGTGCGTTTCATTGACCAGAACACCACCGTTGGTGAGGTTCAGTTGCGCGCCCAGCGAGGCGATGGCGCCGTTGCTGATCTGGCCGCGCACGGTGCATGGGACCAGCCGGTAGTCGTTGACCAGCTTGAGCGCCTGGCGCCGCAGATAGCTGCGCAGGGCGACCGGATCGGTCGGCGCCTTGGCCGCCGCCAGCCGGCACAACTGCTGAACCTCATGGTCGGTCAGATGCGGGGCGACAGAGGCGAGCAGCGCGCCGTCGATGACTTGAACGCCGCAGAGCTCCGCCTCCAGCTGGTGACGGTGCGCCTGCAGGTGAATCCCCGCCTTGGCCAGCTGTTTCGCACTGACCGTCGGCATGCCTTTGAACACGGTGTCGCCGAGAATGCCTGCCAATTGCTGGCGTAGGGCGTCGCAGTCCAGCCCGGCGAGTGCGTCCGGAACAACCAGTTCGAACTCGAAATGCACTGTCAGGCGGGCGTTGGATCGCGTCATGATGGCAGTCGGGACCAGTGGGTGTCCGAGAGTCAACGGAAGCCGCGCGACGAACTTTATGCCCGGCATGACACCCAGTGGACTTTCCGTTCCCGCCGGCGCACATGGCCCTGAAAGCCGGTGGTCGTCGTGACATGCCAAAGAAATAAGCTGAAAAACGCTGGAATCCTTACCCCGCGGGAATTGTGACGCACAGTCACTGACCACGGATTGCAGTTGACCTTTCCGAACGCTTGTTACAAATTCCCATCTTTCATTTTTTCTGCGGTCGCGTCGGCAGCCGATTCGAGCCCGACGATTGATCGGGACGGCGGCGCGTCGCACTCCCGCGCCAACCCCGACGACCGGACAGGTGGGGCACCTTGAGACACCATCTCGCCAGAGATACCGCGCGACTGCATCCCTACTGGTGCGAGTTGAGCCATGGCCGCATCGTCGATGCCAGCGATGAGTTCGTCCGCATCCACGGGGCGCACGACGATGTCGAGTCGTTGTGGCAACAGGCGCCGGCGCTGGCCCGGGTCGTGGAAGCGGTCTGCCAGAGCGGTGTGCCGGGCCGGATCGATCAGCTGGCGGTCGGCCCGGCGCTGGTGGCGCTCAATGGTGTGCTGGTGTTGCCGGGCGCGGAGCGTCAGCTTTTCATTGCCGGCACGCCGACTGTCGAACACGCCAGTCTGGCCCAGCGGCTCGAGCTGTCCCGCTGGCGCAGCGACTTTGCCGATCTGGTATCGGCGCCGCTGCCGCAACGCCAGCGCATCGAAGATTGTCTGGCACTGCTGGTCGAATACAGCGGCGGCGCCCGGGCCGCGGTGGTGGAGCGGGGCGCTGGCGGCGTGCGCGTCGTACACAGCGCCAGTGCCGACACCTGCGCCGTCGACGCGCCGCTCGACAGCGAGCCCCTCTGGTCGCTGATCGATGCGCCGGCAGCGGCGTCTGCCACCCGCGTGGTGCAGCTCGACGAGGCCGTCTCGGCGATGGTCCATCCGCTGGGGCTGGAGGCCGACGCGCAGATTCAACGGATGCTGCTGCTCAGCCCCTTCGACGCACGTCGTCAGGCCGCCATCCAGGTGATGGTGAGCACGGTCGGCAACTGGATCGGCAACATCCTGCGTGCCGCCGACGCCGTACGTGCCGCACAGCAGCGCGATCGCCTGTATGCCGAAGTGGTGCGGGCGATGTCTGACGCCGTGCTGGTGGTGGACGACAACTACACGGTGCTGCAGAGCAATGCGGCCGCCGCCGATCTGGTGGGCGCCCCGGCCGACACGATCGTCGGTAGCGATGTGCGCCACCTGATCCAGGTCGCCGGCAACAACGGCGAGATGGACTGGGTCACGCTGGCGGCGCCGGGCGATACGGTGCGCATCGATCCGGTCGCCTGTGCGCTGCCGCACAGCGGCGGCGTGGCCATGATCAAGGGCTCCTGCGCGCGCGTAGGCACCGCGGCGGACACCGGAGCGGCGAGCGGCACGGTGGTGATGGTGCTGCGGGATGTGAGCTACGAAATCGAAACCATGCGGCGTGCCGAATGGGAGGCCGCCCATGACGCGCTCACCGGCTTGCACAACCGCCAGGGATTCGAGCGGCGGATGGCGCAGGTCGACGGTGCCGGCCAGCTCATCTGCGTCGATCTCGACCGCTTCAAGCTGATCAACGACACCTGCGGCCATGCGGCCGGCGACCAGGTGCTGCGTGCCGTGGCCACCATCATCCGCCGGCATATCCGGCGCATGGATGTGCCGGCGCGGATCGGCGGGGACGAGTTCTTCATCGCCTTGCCGCAGTGCCCCGAGGCGATCGCGATGCGCATTGCCGAGTCGATCCGTGTCGACGTCGAGCGCTATGCCTATCGCGACGAGCGCGGCGAGACCTACCATGTGAGTTGCTCGATCGGCGTGTGCGCCTATCTCGATCACGACTCCTTGCAGCGCGCACGGGCCGATGCCGATGCGGCCATGTACAGCGCCAAGCGCAGCGGCAAGAACCGCGTGGTGGCCTTCGAGCGCAGCCCGCACGCCATGGCCCGATCGAGCGATGTGCATTGGGCGCACCGGATCGAGCGGGCCATCGACGAGGACCGCATCGAGCTGTGGCGCCAGCCGATCATCGATCTGCAGAACGGCCGGGCCAAGGGATTCGAGGTGCTGGTGCGCATGCGCGACCACGATGGCGCCTTGGTGTCGCCGGGCGAGTTCATCCCACCGGCGGAGCGCTTCGACCTCATCGCTGCGCTCGATCGCCACATCATCGCGCGCATCGCCCGGCATTTTTCCAAGGTGATCGACGGCGGGCGCTATGTGTCGATCAATCTTTCCGGCCGCTCGGCCTCCGACCCCGGGCTGGCCGAGTGGATCACCGAGTGCTTCGAGCGCGCCGACGTGCATCCGCACCAGGTGTGCATCGAGCTGACCGAAACCGCCGCCGCGGTGGATCGCACCGATGTGCTGAATCTGATGCAGGCCTTGCGCAGTGCCGGGTTCTGCATCGCGTTGGACGATCTGGGCAGCGGCGTGGCGAGCTTTGCCACCTTGCGCGATCTGCCGGTCGATATCGTCAAGCTCGACGGTGGCTATGTGCGCGGCGTGGCGCAGGATGCGCGCGCGCAGAAGATCGTCCAGGCGGTGATTCAGGTGGCGCGCAGCCATGGCATCGAAACCGTGGCCGAGTGGATCGAGGACGAGGCGACGCTGTCATGGGTCAGCCAGGCAGGGATCACGCGGGGCCAGGGCTTCTATCTGGGGGCGCCGGAGCGGGTCGCGATGGACGCTGCGGCGAGAACCCCGGTCCGCGTGGCCGCCCCCTCGGGCTGAGCCGGCCGGCGGACGATCAGTCGGTGGAGTTGCCGCGCGCGGCCTGGGCGCGTGCCTTGGCGGCGATGTAGTCGCCGTGCGAGACATGCAGCAGATCGGCGAGCTTGCGCATCAGGTGGTTTTCATGGGCGCAGATTTGGCCGTCGGCCAGCGCGATTGACCACAGGCATTCGACCACCCGGACCTTCTGTGCCGCGTCCAGATCCTGATTGAGCCGTGATGTGAAGGGGTGGTAGCCCGGTGCCTCGCGCGCTTCGGTCTGGGCCTCGTCCAGCAGGCGGTCCACCGCCTCGGTGTCGAGATGAAAATCGTTGGCCAGCAGGCGGCGGATGCTGTCGGTTTCGGCCGGCGAGACGTCGCTGTCGGCGCGCATCATTTCGACCAGCAGCGCGGCGGTCGCCAGTTGCAGGGAGACGGCTTCGTCCTGCGCATCGGTGTCGGGCGCAGTGAGTGTGTTCAGAAACGATCGCAGGGACGGGATCATCGCGGAATCAAGCTCCGTTGAGGCGGGCGGGCGCGCCTTGCGGTACGCCTTGCCCGGGGTGATGCCGGATCAGCGCGAAATCGGCTTGTAGCGGATCCGCTTCGGCTTGGCGCCTTCTTCGCCCAGGCGCTTCTTCTTGTCGGCTTCGTATTCCTGGTAGTTGCCTTCGAAGAAGGCCCACTGGGAATTGCCTTCGGCCGCCAGGATGTGGGTGCAGATGCGGTCCAGGAACCAGCGATCATGGCTGATGATGAGCGCGCAGCCGGAGAACTCGAGCAAGGCGTCTTCCAACGCGCGCAAGGTTTCGACGTCCAGATCGTTGGACGGTTCATCGAGCAGCAGCACGTTGCCGCCGGCGATCAGCGTCTTGGCCAGGTGCAGGCGCCCGCGTTCGCCGCCTGACAGGTTGCCGACGATCTTCTGCTGATCGCCGCCCTTGAAGTTGAATCGGCCGATATAGGCGCGGCTCGGGCATTCGAACTTGCCCACGGTCAGCACGTCGGCGCCGTCGGCGATCACGTCGAACACGGTCTTGTCGTTCTCCAGCCCTTCGCGCGACTGGTCCACGGCCGCGATCTTGACCGTGCTGCCGATGTCGATGGTGCCCGAATCCGGCTGCTCCTTGCCCATGATCATTTTGAACAAGGTCGACTTGCCGGCGCCGTTCGGGCCGATGATGCCGACGATGGCGCCCGGCGGGATGCTGAAGCTCACGTTGTCCATCAGCAGCTTGTCGCCGAAGGACTTGGAGACGCCGTCGAAATCGATCACCTTGTCGCCCAGGCGCTCGCCGGGCGGGATGAAGATTTCCTGCGTCTCGTTGCGGCGCTGGTATTCGACGCTCGACATTTCCTCGTAGCGGGCCAGACGCGACTTGCTCTTGGCCTGGCGCGCTTTCGGGTTGGAGCGCACCCACTCCAGCTCCTTCTTCATCGCCTTCATGCGCGCCGCTTCCTGCTTGGCTTCCTGCTCCAGGCGCTCTTCCTTCTGCTCCAGCCAGCTGGAGTAGTTGCCCTTCCAGGGGATGCCGTGGCCGCGGTCGAGTTCGAGGATCCATTCGGCCGCGTTGTCGAGGAAGTAGCGGTCATGGGTGACGGCCACCACGGTGCCGGGGAAGCGCACCAGGAACTGCTCCAGCCACTCGACCGATTCGGCGTCGAGGTGGTTGGTCGGCTCGTCGAGCAGCAGCATGTCGGGCTTGGCCAGCAACAGCTTGCACAACGCCACGCGGCGCTTCTCGCCACCGGAGAGCTTGCCGATGACCGCATCCCAGGGCGGCAGACGCAGCGCGTCGGCGGCGATTTCCATCTGGGTCTCGACATCGGTGCCGGCCGTGGAAATGATGTTCTCGTAGCGCGCCTGCTCTTCGGCCAGCTTGTCGAAGTCGGCATCCGGCTCGGCATAGGCGGCATAGACGGCCTCCAGCTTCTGCTTGGCCTCCATCAGCTCGCCGAGCGCCGACTCGACCTCTTCCTTCACCGTCTTGGCGGGGTCGAGCTCGGGCTCCTGGGGCAGGTAGCCGATGGAGATGTTCGGCAGGTGCTGCACCTCGCCTTCGAATTCGGTATCCACCCCGGCCATGATCTTGAGCACGGTGGATTTGCCCGAGCCGTTCAGACCGAGCAGGCCGATCTTGGCGCCGGGGAAGAAGGACAGCGAAATGTCCTTGATGATCTGGCGCTTGGGCGGGACGACTTTGCTCACGCGGAGCATCGACATTACATATTGGGCCATTGGATTTGCTATCGGGTTACGATCTGGGAAAACCGAAACTTTACCCGAAGCGGCGATTGCCGGTGTGGCGGGGCAGGTGAAACCTCATGCAGATTTGTGTACTCGGCGCTGGCCTGGCCGGCGTGACCGCCGCTCAAGCGCTTGTTCGCGACGGCCATCAGGTGAGCGTCATCGATCGGGCCGCTGCGCCGGCGCAGGAAACCAGTTTTGCCAATGCGGGCCTGATTTCGCCCGGGCATGCGTTCAGCTGGGCGTCGCCCGGTGCACCGGTCACGCTGCTCAAGTCGCTGTTCGACCGGCAACAGGCGCTGCGCATCCGTCCGCGGCCGGACGCGGCCTTGCTGCGCTGGGGTTGGCGCTTCATGCGCAACTGCCAGGCCGACGCCTGGGCGCGCAATTCGCTGAAGCTGATGCGCCTGGCGACCTATGCCCAGCAGGCGCTCGACGCGGTGGTGGACGACACCGGTATCGAATTCGTGCATACGCGTGGCGGGCTGATCTACCTGTACGCCACCGATAGCGCGCTGGCCGATGCGCTATCCACCCTCAACCTGCTGCGCGAAGCGCAAATCGAGGCGCATGTGCTGACGCCCGACGCCGTCGTGAGGCTCGAACCCGCGCTGGCCACGCGAGCCGCACGCGTGGCCGGTGCCATCCACTGCCCGACCGACGCCAGCGGCGATGCCCATCAATTCACTGTCGAACTGGCCGCCTGGTGCGAGCGGCAAGGTGTGGCCTTCCATTTCAACGAAACGGTGCGCGACTGGCGGCTGGCCGGCGAGCGGATCGAGGCGGTGAGGACGGATCGGGGCGAGCACCGGGCCGATGCCTTCGTACTGGCGCTGGGCAGTTATTCGCCCTTGATCGCCCGGCCGCTCGGGCTGAAGCTGCCGATCTACCCGGTGCGGGGCAACTCGGTGTCCTTCCCGATCGGGCCCGAGCACGCGCCGCCGATGCTCGCCGGCATCGACGACGCATCGCTGACCGCCTGGTCGCGTCTCGGCCCGGTGCTGCGCCTGACCACCACCGCCGAGTTTTCGGGCTATGCCAATCAACAGTCGCCACGGGATGTCGCATTGCTCGTCGCGCGGGCGCAGGCGCTGTTCCCCGACGGCGCGGACTTCAGCCGACCGACGCCATGGACGGGCCTGCGCCCGATGACGCCCGAAGGCCCGCCCCTGGTGGGGCAGGCCGGGCCAGCCAACCTGTGGCTCAATACCGGCCACGGCGCGATGGGCTGGACCACCGCCACCGGCACCGCCCGCATCTTGGCCGATCTCATCGCCGGCCGTCGTCCCGAGCATCCCTTGCCGCTACCGCGGCTGTAGTAGCGGGGAGGGTGCCCGCGCCATGCTGCACGAGCGCACTGCGGAACAAAAAAAGGGTGCCAGCGGCACCCGATCATCGATGGCGAGGCGTTCAGTTCGCCGATGCCATCAGTGATTTGACCTTGTCGTCCTTGCCGGTCTTGCTGTCGTAGTCCTGGCGCTCGGCCTTGGCCGATGTCAGCGATTGAACGTCGCCGGAGACTTCGCCCCCTTCTTCGATCAGGATCTTGCCGTAGCGGATCTTGCCGCTGACCCGGCCGGTGGCATGGATGATCAGCTGCTTGCGCGCGGTCAGCTCGCCGTCGAAGTGGCCATGGATCTCCGCCACGTCGATGCCGACCTTGCCCGAGAAGGCGCCGTGTTCGGTGATGCGGATGACGCGGCTGTCCATGGTGGCCTCGACACGGCCTTCGACCACCAGGGTGTCGCAATCGAGAATCTCGGCGCCCTTGAGTTTGACGTCGGGGCCGACGATCAGGCGGCTACCGCTTTCTTCAGCGGATTCGCTCTGCGGCGTCTGGGTGGCGCGGGGGGTGTCGGTCGGGGTCTCGGTCTGGCTGCGCATATGGGCTCCAAAGGTTCCAGGTCGCGGGGTGGGGCGGGTGAGGTTGGACGTCGGTTGGCTCGGCGTGGGGGCGGTGGCCGGGGCAGGTGTTGGTTCTACGGTGTCACGCTTCGGGAACAGGCCGGGTTTGTTGAACATCTCATCTCCTTGACGATTGCAGCTGCGGGCGGGCCGTCCGCTTGGCCCGGCTCTTGCAAGGGGTATGCCACGCGCAGGAAGTCATTGAATCCGCGCGGCTTCCTGCCTGGGAATGACGTCGGCGTGGCGGTCGGCGGGCAGGCGGTGTGTCGCCGATGCCCGACACGGTGGCTGGGCCTTTTGCGTAGATCCTTGGTTTTACGAGAGATTTCCGTGTCGCTGATCGGCGACATCCGAGGCCGGAGACCCCTCGTCAAGCGCGCCCGTGGGCGCCCGCGAATGCCTTAGTGTTTGCATTTGCTTACCGCATCGACAAGGCGTGTCGCCTACAGTCGACGCCGTCACCCCGACTCCTGGGCGGATCCATGTTTTCCCGTATGTCATTCCGGCAGATGCTGCTTGCCGGCTTCGTGCTCATCGCGCTGGTGCTGAGCGCTGCCGCCCTGCAGGGGCTGCGAGTGCTCGAGTCCTTTGCCCAACAAAGCCGGGCAGGTGCCGACACGGCCCTGGGCTTGACCACCGCGGCGCAGCAACTGGCTCAGCGCACGGTGGACATGGAGCGCAGCGCCCGCCAGTTCATGGTGCTCAACGATCCGGTGCTTCGCCAGCGCTACCGTGACGCACGGCGCGACGCCGAATCCGCCCTGGGCCATTTCTCCCGCGCGGCGCCGGCCACGCTCGGCGGGGTGGCCGATGCCTGGCGGGCAGCGGCGGATCAAGCCGAGGCGGCCATCGAGGCGCCGGCCGACGAAGCGGCGCTGCGCGAGGCGCTCGATCGCTTGCACCGGATCAACGGGCGTCTCACCGTCGAAGGCCGTCAGTGGATCGCGCTGCAGAACGCCCGCCTGCTCGACACCCTCGAAGCCAACCGCCTGCGCCTGGCCTGGCAGGTCTTGCTCGCGCTCCTCGTGGCGGCGGCCGTGGCGGCCTTTTTCGGCTGGCAGCTGGCCCGGCCGGTCAAGCAGATCGAGGAGGGCATCGCCCGTCTGGGCGACAACCTGCTCGAGTCCAGGGTGGATGTCGAAGGCCCCTCCGACCTGCGCCAGGTCGGCCTGCGCCTCGACTGGCTGCGCCAGCGGCTGGCTGAGCTCGAGACCGACCGGGCGCGCATGCTGCGGCATGTCTCCCACGAGCTGAAAACGCCGCTGGCAGCGGTACGCGAGGGCATTGCCCTGCTCGATGACGAAGTCACCGAACCGCTCGCCGATGGCCAGCGAGAGGTGGTCGACATCCTGCGTGACAACGCCCATCTGCTGCAGGGGCGGATCGAAGATCTGCTCGACTTCAACGCGGCGGTGTTCGACGCCCGCCGCCTGAAGCCGGGCCCGATCCGAGTCGATGAGTTCCTCAACGAGGTGGCCGACGGCCATCGGCTGCAGGCCAAGGCACGAGAGGTCGACATTGCGCTGGCGAGCGAGCCGATCGCCGTCGAAGCCGATGCCGGCAAACTCGGCGTGGCGGTCGGCAACCTGCTGGCCAATGCGATTTCCTTCAGCGCGGCGGGCAGCGTGGTCACCTTGCGCGCGCGCCGGGCCAGCGGACAGATTCATATCGACTGTATCGACACCGGCCCGGGCATCGACGAAAACGATGTGCCGCGCATCTTCGACCCCTTTTTCCAGGGGCGTCGCCAGGGAGCGACACCCCGCCAGGGCAGCGGCGTCGGGCTGTCCATCGTCCGCGAGTATGTCCAGGCCCATGGCGGCCGCGTGCTGCTGCTGTCCGGCGACGGCGGTGCCCATTTCCGAATCGAGCTTCCGCTCACACATTGAGACACCATGTTTGATCCGTTCCGATCCCTCCGCGACACGGCATGCGCCTTTGTTTTCGGCCTGCTCACCGGGTGCGCACAAATGCCCATGGCCAACACCGGCGCCGCCTCCAGCGACGACCCGGTCAAGACGGCGGTACGTCATGACGATGTCACCCCCCGCGCCTTGTTGGCTTACGGCCGACATGTCGCCGAACTGGACGCGGCCGGTTTTGCGCGCGAACTCAAGGCGCTCGACGGGCAGGGCAGCGATCCGATGAGCCAGATGCGCCTGGCGCTGCTGCATGCCCAGCCGCGTGCCGATGCCGACCTGGCCCGGGCCATCGGCTTGCTCGACAAGCTGATGGCCAATCGCACTCCCGAGGCGGCCGCGCTCAAACCGCTGGCGCGGATCCTGCATGTGCAGTTATCGAGCCGCGCCCGTCTGATGGCCCAGAACGAAGCCCTGCTGGCCGACGCCCAGTCCGGACGCGAGGCCGTGGCCGACCTGCAAAAGAAGCTGGACGCGCTGACCGCCATCGAACGCACCCTGAAGGCACCCGCGCCCGGCCCGACGGAGAATCCGCAATGAATCTCGCCGTGCGCGCCAACCCGACGCATGCCAACGACCCGATGCTGCCGAGACTGCTGCTGGTCGACGACGACGCCGACCTGCTGCGCCTCTTGTCGCTGCGCCTGCGCGCCAGCGGCTACTGTGTCGACGCCGTCGATTCGGCGGAGTCGGCCCTGGCGCATCTGGCCGTGCACACGCCGGCGCTGGTCATCAGCGATGTGCGCTTGCCCGGGCGCGACGGCCTGTCGCTGTTCGACGAGATCCGCAACAGCCACCCCGGCCTGCCGGTGATCCTGCTGACCGCCCACGGCAGTATCCCCGATGCCGTGGACGCCACGGCACGCGGCGTGTTCGGCTATCTCACCAAGCCCTTCGACAGCCGCGTGCTGCTCGACAAGGTGCGCCGGGCGCTCGATGTCTCGGCGCCCCGCATGCGCTATGCGGGCGCGCACGACCACGCCTGGCGGGCCGAGATCGTCAGTCGCAGCGCACGCATGAACGAGGTGCTGGAGGAGGCCCGCATGGTCGCCACGGGCGATGCCAGCGTGCTCATCCGCGGCGCCAGCGGCAGCGGCAAGGAGCTGCTGGCACGGGCCATCCATCGTGCCAGCCGGCGTGCGGATCAGCCCTTCGTGGCGATCAACTGCGGTGCCATTCCCGAGGCCTTGCTCGAATCCGAACTGTTCGGCCATGTCAAAGGCGCCTTCACCGGCGCCAGCATGTCCAGCGATGGCCTGTTTCTCAGCGCCGACGGCGGCACCCTGTTTCTCGACGAGATCGGCGACATGCCGCTGCCGCTGCAGGTCAAGCTGCTGCGCGTCCTGCAGGAGCGGGCGGTGCGGCCCGTCGGCGCGACACGGGCGCGGCCGGTCAATGTGCGGATCATCTCTGCCACCCATCGCGATCTGGACGCCGCCATGCATGAAGGCAGCTTCCGCGAAGACTTGTACTACCGGCTCAATGTCGTGCGCCTGTCGCTGCCGTCGCTCGACGAGCGCCGGGAGGACATCCCCTTGCTGGCCGGGCATTTCATCCAGGGCCTGTCCGAAAAATACGGCAAGACCATTCATGGCTTCGCGCCCGAAGCGCTGGAAATGCTGGTGGCGGCGGCCTGGCCGGGCAATGTGCGCCAGTTGTACAACGTGGTTGAGCAGGTGTGTGCGCTCACCACCACCCCGCTGATCCCGTCCACGCTGGTACAGCGGGCGCTGCGGGCGCCCTCGGTCGAAGTGCTGACCTATGCCGAAGCCCGCCTGCGCTTCGAGCGCGAGTACCTCACCCAGGTGCTGAAAATCACCGGTGGCAACGTCACCGACGCCGCACGTCTGGCCGACCGCAACCGCACCGAGTTCTACCGGCTGCTGCAGCGCCATGCACTGACGCCGGCGATGTTCCGCCTGGCCGACGAGGACGCGCTTGTCGCCATGACGGGACAGCCGAAATCCTTGCAGGGCAAGGGTTCCTGACGATATTGAAAAATTGACGTTGTCATTTGGCGACAGAATCCGGGCGCTTCGCCGGGCCTTGTGCGGCGCGCCAACGCAAGTGCATGGCAAGTCATTGAAGTTTCGCGAAAATATTATTCTGGCATGATCGCTGCTGAGGAGCTGCGTGACGACCCAACGGCGTCACTCGTATCTTTCACAGGAGTTACATCATGAAATACGGATTTTCTGCAGCCAGCCTCATCGCCATGACCGCCCTGTCTTTCGGCCTCGCCCAGCCCGTTATCGCCGGCGAAGCGGCCGCGCCGACCCAGGCACCGGCGCTCAGCACCTCGGCGGCCGATGCCGCCATCAAGGGCAAGGTCGAGGCGACGCTCGCTGAAACCAAGACGCTGCAGGACGCCAACATCCGCGTCGATGTCAGCGAAGGCGTGATTCTGCTCAGTGGCAAGGTGAATTCGCCGGCACAGCGCGATGCCGCCGCACAGCGGGCGGCCGCGGTGGAGGGGGTCAAGCGCGTCATCAACGAGTTGGCGATGCAGAAAGCGGGTTGATCCGCTCATCGAGCGGCTGAGGCGCCCGCATGGCGGTGCCGCCTCCGACAACGGCACGTCCACGGGCGTGCCGTTGTTTTGCGTATCCTCCGAAACCCGCATGGCTAGGGGATTGCGACGATGTGTCGCAGCCGATTTTCGGCCGATGTTGCCATAGGTCAAGCGCTGAATATCATCACATTCTTATGCTCCACCCCGGTTCGAATTCAGTCAGTCCAAAACCGGGAGAAGAAGATGCTGCGAATGAAACTGCTGCCCGCCGCGATCGGCGTGCTGGTGGCCCAAGGGGCCCTGGCGCAGTCCACCGAGACCGTGATGGCGCCCACCGTGGTGACCGCACCGGCGATGGCCGAAGCCCTGGTGGTGACCACCGACCCGAAGGCGCCGCGCCAGCCGGTGCCGGCGCACGATGGGGCCGATCTGCTCAAGAACATCCCCGGCTTCTCGGTGGTGCGCAAGGGGGGTACCGACGGCGACCCGGTCTTCCGTGGCATGGCCGCCTCGCGCCTGGGTATCCTGCTCGACGGCGAGATGATCCTCGGCGGCTGCGGCATGCGCATGGATCCGCCGACGGCGTATGTGTTCCCCGAAGCCTACGACAAGGTGACGGTGCTCAAGGGGCCGCAGAGCGTCAAATACGGCCCCGGCAACAGCGCCGGTGTGGTGCTGTTCGAGCGCAAGGCGCCCGACTTTTCGACTGCAGGCGCCCATGGCGACGCCAGCCTGCTGATGGGCAGTGCCGACCGCAACGACCAGGTGCTCACCGGCCAGGCCGGTAACCCCAGCTTTTATGCCGA
Source organism: Denitromonas iodatirespirans (assembly GCF_018524365.1). GTDB lineage: Bacteria > Pseudomonadota > Gammaproteobacteria > Burkholderiales > Rhodocyclaceae > Nitrogeniibacter > Nitrogeniibacter iodatirespirans. Next base: position 94,500 of record NZ_JAEKFT010000003.1, read on the forward strand.
CGCCGCGCTTACCCGCTCGGACGCCAACAACTATGAAGACGGCGACGGCAACGAAGTGCATTCGTCCTACACCCGCTGGAGCACCAACCTCGCCCTGGGCTGGACGCCGGATCGCAACACCCGGCTCGAACTGTCCCTGGCCAAGAGCGACGGAGAGGCCCGCTACGGCGACCGCAGCATGGACGGCGTCAAATTCGACCGCGAGAACGTCGGGCTGAAATTCGAGAAGACACAGATCTCGCCGCTGCTCGCCAAGGTCGAGGCGCAGATCTATCGCAACTATGTCGATCATGTGATGGACAACTATTCGCTGCGCACCAACACCGGCATGAAGTCGGTCAGCAACCCGGATCGCGATACCCAGGGCGCACGCTTTGCCGCCACCCTGAACCTGTCGGATGCTACGGTGCTGGACATCGGCGCCGACCTGCAGCGCAACGAACACACCCTGCGCAAAGCCAGCAGCATGATGGGCGAACCGGATTATGAATCGCTGCGCCGGACGGCCGACATGCGTTTCTTCAGCTACGGCATCTTCGGCGAGATGCAGCACATGCTCGACGACGGACACCGTGTGATCGGCGGCCTGCGCCTCGACCGCAACCGCGCCGAGGACCAGCGCACCGGCCGCACCACCTCCGGCGTCGAGGACACCGATACGCTCAAGGCCGGCTTCATCCGCTATGAGCACGACCTGGGCGGCGGCAAGACGCTGTATGCCGGTCTGGGCCACAGCGAGCGGGCGGCCGACTACTGGGAGCGCAGCAAGAATCCGACCGCCATGTCGATGATGATGACCGGCAGCGCCAGCACCTTCGAGGTCAAGCCCGAGAAGACCACCCAGCTCGACATCGGTGCGCTGCATCAGGCCGGCCCGGTGCAGGCTTCGGTATCGGCCTTCTTCGCCAAGCACCGGGACTACATCCTGATCGAAACCTTGCCGGCCGTCAGTGCCTGGGCCAGCAATGCCCGCAATATCGACGCCACCACATGGGGCGCGGAAGCCGACCTGCGTTATGACTTCAGCGCGACCTGGAGCGGTACGGCCACGCTCGCCTGGGTGCATGGCGAAAACGACACCGACGACACCGCCCTGGGGCAGATTCCGCCGCTCGAGGGGCGTCTCGGCCTCAACTACAAGACTGGAAGCTGGTCGGCCGGCGCCCTGTGGCGCTTGGTATCCGGCCAGGACCGGGTGAATGTCGGCACCGGCAACATCGTCGGCCAGGACACCGGCGAGACCGGCGGTTTCGGCGTGTTCTCGCTGCATGCCAGTTACGCGCCGACCAAACGCGCGCTGCTCTCCGCGGGTATCGACAACCTGTTCGACAAGACCTACGCCGAACATATCTCGCGCAGCGGCGCCACCATCGCCGGCTATGAAACCACCGACCGCATCAACGAGCCGGGCCGCACGCTTTGGCTGAAACTTCAACTCGCGCTCGAGTGAGCGATGCGCAGGGCAGGGCGGGCTCACCTTCGATGCTCGCCCGCGCCCAGCGCCCTTGCGTGGCAGGTTCAAAGGCCGCATCAGTACTGAGACAAGGCGATTGTCATACGACAAAGTCGTTCTTTCACTGGCGCCATGCATGTTGTATAAACACGGCTTTGCCTATCGAGAGAGCCGGATGGATATCGATGCTTTGATGCGTCCCGTGCCCGGGGACGACGCGCCCTGCGGCCAGGACATGATGTTTTCCGCTGAGTTCGACGCGATCCAGGACGCGCGGCGCTTCGACGATCCGTCGCTGGCACAGGGCGAGTGGGTGACGCAGGTCAAGGAGGCGGACTGGCCGCAGGTCATCCGTTTGTGCCAGACGCTGCTGGCCGAGCGCACCAAGGATCTGCGCGTGGCCGTGTGGCTGACCGAGGCGATGGCAAGCACGCGCGGCCTCGATGGCCTGGCCGACGGGTACGACTTGCTGGCCCGCCTGTGCGACACCTGGTGGGACTCGGTGCATCCCCTGCCGGACGACGATGATCCGAGCCAGCGGATCGGCAGCGTCGACTGGCTGGTGACCCGCAGCACCCGCCTGATCCAGGAAACGCCGATCACGCGCTCCGCAAAAGGCCGCTACGCCCTGCAGGATCTGGCCTCCGCACGGGCGACCGCGTCGAGCATGGAGCGCAACCCCGGCGCGGCCGACGAAGTCGCACGCAAGGCGCATCTGACCATGGCGCAGTTCGAGGCCGCACGCAAGGACACGCCGGGCGCCTACTTCGTCAGTTGCGTGGCGGCGGTGGAGCGGGCCAGCGCGGCCGTGTCGGCGTTCAAACGCATCATCGACGTCGCTTTGGGGGAAGATGCGCCGGCCTTCGGCGGGGTCTTCGACGCCCTCCAAGAGTTCGAGGCCATATGCCGGCGCTACGCGCAGGAAGCGGGGCACCACACCGGGCCAGCGCCCGACGCGCCGACACCGGCCGCCGATGCCCCGGCGGCTGCGAATGCGTCGTCTGCGGTGGGCGCTGCGGCGCCCGCTCACGGACCGATCCGGACGCGCGACGATGCACTACGCCAACTCAATGACATCGCCGCCTTTTTCAAAGCCACCGAGCCCCACAGCCCGGTCGCCTACCTGGCCGAAAAGGCCGCTCGGTGGGGGCAGATGTCGCTGCACGAATGGTTGCGGGCGGTGGTCAAGGACGATGCCGCCTTGTTGCAGATGGAAGATCTGCTGGGCGTGCCGCCGCGCGATGCCGAGGCGCAGGGCACCGATCGGTGAATGGGGTGGGCCGCACCGCTGGCCCGCCGCCGTGTTTGTGACGAATCGTTGGCTGGGCCAGCCAGCCTTGTGATGCGCCGCGCGTGGCGGAAGCCCTGCGCGACGATGGCAGCGTCGGCGCTCAGTTGGCCAGGCGGAACTCGATGCGGCGGTTCTTGGCGCGCCCCTCGAGGGTGTCATTGCTGGCGATCGGGCGGTCCGGGCCGGCGCCCAGGGCGCTCAGCGAGGTTTCCGGCAGGCCTTTGCGGATCAGGTAATCACGCACTGCGTTGGCCCGCGACAGGCTCAGCACAACATTCGACATCCGCTCGCCGCTGCTGTCGGTGTGGCCGATGATCTGGACGCTCGGGCGCTCCAGGCGGCGGATGGCCGCTTCCATCTCTTCGACGATGGCGATGCCGGCCGGCGTCAGGGTGGCCGAGCCGACCTCGAATTCGATGACCCGGCCCGACAGCGCCTGATCGAGCTGCGACTGCGCGTTGGCACCGACCACCAGCGCGTTGTCGATGGTGTAGGTCGGATTGAGCGCCGTGGCCATGGCACTGACGATCTGCTGGCGCTGGGCCTCGTTGGCCACCGTGCCCTTGAGCGCCACTTGCGTGCCATTGACCTGTAGTTGACCGCCATGCACCTGTTTGAGCGGCGCGGCCAGCAGTTTGCCCATGTACTCGGTCCAGTTGGGCGGCGGCACGACCCCGCCGACTTCAAGCCGGTCAACGACGGCCGCAGCGCCATACAGATCGCGCAAACGGGTGAGGATCGCGCTGCGCGAGGCCTCGTCGGGGACGATGCCGGTGGCGACGACTTCGCGCGGTGCCGCGGTGGCCGCCGAGGCCGGTGTGCCGGCGCTGGCCGACAGGCTCAGGAGCGAGAGGGTCAGGGCGGCAATGAAACGGATGGGCATGGTCATTCCCCAAGAAAAACTTCGCGAAAGGTGCTCACCGCGGCTTCCAGCGTCAGCGTTGGCTGGTGCAGGTAGCTCGACAGCTTGGCGACGCCGTAGTCGCCGCTGAGCGCGTCGTGCTGTTCGATCCATTCCGGGTCGTCGAGCACGATCAGATGCTCGGGAGCGGTGTCGGGCGACATCACGGCCAGCAGGGTGCGCGCCGATGCCCCGTTGAAACCCACCACCAGGCGTGCGCCGTTGGCGTCGCGGGCGATCAGCACCTGCAGTTCGGCGCCGCTTTGGCGCAGGAAGGCGGTGATCAGGTAGAGCCACAGGCTGGCGGCGATATTGCGGTCGCGTTCGTCGTCCGGCAGCGGGAGCACCAGCGCCTTGTCGATCGGCGAGGCGCCGTTGCCGAGCAGCGGGCGCATGAGCAGGCCGATGGCGAGGATGATCCGGCGCACCGCGTCGGCGCTCAGCGGCGGGGAGATCCGCTCGGCAAATGCGGCAAGCGTGGTGCGTCGCACGTAGTTGCCCAGCGGATCCGAGCCCAGCGCCAGCGAAAACTCGGCGGAACAGTCGAGTTCGCTCAGCGCCGACAGCACCTGCGCCACTTCGCTACCCGCCAGGGCCGAGCGCGCGATGCCGCGCAGGTTGCCGAACGGCCGCGACAGACCGGCCGGTGCGCAGCGGAACATCAAGGTGTCGTCACGTTCGATGGTGGCGACCGTCAGGAAGGGAAAGCGGCGCCCCGAGGCGTCCTGGCTGGGCCGCAGATGGCCGATCACGGAGACGCGACTGCGCGCGCCGACGAAGGCGAAATCGACCGCTGGTGCCGCATCGTAGGCCTGCTTCCAGCGCGGATCGTCGGACAGCAACTCCATGGCCGACGACACCCAGCGGTCGAGCATGCTGATGAGGCCATGCTGGTTGGGCCCTTTGACGAAATCGCCGCGGCTGGGCAATTTGCCGAAGCAGGTGGCCGGGGGGGCGAAGGACGCGCCGGTCATTGGCGTTCTCCGGCGGATGCCACGGCCACCGGTGCGGCAGCGGCGGCCGTGGCGCCGCCCACCGGGCCGCCGGCAATCCGGGCGGGCAGGGCGACGCCGCCGAGCCCGCGCTGGGCGGCTTCACCCGCCTGTGTGGCGGCCTGCGCCTGGGCGCTGCTGATGATGCGCAGATCGACGCTGACCTCGATGCCGTCGCGCGACCAGCTCAGGCGGAAGGTGTTGTCGGGCTGCCGGGTGCGCTGGGCCGAATTGATCATCTTCTCGAGGCCGAAGCGACCCGGGAAGTTGACCAGCTCGACGCTGCTGCCGTCGAAGGCGGTCGCCACGATGCGCGCGCCCGGCACGCCGCCGGCATTGGGCCAGACGAAGTTCGCCCAGGGGGTCGGGCCGTTGCGGTAGTCGAGCTTCTGACCGTCGATTTCGATCACATAGCTGGTGGCGCCTGGCACCGGTCGCGGGCGCAGCATGAACACCGTCTGCGGTTGTGCGGCGCCGCCGTCGGCAGCCGCTCCGTCGAGCGAGGCGACCCAGTGCGAGAAGCCGGCCATGAAATCAGGCGTGAGCTGGATGCCCAGATCGCCCCAGGTGCGCGGCGTGACGGTGTTGCCCCGGCGCACCACCAGCGAGCCCATGGTGCCGTCCACATAGTTGGCGATGGCGCCTTCGGGGCCGAAGATCTGGGCGATTTCCTGCGGCGAGGCTTCGATGTTGGCCTTGGCCGAGAACGGGTACTTGATGGCCAGTTTGCGATTGAAGGGCTCGAAGACCTGGATGCCCCAGGACTTGTTGAGCTCCTGCTCGGCGGGGCCGAGCACGGCCGAGAAGGTCTGCAGCAGAGGGCGCAGCAGCAGCGGGCGCAGCACGGCCCGTTGGTTGTCGGGCATGCCGGTCAGCATCTGCTCGTCCACGAAGCGCAGCGTGTCGGCCAGTTCGGAGTCGCCGCCGTCGATGGTCTCGCGCAGCAGCTTGATGGCGCCGGGGCCCTGGTCACCGAGATTCTTGAGCTGATTCAGCCGGCTACGGACTTTGGAGAGCTGTTTGAGATAGGTGGCCGACAGCGGGTCGGCCGTGTCGCGCGGGATCATCAGACGGCCGAAGCCGGCGAATTCCTGACCGATCGGCCCCATCGGCACGGCGGCCGCCTTGGCCGTCATGTTGACGTCCACCTGCACCCGGCTGGGGGTCATGCGCAGCACCGAGCGCTTGAACCACTCGACGAAGCCTTTTTCAGCGCGCTCCAGGCCGACATTGGCGATCGTCGGGTTGTCCCAGGAGGTTTGGTCGAAGATGGCCTGGAGCAGGGTGCCGATGGGTGAGTTGACCGGATCGCCCAGTCGGTTCATGCCGGTGACGGCAGCCGCGAAGGAGTCGAAATTGCTGATGTTGATGCCCTGCACAAAGCGCTTCCACTCGTCGGCGTAGTCTTGCTTGTACATGGCGATCAAGGACTTCTGGATCTGCTCGGGGCTGCCTTCCAGCGTCAGATCGTCCTTGACCGAGGTCTTGAGCACCCAGTCGGCGCTGTTCTGTTCGCTGGTCGCCGCTTCCTTGATGGCCTCCTGCACATACTCGCGCCAGGCCTCGACGGTAAAGGCGCCGGACACCACATGGCTGCCCGAGACGATGTTGGCGTTGTCGGGGCCGACCAGCGCGGCGACCGTGACCGGCGGGAAGCGGGTCGACGCGCGCGCCTTGAGTTCGGCATAGACCCGCTCGGCGGCGGGCATGCCGCGCACCACCCGGCGCAGGTTGTCGCGGGTCTGGTCGACGATGGCCAGATTGGGGTCGAGGACCGGCCAGTCGGGATGGTGGGCATGTTCGAGATGGAAGGTGAGAACGCGCTCCGCGGCCCGGATCAATTGCTCCCGCGGCATGGTGCCGCGATTGGCTTCCAGCCAGTTGCGCCAGAAGCGGGTGATCTGGTCGGACAGGTGCCCGACCTCGATATGATCCCGGCTGGACAGCATCAGGTAGGTCTTGAGCGCGTTGTAGGCGTCCTCGACATCGGTCGGCGTGCCGCGCTGATAGGTGCCGCTCGCGCGCAGCGCGGGCGTGTCGGTCGCATCCCGGGCGACGAGCTGCCCGGCATGGCGATTGACCTCGATCAGGAAGGCTTCGAGATTCTCCGCGACCGGTCTGAGCATGAGGTTCTTGACGCCGGCGAAGTACTCGCTGCGCAGCTTGTCGGCCAGGCGGTCGCCCTGGTAGAGGCCCAGACCGATGGACAGCGGGTGATCCTCGTTGAAGCGTTCGAGCTGGCTGAGGCGGTCCTGCAGGATGCCCAGCGCGTCGAGCCGGGACTGCAGATCCAGCCGACCGTCCTGGATACGCTCGGCCTGCTGCAGGTCTTGCTCGACGTTCTGGAGCAGCGCGCGGTTGTTGAGGAAGGACCAGCTCCAGCCGCCCAGCGCCACGCCGAGCAGGCACAGGCAGCCGATCACGGCGGCCTGCCGCCAGCGCAGCCGCGACCGGCTGGCGTACTGACGGACGAGGTGACGGTCGGCGAAGATCACCTTCGAGAACAGGTCTTTGAGGAAGAAGCCGTGGTTCGAACTCATCCGCAGCGGCATCGGGCCGTCGCCGCTGAGGCCGAACTTGCGGGTGATGCGCTCGTTGGCCAGAGGCTTGGTTTCGCCGTCCTGCACCGCCGAGGTGATATAGAAGCCGCGGAAGATCGGTTTGAACTGGAAGGGGTTCTCTTCGAACAAGGTGGCGAGAAAGGCCTTCAGCGCCGGTTTGATGCCAATGAACTCGGACGGAAAGGTCAGCAGCCCCGGGGGCGAACGCTCTCCCTGGCTGCGGGACATCTGTGCCACGCTCAGCGCGCGCAGGCCCTCGTGCAACTCGTCGAAGCGCTGGTCGAACAGCGCGATGGCGTCGTCGGCGCCAGCGGGTTCGTAGGGCAGGGTGGCGCCCCAGGCGCGATCGCGCTCGTTCCAGTCGAGGTCGTGGAAGAAATCATGAAAACCGGGGATCAGGTCCGCCTTGGTGAACAGCACGTAAACCGGGGCGAAGACGGCAAGCTCCTCGGTCAGCTCCTGGACGCGCTGACGCAGGTTCTTGGCCAGGCCGATGGCGAAGCTGGGGCTGTTTTCGATCAGCTCGGCGATGCTGACCGTGACGATGATGCCGTTGATCGGCGCACGGGCACGGTACTTCTTGAGCAGCCCGAGAAAACCGAGCCACTCGTCGCGGTCCTCTTCGTGGGCCGAATACCGCCCGGCGGTGTCGAGCAGAATGCCTTCGGTGGTGAAGAACCAGTCGCAGTTGCGGGTGCCGCCGATGCCCTTGATGATGCTACCGGCACCGTCGTCGAACGGAAACTTGAGGCCGGAATTGACGATCGCCGTGCTCTTGCCGGCCGCCGGATTGCCGATCGTGATGTACCAGGGCAGCTCGTACAGCGCCGCCGCGCCCGACATCTGCCCGAGGCGCGAGCCCTTGATGGTCTTGACTGCCGCCTGCATGCGCTCCTGGAGCACGGCGACCTCGGAGCCTACCGAGGCGTTGCGGGAGGCGCTGCTCGTCTCGCCTTGCTGTTCGAGCATCGAGCCGAGGGCGTCGGCCGATTTGCGTGCCCGGTGCCGGCGGACCAGCCACACCACCAACCAGATGACGAGCAGCACGCCGCTGGCGACGGCCGCCCACATCAAGGCGAGTTTCAGGGTTTTCGCGCCCAGGAAAAAGAAGGCGATGGCCGCACTGATGCCGACGAACGCCAGGAAACGGGAGTCACACAGAAGAGATCGAATTCGGGACATGGAGGAGTAACCGACTCAAGTGGCGACGCTGGAGGCGTCGGGCGGAACAGGGGCGGGAAGCAGCAGGGCGGCTGCGCGGGCGGTGGGGTGCTGCTGGCTGATGGCCAGCACCGGCTGCATCGAGGCGACGCTTTTCTCCCAGGCGCAGGCGAGGGCGAGGAGCGCACCGAAGGGCGGTGCGTAGCCGCAGGCGGTTGCGACCTGATGGGCGCTTTCGCCCGGCACGATGGCCTCGAACGCCTCGCCCAGCGCATCGAACAGTTCGGTGCCGCGGCGCTGGCAGTGATCGGCGTCGCTGACCACCGCCTGAATCGACGAGGCCTCCAGGTCATGGATCGTCAGCAGCCCGGCGATCAACTGCTCGGTCAGCGCGCCGCTGACGCGGCCCGCGGCAACGATGGATTTGTCGCGCTCGCCCTGGCTGATGCGCGAGAGACGCACCTGCGGGTCGCTCGCGGGCGCATCGCCAAACACCAGGCAGACGGCGCATTCGCCGGGGATGGCGGCATTTTGCTGCGTGGCGGAAAACAGCGCCTGGCGGGCGGCCCAGGCCTGGACGGTGGCCGACCCGATGGCCGAGGCGGCGGCCAGGACCAAGGATACATCCGGCGGGGACGGATCGCCCCGGGTGGCGAGCACCAGGGCGTCGAGTTCCTGGAGGGCCGCGGCCTCGGTCGGCGTGTGGCGCAGGCGGAGCGTGAGGCGTGCGGGATCGATGTCGGCCAGATACTGCGCGCCGAGCCACGCCTGCAAGCGCCCGATCAGGGACGCGTCGATCCCGGCCGGCAGCAGCCACAACAGATGCAGATGCGCGTCCGGACCGCCTTGCACCATCTGCTCGCGTGCCTGCGCCAGCGCGGGCGGCAGCGCCGCATCGATGAGGGCGAGCATGCGCAGCGGCTCATCGGCATTGCCCAGGGCGTCGGCGAGCACGGCATCGTGTTCGCGCAGGCGCTCGCCGATGTCGTCGACATCCAAGGCCTCGGCACGGGCGGCAAAAACCGGAAACCCGTCATCGTCGAGCAGCTGGGCGTCCGGCGTCGGCCGTTTGTCTGCCGCCAGCGCCTCGAGGAGTTCGAGCGAGCCCCCGGCGCCGCACAAGACCGAGGCGCCGATCATGCCGACGGTGTAGCCACGCTCCCGCGAAGCAGTGCGCGCCGCCTCGCTGGCCAGCGGATCCGAGGTATCCAGGGGGGCGGCCACAGGGGCGGGTGGCGGCGCTTTCACATGTTCGATGAACCCACGCAGCAGCCAATAGCCGCCAATGACCGCCACGGGGAGGGCGCCCAGATAGAGCAGCAACTCGGAGGTGCTGGGGGTGTGATCGTTGGCTTGCCACCAACCGAGCACGAGTGCCCAGATGACGGCGAACGCCAGAATCGATGCCCCGATGATCTTGAATGCCGAAGCGAGCATGGCGGAGGCGGGCGGCTCAGTCGGTGGTGAGGGATTGGCTGGCGATCAACACGGCGCCGCAGGCGGTGACGTCGCCATGGCGGGCGGCCGGACGACCGTCGATGAGGGCGGTAGGATCGCCGCTGGCGATGGTGGTGACACGCCCGTGCCCTTTTTTCGGGCAGGTCACCTTGTCACCGACGCGGGCGATGCCGCGGCCGTCGCAATCGCTGGTTTCGGAGGCGCCGATGACGGTGCCGCCATGGCTGGTTTTGTCACCCAACAAAATAAATGGACGCGTCATGTCGTTCTCCAGTCATCCAAACTGCCGATGTCGATGTGCCCGTCTCAGGACGTCTCGCGGCCCAGCACGTCTTTGCGCCGTAGCTCGACATGGCCGAAATCGCGCATCTTCCAGCGCCCGCCCCAGGTCAATCCGACCGATTCGGCCACTTCACCGTAGTGCTCGTACGCCTGCATGACCCATGGGTCTCGCTCCGAAATCACCAACTTTCCATCGCGGATGAAGGCGCAGTCCGCCGCCAAGCCGTACTGGTGATAGCTCATGTAGGCACCGGCCAGCGTCACCTGCGGCCCCAGCGCAGCGAGGCGCATCTGACGTTCAGGGCTGCGATAGCCTTCGATCAGGGTGAGTTCGTAGCCGTAGCGCTCGCGCAATGTCTTCATCACGTGCAGAAGGCGCTGGGTGAACTCGGGGTCGAGTTGCTCCCAGTTCCGGCTGGCGTCAAAGACGTCGGGCCTGACCTGTTCGACTTCTCGGGTCGAAAAGAACTCGGGCGGCAGCGGCAGGGGGGGTACCAGTTGTTCCCCCTGCAGCAAGGCCGATATCTGCCGGCCTGGCGCCTGAACCTCGTCCGAAAAATCGAACACGGCAGGGCCCTGCAAGGCAAAGGCGAGAAGCGGCGGAAGGGCAACCACCAGGCCGCCACACAGGCAGGCCAGGCGCTGTGTGGCCACAAAGCGGCCGATCGCGCCCAGGCGAGTCAGCAGACGCGCCCGAAGGCCACCGAACACTCGCCCCCCGGTCCGCCAAACCCGATCCCCGCGCTGGCGCAGGCGATCAAAAGACGCGCGGCAACCTGAGGCCAGCATCGCCCGATGCCCGGGAAAGACGAGCAGCAAGGCCGCAGCGCAGACAATCAGGAAGTAGGAGAGCAGGGCGAGGACGATCACGACGCAGGATGGCGAGGAAGAAAACGCGGACAAGAAATGCCAGACGACTCAATAAATGATTCTCGGCGCCTGAAAAAAGCGCTATCTTACGACATCCGGGTAGTAGCAAAGTCCTTTTTTACGACATTGTAATGTTAAACAATCCAGAACGCATTTCGAGCGCCGCCCCCAGCCTTGTCGCCGCGGGCCATCCAGCGGGCAACGCGAACCATGTCAGCATTCTGCAAGACCTCGATCCCAGGCGCGCCGCCGGACCCGTGGTGCGGCGCCGCGCGCTGATTCCGTGGCTACTGCTCGCTGCCATTGCCGGCGGGGCGATCACGTGGGCGTTTGCCGGGCGCTCAACGCCACAGGCGGCTGCGCCAGCCGTCGTCGCCGCCAACCCGCAGGCCGCCCCCGTGCCGGTGAGCGATCCGCGGCCTTCTTTGCCGCCGACTGTCGGGCCGGTCGAAGGTGTGGGGCCTGCAACGATCCTGGCGCATCAATCCACGCTTGCGTCGTCTCTGGACGACCCGCTCGCCAAGCAACTCGGTGTGCCAGACGAACGCAACATGGCATCGGCCGACCAGACCATCACGCCGGCGGCTTCGGCGGTGCCGCCAGGCAAGGCCGAGGTTTCCTCGCCGCCGCCCCAAAAAACCGCCAAAACCAAACCAGTGTCGCAACACAAGGTTCGAAAATCGCGCGCTACCGCGCGAGCCACCGAAAGTACCGACGACAAAGCGCAGCCCCGCGCGATTCAAAAGGCGGTCGAGCGAGACGTGGACATCATCACAGCCATCGTCAAGGACGTGCCCAAGCGCTGAACGATCCTGGAAAACGTAGGGCGCCGAGAGGTCGGGACGGAGACAAGTGCCTACGCGAAAATCGTCGAAGCGTCCTGCGATAGTTCATTTCCAGTGCGCATCCCCGCATGGCGGGCGCTCGTCGGTTGAGGCCCCAACGTTCTTGCCAACGTCGGCTGGCAGGTGACGGATTTCCCGCGCACGAGAATGCCGTGGATGCACCAGCACATGGTGAACTCGTGCTACGGATGGTCGAATGCATCTTTGCCGTACGTGCATAGCAAAGCGCTGCCTCCATACGTTCCCGAGTCTGCCATCTGAACCCGCGATAATTTGTATTATGCGAAACCGGTAACGGATCGTCGCGACATGCGAAGAATATAGTCGCACAACAAGCACTTACAGGCAAGTTCGATTCTGCATTCTTAACTTGATGCAGGGTCGAAAAATGCTTTATACATACACCCGCATGTTCCCGCGCCCGTCCTCCGATAGTCTGGGGGGCGGTCGATGATCATCTTTACGGTCGTATCGACGAAGGGCGGGGTAGGGAAGACCACCACCACCGCCAATCTCGGCGCGCTCCTCGCCGATCTCGGCATGCGCGTCCTGCTGGTGGACGCGGATGTCCAGCCAAGCCTGTCCCGCTACTTCCCGCTCGCCGTGCGCGCGCCACACGGTCTAACCGAAATGGTCAAGAGCGGGGCGCTGACGCCCGAGTGCATCAGCACGCTCGAATTGCCGCGCGCCCCGAGGCGGGACAGTGAACTGAACCCGGATGGCGTCCTCGATATCGTCATCTCCGATGCGCCAGAGGGGCAGCTACAGGACTGGCTGTCGCCGCGCATCGACCGTGCCATGCGCATTCGCACCGCACTGACCACGCCCGCAGTGCGCGAGAGCTACGACGTGGTGCTCGTCGACACCCAGGGAGCGGTCGGTCACCTGCAGGACGCCGCAGTTCTCGCCGCCGACACGCTCATCAGCCCGGTGAGCCCGGACATCCTCTCCGCAAGGGAATTCACGACCGGCACCCTCGAGCTGCTCGAGCGTCTGGAGCCTGTCGGTGCCTTTGGTCTGTCGGTACCGCCGATGCGCGCGGTGATCTACAAGCTCGAACGAACGGGAGATTCGCTATCGATCTCCGACGCAATCCGCGAGCAGTTTCTGTCGATGCGTGGGCGCGTCACCGCGCTCAAGACCGTGGTGCCGCATGCGGTTGCCTACAAGCGCTCGGCCACCGAACAGGTGCCCGTCCATTGGCTGGACCCGCAGCGTGCCGGGCGCACGATGCACCACCTTGTGTGGGAGCTGATCCCGAGCCTGGAGGGGTGCTGGGCGCAGGCCTGCGAGGCCCTGGCCGAGCAGGAATCCGCCGCCGAGGAGTAACCATGCCGAACGACGACATCCTCTTCAAGCGCCTACCGCGCGACCTGGACATCGGACAGATGATGAGCAACAAGCAATCGTACGAGACCGCCCGTGCCGAGCGCGCCGCCAACGCGCAGGAAGCGTCCAAGGCGCCCAAGCCGGTTTCCCCAAAAACCCTTCGCGTGCGGGCCGCTGCCAAGACACTAGCCGGGCAGAAGCTGGCTCAACGGGTGCCAGCTGGTGCCCCGCCACGCGAGGAGTACAACGACGGGACAACATCGCTGCCGGTCACGGAAATCGATTTCTATGATCGCAACCCGCGGGTGAGCAAGAACCCGAAGTACGACGAGATCAAGGCCAGCATCAAGGAACGCGGCGGTCTCGAGGGTGCTTTGTCGGTCGTCCAGCGCCCGAACGCGCCGCGCTACATGCTCTATATGGGGGGCAACACCCGGCTGCAGATTCTCAAGGAACTGTGGGAGGAGACTCGCGACGAGCGCTTCCGGATGGTGCGCGTCGCGATCGAAAAGTGGCGCGGCGAGGCCAATGTGCTGACGGCTCACTTGATCGAGAACGAGGCCCGGGCCGATACCAAGTTCTACGAGAAGGCGCTTGGGATCGCGATGTTGCGAGAGGAGTTGCAGAAGGAGCGTGGCTGCTACGTCTCACTAAGGGATCTCGAGGCGGAAACGCAGCGTCTGGGTATGCCAGGCAACCATGCGACGCTCGCCGAATACGCTTTCGCGAGCGAGCACCTCGCGCCGATCGGCTCCTGGCTGACGCGTGAGGTGAGCACCACCCTGCGTATCGAGCACACCGCCCTGCAGCGCCTCGCCACGATAGCCAACGTCGAAGCGGGTCGCTTCGAATCGGCGATGGCGGCTGTCTATCGAAACGCCGCCGAGTTGAACCCGCCCGAGGCGGCACAGGGTGGAGTAGCGGCGCCAGCCATTTCGCTGGCGCAGCGCGGAGAGGTCATCGTACGACGCATGCGCAACGCCTTGGCCGAATTGCTGGAGTTGTCACCGACAGGTGTCGATCCGCTGGCCGCGGCGGTCGCACGCAAGGCAGACGATGATGAGATCCGAGGCCTGCTCGGAGAAGCACGCGCGAAGCCGGCCATCGGCCAGGGCGTTGGCGAGGCGCTGCCCGCCGCCCCCGTGCGCAGCGCGCGACGTTCGGGGGCGGTAGGCGCCAAGGCCGTGGGTGTGAAGGCCGCGGCCGTGGCACGCCAACGCATGGCTGGGGCGGTCGAGCCGGGCGACGCCACCGAACAGCAAGCGCCGCCGCCGGACGCCTCGGCCGAGAGCACCGAATGCCGGCCCGTGGCGTCCGCGCCACGCACGGGGGAGGCGGGTGTGGCAGCTGAGGCAGCCGATGCTGACGATGAGGACGCGGCGAAGGCGCGTTGGTACGACGCGCTACGCGCCTTCTGCGTGCGCCACGACCTGGTGGACCTGCTGCGGATCGTCGACTTCGAGATCGAGACCCCTGCGGGCTTCTGGATGGAATTCCCTGAGCGGCCGCTGGACGATCGTGCCAGCGCCGAGGCTGGCCGCTCCACGCCCGCGCTGGTGTGCGCCTACAACTACCTCGCATCGCTCAGCGGCCAGTTCCACGAGGCGACAGTCGAGCAGCTACCGGCGGACAGCCGTTGGGTGGTGCAGTACCGGCGCGAGGTGTTCGACGATGGCGGCTTCGACAACCAGCTCATGCAGCACGCCAGCACCCTGGCGGATACACAGTCGAAGATGTTCGGCCTTGCCGACGGTTGGCTCGCGTGGCTGATGAGCGATCGCGAGACCTGGGCGTCGCTCGATCGCCTGGCGCGCGCCTGGCAGGACCTGCGCGAGGCGCAGGGGGCCGGGCGCGAGCGCTGACACACCATTCATTTCAACCACACCAGGGAGGTCGGACCGTGTTTCCCATCAATGATCCCGTTCTCAGGCTGGCGATCCTCGGCTACCTGATCCGCTGCATCGACGCCGGCGAGTTCCAGACGCTGGTCGAGGCAGGCTTCGCGCCCGGCCAGCTCGAGGTACTGCGCCAACGCCCGGCCAGCGACCTGTCGCACATGATCGACATGGGCCTGCCGATCAAGGTGCACATCGATCCCGCGCAGCTGCAGGCGGTGGCCGAGCGCTTCGATGCGACGCTGCGCCATGTGACGCTGATGGACTACTTCCTGCTCAACGGCGCGTGCCCCGACCTGGTGGCGACGCTCTGGCGCCGGTCGAGCGCGGAGATCCGCGAGCGCCTGGCATTGATCCTTGACGCCCAGAGCCGCCGCTCGCGCACCAACGCCCGACCTACCGAGGCCGACTGCGAGCGCATCCGCGTCGCCTGGCCGGCCATCGCGGGCGGCTACGAGAACACCGTCGAGCGCCTCTTCGCGATCCATCATCAGGAAGTGGCGCATCTGCGCATCGACGATGTGTGCCGCGTGATCGACGAAGCCTACGGCTCGTTCCACGTGGTGCCCGATGCCGGCGGCAACGGCCATCCCAGCCCCCCAATGCAGGCACGCCAATGAACGGCCCCCTTGACGATTGCGATCGCGGTAGCGGCGCGTTCCCACCGCAGGGCATCGACCCGGCCTTGGTGCTGGAGGTCTTCGGGCAGAGCCCGATCGTGTTCCATCGCATCTACGTGGATGTGACCGGCGACATCCTCGCCGCCCTTTGGTTGTCCTACGCGGTGTACTACTTGAACGAGTACCCAGAGGCCGCCGAGGCGGGGTGGCTCGCCCGTTCACAGGACGACTGGCACGCCGACACCGGAATGTCGCGCCGCGAACAGGAGCGGGCGCGCCGACGGCTGCGCGAGCTTGGGCTGATCCAAGAGCGGCGCCGGCCTAACGCGTCGATGCAGTTCCAGGTCGACTACGAGCGGCTCTACGATCTGCTCGATGCGGCGGCCAAGCTGACGGCGGACAGGCCAGAGGGGCGAGGCTGAACGATGGCCGCTGCGGCGCCCGACCAGAACAACAATTCGCGTGCCGCAGCCCCCTTGCTGTCCCGCCTCGTGGGGCAGCGCTACCTCCAATACTTCCCGTCCCTGGCGCAGCTGACCGGTAGCATCAAAGCGACGCTCATGCTGGGCCACGCGCTGTCGTGGACGCGTCACTACGCGCGAACCGAGCCCGATCGCAACGGCTGGTTCTGGCAAACGACCGAAGAGTGGCGCAATGCGACGGGCCTGTCCCGTCACGAACAGATCAATGCGCGCTCGCGCCTGCGCTCGCTAGGCGTGCTCGAAGAGCAAGGCCGTGGAATGCCAAGGCGCACTTGGTTCCGCTTGAACTTGGATGCCATCGCCGAGGCGCTCGGCCGCCAGATCGGCCGGGTCGTGCGCCAGTGGTCATGGTCCGAGGCGGTGGTGCGCACTTTGCTTGGCCGGCCGGTGGCCTGCTACAAGCCCTTCGCCGAGGTGGCCAGTTCGGTCGCCGGCGGGCTCTATCTGAGTTGGCTATGCGCCAATCTTCGACACCAGCCGGTATACGCTGAGGCCTCGCGCCTTCGGCACGTCGTGGCGAGCTCGGATGACGATGTCGGTCCGTGCGTCATCTGGTTCGACCTGGCCATGCAGGATACCCAGCGCGCACTGCACATCCGCCGCTCGCAGATGGAGGGTGCGCGCACGGCGCTGCTTCACGCCGGGCTGATTACCGAGTGCTGGAGCACCGGTGCGCCTGCCCGGAGGCTGACGCAAGTGAACATCGATGCGGTGGCCGCCGCGCTCGATGGCGCCGTCCGGGCCCACGAAATTTGCCCTGCCGAGCCAGAAAATCGACCGCAATCCCAGCAGCGGCAAGGAATGTACGGAAACGCCAATCCAGCATGCGCAAAAGCGGACGACTGGAATGGCGGAATCGTACATTCCAGGCTGCGGGAAAGCGGACAACAAGGATGCGCGAAAGCGGACGCCATGTCGTCCGGAAAACCGCAACCCCTATATGGGTTTACTTCGTCTACACAACTACCTACCGAAACGGTGGAGGTAGACAGCACCAACGTGCCCGCGCAGGTGTCGCGTAGTGGTTCTTCAAATCGAAAGGAAACCCAGGGCCGTGCCCCCTTCGAACTGCCCGGCAGCCTCGGCGCCACCGAGCGCCATTCGGCCATCCAGGTCTTGCAGCGGCTCGGCGACACGGCGCTGGCTCAGACGGTCGCAGACGAGTGGGCCTCACAACTGGCCCTCGGCAACGTGCGCGCCCCGATCAACTATCTCGCCGGCCTGGTCGGGCGGGCCCAGTGCGGGCTGTTCGTGCCGGCACGGGCGCTGAACCGCAGCCGAAAACGGGACGCCACGGCGGCTCTAGAGGCGGCACGGCGTCAGTTGCCGGAGGGAATGAGGCTGGAGGCGTCGGATCGGCCTGCGCCGTCCGAAAACTCCTCCCAGGAACGCACGCTGCCCAGCGCGGCGGTGCGGGATCAACTCGATGAACTTCGCAGGAGGATGCGATGCGCGACAACGCGGTGATGCGACCCATTTTGGGCCAGCGTCTTACCCCTAAACGGCGGCCCAAAATGGGCCGCATCAAATGAGCAGGAGACTAACGATGTCTCAACATGAACTCTTTCCGAGGCTTTTTTGGCGCCTTGGTGGGAACCACTCGCAGACGAGTGTCTTGTACGCGTTACTGCACCGTCATGCTGGAAAGCATGAAGTGCCGCTCAGTTGGCGAGACATTAGCGCCCACTGCCCTGTGCTAACACGGATGACCGTTGCTCGCGCATTAGCAGATCTGGTGACCCTCGGCCTCGTCTCCGAACATCGAGACCCGAACGTCCCACCAAATATGCCTCGGCGCTACCGCGTCCACATGGACCGCCTTGAGGCCCTGCTGCGCCAGCCGCTGCCCGAGGCGGTGGTCATCCCCGGCATCACCCCCATCCCGGCGCTTGATGAGTTGGCCAGGCGCCTCGATCAACCCCAGGAGGACTCCGAATGAGCAACACGACATCCGCGGCATCGCGCCACAAAGGAACGCAGGCGGCCGAGCTGCCGCCGGGTACCTTCGTCCCGTACCCGGGTGCCGCAGCCGAGCAGTTCCTGCGCACCACCGACTCGCCCTTCGACGACGGCTACGACATGGCAGCCGAGCAGTCGGCGGTGCAGCATCTGATCGACGCGGACGATCCCGATCCGAGCGATCCGATGTGGTGGCGGTTCGCCGAGTTCCAGCAGCGCGAGGGGCGGCTGCGCCAGATGCGCGCGGAGTACAAGTCGATGAATGCGGCACCGACAAGCGTCACCCAGCAGGAGGCGTACAAGCTTCGTGAGCTGGGCGGCCTGGTCGATGACGACGATGACCTGATGACGCTCCACACCAAGGAGGGCTACCGGATGTTTCTGGGTCGGCGGCGCGATCCGGACGGACGACTACCAGCGATCCCCGGCGGACGCACCCTGGCCTCGAGCCTGCGCCTGCTGTGGGCTCGCTCTGCACTGGACAACCCCTACGCCGACTGGGCGCTGCTGCTGGCTGACCAGTACGTGGCGCAGCTGAAGGAGGAGTTGCGATCCGAGGCGGACGAGCTCAAAGGACGGCTGGAGGCCATGGCCGACCGGGGCCTCAAGCTGTCGGTGCTGCGCTCGCGCGAGCCGAAGGCGGTGGAGTTGGGCTTCAAGAGCCCTTATGGCTATGCGGTGGCCCAGCTGATCGTCGAATACGACTACTTCGTACGCATCGTGAAGACGCTCATCCGCAAGGATCTGCTCAGCGACGAGGAGGGCAGGGCGCGCATTCGCCACCACACGCGGCGCTTCCGTGCCGACTGCATGCGGGTGTTCCGCTTCGAAAAGTTTCTGGTCCAGCCGGAGCTGTACGAGCTGTCGCGCCGCGACTTCGTGCCGGGTGCCGACGAGATGGCCGTCAAGCGTGTGCAGGCCGTGCTTCAGTACTTCGGCCCGGTGCCCCAAGAGGTGTTCACGGGGGCGCTGGCGCCGCGTCACTCGCGCCGGCGGGCGAACCTCTCGGCCGAGGAGCGACAGTTGCTGGCCACTGTCGCCGCGCAGATCGAGGCGGAGGCCCAGGCGCAGGCCGACGCCGGTCCGGATGAGGACGCCGAGGGTGGGGAGGAACTGTTGTGATGGAAATGGCGCAACGCGAGCTCGGTCTGGCGGGTGAAGCAATGGTGGGAGCGTCCGGTCGTGGGCCAGTGGGTGGGAACGCGTCCGGTGGTGAAACAAGGGGTTGTCAAAGCATGAGTGAACCAAAGGCCTTTACGGGTAGGGGAGGCGGCGATGGCGGTGTCGATGCGCCCCCGACCGAGGAGAGGCGGTTACTCGCCGCGCTCGATCGGGCGCATCGCGCCCAGCGCCAGTTGGTGGAGCAGACCAAGCGGGTGGTGGGGCGGCGGTTCTACCTGGCGTTGCACAAGCGCGACTCAGGGGCCCGCTTCGTGCGTTGGCGCGATACCGGTCGCGAGGGCTCGAACGTGCCGTGGTACGAGGTGCCGGAGTTCATCAAGCGCGAGCCGGCGAGCCTGCACGACTGGTATCGGCGCATCAATGAGCATGCGCTGCGTCTGAACGACGAGGAGCAGCTGCGCCGCACGGAGCTGACGCTGTTCGCGCGTCGCCAGGCGCGGCTGCGCGGAGACGACAGCCTAGAGCGACCGGGAGCAAGGCGGCGAGGAGGCGGTGATGCTGGCAACAGGCGCTGAGACAGGCACCGGGGGCGCGGACTGCGCCGTGGGGCCGGCGCTGCCCTACCACGGCGGCAAGTGTCGCCTTGCGCAGTGGATCGTAAGCCACTTCCCCGAGCGTCGCACCTACGTGGAGCCGTTCGGCGGTGCGGCCGATCCGGCAGGAACTGCGGCCGTCACCAACAAATCTTGGGCGTGAGGCCCGAAGGAGAATAGGAATGAGCGAGTTCCAGCGTGAACACCGCTACTACGTTGCGAAAGTGAGCGATGTGAAGAAGTACCTGACGGATTGCGAGCGAAGCATCCTCGCGGCTCTGCTCGGGAAGCTTACCGCAGGGCGCGTGCAAGACGACAAAGACCCGCTGATCTGCGCTGTCGTCGAGCGTGACTGGCCGGAGTACGAGCCGACATGGGCTGCGATTGAAACCAGGATGACGTCTTACCGCGAAGCTGTGTGGCCGGTAAGCCGTGCAGCGGATTGAGGGTCCGGAAGCTTCTTTCTCGCGAGCGCACGGCGCCGGCGACGCGAGGTTTCTTGTGAGGCGCCAAGGAGAGTGAAATGCCGAATCGATTCGAAGGGAAGGGGAACGTGGGCAGTGCGCCGACGCTCAAGACGGTGACGGTGCGCGGCGAGGATCGCCAGGTCGCCGAGATGCGGGTGTTCTTCGACGAGTACAGCCGCGGCGAGGACGGTGAGTTCGAGCAGACCGGCGGGATCTGGCTAGCCGTGTCGGTGTGGGGCCGGCGTGCCGAGCAGGTGGCTCGTCTGCTGCGCAAGGGCGCGCGAGTGATGGTCCAGGGGGAACTGCGGACGTTCGAGTACACCCCCGATGGCACGGATGTGAAGGTGCCGGGCTTCCAGGTCGTGGCTGACGACGTGCTGCTCACGCTCGCGCGCGTGGAGTCCGTGGTCTTCGCCGCGAAACGGGAGGAGGCTGCCGCCGCCTGATCGCGCACCTCGGGCTCGCCAGCGCACCGGCCAGTCACAACCGATGAACTGCTGGAGAGACCGATGAGCATGACTGCTGAAACAGCGTATCCGCGCTTCGAGGATGCTACCGCCGCGCTTCTGACCGAGCGCTCTCGCCTGGACGCCCAGGCGATCGTCAGAGCGCTGAAACACTGCCATGCGTGCAGCGCCCACGACAAGGCGCTTGAATTGCTACACCGTGTCGAAGATCAAGTTTCGGCCTGCTCGGGCCGCATCGACCTGACCGATCCGTGGGATCCGTCCGGCTTCGATGACATCGAGCACTACAACCGGGCGCGCGGCGCCAAGCGCGACGCGCTCGTGGCGATCGCGGCCGCTGCTCTCGCGCCTGCGCGCGCTGGGCTATTTCATTTGTCACGAGTTCATGTCGCCATGGCAGGGCTGAGGCAGGTGTGCGCCGGCGCGAGAGCAGCGGCGCTGGCGTCTGTTCGGATTCGAGGATGAAGCGATCGAGGACTACATGCGTACGGATTGAGGCGGGAGCGCAATTGACATCGTGTGATGGTGATGGCATTTTTTAAGTGCTTTGGAGAGCCCCTCGCTAGCTCTCGACCTCCGCCTCTGAAGCGCTTCACTACTACCCAAGGAGATCATCATGACTAGCGAGACAGTCATTGCCTTCGCCTCTCATCCGAAGATTTTCCCCATCGGTGCCATCGCGCGCCATCGGGAGCATGGTGTCGTTGACATCATCGCGCGCACCGGCGCTCAGCGCTTCGTGCGCTGGTTCGAGCACATCCCACTGCCGCTGTCCGCGGACGACCCTGAGGCGTTGTTCGAGGAGGAGATCATCGAGCACGAAGCGTGGGCGGACGTTACCGAGTTGCGGCCGATGTCGCCGTACAAGGATGTGGGGCGCGACATGATCAAGGCTGTGTTCGACGAGGCGCGCGAGAATGCCTTGCGCATCACCAGCGGCGAGCTGCGCCTGGTCGATTGGAGGCCGGAGCAATGAGCGCGATCGGAATCCTGCGCATCTGCGCCGACGTGGATCTGATCGAAGTGTGTCGGCAAAAAAATGCAAATCGGGCGCTGAGGTGCATGCGATGATTTCGATCCTCGTGACCATGGTGATGTTCGGCGGGTGGTGGGCCGTGCGGTGGTACGCGCACGGCAGTGGCCCCGATCAGTTCCCGGTTGGGGCCGCCCACAGTCTTGCGCTGGCCGACGGTGCCGCCCGAGGCGTGTTGTTCACGCCGCCACCGACTTTTCAGGGCTGTCTCGCCCTTGCGACGTTACTTGTGCTAGCCGTGGTCAGAACGAGAAGGTGGCGCACTCAAACCTATGACGTTGGCCTGGGAGCTTGACATTTCAGGTGTCGAGGAATAGAAAGTCGTCATGAATTCGCTTCGGCGATTCTGATCCGGTCAGCCTCTTTAACCGGAAGAGCCCTTCGGCTCCGAGGCATCGTAGTTGTAACCCGTATGGGAGATCCACTCCCGTACGGGGTGCGATCTCCCTTTTTTTGTCTGAAAGGAGATCGCATCATGACTACCACCGAAACCCGTAATCCGACCGACGACCAGGGTCAGAAGGAATACTTCGACTTGCACACGTCTGGAATCGGCTACCTCTCGCGTATCCGAACCGTCACGCCGAAGGGCAGTGGACGCAAGTCCGAACCCATGCTGTGCTGCGCCATCAACGCCATGCGTGGCGAGGTTGGGGATCCTCAGTATTCCTACTTCGACCTTCGGGTCACCGAGCTGGAGGCGCAACGCCTCGTGCTGCGCTGCGAGGATGCCGTCAAGGCCGGCAAGAAGGTCATCGTGGCCTTCATGATCGGCGACGTCTACATCCACCCCTACGTCAAGCGCGTGGAGGGCAAGGATGAGCACCGCGCCATCCTCAAGGGGCGTCTGTTTCGCATCAGCTATATCAAGGTCGATGGACAAGTCGTCTATCGTCGTGATGATGCCGCTGCGGGCTCCGAGGCCGACAGCCAGGGTGGCAGTGCCGTCCACGGGAGCGGCGAGGCAGGCTGACCGTGGCGAGATTCATCCGGACGTTCGTGCTCAGTGGCCATCTTTGTTGCCTTGGAACTCGTTGCCCTTCGCGTCCTCAAAAACGTCGATGGCAACGAACCAACGAAGGAGCGATGATGAAACTGCTCGAGTATGAACTGGTCTTCGCTGCGACCGTGTTCCCCATCGGCCTGGCTGACGTGTGGCTGGTGCGGCAGAGCGAGAAGCACGAAGATCTGGCGAAGCACGGCGATGGCAGTTCCCGCCACGCAACGTAAGTAGCCCTCCCGAGAGCCCGTTTCGACGGGCTCTTTTCTTACCGCACGTGAGTCGCAACACTACCGCCGCGAAGCAGTGATAAAGTAGCCACGTTCGTCCGTTTCGACGGGCGCTTTTCCGAGCACCGAGGCTCGGAAAAGCGCCTTCAACAGGTTTCCGCCGTTTTGCATGTTTCGGTCGAAAAACATGCATCCGACCAGGTCGGTCAGCCCTGTAACCGACCCCAGGGGCATCGTATCGCGGAGAAACTGCTACTCAGATTCCGACCCTGCTGGCAGTAAGTACCTGCGTGACGTGTGGAAAGCGGCACATCGTTTCAAAGCCATGTGCCGGCGCCGCGTGCCTCGTGCTCGCAGCGCCGGCCTCAACCCCGGGTTTCAGCCCTCTTCAATCTCACGCCCGCCGGCTAGATCATCTGTCCCGCGGTGTCGTTGATTTACTCCACCCGCCGGGGCTTTCGCCCGGCGCGGCGGCCTCCGGCATTTCCTTGCCAACCATGGAGGCCATCATGACCGTGACCGTCAACGGCACACTCACAATCAAGATCATCAACGGGCGCAATGGCGATTTCGCTGTCGGCGACCTGTCCACAAGCATCGGGCAGTTCTCGGTGAAGGACGCGGTGCTCGAGCAGTTCGCTGCCGGTACCTATACGGGCCAGTTTGTCATCGAGGAGATCTACCCGTGGTCGTACTCGACCCGCGGGCGCTCGGTGATCGAAGTGCGCGCCAGGCTTGCCGATCTGCTGATCGACGACGAAGGCGATGCAAAAGAACTCGAGCGCGATGCCGAGCCCGATCCGGCAGACGAACGCCCGCTGGGTATGGCGCCGGCACCTGCGCCAGACTTGGTGCAGCCCGCCGACCCCATGCCGACACCGGCAAGCGCCGACGTGGCGGATGAGGCGGATCGTCCCGACGGCGAAGTGCCACCGGCGCTGATCAATGTGTTCGGCGACGAACTCGCCGGCATGATTGCCGGTCGCCATCCGGTCAAGCTGGACTCCACCGCCGATCGCCTGCGCTTCCGGGCGCAGCGCGATCGGCTCAAGGCCGAGCTCGACTACGGCTTCGTGCCCGACGATCAGACCTGGTATCCGAAGGAGTCGGAGACCTATCTCAGCTACCTTGAGCGCCGCGGCAGCAGTCGCTAAGCGCAACCCTTCCCAACCAGCCCGCTCACGCGGGCTGCCCTGAGCGCTGCCGGCGCGTTGAGGGCAGCCCGCGTCTCCGGGTGACGTCCAAGCATGGACGGCCGCGCGTCCGAGGCGCGGCGGCATTTGCGGTGCGATCGCGTCGATCGCCCTGAATCGGCACCTGGCCTCCATCGACGGTGCCTCGCTGCGGCCCTACGGCCGCAGCGTCGGAGGCGATGTATCCAAGCCCTTCTTCAAGCCATGTGGAACCGATGCGGTTCCCCAAGCGGATGGTCTTCGTCCGCTTGGGGAACGGGCATTGGAGCGGCGCGTAAGCGCGTCACCGATGCGGCCTGTCAATCCCTGAAACAGGCACCGGGGCAACCCGCGGGATTCCCGTACCCATCACCTGGAGACCTACCATGTCCACCACCTACTTGGCGAACATCACCACGCGCCAGCACGGCCCGCTAATCGTACTCGCCAGCGCACGCGACGGATTCCCCGTCATCGACCTCTACAGCGACGATCCGCTCAACGAGCCGGTTGCACGCTTGACGATCCGCGTGGCAGGCACCGACGTGCTCGGTACCGACGAGTTCTACCTCGATCCCGACAAGAGCGCCCTGCAGGACGATCTGATCGCCTCCGGGCTGTTCGAGCCGACCGGGCGTCTCATCCATGACGCGCACAGCAGATGCCCCGTGCCGGTCTGGCGTATCCGTCGCAACTGACCTCGATTTTCCTTACCACCCTGGCGGGATCCTCCCGTCAGGGAAGGGCCGCCGCCTCCATGGAGACACAGATGGCTCTCATCTTCCAGCGCTTGGCGCGCAATTTCATCAAAGCCGGATACTTCCCGACCGACGAGGCCACCCTGGCCGGCATCCTGCGGCTGCTCGACACCGACGCCGCGCAGCTGCGCATCATCGATCCGTGCTGCGGGGAGGGCGTCGCCCTGGCCGAGGCCAAGGCCCACCTCGAGGACCTGGGCGCGCGCGTCGAGGCCCTCGGCGTCGAGTTCGACCGAGAGCGGGCCTGGCATGCCAAGGAACTGCTCGATGCGGTGATACACAGCGACATCCACGACGTGGTGATCGGCCCGCGCACGGGCTCACTGCTGTTCCTCAATCCGCCGTACGGCGATGCAGTCAGTGACAAGGCGCAGACCGGCGATCGGGCGAAGGCTGATCGGCTCGAGAAGATTTTCTTCCGCTCGACCATCCGCTCGCTGCAGTACGGCGGCGTGCTGGTGCTGATCGTGCCGCACTACGTGATCGACGAGGAGTTCGCCACGGTGATCGCACGGGGCTTCGAGCAGGTGCGCTACTACCGGGCGCCCGAGCAGCGTTTCCGCCAGTGCGTGATCTTCGGTGTGAGGCGTCGCTCGGATCGTCCCGACCAAGGCATCAAGGCGGCGATGCTGGCCGCCGCCCGAGGCGAGGCCGATGTCACCACACTCGACGAGAACTGCGCCGATGTGCCGTACCTGGTGCCACAAGCGCCGGCCGACGCGAAGCGCAAGTTCCACGCGGTGCGGATCGATGCGCCGCAGTTGATCGCGGAGTTGCGGCGGCTGCAACGCCACACGCTGTGGTCACAGTTCGCCACCCAGTTCGGTCAAACCGGCCTGTCGGTCAGGCCTCCACTCAAGGCGCTGCGTCAGTGGCACCTGGCGCTGGCGCTGGCCGCCGGCCAGATCAGCGGCATCGTCACCGCGAAGAGCGGACGTACCTTGCTGGTCAAGGGCGACACGATCAAGTCGCAACAGCGATCCGTGAAGTTCATCGAGGAGGCCGACGGTGGCATCACCGAGGAGACCACGATGACCGACATTTTCGTGCCGGCCATCCGTGGCATCGACCTCACCCCAGGGCCGGACTACGGCGCCATCGTCACCATTCGGTAGGAGGGCAGGGCATGAAGACGCAACAGCTCTACCGCGTGCGCTTTCTGCGTTACGGCTACAGCGCTCGGGGTGTGTTCCACCCGGCCGCCTGGACGGTGCGCATTTTTGCGGCAGCCAACCCCCGTCAGGCCATCGAACTGGCCCGGCGGCGTTACCAGCGTGCCGAGCAGTTCACAGTCGTTACATAACGTAACCATTTATCATCCGTGCTCCCGCGGGGACTGTCCCCCTGCGGGAGACCCGCGGCAGCACACCACGCAAGAAGGAGAGAGATGATCGACGAAGATTCAATCTGGACGCTGGTGTGCGACCGGGATGTGATCGACATGTCCGAGGCGGTGGGCAAGCCCTATGCCCTGGATCAGTTCGTGCGGTTGCGCCTCGCCATGCTCGGCAGCGGCAGTGTTCTGGCCGTCGAGCCGGCGCGGCGTATCAATGCCTGGGTCGATCGGCGCGGCTTTGCCGCGCAGATCGAGGTGTTGCGGGATCATCAGTACCACCAGATCGCGCAAGGGCTCGCCCAGATGCAGGTCTATGTGGGGCTGGAGCCCGGGGCGCCCCCGGCGGCAGAGGACCACCGCGGTATCTTGCGTTCAGGCGCTGCGCTGTTGCGCGCTGCCGAGGCGCGCCTGGCCGCCGGCGGGCAAGAGGCAGACCGGCTGGCCGGCGAGGCATTTCGGCGAACGGTGGCCGACCTGTCGCAGATCCTCAGTGGTGCGGTAACGCCCCAGAGTGTATTTGCCGACATCACCCAGCCGGTGCCTTCGGCGCAGTTGCCCGATCGTGAAGCAGTTGATGAGGCGGTCGCGGGGCGCTGTTTCCTCGTACCCGTCAGGCTCAAGCGTCAATAGCCTGCACGTGCCGGTGTCGGGTGCCACAGAAGATGCATCCGAGCGACTACTTCTCTCCGAAACCTGCCGGATAGCCAATTCACACAACTCGGCCAATGCCGACCTTGGGCCTGCGGGCTCTGTCGGTCGGCAACACTTCGGTTACCTGTCATTCTTTCGGTGCCTAAGAGAATGCGCCTACGGTTACGTCACCAGGCCCAGTTCGCTGTGCCAGGCCGCAAGGCGAGAGGGGTCCTGCAAGGCTGCCGCCAATGTCTGATGTACTTCGTGGTGGGGTTCGCTGGGCACCAGGTCTGCCTGCCATTGCTGAACGTAGGACTGAATCTCGGCCAGGGTATGCCGCGCTTGTGCGTTCTGGATTCGACGCTGTTCCCGACGACTCATCACATCTTGATGCCTGGCGTATTCAGCCTTGAATTCGCGCGTCCACCGGCTGGCCAGGTTGAGTAGTGCATCCAGATTGGCTGCTTTGGGCTGATCAGCGGGAGGAGCGGCTGAGCACTGCACGGAGAGCTCGGGCAGTACGTAGTCTAGTTGCAAGGCCCCATTGCCCGGACGCAGATAAGGGTGAAACCAATCCGCAAAGCTGCCAGCGGAATGCACGGGCTTGTCGCCCTTGTTCGGCGCCTCGTTGCAGGTGCCGCAGATCAATTGCAGGTTGTCCGCGCACACGCTGAGTAGCGGAAAGGCGCTCTTGATGATCCAGTGGTCAACGTGCGGCGTGTCGCCGAGCGGACCGCCGCACAGCACGCAAACCTCGCGGGCATCGGGGGTGGGGTTCAGGCGGTGCGCATTGCGGAAAGCGCTCACGTAGTCGGCGTAGTTGACGCCACCTGCAGCCGTGGGTGTGCCATTGGGCAGGTAGGGCAACCCGCCGCGAAATCCCTTTTCGTAAAACGCCTCCATCAGCACCTTGAACGCCTTCCAGTCCGACTCGCTCGCAACGGGTCTGTTGACCGGCCACAGGGCAGGCGCGGGCTGAAACTGCGTCGGTAGCGCCGAGACTGTCTGCACCCAGGCGGCCAACGCAGCCTTCTGCGCAGCAGGCATGGCCGCCAGTGCCTGTGCTCGACTCAACAATGATTGCCCGGCATCAACGCGCTGAAGAAATTTCCACAACCAATTCGCTTCGATCCCACTCGCTAAAACTGGCGGCTGTAAGCCTTGCTGATTGAGGTGGGCATCTGCGGTGGCAGGATCGCACAACCACAGCGCAAAACGCTGCATCAACCGCTGGCAGGCGGCCAACGCCGGAGAACAAGCAACGCGATGGATGGGTTTAAGCATTGCCACCCCGCCAAGTATTGAGCAATGTGCGCAGCTCGCTGCGATAGAAGCCCGATCCCATCCGGGCGATCAGGCGCTCTAGATCGGCGATTTCGGCTGGTGTGCCGGTGGCTTGCCGAAGCTTGTCCTCAATGAACTCCTGGGCACGTTTGCCAATGCTGTCCTCGGCGCCGAACACCGTCATCATCAGTGCGCTGGGGTCGGTGGCAAAGGTGGGTTCGTCCACACTGCGCACGGTCGAGCCATCCTGCGTTTTCTGCACCATCACGATCTCGTTGTTGAAGACATCCGAGAGAACGATGGCAGAGTGGGTGGAAATCAGCACGTCGTTGGTCGTCTCGCGAATGGCATCGTCGATGATATCGACGATCTCGCGTTTCCACTTGTCGTTGAAATGGGTCTCTGGCTCATCGAGCAGCAGCAAGGCGTCCTGCTGCCCTTGCAACAAGTGAAACAACGCCATGCGGCCCAGCACCATTTGCTCGCCGTCCGAAAGTTCCTCGTAGCGCAACACGCCGATGTCGGCTGAACCGGGTTCGGCGCTCTTGGCAGGCACGGGCTCGCGGCGCAAGCGCAGCAGCACATCGTCAAACAGGCCAGCCTGGTTCAGCTCCAGCAGGCGGGAGAAGAGATCAAAGGCACTGGCGTCCTTGGCTCCGCCCAGCAAGGCCCACAAGGCTTCGCCTTGGCTGCCACAAGTTTGCAATTCGTCGCGAGCGGATGAGGCGAAGGACGGGCCTTGCGCATCGAAAGGGCCTTTGAGATCAAACAGCAGGGTGCGGCGCGACTCCACCGGGTGGGGCTCTGCAACCACCTCGCTGGCGCACAGCCACCAGTCGTGCGCGGTTTCACGGAGCTTTTGGTCCCATTGGGCCATTTGCAGGCGCGAGCGGAAGGCCACCGACACCAAGTGGTGCCAGCCGCCACGTTCCAGCAGTTCTTGCAGCGCGTTCTTGTTGTTGTCGCGGCGGCGGAAATTTGCCATCGCGGCATCAACCTCGGCGCGCCCGGGGTATTCGCTTGTCTCGACAAAGGCTTGCGGCAGGGCTACGGCCAACAGCGCGCACTTGAGCAGCGTGGCGTCCAGCAGCACCGGGCGACGAAAGCTGTCGCCCTCAGCAACGGCACCGCGCACGTTTGGCCGGGGGGGCTCAATGCCTGCTTGCAGGGCCGCCTGCAAGGCGTTTTCCTGAGCGGCGGTCCAACCCGCCGGGCGTTCGTCGCCTTGGGCATCGTCGCCGGTTTCCAGCAAGCCATCGGCCTGCTGGTTGCGGCTCCACACCGAACGCCAGGGGCGCTGGTCGCCCGTGGTGTAGGCCAGCACCGCCGAGGGCAGCGCAATGATCTGTGGGGTCACGGAGCCGGATGGCCACTCTCCCTTGCGAATCAGCGGATGGAACTCCGCAGGAATATCGCTGGATTCAGTTGAAAAGCAAAGCAATACCTGCTCAAACTGGTCTGCCGTGAAATTGTCTGGGAATAGATACCTCTCTCCGATCCACAAGCTCGCAGATTGCCGGCTTCCAGACCAGTCCAGCACCAGCGTTCTTGAACTGGACGAATCGCGGTGACCAAGTTCATAGACGAGTTGGACGGGAAAAGCGGCGCGGCGCCCATCGGCCAGCGCTAGGAACACCTCGGCGACCGCGCGCAGCAGGTTGGATTTGCCACTGCCGTTCACACCCACCACAAAACGGATGGCGCATTCGCGTGCCAGCGGAGAGCCACTGGCGAAGCACACCTTGATATCCGAAATCGGCGGGTAGTTCTGTAGGTGTAAATAACGCAGGCGCATTACACAACCTCCAGATCAACTTGCCCCGCCTCTACCTTGAGCGCACTGGCTATGTCGTCTTTGAGCTCGTCGAGAGAAGCGTAATGCAGGCCTTGATCGACAAGGTGGGTGAAATCCTTGCCGTCCTCATCTTCAAGCGAAATGACCTGGAACATCCCACCCGCGCCAGCGCGCTCGGAAGTCTCGTAATCCAAGTGCACCTTGAAGTAGTAATGCCGTTGATCGCCCCCTGCCGACAATGCCTTACGCAGCGCCTGAACATCGGTCATGCGGGTGAACTCATCGGGCCGCAGCGGACGGAAGGCCTTGAGGTAGTCGCGCTCGCCACTCTCGGGGTCTTGCTTGGGCAAGGTGACCTTGGCGATCAGGCCCAGGGCTGCCAACTGGCTGAGCGAGCGGCGAACGCGGTTGCCATGCGACAGGCCGAAGGCCTGCAGGCTGTCGGTCACGGCCGCATCGTCGCAAAAGCGGGCGAACTCCTCCGGGTCTTCGACCAGCAAGGGCTGGCCACTTTGCTGGCAATACTCGGTGAAGGCCGCCAACACCTGACGCTGGAATTCGCTGAGCTCGCCCAGCAGCCAATGGCGGGCGGGGCGCACCGTGAGATCGGCTTGTGTCGTGGCGGTGGCCACCACGCTGGAACTCTGAGTGAGCTTGGCGCCGCGTTCGCGCAGAAGGGCATCGCGTGCGCGGGCTGCTTCGGCAATTTCGGCGGAATGCATTTCGCGCCAAGCTGCTGTCGCATCGCCTGTCAGCCCTTCTATCTGCAACACTTCCAGCATTGCAGAATACTGCTCACTAGCCGCCCGAGACTTTTTTAACAATTCCAGCAGGCCGGCTAGGCGCCTAGCGAACTCCTGCTGGAGTGGAACGGGCGGTTTCGGAAGCTGTATGCCGCGGACGATGTCCAGGTTAAGGTTCTCTTGCTGCCCCCCGCGTCCAAGTGCCCGTACGGCTTCGTAAGAAAGCTGCAGCCAAATCCAAAGATAGTCCGGAAGCAATTCATCACTTGGTAGCAGTGCGGCACACGCCTGATTGCACGCGGCATCGATCAACAGCTTCCCTGTGCGTCCTCGCGTCTGCCCCTGCCCATACATCGCCAACATGACCGTCTGTTTCGGGTAAAGCTTTGCGTTGCTGCGCTGAATGCCAAGCTCTGACACCCGCTCCTCGGTAGCGACGATCACGTTGTCTTTGAGATCCGTGGATTTCACCCAGGCATGGGCAGTCCCATAACTGTCCGCTTGCTCGCGGGATGGCGTTCCACCCGTCGCGACAGTGACAAACTTTCCGAGCTTTACTACCGGCCAGCGCGCATTGATCTTGGGGTTTGGATCGCCAAACATTTCGATGAACAATTGACGCTTGGTTCTCGCGAGCAACTCATCGAATAGGTTCCGCAGTTCCGCCACCACATCTGCCTGCCGCAGCACATCGACGATGCGCTGCTGTTCGGGGAGTGTGGGGAGTGGCAACTTGAATGAAGCCAGGGTGTCGCTTTCAATGCCGGCCTGACTGACCCAGCGCTTTGCGCGGGTCTTGGCGTACCCCATGGACCAAAGCAGTTGAAGATAGCCCGCGAGATACTCAGGACAGACCAAATCGCGATGTGCGCGCAATCGCGTCATGTGATTGGAAAAAACATATTCGCCTTCTTGGTCAAAGACGGCTGTTTTACCTACCCACTCCTCGCTGTTGGTATTGTTGAAAACGACGTCACCCACTGCAAGTGAGTAGCGTGCCAGCTCCTTTTCACTGGCGGTGATGTGCTTAATGCCCTCCAGGCTGATCTTGCCATCCGGCGTCACGTTGTGAGTGCGAATCTGGGGCGTTGTGCCTTCGTCCTCCTCGCCTGGCTTCTGCGCAAAGCCGGGCTGCAAGTCTATGACAACGGAGCGAACCGTGGTCTCGATCCAACTCTCAGGAAGCCTCATTCCCGCCCCTCCAACATTGCCAGCAGCTTGTCCAGGCCTTGGATGATGTCCTGCTCGGTGGTTTTGAGCGCCCCGATCAGCTCGGCCACGCTCTTGTCGCTCTTAAGCTGGGTGAAGTCGAAGGGCTTGTATTGGCCGGCGGACAGATTCCACTCTCGGGCCTCGATGCAATCGGGGTCGAGCAGCCCGTCTTTGAGCGCGCCCTTGTCGTCATAGAGGCCGGCGTCCAGCATGGCACGCACATAGGCCGGGCGCACCAGGCCGTCGGCATCATGCGAGCCGACCGGTTCGCCATCATCGCCTTGCCATTCATCGTCGCGCGCCCAGGCGCGCACCGGTACTACCCAGTGCTTGGCGGCCTTGAGGTCGGAGGGCTGGTCGACGGCGAGGCTGCGCAAAGTGACGTCGAAGCCGTCCAGCTTGGCGACTTCGCGGGCAATAGCTTCCAGTGCCGAGTTTAGGTCGGCTACCGGCTCACGGGCGGTGAACTGGACGGTGGGCGCTTGCGTGGCAGCGCGTTCATGGAACGATAGCCCGGCGTTGAGCGCATCCTTGACCATCTCCTTCCAAAGCGGGAGCGCCGAGCCATCCTCTGGCTCAAAAAAGCGCTGCACATCTCGGGTGGCGCGGTTGAACTCCTGCTGCGCTACCTTGATGGCTTTTTTCCACTCGGCCAGCGCTTTGTCGCTGTCCATCTGTTTGGCGGCGGTGCCTGCGTCTTTCCATTTCGCCCACACCGCTTGGGTCGGTTCGGCAAAGAACTGGATCACCAGGTCGTAAAGCATCGAGCTGGCGACGTTACGTACTTGTATCTCTGCTGCTTTTGGATCACTGGGAATATCTCGGAAAAGCTCATGCATTCCCCAGACGTGCCCGTCCCACATGCTGGTGTCGGGCAAGGAGGAAAAGGCTTCACCGGCGGGTGTGAGCTTGTCGGCTGTGTCGCGCATCAGCGCTTGCCGCCAACGCTCAGGCCAATAGCTCGGCCGTAGCAGAGTCTTCTCGTTGCGCGTGGCGCCGTCACGGCCATGAGCTAGCCAAGCTTTGAATTTCTCCAGTGCATCCCACAGGTCGTTTTGCTGGCCAGGCAGCGGGTTGCGTTTGGCATTGTCCGAGTAGCCGTCCTTCTCTACCTCGTAGAACCAGACATATTCAGTGCGCGGGGCTGCGGTGCCGGTGAAGGATTGCTTGTCGTCGCGCCGGGTTTCCTTGCGGAAGATAAGAATGGACGTCTTGACGCCAGTGTAGGGCTGGAACACGCCACCGGGTAAGGAAATGACGCCTTCCACCACATGCTCGGTGAGCAGCTCCCGGCGCAAGCGGGCGTGGGCGTCGGTGTTGCCGAACAGCACGCCCTCGGGAATGATCACGGCGCAGCGCCCACCGACGCGCAGCAGGTCGAGCATCAGCCACAGGAACAGCAGTTCGCTCTTGTTGGTGATGGAGTTGTCTTTCTTTTTTCCGCCACCGCCAACGCGGGGGAACAGCAGCGAATCGGGCTCGAGGTCGCCGCTGTCTACCGTGCCGGTGAATGGCGGATTGGCCAGCACGAAGTCGTAGCTTTCCGATTCGAGCAATTGCTGGAGTTGCTCTTTGCCTTCGCGTTTGCTGAGAGAATCGCCCTGTAGCAAATGCGGGTTGGTCACGTCGTGCAGCACCAGGTTCATCCAGCCGATGCGGGCCATGGTGCGGTCGTTGTCGAGGCCGACGAAGTTGGCACCGTTGTGGATCGCAGCGTATTGCTCGGGCGTGGCGGCGGCTCCATCGGTGCGGTGCGGGGTGCCGTCCCATTCCAGCCTCAGGTTGTCTTGCGCCGAGAATTTGCGCATCAGGTACTGCTGGGTGCTGAACAGAAAACCACCGGTGCCGGCTGCGGGGTCGATGACGCGCTGGCCGGGCTCGGGGTCGAGCAGCTCGACCATGAAGCGAATCAGATGACGAGGGGTTCGGAACTGGCCGTTCTTACCGGCCGTGGCCACTTCGCTGAGCAGATACTCGAAGGTATCGCCCATGATGTCCTGGGCGGCCGAGCCTTCGCCGGCACGGGCGAAGAGCTGGTCAATGGCATCGATGGCGTCGGACAGTACCTTGCCCTTGTTGGGGTCGAGCTGAAAGTAGGCATCGGCCATGCGGTTATTTAGGCTGGCCAGTTCCGTGCCGTCGGCGCTGGCTGGGGTGAAGTGCTTGTCGAGTTCACGCAGCCAGGGAAACACCACTTCGATCAGGTGGCCAGGATTGGTCTTCTCCTGCCGGATGTAGCTCCACTTGCAGGACTCGTAGCCCGCATAGATCGAAGGGAAACCGCGTTGCTGGCGCTTGAGGTCGATGTCTTCCAGGCGCTTGAGGAAGAGCAGATAGGTGATCTGCTCAACCGCCACCAAGGGGTTGGTGAGGCCTGCAGCCCAGAAGCGGTTCCAGAGTTCGTCGACTTTTTTCTTGATATGAGGGGCAAGCATTCAGTGGTGTCCTTGATGGATCAGGCGGCCTCGTCCAACAACTGATTGGCGAGGTCGATGAGTTCGTCGATGTCCTGCGACGGAAACAGCGTTTCGACGCGGCCCACGCGCGAAAGCGGCGGTTCGCTGAGCGCGGCGCGGGTAATGCGGCCGTGGCGCAGGACGGCGGCCTTTACTGCCCGCAGAAAGTTAAGTTGGTTGGCGCGCAAATAGCCGTGTGCGGCAATGAAGGCGTCGAATGCGGCGTTAATGCGCTCTTCGCGGTTGGGCAGGTGCGCGCCCTCACACAGCATGTGGCGCAGAAAGTCGGCCAGCGATGCGGCCGGGGCTTCGAAGGCTTTGCGCAGAGTGTCCTCGGTAACAAACAGGTCAGCTTGGTTTAGCGTGTCGCTGATACGTTCCAGCTCTTCACCGGCCAGGCCTACGCCATTCTTGAGTTTGGCCAGCTCGGGAAGCTGGTCGGCCAGCCGGCGCACCAAGGCTTCCACTTGTTCGCGGTAGCTTTCGGCAAAGGCGCCTTCGCCCGTGGGGCCGTAGATGATCCAGCTGCGTTGGGTAATGCTGTCGGGCAGATTAACTTCCACGGTGTGGCCCGGCGTGCTGGTGCGATAGCGCATCAGCGGGGCGAACACGGTTTGCAGGGTGGCCAGGCGGGCCATATCCAGGTGCTGCCAGAAACCGGCCGCCTGCACCCAGGCGCGTTGCTCAGCCACGCGTTGTACCTGAGGGATGTTCTCAGCCAGGCTGCCCACTGCTTCCTGGATACGCTCGCGCACCTTCGCCAGTTCAGCCGCATCGCCTTTGAGCCAGGCCACGGTGAGCCGCTCGCACCAGATGCGGAACTGGAGCTCGTCCAGGCCTGCCAGCGGGGCCAAGCGCATCAGGGGCGCAATGGTTTGGGATAGGTGTTCGATTGCGCTTTGACTGGGCGCCGGCCATTGCTGCGCCAGTGCGTCGAGTTCATCCCAATGGGGTCGCACGTTGATGCTGCCCCGTGGCAATGCCTGCAGCATGGCGCGCAGGTCGGCGATGGCAGTTTGCGTGTCTTGTTGCTGGGCGTGCAGCAGTTGCCATTTTTCGAGCCGCAGGCGGAACAGGCGCACGGGTAGCGGCTCGCTGGGGTGATCGACCTCGCCATCCGGCTTGAGTTTGAAGTAAGCGAAATTCTTCCAGTGATCGATGATCAGGAAGTCTTTCTTGCTCTCGCCGGTGGCTTTGTCGGTATGCAGGCGCGTACCCCGCCCGATCATCTGCCAGAACTTGACCTTGCTGAAGACGGGCTTAGCGAACACCAGATTCTGGATGGCAGGAACGTCCACGCCGGTGTCGAGCATGTCGACCGAGATGGCGACACGCGGCATGGCGCGATACTTGAAATCATCCAGTGTGGCGTCGGCGCGCTCCATGTGGCTGTCGATGATTTCAGCCATGCCTTGGCGCTGCAGCTCCGGGTACAGGCGGTTGAAGCTTTCGTACAGCCGCTTGGCGTGGGCATGGCTGACCCCAAAGATGATGGACTTATGCGGCAGGCCGCGGACATCCTTGCGACTCTTGTCCATGAACTCGCGGACCATGGCATCGTTGGTGCCTTGGTTGATGACACCTTTTTCGATATCGCTGCCATCGAAGTTGAGTTCGTCGAGTTCGACGCCTTGATCGCGGGCCATCTGCTTCAAAGGTTCGGGTAGCGCGTCGCCTTGAATCCCCTGGAGTTGGAAGTTGGTTTGCGCATCCAGCACGCGGTAGTTCACCAGATTCTGGTCGGCAATGGCCTGCTCGTAGCTGTAGTAGTAACTGGGTGCACCGTCGCCGCAGTCGAACAGCTCGAAGGTGTTGTGGTCGATGTAGTCAGTTGGGGTCGCGGTCAGTCCGAGTTGGATGGCATCGAAGTGATCGAAGATGGCCTTGTAGCGCTGGTAGATGGAACGGTGGCTTTCATCGGCGACGATCAGATCGTAGTAGCCCACCGACAGGCGCGAATACACCTGCATCATGCTGGGGTAGGTGGAGAACTGGATGCGCGCACCCGAGGTTTCGCCGGACTCGATACGCGCCAGGCTTTCGTTCGGCAGATGGGTCTTGAACTCCGACATAGCCTGGCGCACCAACTCCCGACGGTCGGCCAGGAACAGCACGCGCTGCACCCGTTTTGAACGCAGCAGGGTGTCAACAAGCGCGATGGTCGTTCGCGTCTTGCCGGTACCAGTGGCCATCACCAACAGAAACTTGCGCTTGGCGGCGTCCACCCCTTCCGTGACACGGCGTATGGCTTCGTTTTGATAGTCGCGGCCGGCGATGTCGGCGTTGATGGAAACACCACCCAGCGGTTCAGCGAACCGGCGCTGATGCCGCAGTCGCTCTAGATCATCCCGCGTGTAAAAGCCGGAGACCTTTCGGGGCGCGTAGCGTTCGCGATCCCAAAACTGAATCTCCTTGCCGTTGGTAAGGAAGACAAATGGATCGGTT
Source organism: Denitromonas iodatirespirans (assembly GCF_018524365.1). Taxonomy (GTDB): domain Bacteria; phylum Pseudomonadota; class Gammaproteobacteria; order Burkholderiales; family Rhodocyclaceae; genus Nitrogeniibacter; species Nitrogeniibacter iodatirespirans. Next base: position 131,345 of record NZ_JAEKFT010000003.1, read on the forward strand.
CCAAATTTTGCTTTGATTGCATCCGCGTAATCCGCAGCCTGGCGCTTCCCTGCGAGTTCATCGCGGGAGGAACGTTTGGCCTCTACTACGGAAATTGGTTTGCCATCTGAACCTAGAAGGACGTAATCAGCAAACTGCTCACCACCGTAGCCGTCATCGGGTTCGCTAGCTTTGAGGAGGAACTCTTCAAGGAGGGAGCGCCGATTTCGGGACCAGCCTGAGTGAGCAAGCTGCGCATCGATGACCTCACTGCGTGTCTGCGCTTCATTGCGACTTGAGGTCATGCGGAGCTGTCTCCATCCTCATGTTCATCCGCGCCACCCGCACGCACCCATTCATCGACCTCGGACAGCTGAAATTTCCACAGCCGTCCGATCTTGTGCGCAGGTAAGCCTTTTCGCTCTCGCCAGCGATAGACGGTGTCCTTCACTACGCCCAAGTGCTGCGCAACTTCGCTTGCGGTGACCCACGGTTCAGTATTCATCGAAATGGCACCCGGTTCGCGATATTAAAGTAGTCTTAAATCGTTTTTAGTCTAACAGGTTGATGCAAAACCCAGTGAACGAACTGAATCGTTGTTTGTCATAGAAGCGCTCCCCAAACTCTTGCCCTGACAGCGATGCGCGGCCACCTCAATCCCCAGTCCTCGATGTTTCACTACTTCTCACCCGAGTCGCGCGTGCCGACCGATCATCCGCTTCGGGGCGTCAAGCAACTGGCCGACCGAGCGCTCGGCGCAATTTCGGCGGAACTCGATGCGCTGTATTCGAACGTCGGCCGCCCGTCGATTCCGCCCGAGCGTCTGCTCAAGGGCCAATTGCTGATCGCGCTGTACTCGATTCGCTCTGACCGACAGTTTTGCGAGCAGCTCGACTACAACATTCTCTTTCGCTGGTTTCTCGACATGGGGCTGGAGAGCGCCAGCCTCGATCAATCGAATTTCAGCCGCCTGCGCGAACGGCTGGTCGCCACGGATGTGGCACGCCGATTCTTCGACGAGGTGGTGAGCCTTGCCCGGCGCGAACGCCTGCTCTCTTCGGATCACTTCACCGTCGACGGCACGCTGATCGACGCCTGGGCCTCGTTCAAGAGCTTCAAACGCAAGGACGGGGAGCCGCCCAAGGATGGCGGCGACGGCACCGGTATGGTCGACTTCAAGGGCGAGAAACGTTCGAACGCGACGCACCAAAGCTCGACCGATCCGGACTCGCGCCTCATGAGAAAGGGCAACGGCCAGCCGGCCAAGCTCAGCTATGGCGGCCATGTGCTCATGGAGAACCGCAACGGCTTGTGCGTGGACATTCTGGTGACCGAATCGACGCAGGCCGAGCACCGCGCTGCGCGCTCGATGCTCACCCGCGCCCGCCGGCGCCGTATCCACCCCAAGACACTGGCGGCGGACAAGGGCTATCACGTGAAGGATTTCGTCGCGCACCTGCGCGAACACGGTGTTCGGCCACACATCGCGCGTATCGACAAGCGGAACACGCCTGGGCTCGATGGGCGAACAACACGCACCGAAGGCTACCGAATCAGCCAACGGAAACGAAAACGGGTCGAAGAGATCTTCGGCTGGCTCAAAATGGTGGGTGGTCTGCGAAAGACCCGATTCATTGGCCAGGCGAAGACGCAGATGGCGGCCTTCATTTCCGGTGCGGCGTACAACCTGCTCCGAATTGCGAAATTGAGCAATTCGGGGGTGGCGGTATGAAGCGGTCGTGGAAATGGGCCGTTGCGGCATATGCCGATACCCGCTTCGGCAAATCAAAGCGGATTGAAAATCGATATTTCGCGGTGAAGTCGCCGTGGAGTTCAATCACAACCTCTTGGCTGGTGCGGTATCGAGCGGTTTTTGCATCGCCCTGCTAACAGCAGGCCACTTTGTCGACCAGTTCAGCCCCCTAGGGAAGCACTGATTTATTCGCCCACGTCTGGCGCACGAACGTGATGCACTTGAGACAATGACGGCATTCGATGTATGACGAGACAAGATGCGATGCAATCGAGTTTTTCCGACCTTGAGTACGCAGCCAAGAAGAAGCTGACGCGACGCGATCGCTTCCTGGGCGAGATCGAATCGATCACGCCGTGGGCGGCGCTCGAAGCGCAGATCGCACCGTTCTACCCGAAGGGCGATGGCCGTGGTCGGCCGCCGATTGGATTGAATCGGATGCTGCGCATGTATGTCGCGCAGCAATGCTTCGGCCTCTCCGACGAAGGCATTGAAGATGCGCTCTACGACAGTCAGTCGATCCGCCGCTTCGTCGGCATTGACCTGGCACGGGAGGCGGCGCCGGACGCGACGACCTTGCTCAAGTTCCGCCACCTGCTCGAGCAGCACGCGCTCACTCGCGCAATCTTCGAGACGATCAACGCCCATCTGGCCGAGCGCGGCCTGATCATGCGTGAAGGCACCATCGTCGATGCCACCTTTATCGCCGCACCGCCGTCGACCAAGAACAAAGCCAAGGCCCGCGACCCCGAGATGCGCCAAGCGAAGAAAGGCAACAACTGGCACTTCGGCATGAAGGCGCACATTGGCGTTGATTCAAAGTCCGGGCTGGTGCACACGGTCGTTGGCACGCCGGCCAACATCAGCGATGTCAGTCAGGCACATGCGCTGGTGCATGGCCAGGAGCACGTGGTCTTCGGTGATGCCGGCTACCAGGGCGCCGACAAGCGCCCGGAGAATCAGAACTCGACGGCCGACTGGCACATCGCCATGAAACGGGGCAAGCGCAAGGCGCTGGGGCAGGACGCGATGGGAACGCTGCGGGAACGATTCGAGCAGCTCAAGGCCAGCATCCGGGCGAAGGTCGAGCACCCGTTTCATGTGCTGAAGAACCTCTTCAAGCACCGCAAGACGCGTTACCGGGGGCTGGCCAAGAACGAGGCGCAATTGTTCTCGCTGTTCGGCTTGGCGAACCTGGTGCTTGCGCGCAAACGATTGATGCCGCTCTACGCCCGAGGTGCGTCCTGATGCAGAAATTCGAGGCGAAAACCGCTGGCAAACGCCTTTGCGCGGCGACTCGAAGGCAGCCAAGTGCAGAGAGTTGCCGTGGATTTGATTCCAACGTGCTGGTTCCGCAGAAGAGCGCGGTATCGGTGATTACTTCAGTGTTTCCCTAGCATGCAGCGACAAGAGCTTGGGAAAACTGGCGTTCGTTAATATGGAAAGCTGCCGTTCGTGGCCTCGCAAGGCTGAACGACAGGTAACCGGCGCATTGCCGCCTGATTATGCGCGCCGGACCAAGGGAAGCTCCGGCCGAGGAGCACTCGGTCAGTCGTCAACCTGTACGGCTGCTCGGCTCAGAAACCTGCCGCTGATCCTTCGAGACAGTGAATGTCTCTTGAGGGGCTACGGCGCGTGATTGCATGTTTTGACAGTTGTCGTATCATTTGGATCGCAGTTTGCATCCGGTCAGCCCTTGGAACCGGAACCACCCCTCGGGGTGCAGGGCATAGTTCGTAGTACTCACTTCCCGTGCGGGGTTCTCCCGCACCGGAGGCCTCGCGACTCATCTGGAGGCCTCCATGGAAACCCAACCGCAGTTCTCGCGCCGGCACTACCGGCGCTTCTATCAGCTCGCGCGCCGCTACTGGCATGACGGCCGGCACTCCGGTCTTGTCTGGGTGTCGCGCCGCAAATGCTACCAGGCGGCGGCCGATCGCCTCGGCATGCCGTGGGAGGTGTTCGACCGCCTTTTCGATACGTGCTTCGCCGATCGGCCCGATCCTTTGCTCGCCCTGAACGACCTGATCACCTGCGGCCCATGGTCGGCCGCCGCATTCAAAGGAGAACCCAATGCCCGACAACACGCGTGAGTTGCACGTCCGGCTCGACGCCGGTGTGCTCAAGGAACTGGAATACATCGTTCAGTTGCACCAGGAGTCCGGTGCGCCCAACCCGATGGGCTCGGTCGACGAGCTGGTCACCTTCGTTCTGGGATGCGTCGCCGACGGATCGCGCCGTCCCGGTTCGTGGGAGCGCTAGTTGCTCGAGCCGATGGGTCTGGTGTCCGGTTCGCCCATGCACCAGGTGTATCGCGCCGGCTACGGCGCCTCTTCCGAGTAAGTGGGTGGTGTGATGTCCGATCCGAAGACGATTCAGATCATCGTTTCGATGCCCGAGCAGTTCGCCTGGGAACTAGCGCAGTTCATCAAGCGCTCGACGTTCGACATGTACCTCGAGATGACTGAGACCCATCTGCCCTACGAGGAACGCAAGGAGAGGGCCTGCATGATGATCGCCGGCATCGAGGCGGTCGGTGGTGCCCTGGCGGAGGCTAGTGTCAGTCCACGGTGACAGCAGGCTTATATCACCGGCGCAAGAGGTGACGTTTCATTCACCCCACGGGAGATATCGACTCCCGTCGGGGCCGGTCTCCTCTTTTCGACAGGAGTATCTACGATGGCCTCGACATGCATCCCGCGCGGCTTCCTGGCAGCGCAATGCGGGTACCGCCTGCCGCTGCGAATCCTGAAATCGGCAGCCGGGTATTACGTCGGCACAGTCAGCGACGAGTTCGGACCAGTTTCTCGCGAGAGCGTCGAATACTGGCCGACGGCAGCCGAAGCTCAAGCAGCATTCGAGCTCGGTCAGTGGACCCAGCGAAGCAATCCTTGAGGAACGCGAGCCGCGTCGTCCGAGAGCAAATCCAAGCCTTCCCCCTCTCACGAGGGGGCTTTTCCGAGTAGCGGGGCCGCCACTCGGAAAAGCCATCGAATTGTCGGCCATTGGCCACAACACATCCGGTCAGCCCTTGGAACCGGAATCCCCCTTCGGGGGCAGGGCATCGTTCGCATCATCCACCCCTCGGGAGATATCGCTCCCGTCGGGGCGATCTCCCATTCTTGTCAGGAGATCGCCATGAATCACTCTCAACCCGCCACGTCCCAGCTCAAGCAGCTGGACGTCGAGCAACTGCATTCCCTGGTCGCACAAGTGCGCAACCCGGACACCGCACGCGTGGTCGTCGACTTCTTCGAGGCGCACCCACATCTGCGCGAGCGCTACAGCGCGCTCTACCTCGCAGCCCGCAAAGAGCTGATCGTCAATCCGGTCGAGGCGGCCGCTTTTGCCGTTGGACGGTCCGTCCGTGGCTTCGTCGACGGCTTGCTTCTCAAGGGCGACCGGCCCAAGACCGAGGTCCGTCCGGCGCTGGCATGGCCGACCCTGTTCGTGGACGAGCCGGCCGGACGCTAAGCCCCGCTCGAAACCACATTTTCATCAACCTGCCGTGGGCGGCCTTCGCTGTGTGAAGGCCGCCGCGGCGCCATGAAGAGGAGCACTCCGATGCCAAATGACATCGACACCATCGACCTGAGCCTGAGTTGGAGCCAATTCGGCGTGATGTACGCGCGCTTTGCCGAGTCCGGCGAGTGCGCCGTGGTGGCTGCGATGCGCAACGATCTTGCCAAGGCCATGGCCGCGGCACAGGCGTTGCGCGAACTCAGTGCATCGCTGACGGCCGAGCAACTGGCCAAGCGCGACATGGTGTTCCAGCACGAGTTGGCCAACCAACTGGCGGCCTTTGGTGCGCGGGGGTAATCCCCTGGCCAATTGACGCACACATCTTCATAGCCCGCGGGGTGCTCCCCGCCGGGGACGCTCCGCCGATTTTCATCAGGAGCGTCCCATGAAAGACATCAAGCAACTGATCCGTGAAGCGACCGGCATCGCCGATGCCAGCCGTATCGAGGCCATCGAGCGCTGCATGCGCGCGGAGGTCTTCGTCTCCACCCTGGAGTGGATCCCCGAGGAGCGCCTCGTGCGCGGGGCCACGCAGGCCTGCGCCCTGGTGCGCGAGCGCGACGCGGCCCACTTCATCTGTATGGAGTTCAAGGGGAAGGGCGATCCGTTCTTTGGCGGCAACGCCGATGATCGGGCGCTGCTCACCGATGGCTTCTTCGGTCACAGCGATGAGCGCAACCCAGCGGCGCGCTACCTGACGGCACGCGATGCGATCGCTGCCGGAGAACGGGCGCCAAACCGGCGTTCTGGCGCCGTGGTCGGCGCCGTTCCTCTGCAGGCCATACCCGTGGTCCGCCATTGAGTGCTTTCAACAGCGTTTTCAACCGCATTTTCAACTCCTCGCCCGTGCGTCTCGCGACAGTCGCACGGGCACCATTTTCGAGGTGATCATCATGCTTCTGACCATTCAGAACTTTGCCGATCTGTTCGTCGACGCCTGCCTGCGCGACGACAAGTCGGAATTGCTGTTCCTGTCCCTGTTCGGGCGGGACACGTCCATCCTGCAGTTCTTTTCCGCCTTCAGCCTCAAGCGCAGTGAAGGCGGGCTGATCGAAGGTGCGAACGCCCAGTTCGTGCTTCATGACGACGCGATGCGTCCGCACACCGTCGTGGTTTCGGATGTCGATCGGCTGGAGAAACTCACTGGCCGGCTCCCGTCCGAAAACCTCTTCGGCCCGCTCACGCATGCATGGCTCTTCGATCCGTGCCTGACCCGCTGCGATCGAGGGAAACGCGAGGCCTGGGTGCTCGACGAGGGCACCGGGGTGCGCGATGCGCACAAGCTGTGGCGGCGGATCACCGAGCTGAGCCCCGTGCCGCTGCTCGAGCACTGGCGCGAGGCCATCATCGACGGTCTCGGCTCGCGCTTGGTACGACCACTGGTCGAAAGCAACGCGGTACCGCTCGGTGCGATCGGCGGATACCGCGTGCATTTGCCAACAGCCTTCGAGGCCTTCGTGTCTACCGCGGTGGCCCGGGGGCTGCTGTTGCCCTCGGGCGAGGCACCGCGGGCCGCGGAGCGTATCGTCGCGATGGCATCCGAGTTTGTGTGGAATGCACCGTCATCGCTCGACGCGCAGGCACAGGCCAACGGCCTGGCAGCGCAATTCGACCAGGACCCGGATGCGCTGTTTGCGTTGGGCAAGCTGGTCATGACCTCGGGCGTCGATGCATTGCTCGGGCGCCATCCGCTGCTGATCGAACGCTGCCTGTCGCGCCACCGTGTGGGCGATTGGGGAGACGTGCCGGCCGGCGACTGGCAAGCCAACGATCACGCCGTAAAAACGGCGGACCGGCTGGTTTCGTCATATCCGGTCGATCCCGATGCGCCCGACGCCGAGAAGGTATGGGTCATCACAGAGTGGGACCGCAGTGTGACCACCGTGCTGCTGCCCAGCGAGTACTGAAACCTCACTTTCACCACCCCCGCGGGGCATCCCCGCGAGGGGGTGCCCCGCAATCTCCAGGAGATTGCGATGCAAACAGTTCAAACTTCGGCCGATACGGCCGCTCAGGTTCACACCGAAGCGGACGCACCCGTACCGGTCGAGCTCGGCCTGGCGCAGTTCATCGACGACTTCGGCGATTCGCTGCTCGACGCCGTACGCGAGCAGTGTGCGCCGGTTTATGACGGGATGGCTGACACGACACGCGAGAAGCGAATGGACGCACTACTGCGCAGTCCGTTCCCGGCCCAGCACGACGTGGTGCAGTCGGTGCTTCGTCTGCTTGTCGATCGCGGCCAGCCGGCAGCGATCATCAACGCCGAGATGGGCACGGGCAAGACGATGATGGCCATCGCCGCGGCCGCGCTCATGCATCACGAGGGCTACCGGCGCACGCTGGTCATCGCGCCGCCGCACCTTGTCTACAAGTGGCGCCGGGAGATTCGCGAGACGGTGCCGGGCGCGCAGGTGTGGATCCTCAACGGACCGGACACGCTGCGCAAGCTGCTCGTGATGCGGTCGATGCGCGCGGCGCCGTCGGTGCCCGAGTTCTTCGTGCTCGGCCGTGTGCGCATGCGCATGGGCTACCACTGGCGGCCGGCCTTCGCCAGCCGCACGGTGGTGTGGAGCGACGAGTTGGGTGCACGCCATGCGTCGCGCTACGCCAGTTGCTGCGACTGCGGCGCCTACGTCACCCGCAAGGGGGAGGAGGGCGACGATCTGCCCTTGTCCTTTGAGCGGGCCGGTCTCGATCTGGCCGAGGAGCGCTGCTGCTGCAGCGCCTGCGGCGCACCATTGTGGACGCTGGCCCGTAAGGGTCGGCCGATGCGTTCGCGCCGGGAGTTGGTGATCGACGCGCTCCGGCAGATGCCCACCATCGGTCCGAAGACGGCCGAGAAGCTGGTGGCCACCTTCGGCGAGGATCTGCTCTCAGGAATGCTTGAGGACAATCTCTACGACTTCGTCAATCTGATGGACGAGGAGGGCGAACTGGTTTTCTCCGACCGGCAGGCGCGGCGCATCGAGCGCGCGCTGGCCAACACCGAGATCGCTTTCGGGCAGGGGGACTACCAGGCCACCGAGTTCATCAAGCGGTATCTGCCACAGGGCTACTTCGGCCTGCTGGTGGTCGATGAAGGGCATGAGTACAAGAACGAGAGTTCTGCGCAGGGGCAGGCCATGGGAGTGCTGGCTCGCAAGTGCCGCAAGACCCTGCTGCTCACCGGCACGCTGATGGGCGGCTATGCCGATGATTTGTTCCACCTGCTGTGGCGGATCAACCCCGCCGCGATGATCGAGGACGGATACGCGGTCAACGCCCGCGGCCGGCTTGGCACGGCGCAGCTGGCCTTCATGCGCGAGCATGGTGTGCTCAAGGACATCTACCGTGAGGGGGCGTCCGAGGCGCACAAGACGGCGAAGGGCTCGAAACGATCGCATCGTACGTCCAAGGGACCGGGTTTCGGCCCCAAGGGCATCATGCGCTACGTGCTGCCCATCACCGCCTTCCTGAAACTCAAGGACATCGGCGGCGATGTACTGCCGCCGTACGACGAGGTGTTCGAGCAGATCGCCCAGGGTGACGAGATGCGAGAGGCCTACAGCCGCCTGGCGGCTACCTTGACCACGGAGCTGAAACAGGCCCTGGTGCGCGGTGACAACTCGCTCCTGGGCGTAGTGCTCAACGTGCTGCTCGCGTGGCCGGACTGCGCGTTTCGCGACGAGTTGGTCAAACATCCGCGCACTCGTGCGCAACTGGTCTTCCAGCGAGCCGTACTGGACGACGCGCCATCGCCGAAGGAGGCGGCGCTGATCCAGTGGTGCGCACAAGAGCAGGCGAACGGGCGCCGGGTGTTGGTCTACACCACCTACAGTGGCAAGCGTGACACGACCGCGCGTCTTCGGGTGTTGCTCGAAGCGCGTGGTTTCAAGGTCGCGGTGCTGCGCGCAAGTGTGGATGCGGCTAAACGTGAGGACTGGGTGGCCGACCAGGTGGAGCGTGGCATTGATGCGCTGATCTGCAATCCCGATCTGGTCAAGACCGGCCTCGATCTTTTGGAGTTTCCGACCATCGTCTTCATGCAGTCGGGCTACAACGTATTCACCTTGCAGCAGGCCGCCCGCCGTTCATGGCGGATCGGCCAGAAGCAGGCGGTCAAGGTGGTGTTCCTCGGCTACGCCGACACCGCGCAGATGCAGTGCCTCGAGCTGATGGCCAAGAAGATCGCGGTCGCGCAATCGACCAGCGGCGACATGCCCGAATCGGGCCTCGATGTGTTGAACCAATCCGGCGACTCGATCGAGGTCGCGCTGGCCAGGCAGTTGGTGGCCTGACCCATCCCTTTCGCTTCGCCGGGACGCCCGTAAGGGCGCCCGGCGGGCGGCTTCTTTCGCACTGGCGATTCCCGAAAGCCGCCTGACGCAGGATGCTTTCGGGAGTGTGCCGGCCCAGCCGGACGTTCAAGGGCAGTCAACCGCTGAAACTGCCCGGCCTCGTGCCTGCGGTCCTGTAGTTCTCAACCCCAGGGGGAGTGTGCCCCTGTGGGGACACCTCCGCCGCCCAATTGATGGAGGTTCCCATGCCAACACCTGTCAATGTATTGACGACCAGCCTGGCCGATGCGGCCCTGCTGGAACCGTTCTTCGGTCGTGAGGCCGAGGATGTGCTGGAATCCTGCGAGGGCTCGTTCCAGCGCTTGTTCCACGAAGCGAGGAATTTGCGCACCCCTGGCGGGGTGGCGCTGGCTTGCGCCCTTGAGATCGTCCGCCGCGCCTTCGCCGAGGAACTGGCCGATCGCTGCGAACTGGGCAATCCGCAAGCCGTCGTGGATTACCTGAGAACCTTCTTCGTCGGTAGGACGCACGAGGTCTTCGTGGTGTTGTACGTGGACGCTCAAAACCGTTTGCTGAAGACCGAAGAGGCCTTCACGGGCACCTTGACGCAGTGCTCCGTATACCCGCGCGAGATCATCTGCCGGGCACTCGAGTTGGGCGCCGCGGGCGTGATCTTTTCGCACAATCATCCGTCCGGCGTGGCCGAACCGTCGCAAGGCGACCAGATGCTCACCGACAACCTTCGGCGCGCGCTGGCCATGGTGGATGTGCGCGTGCTCGATCACATCGTCATCGCCTCCGGCGACGCCGTGTCCTTTGCCGAACGCGGCCTGATCTGACCATTTCACCACCACCCCGGCGGGGCATCCCCGCCGGGGACGCCTCCGTCTTTGCACAGGAGGATATTCCGATGTTGCACTATCAAGTCCAGTCCATCGGCCGCAATCGCGGCACGCCCCGCGTGTGGCTGCTGGGGCTCGTGCTCGCACGGGCCGGCTTCGAGGTTGGCGCTGTTTTCACGGTGGCGGTCGCTGCACTGCGTATCGAGCTGGTGTTCGATGGGCAGGGGGGATGCGCGAAAGCGTTGGCAGCAACGGCCCCCAGGCTGGTGCCGCCGAACATTGTGTCGCCCCCCGTTCGGACTATTCCGCCGTACCTTGTCACGTCATAGTCAGGGGCCACACTCGGCGCTTCTCGTCGATTGTGCTGGCCGTCATGATTCGTTTCCGCTCTTCCGTATTCGCTCTCGGTGTGTTCTCCGCCATCGTGCCGGGCTGGGCAGGGGCTTCGACCTCGGGCGTTGTCATCAGCCAGGTGTATGGGGGCAACGGCAGCGTCTACAGTGCTGACTACGTCGAATTATTCAACGCCGGCAGCGTGCCGGTCGTGCTCGACAACTGGTCGATCCAGTACGCGAGCGCCACCGGGACGGGATCGTTCAGCAACAACGGTATCACCACGATCAACACCACCTTGCAGCCGGGCCAGTACTTTCTGGTGCAACTGGCCTCGGGCGCGGGTGGCGCGGTCTTGTCGCCGGATCTGGTGGGGGCGGGCACCAACCTGTCGTCCTCGAAGGGCAAGGTGGTGCTGGTGGACAACAACGCCGGGCTGGCCTGCAACGGCGGTAGTGCCGTGTGCGATGTCGGGCAGCTGGCGCAGATCGTGGACCTGGTCGGGTACGGCAGCGCCAATTTCCACGAAGGTAGTGCCGCGGCGCCTACGCTCAACAGTTCGCTGGCCGCGCTGCGTGGCGGCGCCGGTTGTGTGGATACCAATGCCAACAATGCCGATTTCAGTGCGGCGACACCGACGCCACGCAACAGTATGAGCGCATTCAATGTGTGTTCGGGCGGGAGCGGCCAGCCCGTGGTGCCGGTGTGTCCGGCAAGTGTGAGCGTGGCGAGCGGGACGGCGCTGAGCGTCGGTTTGTCCGCGAGTGATGCCGACAGTATCGTCAATGGCGTGTCCTTGCTTTCGGTTGTGCCGGCCAGTGCCGCGCTTTCGTTGGGTGCGCTCACTCCGGCAGGTGCGGATGGCGGTTCGGCAACGGCGAGCCTCGACGTGGCCGGTAGCGCGTTTGTGGGCAGCTATGCCGCGACGGTGGAATTCACCAACGATGATGGTCAGAGCGCGACCTGCGCGGTCGGCATCACGGTGACGACGGCCGGCGGCAGCTATACGCCGATTTTCACGATTCAGGGCAGCGGTTCGCTCAGCGCCTACGATGGCCAGGTGGTGACCACCCGGGGCGTGGTGACCAAGCTGACCAATGCCGGTTTCTTCATGCAGGATGCCACTGGCGACGGCAATACCGCCACCTCCGACGGCATCTACGTCTATACCTCGACGGCGCCGACGGTCACGCTCGGGCAGGAAGTGGAGGTGACCGCCACGGTGGACGAATACGATGCCAGCAACGGCGCGAGTGCGCTGGCCTCGGCCAACCCGATCACCGAGTTGAAGAACGTTACCCAGAGCGTGGTGATCGGCACGGGCAGCATCGCCCCGCGCGTGATCAACTTGCCCGAAGCCTTCGATGGCGAACTGGAACAGGTCGAGGGCATGCTGGTGACCATCGGCACGCCCATGACCGCCTCGCAGAACTATTTCCAGGGCCGCTACGGTCAGGTCACGCTGGGGGCCGGCGACCGCCTCTACAAGCCGACCATGCAGTACCGTCCCGGCACCCCCGATGCCATCGCTGCACAGGATTTCAACAACCGATCGAGCATTCTGATCGATGACGGCAGCAGCCTGCAGAACCCCAATCCGATCCCCTACATCGGCGCCGACAACACCTTGCGCGCCGGCGACACGGCAAGCACGATCACTGGCGTGATCGACTACGGCCTCGCCACCAGTTCGACCAATGGCATTGCCGACTGGCGCATTCAGCCGACCACGGCAATCACCTTCGCCCGTGCCAATGTCCGCCCAGCGGCGGCGCCGGCGGTGGGCGGCAACGTCAAGGTGGCCAGCTTCAACGTGCTCAACTACTTCAACGGCGACGGGCTTGGCGGCGGTTTTCCGACCTCGCGTGGGGCCACTACGGCCATCGAATTCACCCGCCAGCGCGACAAGATCATTGCTGCTATCGACACCCTGAATGCCGATGTGGTCGGGCTTGAGGAAATCGAGAATGATGGCACGGGCAGCACCAGTGCCATTCAGGATCTGGTCAACGGGCTCAATGCCGTCGCCGGAGCCGGCACTTACGCCGTCGCGCCGCAAGCGCCGACCGGTACCGGCAGCGACGAAATCAAGGTGGCCATTATCTACAAGCCGGCCGTGGTCGACCTGATCGCCGGCACCAACCTGTCGGACACCAGCGCCATTCATGACCGCCCGCCGGTGGCACAGGGCTTCTCGCTCAAGGCCAATGGCGAGAAATTCTCGGTGGTGATGAACCACTTCAAGTCCAAGCGCTGCAATTCGCCGACCGGTGGCGATGTCGATGCCGGCGATGGTCAGGGGTGCTACAACCACCGTCGCACACTGCAGGCGACTGAACTGCTCAACTTCATTGCGACTGTGCAGGCGGCCTCGGCCGACAACGACGTGCTGGTGATGGGCGACCTGAATGCCTATGGCAAGGAAGACCCGGTCTACACCCTCGAAACCGGTGGCCTGGTCAACGAGTTGGCCCGCTTCGAAACTCATCCATACTCATACGTGTTCGATGGCGAGGCCGGCTCGCTCGATCAGGCGCTGACCACCACGACGCTTTCGGCTCAGGTCAGTGGCGTCTCGTCCTGGCATATCAACGCCGACGAGCCCTCGGTGATCGACTACAACACCGAGTTCAAGCCGCAAGACTTCTACGCGCCCGATATGTACCGCTCGTCCGACCACGATCCTATCCTTGTTGGCTTGACGCTCGGGCCGTTGGACGTGCAGAGCATCAGCTTCGCGTCGCCGGGCGATCAGCTCCTTGGCACCGGGTCGCTCAATCTGGTGGCGACGGCCAACTCCGGTCTGCCGGTGAGCTTCACCAGCCAGAGCGCCGGCGTGTGTGCCGTCAATGGCAACACGGTCACCCTGATTTCCGTTGGTGAGTGCAGTGTTGCGGCCAACCAGAGCGGCGGCTCGGGCTACGCGCCGGCGGCCGACGTGGTGCACACCTTCGCCGTGCGCAACGCACAGAGCATTGACTTTGCTGCGCTTGGCGATGCGACGCTCGACACCGCGTCGCTGACGCTGGTGGCATCGGCCACATCCGGCCTGCCGGTCAGTTTCGCGAGTACGACACCGTCGGTGTGCAGCATTGCGGGCACGACGCTGACCCTGCTTGCCCAGGGCAACTGCAGCGTCACGGCCACGCAGGTGGGCAACAGCAGCTATGCCGCCGCGACGCCGGTCAGCCAGAGCTTTGCCATTGCTGCCGGTGGCGTGGGGGGCGGGGAGGATGGTGATGTGCCGATCCCGCTCTGGGCGCTGGGCTTGCTTGCCGCCGGTTTGCTCGGCGCGACGCGCCGTACGGCTTGATATCTGCTGAACCTGCACGCGCCGGGTCGGCGATGGACGCTTGAGCCGTCATGCACCGGACAGGGGGACCAACTTGCGTAGCGTTTGCGAATTCCCGATGCCGCGTAGGGTCGGCTTTAGCCGACCATGGCGGGTTGAAACCCGCCCTACAAGGGACGCGACAATTGCAAAGCAGACCATTGGTGGTCTGCTTTGCAAGTGAAGAAACGGAATGAAAACGGCGGATTTCCGTTCGTGGCAAGGCGCGAAGCGCAGCAATATCGCCCCGGGGGCAAGCATATTGCGTTGGTTGTTGATGACACTGCTGATCGCCAGCATGCCCGCACGCTCCGCATCCCTGGACGACCCCCGTGTTGCCGCCGAACTCGAGGCGGGGCGCGCGCAGGGGGTGGTGGTGCAGTTCCGCGAGTTGCCTGCTACCGCGCGCACCTTGCGCGATGCCCGCGCAGTGGTGGCCAACCGGGTATTGGCCCGTCTGCCTGAGTCCCGGTTTGTGGTGCGGCGCAGCTATCGTGAACTTCCCATGCGGGCGCTCACCCTGCACGACAGTGCCGCGCTCGCCCAGTTGCTGGCGGATCCCGACGTTGAAGCGGTGTTCGCCGACAAACCCTTGCACGCGCATCTGCTCCAGTCGCTACCGCAGATCGGCCAGAGCGACGTGGTCGACATCATGGGGCGGCAAGGGGCCGGCAGCGCGATTGCCGTGATTGATACCGGGGTGGACTACACGCAGAGTGAACTTGGGCGTTGCAGTGCTCCCGGTGCGGGGGGCGCGTGCCGCGTGGTTGCCGCCTACGAAGCCGCGCCCGATGACGGTGCGGCGGACGCCAATGGCCACGGAACGAAGGTCGCTCTCACGGCTGCAGCCACCGCCCCACAGGCGGACATCGTCGCCATTGACGTTTTCGACGACGCCACCGCACTGAGTTCCGACATCATCGACGGTATCGACTGGGCGATCGCCAACCGAAGCGCCTACAACATCGTCGCCATCAACATGAGTCTGGGTGATGGGGTCGAGCACGGCACACCCTGTAGCAACCGCTTCCTCGACCCGTTCGTGACACCTGTACGCAACGCCCGCAATGCGGGCATTGTGGTCGTGGCCTCGTCGGGCAACGACGGTTTCACGGCAGGCATTGCCAGCCCGGCCTGTGTGGGCGAGGCCGTGTCGGTGGGTGCCGTCTATGATCGCACCGGCGGGCAGGTGGCGTGGTCGGGCTGTACCGACGCGTCGACGACGGTTGATCAGGTGACCTGCTTCTCCAACAGCGGCGCGCCGCTCGACCTGCTCGCACCCGGCGCGATGATCACCGTGGGCGGCTCGACCGTGGGCGGCACCTCTTTCTCTGCGCCTTTCGTGTCGGGGGCCGTCGCCGTGCTCAAGGCGCAGTTTCCTGCCGAGACGCCGGCGCAGATCGAAGCGCGCATCGTCAATGGTGGCGTGCCGGTGATCGACGGGCGCAATGCGCTGGTGCGCCCCCGGCTCGACCTGCTCACGGCCCAAGGGGCGCCGGACAACGATGACTTCGCCGCCGCGGCCGCACTCACCGGCACGGCGGGCAGCGCAAGTGGATGGAACTTCAACGCCACGGCACAGAATGGCGAGCCGCTACATGCCAGCGCGACCGGCGCCACCTCGGTGTGGTGGACCTGGAGCGCGCCGGCCGACGGCTCGCTGGCGGTCGACACCGCCGGCAGTGCGCTCGACACCTTGCTGGGCGTCTATCAAGGTGTCGCGGTGAGCGCGCTTACCGAGGTCGGCAGCGACGACGATGGCGGCAGCGAAGGGACGAGCGCATTGTCGATCGACGTATACGCCGGAGAGGTCTATCGCATCGCCGTGGATGGCAAGAACGGTGCGCAGGGGGCGCTGGCACTCACCTATGCTTACACCGTTGCACCGCCCAAGGCAGATGTTGCCGTTACGCTGAGCGCCGCGCCGGACGCGGTGGCGGTCGGCGATGCCGTCACTTTGACGGCGACGGTGTCGAACGGTGGGCCGCAGGGGGGCGCCGACGTCTTGCTCACCGTCACACTGCCCGCTGAACTGACTTTTGTCGGTGCACCGACAGGCTGTACGCATGCCGCAAGTGTGGTCGATTGCGTTGTGGGCACCCTTGCCATTGGTGCCGTGCAGGAAGTCGTTGTCAGCACGAGGGCGGTGACTGCGGGCCGTGTGCAAACCGCTGCTGCGGTGGGTTCGGCCACGACGGACCCCGTCGTATCGAACAACACGGCGAGCGTCGACACGAGCATCGCTATTGTCGGCGCCGCCGACGATGCGGACGTGCCGTTGCCTGCATGGGCGCTGTGGGCACTTGGAATGGCTTTGCTGGCGGGCGCCCGGCGCGGCCGATGACGCAGACCGACCACAGCGGCACTGTCGTTCTGCCTGTCATCATCCTGTGATCAAATGCCGGGAGCATTCGTTGTTCCCATTCACTGAAGACGACGAACTCATGGAACAGGCTTCGGCAAACCCGGAAGTTCGGTCGGCCGACCGGAAACGCGACATCCCGCCCGCACGCCCGCTGTGGCAGGTTCTGGTGATCTTCGTTCTCGTATTCGCGCTCGCGCAGTTCGCGTGGCGCGAAGCGAGAGGTGGAGCCGTGGAACGGTTGGTGGTGCACACGGCGACGGTCACCCCCGCCGTGGCGGCCGTCAATTTCATCACGCCGCAAGCCGATGCCCGCGCTGAGGGCGCACGCATCAAGGCCGCGGGCGGCGGCCTGAACATCCTCAACGGCTGCGAAGGCACCGAGGTGATGTTTCTGCTCATCGCCGCCTTTGTCGCGGTGCGCATGAGATGGCGGGCGAGGGCGGCCGGCCTGGCGCTCGGGCTGGGCCTCGTCTTCGTGCTCAATCAAGGCCGCATCCTGGCCTTGTTCTACGCGTTCCGCTCGAATCGGGAACTGTTCGATCTGCTGCACACGACTATTCTGCCGGTGGTGCTGGTCGCCCTGGTCGCACTCTACTTCTATGCCTTTCTCCATGGCCGCCGCCCCCGTCTGGCCTAGGCCTTGGCGGGTCGCCATCGGCCTGTCGCTCGGCTTTGCAGCGGCGTTGGCCATGGCGGCCGTGTGGGGTGCCGGGTTCATCGAACTGCTGCTGCCGGTGATCGGCAAACTCATCGTATGGCTCGACGAGCGCTTCGCCATCCTCGTCCTGTCCATCGACCATACGAGTCAGGATACCGTGGTGCGCCTGCGGGTCACCTTGACGCAGATCGTCGTCGTCGGCGGCATCCCGACCCGACCGGACCCGAAAGGTTGGCTGGAGGTCACCACCACCACCGGCGCCATGCTGCAGCCGCTGGCGATTGCCTGTGGCCTTGCCGTCGGGTGGCCGGGTGCGCTGCGCATGCGCGCCGCCCGCCTGGGCATTGCATCCCTTGCCGCGCTCGCCTTTCTGTTTGTCGATCTGCCGATCACTCTGCATGCCTACATCTGGGACATGTTCGTCGACAACTACGAACCGGGCCGATTTTCGCCCATTCTGATCTGGCATAAAGCGATGCACGACGGCGGGCGGCTCGGAGCGGGGGTGCTGCTTGGGGCGTTCGCGATCGCCGTTGCTGGGCATGCGAAGCACAGGATTTCGGACATGCCGGACGATTGCACCCAAACGCCCGCCGTTCGGGCATCTGCGCCGGAATAAATCTCACGAAGGGTATAGCACTAACGACATAGGCATAGTCCGATCGACTCAACGAACCCACCTGCAGCATCGTGCGGGCGTAATGACGGGAGGCTAGCGTTGCGAGGTTTCCGACATCCCGGACCGCCACCATGTCCTCGCTGCACAGGCCCCGCATCGCCGCCACGTCGAATGCCCCCATCGGGCTGCTCGGCGCCACCTCGAAAGGCCTCTCAGATGGCTGCGCCATTGGAATGACGCATCCGGGCATTGGCCAGATTCGGTGCTCGGCCGACCGTTTCCTCCCACGTGCGAACTCAAGGATGTGTTCATGAAGTCCAAGCCCGCGGCGAGTGACTCGCCGACCAGCCGGCAGCGACGCGCCTGCCGCACGGTAGGCCACTCGGTGCTGACGCTGGCCGCTGCGCTGACGGCGCTAGCCGTCGGCGGCCCGGCGCTCGCCGGCACCTACGCCGCGCCCGCGCAGCGCGCCGCCGACTGGCTGGAAGCCCAGCAGGACGCGAGCGACGGCAGCTGGCGAGATAGCGCCGAGGTGCGCACCTTTTTGCAGAGCACCGAAGCGGTGCTGGCCTTGCATCAGGCCAACCGCCGCCGCGGTCCCTACTACGCTGGCCAGACCTGGATCGAGAACCACGACCCGCAGAACCTAGACGCCCTTGCCCGCCGGCTCCTGGTACTGCGGGCCACCCAGTCGAGCGCCCAGCAGGATATCGACGCACTGCTGGCCGCGGTATCGACACCCGCGGCCGGCCAGTCGGGTTGGGGTCTGGCCAAGCGCTACCGCGCTTCGCCGCTGGATACTGCCTTGGCGCTGGACGCGCTTCGCACCGTCGGCGCAACCTTCTCCAGTACCCAGGCCATCGCCTACCTCAAGGCGACCCAATTGACTCCGGCAGGCGATCAGGGCTGGCCCACGGCAGCAGACAGCACCACGGATGCCTACACCACCGCCCGCGTGGTGCAGGCCCTGGCGGCCTACAAGGGCTCGGACCCGTCCCTTGCGGCACCGCTCGCCAATGCGGTGGCCACGCTCAAGGCCAAGGTCACCACGTCCTCGGCGCCGCACGTGCGCGCCGCCGCCGCCTTGGCTTACCTGCGCATGGACCCGGCTTCGAGCGATACTGCGGTTCTTCTCGACTCGCTGAGTGCCGTCCAGCGCGCGGACGGCGGCTTCGATGCGGGCGTCTTCGCCACCGGGCTGATCGCCCAGGCTTTCTCGGCCGCCGAGGGGGTGGGCGCGACCGTGAGCCGCGAACGTGTCGACGTGACCGACGCCGCATTGCGCACGGCCATCAACGACGCGCTCGGGCGCGGCGCGATGGATCAGCTCAACCAGGGCGAGTTGTCGCAACTGACCACGCTGGACATCTCGAACCTCGGCGTGACCAGCCTCGAGGGCCTGCAGTACGCGGCCAACCTCACCACACTCTACGCGGCCAACAACGCCATCAGCGACACAGGCCCGATCGACGGGCTCGCCAGCCTCACCACCACCGACCTGAACGGCAACCCCTGCGCGGGCTGCACGCCGGTCGCCTCCGACGACGGCGACGTGCCCATCCCGCTGTGGGCGCTGGGAATGCTCGGCGCGGCGCTGATGGGCGCGGTCGGCCGAGCGGGGCGACCCGGCCAATCGGGCCGCTCGGACGCATAAGGGAGATCGCACATGCACCCCCCCCCTCGGTACCCGGTCCTGACCGCGCTGCTGGCCTTGTTGAGCCTGGCGGCCACCTCGGCGTACGCAGCCGAGCGCCCCGCACAAGCACCTGCCGCGGCCCGCGAGGCGGCCGTGCGCACCCTGAGCCCGGCGCAGATAACAGCCATTCGCGCCGTCGGCCGCAACGTGCTGGCCGCCAAGAAGAGCGCCGCCGAGGATGGTGCGGACGCCGCCCAGCTGTCCAGGCTGCGCGCCAGCCTCGATGCCGTGATCGCCGCCGATCTCGACCCGCGGAACCGCACGCCAATTACCGTGCAGGGCGAGGAAAGCGGCGCGCAACGCAAGGCCCGCCAGAGAGTCGCCAGCCTGCGCGAATCGGCCCGGGCCGACGCCCGCGCCGTGGCCGCGCAACTGCGCAGCCGTGGCGAACTCAAGGCCGCCCACGCACGCAGCGCGCCGGAGCAGGACACCCGCTCGGCGGGCCTGCCCATCGGCGAGCAGCGCGCACGCCTGTTCGAACGCTGGACGCAGAAACTCGATGCAGCGCTCGCCGATGACGGCGCGCAGCGTGTCGTGCAATTGCGTGAATTGCAGGAGCAGCTTCGCCCCACCAAGGGCCGTGTCAGCGAAGCCCCGCTCACCCACGGCACCCCCACGCTGCAAGCCATGCCGGCAGGCTTTATGCCGCCGGGCAACAGTGGCGACAACGGCGCAGCCAAGGAATAAGGCAGATGAAGATGCCCACCCATCCCATCCAGATCTTGCGCTGCATGCGGGGATCACTCGTCTCGCTCGCCTGCCTGAGCCTGCTGGCGGTGAGCGTGAACGTTCAGGCCCAGGTCGTCACCGAGTCCCCTGAAGTCGTGTACTCCGGCTCCGACGCCCAACCGCTTCTCGACAAGGCCACTCAGCTCGGCACCGCCGTGGCGATCTACGAATACGTCCACAACACCATCGAGCACTCGCCCTACCACGGCTCGCGCTCCGGCTCGGTCAACACCTTCCTCGGCCAGCGCGGCAGCGACGTGGACATCGCCACCGCCTTGATCGCCATGCTGCGCTCGCAGAACATCCCGGCGCGCTACGCCGTGGGCACGGTGCGCATCCCGGCCGCGCAACTGACCAACTGGCTGGGTATCCCGCAGCTCGACACCGCCGTCGAGGTGCTCAAGTCCCAGGGCATCCAGGGCGTCACGCTCGCGGCCGATCGCAGCACGGTGGACCTCGAGCACGCCTGGGCCGAGGCGTTCGTCCCCTTCGACCAGTATCGCGGCATCGACACCGTGAGCCCCGCCATCGACTGCAGCCAGGCTGCCTCCGCCTCCCGCTGCACCTGGGTGGCACTGGATGCGAGCTTCAAGCAGAAGACCTACAACAATCTCAACCTCGACCCCTACGACGCGGTGAGCTTCGACTACACGGCCTACTACAACGCCATCAAGAACGATGACGCCGCGCGTCGCGACAAGAACCCGCTGACGATTCTCGAAGATCAGATCGGCGAATGGTTGCGCACCAACCACTCGGGGATGACGCTCGAAGATGTGGAGGACGCGGGCACGATCATGGAGCTACGCGAAGGGCTCCTGCCTGCCTCACTACCGTACCAAGTCGTCGGCGGCATCCGGCGCTACGACACGGTAGCCACTCACGACGCTACGGTGCCGGGCACCGAGCCTGAGAAGTGGGGCAAGACTTTGCAGGTTCGCGTCTCATTTATCGTCCCCACTTCGGGCGGCGGAAACATTGAGCTTTCTTCTTCTGCCCCACCGACCTTGCTGGCGGAGCTTGCAACCAAGAGGCTGACGCTGACTACCGAATTTGTAGGTGCCAGCAATACGCCGAATATGGTGATTCGATTGGGCGGCGTGGAGGTTGCCCGACCGATCAGCGGTGTCGGCACCATAGGTGGCTACATCCCCTATATCGGTGACCCTTTCACCATGACGGTCTCCATGGATGGCGCTCCGGGAGTAAGCGGAGGCGCCGATCGCAACATCACCGCAACTTACTCGGGCATCATCGGCGGCTACTACCTGCTGGCAACGGGCGGCGAATCCTCCAACTGGTCGCAGGTACATCGGGCGGCAGACCAACTCCTGGCCGCCAACGCTCAATACAAGATCGTCTTCAACCCGGGTGAGGCGGCCTGCCAAGCCGATGGCGTCAACTGCACGCCCTACGTCGATGCCAACGACAACGGCTGGGATGCGTCCGATACGGTGCTGCTCGAAGACAAGCCTGCGCTCGATGCCCTGACCGGTGGCTTGCTGTACGTGGGTGCCACCCAGTATTACGCGAAAATGCTTGAGCAATTCGACCGTGCCGACCGCGTGATGAAGACCCGGACGCCGGTGATCGGCTTTCTGGGCGTGGTCAGCTCGGTGTACGAGGCCGAGTACATCGACGGCACGGCCTTCTCGATCCTGCCCGGCGGGCTGCTCATCGACATGAAGGGCATCACCACCGGCGGCTCGTATCGCACCAACGAATCGGCCGTCACGTACTCGAACCGCCAGTTCGAGTTCCTCGCTCACATCGGCTCGTCGCTGGAGCACGAGATCTGGCAGGAGATTACCGGCTACGACGCAGTATCAACCGTGCGCGGTATTCAGATGGCCCTGGCGAACGGCGCAAGCCTGCTCAACCCGAAGAAGATCGCCTCCAGCGACACCTTGCCGGGGCTCTATCCGTCTTTCGGGTTCAGCACCACGGCCCCGCCCGGCTTCAACTACACGCCGCTGACCGTTTATTCGACGGCGCCCTCGACCTGGACTCATTCGACCAGCGGCAGTGCCTTCGACACCTTCCTCTCCACCGTCGACACCGGCACCGGTGCCACCCAGAAGCTGTTGGCCACCTACAGTTATTCGCCAAGCACCGGCCTGTACGCATGGTCGGAATGCGCCGATTATTGGGAAGGGCAGTTGCAGGCTTTCTACAACGCCAACGGCAACATCTCTATCTCGCCAATCGACCTGTGCAACCAGACTTTCTCCGGCCCAGTGCTCACGGTGATCAGTCAATTCCAGAGCTACTGGAACAATACGATCATTCCGAGCCAAATCGGTCAGACCTATTTTGACTACTTCGACCGCAACAAGGGGTTCACGACCACCGGCCGAGTTTATCGCACCACCCCAGCAGCTAACGATGCTCACGATACGCTGACTGTCGTCAGCATCCGCAACGACCTCAATCTGCGCGATATCGCCCAGTCCTGGATCGAATACCTGATCCCCTCCAAGCTGACGACAGGCGCCACTTATCGCTTCTCGGTCATGATCCGCAAGAGGTATGACGCCGCGAGCAACGATCTCGTCAGCATGAGCATGGAGATCGCCAACCGCAGCCTGAGCGCGGGCGGCGGCTATGTGGGCCTCCCCGGCGCCGCGGCTGCGGCCGACAACACCAAGCAAGGGAACTGACATCATGCGCCGATCCCATCACCTCGCCGCCAACCCATGGGCTCCCTTCCCGGTGCGCCACCGCCGCAGCCTCGCGGCCATCACGCTGGCCTGCTTTGTGCTCACCAGCATCAGCCCGGCGTTCGCTGGCGGCTACGTCGACGGCAACGTGGTGCTCAACCCCGCCCGCGCCATCAACACCGGTGCGGTGTCGGTCACACCCACCTTCAACAACGACCAGTTCAACGACCAGCTGCTGGTGGGCACCGTGAACAACGACCCGGTGCGCACCCCCAGCACCGCCGACCCCATCTCCACGGTCAGCGGCAACAACTACCACGACGAAACCGACTTCGTGATCCGCGGACGCAACGGGCTGAACACCGTGTTCACCCGCACCTACAACAGCGCGCCAAGTTCGACCAAGGCGGACCGGGGTCTGGGCTACGGCTGGGTGCATAGCTACATGATGCGTCTGGTCGCCAACGACTTCGGCAATTGCCCCAACTGCACCAGCGCGCAAGCGGCCGAGAACGGCAACACGAAGACCAGCTCGATCACCTACACCGACGAGCGCGGCGGCGAACAGAACTACCTGGTGGACGAGACCACCTACGCCGTCACCGCGCCCAAGGGCGTCTATGACACCCTGACGCTGGACAGCCCGGCGGCCGGCCAGCACACGCTTGCCTTCCGCAATGGCGTCAAATACATCTTCGAGACCCCCTCGGGCACCCTCAAGACCACGCCCGACGTGGTGGCGCGCCTGAAATACATCGACAACGCCTGGGGCGACCGGCTCACGCTCGCCTACGACGCCAACGGGCGCCTGTCGTCCGTCACCGACAACCTCGGCATCGCCGGGCGCACCGGCATCGCCTTCACCTACGACACCAACGGCCGCCTGAAGGATGTCAGCGACTGGACAGCCCGCAAGTGGAGTTTCGCCTACGACAGCTCGGGCAACCTGCAAAGCCTGACCAACCCGCTCTCGCAGGTGCTCACCTACGGCTACGACGCACCCAGGCATCTGCTCACCAGCATCGCCAAACCCCTGCAGCGCGACGGCAAGACGGTACAGACGAAGTTCAGCTACTACCAGAACGGCCGCACCTTCCAGCAGACCAACAGCTTCGACGTGGGCGACACGCTCGACTACGACCTCTACCGCAAGAGCACCCGCGTGACCGACGCGCGCGGCTACGTGCGCGAATACCACTACGACGACAACGGCCGCATGACCAAGCTGGTCGAGCCCGATGGTGGCGTGCTCCTCTTCGACAACCAGGGCGACGCGATCCGCAGCAAGAAGTACGACGCCCTGGGCTACGCCACCAGCTACAGCTACCGGCTCGACCGCGCCTTCACCGGCACGTCCGATGTCTTCGGTAACGTCACCCGCGAGCAGGACGCCTTGAACCGCACCGTGGACATGAGCTACGGCCCGCTCGACCAGGTGGTAACCACCAAGGACAAGCGTGGGACCACCAGCACCACGACGTTTGCCGCCGCGACCTCCGGCTGCGACTACACCAACCGCCCCAAGGAAACGCGCATCAGCGCCTTGTCGGGCAGCAGCAACGTGCTGCTGGCCAGCCTGTGCTGGAACGGCAACGCCACGCTCAACACCTCGCGCCAGTACCTGGATGCCACCCGCTACCGCGAAACCCGCCTCTCCTACACCGACAACGGCCTGAACGTCAGCCAGGCGCAGATCGTCGGCATGCCCTCGGGTGTCACGGTCACCAGGACCACCACCTACGACAGCCTCGGCCGGGTCAAGACCGAGACCCTGAAGCGCCGTACCAGCCCGACCAACGCCGCGCTGATCGACCTGACCACCCGCTACGACTACGACGCGCTGGACCGCGTCATCAAGGCCACCGACAGCCTCGGCAACGAGGTCATCAACAGCTTCGATGCCAACGGCCAGCTGTGGAAGGTGACGCATCAGTTCAAGAAGCCCGACGCCACCTTCGAGGTGCGCGACGTGCTCACGCGCACCTTCGACGCCGCCGACCGCGTCAAGACCGAGACCGACGCCGAAGGCAACACCACCACCTACAGCTACGACGAGGCCGGCAACGTGATCGCCGTGCTGGACGCCGAAGGCCACACCACGCGCTTCGAATACGACGCGATGAACCGGCGCACGGCCGTGATCGACGCCACCGGCTACCGCACCGAGACCAAATACTCCCAGCGCGGAGACGTGGTGGGCATCACCAACGCCAACGGCGAGACGGTGCGCTTCGAGGTCGACGCCCTCGGCCGCAAGACCGCCACGGTGGACGCCAAGGGACATCGCAGCGAGTACCGGTACGACGAGAACGGCAACCTCACCTGCGTGATCGACGCCAACGCGCAGGCCGCTCTGCAACCAAAGAACAGCGACGGCTGCACCGAATCCCGCCAGTACGACGAGTTGAACCGCGTCACCCGCATCCTCGACGCGCTGAACGGCGAGACCCGTTTCACCTACGACCTCACCGGCAACCGCCTCACCGTCACCGATGCCGAGAACAAGACCTGGTCCTTCGCCTACGACGACCTGGGCCGGCTGAAGAGCGAGACCGACCACAGCGGCAAGAGCATCGCTTACAAGGCCGACGAGGCCGGCAGCGTCTTTGAAAAGACCGACCGCCTCGGCGAGGTGACCCGCTACAGCTTCGATGCGGCCAACCGCCTCATGCGGGTCGACTACCTCGTCGACGCCAGCGCCGAGACCTATGCGTACGACGCCGCCGGCAACCGCAGCGCGGCGGCCAACGGATCGGTCAGCTACAGCTTCCAGTACGACCGCCTGAACCGGCTGACGAGCAAGACCGACAGCCGCGGCCGGAGCTTGAGCTTCACCTACGACGCGGTGGGCAACATCCTCACCAAGACCACCTACCAGGGCAGCACTACGGCCTACGTCTACAACGCCGCCAACCGGCTGGTGATGCTCAGGAACCCCGACTACACGCAGGTCGACTACCAGTACGACCCGGCCGGGCGGCTGCTGAGCCGGGTCACGGCCAACGGCGCGCGCGAGACGCGCACCTTCGATGCCAACGGCTGGCTCGAATCGCAAAGCCAGTTCGACGCAGCCGGCTCCACCGTCTCGGCGACTACCTACACCCGCGACCGCGTGGGCAACATCCTCACCACCGACGACGGCGCGGGCACCGCCAGCTACGCCTACGACGCGCTCTACCGCCTCGAGACCGCCGACCATCCCGGCACGGCCGATGACGAAGCCTTCGGCTACGACAAGGTGGGCAACCGCAAGACGGCGACGCGCGGCAGCCTGACGCCGAACGCCAGCACCCGCTACTACAGCTACACGGCCGGCACCAACCGGCTGGCCAACGTCCGCATTGGCAGCACGAGCGGCACGGTCGAGGCGAGCTTCACCCACGACTTCGAAGGCCGGCTCACCAGTCAGAGCGGGGTGGGCGCCAAGACGCTCACCTGGGATGCCAAGGGCCGGCTGTGGACGCTCACCGACGGCAACGGCACCGAGGTCTACGAGTACGACCCGATGGACTACCGCATCGGCAGGAGCGGCGGCGTCCTGGGCAACCGCGACTACTTCCTCGAAGGCGAGCACCTCGAATCGGTCTATGCCGGCGGCGTGCTCAAGGAGAAGTACTTCCGCGGCAGCTCCATCGACGAGCTGGTGGCCGCGTGGATGGAGGACACGGACGGCAAGACGAAGCCCTATCTGTTCCATCACGACAACGTGAACAACGTGACGGCGGTGACTGGGCACAACGGCGGCACCTCGCAGGCGATCGCTTACAGCGCCTTCGGAAAAACCGTCTCCAGCACCGGCGCCAGCCCGAACCGGTTGAAATACACCGGCCGCGAGGATGACGGCTCGGGCTTGTACTACTACCGGGCGCGGTACTACGATCCGGTGATCGGGCGGTTCATCTCGGAAGACCCGATCGGCTTCGCCTCCGGGGACATGAGCTTCTATGTCTACGCGGGGAACAATCCGGTCAATGCGAATGATCCGACGGGGTACGTCAGATGGGGCGATGCTCTCAGTTCTGGCCTAGGGATGCTCTCGGGTGGCGCCGGAGTGATAGTTGGAGGCGCAACGACACTCGGTGGGGGTGCGTTGCTCGCAGCCCCAGAACCCACATTTCTGACAAAAGTTGCTGGGGTAGGCGCAGTTGGCTTTGGCACCGCATTGGTGGGTAAGTCTTCGGCAGATTTTACTCTTAATGCACAGAATTTCATTAGCGCCTTACGCGATCAGCAACCAAGTGTGCCATCAAGCCTGTTTGAGCTAGGTGCAGGATTGGCCTATCCGGGCAATAGGGATGCACAGCTATTGGCAGTGGCGGGCAACCTCACGATTGACCTTGCAAGCGGAAGAATTCCTGTCGGCGTCATTCCTGATTTGGCGACTGTAGGTAGCGCGCTTCAGTCAAACAAGCTCGCAAGCTTCTCCGAGCTAACCAACTTTCGGGCT
Organism: Denitromonas iodatirespirans; assembly: GCF_018524365.1. Classification (GTDB taxonomy): domain Bacteria; phylum Pseudomonadota; class Gammaproteobacteria; order Burkholderiales; family Rhodocyclaceae; genus Nitrogeniibacter; species Nitrogeniibacter iodatirespirans. The sequence continues at coordinate 158,559 of NZ_JAEKFT010000003.1, forward strand.
GCCTGGCAAGGCACCGAGTACCTACCAGTGAGTGTGGGAGCCCATGGCTCGTCGCTTATCACCAACGCTGTCGACGCTTTGCAACTTTCTGCTACGGCGCAAACAGCTATGGCAAACTACGATTCAGTACTCGAAAACGTATCGTCAAGCTGGGCTGGAGGCGGGTTTCTTTTGTACCCCAACAAGGCAAATTCTAATATGACGCAATCAGTATATGCAAAATAGTGATGCTTGATTTCTTCAGAGGCGTGCATGATTCAACAAGTCTTCTTGCAGCGGGATGGGCGCTTATTGCCGTCGGTATCGCTTTTTTCTTGCTAGGGAAATCCGATCATCTGCATTCGATTCTAGACATTCAAGCCCGAATCTACAGAAAACATTCTAAGTCCGGCTTAGAGGCTGCAAGCAAGGTAAAGTTGCTTCGAAATAGTGCGTCGCAGAGATTGCCAGTATACGGCCTAGCCATGGTTGCGCTCGGCTTGATTATCCTGTTGAGCCAGTACTTCTGATCTGAGATTGTCAGTAGCAGTTTCGCGGCGGGGGTTGCGGGCGGTGGAGTTCTGCTCTACCCCAACAAGGCGAACACCAGCATGATGCAATCGGGATACTCAAAATAGTGGGCCACTCTCTATCCTTGCTTGCGATTAAGTGCACTGATCCCGATAGCGCTCTTTCCGAGTTCGATATGGTCCGTACAGGGCAATCTTGTCATTGCGCATGTGCGCCCCTGTCTGGATATGCGTTGCCCGGTGGTTGGTACCTCGTGGTTGCCACAAGATGTAACCACCGTTTTCTCAAACCGCGTGAGCTTGAGCGCGTGTCAACAAAGTACCCAGTAGTTGCCTGCTCGATTGAAGAACATGTCATGTTTAGCTCAGCTGAGCAATGGGCTGACGGAACTTTGTTATGGCGCGCCGAACACGTCGGTGAAAATGCAGGGCGATTGCACCTACTTGGCATATTTATAAGTCCTCGAGCAACAAAGGACTTGTGCACAGCGTAAAAATCCCGTCCACTCTCGTCTTTTGGGCGACCGATGGGAAAGACGCTGGTGGAACACCTTGCCGTAATCGAAGACCCGCGCCGCGGGCGCGTAGCGTATGACTTGACGGAGATACTGGTGATCGTCACCTGTGCGATGTTGTCCCGTCCAACCGTCCAAATAGCCTCTCGCGTCGCCCGCCGAGAATCGCGAGCGGCGGATTTCACCTCCGCGTCATCGTTTGAACATCATCCCGTCATCGCACCGTCACCCCACTGACATTTCAAGCCATCCCGAACACCGGCGACCCAAGCTGCCGCCCCGTCCGCGCGCACCGAGACGAGCAAACCCCTGGACACCTCGCGCCCCTGTCCGATCCGCGACCTCGGCAACCCGCTACAACAAATAGCGCTCCCCCAGCAACAAACCATCCCAGGCGCTGAACCACCGCCGCAGACGAACGCGCCGTTTGAGCGGATCGACCCCGCGCCACACCTCCGACGGCGTGCACCCGTCCAGATTCTGATGCGGACGCACGCGGTTGTACCAGAAGCGGAAGGTCGCCAAGTCTTTGTCCAGTTGCGCGCCGTCGAGCACAGGGCGTAGATCGAGCCGATCCTTGAGCGTGCCGAAGAAGCGCTCAATGCGTCCGTTCTGCCATGGGCAGTGCAGTTCGGTGCGCGTAAGCCGCAACCTGTAGGGCGTCACAAGCGAAGCGCATCGCGCCGCATGTCGTAGCAACGCCAATTCGAGCAGCGCCTGCAGCCTCGATGGCCTCAACGTCAAACGCCAGTTCCAGGCCAGTTTCGACGACTTCGGCCGCAAGCTGACCGAAACCGACGCCCTGGGCAACACCTGGCGCTGGAGCTGGAACGCACACAACGAACTGATCAGCAGCCAAAGCCCGGAACAGGCGCTCGCGAGCCAGAGCACCGGCTACAGCTACGGCGCGGCCGGCATCGATGGCGAAACGCAAGGCCTCATCAAGCAGCGTGTCGTGCCCGGCGCGCAGAGCGGCAGCTACCGCCGCGATGCGCTCGGGCGCATCACCCAAGTCGATACCAAAGACGGCGCGGGCCTCGGCATCATCCGCTACGACTATACCTACGATGCCGCCCACCGCATCCAGACAGTCACCGACAGCCGCGCTGGCAAAACCCTCACCTACACCTGGAGCCCCGGCGGGCGCCTGTCAAAAGTCGAGGACTCGGACGGCCACAGCACCAGCTACGCCTACGACGCCGTCGGGCGCCTGGCCACCCTCACCGCCCCCAACGGCCAGAACATCGGTTTTACCTTCGACGCCGGCGGACGCCTGATCGAACAGAAGCTCGACGCGGGGCTACGCACCACGCAAAGCTGGTACGAGGACGGCAGCCTCGAGAACAGAAGCAATCTCCACGGCACGACGACAAAGTCCAGCCACAGCTACACCCTGGACGCCCAGGGCCGCCGCGCCACTCAATCGGAAAACGTCGCCGGCAGCATCAAGGTGTCCCGTCCAACCGTCCAAATAGCAATCAGCGTCGCCCGCCGAGAATCGCGAGCATCGGATTTCACCTCTGCGTCATCGTTTGAACATCATCCCGTCATCGCATCGTCACCCCGCTGACATTTCAAGCCTTCAAAACAGCGCCCGCCACGCCAATCATCTCGCCGCAGTAGCGCCAGACGACCGAAACCTTGGACACCCGGTGCCCATCACCAACACACGCTTCGGCAACCCGCTACAACAAATGGGCACCTCGAATAACCCGAGATTTTCAGTGAATCCCGCCGCACAACGATGATCGCGACCGAACTCGGCTCAATTTCTTTGGCAAATCGCCGCCTTTCGCAGCCGCGTTGCCCCGTTTTCGCTTCGAATCGCCTCAGGCATCGGCGATTCGGCCCATTTCGGGCGTCAGTAGGCCTCGATTCCGGCCTTGCTGAAGTACACCAGCCGCTTCAAGTTGTAGCAGGCCGCCATCATCGTCATCGCAAAGTTCGCCCGCGCCTGACCGATGGTGCGCAGCAGCTTGCCACCCATCTGCTCCATGGCGCCGAACACGTGCTCGACCCGCGCGCGCGTCTTGGCGATGCGCCGGTTGCGCTGCTGCTGGCACTCGGACAGCGGTTTGTTGCGCCGGCCCTTCCTCTGAATCCGGTTCCGAAAGCCGTTCTCCTTCAGCCATGCGTCACGCGCTTCGGACGGGTAGCCCCGGTCGGCATAGACGTCGCGGCTCGTGTTGTTCGTGTCGAAGACATTGTCAAAGTGCTGGCTGTCGTGCGTGCTGGCCGTGTCGGTCTCGATCCGGCGGATGATCTTGTATTTCTTGTCGACGTTGATCGACAGTTTGTAGCCGAAATGGCTCTTGCCGTGCTTCTTGGTCCAGGTGGCGTCGATGTCTTTCTGCCGGCGCTTCGCAGGCTTCCAATCGGCGGGCATCGCGCCTGGCTCGATCAGCTCCTTCTCGCCCCGGCGGTTGTGCTGCTTGGGGGCGGGCACCAGCGTGGCGTCCACGATCTGACCGCCTCGTGCGATGAACCCCTTCTTGAGCAACTGCGCCGAGACGCCGTCGAACACAAGCTTCGCGCCGGCTACACCGATCCGGTTCTCGAAGGTCCACACGGTGGTGCGATCTGGCACGTTCGTCGCGCTGGCCAGAGCACAAAAGCGCTTGTAGCTCATGCGGTCGAGCAGTTGGTATTCCATCTGCTCATCCGAGAGGTTGTACAGGCGCTTCAACACCAGGATGCGAACCATCGTCTCGGTCGGGTACGGCGGACGCCCGCCTTGCGCACTGATCGGGCGCGGCGCAACTCGATCCACTTCCGCGGCCAACGCCGCAAAGTCGATGTGCGACTCAATCTCGGTCAGCGGATCGCCCAGCGAGTCGATCTTCCGGCGGTGGTGCTCGTCGGCGAACAGGTCTGTCTTGATGGCGGTACGTGCTTTCATGGGATTCAGGGGAGGCAAGATTCAGGACAAAGTAATTTTACGAAGGGCGGGCGAGTCGAGGTTTTTCGAGGTGCCCAATGGACGCCACGAGTGGAGCTATTCGTACTTGATTTACGTTCAAACAATCGCTAGATTGTTGTTATGAATGAGCGAGCGTTGAAAGATCTGCTCTACGAGCAAGTCGCCCGGATTGGCAAATCCCTGTCCAGCCCGAAACGGCTGGAGTTGATCGAATTGCTGGCGCAAGGGGAGAAGAGCGTCGAAACGCTGGCGGCCCAGGCCGGCGTCGATGTGCGCTTGGTCAGTGCCCATCTCAAGGCCTTGCGGGAGGCGCGGCTCGTCGAGACCCGGCGCGAAGGGAAATACATCCATTACCGGCTGAGCGGCCAAGATGTGGCCCAACTGTGGGTCGTGCTTCGGGAAACCGCCGAGGAGCACCTGGTCGAGCTGCGTGTCGCGCTTGAACAGATGACAAGTGAGCCGGGCACCCTGGTTTCGGAATGCCGGGAAAGTCTGCTGGAGAAGGCGCGGCAAGGGGAAATCGTCGTGATCGACGTACGTCCTGCCAGCGAGTTCCACGCCAGCCATCTGCCGTTTGCCCGCTCCCTACCCCTGGTCGAACTGGAAATGCGCTTGGCCGACCTGCCGGCGGATCGCATGATCGTCGCCTACTGCCGTGGGCCGTTTTGCCTCATGTCCGACGAAGCAGTGCAGCTGTTGCGCGCCCGGGGCTTTGTCGCCGGGAAAATTAGCGACGGCGTGAGCGAATGGGCCGCTGGCGGCCTCCCGCTCGAGACGTCGAGCGAGTAGGGGACCGGGCGGTCCGAACAGAACGTCAACTTCAACGACACGGGAACTTCGCCATGCAGACACTCTTCATCCTCAATGACGCTCCCTACGGGAGCGAACGCAGCTACAACGCCCTTCGCCTCGCCCGCGCGCTGGCCAAGCGCGACGGCGAGTCGGTTCGCCTGTTCCTGATGGGCGACGCCGTGGCCTGCGCCAAGGCGGGCCAGAAGGTGCCCGAGGGCTACTACAATGCGGGTGACATGGTGCGCATGGCCGGCGGCGAGGTGGGGCTGTGCGGCACCTGCCTGGATGCCCGCGGCATCAAGGCGGACGAGCTGGTCGAGGGCGCGCGCCGCAGCACCTTGAGCGAACTGGCCGCCTGGACGGCGGCAGCCGACAAGGTGCTGGTCTTCTGAACGTTCGCTGCCCCTTCCGGCGGTCACAATACCGAACCGATAGAACACCTCTGGAGCGTTCATACAACATGAAAAACAACGAGCACGGTATGTCCACCCGCAGCATCCACGGCAGCGGTTTCAAGGATGCCCACGGCTGTCCGCACACGCCGATCTACAACACCACCACATTCGCCTTTCCGTCCACCGCCGATCTCCTCGACGTCGTCGACGGCAGGAAACCGGGCGCCCTCTACACCCGCTACGGCCTGAACCCCAGCATCTTTTCCCTGGAGCAAACGCTGTCCGGCCTGGAAGGCGCCGAGGCGGCCTGGGCCTTCTGCTCCGGCATGGCGGCGGAAACGGCGCTTTTCCTGACCCATGGCCGCGAGGGCATCGTCTGCATCGGCGATGCCTACGGCGGCACCCTGGAACTGCTCGCGACCCAACTGCCGCTGCTGGGCATCAAGACCCATCTCATCCTTGGCAGTGAGATCGACCGTCTCGACGCGTTGCTGGCCGGTGGCGCGAAACTCGTCTTCTTCGAGACGCCCGCCAACCCGACTCTGGAACTGGTCGATATCCGGGCCATCGCCGCCAGGGCGCATGCCCGCGGCGCGCGGGTCGCGGTCGACAACACCTTCGCATCGCCGGTCAATCAGCGCCCCCTCGAACTCGGTGCCGATTTCGTCGTGCATAGCGCCACCAAGTATCTCGGCGGGCACAGCGACCTGACCGCCGGCGCCATCATGGGATCCAGTGAACTGCTCCTGCCGATCTGGAACTGGCGCAAGAACCTCGGTTCCATGATCGCGCCGGAGACGGCCTCTTTGCTCGCCCGCAGCCTGCGCACCCTGGTGGTTCGGGTGCGCCAGCAGAACGCCTCGGCCCAGGCCGTGGCCGAAGCCATGGCCCGGCATCCCCGGATCTCCCGAGTGTTCTATCCAGGCCTGCCGGGGTTCCCGGGCCATGCCCTTGCCAAGGCGCAGATGCACGGCTTCGGGGGCATGCTGAGCATCGAGGTGAAGGGCGACGGCGCCGTCGCCACCCGGGTCGCCGACCGTCTGCGCCTGTTCGCCCTGGCACCTAGTCTGGGCGGTGCCGAGAGTCTGGTAACGCAGCCGTGCACCACCACCCACCATGGCCTCACGCCCGAGGAGCGGACCCGGCGCGGCATCCCGGACGCCATGCTGCGGCTGTCCGTGGGCCTGGAAGAGGCCGCCGACCTGATCGCCGATCTGGAACAGGCCTTGCGGTCATGAAAGGGCGTGAAAGCGGCATGCCGGACGAAGCCTACTGGGCGACGTTTTTCGACCCCGAGGCGATGCTCGATCGCCTGCTCCCCGACGACGGGCGGGCCGGCGATGTGGTCGAGTTCGGCTGCGGCTACGGCAGCTTCACCCTCCCCGCCGCCCGCCGGGTGTCCGGCATCGTCACTGCGCTCGACATCGAGCCGCAGATGGTGGTGATCGTCGCCCGGAAGGCGGAAGCCGGGCGAGTGGGCAACATCCGGGTCGCTATGCGCGATTTCGTGGCCGCGGGTTCGGGCCTGGCCGATGCGTCGCAAAGTCATGCCATGATTTACAACCTGCTTCATCTCGAAGAGCCCGTTGCGCTGCTGCGCGAAGCGCGCCGCGTGTTGGGCGAAGGCGGCAGCCTCTCGGTCGTTCACTGGCGCAGCGACATCGCGACGCCCCGTGGCCCGTCGCTGGCCATTCGTCCGTCCCCCGAACAATGCCGGACCTGGATGGCGCAAGCCGGCTTCGAGCGTATCGCGGACGTCGATCTTCAGGACTGCAGCCCGTATCACTTTGGCTTGCTGGGCCGCATGTAGTCCGAGCACCCGGACGGAGGGACGGGTATCCGTGTTGCAAGGTGAGAAGAACCATCCGGCAGGTGTGCAGAAGGGCGCCGAGAAGGGAGAAAGCGTCCGAGACCGTCGCGGCGCGCTTCGCGCGCAAGTCGATGGGTCGGCGGCGGCAGCCTGAGCGGTGTCCGCCTTCATCGCGTCTGCTGCCTCCATTTATGGACGCGGTTGTTGCTGAAGTCGACCGCGAAGACGGTCCCGTCGTCCGCCACCGCGACGGCGATGGCGTAACTGAATCGACCCGGGCCGCTGCCCTTCGCGCCGAAAGCGGTGAGAAACGTGCCGTTCGCGGCGAACTTCTGGATGCGGTGGTTGTAGAAGTCGGCGGCGAACACGTGGCCAACCACCAGCGCGCGAACGAAGGCGTCGGCGACGCCGGTGGCGGCGAGCGTGACCACGATGGTCGCCATGGCGCTCCACTCGGTCAGCGCCTCGCCCTCGAGCACGATGAGCAGGGCAAGAACGATGATCGCGCCGTTCACCAGCTTGTGAATCCGGAAACTCTTCTCCTCCGCGCTGCCGCTAGGCATGGCCGCCTCCTTCGCCCGAACGGCATTCATTGGCTGGCCGCCAGCGCCTGCGTCGACTCGTACAGCACGTAGCCGGATCGTTCGGCCGCGTGCAGTGCCCGGACGAGAGTCTCGCGGCCCTTGACGACGCCGGGCTGGCGCAGCGTCGTGCGGTAGAACGCGGCGTAGAAGGCGTCGGGCTCGACGCGGATGCGCGTGTGCAGGCCGGCGGCGCGAGGGTGCCGTGGGCGGTCGTAGCCGTAGCGGCGCAGCTCGTCGGGCAGGATGCGCGTATCGGCGCGCTCGAGAGTGAGATCCAGGCTTACGTCGCGGGCGATCAGGTGGCGCTCGACAGTGTCCGGGATGAATTCGCCGTTCGCCTCAGTCTGGCCGATTTCGACGATTACGTGCGGTGTGACATAGGTCGGGAAGGCATGGCCCACACCGTGATTGGTGATACGCAGCTCGGCCTCGATACGCCCTGCTGCGCCGGCGGGCGCCGTGGTGTCGATGGAGATGCCCGACCGGACCATGTCGGGATCGTGGATGCCGCGCCACAGGTGGCGCCGATCGGGCATGTGACAGGACTGGCAGGGGCGATTTTCCCGCGCGTGGCGGCTCGCGCGCCATTCCTCGTAGGTGTTCTCCAGCAGCTTGCCCTCGAGGGCGTAGCCGTCGGGCTCGAATTGGTGACAGGCGGTGCAGAAGCGTGCGTCCTCGAAGGCGGCGCTGGTCTGCCAGCCGTCGTGGGGTAGGGCGTCGTCGGCGGCGGGGGCGCTGCCGTCGCGGCGCGGCGGGCCGAAGCGCCGGTGGCCGCGCACGTGGCAAGCGGCGCAGGTAAGGCCATGGGAGAAGGCGGCGCCGTCGGTGAGCGATGCCACGGTGCCGGCGAGGGAGTGTTGCAGGTCCTCGGCCTGCTCGGCAAGTGGCGCATGGCAGCGCAGGCAGCTCTGGTGCTCGTCGACGGCGTCGGGGTCCATCTCCTGCAACTGCCCGAGCAGGCCCGGCCCCATCGCCCGGCTGTGCAGGGAGGTTTGCCAGTCGGCGAACTGCTGCGTGTGGCAGTTGCCGCACGCGGCGGGGTCGAGGGACGCTTCCTGCGTGCCGAACCTGGATGGTGCCTCACCTTGGGGAGCGAGCGGCCGTTGCCAGTGGTGGTCGAGAAAGAGGGAGGGATTCTCCGGCGCCGCCGCCGGAGGAGGGGACGGCGGCGTGTCAGGATCGCAGGCGGCGAGGGCAAGCGTCAGCGCAAGATACGACAGCGCCCGCGCGGCCACCCGTACCGTCCCCCTCCCAAGCGACATGACGGTCTATTTCTTCACGGCGCAGGGGTTGGCGGCCTTGGCGGCACACGGGTTTTTCGCCGCACACGGATTCTTGGCCGCACACGGATTCTTGGCCGCGCACGGATTCTTCGCCGCGCACGGATTCTTCGCCGCACATGGATTGGCCGCGGCGGTGGGCTTGAACCCCTTCTGCACCTCTTCGACGTACGCCACCAGTGCGCCGAGCTCCTTCGACTTCCACGGCAGCGGCTTGGCGGCCATCGGCTTGACCATGCACAGCTGGACCATCTCGTCGAGATGGATCTGATTCAGCCCGACGTCGCTTGTTGCCATTGCGACCTTGTGGGGATAGGGCTTGGCGAAGGTCGCCTGGTAGGCGTTGTTGCCCACGTGGCAGGTGTTGCACGACATCCCGTTGGTGGACAGGCTGGCGTCCTTGAACAGGCGCTCGCCTTCGGCAACCAGGCTCGCCCGGTTGCCGCGGTAGGGCGTGTAGCCGGCAGGGCGGACGATGTCCTTCGGATCGATCCCGGCGCCGGCAGCGCACGGATTCTTCGCAGCGCACGGGTTTTTGGCCGCACAGGGGTTCTTTGCGGCACATGGATTCTTCGCCGCGCAGGGATTGGCGGCGCGCGGCGCACAGGGATTGCGCGGTGCGCAGGGATTGGCGAGTGCGGGGCCGCCGAGGGCGGTGGCCAGCAGGCCGGTAGAGATCAGGGTGGCGATTCGGCCGTTGCGGGCCTTGGTGGGTCGGTTCATCGGATTCTCCCAAGTGGCGTCTGAGTTGGCGAGACCGCTTGCGCCGCCTCGTGCTGCGAGGATTAGTCGTATCTCATGGCAATTTCCTTACGCGAGCGCACCACAATTTTCTCGTCGGCGCGCAATGCCCCGCCGTAGCTACCCGCTGCGCCCCGAAACGTAGGCCGCGGTCAGGCTGTGCTTGGGAGCGTCGAACAGCGTGCGCGACTGGCCGAACTCGACGAGCTTGCCGACCTGCTCGGTCATCCAGAAAAAGGCCGCGTAATTGGCGATGCGCCGCGCCTGCGCAAGATTGTGGGTGACTATGACAATAGTATGTCGGCCAGCGAGACGCAAGATGAGTTCCTCGACCACCGCCGAGGCGAGCGGATCGAGCGCGCTGCACGGCTCGTCCATGAGCAGGATTTCCGGTTGCAGCACCAGCGCGCGGGCGATGCACAGGCGCTGCTGCTGGCCGCCCGACAGCCCCAGCGCAGGGGCATCGAGGCGCTCGCGCACCTCGTCCCACAGGCCGACCCCGCGCAGCGCCGCCTCGATCCGGTCCTCGCGCTCGTCGCGGCGCCTCACGCCGTGCTCCCTGAGCGGCATGTCGAGGTTGCGGCGGATCGACAGCGGGAACGGGTTGGGGCGCTGGAAGATCATGCCGATGCGCCGGCGCAGCGCGAGCGTATCGACCTGCGCATCGAACACGTCCCCTCCGTCGAGGCGAACAATGCCGCGCACCGTGCAGCCCGGAATGAGATCGGTGAGGCGGTTGAGCGCCGACAGGAAGCTGGTCTTGCCGCAGCCCGAGGGGCCGATGAGGGCGGTGATGCAGCCGCGCGGGATGTCGAGGCCGACCCCGGCGAGCACCGGCTGGCCGCCGTAGGCGATCGACAGGTCGCGGATCTCGAGGTGGGGCTGCGGCACGCAGCAGGGCGTGCCCTCGGCCAGATCGCCGAGGGTGTAGGGCGCGCAGGGTGCGGTTCCGGTCATGACGTAACGATCCTCCGGCCCAGCCAGCGCTCGGCGAGCAGCGCGGCCAGGCCGTTGATGACGAGCAGCAGGGCGATCAGCACCAGCGCCGAGGCGTAGGCGTTGGCGTCGCCGCCGGTGACGTTCATCGACAGCTCGTAGATGTGCACCGCCAGCGCGCGCCCGGAGTCCATGAGCGAGCCGGGCAGGCGGTCCACGTAGCCGCTGGTGAAGATCAGCGCGGCGGTCTCGGCCATCGCCCGGCCGATGCCCAGCATCAGGCCGGCGGACAGGGCCGGTGCGGCGGCGGGCAGGATGACGTGCCACAGCGCGGCGGCGCGCGACAGGCCGAGCGCCGCGGCGCCGCGGCGCCAGTCCTCGGGCACCGCGGCGAGCCCCATCTCGGTGCTGCGGATGAGGATGGGCAGCACCATACAGGCGAGGGTCAGGCCGCCCGAGAGGATGGAGAAACCCAGCCCCAGCCAGACGCTGAACAGCGCGTTGCCGAACAGGCCGAAGACGATGGACGGCACGCCGGCGAGCACGTCGAGCGCCAGGCGCACGCGCCGCGCGGCGCGGCTGCCGCGGCGGGCGAACTCGGCCAGCCACACCGCGGTGCCCAGGCCCAGCGGCAGGGCGGCGGCGATCGCCACCGCGAGGATCAGCAGGGTCGACACCAGAATGGGGCCGATGCCGCCCGCGCGTCCGGCGCTGGCCGGCGCGTCGACGAGGAAGGACCACGACAGCCGCGCCGCGCCCGCAGCGACGAGGTCCGCCAGCATCCAGGCGAACACCGCCGCGACGGCGCCGGCGGCCGCCCACACGGCGACGGTGAACAGGCGCTCGGCGGGGCGCGTCGCTGCGCTACGCATTCGTGCGCTCTCCGACGCGCGCGGCGCTCCAGGCGAGCAGCGCCACCAGGGCGGTGAGCAGCAGCCCGGAGGCGAACAGGGCGGCACGATGGGTGCCGGCGGCGTAGGCCATCTCCAGCGCGATGTTGGCAGTGAGCACGCGCACCGGCTCGAACAGGCCGGTGGGCGTCTGCACCACGTTGCCGGCGACCATCAGCACGGCCATGGTCTCGCCCAGCGCACGCGCGGCGGCGAGCAGCGCGCCGCCGGCGATGCCGGCCCGCGCCGCCGGCAGGGCCACCCGCAGCACCGTGGCGCTGCGCGTCAGGCCCAGGGCATGCGCCCCGGCGAGCCAGTCCGGCGGCACTGCCGCCAGGGCTGAGTCGGCGGTGAGCGCCACCGTGGGCAGCACCATCAGCGCGAGGATCAGGATGGCGGCGGCGAGGCTCGTGCCGGGCGGCTGCCAGCGTGCAAGGATGGGCACCAGCACGGTGAGCCCCCACAGCCCGAAGACCACCGAGGGGATGCCGGCGAGCAGGCCGAGCAGGCGCCGGAACGCCGCGGCGAGGGGCGGCGGGGCGTAGAAGCGCGTGAAGATCGCGCCGCCGACGCCCAGCGGCAGGGCGATCGCGAGCGCGCCGGTGGCGGCGGCGAGCGTCGCCCAGGCCATCGGCCACAGGTCGAAGTCGCCGCTGGCCGGATACCAGCCGTCGCTCGCGAGAAAGCGCCGCCAGCCGCCCTCGGCCAGCGCCGGCCAGGATTCGCCGGCGAGGAACAGCAGCACCAGCGCGAGCAGCGCCGCCGAGGCCGTGGCCAGGGCGAACAGCGCCGGCCGCAACGCCGCGTCAACGCGCGAGCGGGACGAAGAACTGTTCGCGGACGAGATCACGGACCCGCTCCGAACGGGCGAAGGCGATGAAGCGGCGGACGAGTGGCCCCGGCGTGCCTGTCGTCACCAGGTTGAGCGGGCGCGCCAGCGGGAAGCGGCCGCTCGCCACGTTGTCCACCGTGGCGGCGATGCCGCCCATGGGCAGCAGGCGGATCGGCACGCCCTGGGCCTGGTCGAACTCGGCGGTGCCGATGGACACGTAGCCGATCGCGCCGGGATTGCCGGCGACGGTCTTGATGCCCTGCTCGTTGTCGCCGATCACCACCTGGGCGCGGATCTGGCGGTTCGTCAGGCCGAAGTGGTGCAGGAACAGCGCCAGCGTGGAGCGCCCCTCGGCCTTGTTCACCACGGTGATGCGCCGGTCCGGGCCGCCGACCGCCTTCCAGTTGGTGAGCGCGCCGGTGTAGATGGCGCGCACCTGGTCCGCGTCCAGGGTGTGGACCGGGTTGTCGGCGTGCACGATGAGGCCGATGCCGTCCATGGCGATGGCGTCGGCGTTCAGGTCCGCCTCGGCGGGCTCGAGGGCGCGCGAGGCCATGCCGATGTCGGCCAGGCCGCTGCGGGCGTCGTTGACGCCGCGCGAGGAGCCGCCCGACTGCACGTCCACGCGCACGCCGGGGTTCTCGCGCTCGAAGCGCTTGCCGATCTCCAGCGCCAGCGGGGCGACCGTGCTCGAGCCGGTGAGCACCAGCCGCTCGTCGGCCGCCTGCGCCCCGGCGGCGAAACACAGCGCGCAGAGCAGGGCCGCCGTGCGGGTGATGGAAGAGCGCATCGGAAGCCCTCAGCAGCAGCCGCAGTCGGGGTCGTCGTCGGCGCTTGTGCGACCGAAGGGGATGGTCGCGCCGCAGCCCTCGAACAGGCCGTAATGGCGCTCGAAGTTGCCGACGAAGTCGAAATGCGGCGCGAAGCGCGTCTCGCCGAGCATGCGCCAGGTGTTGCCGCACACCGGGAAGACCCGCCCGGCCTCGATGCCGTGATGCTTGTCGAGGACGAAGCGGCTCTCGTGCCCGGGAATCGTGCCACGGTAGATCACCGCTTGGCCGTAGTCCTCGCAGGCGCTCTCCAGGCCGTCGAGCTTGAACAGGCGATAGGTGGCGGAGTAGAAGCAGACATTGCCGACCTTGGCGGCGAGCGCGGGGTCGGTGACCTCGAGCGGGCGGTCTTCGACCAAGCGTGGGTCGGCGAAGCCGCTGCGATGGGCCAGGCGCAGGAAGTCGTTCCAGTACAGCGCGCCGCCCAGGCATTCGCCGTAGAGCACCGGGTCGTTGCGCACCTCGGCCGGTACGCGGCGGTCGGCATAGACGTCGGAGAAGTAGAACTCGCCGCCGGGCTTCAACAGGCGGGACACGCCGTCGAGCACCGCCTCCTTGTCCGGCGAGAGGTTGACCACGCAGTTGGAGACGATCACGTCGAAGCTTCCCGCCTCCAGACCGAGCTCGTTGAGGCGCTCGATGTAGCCGTGCAGGAAACGCACGTTGTCGCGGGCGTAGCCGAAGGCCTCGCGGTGATGCTCGCGGTGGCGGGTGGCGACCTCGAGCTGCTCCTCGGTCATGTCTACGCCCACCACCTCGCCGCGCTCGCCCACCAGCTGGGCGAGGGCGTAGACGTCGCGCCCCGAGCCGCAGCCCAGATCGAGCACGCGGCAGCCGTCGAGCAGCGCCGGGCTCACCAGGCCGCAGCCGTAGTAGCGCGACAGCACCTCCGGGTGGATGCGCGCCAGCAGCGGCTTGAGCCAGGCGGGAAGTTGCGTGGGGTCGCAGCAGGCGGAGGTCTTGAGATCCTCGGACGAGGCGAGCTGGCGACCGTAGTAGTCCTTGACGATGTCGTGCATGGAAGCGTGGCTCCAGGGGGTGGATTTCCTGATTGGACAGACGGGGGCGGCGATTCCTTACAGGGTCGGGATGCCCGTGTTGCGGGCGGCCACGCCGGGCTCCTGCGGCGTGCCGGCCGGGGATGCGTCGGCGGCGGGGCCGAAGTCGTGCAGCACGACGCCTTCCTCGGCCGCGACCGGCTCCTCCCAGGGGCGGGCGGCGAGCGCGCGTTGGGCATCGCGGCAGCCGGCGCGCCAGCGCTCGCGCACGCGGGCAGGGGCGAAGTCGATGTCCTTGGCCTGATCCTCCCGCTCGAGGCGCGGCGCCTGCAGGCGCACGACGTGGTAGGTGCTGCGGCAACCCAGCCGGATCGCCTCGGCGACTTCCGCGTCGGCGCGCGCCGCCTCGGGCAGGCGTTCGGCAAGCAGGGAGACGCTGTGGCGCAGCCGGTGCAGCTCCTGCTCGAGGCCGAGCAGGGTGTCGGCGCGGCTGGCGTAGCGCAGCTCCTTGGCGCGCCGCAGCACGTCGGCGAGGGTGGTCGGCGCGGTGTCGGCGAGCGGCCACAGGGTGGCGAGGAAGCACAGCGAGTGGCGCCGCGGATTGTCGCGCAGCATGTGTTCGAGCGGGGTGTTCGAGTGGATGCCGCCGTCCCAGTAGTGGCGCCCGTCGATCGCCACCGGCGCGAAGGCGGGCGGCAGGGCGCCGCTGGCCATGATGTGCTCGGGACCGATCGCCTCCAGGCGCGAGTCGAAGTAGCGGATCTGCCCGCTCTCCACATCCACCGCACCGACCGAGAGCCGGATCGGCGAGTGCTTGAGGTAATCGAAGTCCACCAGTTCCTCGAGGGTGCGCCGCAGCGGCGTGGTGTCGTAGATGCCGGCACTGGCCGGCGGCACCGTGAGGCCGGCGCAGAACCCCTGCCACCAACGCGGGGCAAAAAAGTTCGGTAGCCCCGCCGTCATTGTCGCCAGCGCACGCCACGGGCCGAACAGCGAGGCCAGCCCGTCGCCGAGGCTGGCTTCGCCGGGCAGGTCGAAGTGGCCTTGGCCCATCCGGGCCCAGAACTCGTAAAGGTGTTCCAGCCGCCGCGCCGGGCGATTGCCGGCGATGAGCGCAGCGTTGATCGAGCCGATCGAGGTGCCGATGACCCAATCCGGGTCTTTTCCGGCATCATGCAACGCTTCGAACACCCCACCCTGATAGGCACCCAGCGCGCCTCCGCCTTGGAGTATGAGGACGGTCTGGTGCGGTCTGACGATCTCCATGGTCGGACTCATTTCAGTCTCCTCGCCATGAATCGCCCTTCCGCGTGATCGGAATGGCCGGTTTGCGAACGCATCGTCCTTCTCCTTGCATGCTCAGTCGCCATCCGCCTCTCGCTGGCCGCTGCGGTAGCGCTCGTCCGCACGATGCAAAAAATCCAACTGCAGACGGAAGTTGCGGCAGCCACGGCACATCAGGGTGTGCTGCCACACGCCCTAGCAATGCGAGCTTGCGCTCGCCCGCTTCGGACGACAGGCGGCTCACTTCGCGGCAGCTCAGCATGGATATTTCTCCGACTTGAACCAGTTCATGCATTCGTCCTCGTCGCACGCCACTCCGCGAGTGCGGCGCTGTAGCTCGAAACACAATACGGCACGACGAAGTTCAACACGATTTTGCTCCAGTCCAGCGGTTCCCCGGCGAACGTGGGCGCCCCCTGATTGATGAGATTGAGCACGATGCCGACGGTCAGCGAGACCTTCAGGGCCGAACAGACGATCGGCCAGCGGCAGGCGATGCATAACAGACGTTTCATGCCGGCACGTCCTCGAGCAGTCGCGGCAGGGGGATGCGCTGCGAAGTCTCCTGAACCAGGCGCGCGATGAGCGCCGAGTCCGCTTCGGCGACGAGTTGCTTTGCCGAACCGACACGCCCCGTCGGTTCGGCCTGAAGGTCACCGGACGCAGCTGAGCTCAACGCATACTCCCCGCCACAATTGCGGCAGTACAGGTGGCCGCCGGCGCGATCTTCTCGGCGCACCACCAGCGTCGGGCCGCACATCACACAATCGCGCAGGGGAATGCCGTCGTCGCTGTGCCCCGCAACATGGTTCAGCGTACCCGCGGCGCCGAGTTCGAGGAAGATCGTGCCCAGGCGTTTATCGAACTGGGCGCCGAGGTTCTCGCGAATGCGTTCGAGCGCGGCGCCCACGGGGATGCCCGCCCGGTAGGGGCGGGAGCTGGTCATGGCGTCGAAGGCGTCGCACAGGCCGACGATACGGGCGTCGACGGGGATGGCGTCGCCGCTCAGACCGCGCGGATAGCCGTCGCCGTCCGGGCGTTCGTGGTGGAACAGAATGGCGGGTCGCACCACGGTCGCCAGCGGGTGTCCCGCGAGCATCCGCATTCCTGCCTCTGGATGAGTGCGCATGGTCTCGAATTCCGTGTCCGTGAGCGGGGCGGGTTTTCTCAGGACGGCATCGGGTATGCCGATCTTGCCCAGGTCATGAAGAAAGCCGCCGATGCTGATGCGCGCGATGTCGGCATCGTCGAGGTCGGCCGCCTCGGCGAGCAACTCGGCATAGCGCGACACCCGCCACAGATGACCGCCGGTGTATGGGTCGCGCGCCTCGACCAGCCAGGCCATGACGAGCAGGCTGGACAACAGGTCGCGCGCGTGATCGTGCCTTCCTGAGTGTCTGGCTGACGCCGGGTGCAACAGGCGCTTTAGGGGAAGCCATCGCAGCATGTTCTTTTTCTCCCGGTTTGCGCGCTGCGGCGCGCAGTCATTCGGTGACGACGAGCCGGTAGTCTGGCGTCGGGTGGAGCGAGCATGATTTGGAGCGCGGCCATGGCGAGACCCGGGAGTCAGTAGGACGGCACGATCGCGCGGCCGCGCTTTGGTTGTATGGGAACCTCGTGTCGTGCGCAAGCTCTCCTGTTATTGGTCGGCGGGGCGAGGCAATCCTTACTGTCGTTCCGCGTCCTGCCCATGCACGGTCAGGCGCATCAGCTCGGGCTGTCTTTCGAAGTCGGCGGGCCGGTCGACATCCCGCAGCGTAGCCGGCCCCGATCGCTACCAGCCCAGGCGGATGAGGCGTTCTCGGGTCTGCGTCATCACCTCGCTCGAGCCCCATCCGACACCGATGAAGGCTTCGGCGGCAGCCCGCCACGCGCCGATAAGCACGTCGGGCCGAAAACACGGCCACGCCGATGCATTCGGTTGATCCGCGGCGGTTCTGGTGCATGGTCAGCCATCCGTGTCCGGCGCTGTCGCCCAAGCGAGGCGTCGGTAGTCGAATCCGCCGAGCAGGGTCGGCTTGATGACCTCGAAGTAAGGCGAGACGTCAAAGTCGCGCGGCACGAAGAGGCTGTGGTGGCGTACGCGCAGGATCTCCTCGACGCATTCCGGACAGGTACCGGGCGCTGCCGCGCGGCGCTCGATATGTGGTAGCACTGGGTAGCGAATCGCTTGGAAGCACTGCGCTACCAGGGTCGAGCAGATTGCGCGCGTGGGGTCGCCGCTGCCAAAGGCGAGCATGCGCCGCCGCCAGCGCTGCGGCACCGGTGGGGTGGGGACCAGGTAGCGCGCCAGATCGAGCACGTTCCTGAGGTCGTAGCGATGGCCGATGCGCGCGCAGGCATGCTCGATCAGGCGGCAGCGATCCACCTCGCTTAGGCCAACCGGGCGGCAGATGCGGCAGTGCAGGCCGGCGTATTCGGACACGCCCACCAGGCGCACGCCATCGACCACGTCGGCTTCGACGAAGCACAGCGGCGAGCCGTCCGGCGCCGCCCGACCTACGGCCTCGCCGACGAACAGCGCGGCGTGCGACCAGGTGGACTGGGTCAGGTACTTGATCGCCACGCTGATCCGGCTGTGGCCCTCGACCAGCAGCACGTCGCCAGGGCGCAGCGCGGCGGCCAGCAGCGCGGGGTCGGTCGGCGGCGAGGTGTCGTGCACGTGCGCTGGTCGGGTGAGCCACGTGCCCAGCCGGGTGCCGAGACGTTCCGCGATGCGTCTCATCTCCGTCGACTCACGACCCGGCACGGCCGGCGTTGTTGAGGCGCCAGTCGTAGTCGAGATGATCGAGCGCGTAGTCGTTGGCACGGAGGCATGCCGCCGCCTCCGGCGTGGTGCCGAGCGCGCCCGGGTAGTGGGCGAAGGGGGTGGGCAGCGAGTCGGAGTTCTGAGCCCCTTGCTCGACGTCTTCGCCGTACCCGTCGAAGATCCTTGATGCCCGCAGCCGGTCGCCGGCGGCCTCGAAGCGATTGCGGGACGCGATGCATGCCGTCGAAGAAATCCACCAGCACGGAGAGGAGGGCGAGAAGAGCGATTCGGTGGACATTCATGTCTGTGTCGCTTGCAGTCGTAGTCTATGCACCTGTGGACGCGCGCGGCTGGGCAATCCTTACGGTCACTACGCGCATTTCATTCGCCGTGCCTGCGCAGCGCTGCGATCATCGGACACTTGACGGCGCCGGACGCCGCGCAGCAATCGTTCACCAGGGTGGCCAGGGCGGTTTCGATGCTGCGCAACACCGCTAGCCGCTCGCGCACTTCGTGCAGCTTGTGCACCGCAAGCACGCGAGCTTCATCGCAGTGTGTTCCATCTTCCAGGGTGAGCAACTGGCCAACCTCTTCCAGGCTGAAACCCAGCCGTTGCGCCGCCTTGATGAATTTCACCCGCGCCACGTCCATCTCCGCGTAACGGCGTATGCCCCCGTACGGCTTGTCAGGCTTTGGTAGCAGCCCCTTGAGCTGGTAGAAGCGGATCGTCTCGACCGTGACGTCCGCCGCCTTGGCGAGTGTACCGATCGTCAGGTTCCCGGTTGCGATGTCCATGATGCCTGGTTCCGGTTGTGAGCTACGGTAACAAGGTTAGCGCACGCGGCAGGGTGAGTCAGAAGAGCGCGGCTTGCCAGCCCACCACCTCCAGCGGGGCGTTGACTCCGTAGCCGGCTACGGAAATAGCCTAGACGCAACGATCCTGAATGGAGTGCTTCATGTTGGAACCGCAGAGCGGGCGTGCCGCCCTCGCCACCGGCGGGGTGGCCGCCATCCTCGCTTCGACCTGCTGCCTCGGCCCGCTTGTGCTCGTCATGTTCGGCGTCTCCGGTGTCTGGATCGGCAATCTGACGGTGCTCGAGTCGTACCGGCCTGTCTTCATCGGCGTCGCGCTGGTGGCGCTGCTCTTCGCCTGGCGCGCCATCTTCCGGCCGGCAGCCGTCTGCAAGCCAGGCGAAGTGTGCGCCGTACCCGGCGTGCGGATGGCTTACAAGCTGCTCTTCTGGATCGTGGCCGCGCTGGTGGCAGTTGCGCTCGCTTTTCCCTACGTCTTGCCCTTGTTCTACTGAGAGGATATCCCCGTGAAGATGCTCGTCGCCATGCTCATCCTCGCCACCACCGTGAGCGCACCCGCTCGGGCCGCCACCCGGACGGTCACCTTGTCGGTGGTCGGCATGAGCTGCGCCGCCTGTCCGATCACCGTCAAGAAGTCACTCTCCAGAGTCGAGGGCGTCAGCAAGATCGAGGTGATCTTCGACAGGCGCGAGGCGCGCGTCACTTTCGATGACGCCAAGACCAGTGTCCAGAAACTCATCCAAGCAACCACCGATGCGGGCTATCCGTCCGATCTCAAGAGGTAGGCCATGGATAACCACACCTTGCTCAAGACCGGCATCATCGGCTCGGTGATCGCTGCCGTATGCTGCGCAACACCGATTCTCGTGCTCCTGTTTGGCGTCCTGGGGCTGTCCGCCTGGGTCGGGTGGCTCGACTACGTGCTGATCCCGGTCCTCGTCATTTTTGTTGGCATCACCCTTTACGCACTGCATCGTCGGCGGGCGCAAGCCGCCTGCTGCGATGCCCGCATGAGGCGGAACGAGGAAGAGGGAGGATGAGATGAACAGCCGCGATCTGCATGTGGCCGTGATCGGCAGCGGCGCCGCCGCGATGGCGGCGGCGCTGAAATCCGTCGAACAAGGCGCCCGCGTAACGCTGATCGAGCGCGGCACCATTGGCGGCACCTGCGTCAACATCGGCTGCGTGCCGTCCAAGATCATGATTCGCGCCGCCCATATCGCTCACGTGCGCCGCGAAAGCCCGTTCGATGGCGGCATGCCGCCCATCGCACCGACGATCGTGCGCGAGCGGTTGCTGGCTCAGCAGCAGGCACGCGTCGATGAATTGCGCGACGCCAAGTACGCAAGCATCCTGGACGGCAACCCGGCGATCACCGTACTGCATGGTGAAGCGCGCTTCGAGGACGATCAGAGACTTGTCGTGCGTTTGAACAATGGTGGCGAGCACATCGTGGCGTTCGACCGCTGCCTGGTAGCGACCGGTGCCAGTCCGGCCGTGCCACCGATTCCGGGCTTGAAAACGTCCCCCTACTGGACCTCGACCGAGGCCCTGGCGAGCGACATCATTCCCGAACGCCTGGCCGTCATTGGCGCGTCGGTGGTGGCGCTGGAACTGGCGCAAGCCTTTGCCCGGCTGGGCAGCAAAGTGACGATTCTGGCCCGCAACACCTTACTTTTCCGGGAAGACCCGACCATCGGCGAGACCATCACATCGGCATTTCGCGCCGAAGGGATCGAGGTGCTGGAGCACACCGTGGCCAGTCAGGTCGTACATCGGGGCGGCGAATTCGTACTGACCACCGAGCACGACAGCGTTGTTGCTGACAAGCTGCTGGTCGCCACCGGCCGGACGCCGAACACACGCCGCCTGGCATTGGACGCGGCGGGGATCGCGGTCGATGCGCAAGGCGCCATCGTCATCGACAATGGCATGCGCACGAGCAGCCCGCACATTTACGCCGCCGGCGACTGTACCGATCAGCCGCAGTTTGTCTATGTGGCGGCAGCGGCCGGCACCCGTGCCGCGATCAACATGACCGGCGACGACGCGGCCCTTGACTTGTCCGCCATGCCGGCCGTGGTGTTCACCGATCCGCAAGTGGCCACCGTGGGTTACAGCGAGACGGAGGCGCACCACGACGGCATCGAGACCGACACCCGCACACTGACGCTCGACAACGTGCCGCGCGCGCTTGCCAACTTCGACACACGGGGTTTCATCAAGCTGGTGGCCGAAGCCGGCAGCGGGCGCTTGATCGGCGTGCAGGCGGTCGCTCCGGCAGCCGGCGAACTGATCCAGACGGCTGCCCTGGCGATCCACAAGCGCATGACGGTGCAGGAACTGGCCGATCTGTTGTTTCCCTATCTGACAATGGTCGAGGGCTTGAAGCTCGCGGCGCAGACCTTCAACAAGGATGTGAAGCAGCTTTCCTGCTGCGCCGGGTGAGGAAACTGCGGTGGTCGATGGCCGACATG
This sequence comes from Denitromonas iodatirespirans, assembly GCF_018524365.1. Lineage (GTDB taxonomy): Bacteria > Pseudomonadota > Gammaproteobacteria > Burkholderiales > Rhodocyclaceae > Nitrogeniibacter > Nitrogeniibacter iodatirespirans. Next base: position 179,914 of record NZ_JAEKFT010000003.1, read on the forward strand.
AAACCCCGACGGCTGCTTGACACCAACACCCCGATTCAGGTGCCGCTCGCTGCGGCACGCAAGCGACAGGGCTTGACGAGCACGACCGAGCGTTTGAAGGGCGAGACCGCCCCGTCGTTTTGCAATTGCCTGAATGCACGGCTGACCGTCTCGCCGGACAGGCCCAAGTGCCAGGCAATGAGCCGCCTGGACCCGGGTAACCTGACGGCGCACGGAAAATCGTCGATACACCCCGCAGCCTCCTCTGGCTCTGGCGTTATCCGGACAAGGAATGCCGCCAACCGGGCCACCGCGGTCCGCCGGAAGTTGGATACGCTGGCCAGTATGCCGTTGATGTCGCGGGCCGTCTGCGCACGCAGACGGGCATGCAGCTCGGGCGCCGTCGCGAGCAGGGTCGCCAGCGCGTCGCTGCTCACATGGTGTCCGACCAGGGGGGCCGCCACTTTCATGGTGCGGAGTTCTTTCACGCACTCGACGATGGTCAGGGGCACAAACGCCTCGCCGGGCGAATACACCGCCCCGCCCACGCAGGTTCCGCCGGGGCCGACAACACCGCCCATGAGTGCGCCATGCTCGATGAACAGCGCACCATCAAATGCCCGCTCAGGCGAGCAGAGCGTGGCATTGACCGGCAGGCGAAGCAGAAGGGCCGACGCTTCGATACGGCGGCAGACGAGCGCGTCGGCACCGTCGAACAACGCGAAGCGCTGGGTCCAGTTCGAATGCGGCATTTATCACCTCGCGTCAAGACGCGCGCGCCGCGGCAAACGTTCTGCCGCGGCGCGCGCTACGATCGGCCCAGCTTACTTCAGCGCAAGGATGAACTGCACCAGGTTTCTGAGATCGTCATCCTTGATGGTCGGGTTGGGCGGCATCGGAATGGCGCCCCAGTTACCCTTGCCGCCTTTCTTGACGGCGGTCATCAGGCGCGCTTGCGCGCCGGCATCGCCCGCGTACTTCTTGGCGACGTCCTTCCAGGCGGGGCCGACCTTCTTGGCGTTGACGTCGTGGCAAGCCAGACAGTTGGCCTTCTTGGCGATGTCCAGCGGCTCGGCGGCGAGGGCGGAGCCCGCGACACCGGTTGCAAGCAGGGCTGTGACGATGATTGTTTTCATGCAAATCTCCAGGGTTTCGGGGATGGAAAACGGGGCCCGAGGGCCCCGGTGAGTTCAAGCGGCGACGGCCTCAGACGATGTCGCGCGGTTTGAGGGTCATGCTGGTGAAGCTGTGCTTGTAGGGCGACTCGCCGACCTTGGTGAGCACACCGCGCCCGAGCTTGTAGCGGTAGTTGTTGGTCATTGGGTCGGGCACCGCGTGCACCACGGAGTTCGCGGGCGCCTGCGGGTAGTTGAAGTTGGCCATCACCACGCCGGGCCGCATCTCTTCCGACACGATCGCAACCGCGACGAACTGACCGTCGGTAGTCTTGATGTGGCCGTTCTTCATTAAGGTATCGAAGTACAGGTCGTCTTCCTTGACGCCCTGCGGTTCGCCCATCTGGATATAGACAGTGTCGTTGTAGACCTGGACGAAGTCGCCCGATTCGATGCCACGCGGTTTGGCTTCGTCCGGGTGCATGATCAGCATCGGATACGGCCAGCGTTGCGACAGATACGGCTTGCGCAGATCGTCGAAACCGGACTGCCAGGTTTCATTGACCCGCCCGTTGGTTACCCACACCTCGCCCTTTTCCTTGCGCGGCAATGCGGCCTTGTAGAACTGGCTCCAGCCCGGGTAGTCCCATGGCGTCTTGAGCAGGATCGCCTTGCCGCTGTGGGTGCCGAAGGCGTACAACCACTTGCGCTTGACCTCCTGGCCTTCGACCTCATCCCAATCGTTGGCCGGGTCGTGCAGACGCTGGGTGCCGACCAGTTCGCCATCCTTCATGCGGATCGGCGTCTGGATGCCGTCGGTGCCGTAGGTGCGCAGCAGTTCATGCCCCTTGACACCTTTTTCCTTCGCCTTGACAACCAACGGGTGATAGTTGAGCACACCATTGCGGCCGAAGCGAGCCGCCTCTTCGAACACGTCGTTCGAATTCTTCCACTGGTAGGAACCGTCCTTGTCGTAGCCCATTTTCTGGGCGAACTTGGCAATGATCCACCAGTCCGGTTTCGCCTCGCCCGGTGCATCGTAGAACTTGCTGTAAAGGCGCAGCCGGCGCTCGGAGTTACAGCGGGTGAAGTTGTCCTCGCCCCAGGTCGCGGCCGGCAGGACGATGTCGGCGTATTCGGTGCCCACCGGCACGCAGGGGTAGATGTCGGAGTTGGCGATGACCGTGCCGCCCGAGTCGACCCGCTGCTTGAGCGTCTCGAAGATCGCCTTGCGGTCGAGGCTGGAGATCTGGTGCGGGTTGCCGCGGGTGAGGCTGAACATTTTGTCCTGCAGTGCCTGTGAGGCCATCATGGCGGCCGTCCAGGTGGTACCGATGACCCAGGCGAAGCGGACGTTGCCGTTCATCATCCAGCGGTCGAGGTTGAAGCTCTTCTTGCGACGGCCCGGATATTTCTCGGGCGACAACCAGCCCGATCCGCCCCCCGCGCTCATGCCGCCGCGCTGATGGCCACCGCCGCGCGATATCATCTGGCCCGGCCGGTTGCCGGAGCCACAGATCAGCCCCAGCGATGCCAGTGAAGCGCTGTTCATGTAGTTGTTGGTCCAGTAGTTGCCCTTCTCGAGCATGAAGCTGGCCTTGACGCGGGTGCCGTCAGCCTTCGGCTTGGCGATCCACTCGGCGGCCTTGCGAATATCCTCGGCCCTGAGGCCGGTGATCTTCGCTGCGGTCTCCAACTCACCCTCTTTCTGCTTCAGGATCCAGGCCGAGTAATCCTTCCAGTCGCTCTGCCACTTGCCCCATGTGGTGCGCCACTGCCAGCCGGTGTTGCGGGTGCCACGGCCATAGCCGGAATCGACCTCCCATTTGTTGGCGACCCATTTGTCGATGAACGCCTGATCCTGCCAGCCGTTCTCAACGATGATGCGCGCCAGCGCCAGGTGCAGCACGGTGTCGGTACCCGGAATGATCGGCAGCCACATGCCGCGGCCGGTGCTCTCGGCCCAGGCCACGCCCATGGTGCGGTGAGGGGTGACGAAGATGAACTTCTTGTCGCCCGGCATCATCCACTGGGTGAACAGCGTGGTCTTGGTCTCGTACGGATCGACGCCGGACAGGAAGGCCACTTCGCAGTCCGCCCAATCCTGATCGCTGGAGGCGAAGGAGTTGACCCCGGCGTCGTCGAGACCGGTGGCATCGTTGGTGGCCGAGGCCTTGTCGTGCCAGGCGAAGGCGGGCGTACCGATGCTGGTCATGCCCAGCTTGGTGATGGCGTAGGTGTTCTCGAAGTACTGGTACGAATAGGTCTTCATCGCCCAGGCATGCTCACCGTACTTGGCGAGAATGTACTGCGAGATGTCGGCCATCACCTCGGTAGCCAGATCCCAACTCACCGGCATCAGCGTGCCGCGCACCCGGATCATCGGGTAGAGCAGTCGCTCGGAGGTGCGGTTGGACGGGTTGTAGCACTTCTGCGCCAGGGTGCCGCCGCGGATCGAGTGGTTGCCGCCGGGGTTAACCACGGTGGTGTCGCGATCGGGCAACACCAAAACATGGTGCGAGCGCCCGTTGTGATTGACGATGTTGTGCTGCGCCGGACTCGCCCAGGCACCAAAGATCTGTTGATGAGGGAAGTCGGCATTGAAAGCGTTGTCCTTGGCCTTCATGCCGCCTTCCTTGCCCACCGGCCAGCGATAGACCTTGTAGCCACAGGCCACGGTGCAGTAGTCGCAGGCGGTGGTCATCACCTCTGCGTCCTTGGGCGGCAGCGGAACGCTGTCCTGTGGCGCTTGCATGAACGTACCTGCGCCGCCTTGCTTGATGTTTTCACTCATGATGATTCTCCTTGTGCTTAGCGGCCGGCGCGGTTGCTGCTATAGCCATAGATCAGGCCCTGCACGCCGACGGCATAGATGTCGTCGCCGCGCACTTCAAGGACGATCTGCGGCAGGCTTTCCGTCGCATGCCCCGAGATGACCATGCCGTGACGCGTCAGGTCGAAGGTGGTCAAGTGCAGCGGACACGGGCCGAGTGCCTGGTGCTTCGCCTTGTACGTCCCCTGCAGCGGCCCCCCCATATGGGTGCATTGCTGGTTGAAGGCCACCACGTCGGCCTGAGGCCCCACGCCACCACCGGCTTCGGCGCCAAGCTTGACCAGGATGTTGTTCACGTCCGGATACGGGTAGGCGAATTCAAGTGGCTCCCCGGTCTTGAGTCTCGAAAGCTTGCCGATCTTGACGGCCGGATAGTCGGCCTTGAGGGCTTTGAGCGCCGCGACGGCTGTTCCGGGCAGCGATGCGAGTGTCACCATCGCGCCTCCGGCGAGCAGAAAACTGCGGCGGCTCATGCAAGCGCGCTCACCACCATGCGCAGGGTCGTCGTGATGCAGATGAATCGGATGCGTTGTCATGGTTGATCTCCTTACTGGGTGGCCAGCGGCTGGTAGTCGCCCGGCAGCTTCGGATCGTCGTGAATCAGGGGCTCGGTCATCGACAGGGCCTCGACGAAGGCCACAAGATCCTTCGACTCCTGCTCGGTCAGGCCGAGCGGCTTGAGCTTGTCGGTCTTGCCTGGCGCTGTGCCACCGCCGGCGTTGTAGAACGCCACCACCTCGTCGAGCGTCGCCAGCGTGCCGTTATGCATGTACGGGCCCGTGTACTTGACCTCTCGCAAGCTCGGCGTACGGAACTTGCCGATGTCTTTCGGATTCTTGGTCTGGTAGTAGTAGCCCTTGTCCCGATCAGCGTGGCGGTAGCCGTCCTCGGTAGTGCCTTTCTGGTACTGCTCCCAGCGATGAGTGATCTGCAACAGCGGGTCTTCGGCCAGATCGGGGTGTTCGGGCAGGCCGAGGTTGTAGAAGCGCTGATCTGAGGCAAGCGGGCCGTTGTGGCAGGCGATGCAACCGGCCTTGCCGCTGAAGAGCGCGTAGCCACGCTGGGCTTCCGCGCTCATGGCCGCCTTGTCACCGGCTTGCCAGCGATCGAAAGGCACCCTGGTGGCATCGGACACCACCGTGCGCTGATAGGCGGCAATCGCGGCGTAGGCCTGGGTCATGCGCGGCCAATCGGCACCGAACACGTTCTTGAACGCGGCGACATACTCGGGGATGAAGCGCAGGCGCATCTCCATCAGCGAGCGGTCGCCATTGCCGGCCACCCCGCCTTCGGCGGCCGAAGGCGCCTGGGCTTCGAGACTGGTCACACTGCCGGCCCAGAACAGCTTGTTGTAATAGGCGCTGTTGACGATGGTCTGCGAGTTGCGCCAGTGTTTGGTGCCCGGGTAGCCGCGCGAGATGGCGCCGCCATCGCCCCAGCCCAGGGCCGGCAAATGGCAGGAGACGCACGGCGTGGAGCCGTCCCCGGAGAGGCGGTTGTCCCAGAACAGTTGTTTGCCGAGGGCAACCTTGTCGGCCGTCATCGGGTTGTCGGCCGGCACCGGCACAGGCGGCAACGGCCCCAGCGGCGGAAATTTTGCATCGCCCGCAGCGGCGCTGGCAGCAGTACAGACCGCGGCCACGGCCAACGCGAGGCGAATGGATCGAATGTGTCCCATGGCGTTCTCCTCAGTTCTTGCCGAATTGGCGCGGCTGGTAGTCAGGAAGTGTCGGCGCGACGACATTGAGCGGCTCGCCCGATAACGCTTCGAGGAATGCCACCAGCGCCTTTTTCTCGCTGCCCGACAGGCCCAGCGGCGTCAGTTCGCTGCCCTGGCCACCGCCCTGGTTGTAAAAATCGACCACCTGATCGAGCGTGGTGAGCATGCCGTTGTGCATGTAGGGCGCGGTGTATTTGAGTTCGCGCAGACTCGGCGTGGCGAACTTGTTCATGTCGGCCGGATCCTTGGAGATGGCGTAGTGGCCGAGATCCGTGCGGGCGTTCATGTAGTTGGGCATGCCGCTGGTCGCGTAGTGACGCAGCAGGGTGACGGTGCGATTCGGGTTCTTCAGCACCTCGGGGTTCTCCGGCACGCCGGTATTGTGGACCTGCCCGTCAGAGCCCAGCGGGCCGTTATGGCAGGCCACGCACCCACCCTTGCCGGTGAAGATCTCGTAGCCGTCCTTCTGCTGCGAAGTCAGCGCGCTGCCATCGCCCTTGAGGAAGCGATCGATCGGCGCGTTCTGAGAGACCAGCGTCTTCACGTACTCGCCGACCACGCCGTACACGCGCATGCCGTTGATGTCGTCCTTGCGAAATTTCTGCCACATGGCAACGTACTCGGGCACCTGCGACAGGCGCTCCTGCATCAGGCGCGAATCCATATTCATGGTATGCGCCTCGGTGAGCATGTCGCGCACCAGAGTGCCCATGTCGGCGCCATCGAGCCGGCCGTCCCACATGAAGACGTTCTTGAAGCGGCTGTTGATCAGCGTGGGCGCATTGCGGAAATACTCGACCGACGGGTAGCCGGCCGAGAGCGGCATGCCGTCGGAAAAACCCTTGGCGGGATCGTGGCAGGAGGCACAGGACACCCCCATGTCGCCCGACAAACGGGTATCGAAGAACAGATGTTTGCCCAGCTCGACCATATCGGCGTTGCCGGCCTTGGCCTCCGGCAGGGCTTGCAGCTCGGCCTTGCCATCGGCGGCCGCGACGGTGCCGGCGACGAAGGCCAGCCCGACGAGCGCCGCGATGCGCGACAGCCTGCGGATGGATTGATGCGTTGTCATGAGTTTCCCCTTGTCGATCTCGAATGGACCTCGGAACGGGCTCAACAGCCCTATTCGCATCAGGGGTAATGCAGCTTGCGTGCCAGCGCCTCGCGACGCTTCGACGCGTGCCGAGCGAGTGCCGGCAATCCGTTAAGAATTAGGAAGTTAGCGATATGCGGCCGGCCAGATGGCTGAAACCGATGGAGATCGCGGGTGGTTAAAATTTGATCGGACGCAAGATTTATGACCGGTTAAAAATTAACCGTCTGCGCTTTCCAGCCCGTAGGCCCGCAGCTTGGTGCGCAGCGTCAGCCGGGTGATGCCGAGCACCTCGGCGGCGTGGGTCTTGTTGCCCTCAACCTCGGCCATCACGAACAGTATGTGATCGCGCTCGACCTCGGACAGTGCGCGCATGGGCGAGCCCTTGGCCGCGGGCTCGTCACTGGCCGCGCCATGTCGCAGCTCGGCCGGAAGGGCATCCAGCGTCAGGGTGTCGCTGGCACACAGGATCGCCGCGCGCTCGACCACGTTGCGCAACTCACGCACATTGCCGGGCCAGGCGTAGGCGGTCAGGCAATGCGCGGCCTGCGGGTCAATACGGGCAATGCGTCGCTGCACGACCGGTGCGATCTCGGTCAGAAAATGCTCGACCAGCGGCAGGATGTCGTCGGGCCGGTGGCGCAGCGGCGGGACATCGATGGTGCCGACGTTGAGCCGGTAGTAGAGATCTTCGCGGAAGCTGCCCGCGGCGACCATGGCGGCGAGGTCGCGGTTGGTGGCCGAGACGAAGCGCACGTCGACCTGGATTTCGCGGTGACCTCCGAGGCGCCGGAAGGCCTGGGTTTCAAGCACCCGCAACAACTTGGGCTGCAAGGCGGCGGAGAGGTCGCCGATCTCGTCGAGAAACAGCGTGCCGCCGTCGGCCAGCTCAAGCAGACCGCGCTTCATCTGCTTGGCGTCGGTGAACGCCCCTTTTTCGTAGCCGAATAATTCCGCTTCGAGCAGGCCTTCGGGCAGCGCCGAGCAGTTCAGGTCGATCCAGGCGCCGTTGGCGCGGTCTGACCGGCAGTGGATGGTTTGCGCCACACGCTCCTTGCCGGTCCCCGACTCGCCGCGGATGAGCACCGGCACCCGACCGGCGCTGGCGATACGCTCGGTGACCGACAGGCATTCGCGAAAGGCCGCGCTCTGGCCGATCAAGCCGTCGGGCCGGCAGGTGTTGCTGCGCACCCGTCGCCACTCGACCTCGTGGCGCAGCCGGCGGGTTTCGAGCGCCCGGCCGAGCGACTGGCGCAGGTCTTCGAGATCGAAGGGCTTGTGGATGTAGTCGTAGGCGCCAGCGCGCAGCGCGCCGATGGCGGTCTGCAGTTCGGGGAAGGCGGTAATGATGATGACCGGCGCGTCACACCCCATCTCATTGAGTGCGGCGAGCACGTCGAGGCCGCCCATGTCGGGCAGGCGCAGGTCGAGCAGCACCAGGTCGACCCGCCGGTGGCGGGCGATGTCGACGCCGGCCGCGCCGTTTTCGGCCTCGTACACGTGATAGCCCCTGCGCGCCAGGAAGCTGCCCACCGTCACCCGGATGGTGGTGTCGTCCTCAATCATCAAGATGGATGCGTTCATGGCGTCTCCGACAGGGGCCAGGTCAGATGGAAGGTGGTGCCGTGCCCCGGCGCGCTGTCGATATGGACGAGGGCACCGTGCACCTGCGTGATCTTGCGCACGATGGACAGGCCGAGGCCGGTGCCGGTCTCCCGGGTAGTGAAGAAGGGTTCGAACACCTGGTTGACGATCTCCGACGGCATGCCGACGCCGGTATCGCTGACATGGAAATGCAGCATGCCGTCGGCCACGTCGTCGGCCGTGATGCGCAATGTGCCGCCCTCGGGCATGGCGTGCAAGGCGTTGATGAACAGGTTGAGCAGCAGTTGCTTGAGCTGCTGCGGGTCGGCCTGCACCGGCGGCGCAGTGTCGAGCCCCAGCCATTCGACGCGCACGCCAGCGCTACGTGCCTCCTTGCGCACCCAGAAACACACGTCCTCGACCACCTCGGCCAGCGCGCAGGCACGCGTCACCGGCACTGGCGCGGCCGCGAAACCGCGAAAGCTCTTCAGGAAGCCGGCGAGGCGGTCGATCTCGGCCTCCAGCCGGCTCAGTGCTTCGGGCACACCGGTCGGCAGGTCTTCTTCATACAGCAGGGCCTGGGCGACGGCCTTCATGCCCGCCAAGGGATTACCGATTTCATGGGCCAGGCCCATCGACAGCTCGCCGAAGGAGATCAGCTTTTCCATCTGGAACATGTGCCGGTCGAGTTCGCGGCGCTCGTCGGCGAGCTGCCGCTCAACGCTGACATCGCGCACCACCAACAGCACACCTTCGGCGTAGGCGGTGACAGTCATCGCCAGCACCTGGCCCGGCGCGACGACATCTTCGCGCCATCCGCGGCCCGCTTCCAGCGCCTCGGTCGCACGCGCCGCCAGCGCAGTCCAGGGCGGCCAGACATCGGCAAACGCCGGGTGTTCGGCCGCCCGTGGCGCATCGACGCGCAGCAACTTCACGGCCTGCGCATTGGCCAGGCGCAGTCGCCCGGACCGGTCTACCGCCAGCACGCCATCGCCCAGATGCTGGATCAGCGTCGCCAGGAAGGCGCGCTCCTGCTCCAGATCGCGGGTACGCGCCTTAACCTCCCGCTCCAACCCGTCGCGCTGGCGTTCGAGTGAGTCGTACAGCCTCTGCAACCGGGCAGCCATGGCATTAAAGCGCGCGCCGAGGGCGGAGATTTCGTCGTTTCCGGGGATGGTCACGCGTCGGCTGAAGTCGCCCGCAGCGATGGCCTCGGTCTCTTGCGACAGCGCGTCCATCGGCCCGAGCAGGCGGCGTGAGATCACAAAACCGCCGATCGCGGTCACCGCCAGCGCGAGCAGCAGGACGGCGTACAGCAGGTAAAGATTGAGTACCCGCTCGAACAGGCTGCGTTCGGGAAAGGCCAGTGCCACCGCCCACTGGCTGGCATCGCCGGCCGCCCCGACCGGCGCCACGGCCAGAATCCACTCGCCCGCGGCCAGCGTGGTGATCCGCTGTGCGGCGAGCATTCGCTCGACCAGCGCTGCGTCGAACTGTGCCGCGAGGTCCGCCACCGGACGCATGCGCATGCCCTGGCTCGCTTCACCCGCCGCGCGCGCCAGGTAATGTCCGGCGCGGTCGAACAGGAAGGCGGTGCCGCGGCGGGCGTCGGCCATCTGCTGTATCTGGCCGAGCAGCACGTCGGCGTGCAGGTTGACGATCAACAGCCCGGGCGCCCGCGTGGCCGTGCCGGGCACCACGGTGCCGAGCCGGATCACCGGGCGCTCGGGCGTCTCGGTGTGGCCAAACTCGACGTTCAGGTCCAGCGGCGAGATGTAGATGCGACCGGGCGGCGTGGTCAGCGCGTCGCGCACATAGTAGCGGTCGGATTTGTCCTGCAGGCGGTCGGGCGGGGTCACGCGCACCTGGCCATCGATCCGGTCGACCCGCACCTGCTCCTGCCCCTCGGCGCTGAGGTAGCGGATCTGATAGAGATACTGGTAGATACCCGACAGCCGCGCCAGCGCCACCTCGGTGCTCGCCCGTGCGCTCGTTTCGTTGTCTGACCCAATGGCATCGCGAAAGGCGTCGAGCTCGGGCGCCGACGACAACGCCAGCAACTGCGCCGAGATCTGCTGCAGGAAGCTGTCGATGCCCTCGCCACGCAGGCTGACCTCCTGCTTGAGCCCGGCCAGGGTCTCGCCGCGCAACGCATCGACCGAAAAATACACCCCGATGATGCCGGCCACTGCCGTCGGCAGCACCGCCGCCACCAGAAAGGCGAGGTAGATGCGGCGGGTGAGGCCACCGAGGCGGGGCCAGGTCGGCATGTGGATCACACTACAGTCCAAGCTGATCTCACGGTGCGTCGATCCGTGCCTTGACTGCCGCGTGCATGACGGTCGGCCAATCCCATTCGCGATGCGTCTCGCCGGGCTACTTGTTGGGGGCATCGAGCCTCGACTCGCGGATCGGAGCCGTTGCATTTGACCCACTCGGTGTTGCCGCCGCGCAACAGACCGGCAAGCTGGTAGTCGGACCGTGTATCCAACGCCGGCATGACGGTGCCGAGGATCGCGGCCGGGTCGCAGTCGACCACCACCGCCACCGGAAAGGGCGCCGCACGCACCTCCCAGGGCGAGATATTGAGCACCTGGAAGAACATTGGCAGCTTCTTCCAGTCATCGCCCATGCTCTGCGCGACGCGCTCGGGCGTGCCGAACAGGTCGGCCAGCACCGCCATGGCTTGCGGCACGCCGCAGCTGATCAGCTTTTCGAATATCAGTGCCGGTCCGTCGGCACGCAGCACGTGGTCGGCGATCTCGGTCTCCAGATTCGTATCGACCGGCACGGTGATCCGCTTGAGTTTGCCGCGCACTTCGAATTGGTCGATGAAATCGCGCAGATCCTGATACCACATGAGGTCTTCTCGGTTGAAGGCTGAGGCAGATTATAGGCGCCCGACGCAGTACCTACGCGTGGTGCGCGTGCCCGCCGGACGGCCCGCCCCGGCACCTTATAGACTATTCACGATCTTCCAGGCAGAAAAAAAGGAAGAATGACGAGCTTGCGCTCCCAGTTCTTCCATAGCCGGTGGCATTTGTCGATCCAAGCACACGAGCGCTCGACCACCCAGCGCTTTGGCATCACGGCAAAGGTACGCAATTCGCAGCGCTTGGCGATTGGGAGCTGCGCACCGATCAGCGCTTCGTCCGCCTGTGGAAAGGGGCCACGAGCAGATCGGGAAGGATCTGGGCCGCATCGAGCATCGCCGCTGCTCTGCCTTCGATCTATTCGACTGCCTGCTCAGCGCCTCGCAGAGGCCCGATCTGAGCACTGTCGAAGTGATCGACTCCGAGCGCGCGATCAAGGGCAAGACCATCCGCGATCAGCGTTACTACATCACCAGCTTGCCGCCCGACGCGCAGCGCCCGGCACAGGCCATCTGCTTCACTGGCCGTCGAGAATCGCCTTCACTGGTGCAAGGGCGGCATCAACGTCCGCCGACTTATCGCTGCAAGATTCGACCATTACCGCGAACAGCTATTCGGCCTCGGGAGATAGCTGGTTCGAGCGATTACCCTGCAATTCTTGTAAGGATGGAACGCGGCTGACAACCGGACGCTCAGCCGCGATTCGCACCTGCTGGAGTAGCTCTCCCGTCGCGCATGCGCACTCACGGGTGTCGTCATCCGAGCCTCACAATCGTAGCGGGTCAGCGCACATCCGACCATTTTCGAGCCGCGAACATGTCATCGAGCTCGGTGTGAAAAAGGTGGTTGGAGTAGTTGCTGAGCGTTTTTACCGCGATCGCGAGCACAATCTCCAGTATCTGACGTTCGCTGTAGCCTACCGACAGGAAGCGCTCCACCTGCGCCCGCCCGGGCAGGCCGCGACTATTGACCATCGTGCGCGTGAGATCGGCCAGGGCCTGCAACTTTGCGTCGGCAAGGGGCTGGTCGTTGCGGATTGCGTCGGTGATCTCCTTTGGCACTCTCGAGGCGTTGTCGGCAAGAAAGCTGTGCGCCGAGACGCAGTATTCGCAGCCGTTCTCGCGCGAGATTACCAGAAAGACCACCTCCTGCTCCATCGGCGTGAAGCCCGAGTCCTCGCGAAACGCCGCGTAGCCATCGAGGTAGGTATTGAGCACTGCGGGCGAGTGAACCATGTTGGCGTACATGTTGGGGATGAAACCCACCTGCTTGTTGGCCTTTTCCAGCACTGCCCGTGCGCGTGCATCGGCAGTCTCAAGTGTCTGCGGCAGCAAGGTGATTTTGTATTCGGCAAGCATTGTTCTCTCCTTGGGTTGAACGGAGCCACGGCTCCGGGTTGAATGACTCGGCGACGTCTCGTGCTTCGCCCCAGTACAAGCTGTGGTATTCGGACCCGCTCGCCAGGCTGGCTTCACAATCTCGAGATACGGCGACACATCGAAATCGCGCGGGGTGAACAGGCCGTGGTGAGGCACATGCTGGGTGGGCTGGGCGCCGCCGTGAACATGGATCATGTCGACTGAGCATGCGCCCGAGCCTGTTTCCGAGGCGACCGGGTACGAGCCCTTCCTGAGCCGTCCAACTCAATGGTCGCCGCCCGTCTTTCCCTCGCGCAGCCGCGCGGTGGCCTGGCGCAACACGTCCAGATGCTTGCCATAATTGGAGCAGCCGTCGCACATCGCCGTATGCACCCGCAGCGACAGCCGTTCGCGAAGGCTGAGTGTGCGCTCGTAGCGTTCGGACATGAGTTGGGCCGCGTCCCTGCAGTTCATCATTTTCATCGGACCTCTCCCTGGAACCAGCGGTTCTCCAGACACTCGCGCAGCCCGAGCCGCGCGCGGTGCAAGATCACGAAGCAGTTGTTGTTGGTGATGCCCAACTCCGCACAGATCTCGGCGGTGTCGAGTTCCAGAAGCTCGCGCATCGTATAGACGCGGGCGATGTGCTCGGGCAGGTTGTTCATGCAAGTGTCGAACACCGTCCAGAAGGCGTCCTGCTCGAAGGAGGCCTCCGGGTCCGCCCAGGTCTCAGGGCGATCGTCGGAGTTCCAGAAGCCGCGCTGGTCGAACAGCACGTCAAAATCCGCCAGTTCGGCGTCGCCGCCTGCACGTCCGACCAGATCCGAACCGCTGATTTCGCGCGCCGACGTGCGAATGTGGTCGATGATTTTGTTGCGCAGGATCGCGAATATCCAGGTCTTGAAGGTCGACCGCCCGGCGAAGCCTTTGGCGCTCTTCATCGCTGCCATCAGCGCCTCCTGCACCATATCCTCAGCGGCGCCGCTATCGCGCAACCGCATGCGCGCAAAACGCATCATGTCGCGCCTGATCTCGGTGATCGACGCTTCATCCCAGGGCGGGCTTGCGGCCTGTGCGCTGGCATTGCTCATTCTTCACTCCCGTCGAGTGTTCCCTGCATGTTGATCCGCATGCCGCCGGGGCTGGCCGCGAGCGCCGTCATCGGCGCAGTCGGCAGATAGCGCGGATCTCGAGTGCGTGATCTTTGAATACATCCGTCTTTAGGTGCATGTGCAGCCAAACAACCCCTTCGACCTGCAGCGCGGTGGCTCTTCTGTGCCTCGCACTAGCTTGGTCGGGTTAGGGAGGACGTTCTTACAACGATATCAGCCGGTTTCGACTTCACGAGCTAAAACTGACCAAATCAGCGCAACAGGTCTCCGCAGCCACCGGACGACTCACTGCTCGAGAACGGACCGCAACTGCATATCGATCTCGTCGTAACTGACCTCACCGACTTGGCGCCATACCACTCGACCGTCCCGAGCCAGAAGGATCAAGGTCGGCGTGCCGATGATCGACCCCAGCACCGCACGGTGCGCCGCTGTTCTCATCGCCACCGGAAAACCATAGGGATTGGACGCCAGGAAGTCCCGCACATCGGCCGCATCCTTATCGACCGACAGCGCAAGTAACTCGAAGCCCTTGTCGCGGTACGCATCGTACAAGCGCGCATGATGGGGCAGGCTGGCCAGGCAATTCGGACACCAGGTCGCCCACATCAGCACCAGCACGGCTTTGCCCTTGAAATGCGCCGGATCGAGCATGCGTCCGTCAATAAGCTGCGTTTCTGGAAGATCGATGACGGGTCTGTGCTGGGCACGCGCTGGCGATGCCAGCAGCAAAGCACCGAGGACGAGCGCGGCAAGCGCAAGGATCATCAAATTCCACGTTCTGCGCGACATCATTCAGCTCCCGAAGCGGGGCGATCAATGCATCGATCGCCCCCTCTTTCAATCGGCCGGAACCCTGCAATTTTGCAAGACTCCGAGCCGCACGGATTCGACCCGCATTGATGCGGTGTCACGGTCCGGGTTTGCCGACTAACTGCTCCCAGAAGTTCTTTGCCCCTTCCGAGACTTCCTCGAACGTGCAGTACCCCTTGGTTCCTGCGCGCTTGTCAAACTGCGCACCCATGTAACCAAGGTACTCGCCCCTGTCGATCTTGCCATCCTTGTTGGTGTCCATCACCGCCACGTTGCGTGACTGCTTGGGCAGTTCCGCATGTGCCGGGCTTGCAACCAAACCAGCGCCCAGCAGCATCGCCAACACCACCATGGTGGAATTTTTTGTCATGTTCATGATCGCCTCCGTAAAGCAACTTGTTAAACGGGCTGGGGCAAGGGTTCGGGCGCCCGGCCACTCCGATGTCGCCACGGTCAAGGTGATATGTCTTCGAGACCGCATCGACACTGCTTTGTCGCCTGGTCTGCTCGATTTCTTACAGGGCTCTGTCGCAGGGGCTGACGTGGACGGAATCGACCGCATTGCCGCTTGCGACCCCTCGCCATCGGCTGGCAGGAGTGCCGATTTCCGGCACCTACTTTTCCTCCCGAACCATGCGCGGCCAAGAAGATCCCTAAGCGTCGATGTTTAGCTATGTCAGCCTCGAAGAGCGAGTGCCGCACGACCATCCGCAACGTTGACTGCGCCAACTTGTCGTCATGATTCTGGCGAACATGAGCGAGCAGTTCGACAAGGTCTACTCGCACACGGGCCGCCCGTCGATCCCGCCGGAGCACTTGCTTTGGGCCTTGCTGCTGCAAACCCTCTTCACGGTTCGCAGCAAACGACTGCTGATTGAGGAACTCGACTACAACCTGCTGTTTCGCTGGTTCATCGGCCTCGGGATTGAGGCGCTGGTGTGGGACCGAACCGTGTTCAGCATCAACCGCGACCAGTGGCTCTGTACCGAGATGGCCCGCGAGTTCTTCCTGCGCGTGCTGCGGTTGGCTGAGAGGCAAGGCTTCATCTCCGACGAACACTCAGCGTCGAAGGTTCGACGATCGAGGCGTGGGCGAGCCACAAAAGCTTCGTGCGCAAGGACGGCGGCGGCCCGGACCGGCCGCCCGGGCGCAATCCGGAAGTCGACTTCAAAAGCGAGAAGCGCAGCAGAGTTTGCAGCGCAGAAAAATGATCGAGGAGGCCTTCGGCTGAATCAAGGCCATCGGTGGCCTGCGCAAGACCCGCTACAAAGGATTGGCGAAACTCTCGGGGGAGGCAGTGATTACCTTTGCTGCCTACAACCTTACGCGCCGGCTCAATCTGATGTGGCCGAAGGCCGTGCAGGGACAAACCGCCTGTCGTGAGCCCAACGACAGGGAAACGGGGTGAAAACGCCCGGCAACACGGGCAACGGCGTGCTTCGGGTGCCGGGAAAGGCGAGCGGGAGGGTAATTCCGAAAGGAATCGTGAGTTTCTCACGACCCTGCTAATGTCGCCGGTTCTCGTCGCCGGTTGGTGGCATTGAGTCCGCCGGCGCGCGCACCGGATGCCATTCGCGCAGGCACCACAACGCCAGTCCCGGCACGATCACCCATTGCGCCAGCGGTGCGAGACCGATGCCGGCCAGCGTCGGCATTGACTCGGCGTAGGCCCATGAGCCGAGATTTTGGACGTGACGCCACTCACTGAAAGCGGTCCAGCCGAGTCCGCTCGCCCACAGAACGGCCAGGCCACTGCCCGGCGATTCCCAGGGCCAAGCGATGGAACGCACCGCGGCGCTCGCGGCCGCGTAGGTGCCCAGCGCGATCAGGCCGTCGCCCGCGGTGCAGTGGATCACCGCCCACGCGATGTACGCCGGCGTCTCCTCGCGCCACAGCGTGTACAGGGGCAACTGGGCAATCTCCCAGGCGAGGTGGAGCACGAGGGGAAACCAGCAGCCAGGCACCGAGCACGCGCAGGGCGGGCGCGCAAACCGTGCCCCATGTTCGCGCCGGGCTCATGTCCGGCCCGCCGGCGAGCGCGCTTCGAAGCGGCAATTGCGCATCATGCCGCCGTCTTCGTGCTCGAGGTTGTGGCAGTGGTACATGAAGAGCCCGGGTTCGGTGGGCGCCACCAGCAGGCGCACGCGCTCGCCGGGAAAGATCAGGAAGGTGTCCTTGAAGCCGGCGTCGACCAGCCCCTCGCGCAGGTCGGCGGGCGCATCGCCTGTGCTGCGTTCCAGGACGCGGAAGCGCACGCCGTGGATGTGCATCGGATGGGCCATCGCCATCGGGCCGCCGTCATTGGCGAAGGTCCACACCGTGCCCTCGTCGAGGGGCAGGCGCTCGTCGTCGGCGACCGCTTCCATCTTGAAGCGGCGGCCGTCGAGAAAGCCCCGCATGTGGCGAAAGGCGAGCCGGGTGTGGAGCTCGTGCCCTTCCCGCGGCGACCGGGGCGCGGGCGGCAGCCGCAACTCCTCGCCGGCAGTGCGAGCCTGCGTGCCCACGTCGAAACGCGCGACCGGCAGCGCTTCCCCCTGGCCGGGCCCCATCATGCCGCGCATCATGTCCTCCATGCCGCGGCCCATCATTCCGCCGCCCATCATCCCGCCCATCATGCCCAGGCTGGCGAACTCGCGGCTCACCAGCGCCACCTCGCTGCCGGGGCGGCGCGTGCCGAAATCTTCCAGCAGCTCGATGCGCTCGAAGGGCGCGAGCACGACGTAGGGCCGCGTCTGGATGCCTTCGGCGGCCGAGAGCAGGCCGTTGCCGCTGGCGATGACCCGCATGGGCCGGTCATCGGACCAGGCGAGCTTGTAGATGCGCGCGTTCGACGCGTTGACCAGGCGCAGCCGCCACGGCCGCGGCGCGACCCGGAACGCCGCGGCCGCCACGCCATTGACGAGCACGGTGTCGCCCAGGACGCCGTTCATGTCGTCCATCATCATCCGTTTGAACTCCAGGCGGTTGTCGCCGGCGAGGCGCCGGTCCTGGATGACGAGGGAGAGCTCATGCTCCGGCCCCGGCAGACCCCAGGCGCGCTCCTGCGCCTCGCGCACAATCAGGAGCCCCGCGAGGCCGCGATAGACCTGGGCGCCGGTGAGGCCGTGCGGATGCGGGTGATAGAGGTAGGTGCCAGCGGGGTTCGTCACCGTGAACTCGTAGACGTATTCGCCGCCGGGCCCGACGGCGAAGCGCGGATGACCATCGGCCGCCTCGGGCACGATCATGCCGTGCCAGTGGATGATGGATGGGTCGGCTAGACGATTGCGGAATTCGATCCGCACCCGCTCGCCGCGCCTGAGTTCCAGCGTCGGCCCGAGGTAGGAAGCGGACGGCCTGAGCGCGTCGGCTCGACCGCGCAGCACCTGGCCGGTGTAGCGCAGCACCGCCGTCTCGCCGCCCGGCCGGATGCGCACCGTGTCGGGCGCGGCGGTCAGCCGCAGGACGAGATCGGGTGCCGTGGCCGCCCGCGCCGTGCGCAGGGGCCACGGCGCGGCGGCAAGCCCCGCCCCGGCGGCCAGCGCCTGCAACATGTTTCGTCGTGTCCACATCGTCGTTTCTCCTTGCCGGTGGCGCCTGTGGCCGTGGAATCGGCCTGGGCTCAGGGCTTGCCCGATCTCCGCAGGCGCTCGATCATCGGAATCAGCTGCTCGCTGACGAACTCGGGCGTGATCGGCCCGATGTGCTTGTAGGCGATGCGCCCGTCGGGGCCGATGACAAACGTCTCGGGCACGCCATACACGCCCCAGTCGATGCCCACGCGACCGTCCACATCCGCGCCGGTGCGGGTATACGGATCGCCCCATTCGGCCAGCCAGCGCGCGGCGTCGTCGGGCTGGTCCTTGTAGTTGAGCCCGTGGATGGGGACCAGCCCGCGGGCCTTTAGGTCCATGAGCACGGAATGCTCTTCGCGGCAGGCGACGCACCATGAAGCGAAGACGTTGACCAGCGACACCTCGCCCTTGCCGAGGACCGCGCTCGACAGCCCGAGCGTCCGGCCCTTGACCGGCGGCAGGTCGAACGCCGGCACCGGCTGGCCGATGAGCGGCGAAGGCACTTCGCGCGGATTCAGCGTCAGGCCGACGGCGAGCGCCACGACCAGGGCGAGGAAGACGGCAAGGGGCAATAGCGCGCGCCACCGGCTCGGCGCCGGGTGTCCGCCATGGTCGCGTGTATCGGCGCTCATCGCCGCTTCGCCGCCGCGCCTTCGCGGCGATCCAGGCCTTTTCCCTCGCGTGCGATCGCCTCCCAGCGCTTGCCGCCGTCGCG
This sequence comes from Denitromonas iodatirespirans, assembly GCF_018524365.1. Lineage (GTDB taxonomy): Bacteria > Pseudomonadota > Gammaproteobacteria > Burkholderiales > Rhodocyclaceae > Nitrogeniibacter > Nitrogeniibacter iodatirespirans. The sequence goes on from NZ_JAEKFT010000003.1 coordinate 198,663, forward strand.
GCTCAGGAAGGCGCTGCGCTTGAAGGTGGCGATGGCGTACTCGCCGCGCCGGGCTGGGTTCTGGGCGATGTACGCCACCGCATCGCCAGCGAGCGGCGGCAGGCTCACGGCACTCGCCCGGCCGCTCTTCCAGTCCACCCGCGTGAGCGTCGGTGTGCCGTCATGACCGGCGTGCCACAGATGGGTGCCATCGAGGTCGAAGGACACCGCCAGGGCCTGCCCAGAGGCCACGTGGCGGAAGTTTTCGCCGGCGTCTACCGACAGGAAGAGGGCGTCGCGCGTCCCGACCGCCACCACCTTCGCGTCCTCGGGATGCACCGCGAGGCTCATGGGTTCGCCTTCGATGCCACGCCCGGCGGCCTGCTTCCAGGTGAAACCGTCGTTGAGCGTGTAGTGCAGGCCGGCGGTCTTCATGCGCGAGTTGCGCCCGTGGTTGAACACATACACCGCGTTGCTGGCGTAGCCGGTGGCGAGCAGGTGGAAGTCGGACTCGCCTTCGAGACCGAGTTTCTTCCACGTCTTGCCGCCGTCGTCGCTGCGGATCAGGCCGAAGGGGTTGACCAGGCCCGAGTTCGGCGCCGGATGGCCGCTGCTGTAGAAGCGTTCGCGGGTGGCGGAGAAGCCCATGTAATCGTGTTGCGGCCCCGGCGCCTTGGACCACGCCCCGTTTTCATAGACCGCCAGGCCGTGGTGACTGGGGATGAAGAGGCGCGCGCCGTCGGCGCTCCAGGCGAGGCCGTGCACGTGGGTGAGGGTCACTTCGGCCGCCGCGCCCGGACTGCCGAGGACGAGCAGCATGGCGAGCAGGCCGGTGATGAAGGAAAAACGTTCTGGCAACATGAGTAAACTCCATTTGGTTGAGGAATCGGGTACGGGCGCCGGCCGGGAAACCCTCTCCCGCACGGCACCCTCGTTGGTCAGAAGGAGGCGCCGCTGCGCGGCCGACCACAGGGTCTTCAGGTCGTCGACCACGGCGCGGATTTCCGCCGGAGACAGGATTTGTCCGAACGCCAGCATGGTGAGCCGCTCGGTCTTGTTGAACGGATCACGCCAGCCGTCGCGAACGATCCGGTAGAGCATCCCGTCCGCATGCTTCCAGGTGTGACCTTCGTGGATGTGCGGCGCCGCCGGCATTTCCCCGCGTGCGTCGGGTTCGCGCCAGGCGAGCGCGCCCAGGCGCCCCAGCGCCGCACGCCTGTCGAGGGCGGCCGCTGGTTCGTCCATGCTCACTTTGCCTCCTTGACCTGATCGGCATAGCGGGCGGCGATCTCGCCGACCTTCTGCATGATCTCGGCCTGCATCTTGAGCTGCAGCTTGTCGTTGCCGGGAGGCAGCTGCGGCACCAGAGCGCCCGTCATGCCAGCTCCGCCCATCATCTTCTGGCAGTGCTGCATCATGTTCATTATGCCCATCATGCCGCCCTGACCCATCATGCCGTCCTGACCCATCATCCCCGGGTTCATCGGCATCCCACCCATGCCCCCGGCACCGGACTGTTGTTCCTGGGCCGCCAACGCGAGCCCGCCCGACACCAGGAGTGCGGTCAGCACCCCGATCACTACACATTTCTTGCTCATTTCAAGCTCCTTTGTCGAAAACGAGGGGCCGCGAGCTTCGCCGCTGCCCTTGAAAAACCCGCGCGCTTCAGCCGATGCGTCCGAGCACGGGGAACTGCTCCAGCAGCCAGTAGCTGAACGCCGTCAGCTGACCGGTCATCATTGCCACGCCCATCGCCACCATCACCAGGCCGGCGACCACCTGCAGCGGGCGTCCGGCGTGGCGCAGCGTCTTGAGCCGGCCGACCATCTCGCGCATGAACACCGCCGAGAGCACGAAGGGCACACCCAGCCCGAGGGCGTAGGCCGCCAGCAGCGACACACCGCCTGAAACGGAGCCCTGCATCGCGCTGGCGGTCAGGATCACCCCCAGCACCGGGCCGATGCACGGCGTCCAGCCGAAGCCAAAGGCGATGCCGAGCACCAGCGCGGAGGCCGGATGCCCGCTCGCCAGATGCGGGTGGAAGCGCAGGTCGCGGTGGAACCACGACACGTGGCGGAACAACCCGAGCATGAACAGCCCGAAGCCGATCACAATGGCGCCGCCGACCAGGCCGGCTTCGTGGCGGTAGCGCAGCAGCAGCTGGCCGAGCGCGGTGGCGCTCGCCCCCAGGGCGATGAACACCGCGGAGAAGCCCAGCACGAAAAACAGGCTCATCACCCCGGCGTGGAGGCGGCTGCGGGCGTCGACGTCGACTTGCGTGCCGTGCATCGAGTGTCCTGCCATGTACGAGACATAGGCAGGCACCAGCGGCAGCACGCAGGGCGACAGGAAGGAGATCAGGCCGGCTGCGGCAGCGCCGGCGAGTCCGAGGGTGGGGGCGTCGATCATGGCGGCTCGCGGAGGCGCTCACTTTCCGGTGCCGAGCACGCGCTCGACGGCGGCCCGCAGCGCAGTGGGCGGCTGCGCGCCGACCACCCATTCGGTGGCGCCGCCAAGCGCCTGCACGGCGGCATCGAATCGCTGAACTCTCGTGTTTTCCATTTGTATCTCTCCTTTACGATTTGTCATGGTTGGTCGCGCCAGCGGTGCCGGCCTCGACCGCCTCGCGGAGCTGCTCGACCATCTCCGGCGCATCCCACTCGGCCGGCCCCACGCGCCGCCAGCGCTCGCGGCCGTCGCGGTCGACCAGCACGGTGGTGGGAATGCCGACGGCGCCGAGGGTGTCGGTGACCCGCGTCGAGGGGTCGATGTAGATCGCCAGCCGGCCGATGCCGTACTCGCGGTAGAAGTCGCGCACGGCTTGGGTGCTGTTGTCGATGGACAAGGCCACCACCTCGAAGCCGGGGCCGCCGAGCGTCGCCTGCAGGCGGTCGAGCGAGGGCATCTCCTTGCGGCAGGGCACGCACCAGGTGGCCCACAGGTTGAGCAGCACCACGCGGCCATGGAAATCGGCCAGCGTGCGGGGTGCCCCGTCGCCATCCTCGAAGCGGATCTCGGGGAGCTGCGCCGATGCGCGCGGCGCGTCCGCGTCCACGGCGACCTGCCGGAAGCCGTGCAGATCCGCGATGACGGCGACGGTGAGCGCGGCGATCACGCCGGCGATCACCAGGCCGCGGCGATTCGCGAAGCCCGTCGTCATGGGCACGCATCCCGGATGAAGGCGGAGATCTCCTGCGGCGCGGAAAACACTACCTGCGCGCGGTCGCCGCCCATGCCGGCACCGACGATCACCGGCTCGCCGTGGCGCGGGCCGCGCGCAGAGGAATCGGTCTTGAAGCGCAGGTTGAACTCCCAGAACGGGAAGATCGCACCGTCCCCAAGGGTCACGCGGTAGGTGTCGCCGCAGTGGCCGATGGCGCGCACCCGCTGGCCCGTGTCGACCGCCTTGAGGTCCGGCAGGGCGCGTGTCTTCGGTGGCGCGAGCTTGCCCGCGGAGACCGCGCGCAGGTAGGCGATCAGGTCGGCGCGGGCGGGGGCCTCAGGCAGGCCGCGGAAGCGCATCGCGTTGCCGGGGATGACGGCGGCCGGATCGCGCAGCCAGGCATCCAGCGCCTCCTCGTCCCACACCACGGTCGACTGGCGCAGCGCCTCGGAGTAGCGGGCAAAGCCCTCCACGGTGCCGGCGCGGCGGCCGAACACCGTGGCCAGGCTGGGGCCGGTGCGGTGCTCGCCGGCCACCAGCGAATGGCAGGCGGCGCAGGCGCGAAAGGCCTGCGCGCCGCTTTCGGCGTCGCCGGCCGCGTGGGCGAGCAGCGGGGCACCGAGCGCGGCCAGCGCCGTCAGGGTACGCAAGATGGTCATTTCGGAGGTCTCCTCGGTAGGGGGGGGTGAGTTCATCACTGCAGCAGGATCCGCAGGTCGTGGGCGATCACCTGCGCCGCGGTTTTGCCGCGGAAATACAGGCGCAGCCGCCCCTGCGGGTCGAAGGCGAGGACCGCGGCCTGGTGGTCGACGGTGTAGAAGCCCGACGCGTCGGGCGCCTGGCGGGCGAAGAACAGCTTGAAGTCCCCGGCGGTGCGTGCCACCTCGGCCTCGCTGCCACGCAGGCCGAGGAAATCCGGGTGAAACGCCGGCACGTACTGCCCGAGCACCGCAGCGGTGTCGCGCGCCGGGTCCAGGGTCACGAACAGCCCCTGGACGCGCGCGCCGTCTTCGCCGAGCAGTTCGACCGCTCGCGCCATCTTCGCCAGCGTCGTCGGGCAGGCGTCGGGGCAGTGGGTGTAGCCGAAGAACAGCAGCACCGCCTTGCCGCGAAAGTCGGCGAGGGTGCGCGGCCTGCCGGTGTGGTCGCCGAGGCGAAAGTCGCGGCCCCAGTCCACGCCGGTGATGTCGGTGCCCTGGAAGGGTTCCTGCTTCTCCGCGCAGGATGGCAGCGCCAGCGTCAACGCCAGCAGGCCGCCGGCGCGCAGCAGCAGGCGACGGCGCGCCTCATTCATGGCCGCTCCCGTGCCGCCAGTCCACCACCGGCAGCGTCACCGTCACCACACGGCTGGCGCCGCCGGGCTCGCGCACGGTGAGGCGCAGCGCCACGGTGCCGCCGGGGTGCAGCGGCTGCGACAGGCCGGTGAACATCAGGTGCACGCCGCCGGGGACGAGGCGCAGCGCGCGTCCGGCGGTGAGTTCGAGTTCGTCGACGCGGCGCATGCGCATCACCTCGCCGTCCATCGACATGCGGTGGAAGCTCACCGAGGCGGCCGCGTCGGAGGCGGCAGCCACCACCCGGGCAGCCACCGGGCTTTCCATCGTCAGGTAGGCCGCGGCCACGCGCTGCCCCGGCACCGTGGCCAGAATCCGCGCATCGCGCACCGCGAGCGTCTCTGCAGCGGCGGCCGGCAGCGCTAGCGCCAGTGCGCCGAGCAGGGCCGCCATTGTTCCCCTTGCTTGCATCGTCATGCCATCTCCTCGCTGCCGCGTCCGCGCGCAAAACGCCGTTGCGGTGGCATCGAACCTGTCGAACCTGGATTGATCGCTTGGATGTGCCCGAGCGCGCGGTCAGCCATGGAATCCATGGTTGAACCGGGTTCAGGGCGAGCGGAACGCCTCCGGCGGACGCATCGCGCGTGCCGCAGGGGCGTTTCGCCAGGGACGGGTCAGCGGCTGCGGGGTGGCCGCCAGATTCCGGCGGGACTGCGAGAGAGCAGGGGGGTTGGGGTGAAGGCGACGATCGTCGCGGGCGCGGTGTGCGCCTGCGCCGTTGCGGGCAGGTACGGGGGATGGATGCTGCCGGCCTTGCACTGCTGGCCAGGCTTGCACGGCGTGCGCTTGGTCGGCTCCGAGGATGCATCGTCGTCCGACTCGGCGCTCGCGCAGCAGTCGTTCCCGATCTGGCCCGCCTGCGCCACCGCCTCGACCTGCATCGGGCAGGCGTCCGGCAGCCCGAGCGCCGCCCACGCGTACACGGGCAGCGTGACGATCAGCAGCAGGGCAATCAGTCGTCGGATGAGATGCATGGCTTAAGGACGGATCGGTATTGTTCGAAGATTCTACGCCGGCATTCTGGATGCAGCGCCCGGGGCGAGCATCGCACAGTCGGGTTCCAGTATGTGCGACGCCCGGCGAGGCCGGAAGTTCAACAAGCGAACCGCCGACCCCGCCTCTGGGGCCTCAGCGCACGACGGTCACCACGTAGCCGGCGCCCTCCTTGACGAAGTCGAACGTCACCTGCGCGCCGACGGCGAGCTTGTCCAGCAGCGCCTTGTCCTTGACCTTGAAGCCCATGGTCATGGCCGGCCATTCGAGGCTCGCTACCGGCCCGTGGGCCAGGGTGACCATGCCATTGACGGCATCGACCTTCTTCACCGTGCCGCTGGCATGGTGGACCTGACCCTGGGTGGCGCCCATCGGCATGTCCTTCATGGGCATGGCCTTGTCGCCGCCCATCGGCATCCCCTTCATGTCTTCCATCTTCTGCTGGGCCAGCGCGGCGCCGGCACCGAGGGTCAGGGCGACGGACAGGGCGAGTTTCGTGATGTGTTTCATGTGTACTTCCTTTGCTTGCGGTTGAAAAAAAAGTGTGCCGGCGCATCCACGTTCAGCGCCGGTATTCGCCATCCTTGCGTCCGCGCCGGCGCATCAGCAGATAGGCGGCGGGGATCACGAACATCGACAACAGCGGTGCGGTAATCATGCCGCCCACCATGGGCGCGGCGATGCGTTGCATGACTTCGCTGCCGGTGCCGGCGCCCCACATGATGGGGAACAGGCCGGCGAGGATCACCGCCACTGTCATCGCCTTGGGGCGCACGCGCAGCACGGCGCCCTCGCGGATCGCCTCGAGCAGGTCGGCCTCGGTGGTCTTGTTCTCGTCGAGCCGCTCGAACCACGCCTGCTTGAGGTACAGCAGCATGATCACGCCGAACTCGGCGGCCACCCCGGCGAGCGCGATGAAGCCGACCACGCCGGCCACCGACAGGTTGTAGTCGAGCAGGTAGAGCAGCCACACGCCGCCGACCAGGGCGAAGGGCAGGGTGGTCATGATCAGCAGCGCCTCGCCGAAGTGCTTGAAGGCGAGGTAGAGCAGCACGAAGATGATCAGCAGCGTGAAGGGCACCACCAGCGTGAGCTTGGCGGTGGCGCGCTCGAGGAACTCGAACTGCCCGGACCACGACACCGAGTAGCCCGGTGGCAGGTCGATCTGCTCGGCCACCGCGCGCTGCATGTCGCGCACCGCCGAGCCCAGGTCGCGGCCGCGGATGTCGACATACACGTAGCCGGCGAGCCGCGCGTTCTCGCTGCGCAGCATCGGCGGGCCGTCGTCGATGCGGATGTCGGCGACGTCGGCGAGCACCAGCTGCTGCCCGCGCGGGGTGACGATGGGCAGCGTGCGCAGCTGCGCCAGCGAATCGCGGATCTCGCGCGGATAGCGCACGTTGATCGGGAAGCGCTGCAGCCCCTCGACGGTCTCGCCGATGTTCATGCCGCCCACCGCCGAGCTCACCACCGACTGCACGTCGGCGATGTTGAGGCCGTAGCGGGCGGCGGCCTCGCGGCGGATGTCCACGTTCACGTAGCGCCCGCCGGTCAGGCGCTCGGCGAAGGCGCTGGTCACGCCCGGCACCGGCTTGAGCGCGCGCTCGATCTCGCCGGTCAGGCGGTCGATGACGGTCAGATCCGGCCCCAGCACCTTGACCCCCACCGGGCTCTTGATGCCGGTGGCGAGCATGTCGAGGCGGTTGCGGATCGGCGGCACCCAGATGTTGGTGAGGCCGGGCACGCGCACGGTCTTGTCAAGCTCGTCGACCAGCATGTCGGGCGTCAGGCCCGGGCGCCACTGCTCACGCGGCTTGAACTGGATGGTGGTCTCGAACATCACCAGCGGCGCCGGGTCGGTGGCGGTCGCCGCGCGGCCCGCCTTGCCATACACGCTTTTCACCTCGGGCACGCTCCTGATCAGGCGGTCGGTCTGCTGCAGCAGCTCGGCCGCCTTGCCTGCGGACAGGCCCGGCAGCGCGGTGGGCATGTAGAGCAGGTCGCCCTCGTCGAGCGGCGGCATGAACTCGCTGCCGATGTGTTGCAAAGGCCACAGACTCGCGAACAGCAACATCACGGCCAGCGCCAGCGTCGCCTTGGGGAAGCGCAGCACGGCGTCGAGCAGCGGGCGGTAGGCCACGATCAGCCAACGGTTGAGCGGGTTCGCCTGTTCGTCGGGAATGCGGCCGCGGATGAGATAGCCCATCAGCACCGGGATCAGCGTCACCGCCAGCCCCGCCGCGGCCGCCATGGCGTAGGTCTTGGTGAAGGCCAGCGGCGAGAACATGCGCCCCTCCTGGGCCTCCAGCGTGAACACCGGGATGAAGGAGAGGGTGATGATCAGCAGCGAGAAGAACAGCGCCGGGCCGACTTCCACCGCGGCATCGCCGATCACGTGCCAGCGAGCCTCGCCCTGGAGCTTCTCGCCCGGATGCGCATGCGCCCAGGCTTCGAGATGCTTGTGGGCGTTCTCGATCATCACCACCGCCGCATCGACCATCGCGCCCACGGCGATGGCGATGCCGCCCAGCGACATGATGTTGGCGTTGACGCCCAGCCGCTGCATGACGATGAAGGCCATCAGGATGCCCAGCGGCAGCGAGACGATGGCGACGAAGGCCGAGCGCAGGTGAAAGAGGAACAGCGCACACACCACGGCGACGACGATGAACTCCTCGACCAGCTTGTGGGTGAGGTTGTCGATGGCGCGCTCGATGAGGCCGGAGCGGTCATACACCGGGACGATCTCGACCCCCGGCGGGAGGCTTTTCTGCAAGCTGGCGAGCTTGTCCTTGGCCGCCTGGATGGTCGTCAGCGCGTTCTTTCCCGAGCGCATCACGATCACGCCGCCCACCGCTTCGCCGATGCCGTCGAACTCGCCGATGCCGCGCCGCATCTCGGGGCCGAGCTGGATGCGCGCCACATCGCCGAGCCGCACCGACACGCCCGCATCGGTGGTCATCAGCGGGATCGCGCGGAAGTCGTCGAGGCTTTGCAGATAGCCCGAGGCGCGCACCATGTACTCGGCCTCGCCCAGCTCCAGCACCGAGCCGCCGGCCTCCTGGTTGCCGCGGCGGATGGCCTCCACCACCCGCGCATGCGCAATGCCGTAGGCGGCGAGCTTGTCCGGGTCGAGCACCACCTGGTACTGCCGCACCATGCCGCCGATGGTGGCCACTTCGGCCACGTCGGGCACGGTCTTCAACTCGAACTTGAGGAACCAGTCCTGCAGGGTGCGCAGCTGCGAGATGTCCTGCGTGCCCGACCGGTCGACGAGCGCGTACTGGTAGATCCAGCCCACCCCGGTCGCGTCCGGCCCGATCGACGAGCTGGCCCCCGGCGGCAGGCGCGACTGCACCTGGTTGAGGTATTCGAGCACGCGCGTGCGCGCCCAGTACAGGTCGGTGCCGTCCTCGAACAGCACATAGACGTAGCTGTCGCCGAAGAAGGAGTAGCCGCGCACCACCTTGGCGCCGGGCACCGACAGCATGGTGGTGGTGAGCGGGTAGGTGACCTGGTTCTCGACCAGTTGCGGCGCCTGGCCGGGGAAGGTGGTGCGGATGATGACCTGCACGTCCGACAGATCGGGCAAGGCATCGAGCGGGGTGCGCGACAAGGCCACCACGCCCCAGGCCGTGACCATCACGGTCGCCAGCAGCACCAGGAAGCGGTTGGCGATGGACCAGCGGATGAGTTTGGCGATCATTGCGCCGCCCCTTTCGCCGCCCGGATGGCGACGATCTGCGGTGCATCGCCTTCCTGCATGCGGAACTCGATGTCCACCGCCGCGCCCGCCGCCAGCGCTGGCTGCGCCAGTCCCGGTGCCAGCTTGAAGTCCATGGTCATCGCCGGCCAGCCGAGGCTCTCGATGGCCGGATGGCTCAAGGTCAACAGGTCACCGTCGATGGCTTCGATCCGCGCGCCGGTACGATGGGTGTCGGCGGCTGCGGTCTCGCCCAGGCGCGCCTCGATGCCCTTGAGGCTGGCTTCGGAGTCGATCAGGAACTGCCCCGACAGCACCACCCGCTGCCCGGCCTGCAGGCCCTGCCGGATCTCGGTCCGGCCGCCGGCCTCGACGCCGGTGAGCACCTCGGCGGGCCGGAAGGCGCCGTCTGCCTCGGCCAGCATCACCAGGGCGCGCCGGCCGGTGTGGATGATCGCCTCGGTGGGCACCAGCAGGCTCTTGCGCGCCATCTGCTCGGCGAAGCTCATGCGCACGAACATGCCCGGCACCAGTTGCCCGCGCGGATTGGCCAGCGCCAGGCGCGCCTTGACGGTGCGCGTGGCCGGATTCACTTCCGGCAGCAGCGCCTGCACGCGGCCGGCGAAGGTCTCGCCCGGCAGCGCCGGGGTGGTGGCGCTCACCGGCGCGCCGGGGGCGAGCTGCGCCGCCTGGCTCTCGGGCACCTCGGCGTGCGCCCACACCGTTTCCAGGCCGTTGATGCGTGCCAGCGTCATGCCCGGCATCACCGTCATGCCTTCGCGCGCCATCAACTCGGTGACGGCGCCGGCGATGGGGGCGCGGATGGTCAGCCGTGCCTGCACCTTGCCGCTGGCTTCGACCAGCCGGATGTGCGCCGCGTCCATGCCGGCCTGGCGCATGCGGGCGCGCGCGGCGTCCACCAGGCTGTCCAGCCCGGTGCCGCGCATGCGCCGCACCGACAGGAATTCCTCCTGCGCCGCGACCCAGTCGGGCACGTGGATGTCGACCAGCGGCTGCCCCCGGGTCACGCGGTCCAGCGTCGCGCGCACGTGCAGTTTCTCGACGTAGCCCATGGCGCGGGCTTGCACGATCGCCTGATCGCGCTCGTTCCAGGCGATGGCGCCCACCGCGCTGATCGCCGGCGATGCCGCGCCTTCGGTCACTTCGGCGGCGCGCAGGCCGATGTTCTGCTGAATGCGCGGGCTGACGGTGACGGTGCCGGCATCGGCGCCCTCGCTGCCGGCATAGGCCGGCACCAGCATCATGTCCATGAAGGGCGACTTGCCCGGCGCCTCGAACTTCTTCCCCGGCACCATGGGGTCGTGGTAGTAGAGAATTTTCCGCCCGGTGAGCGGGTCGTCCATGCCGGCCGCCAGACCGGTGTCGATGTGTCGGCGGGTGGCCGCCTCGCCCTCGGGGATGCCCCAGGTCGACGGGTCGACCGGGGCGGCGGTGGCGGCGGGCGCCTGCGCCGGCGTGCCGGCGACCATGCCCATGCCGCGCGCCATGCCGACGCGGTAGAGCGCGACGCCCGCGGCGCCGAGCATGCCGGCGGCCGCCAGGCCGATCAGGATGTGCTTGAGTTTCATTGTTGTTGCTCCGCAACCAGGTATTCGAGTTCGACCCACAGGCCGGCGGTTTCCATTTCGATGCGCAGCCGTTCGATGCGCGTGTCGATCTCCATGCGGCGTGCCTCCAGCACCGCCGCCAGCGCGCCGCCACCACCGCGATAGGCGGCCAGTGCGGCGCGGGTGCGCTCGGCGGCGAGCGGGATCAGCGTCTTGTCGTAGTCGTCGAGCCGCGTCAGGTGGCTGCGCCAGGTGGTGAGCCAGCGCTCGGTCTCGGCCAGATGCGCGCGTGTCATCTCCTCGCGCTCGGCGCGTGCCTGCTCGGCCTTCGCCAGCCGGGCGGCCAGTTCGCGCTCCTGCCGGTTCGCCTGGTCCCACTGCAGCGGCACGCTGAGCGCGATCGTCGCCATGTTGGAGAAACCGTCGCCACGCTGGCCATACATCAGCGACACGCTCCAGTCCGCACGCTTGTCCTGGCGGGCGAGCTCGGCCTCGGCCCGGGCCACGGCCTCTTTCGCGGCCATCAAGGCGATGTCGGGGTGGCGGTCGAGCTGGTGCGCCACGGTGTGCGCCGCCAGTCGGGTCGTGGACAGCGGCGGCGGATCGCCCAGCGGGGCGGCGGCAAGATCCCCCACCCAGCGCGCCAGTTGCGTCGTCGCGTTGGCCTCGCGCGCCTGCGCCTCGCGAATGCGGTCCTCGATCCGCGCGACGCTCGAGCGCACCGCGAAGAGGTCCGCCTGCGGGCCGCGGCCGCCGCGGTAGGCCGCTTCGGCGGCGTCGATCTGCAGCGCTGCCTCGTCGCGCTGGCGGGTGAGCAGCGTGACCATCCGCTGCTGGTAGTAGCGGTCGAACCAGGCCAGCGCCGTGCCGCGCCGCAGCTCGGCCAACTGCATGGCGCGCGCCGCAAGTGCCGTGTCGGCCTCGCGCTCGAAGCGCGCCGCACGGGCGCGGCGCTTGTCCTTGCGAACGAAAGTCTGGGTGAGGCCGACTGAGCGCATGGTCATGAAGTCCTCGGTCAGGCTGAAGCGCATCGGCCCGTCGACGGGCAGGTTGTCGACCGACAGGCGCAGCACCGGGTCGGGCAGGCGAGCGGCGGCGACGGCCATCTCGCGGGCCGAACGGGCGGCGGCATCCTGCGCGACGAGGGCGTGCGAGCGCGCCTGTGCCGCGCGCAGTGCCGCCGGCAGGGTCAGGGGCTGGGCGGGCGGTGTTGCTTGCGCGATGGTCTGCGCCGCGGCCCCACCGCAAAGACCGGCCGCAAGCAAGGCGGCGCCGAGCGCGCGCAGGACGCCGGGCCGGCACGCGAAGGTGTTGTTGTTCTTGCGGGGCACGCATGCGCGCACCCCTTCCGAAGGAAGTGGCATATAGGCTGAATCCGAACGAGTCGATGGACCCCCGGCGCTGCGCACCGCCCCCCGCGGGGGCGAGGCCCGGCCTTGGGGCGGCCCGGCAACCGGGCCTCAGGCGTCGCCGCAATGCGGCGCGCACAATCCGTCGCCACGGGCCAGACGCGTCAAGGCGCGGCCCGAAACGACACATGGGAGAGCGGAATCAGACGGCGCGGGGCGGGCGCCAGACCCCGGTGGGGTCGCGGGAGAGGACGGGGGATTCGAGGGCGGAAACAACCAGCGCGCTAACTGGGAACGGTCGTGCCAAGGGCGGGAACACCGGCTGATGAAGATTGCTGCTCTTGCACTCCTGGCCGGGCTTGCACGGATGAGGCTTGTCCGGCTGGCCGTGGTCGCCGTCGGCGGGGTCACAGCAGGCGTCGCCGGTACTGGCCATCTCCACCATGGGCGTCGACTGCATGGGGCAGACCTCCGGCAGAGCGAGGGCCGCCCAAGCGTACGCGGGAAGCGTCACCATCAGGAGCAGCGCGATCAGTCGCCGGAAGAAGGGCATATACACAATGAATCTGGAAATGGCCGACTGATTCTACATGCGGGTCGGACGAGAAGGGAAGCTCGCATTCCAGCGCATCAGGGCGCGATTTCCATTTCTCCACCTTGTGCTCCGCCGTGAATGCGTCCGATGGGCGCTACATTTATCCACAGATCGGCGGGAACAACCCTGTGGAAAACTCTTCGATTCTCTGTCGCGCCGGGAGACGAGGCAACTGCCTCAATTTAAGTCATGTGCGCGCACATGCCTCGCAGATGGGCCCCGAGATCGAAGAATCCCGCCCCGCGTAGCACATGCGCAACCGTTGCCGACCGCGGCTCCGCAACCGGCAACAGGATGGCCCGATGCGTGTCCGTGTAGGGTAAGGGCAGGAACTGCCAGAGGTAGGTGGCACGAAAACGCGCCATGGCCTCACGGAACGCATTGGTGGCGCAGGGGGTGTCGCCGATGACGAACATCTCGTAGTCACGCTGAAGGCTGGCCAGGGCCATCTCGTTAATGCCGTAGGTGCGCAACGTGCCGCGCAATGGCACCGAGGTGCCGAGCCGCGCGGCGAGGTAGCGGGCCGCGGCGAAGTGGTGGGAGCCGCCGGCATTGATCAGGAAGAGGCGGCCGTCCCACACGTAGCGAGCGAAGAAGTCGCTCGTTTCCGGCTTGAGGATGCGGACCTCGCGCCATGCGAGGTTCTCCCGAAGCTTTTCCTCGGTCACTGGATCGATCAATTCTGGCGCCTTCATCTCGACCATCGCGTCGAGACTGCTGAAGGATGCCAGGTCGGACTTGGAGGCCGACAGGCCCACTACATCCTGGATGTCGCATTCCCACTCGTCGTCGCGCCTGCAGTAACCGAAATGCGCGAATTCCTCGCGCATGAGATGGAAACTCGAATACCGGCCGGCCTGGTAGCGCCATCCCGTAATCCAGCCGCGTGCGCGGGGTGGCCAGTGCAGTGCCGAGGCCGCGCCCCATTCGTGCCAGCGGGCCACGCATCCGGCCGCCAGCACCCGCGGCAGTTCCTCGATCGTAACGCGCAACTCGGGGCGCCTCTCGATGACCCGGAGCAGCGAGGCCGAACGGCCAAAGCCGTTCTGGATTCCGCCGATGACGCGTCGCAGTAAGGTGTCCATGGAATCACTCGCCAAGGTTCGGATCCGCTGGCACGGCAACGCTCAGATCCCCCGCCTGCCAGCGCGTGAGCGCCTCCGGGCAGGCCGAGCACACTCCCAGCCCGGTCTCGCGATCCACCATGAGCCAAGTGCAGGGTTCGGCCGCCGCGTCGTCCCAGCAGGCGCACAGGTCGGTGTACCCGCAGGCGATGCTGGTGGCGTTGTCGAGCATCGATCAGGTCTCCGACCAGCCGAGCTGGCGCCGTGCGCGTTCGAGCCTGACATGCGCCCGCTCGATCACTTCCGAGTCGATCGCCCCATCTCCTCGAGCGCGAATAGCAACTGAATGGCCCGGTGGGGCTGTCGGCCTTTTTCGTAGCGACTGCCACCGGACTGGGTGGCACCGTAGCGCGTCCAGAACTCGGTCTGATTCATGCGCAATTGCCAGCGATATGCGCCCACGTCCGAGAGCAGGCGCGCCAGGCGCGAAGGGTTCCGACGATTCACCTGGGTGGCGGGGTGTGCATATCTAGGCAGTGGATGGGTCATCGAACGATCCTCTTAATCAGGTATTGCAGGGGGTACTGGTGTGCGGTCCGGCGGGACTCATCCATGGAAATGACACGGATCGCCCGAGCCGCTGAAGCAGGTCGGGCACGCGTTCATCTCTTCCAACGCCTCGTCGAGGCGCACCTGCGCCCGCGCGTCCATCCGCCCGCTCTCCCATTCCTGCCGAAGGATGTCCTCGCCGGACAGCAGAGGCGAGATGGCCGCGCCCGTGTGGAATGCGTCCCACCCGAGCGAGTGCGCCAGGCAACCGGCCCGCAGCTCCTCGAGCTCTGCGTCGTCCGGATCGGCCAGAAGGCGGGACAAGGCGAGGGCGCAGCGCGCCTCGACGGCTTTTTGGAAGGCCTTCATTCGGAGGAGCCCTCCTGCCGGGTGCCATCATGCATGGTGGGGCTCGCTTGGCCGCTGAGCGAGAAGGTAGTAGAGCAGTTGCCGAAGATGGTCTCGGCCACTTCGCGGGTGCACACCGGCGGCACGGCGCCGGTCATCGCAGACGGGCCGGACGTTGCCGGGCTATTCGTACCGGTCATGAATTGTCTCCTCGCATCACTGCAGGATCACCACGAAGATCAGCACCACCAGCACCGCGCGCATGATGATCTGGCCCATGTCGTAGACCGCCACATTGCCCGCGGTGTAGCCGCCGAAGCTCTTGAGCGTGATCGTGCCCAGCCACAGGAACAGGCTGGCGGCAATCAAGGAGACGATGAAATCGCGCACCTGACCCATGCTGTAGCCGGCCCCAGCCTTGAAACCCTGCTGGGCTGAGCCATACTTGGGCGCGACCGGCGCGACCGGCGCGACCGGCGCGACCGGGCCGGAGACCGCGCTACCACCGTCGACCAGCGGCGGGGCGGTGTAGGTGTAACTCGAACCGTTGCCGGCGACGATCGTGCTCGCGCCGCCGGTGGGCGTAGCCGCCGCGACCGCCGCGAAGCTCGGAGCGGTAGCGGAGAGGCCGTAGCCGGCGAAGCGCTGCAGGTATTCGGTCATCTTGGTGGCGTTCTGGTCCTGCGGGTCAGTCGCACCGCCGGACGCCAGCCATTGGGTGACCTTGCCGTGTCCCACCAGATGTGCCGCGGCGATCAGGCCGCTCTGCGTGATCTCGATGCCGTTGATGGTCTGGCCGATGTAGTCGGCCGCGCCGCCGCGGCCACCATTGGTCAGATAGTTGTTCCAAACCAAGTTGTGGTAGCGGGTGATCGCCTGCGTTTGCGCCTCGGGGTCGGCGAGGAAGTCGGACAGGGAGTTGACGCCATACTTGCCGGTAAAGCTGCCCGTGTAGTCGTTTTTCTTGGTGCCGTCGCCTGCGTATACGCCAGCGTCCTGTAGCGACAACTCACCCATCTGATACAAGCCGACATACTTGGTGTCCCGGCTTACAGCCGAGGTGTCCATGGACGACTCGCGCTGCCCGAGCGCCTTGAGGAAGTCTGTGTAGGTTGTGCCGGCGAGCACGACCGTGGCCACGGCCAGCGCTGCGATGCCCAGGAAGCGTCGCGCCGGCCGCGCGATCAGGGGGTGCATGGCGAACCGCTCCTGTCGATCGAGCGCGCATAGCCGTATTTCCCGCCCTGGTACGTCCACACGCCAATGCAGTGGCTGCGCCCCTGCATGTGCAGATCCGCCCACCCGTCGGTACGTGTTGGCGCGACATCGACGATGGCAGTGACTACGTCGATCTCCAGCATCCAGCGAGCGCCGTGTTTGACGACCATCCACAGCGTCTGGCCCGTGGTACCGCTCGAGCAGGTATCTCCGCCCAACACCAGCACTTCCGCTCGACCATCACCGTTCAGATCCTCGAGTCGGACCTCCGGTCGAATATCCCGGCCGGCACACACCTCATTGTCGAACTCGACGTGTCCGTTGCGGAACACCATCGGCAGCGCCTCGGCGATCTCCCGCCGGTCCTTCGCCGACAGCACCTGCGCCGGTACGGACCCGAACAGCGCGTCGGCCAGCGTCTTTAACCCTGCAAAGGCGCCCGTGACTACCACCATCGCGGTTAATGCCACCACTATGGCGGACATGGGTGAGCGTTTTCTCATAACCTTCTCCATGATGTAGGCGTAGTTCGCCTGCGTTACCCGAACGCTATTTCGACAAGTGGCGCAAAACGAGGCTGGAAACACTTTCGATCGTTCCGTCGATCCCGAACCATTCGACCTGGGGCGCATCGATATGGAAATGCCTTTCGACCTCAGCAATGAATACAGACAGGTCGTCGGTGTCGACGTGAAGATCCTTCGCCGGGTTAGTGGCGCCGGAGAGTTGCTCTCGCTCGTCGAGTCCGGTGATGCGAACCAGGATGTCGAGAACGGTCTCGATTACTTGATCCTTCGACGGCATGTCGCCATTGTCATTTCTCATTGCGCGCCTCGTACACGCACATACCGATGCTGATCGCATCGAATACGGCCAATCCCACCGCGGCGAACGGCAACGCACGCCCAACGATGCCAAAGACCCGGATCGTGCCGAAGGCGCTCTTGGCCACACGTGCGGCAACCGAGCCGTGGGGGAGCGTTGTCATAGGAAAAAATTTGAGACCGAAGTGACTGACCAGATTGGTATACCTGCTCGCGCCCGGATAAACCTTGTGCCCCAGACGTAGTTTGCTGATTGGAATTCCGCCCGCACCCGCCACCGCTGTTGCCGCAGTCAGCCCGTAATGCTCCTTCGCGCATCCCCAGATATCACCGACCGTAATGTCGTGCTGCGGTACCGCGGGGGGCGAAAGCCTCACCAGGTCATATCCCTTACGGGCGCCAGTTTGCGCAGCTTCCGGAAGCAAGGCCAAGACTCCGCCGCTTCCCGAGGCCATGCTGAAATCCACGAACAAGCTTGAGGTGTTCGGCTGGAACCGAACCCCTCGGTTGTTGAGTTCAGTGACACCGAGATGAATCGCATGAGACAAATGCATTGAGTTCACAAGGCCTCCATATCGCAGCGTGACTGAGGGGAGTCACGAAACCGTGAATGACAAAGGCATCATCGTATTTCGATTGGGTGGTGAATTCAAGCCGGTTACCCTTACTGCGAAATCTCGCCGTCGGCCGAGATGAGCAGCGGCCAGACGGCGACACCGAGCCGCTCGAGCAGCGCGTCGCCGCTGGCCGGCGCGAAGGGCACGTCGGCCAGCACGCGCAGCGTCGCGAAGCGCGCCTCGGACGCCACGCGCACCACCATCACCGCCGCGCCGATCTCGCGCAGCCGCGCCGCGTTGGCTTCGAGCCAGGCGCGCGAGGGCGTGTCGTCGCCGACGATGGCGATCGGACGACCCGGCCCGCCGGGCAGGGCGGGGCGCTGCGGGTTTGGGGCGAGCGTGCCGGGGCCGCCACGCCGCGTCACCACCGGAAAGACCAGGACATGGGCCGGCACGGGCATCGGCGCGCGCGCGACCGTCGACAGCGCGGGAACGTCTTCGGTCTCAGGGTTGATCAGATCGAGGATCGGCACGCCGCCGCCATCGAAGATGACCACCGGCGCCTCCGGTGACGGTGGCATCGCCTCGGCGTACGCGTCTGCCAACGGCAGGGCGCTCAGCCAGGCGATCAATGCGATCTGTCTTGCCCCCATCACCACATCCCCCACCGAATGTCGAACAGAAAGGAGCCACGCTTGCGACAGCAGGCGTAGGGTCGCCACAGCGTGAAGGCATACGACATCGACCCGCTGGTCGAATAGTCGCCATAGGACAGCGGCCCTAGGTCCGCGTAGCCGAAGACCGTGCACGAGGCCGCCGCGGCCGACACCATCGGCGCGGACAGCTGCCACAGCCCGCCGATCATCACGTTTTCTTGCGCGGGCGGCGGATCGAAGACCTGGTAGCCGTTGCGCGACGTCGTTCCCCCAGAGGGCAGCTGGGTATAAACGTGTGGCTCGCCGCGCCGCGTGGTGAAGTCCGCGATGCGCTGCGAAAGCACCGCCGCGCCTTTGACCGGGTGCTGCTGCGTGGTCTCGCCGGTGCGCGGGTAGACATTGCCCCAGGTGTTGATGAGATTCGTGCCACCGGTGCACACCTCGCGCAGCCCCGGCAGCCAGGCGGCCGGGTGGAGCAGTTCCACCGGTAGAATGCCGCGCCACACATAGGTGTCGAGCACGCTCTGGTAGTAGGGCTGGAAGCTGTTCACGCCGCTCGGGCAGGACACCGGAAAGAAGCCCATGCCGGCCGCCGGGTGGCCGATCACGTCACCGTCCTTGTAGATTCGCATGCGGTCGGTTCGTTCGGTACGGGTGCGCGCGCCGGCGTTGTCGAACAGGCCGCCGAGGATGCTGCTGCCTACCGGGGCGGCCGCCGTGGCCAGCGGGATGCCGATCATCGGCCACGGGTGCGAGGCGGTGTCGTGGTAGGTGCTCACCACCGCGTCCGGATTCATGTGGCTGTAGCGTGTGCTGGTCTTGATCTTGCACCCGAACATCGTGCACAACAGGAAAAAGCAGACCCCCGACACATGCCACTGTCCACACTGCAGTGCGCTGCTCATCGCCTGCGAGATCAGCGCCGGGGTTGTCGTTGTATCGCCAGGGGCGGCCTGCGCCAGGGGCGCGCGCACTGAGAGCACCGTCACCAGAACGGCTACCATGGCTCGAACCCGGATCATCGCGCAGCCTCCCCGGCATGCCAGCGCCGATAGATCGTCAGCGCCTGTGCCACGTCGTTTACCCCATAGATCACCGCCTTGCGATCGATCACGATCGCCGGGGCCTTCACGATTCGGTAGTGCGCTGCCTGGCCGACCACGCGCGCGGCCAGTTGCAACGCCGCCTTGTCCGCCATGCTCATCGCCGCGAAGCGTGCGCGCGCCATCTCGGTGGCTACCCCCGGCGCGCTTGGCAGCCCCGCCGAGAGCCGTTCGGTGATCGCCTGCAGGGCATCGACGTCGTACACCGTCGCCCCCGGCACCGTGTGCACCGACTGCGCCGCGAGCCTGAAGACCTCTACCTGCTCGGCGAGCACCACGGGCGAGAGCAGCGAGAGCACTGCGAGCAGGGCAGGGCACAAGCGCATCACCGACCCGCCCGATTCAGCGCCTCGGCCAGCTGCGCGGCGGAGAACTCGCCGACCAGGCGCGTGCCGTCTGCGAGGAACATCGTCGGGGTGTTGGTGATCGCGTGCGCCTGGCCGAATTCGACGATGCGCCCCACGGCATCGCCTGCGTCGCGGCACTCAGGTGCAATTCCGAGCGGCAACGGCGCGCCGCGCATGAAGGCCGCCCACTGGCCGGCGCGCGAGGCCTCGGGTGCGCACCAGGTGGCCACCGCAGCCGGGATCGAGGCCGGCGCGATCACCGGATAGGTGAACACGTACAGCGTCACGTCATCGAGGCCGGCCAGCGCATCCTGCTGACCCCGGCACACAGGGCAGGAAGGGTCCTCGAACACCGCGAGCTTGCGCGAGCCGTCGCCGCGTATTGTCTTGATCGCCAGATTGAGCGGCAGTGCCTTGAAATCCATATGCTGCAACTCGGCCAGCCGTTCGGCCGTCAGGTCGCGCCGCTCGCGCATGTCGACCATGCGCCCGTCGATCAGCGCATAGCGACCCGAGCGATCCACGTAGAACACCTGCTGGCCGCTCACCACTTCATAGATGCCCTCGGCCGGCGTCTCACGCACCGCGTCGGCCCTCACCCCACCACCGGTGTGTTCAGCGATCCCGGCCTTGATGCGCGCTTCGAGCGTCTCCGCGTGAGCCGGAAGCGTCAGCATGAGGAGCGCGGACGCGGCGAGTTGGAGGATATGCCTGCTGTTCATCGTTGTTCCTTATCTTCAACCGTCGCCGACGTCATCACAGTGCGAAGGTGATGAGCTCGACCCAGTCGCAAGCCAGAGTGCGCACCCACCGAAGCGCTGACGAACCGTCGGCCAGGGTAGGTGATGACAGCGACACCAAGCGAAACCACGACGAGGACGCCATAGACCGTCCAGAAGGCGGCCATGCTGCGTGCGATCGCCTCGTCGGCACTGATCGTGGTCGCTTCGGTCCGCTCGCACACGAGGGACGGCGTCGGCACGCTGGACGGCGTCACGCGCTCAGCCGGAGGCGTGACGCACTCGCGCACCAGCACGTGCCCCGGAGGCGCGGCGCGAATCGCCGCATCGACGCTTTGGTGGAGGTCCGCAAGAAGGGCCTGTGGGGGTCTGCCGTCGGCAAGGATCGCGGCCAGCGCGACGGTTGCCGCCAGGGTAGCCGGGACCGCCACCGCGACCTGAAAGAACCGCCACACCAGGGTGGCCACCACAGGCAAGACGCCGGGAAAGCCGATCAGAAATGCCTGAAGAAGTGCACCGTGCTTCGGCGACTCGAACCGTTCAGTCATGGGAGTTGCTCCTTGGCGGCGGGCTGTTGGGGAGTGACCTCGTCGGACACGCGCTCAAAGGGCTCACCGTCCATCACGAGCGCACCGGTCTGATCCAGCGACACGGACAGGGACATCGACAAGGGCACCTGATCGATGGCCGTGATGGCCAGCGTGCGCCCCTCGACGACGCCGAGGAGGCGCTGCACGACAATCCTGCTCCCGCGTCCCAGATAGATGAAGCGGCCCTTCACCTGTTTGCCGAACGGTTCGATCTGCAGGACGGGGTAGGGGCGGCTGATGGATTGCCAGATGCCGACGAACGGGTTGTTCGACGATCCCGGCCCCTCAGGCTGCGTGCAGCCGGACAAGGCTGACAGCGTCGTGGCAACGGCGAGCGCTTTGAGGAACGGCAGGGGTTTCATTGATCTCTCCAGGTAAATGTGCTTGACGTCCCAAGCGTCATATGCAAACTTGCAAGAGAGCACAGGAGGCCGACCGGCTTCGTGCGCCCGGGAAGAACGGAGGATTCGTCATGACCACGACCCAAGCCCTGAAGATCACCGGCCGCGTCCTGAAGGGGATCGCACTGGGCCTGCTCGCGCTCATGGCGGGGGTGTTGGCCTTGCTGGGGGCGGCATCGCGGGCGGAGCACGAGCGGGCGCGGCGGGGAGAAGATGCGCTTCCTCAGTACGATCCGTGGGCGCGCCACACCGAGCACTGGACCCGCTATGACGATGACGGGCACCGCATTTGGTAGAGTGCGCCGCTTCATTTCTTTAGCCCTCGCGCCAAACCCCGGCCAGCGGCGCCTGCGGCGCCGCGGGCGGCAGTGCCGGCGGTGCGTGCTCCCGAGGCACCCGCTTCTGCGCCAGTGTTTATTGGCCCTCGAGCTACACCATCAAGCGATCCGGCAACTCGATACCCCACCCACCCCAACATCGCCGTCCAAATCAACGGAAACCCGATGTACATGGACACCAGCACGGTATTTACCGCCATTTGCTTGGTCTCCTTGACGATCGTCATGTCCGGGTCGCGAATGCCGGGTGCCTGAAGCACCACGTCCAGCAGGCCCAGCGAGGTGGGGTACATGGCGACCAGCATGTGGTCGTAGAACCAGGAGGCGATGTACCACATGGCAGCCCAGCCCTTGACGGTGAAGATGGCCAGGGCGCCGAGGAACATCACCTGGAAGGAGAAGCGGCCGATGACCAGGATGAGCGGAAGGAACATGTAGATCGCCAGCAGGATGATCGGCTGCACGATCTGCGCGAACATCTTGATGGTAGGCGCGGCGAACCAGGTCTCCAGGCGTTTGAGCCCGACGCCGATGGCTGCCGAAACCGCCTGCGCGCTCTTTGCCGTGGTTCGGCCGATACCGCCGCCCGACTCCTCGATGACCCCTTCGGAGGCGACGAGCGGGACGGTGGCGCGGCGCACGTAGCGGGCGATCTCGTCGTCCTGGCGCACGGTCGACAGGCCGACGAGGCGCGGCACGGACGGGATGAGCGAGCGCAACTCCGATCCGGCGGTCGATTGCGTGATCATTCGCTCCTTGAGCCCATTCGCGCTGTCGGTCCACCAGCGCTTGCAGTTTGGCCGGCTCCAGTTGGGCTTGACATCGTTGAGCGCCATGTCGGCGTCGTCGCCGTTCAGTTGCAGCGCGAAGCCGGGCACCTCGCTATGCGCCCAGGTCTTGGCATAGAGGTTCGGATCGTCCAGGAAGGCGTGCGAGCCGATCCAGTCCGGATCGCTCGGGCCGTAGCTGGTGATGGCCGCGGCCGCAGCCGCCGATGGTTTTCCGTCCATGAACTTCGTGCGTGCCGGCACGAAGCACTCGTTGTAAAAGCGGGCGATTTCGCGCCGCAGCGCAGGATCGGCGATTGTCAGCTGCTGCCCAAGCTCCTGCACCAGTGACAGATTCGAGTGCGCACCGGAGATGCCGCCGCGCACCGCCTCGTTGAAGGCGCCCGACCAGCCCATGATCGCGTACCACCACGCCGGGATGTCCACGCTCGCCGGCGGGGCGGGGAAGGCAGCGGCAAAGCCCTTGCTGTCCGGGTTCTTGGCGGTCGCGGTCGTTGGCGAGGGGTTACGCGCGTCGGCCTGCGGCGTGTGCTTGAGGCTCACGTTGCTGATCGGGAACAGCGGCACGAAGCAAAGCGCAATGACGAAGAAGGCGGTGAACAGCTCCGCTTCCATCACCCGCACCATCCAGGCCGCATCGGCGCCCTCGTAGCTCGAGGACTTGTGCGAAGTGAGCCAGGTCTCGCCAAGGATCAGGGCGAAGGGGGCATAGACCACCCCGGTGTCGATCAGGATGTCCCGGAAGACCCCTGCCAGCGCCCAGCCATAGAGCGTGGTGAACAGCTCCAGATAGGAATCGACGGTCATGCGTCAGTGCCTCCCGTGATGCGCGAGAACCCGATCAGCGCCTCGATCGCCAGCAGGCACAGCGCCACGCGGTGGCGCATGGCGAGCGCCGCACCGAGCCCGGCCTCGGTGATGCCATGGCGCGCGGCCAGCCGCTCGATGAGTGTCGGCCAGTAGTGCCACAGTGCGTAGATCGCCGACAGGCGTAGCGCGAGCAGCAGGGGGCGCGCACCGGCCAGGGCGTCGCGCAGGGCCGCGAGCCCCGGCTCCGCGCCCATCGCCCCAACCACCAAGCCGATGAGCACCAGGATCGCGCCGAACAGCGCGCCGACGATCAACACACCGCGCTTGAGGAAACCCGTGGCGTGTTTGCGCCGGCGGTTGGGGGTGACGTTCTCGTTCACTTCACGCGTCCGTTTTCCAGGCGATCGTTGTCGACCAGGCCGCCGGTCCCGGTGGCGCGTGATCTATCCTGCGAGGCCCCGTGGTCGCGCAGCAAGGTCTGGGCCGGCCCGGAGACAAGCTCGCGTCGCACCCGCACCTCGTACAGCAGGTCGTCGATGTGCCGATTGAGTTGCTCGAGCGCCAGGTCGATGCGCGCCGTGGCCTGGGCGTTGCCTTGCACCTCGGGCACGGAGCGGCCGGTGATCAGCAGGTTGCGCACGGTCAGCGCCTTGTCGACGGTGCGCGCCAGCGCCACGTCGCGGGCGATGCGCCCCTCGGCCATGGGCTGCTCGACCGGCGGCAATGCCCGGATGGCCTCGATCAGGTCGCGCGAGACCGGCACCCCGGGAGCGGAAGCCGCATCCAGGTCGCTTGCCGATGGCACCGCGGCGCCCATCACGGTGGCGAACTGCGCCTGCGCGGTCGGGATCTCGGCCTCGAACTTGGGCAGCAGGCCAAGCGCGGTGCCCGCAGCACGTGTCGGGCAGCCACCCTCGGCGCAGGTGCTGATGTACTCCTCGCCGAGCACGTCGGTGGCGAAAGCCGCCGCGTCGGAGGGGCCGGGGAAGGCCGCCGACAGGCGATTGGCCGGATATGGCCCGCTATTGGTGGCGGGCGCCAGCATCTGCGTGGCGTTGTAGCCGGCGCGGGTGGTGTCGCCGATCACGTTGATCGCTTTCTGCGCTTTGCCACCGGCCGCGCCGCCGATCCAGGTGAGGCCGTTCCTGCCATCGGCCTTGCCGACGTTCTCGGCAGCGCGGGCGATATCGCCGTTGTTGTGCTTGGCCTCGCGCTTCCAGTCCTCTCCCATGGAGAGAGATACCCAGCCTGCGTAGGGGTTCTTGTTGGCGAGGATCTCGCGCTCCATCTGCTGGCAGCTCTTGGTCGACAACTGCACCAGCTCCTCGGCCTTGGCCGCGTAGGTCTGGAAAAGCTCGTAGAGGCCCGGCTGCGCGCGCTGCAGGATGTACAGTGGCAGCGCCGAGATGCCCGCCTGAACCGCGCCGGTGATCGTCGTGCCCAGGTTCGAGAAGCCGTTCATTAGGCTCGCCCAACTCGCGCCGAAGTCGAACTGCCCGCACGAATAGTTCAGATTCATGACGCCGGACAGGCCCAGCTTCATGCTCGTCGCCGCCGGGTTCGGCGCGCGCGAGGCAGGCGAATCGCCGCCCAGGCGGTAGTACAGGTCGGATTTGCCCGACGGGATCTGCACGGCGTGGGCGGCGCCGGCCGACAGGGCGGCGGCCATCGCCAGGACGATCAGGGGGTGTCTCATCGGTTGCGCTCCAGTAGCCGGTTGATCAGATCGACGGTCTCCTGGCGGGCGGGGCCGCTGTGGACCTGGTTGTCGACGCGATCGACGCCGACCGGCAGATGCGCCAGCTCGGGCGAAGCTGCCCATATTTCAGGGCGCCGAGTGGCCAGCATGGTGAGCGGCACGTTCGTGCCCATCCAATCGAGCCACTCGAACAGCGCGTCGCGCCGCAAGGCGCCCAGCGCCGTGTCGATGCCGTGGATGCAGAGCAGCTCGATCTGCCGCAACGCTGCCTTTAGCGCCGCCGAGTGCATGTCAGCACTGGCCGGCAGTCCAGCGTGGATCATGCGCACCCGGCCGTCGTCCAGAGTGCACAGATCGATGACCGCCACCGCGTGCGACTCGAACGCGGCCCCTGCGCCCCAGGTGGCCAGGTCCGCGCGCCCCGGCGTGGCCACGAACAGCAGCCGCCGACGCCCCAGTGCCTCCTGATAGAGGCGCGCAAGGTGTGCGGCCACGCCCACGCCAGTGGTCTGTTCCCAGGCGGCGCTCATTGAATTACCCTCCTGTCGCTGACGCGACATCCTCCCCGAGGGAGGTTCGCGCGCCCTTCGGGCGGCCGTGCGGGCGCGCTCACGAACGCTTCTCCTTTAGCCGCCGGGCCACCTCATAGGCGGCTTCCAGCTCCGAGCAGCCGCGCTCGCGCATGATTCGGCCACGCTCGGCCTTCTCGTGCTGTTCGGTCATTGCCAGGGCCAGGGGCAGGGTGGGCGGCACGTTGCGGAACAGGTATTCGCCCATGGCGTTGAGCAGTACGCCCTCGGTGTATTTGGGCGCCGCCTTGCGCGCGTCCTGGATCATCTTGCGCTGCGCCTCGGTCAGTGGCCGAAAACGTGCGATCTCGTCGATTTCGTTCGGATTGCGTAGCGTCAGCACCAGCCACCACTCGCACATGTTGAGGATGCGCGCGGCCTGGTCCGGGAAGTCCTCCATGTTCTGCGTGGCGAGCCAGAACCACGCGCCGAGCTTGCGCCACATCTTGGTGGCCTTGACGAGGAAGGGGCTGAGCAGCGGGTTGCGCGTGACGATGTGCCCCTCGTCGGTCAGGAAGATCGTCGGCCGCCCCTCGTAGTGGCTCGCCTCGATCACACTCTGTACCCGGTTGACCAGCGAGGTATAGGCGATCGCCAGCGCGTCCTCGTAACCCTCGCGGGCGAAGTGGCCCAGCTCGACGATGATCACGTCCGCGTCCGGCCAGTCCTCGCCGTAGCCGTTGAAGACTTCGCCACGCAAGCCTTCGTCGCAAAACACCATCATGGCCTGACCCATCTCCTCGGCGCGGGCGCGGCGTGCCTCACCCAGGTCGGTGGCCTTGCGCATGGCCATCAGGCAGCGCGCCACATCCTCGACGCGCGGATGCGGCTTGCCGTCGCGCTTTGCCTCCAGGGCAGCATTGAGGATGGCCTGTGCAATGAGGTATTGGTCCGCGCGGCTCATGCGCGCCTCTTCGGCGCTCTCGCCACCAGTGATCATCAGGCGGGCCTGGATCACCATTTCGCCAAGGTAATCGCGCCGCTCCTCGTCCCCTTCTTCGTCCCCCTCGCCTTGCTCGTCTTGGGCCGCCTCCAGCGTCTCCGGCGACATTCCCGCATCGCGCTCGAGCAACTGCATGGCGTTGGCGAAAACCGGCAGCGAGACCGGCTTGCCCGGCGCGATGTGCTGCCGGTGGACGCGCAAGCCGTGCGCCGCGAAGAAGTCGCCCAGCAGCTGGAAGCTCTCGCCGGCATCAACGATGATCATGCGAGGGCGGTGCACCGCCATGGTCGTCATGCACAGGTAGTTGAGCGTGGCGCTCTTTCCGGCCCCGGTGGGGCCGAGCACCAGCAGGTGGCCATTGGCCTTGCGATCGTTCCGGTTCAGCGGATCGACCAGCAGCGGCTCGCCACCCCGGTTCCACAGCATGAAGCCGGGGCTGCCGGTGCCGCGCGCGCGCCCGTACAGCGGCAACAGGGCGGCGATCTGCGAGGCGAACATCAGCCGGCTGCGGCGCATGTGTTTCTCATCGAAGACCGGATCGAAGCACATCGGCAATGAGCGCAGGAACACGTCGCAGCCGATCAGCTCGTGGCGCGGATCGATGAACTTGAGCCCGGCGTTGGACAGCGAGCCCTGCACAGCCGAGACGTTCTCGCTCAGCCGGGCGTCGTCGTCCCCGCGTACGATGACCGACAGAAAGCAGGGGAAGAGCTTGTCGCGCTGCGCCATGCGTTCGAGTACGGCCTCGGCCTCGTCATAGGTGTGGCCAGCCTCCGCGGTCTGAGCCCGGCTAGCCATCTGGATGGCGCCGATGCGCGCGCGCATGGTGTCCTGGGGCGTCGCCACGAATGTGGCGCAGAGCATGGCGCCCACCGGCAGCCGGTCGAAGCGCGCCACTTGCTTGTCGGCGATCGCGCGCTCGGCGGTGAAGTGCCCGACCTCGGGGCTCTGCTGCATGTGCTGCAGCGCCATGGCGCGAAACGCGCGCTTGCCGAAGCGCCAGATGCCTTCATCTGGATCGGACTCGGGCCAGTCGGTGAAGATCGCCTCGCCCAGGTCAAACTGAGGCACCACGTTGCCGTCGGCCGGCAACGCGAAGGCATCGAGCATCTCGCGCACCGACCCGAGGTAGTCCGGCACGGGGTTGATGTAGGGCAGCATCCACGCCCAGTAGTCGAGCCGGTCCATACGCCGGGTAGTGATGCCGGTCTCGCGCAAGGAGGCGATAAGCGCATCGGCCGCCAACTTGAGCTGATCGAGCGGTTGTTCGCGCTCGCGTGCAATGTCGTAGCCGGGCGGATAGCGGCGGTAGATCGCGCAGCGCACCCGGCGGATTTGCCCGCGCCACACCTCGCCGGAGACCAGATCGTCGACGAACAGCCCTTCGTCGCGGCTGACCTGTTCGAAGTGCTCGGCCAACTGCTCGAGCACGGTGCGCGTCAGATCGGACTCGGCGATCCGGCTGGCGCGATCCGAGGCGGGGCCGCCGTTGACCTCGATTACGTAGGCGCGCACCTGGTCCACGAAGGCGGACAGCTCGGTGTCGTCGTTGCAGTAGAACTGCACCACCCAGGGCGCGGTGTCATGCTCGGGCAGACTGGAGATCGCGTTTTGGATCTCGCGACAGCGAGCGAGCAGATAGTCTTCGCTGCGCGTCGAAGTCGGGATTGGCGTCAGTTCGAACATCATCGCGCGGCTGAGGCCGTCCTCGAAAATGAAAGTGCCGCTGCCGGGCAGGCAATCGACCACTGGCATGTGGTCGGTGAAGGAGGGTGGGCGCATCGCCTGGCGGCGGCGCTCGCGCACCGTCAGCCCCTTGCGGTGGACGCGCCCGGGCCTGGCTTCTTCTGCCGCGGGGGCAGCGTTGGGGCGCTCGACGCGCTTGATGAATCCGAACATGGCAAGCTCCTCAGCGCTCGGTGGTCTGGGGCATGGGCGCGCCGCCGCGCCAGGCGGCCGCCTCGCCGGGCAGCAGGTATTCGACGCGCTCGTACATCGGGAACACGGTGAAATAGCCCGGCACCGGGTAGCGCCCGCCGGACAGGTGAGGGAAGACGTACATCACCAGGTCCGGGTTCGGCGCGCGCGCGAAGCGCTGCTCGATGCCATCGATGACCAGGGCGCTCGACGCATCCGGCCCGCCTGCGTCGCGTGCCGCGCGCAACGGAAGACCCGCGCGCGCCTCGATCGCACCGCGCGCACGCGAGCTGCGCGGGGCGTCGTAGATCGCCTTCATGTCCGGCCCCTCGGCGGGCAGGGGCGACTTGCGCGGCCCAGCCACCGAGCAGGCGGACAGCAGCGCGGCGCAGGCGAGGGCCGCGAGCAGGCGGCCGGGAGGGGTCAAAACGTCAGTGCAGGCCATGGTATGAGTCTCCACGCGAGGTGTTGGCGGCCAGATCCGCGCGGCCGTAGTCGAGCCGGCGCGCATCGCCCTTCTTGTCGATCGGGATCTGCTTTTCGATATGCACCACGATTTGTGCGCCGGCGCCGGTGACCACCGCATCGAAGGAGTTGTCCATGCGCCTCAGGATCCATTGGGTCACCTCGTCGGTACCGCCGGAGATCGCGCGGCCCAGGACGTAGCGGCCGGTGTCACCGGTGACCGCGGTGCTCGAGCTGCCGGTCAGTGCGCTGGTGGTGGTCGTGGTCTGCGCCGCAGCGGCCGCCTCGGCGGCCAGCGAGAGCGTCTTGAGACCAACGATGTCGGTGAGATAGGCCGGCGCGTTGGTGACGAAGCGGCCGGCCACGCAGGGGTTGCCGTAGGCGTCGGAGATGTAGCCGAGGCGGTTGCTCGTACCGGCGCTACCCATCTCGACCGGTCCGCCGCCGCCCTTGCGCTCGCTTACGGTCTGGATCGAGCCATCGGCGAAAACGAAGGTCATCGACTGAATGAAGCCCTCGGAGCACGAGAGCGTCATGTCGCCCACCGCGATGCCCGAGACCACGATGCCGGCCAGGTTGGACGGCAGGTAGTGGCCGTTGGCGGCCAGGTTGTCCGGGCCGAGCAACACCTTGAACTGCATCGGGTCGGTGACCTTGCCATCGACCGGCACGCGGCCGACCACCGCGGTCATCGCCGTGGCGCCGGTGAGCGTGGCGTTCTCCGGGATGGTGAAATAGGGCACATCGGGCGGTGCCTCGGGCTTGCCCGCTTTGGGCGGCGCCACGGCCGGCGCCGCGGTACGGACCACGCCCTGCTGGCCGTCGGCACCCGCGGCCAGGTGGTAGCCCGGCGGTAGGACGAGACGCGGCTTGGGTGCATTGGCGGCACCAGTATCGGCCAGGCCCGGTCGCCGAGCGCCGTCGGTAGCGGTCTCGGGGACGGAGGCAGCATCGGCGTCAAGGGCGGCCTGCACCTGTGCCTGTGCCCTCTCCTGGCGCAGGCGCGCCTCACTGCGCTGTACATTGCGTTCGAGGTCGGCGCGCAGGCGCGCCTCCATGTCATCGGCACGGCGGTTCTGCTCGCGCAGCCGTTCGTTCTCGTCGCGAAGGCCGGCCAGCTCCTTTTCCATGCGCCGAAAGCCGCCCACCACCGTATTGAGCGTCTCCTGCGGTGTGTCGGCGTCAGCGCCCGGCTCGGTGGGCGGCAGCGGCACCTCGTTCATCGGTGCGCCGGCTGGTACTGCCTCGTCGTCGCCGCCGAGCATCGTCAGCGCACCGGCCACGACTAGCAGTGCGACGACGATCAGCGGCAGCAGCTTGTTATGTGCGATCTGCATGGGGGCTCCTCAGCGGGCGTCCGCAAAGCGGCCGTCGGAGACCAGGTACGCGGCCGTGGTGTCGGCCGCGTTGCCCGCGCCATGCAGGCGCCAGTGCTGCGCGGTCAATGCCACCCAGCGCCCGCGGAACATCGCCGGATCGAGCTGTAGCGGCACACTGCCGCGGTTGCTCAGGCGCACCGCGGTCACACACAGCTTGCCGGCGCACCAGGAGGCCAGTACGTTCGCCTCCACGGCACCACCGCGCACCAGGTCCTTCGCCAGTTCTGGCGCCACCTGCTCGCGGCGGACGCGTGTCGAGACCGGGATCAGCCGTGGCGGCGCGTACAGCGACTGCGCCGCGAAGCGGGTCAGCTCGGCCATGTCGGGGTCGGCTGCGGCCGGCGGCACCAAACTGACGTCGGCCTCCGCGCCGGGCCGCGTGCCGGGCAGGTGAATCACCAGGTCGGGCAGACGCTCGGGAGTGCCCGGGCCGGCGTGCGCACTCACATCGAGCGGCAACACCACGCTGCCATCGACTGCCTGCACCAGCAGCCGGACACGGGCGAAGGGCTCGCGGGCGGTCAGGTACAACACGTTCTCGATCGGCTGGACCAGCAGTCGCCCCTCAAGGGCGGGCGGCAGCTGGATCATTGGCACGAAGGGCAGGTCGATCACGCGCTCAGCCTCGATGCCCAACACCACCGGCAGCGGCCGGTTCTCGTAGAGCACATGCGTACCCCCGCGTCGGGCGCGATCGATGTCGGCAGCGGCAACGCCCGGCACGGCGGCAATGGGCGTCGCCGCGGCGTCGGCGCCGGCGGGGCTGCGGCGGCGCGGGCCGGTGGTCGGGGTGCCTTGCGCGGCGTCCTTCTCGCCACGTGGCAGGAAACCCAGGTCAGGAAAGGCCGACGTGTCCGCCTGCATCAGGGTGTCGAGCGGCGTTGCCGGCGTAGCCGTGGCGGTGGCGGGGTTTTGTGCCTGCGCGAGTAGAGGCAGCAGGGCCAGCAGAAGGGTAGGCAGGGTTCGCATTGCGCTTCACTCCGAAGTGATGGCGGGCGGCATGGCGCCGCGCGGCGCGGCGGTGGTGCCGGGGGCAGGGGTTGCGAGCGCGGCCGGTGCCAGGCGCTCGGGTTCGCGACCGCCGTAGCAGTTGAGCGCCAGCTGCCAGGGATTCAGCTCACGATCAACGTCATAACGCACCACATGCAGCGGGTAGCGGATGAAGGTGTCCTTGACCGGCACGCCGTTGGTGGTCTCGGTCAGCTGGGCGTCGATCAGCACCGTCCATCCGCCCCCATGGTCGAGTACGCGGTTGGCCGCGTAGCCGTAGCCCGGGATCTCCTGCAGGGCGCGGGTACGCCGCGACAGTTCGGAGCGGCGCGCCTTGGCGTCCAGATCGTCGCGCAGGCGCGCACGGCAGGCCGGCGTGAGGTAGTTCTGCAGCGCATGGATGCGCGCCCCGTAGTCCTTTGCGCCATCCTCGGGCCAGCGGTTGAGTTGCTGGAGCACGTGGAAGCCGAACAGATAGACGTTTGCCGGCTGCACCTCGGGCACCGTCCCCAGCCGGACGGAGGCGCCCGAACTCAGGTCGGGCGGGATATGGGCCACAAACTCGGTCTGCTGGCTGCGCCAGGCAAGCACGGTGATCAGCAGCGCCGCGAGGAGCGCTGCGGAGAACCAGCGATGGAAGACGACCGCGCGGTGCGCTTCGGCCAGGGCGTTGGTGAATGCCATGGGGACTTATCCTTGCTTTGGGCGGGGACGGCGGGGGCTTGGCGCCGGATGCAGGGAGCGGCCCAGATCCCACAGGCTGCTCAGGTCGATAAACCGGTCGGGCAGCGCGAAGTGACGCGCTGCCATGCGTTTGGCGAGCAACACGTGATAGCCCTGCGGCCGGTCGCGCTTGAGGCGTTGAAACCAGCCGGCAAGCAGGTACACCGTGACAATCGGCATGGCGCCGCAGACGAGCACCGCAACTACAGGATGGAGCTTGTGACCGATCAGGATGCCCGGGGGCAGCCAGGCGACGAAGGCCAGCCCGGCCGCCCAGAACATCTCGCTGGAGGTCAGGCCCCGCAGGATTGGCGGTGCACCATTGGTACGGTCGACCAGGGGGGCGTGTGTGCCGGGCTGGTTGTCGCTCATGATCAGAAGATCGCGTTGGCTTCGGTCAGGAAGTAGATGCCGATGGCGATCGAGAACAAGGCGATGGCGCCGAATGTCAAGATGCTGCCGACGGTTCCCCGACCGTTGTTGTAGGCGAGCAGTTGGGACACCAGGCCGCCTGCGCCCATCAGGAGCAGCGCAGCGCCGATCAGCAGCGCGCCGTAGTCCACGGTCTGGTCGGTGAAGTCGCGGGCATAGCCGAGCACATCGCCCTGGGCGAGAGAGGTGCTGTTGGTCGGCGCGACGGTGGGCAGGGCCGCGTGGGCGGGGCCGCAAAACAGCCCCAGGGGTAACACGGCGGTCAGCAGGGCACTGAGGCGGCGCAGGACACCACCGCCGGCACCGAGTGCGCGTTGGAGAAGGGATTTGAACAAGTGCATGGTCGAACTCCTGTTTGTCATGACGAGGTGCCGCGAATCGAAGGTTTCATCCGTGTGCGTGCGGCGCGCACGCGAATTCATGGGTCACACCACCAGCCACACCAGCATGATCAGCACGAATATGGCGCGCCCGAGGTACAGCACGAAGCGCAGCCACCCCTCGCCCAGCGGGCTGCTGGCCAACTCGAAGCCGAGTTTTTTGACGATGTAGCCGGCCCACAGGAAGGCGAGGATCACGACCACCGAGGCGATGAACACCTTGAGGTCGGATGGCCCCGCACCATTCCAACCGGCAGCGGCCTTCCAGGCGGCAACCTGTCCGGAGCTCATGCCCATCGGTACGCCTCGCTGAGGGGGTGTTGATGGCGCATTGGCGACTCATTGACGGTAATCGCCACGCAGCGGCGCGACCGCGCGTGGCTGGCGCGGCGCATCAAGGTGCTCGTCGATTGCCGCGGCCATCAGGTCCAGGTCGCGCGTGAGCCAGTCGTATCGAAATCGCACGCGCCCCGTGGTGTCGGCGGCACCCGCGGCATCGCGCACCTGGGCCTGAATCAGCCTCAGCTCGTGCTGGATGCGTGCGAGGTTCTCGCGTTCGAGACTCTCGTCGGCGAGCGCCGGACCGCTGGCCAGCGCGGCGAGCAGGGCGGGGAGCATCAGTCGTTTCATGGTTGATTCCTCACAGGTACTTCTTGAAGCTGGAGACGGTGGTGCTCAGGCTCATCGCCGCCGCAGCGGCGAAGAGCAGCACCAGGTAGGCCGGGTTGAGTCCGCCGAAGGGCCAGGCCAGGTAGGCGGCGAAGCCCACGGCGAGGAACCAGCCGGTGAAGCGCTTGGCGTGGTGGTACACAAAGCTCGACTCGCGCCCGCCGGACCACTTGCGCAGGTCGCGGCGCACCAGCCCATCGACCAGGCCGATGCAGATCGCCATCGCGAAGGCCGGCAGACCGTAGAAGGCGATGGCCAGGCGCACGGCGGTGTCCTGTGCCGTGTAGTAGGACGCCTCGAGCCAGTCGGCCGCCTCGGTGAGCACGCGCTGGCGAATCGCCTGGCCGCGCGACGCGCCGGCGGAGGTCTGCGCAGAGGTACGCATGCGCGCCAGCTGGTCGGCGAGGCGCGCCTTGGAGAAGGGCCAGGCGGCCCAACCCGCCATGTCGCGCGCGAAGGCCTGCGTGTCGCGCACCAGCAGCGAGCGCGGGAAGGTCCGCACGTAGCCGTAGTCCTCGATCAGACCGGCGCGCGCATGCTGGGCGCGCTGCTCGGGCCACAGCGTGTACATGCCGCCGATCTCGATCAGCGTGGCGCCGATCCAAGAGCCGATGGTCGTGAGGATCAGGCCGAGCGCCAGCGCCAGCAACCAGCCGATCGGGCCGCGCGCGCGCTCCTGCTGCGAGCGCTGTTCAGACGGCCGGCGGTTTTGTTCTGCGCTCACGCCACGGCTCCAGCTAGCCCGATCGGATGCGCGCTGAGCCAGTCGGTCTCGTCCGCCCAGCGCTCCGAGGTGCGGTACTTGGCACGCATGCGCTCGCCGACCTCGCGCAGCGATGGCGGCACAAAGGCATCTCCCGCCGTGTCGGGCAGCGGCATGCGCAGCTTGAACAGGCGATTGCCCTCGAGCAGCGCGAAGGCCTGCCCCTGGGGCAGTGCCATCACGTCGGAGGCCGATATCATCGGCACGCGCTGGGTCGAGGTGCGATCCTCGTTG
Organism: Denitromonas iodatirespirans; assembly: GCF_018524365.1. Lineage (GTDB taxonomy): Bacteria > Pseudomonadota > Gammaproteobacteria > Burkholderiales > Rhodocyclaceae > Nitrogeniibacter > Nitrogeniibacter iodatirespirans. Next base: position 232,843 of record NZ_JAEKFT010000003.1, read on the forward strand.
CGCGACAGGAAGTCCGTGCCGGTCGAGCCGTCGGTGTCCGTTACCCCGGAGATCACGGTCAGGAGCGACACATCGACTTCGGGCAGCTGGTCGGCGAAGAACTTCGCCGTGGTGTCGTTCTTGACCCGCAGCATCACCACATGGTTGAAGTTGCCGAGGATCTGCTGCGCCTTCGCGGCATCGCCGACGCGCGCCTCGATGTCGGGGATGGTCTGGGTGTAGGCGTGGATCATGAAACCCGCGCCGCCCAGCTTGTTGACCATGGGCACGAACTCGGGGCCGACGATCTCGTTGACCTCGTCGAAGTGGCAGGCCACCTCGGGCAGCACGATCGCTCCCTCCGGGTGGTGCGGATCGATGCCGCTCTTGTAGAGCTTGCCGCCGACCGACACCAGGTCGGCCAACATCGCGTTGCCCACGGCGCTGGCCACCACGCTGTCGGAGAGCGCGTCGAGGCCCACATAGACGATGCCGCCCTGGCGGATCACCTGCTGCCAGTCGAAGATGGGGCGTTCATCTTCTGCGTCGAAGTAGTCTGGCGAGATCAGCTTTCCGGTCTCGCCGGTTGTCAGCTTCTCCAGGAAGGGGCCGAGCGAGGCGACGATTTTTTCGAAGAAGCTGCGCTCGTAGCGCACCGCGGTGGCCAACCCGAGCAGCACCGCGTCGTCGACCTGCGCCTCCTTCAGGTAGTCGACCAGCGCGATCATGCGCGCCGAGCGGTCCTGCAACGCGCGCGACACCGGGTACTTCTTCTGCTCGATGCGCGCGACGATCGCATCGACGCGCATGGCCCAGTCTTCCGGCCCGCGTGCCGCGAGCACATGTTCGGCATAGCGCAGGAACAGCGGCTCGATGTCGGTGATGTCGCGCAGCAGGGCCTCGTAGGTGGGCACCTGGCCGAGCGCCACCTGTGCCTGGGCCACGATGTTGGTAAAGCGCCAGGCGAACTCCTTGAAGGCCGCCGAGTTGCCGGTGGAGGGCAGGGCGTTGGTGGCCCGGTTGGCCACCTCGGTGACCCGCCCGAAATTTCCGATGCCGTTGTAGCGCGCCGAGATCTCCGGATAGCCCAGGTGAAACAGGTAAAGCTGGTCGAGCCGCCCGGCGCGCGCCGCCTCGGCGTACACGCGCTGCATCAGGTCCGCATCGCCCTTCGGGTCGATGACGATCACCACCTTGCCGTCGCGGATGTCCTGCGTCACCAGCAATTCGAGCAGGCGCGTCTTGCCCACTCGCGTGGTGCCCAGCACCAGCAGATGGCCGTTGCGGTTGCGCTGCGCCAGCCCCACCGGCACTTCCTTGGGCTCGACCCCATGCAACACCGGTGTGCCGCCCAGGTCGGGCTGCTCGCCGAGCGGGTTCCACCAGTAGCGCGAGGACAGGAAGAAGGCCGCCACGAACGCCAGCGGCGTGCCGCGCAGCGTGCGCAACAAGGCCGTCGCGGCCCGCACCGCCGGGGAGGGCGTCACGTAGGGTTGAGCCTCGGGACGAGTGGCGTCGATGCGCCGCTGGGTGTGCTGCTGGGTCCACGCGAAGCCATGGCCAAGATAGATCCGGTCGCGCAGGCGCGGCAGGCGATGCGGGGCCACGCGGGTGAGCTTGTAGCGGGTCAGGCCCAGCTGGTAGCGCATCACATACCAGGCGTCCGCAGCGCGCCACAGCGAAAAGCCGAGCGCTGCGAGGCCGGCCATCAGGCCCAGCGCAGCCGGCATCATGAACACCCATGGCGATACGAACAGGACCGCCGCGGCAAGCAGCGCAGTGGTCGCGCTGTAAAGCTCGATAGGCGGGCGCAGTAGCGCCTCGATCACGCCGCGCTGCCTCATGACATGCCTCCCCAAAAAAGAAGGCAGGCGGCACGTGCGATCGACCAGCGGGAGGAGGGGGAGTGTACGAGTCGCCGCCGGGCCGCGCCAACGCGACTCGCCGCCCCCTCGGGAGGCAGGGAGCGCGAAGCGCGACCGTGGGGACCGTACCGATGCACGTGCCGCCGGCCGAACGCCGTTGCGGCGCAGGCGGGGCGGTTGCCCCGGAGGGAGGAGACAAAGAACTTAGACATGGCGGATCCTCGCCAGGCGCGCGAACACACGGCGCGCGTAGCGCTCGGCCCGTTCGGGATTCGATGGCGCGTGGTAGCGCCCCGCAGCGACGAACCAGTCGGGCGTCTCGTCATGGCGCTCGCGCAGCACCGCCGCGCCGACATCGATGTTCCGCCACGGGTTGAGCGCCAGCACTGGCGTGCCCAGCTTGCCGGCGTGGTACTTCCAGCACACCTGCAGGGCGCCGCAGTCGACACGCCGCACGCTGCGATCGAGCAATGCCGAGAGGCGCTCGACTGCAGCGCCGTAAGTCGGATGGCGCTCGGCGCGCCCCTCGACGTTGAGCGTCCACGGATAGGGTAGACGCTGGCCGCGCAGCTGCAACACACTCTCTTGCAGCGCGACGGCGTAGAGCAGGGCGGCGGGCACGCCGTGCCGACGCGCCGCGTTGCGGTAGGCCGGCGGCACCGGCGGATAGATGCTCGCCGCGCCGACGGCTGGCACCCCGAGCATGTGGGTCAGCGTCATGGCAGCCCCCGTCTTCAGGAAGGCTCGGCGGCCCGTCATCGCGGCACCCCGATGAAGCCGCGCGGCAGTTCGCGTCCGTTCAGCTCGATCGCGCGCAAGTCCGGATACAGGCGGCGCATCGCCGCGTCGTAGGCGGCCTGGAAAGCGAGTACCCGTTCGACGTCTTCATGCGTCAAGCGCGCGAACAACTCGGCGTAGCGATCGCGCTCGGCCGGGGTGCGTGCATGAATGCCCAGCGCCTCGACCGGACTGATGTTTGGCACCGAGAACGCTCCGCGCGGCCCAGCCAGCAACTGGCGGGCGCGGCGCAGCTCGGTCAGATCCAATCCCCACATGCGCGCTTCGATCAGTTCGCGCCGCTGCTGCGCCAGCGCCGCGCCATCGGTGGTTTCGGTCGCACCGGCCTTGGCGCTGGTGTGGGCGACGCCCAGCGGCGCTGTATCGACAGCCGACGCCGCAACCGGGCACATCAGCAACACCAGAACGAGAAGGGGCGTGCGCATCAGCGAGCCACCCGCAAGGTCGAATTCTTGCCGTCGGCCAGGCGCAGCGTCACCGCCCGGGCCGCGGTGTCGATGGCTACCACCCGAGCCTTGCCAATCACGTCACCTGCACGCACGAAGCGGATCGAGCCGTCCGAGTTGCGCACCGTGGCGTTGGCTGCGCTGCCCCACTGGTCGACGGCTACCACCGTCGGCAACATCGCTACGGTCGGCGCGCTCTTGGGCGCCGCGCGCCGACGCAGCACCTTCCGTGGTGCCGGCTTGTGCTCAGGGATGCGCTCGAGCAGCGTGGCAACGCTGCCGGTCATGCTGCCGACCGCGTCTGCGAGTTTGTCGATCGAACGCTGGATCTCGGCCAGGCGTGGATCGAGGGTGCCGATACGTTGCTGCAGGATGTCGATCCGGTCGCTCATCTGCGCCAGGTCGGCGCTTGTCAGCGCCGGCTCGGCCATGGGAGCCGCCGCACTCGTGGCGGCAGGCTGCGCCAAACATGCTTTCATCGACGCGGCCGCCTTGCCGATGTCACCGCGCAGCCACAGCGCGATGCCGGCCACCAAAAGCAGGGCGACCAGGCCGAGACCGGCCGCAACGACGGCGCGGCCGCGCCTGGGGGCGAGCGAAGCGCGCGTATCACTCATCATCATCCTCCCCGCCCTCGGGCGTAGCCGAATCGACAACATCCGGCCCCTCGGTCATAGCCACGGGGAGCGCCTGCGCCGTCGCCCCTGCAGCCAGGTCGGCCGGCGTCTCGTCGGGCACCGCCCAGGCGCGAGAGAGGCGGATCGCGATGCTGCGCCCGACAGGATCGTCCTCCACCATGAAGGCTTCCCCGACCAACACGGCGAGCAGCTCGCGAACCGGCGCCGGTCCCAACTCGCGGTGGTTCTGTGGCAGCGGCAAGCCGAGCAGTTTGGCCGCCGCCTCATCCCGCTCACCCAGCGAGTAGCCGGTACGCAACAACACGTAGCGCACGGCGGTGCCGACTTCGCCCACCTCGGCGGGAATGGACAGACGCACGATCGTCTCCAACGGCGCCAGGCGCGCCGGATCGGCGCCGGTCGCCATCGTCGTGTAGCGCGCCAGGCGAACGGTGTCCGGTGCGATATCGAGCGCAGAAACGGAATCGCTGTACTGCGGCTCTGGCATCGGATCGCCCGGCGCGCCGGCATGTACCTGGGGGACGCCCAGGGCGATCATCAGGGCGGCTGGGACAAGCTGTCGCATCGAATGCTCCTGTGTAGGGGGGTGCGCCGCCCGGAGGCGGCGCGGGACGGCACACCAGGCGCCGGCCAGTCACAGGACAAAGCGTGACGATGTCATTCGCGATTGAGAAGAGGATCTCGTCGATGCACCTTCATCGACGAACTTCTATTGACATGCCGGACAAAACGTGGGTTATGCAAATGGCGTCAAAATGGGGCGCGCCGTGGGCGGCACGCCGCAATACCGGCTACAGGCCCCACCCGAAAGGGCGCAAGCCACTAAAAAACAGTGGCATGCGAAGGATTTACCGGAACGGGAAAGGATGCTGTAAGGGCAAACTGGCAAGGATTGGCGCAGGGCGCTAGCAAAGGAGTTGCGCGCCGTCAATAGAAGTTGGTCGATGAAGGTGCATCGACCAACTTCTATTTCGTCATGAAAATCGGTGTGGTAAGGTGTTCGGCTTTGTGACGGCGCGTGCGCACTAGAACGAACGGCCAGTGCAGAAATATGACATTGGCGATAATGGCACATCTGACAGTGCGATTGCGGCACGAGCCGTTTGCTAAGGTAATACGCATGCGCCATTCGCGCACCCGGAAAATCAGCGAGGTGCGCTGCGCCACGGCCGCGACGCAAAGCCGCCAGTGACTACCCGAGAGGGGCAAAAAATGTCTTTGGCATCGATTCGCGAAGTGTGCGACCCGTTTTATGCTGTAGGGGTTGCCAGGAATGCCGTTTGGTGCGGTTTGCGCGGCGTGTTCGCGATTTCGGGCATGCGACCGGCTGTCCCCGAATAGGAAAAAGTGTTAAATCACGAAAATAGTTCGCACTGCCGCAAGCGCCTTGCCGTCGGATCCAGGCCACCGCATGCCCTTGCTATTGGCGCCGACCGGCAAGACTTGAGGCTCTGTATGCGGCCAGTACAATGGCGCACCACCCTCGCTGTGAGCCAAGCTTCGTGACCGACGACGCCAATTACATCCCCCGCCCGCCGCCATATACCGCCACCCATTGGGGCATGCGCGTCGCCTTCCAGAACATCGTCCCCAAGACGTTCGCGGCCATGGGCGCGCCCGAGTGGGCGCCGGTACTCGAGGCGTGGTGGGATCGCTACGACGGGCTCGAGGTGTACCTGGGATCGCTTGGCGACCACCGTGTGATGGGCTCGCAGCGGCTGCGCGAGCTGGCCGAAGAGGGCCCTGTCACCGCCGAGCGGCTCGCCGAGGCGCTCGTCGATCTGCGCCACACGCACTACACCGCGCGCCGCTACGAGGACGCCGATTACACCTGGAATCCGCTCAACTGCTGTTTCGCCGACTTCGCCCAGGGCGTGCGCGAGCAGGGCAAGCTCAGCCTCACTGGCGCACACCTGGTGTATGTGAGGGAGCTCGATCGGCCACACCCGTCGCGCGACATTCTCGAATCCTGGCTGATGGCGCGCCTTGTGCGCGCGCAGCTGGATGCGCGCGGTGAGGAAGGGGAGGGGTAGGGACGGTGGCGCCCGGCGTCATGACACGGTAATGTCGACGGAGATGTTCGCCTCACTTCGAGGCTGAATGATGCCGGTCAGCTCCTGCAACCGGCACGGCCCTAGGGCCCGGAGTCTGCTTCATCAACCCACCCACGCGGGGATCGTCCCCGCCTGGGGCCGCTCTCCGTCTCGATCGACGAGGAGTCTTATGAATGCAACTGTTTCAACAAATCAATGACAAACAGCGTGAGGGAGTTGCGAAAGTCTGCGACAACTTCGCCACTATCTGCGGCGCCACTCTCGTAGCTGGAGGGTTCGTCGACCATAAGCTTGCTGTCTGGCAAGCGTTGGCTCTAGTATTGAGTCTGATCGTCTTCTTGGCTGCGGCGTTGCAGCTGCGGAAAGACGAAGGAGGTACTGATGACTAACGCCGTGATTGCTCTAGCTATTCTTGCCGTTCTCGCATACGGTTTCGCATGGTACGTCAGCAACCACCGGGACGACCACCACACGCCGAAGGGCAAAAAGTAAGCCCTGCGGCACTGTTCGATACAGGCCCCCCGATGCGCAAGCTCGGGGGGTTTGCTTTTTGGCGGTGTCGCACTGCGCGGTTGCGCAAGCCCGGTGGCGCTCATAGACTAGACTTACTGAACCCATATTTGGGGGCGCGCATGCACACGTACAACATCCACGACGCCAAGACCCATCTATCGCGCCTGGTGGAGCAGGCCGCGAAAGGTGAGCCCTTCGTCATTGCCAAGGCCGGCAAGCCGATGGTCAAGGTGATCGCCATCGATGCGCCCGAACCCGCACAGATGCGACGCATCGGTTTCATGGCGGGCCAGATCGAGGTGCCGGACGATTTCGACCGCATGAGTGAGGAGCCGATCCGGCAGCAGTTCGAGGGCGAAGCGTGAAGCTGCTGCTGCACACTCACGTGCTGCTGTGGGCTGCCGGCGGCAGTGATCGTCTGCCGACGGCGGCCCGCCTGCTGATCGCTGAGCCGCAGAACGTCTTGCTGTTCAGTGCTGCCAGCCTGTGGGAGGTGGCAATCAAGAGCGCGCTGGGCCGGGCTGATTTCCGTGTCGATGCGCGGCAGCTGCGTCGTGGTCTGCTCGACAACGGCTATCTTGAGCTGCCGGTGCTCAGCGAGCACGCGTTGGCGATCGACGCCTTGCCGCCGATCCACAAGGATCCCTTCGACCGCTTGCTGCTCGCCCAGGCGAGCGTCGCCGGGGTGGCACTGCTGACCAGCGATACGACCGTGGCGCAGTACGGCGGTCCGGCGCGGCTGGTTCAGTAGGCGATCGTCGTGTCAGCGTGGATCGCCTGGATCTGCTTCGCCACGGCCGGCGCGATCCTGACGCGCATCGGATGGAAGCACGTGCATGATCACGCCGGCCGCGCGGGGCGGGCACCGGTCGGTCCGCTCACAGCGGCCGTGCCGATCCGCCAGCGCCTGGGCGAGCTCGGCGGCGGCTGGTTGCGCGTGGCTTCGGCCCACGAGCTGGTCGAGGCCTGCGCGTTGGGGGCGGCGCTGCGACAGCTGCGCCGGGAGAGCAAGCTGTCGGGTGCAGTCTACGAGCGCGACATCGCCCCGGCGATCGATGCCTACCTCGAGCTGGTGCAGCTGCTGCCGGCCAGCGAAGCGCACCACCACGCCCACGCCGGCGGCCTTGCCGCTCACACCATCGAGACCGTGCTGGGCGCGCTGCGCGCGCGCAACGGCCATCTGTTGCCGCCCGGCGGCAGCGCCGAGCAGATCGACCTGGCGCGCGACCACTGGACCTATGGGGTGCTGTTTGGCGCCCTGCTGCATGACATGGGCAAGATCGTCACCGACCTGCGCGTCGACATGATCGAGCGTCCCGGTGCCGAGCCACGGCGCTGGCTGCCGCTGTCCGGCACGCTCGCAGCGGCCGGGGCGGTGGCCTATCGGGTGGGGTTTGCGCCAAAGTCCGAACGCGACTATGGGGCGCACCGCAAGTTGCCCCTGGCCTTGCTCCAGCGCATCGTGCCGGCGACCGCGCTGGCCTTCCTCGGCCGGCAGCCGGAGGTGCTGCAGGCGCTTACCTCCTACCTGGGCGGCGAGGAGGGTGCCGACTCGGTGATTGCACGGATCGTGCGCCATGCCGACCAGGTCTCCGCAGCGAAGAACCTGCAGGACGGCTCACGGGTGCGTTTCCCGAGTGCGAGCGCGGTGCCGCTCATCGAGCGCATGGACGCGGCGCTGCGCGCACTGCTCGCGGACGGCGAGCTGCCCCTCAATCGAGACGGCGCGGCCGGCTGGGTGGCGGGTGACGAGGCGATCTACTTCGTCGCCAAGCGCCTGGCCGACGCGGTGCGCGAGCGCATCACGCAGGCGCAGACTGACGATGGCGACGGCGTGCCGACGCGCAACGACCGTCTGTTCGACAGCTGGCAGGACTACCGGGCGATCGAGCCGAACCCCGACACCGGGCAGGCGATCTGGCACATGGTGGTGATCGGGCAGGACTACCGCCACGAGTTGGCGATGCTCAAGTTTCCGCTGCGCTCGCTGTTCAACGATCCGACGCGCTATCCCGCGCCCTTCGACGGTACGCTCGAGCGGCGCCCAGGACGCGCGGGCGATGCGCCAGCAGCGGCCGAGGCGGCAGGGCCGGCGGCCGACGCCGGCAGCGCGGCGAAATCTGAAGCCGACGCACGCACGAGGGCGCACCCTGATCGCAAGACCGTGCCCGAGCCGAAGCCACGTGACACGGCGCGCAAGGCCGCGCCACCGCGCGACCGGAAAACCGATGCCGCCGCGCCACGGAGCGGCCAGGCGCCCGATGCTGTGCTGGCCATGATCACGGCCGATGCGTCAGCGATCGCCCCCGAGTGCGAGGCCAATGTTGCAGGAGAAGACTTCCTCGACGACGAGGACAGCGCCATGCGCACCGCCGAGTCCGATGCGCGCGTCGAAGGCCGGCGGCCGGTAGTGCCTCATGTGCCGGTGCTCGAGGACGCGAACGGGGAGCCGCATCCGCTCGCCGTGCGGTTTATGGAATGGCTGCAAGGGGGGCTGGCCAGCGGCGTGATGCACTTCAACGAACCGGGGGCAATGGTGCATTTCGTCGAGCAGGGCATGGCCTTGGTGTCACCGCGGATTTTTCGGGCATTCGCTGAAGAAGTCGGCGAGCCGGACGAGGCGCGTGGCGGACGCCGCACGGCGCCCGGTACGGTGGTACAGCGGCATGTGATTCGGGCTGGATGGCACCTTGTCACCGCCGGGAGCAACAACATCCAGCATTACGCCGTGATCAAGCGCGGCGGTGGCATTGCAGGCAAGCTGGCCGCTGTGGTAATGCTGTATCCGCAGCGCTGGGTCAATCCCGTACCGCCGCCCAACCCCAATCTCAAGCCCTTTGAGTTGGTGGAACACGAAAGGTCGGAACCATGAAGTGCAAGAGTCACTTTACGCGACAGATAATGACGATAGCATTGGCGATCATCTCCACAGATCGTCCTTCCTGTTGGCCATGCATGGTCGCGGGGAGGGTTTCGCCCGATGCATCGACCGGCTACTTGGGAACAAATCGAAGCGGCACTGCCGCCGGACGTCACACGTGCCGAGGTCGAGGCGTGGCTTGTGTTGGTGCCACGCATGGATCCGACAGAACCACGCGCGCCTTGGTACGTGCGTGCGTGGAGCGTACCCGGCAAAATCCAGGCGGCACGTTCTGGAGGATGGCTGCCGGCGGGCTTCGCCGAGGAGGTTGCTCGACGAACCTGGATGCACCGACGTCCGCCGCCAGCGTTGACAATCCTGTTTGAATGACGTATCAATGCAGCACGAGCAGGATCGGAACTGTAAGGGCGGGAGACAGACCGCTTTTTTTGGGATTCGGAAACCGCGATAATTTGTATTATGTCAACCAATACATCCACGGTTGCCGATTGCGCGGCACATCTGCATTATGGGAGCTGTCTCTTGTCCGTCTGCGGTGTTCTTGCACCGCCTGCACTGCCATGCCACTTCAGTCACCTCCTCTTGGAAGTCGGCGCCAGTCGGCATTCCTGAAAGGTCGTCAGCCGACGCCTTCCGCGATGGCTTCCGTACGGTCGATCCTCGGCCTGGAGACTTTCCAACGAGCGCATCTGCTTGAGTATCTTCATCGCCTCCAGGACGCGACCGGCGGTCTGGTTGCGGACGACTTGGTCGCGCTTGCGGCATTGATGGGCATCGCGCCTGTCGAGGTGGCGGAGGTTGCGAGTTTCTACCACCACTTCGACTGCGTCGAATCTCCCGACGACTTGCCGCCGGCGGTGACGGTTCGGGTGTGTGATTCGCTCGCTTGTGCGATGGCGGGCAGCGAGGCGCTGGCGACGGCACTGGATGCATTGGACTTGCCGAACGTTCGCATCCAACGTGTCTCGTGTATCGGCCAATGCGACGCAGCCCCGGCGGTGACCGTGGGGCAGCATGTCGTACAGCGCGCATCGTTGGAGAATGTCCAGACGGCGATCGGGGCTGGAGCCCTGAGCGCCACCGCGGCGACGGGCATCGACTACGCGGCCTATCGGGCCGATGGCGGCTATGAGTTGCTCAAGGCCTGCCATGACGACGACGCTACCGCGACACATGTGCTGACCCAGCTCGACGCCTCGGGCTTGCGTGGCTTGGGCGGAGCCGGTTTCCCGGCCGCGCGCAAGTGGCGCATCGTGGCCGGCGAACCGGCGCCCCGCTATCTCGTGGTCAATCTCGATGAAGGAGAGCCGGGCACATTCAAGGATCGCGAGGTGCTCGAACGGGATCCGCACCGGATGCTTGAAGGCGCATTGATCGCCGCGCAGTTGTGCGGTTGTGAGGCGATCTATATTTACCTGCGCGACGAGTACGCAGCCATCCGCCGGCAGATGCAGACGGCCATCGACGCCCTCCTCGCCGATCCCCCGGTGCCCGTGCCTCTCATCGAGCTGCGACGCGGTGCCGGCGCCTATGTTTGTGGCGAGGAGTCAGCGTTGATCGAGTCGCTCGAAGGCAAACGCGGCATGCCTCGTCTGCGCCCCCCGTATGTGGCCGAACGCGGTCTGTTTGGGCGTCCGACGCTGGAGCACAATGGCGAGACGCTGTTCTGGGTGCGCGAAATCGCCGAGCGTGGCGGCGCCTGGTTTGCGGACGAGGGGCGTCACGGGCGTAGCGGCCTGCGTCGCTATTCGGTGAGCGGACGGGTGGCAAAACCGGGTGTGTATCTCGCGCCGGCGGGTATTACGGTACGCGAGTTGATCGATGAGTACGCCGGCGGAATGGCCGAGGGGCACACCTTGTACGGCTATTTTCCCGGCGGCGCGTCGGGCGGCATGCTGCCGGCGCGTCTGGCCGATGTTCCGCTTGATTTCGACACGTTGCAGCCACATGGCTGCTTCATCGGCTCGGCAGCGGTGATCGTGTTTTCCACCGCGGATCGCGCCCGCGATCTGGCGCTCAACACCATGCGTTTTTTTGCGCACGAGTCCTGTGGGCGTTGCACGCCCTGCCGCGTCGGTACCGACAAGGCGGCTGGGCTGATGGCCAAGCCCGTTTGGGATGCCGAACTGCTCGAGGCGCTCGGCGAAGTCATGCGCGATGCGTCCATCTGCGGTCTTGGCCAAGCGGCGCCCAACGCAATGGCGTGCGCAATGCGCTATTTTCCCGAGGAGTTTGCCGATGGCTGACACTGCCCCGTCAACTCAAATCCGCTTTTCGATTGATGGCCGCGAGCTGGACGCCGCGCCAGGGCAAAGCATCCTGGAAGCCGCGCAGGCGATCGGGATCGAGATTCCGCATCTGTGCCACCAGCCAGGCCTGCGGCCGGACGGCAACTGTCGTGCCTGTGTGGTCGAAATCGAGGGCGAGCGGACGCTCGCACCCTCCTGTTGCCGGGCACCGGCACCCGGCATGGTGGTGCGCAGCACCAGCGAGCGCGCTCAGCGGGCTCAGAAGATGGTCCTCGAGTTGCTGAGCGCCGATTTGCCGGCACAGGCGCAAACCGCCGACAGCGAGTTCGCCCGCTGGCGCCGGCAGTTGGGCGTCGATGCTTCCCGTTTCGACGCACGGCCGCCCTGCCCTGACGACACCTCCCATCCGGCGATCACGGTTTCGCTGGACGCGTGCATCCAGTGCACCCGCTGTGTCCGCGCCTGCCGTGAAATCCAGGTGAACGACGTGATCGGCTACGCGCAGCGCGGCGCCGCCGCACACATCATTTTCGACCTCGGCGACCCGCTCGGCCGCAGCAGCTGTGTGGGCTGTGGCGAGTGTGTTCAGGCCTGTCCGACCGATGCGCTGCGTGTGGCCGCCGAGCCGGCGACGAGCGCGCCGACGACGCAGGTCGATTCGCTGTGCCCCTATTGCGGCGTGGGCTGCCAGCTGACCTACCATGTCCAGGGCGAGAAGATCGTGCGGGTCGAGGGGCGCGACGGGCCGGCCAATCACGCGCGTCTGTGCGTCAAGGGGCGCTTCGGCTTCGACTACATCCACCATCCCGAGCGCCTGACCCGCCCGCTGATCCGGCGCGAAGGCAAGCCGAAGTCGCTGGACGGCTTCGATCCCTCCCGGCCCCTCGATGTCTTCCGTGAAGCGAGCTGGGACGAAGCGCTGGCCCTGGCGGCCGATGGCTTGCGCCAAATCCGCGAAGCTCACGGCGGCCGCAGTCTGGCCGGCTTCGGCTCGGCCAAGGGCAGCAACGAGGAAGCATACGTGTTCCAGAAGCTGGTGCGCACCGGTTTCGGCAGCAACAATGTCGATCACTGCACGCGCCTGTGCCATGCCTCGTCGGTAGCGGCGCTGCTGGAAGGGGTAGGCTCGGGCGCAGTGTCGAATCCGGTGGCCGACGTGGCCGACGCCGATGTGATCCTGATCATCGGCGCCAATCCGTCGGCCAACCATCCAGTGGCCGCCAGCTTCATCAAGAACGCGGTCAAGGCGGGCAAGACGCTGATCATGATGGATCCCCGGCGCACCGACCTAGCCCGCCACGCCCGTTATTTTCTTCAGTTCCGCCCCGATTCCGACGTTGCCCTGCTCAACTGCCTGATCCACGTCATCATCGACGAGGGCCTGGTTGACCAGCATTTCGTCGAGCAGCGGACCGAAGATTTCGCCGCCCTGCGCGAGCAGGTGGCCGATTTTTCACCCGAGCGCATGGCGCCGGTGTGCGGCATCGACGCGGACACGCTGCGCACGGTGGCGCGGTGCTACGCCCGGGCGAATGCCGCAATGATCTTCTGGGGCATGGGCGTGTCGCAGCATGTGCATGGCACCGACAACGTCCGCTGTCTGATCGCGCTGGCGCTGATCACCGGGCAGATCGGTCGACCCGGCACCGGGCTGCACCCGCTGCGAGGCCAGAACAACGTCCAGGGCGCCTCCGACGCCGGGCTGATCCCGATGGTGCTGCCGGACTACCAGCGCGTGGACGATCCGGCGATACGTGCCCGTTTCGAAGCGGCCTGGGGCTGCGCGCTCGATCCGGTGCCGGGGCTGACCGTGGTCGAGATCATGGATGCGGCCTTGGCCGGGCAGATTCGCGGCATGCTCATCATGGGCGAAAACCCGGCCATGTCCGACCCCGACTTGAATCATGCACGCCAGGCGCTGGCGTCGCTGGAGCACTTGGTGGTGCAGGACATCTTCCTGACCGAAACGGCGGCGTTTGCCGACGTGGTGCTGCCCGCGTCGGCATTCCCCGAAAAGGACGGCAGCTTCACCAACACCGACCGTCGGGTGCAACTCGGCCGCGCGGCGTTGAAACCCCCGGGCGATGCGCGCCAGGATCTGTGGATCCTGCAACAGCTTGCCATGCGTATGGGTTGTCAATGGCCGTTCCAGGATACCGCCGGCGTGTTCGACGAGATGCGCCGCCTGATGCCTTCGATTGCCGGCATCGACTGGCAGCGGCTGCTGCGCGAGGAGTCGATCACCTACCCGTGCCACAGCGCCGACGACCCCGGCCAGCCGATCCTGTTTTCCGACGACTTTCCCACGTCCAACGGGCGGGCCCGGATCGTCCCGGCAGGCCTGGTGCCCGCGGCCGAACGGCCCGACACCGAGTACCCCCTGGTGCTGATCACCGGGCGCCTGCTCGAACATTGGCACACCGGCGCCATGACCCGCCGGGCAACGGTGCTCGATGCGCTCGAACCCGATCCGGTGGTGATGATGGCGCCGTCCGTGATGGCGGGTCTCGGTGTCGGACCCGGCGACATGGTCAGGCTGTACTCGCGGCGCGGCCAAGTCGAGGCGCAGGTGCGGGTCGACGCCGGAATGCGGGAGGGAGAGGTGTTCCTGCCCTTCTGCTATCGGGAAGCCGCTGCCAACCTGCTCACGCACGACGCGCTCGATCCGTGGGGCAAGATCCCCGAGTTCAAATATTGTGCGGTTCAGCTCGAAGCGCTGGCATCGTGTGCAGCCACAGAAGCCGCCGACCACGTGCGCTGAAGCGAGGCCCGGCGCATGGAAAAACAGGATCTATCCGTTTGGCAGGGAGACATCACCCGCTTGTCGGTGGATGTGATTGTCAATGCCGCCAACGAGAGTCTGCTCGGTGGCGGCGGTGTCGACGGCGCCATCCATCGGGCCGCAGGCCCCGAGTTGCTCACGCATTGCCGCCGCCTGGGCGGCTGCCCCACGGGTGAAGCCCGGCTCACTCCGGGCTTTCGCCTGCCCGCACGCTGGATCGTGCATACGGTCGGGCCGGTGTGGCGCGGTGGTGGTCACCAGGAGGCCGACTTGCTGGCCGCGTGCTACCGGAACAGTCTCGTCCTGGCCGATCAACAGGCGGCGAGCAGCATCGCCTTCCCGGCGATCAGTTGCGGCGTGTATGGTTTCCCGGCCGAGGCCGCGGCGCAGATCGCCGTTGCCGAATGCCGGCGTGCGCTCGAATCCCCCCTCAGCATCGAGCGGATCGTGCTGGTGGCGTTCGACGTAAAAATGGCGGCTGTTCTCACAGCCGCCATGCAGGCAACACCCCGCAACCCCTGAACCCTCAGGAGTCAAGCCGGTATTGTTCGGCGCAGTGCATCCGGCAGGCCTCAAGGCCCTTTTGTGGCCGGAACGAGACGCACTGGGTTTTCAGCGGAAAACTGGCGGAGATTTCGGCAGGATCCCCGTCTTCGTAGTGATCGATGTGTGCCAACTCAAGAAAATGCTCGGCCGACTGGCGGCTGTGGAAAATGGTCAGGCTGCCGTCGCTGGAGCACACCCAGCGGCCGTTGAGCGAAATGGCGTGGCAGGTGCAGTGATGCATGCATATCGGATGAATCCGGATGGTTGCTACCGCGGCTGACCACAGCGGCGCTGCTGCAACATCCAGCCACCCGGCCATGCGTTCGGCTGACGCAATCATGTTTTCTCCTCCGTCAATATGTTTTTCGTCCGACAGTTGGAGCAACCACCCGTTGGGCATCTGCCGGAATTGCGATTTTTGAACACCGCTTGAACTTCTTTTCTAGTCGTGATTTTTCGCACGGTCAAGGGCAAATCGACCAACTGCACCGGCCGCCGCCCGGACCGGGTGGCGCTTGGTATACTCCGCTCCTTTGACCGACAAGCAGAGGGGCGCATCGATGAAACTCGAGACACTGGCCGTCCACGGCGGCTATTCACCCGATCCGACGACCAACGCGGTGGCCGTCCCCATTTACCAGACCACCTCGTATGCCTTCAACGATACGCAGCATGGTGCCGACCTGTTTGACCTCAAGGTCGAAGGCAACATCTATACCCGCATCATGAACCCGACCCAGGCGGTGCTCGAAGCCCGGGTTGCCGCGATGGAAGGCGGCATTGCCGGTCTGGCGCTGGCCTCGGGCATGGCCGCCATCACCTACGCCATCCAGACCATTGCCGAGGCCGGTGACAACATCGTCTCCGCCTCGACGCTGTATGGCGGCACCTACAACCTGTTTGCCCACACCCTGCCGCAGATGGGCATCACGGTCCGCTTTGCCGACTACCGCACGCCGGAGCAGTTCGAGAGCCTGATCGACGAGCGCACCAAAGCGATCTTCTGCGAGTCGGTGGGCAACCCGCTGGGAAACATTACCGACTTCGAGCGATTGGTCGAGATCGCCCATCGCAAGGGCATTCCGGTCATCGTCGACAACACGGTGCCGACCCCCTATCTGTGCCGGCCGATCGAGCACGGCGCCGACATCGTGGTGCATTCGCTGACCAAGTACCTGGGCGGGCATGGCAATTCGATCGGCGGCATGATCGTCGATTCGGGCAAGTTCCCGTGGGCCGAGCACAAGGCGCGCTTCCGCCGCCTCAACGAACCCGATCCGTCCTATCACGGCGTGGTGTATACCGAGGCCCTCGGTGCCGCGGCCTTCATCGCCCGTGCCCGCGTCGTCCCCCTGCGCAACATGGGTGCGGCGATCAGCCCGTTCAACGCCTTCCTGATCCTGCAGGGTATCGAAACCGTGGCCCTGCGCATGGACCGCATCTGCGAGAACGCAGTGCGCGTCGCCGAGTTTCTGCAAGGCCATGACAAGGTCGAGTGGGTGAACTACGCGGGTCTGCGCAATCACAAGGATTTTGGTCTGGTCGAGAAATACATGGGCGGGCGTGCCTCGGGCATTCTGTCTTTCGGCGTCAAGGGCGGGCTGGCCGCCGGCGGTCGCTTCCAGGACGCGCTCAAGCTGGTGACGCGCCTGGTCAACATCGGCGATGCCAAGTCGCTGGCCTGCCATCCGGCCAGTACCACGCATCGCCAGTTGTCGCTGGCTGAACTGGAAAAGGCCGGCGTGTCGGAAGACATGGTGCGCCTGTCGATCGGCATCGAGCATATCGACGACATCCTCGCCGATCTCACCCAGGCGCTGGAGGCCGTTTAAGCGCCCTGCCCGGCACGCCACAGAAAAACCGGCCGAAGTGCCGGTTTTTTCTTTCTAGGCCTCGACGCCTTCCTGCAGGCTCCTGGCCAGCTCGGCGTCGAGATGTGCAATCGCATCCTTGGGCTGGCAGTTGGCGGCGGCCGCGATATTGCGCTCGATCGCAGCGTTGCGCCGGCTGCGCCGGTTCAATGCCAGGGCATTGGCGTAGGCGATGCGGATGCTGGGCGATTCGGGGTCGAGCACGATGGCCCGCTCGAAATGCCGCAACCCCAGCGTCCGGCTCGCCCCGTGGGTCAGTCGGCCAACGACGCTGCCGACCTTGTCCACCACTTCGATATGGTAGGCACCGAGTGCCGCATGCGCGGCCGCATGCTCGGGTTCGAGTGCCACAGCGATCATCAGGCTCTGGCGCACCTTGCCGCCGAGCCCTCGGCCGAGCGCCTTGACCACGGAAATCTGGTGGCTGTAGCGGGCCAGCGCCAGGGCATGGGTGTACCAGACGTTGGCCCAGCCCGGTTCGATCTGGCTGAGCTGCTCGCAGGCGGTCGCCGCTTCGCACAACAGCGTCAGCACGCGCTCCGGATCGCTTTCCAGATGCATGGCATAGGCAATGGCTGCACGGCCGGCAACCACCGCGCCAATCGGGCCGATCGCACGGCCGGTGGTCATGGCGGCACAGAAATCGCCGGCATGGTAGTCGCGCCAGGCGGACTGGAGGAGCTCTGCCAGGGAATTGGGATCGGCGTCATGCGACAAGGCAGGGCCGCAGCGCTCGAGCTGGTCCGCCACGCGCCGGGCGTCTGGAAAGACCTCGCGATCACTGCCATGCAGCACCGGCCAGTGCGTTTCGAGCGCCGAACCGGTGTAGCGATACACGCGGTCCCCGTAAGGAAACGCGCGCCATTCGATCTGCTTCATCTGTTCTCCCTGACGGCCGCTCCTGTCGGTCTTTTTATGGTCGGAGCCCAGCTGTGGTGGTGCCGTCTGCGCCCGTCAGCTTACCACCGCAAGAACAGTCGATCATGGCGCAGCGCATCATGCGCCAAGTTCGTTGATGAAGCGTGCCAGCACCATGTCCTTCTCGGACAGGCCGCCGACATCATGCGTGCTCAGGGTGATGTCGACGCGGTTGTAGACGTTCGACCACTCGGGATGATGATCGAGCCGCTCGGCCATCAGCGCGATCCGGCTCATGAAGCCGAAAGCGGCGTTGAAATCGCGAAACCGGAAGCTGCGGGAAATAGCGGTGCTGTCATCGTTCAGCTGCCAGCCATCGAGCCCGGCCAGATTCTGTGCCAATACGTTGTCCGTCAAGCGCTTGCTATTCATAGGGCCTCCTCATTGCACCGACCGTCCGGCCGGATGGGATGATGGCGGCGCCGCGCAGATGCCGCCACCGATGCTGCTATTAAGGCATGGGCATCGATGCGGGACAAGGCGCTTGCCGCCGAAGGCTTGCCGACGGGAGCACCGCATTGCGTCCGGCCCGCCGCATCGTTAAGCTTCGCCGCTTCGCATTCGACAAGGTGGCCCGGCGGTGAAGCGTAGCTACGACGCGATAGTCATCGGTGCCGGTGCCGCCGGCATGTTGTGCGCTGCCCGGGCGGCGGCGCGCGGGCGGCGGGTGCTGCTCGTCGACCATGCGACATCGCTGGCCGAGAAAATCCGCATCTCCGGCGGCGGCCGCTGCAACTTCACCAACCGCGTGGTTGCCGCGGGCAACTTCCTCTCGCAAAACCCGCATTTTTGCCGTTCGGCCCTGGCACGCTACCGCCCTCAGGATTTCATCGCCCTCGTCGAACGGCATGGCATCCGCTATCACGAGAAAACCTTGGGCCAGCTGTTCTGCGACGACAGCAGCCAGCAGATCATCGACATGCTGGTGCATGAATGCGATGACGGTCAGGTGGACTGGGCCGCCCCGGTGACGATCGAATCGGTCGAGCAGACACCGGCGGCGCGCTTCGTGGTGCACACCGATCACGGGAATTTCGACGCCGCCGCATTGGTGGTTGCCACCGGCGGCCTGTCGATTCCAAAGATCGGCGCCACGGATCTGGGCTACCGGATCGCTCGGCAGTTCGATCTACCGGTCGTGCCGCCCCGCCCTGCCCTGGTCCCCTTGACGCTCGACGCCGAAACGCTCGCCGCGCTGGCGCCGCTGGCCGGTGCGGCCTTCGACGTGGTCGCACGGTGCGCCGACGGCGAGTTCCGCGAACGCGCCCTGATCACCCATCGCGGCCTGTCCGGCCCGGCCATTTTGCAGATCTCCAGCTATTGGCAGCAGGCCTGTGCGGCCGGGCATCCCGAGCCGGTGCGCCTGGATCTGCTGCCCGACCACAACGCCCTGGACTGGCTCGCCGAGCATGCCGACAGCCAGGCCTTGCTCGGCAACCAACTCGGCGAGCTGCTGCCCAAGCGCTTTGCCAAAGCCTGGGCGGACTTGCACGGCTGGCAGACGCCGATGCGCCAGATCGGCAACAAGTTGCGCCAGCAGATCGCCGCGCAGCTGGCCGACTGGTCGCTGGCGCCATCCGGCACCCAGGGCTTTGCCAAGGCGGAGGTCACGCTCGGCGGTGTCGACACCCGCGCGCTTTCCTCCAAGACCATGGCGGCACTCAAGGTGCCCGGTCTGTACTTCATCGGCGAAGTGGTCGATGTGACCGGCCATCTGGGCGGCTACAACTTCCAGTGGGCCTGGTCGTCGGCGGTGGCGGCTGGCGACGCCTTGTAATTTCAGCTACTTCACCGCTTCGAGCACCCCGGCCAACTGGACCAACTCGACTTCGCGCCCGAGCATCACGACCGAGCCCGGGCGGCGGTTGTCGCCGGTATCCGAGAACTCGAAACGATAGACCCGCCGCAGTACCACTTGCCCGTTGGCGTTGCGCGCCAGGCGGGTGCGCTCGGTGGACACCGTCTCGTCGAGGAGCTGGAAGTGCCGCAAGGCGCAGGCCGACCGGGCCGACAGCAGCGCCGCCTCCCGTGCCTTGAGCGAATCCATCCAGTACCAGGCCAGCGCGGCGAGCAGCCCGATCGGCAAGAGGTCCCAGACGGTGATCATGGCCGCCCTCCCGAACACCTAGGCCGGCTTTCGCCTACAATCGAAACATCATGTCGACGGGAGTGTTGCCCCATGCGTAGCCTTGTTCTGACGGCCATTGGCGATGATCGCCCCGGCCTGGTTGAAGCGCTGGCCACCACCATCAGCAATGCTGGCGGCAACTGGCTGGAATCGTCGATGGCGCAGCTGGCCGGCAAGTTTGCCGGCATCCTGCGTGTTGCGGTCGCGGACGACGCTGCCGACGGCCTGATCGCGGCGCTCGAGTCCATGGATGCGCTCAAGGTCACGGTCACCCGTGCCAGCGAGGTGGCCGCACCGGAAACGCTCCGGCGCCTGCATCTGACACTCGTCGGCCAGGACCGTGTGGGCATTGTGCGTGAAGTGTCGCAGGTGCTCGCCCGCCATGCGGTGAATGTCGAAGAACTCAACACGCTCATTTCCAGCGCGCCGATGTCGGGCGAGACGCTCTTCCATGCCCGGGCCAGCCTGCAAGGCGGCCACGACCTGGATGCGGCGGCGCTCAAGGCGGCGCTCGAGGCCTTGTCCAACGATCTGATCGTCGACATCACGCTCGACGAAGTGGTGGAGATCTGACGGCCTGGCCGGGCATGGGGGCACTCACAGCCGCGTGTATTTGTCGGCCCGGCCATGCGCTTTCTCGGCCGGGTAGCGGGCTTCGTTGATCGCCAGCTTGCGCCGTGCCGCATCGGCCAGGTCGATATCCAGCACATCGGCCAGGCGCACCAGGTAGAGCAGTACGTCGGCCAGCTCGAGCGCGACCTCGGCGCAATCGGGATCGGGCAACCGGGCCGATTCTTCAGCGGTACGCCACTGGAAGTGCTCCACCACTTCGGCCGCTTCGCCGATCAGCGCCATGGCCAGGTTCTTCGGGGTATGGAACTGCCCCCAGTCTCGGGCCTCGGCGAAGTCGCGCAGCGCATCGCGCAAGGCGAGCAGTTCAGTGTGGTCGGCCGCTGGTGTCATGCCCTGCCCCTCAAACGCTATGGCTGTCGAGATGGTAGTCCGCCGGGCCATCGCCGGCCAATTGCTGGCACAGCCAGGGCAGCGCTTCGGCAAGCTGTTCGGCGAGCAGCCAGGGCGGGTTGAGGACGAACATGCCGCTGCCGGTCATGCCCAGGCCGTCCTCGGCGGGCAGGCTCACTGACAGCGTGGCATGCAGCCAGCCGCGGGCCGCCTCACCCAACTTGAGCAGGCGCTTGGGCAAGCGACGCGATTCCGGCCGGGCGAGGATCGGATACCACACCAGATAGCACCCGGTGGGAAAACGCTTGAGCGCGTCTTCGAGCGTGGCGATCAGGGTATCGTAGTCCTGCTTCACCTCGTAGGGCGGGTCGATCAATACCACGGCGCGCCGCGGCGGGGGCGGCAACAAGGCCTTGAGCGAGGAGAAACCGTCGGCCTTGCTCACCTGTGCGCGACGGCCAGCATGGGCAAAATGCTTGCTGAGGGCGTCGAAATCGGTCGGATGCAGTTCGAACAGGCGCAGGCGATCGTCGTCGCGCAGCAAGCGCTGGGCGATCTCCGGCGACCCCGGATACACCGCCGGTGCCCCGCTCCTGGCGGTGCAGCCCACCGCTTCCAGGTAGCGCTGGATCGACTTCGGCCGCGGCCGGACGCCGGCGATGCGCGCCACACCGGTCTCGAACTCGCGCGTGCGGGCGGCCGGGCCTTGGTCGAGGCGGTAACTGCCCGGACCTGCATGGGTGTCGATGTACCAGTACGGCGCCGGTTTCTGGTTGAAATAATCCAGCGTCAGCGCCAAGGTCAGGTGCTTGAGGACGTCGGCATGATTGCCGGCATGGTAGGCATGGCGGTAACTGAGCATTGGCGCGCGATTCGCTGTTTCGGGTGAGCCGGCATGCTATCACCGCGGCGGGTCCGGCGCCTGGCGCTGCGGGCTAAAAGCCGGGATTTCAACGGATTTTTCGGTTTGCACCGCAACATAGGGTTGATATGATTGCCGTTTTCGCGGCCGCAACACGCTGGCCGACAGGCGCGCAGACGCTCGGGCAGAGAGGACAAGACAATGGCGATTTACGCGCTCGACCAGCGCACCCCGGTCCTGGGGGCAGGCAGCTGGGTCGCTGACAACGCAACGGTGCTGGGGCGGGTGATTCTCGGTCGCAACGTGAGCATCTGGTACAACGCGGTGCTGCGGGGCGACAACGACCCGATCACCATCGGCGACAATTCGAATGTGCAGGACGGCTCCGTGCTGCACACCGACGACGGTGTTCCGCTGACCATCGGCGCCAATGTCACCATCGGCCACATGGTGATGCTCCATGGCTGCGAGATCGGCGACGGTTCGCTGATCGGCATCAACGCCGTCGTGCTCAACGGCGCGAAAATCGGCCGCGGCTGTTTGATCGGCGCCAATGCGCTGATCCCCGAGGGGCGCGAAATTCCGGACCACTCGCTGGTCGTCGGCTCGCCGGGGCGGATCATCCGCACCCTCACCGATGAAGAAGTCGCCGGCCTCATCGACAGCGCCGAAAACTATGTGCGCCACCTCTCCGAGCACGCCGAAGGCCTGCGTCGCATCGATACGCCGTCCGATACCGGCTATGTCGCCAAGGGTTAACTTAGGTCAAACCGTCGGGATGCGATCCCGCCTAGAGTGCAGGTGTTGGATGTTCCAGTGGCATCCACACCTCCTCCAGGAAATGTCTCTTTAACGCGCAGCGAGTCTGCGCGTTTTTTTATGTGGCAGGGCGTACGGCGGACGATTGGCCGTAGCGGGCCAGCACGATGACCGCAAGCAGGATGAGCGTGCCGCCGGCAGCCTGCACGGTGGTGATGTGCTCGCCCAGCACGATTGCGGCGAGGATCGTCGTCACCACCGGCTCCAGCGTCGACAGCGTCGCCGCATCCGCTGCGCCAAGGCGCTGAATGCCGATGAACAGGCACACCATGGCAATGACGGTCGAGACGCCGGCAATGGCCAGCACCGCGCTCCAGCCGGCTAGGCTGTGCGGCAAAGCCGGCCCCTCGACCGCCGCCACCATGCCGAGGACCACCGCCGCGGCCGCCATCACCACCGTGCTGGCTGCAACCGGGTCCTCCTGGCGCATGACCCGGTTGGCGGTCAGCAGGTAGGCCGAATAGATCGCGGCGGCCGCCAAGCCGAGCGCGATACCCGTCGGCTGGCCCGACACATCCGCGCCGATCACCAACGCGCTGCCGAGCAAGGCCACCAGTACCGTGATGATGCGGATGCGCGTCAATGCCTGACCGAACAGCACCGCGCTCAGCAAGGTGACGATGAACGGATGCAGGTAGAGCAACAGCGCCACCAGCGCCGCCGACGCGAATTCGAGCGCCGAAAAGAAGCAGAACGACTGGCTCACATAGCCGATGCCGCCCATCGCCGCGAGCAGCCAGAAGTTGAGCCCACGCGGCCAGGCCCGGCGTTGCAGCGTGACGATGCCGATCATCGCTGCGGCGGCAATCGAAAAGCGCAGCAGCAGCAAGGTGGTGACATCGACGCCGTCCTGATAGGCGTACTTGGCGAGGATCGCCATGGCACCGAAGCAGCTGGCCGACAGGGCGACATACAGCGCTCCGGACTGGTGGGGCGACATGCGGAACTTCCTGAGCGATGACAAGCCGAGCATCATCCCGCGCGGGTGGCAAGCGCGTCAATCGCCTGCCAGCGTCACAATCGATTACACCGCTGCCCTGCCCCTGGCGGCGCGCTTCCGGTATAAGGTGGCATCCCCAACAGACGATGCTGCCCATGTCACGACGCCAAACTTGGATTCGCGCCACGATGGCCTTGCTCGCCATCGTCGCCCTCAACGCGCGGGCTGCCGATGCCCTGCCCACCGTTGACCTGTCCGCCGAAGGATCGGTGACCGCCGCCAACGATCTGGCGCGTGCCGACGCCTACTTCGAAGCCAGCGCCGACGACCCGGCCACGGTCGCCCGCCAGGTGAATCGAGCCATCGCCTCGGCACTGGACGTGGCCAAGCGCGTCGAAGGTGTCTCGGTCAAGACCACCGGCACCTCCACCTGGCCGATCTACGCCAAGGGCAGCCGCACCGTTTCCGGCTGGCGGATGCGTAGCAACCTGCAGCTCGAAAGCACCGATATCGCCGCCCTGTCGCGCTTGATCGCCGAGTTGCAATCGACCTTGGCCATCGGCAACCTGCAGTTGATGCCCGCCGAGCAGACCCTGCGCGCCGCCAACGACGCCGCCATCCGCGAAGCGCTCCAGGCCTTCGAAGCGCGCGCCAAGCTGGTGGCCGACGCATTGGGCCGCGGTCACCGCCTCAAGGCCATGAGCATCAACACCCAGGGCGGGCCGGCGCCCGTCTTCCGCGGGCGGATGATGGCCGAGATGTCGGCCGCAGCTGCGCCCGCCCCCATCGAAGCCGGTGACAGCACGATCGTTGTGCACGTCAACGGCACCATCGAACTGATCGACTGAATCTCTCCTGCCCTCACCCGATGCCACGAATCACGCTTGTTCTTGCCGCCGTCCTGACCCTTGGCTCCACCGCCGCCGGCATCGCCGGCTATGCCGACCTCGCCGATGCCGAGCACCGGGCTCACTATGTGTGCACCGACGGCGAACGCTTCTCGGTGGTCGTCCATGACGACCATGTGCGCCTGCGCTCCGGCGATGGTGTGTTCACCCTGCGCCAGAGTGCCGAGGGGCGCTTCCAGGATCCCGACACCGCCTTGCAGCTCGACCGTGACCATGGCCTCCTGGCCCGGGAGGGCGAATCGCCCAAGACCTGCCGGCGCGCAGGCGAAGCGGTGTGATCGCCCTCATTCAGCGGGTCACGCAGGCCCGGGTGGAGGTGGCCGGTGAATGTGTGGGCCGGATTGATGCCGGCCTCTTGGCGCTGATTGCCGTCGAGCCCGCCGATACGCTACGCAACGCGCAGCGCATGGTCGAGCGGCTGCTCGGCTACCGTGTGTTTCAGGACGCCGACGACCGGATGAACCTGTCGCTGCGCGACGTGGCCGGCGGCCTGTTGCTGGTGCCGCAATTCACCCTCGCCGCCGACACCCGCAAGGGCACCCGGCCGGGCTTCAGCACCGCGGCGCCGCCTGAACAGGCCGAAGCGCTGTTCAACGTGGTACTGGCCGACGCCCGGCGACAGCACGGCGTGGTCGAAAGCGGCCGCTTCGGCGCCGAAATGTATGTCAGCCTGACCAACCACGGACCGGTCACCTTTCGTCTGGACGCTTGAGGCGGCTTGCTCTAAGCTGGTGCCACCCGATTGCCCGGAGATGGCATGAATCGTCCGGTTCTGCTGGCTACCTTCACCCTGACCGCCGTGCTGAGCGCGTGCTCCACCGTCACGGCACCTCCGCCCTCGGCCGGCACATCCACGGCACCACGCTCGACCCCCTTCGTTGAACTGCCCCGCCCTGGCGACGGCGAGCAGATCGTCATGTTCGCCTATGGTTTGCTCGGGACCGGTTATCGCTTCGGTGGTCGCAACCCGGAGGCCGGGCTCGACTGCAGCGGCATGGTCAGCTACGTGGTCGAACAGGTCACCGGCATTCGCCTGCCGCACAATGCAGCTCAGATCGCGCAGCAGACGCGGGCCATCGACAGTGACGCACTCAAGCCCGGCGATCTGGTCTTCTTCAACACCATGAAGCGCCCCTACTCCCACATGGGCATCTACCTGGGCGACGGCAAGTTCATCCATGCCCCGAGTAGCAAGGGCGTGGTTCGTGTCGAGCGCATGGACAACCGCTATTTCGCGCAACGCTTCGATGGTGCGCGCACGCTGCTTTCGGACGGATAACACCACGCAAAAGAGGAGATAGCCATGTCACAACGCTGCATTCGGGACGTCATTGCTGGCGGGCAACTGGTGACCGCATCCAAGGAGACCACGGTCGTCGACGCGGCTCGGGCCATGACCAAGGCGCATGTCGGCGCCATTCTGGTCGTCGAGGGTGGCGCCTTGGCCGGCATCTTCACCGAGCGGGACGCGCTTCAGCGTGTGCTGGCCAAAGGGGTCGATCCGGCGGTCACGCCCTTGTCGCAAGTGATGACGGCCAAACCGGTGACGGTCGGCCCCGACCTGCCGCTGGGTCATGCCCTGCACCTGATGTACGAAGGCGGATTCCGGCATGTGCCGGTGGTCGACCAGGGAAAGCCGGTGGGCATGGTGTCGGCCCGCGACGCGCTGGGCGACGAGCAGAGCAACTTCGAGCGCGAGCTGCTGCTGCGCGAAGACATCAACCAGATTCTTTGAGCCGGGACGGGCTCAGCGCTTCTGCGGGACCTGAACGAAGATCTCGTCCGGTTTGGTCAAGCCGAGCTCGAAGCGTGCCCGCTCCTCGATGGCCTCGGTGCCGGTCTTGAGATCGCGGATTTCCGCATCCAGACCGGCATTGCGCTGTTCGAGCTTGCGATTGAGCGCCTGCTGCTCGACCAGTTGGCGTTCGGCCTCCCAAGCACGAAACCACCCGCCTTTGCCGAACCACAGGGGGTATTGCAGTGCCAACACCAGCAGGAGCAACAACAAGACGGGCCAGCGCATGAGTTGAGTGGGGCCGGTCGCATGACCGGCCCGATCCATCCTGAATTACCGCTGGCGCAGCCAGTGGCGGGATGGCGTCACCGGTTTAGCGGCGGCGCAGATTGTAGAACGCGGACAGGCCCGGATAGCTGGCCGTATCGCCCAGATCCTCTTCGATCCGCAGCAGCTGGTTGTACTTCGAGATACGGTCCGAACGCGACAGCGAACCGGTCTTGATCTGCATGGCGTTGAGGCCCACGGCGATGTCGGCGATGGTGCTGTCTTCGGTCTCGCCCGAACGGTGCGAGATCACCGAGGTGTAGCCGGCGCGCTTGGCCATTTCGACCGCGGCGAAGGTTTCGGACAGCGTGCCGATCTGGTTGATCTTGATGAGGATCGAGTTGCCCACGCCCTCTTCGATACCGCGCGCCAGGATCTTGGTGTTGGTGACGAAGCAATCGTCGCCCACCAGCTGCACTTTCTTGCCCAGGCGCTCGGTCAGAAGTTTCCAGCCGGCCCAGTCGTTCTCGGACATGCCGTCTTCGATCGAGACGATCGGGAAGCGGTCGACCAGCGTTGCCAGGTAATCGGTGAAGCCCTCGGAGGTGAGGGTCAGGCCCTCGCCGGCGAGCACGTACTGGCCGTCCTTGTAGAACTCGCTGGCGGCGCAGTCGAGGGCCAGCAACACATCGGTGCCCGGCTCGTAGCCGGCCGCGGAAATGGCTTCCTGGATCAGGTTCAGCGCGTCTTCGGTGCCCGCCACGTTGGGCGCGAAACCGCCTTCGTCACCGACCGTGGTGGGGTAGCCGCGCTTGTCGGTGATCTTCTTCAGATGATGGAAGATCTCGGCGCCACAGCGCAGCGCTTCGCGGAAACTGCCCATGGACACCGGCATGATCATGCATTCCTGGATGTCCAGCGAGTTGTTGGCATGGGCGCCGCCGTTGATGACGTTCATCATCGGCACCGGCAGCGCCATCGGGCCCGAGCCGCCAAAATAGCGGTACAGCGGCAGACCGGCCTCTTCGGCGGCGGCCTTGGCCACGGCCATCGACACCGCCAGCGTGGCGTTGGCGCCGAGGCGGGATTTGTTTTCGGTACCGTCGAGTTCGATCAGGGTGCGGTCGATGAAGGCCTGCTCTTCGGCGTCGAGGCCGATCAGCGCTTCGGAGATTTCGGTATTGACGTTTTCCACCGCCTGCAGCACGCCCTTGCCGAGGTAGCGGCGAGCGTCGCCGTCACGCAACTCGATGGCTTCGCGCTCGCCGGTCGAGGCGCCCGAGGGCACCGCGGCGCGGCCCATGATGCCCGATTCGAGCAGCACATCGGCTTCGACAGTGGGGTTGCCGCGCGAATCCAGCACCTCGCGGGCGATGATGTCAACAATCGCACTCATAACAGTCCTCTCAAGCTTCGGATTTCTAGGTCAATGGATGTTCTTGGGTCAGGCTTGCTCAAGGAGGCCGGCCTGCTTCACCAGCGCATCGATGTCGCGCAGGGTGGCAAGCAGGGCTTTCATCTTGGGCAGCGGCCAGGCATTCGGGCCGTCTGACATGGCGGTCTCGGGTGTCGGGTGGGTTTCCATGAACAGGCCGGCAATGCCGGTCGCCACCGCCGCGCGTGCCAGCACCGGCACGAACTCGCGCTGACCGCCAGACACGGTACCCTGCCCGCCCGGCAACTGCACCGAGTGGGTCGCGTCATATACCACCGGGCAACCGGTTTCGCGCATGATCGCCAGCGAGCGCATGTCGGACACCAGGTTGTTGTAACCGAACGAGGCGCCGCGCTCGCACACCATGATGGTGTCCGCTCCGCCATTGGCGGCCTTGGCCTTGTCGACGACGTTCTTCATGTCGCCTGGGGCGAGAAACTGACCCTTCTTGATGTTCACCGGCTTGCCGCAGCAGGCCACGGCTTCGATGAAGTCGGTCTGGCGGCACAGGAAGGCCGGCGTCTGCAGCACGTCGACCACCTTGGCCACCTCGGCGATCTCATCGATGGCGTGCACATCGGTCAGCACCGGCACGCCGACTGTCTCGCGCACCTCGGCGAGAATCTCCAGCCCTTTGGCCATGCCGGGGCCACGGAAGGATTTGCCCGAGCTGCGGTTGGCCTTGTCGAAGGACGATTTGTAGATGAACGGGATGCCGAGTTCGCCGCAGATCGCCTTGAGCTCGGTGGCCGTCTCCAGCGCCAGCTCGCGCGACTCGATGACGCAGGGGCCGGCGATGAGGAAGAATGGCCGGTCGATGCCGACATCGAAGTCACACAGCTTCATCGACTTTCTCCTTTTCCTTCAGCCCATTGGCCGTGATCGCCGCTTTGACGAAGGCGGTGAACAGCGGGTGGCCGTGGCGCGGATTGGAGGTGAATTCGGGGTGGAACTGGCAGCCGACGAACCACGGATGGTCCGGCAGCTCGATCATCTCGCACAGGTCGGTGGCGGGCGCACGGCCCGAAACCTTGAGGCCGGCTTTCTCGAGCTTGCTCAGCAGCGTGTTGTTGACCTCGTAGCGATGGCGATGGCGCTCCATCACGTCGGCACGGCCATACACTTCGCGGGCCAGCGTGCCTTCGGCCAGGTGGCAGACCTGACCGCCCAGGCGCATGGTGCCGCCCAGGTCGGAGGCGTTGTCGCGCCGCTCCATCTGGCCGCTGCGGTCGAGCCACTCGGTGATCAGGCCGATCACCGGGTGCTTGGTCTTGTCGTCGAATTCGGTGCTGTGCGCGTCCGCCATGCCTGCGACATGACGGGCATACTCGACCACCGCCAGCTGCATGCCGAGGCAGATGCCCAGGTATGGCACCTTGTTCTCGCGCGCATAGCGGATGGCCATGATCTTGCCCTCGGTGCCGCGCTTGCCGAAACCGCCCGGCACCAGGATGGCATCCATGCGGCTCAGCACGCCGAGGCCCTCGGTCTCGATCACTTCGGAATCAAGATAGTGGATGTTGACCTTGCTGCGGGTGTGCAGGCCGGCGTGGTTGATCGCTTCGATGAGCGATTTGTACGACTCGGTGAGGTCCACATACTTGCCGACGAAGGCGATGTCGACCGTGCGCTCGGGGTTTTCGAGGGCGAAGATCAAGCGCTCCCACACCGACAGATCGGCCGCGCGGGCCAGGATGCCGAGTTTGTGGCAGACGATCTCGTCGAGCATCTGGTCATGCAGCAGGCCGGGGATCTTGTAGATCGAACTGGCGTCGAGCGCCTCGATCACCGCTTCGGGCATGACGTTGCAGAACAGCGCGATCTTGCGGCGCTCGTCGGCCGGGATCGAGCGGTCGGCGCGGCACAGCAGGATGTCGGGCTGGATGCCGATCTCGCGCAGCTCCTTGACGGAGTGCTGGGTCGGCTTGGTTTTCAGCTCGCCGGCGGTCGGGATGTAGGGCAGCAGCGTGAGATGGATGAAGCAGGTGCCGTTCCGGCCCTCTTCGATGCCCATCTGGCGGATCGCCTCGAGGAAGGGCAGCGACTCGATATCGCCCACCGTGCCGCCGACTTCGACGATGGCCACGTCGGCGCCTTCGGCACCGCGTTTGATGAAAGTCTTGATCTCGTCGGTGATGTGCGGAATCACCTGCACCGTCTTGCCCAGGTACTCGCCGCGGCGCTCTTTTTTGAGCACCGACTCGTAGATCTGGCCAGTGGTGAAGTTGTTGCGCTTGGACATCTTGGCGCTGGTGAAGCGCTCGTAGTGGCCAAGATCAAGATCGGTTTCGGCCCCGTCTTCGGTCACGAACACTTCGCCGTGTTGAAACGGACTCATGGTGCCGGGATCGACGTTGATGTAGGGGTCGAGCTTGAGGTGGGTAACCTTGATTGAGCGGGACTCAAGGATGGCGCCCAGCGAGGCGGCTGCGATGCCCTTGCCCAGCGAGGAAACGACACCGCCCGTAACGAAGACGTACTTTGTCATGGAAATAGCGACTGCGGGAAAGCGCAATGATAGCCGAAAAGGCGGCGTGCTCAAACCACACGCTGCGTCCTTTTTTGGCCTTTCCGCCTGCCGCGGGACGGGCCGACGAACCGGTTCCGCTCAGCGGATGAAGTTGCGGCTGATCGTCCGGAAAACGTCGGTACCGGCGCGCTCCAGCCACTCGAAGGCGACCATCTCGCGCGACACGATCTGGATGCCGTGTGCGCGCATGCGGTCGAGTGCCAGCCGCTTGTCGCGCGGCTGACGCGAGCCGACGCCCTCCTCCACCACGAACACCGATTTGCCACTGGCCGCGAGCTCCAGCACCGTCTGCAGCACGCACACATGGGCTTCGCCGCCGCACACTACCACCTGTGGCCGCTCGGTCACGGCGGTGTCGGCCAGGCGCGACTCGGCAAGACTCGAAAAGCAGATCTTCTCCACCCGCTGCGCACCGTCGGCCTCGGCCAGTATCGGCGCGGCGGTCGGGCCGAGGCCGCGCGGATACTGCTCGGTGATGACCGTCGGCACGCCGAGCTGACGCGCGATCCGCATCAGCCAAAGCGTGTGCTCGATGATCGAGGCGCCCTGGTCGACCACCGGCAACAGGCGCTCCTGCAGGTCGATGACCAGCAAGGTCGAGGTGGTGGCGCGAACGCAGGGCGACGGGGTCATTGTTCGAGTTCCTTGCGATTGCGATAGAAGTCCAGGGCATCCGGATTGGCCAGCGCCTCGACATTTTTCACCGGACGTCCATGGACCACGTTGCGCACTGCCAGCTCGACGATCTTGCCGCTGCGCGTGCGCGGGATGTCATCGACCGCCACCACCTTGGCCGGCACATGGCGCGGCGTGGTGTTGGCGCGGATGGTCTGCTTGATCTTCTGGATCAGCGCGTCATCGAGCACCACGCCGTCGCGCAGCTTGACGAAGAGCACCACGCGCACGTCCTTGTCCCAGTCCTGGCCGATCACCAGCGATTCGAGGATCTCGTCGAGTTTTTCGACCTGGCGGTAGATCTCGGCCGTGCCGATGCGCACGCCGCCCGGATTGAGCGTGGCGTCCGAGCGCCCGTGGATGATCAGGCCGCCGTGCTCGGTGATCTCGCAGAAATCGCCATGGCACCAAATGTTGTCGAAGCGCTCGAAATAGGCCGCGTGGTACTTGGCATTGTCCGGGTCGTTCCAGAAGCCGATCGGCATTGCCGGGAAGGGCTTGGTGCATACCAGCTCGCCCTTCTCACCGCGCACGGGCTTGCCGTCGTCGTCGAACACCTCGATGGCCATGCCCAGGCCCTTGCACTGGATCTCGCCGCGCCACACCGGCAGCACCGGGTTGCCCAGCACGAAGCACGAGAGGATGTCGGTGCCGCCGGAAATCGATGACAGGCACACGTCCTTCTTGATCGCTTCGTACACGTAATCGAAGCCTTCGGGTACCAAGGGGCTGCCGGTGGACATGATGGCGCGCACGGTGTCGAGCTTGTGGGTCTGGTTGGGCCGGCGGCCGAGCTTGGCGAGGTGGTCGATGAACTTGGCCGAGGTGCCGAAATGGGTCATGCCCTCGGCGTCGGCGTAGTCGAACAGAATGTCGCCTTCGTCAACGAAAGGCGAGCCGTCGAACAGCAGCAACGTGGCGCCCACCGCCAGGCCGGAGACCAGCCAGTTCCACATCATCCAGCCGCAGGTGGTGAAGTAGAACACCCGATCGCCCGGCTTGACGTCGGTGTGCAGGCGGTGCTCCTTGATGTGCTGCAGCAGCGCGCCGCCGGCGCAATGGACGATGCACTTGGGCACGCCGGTAGTGCCCGACGAATACATGATGTACAGCGGATGATCGAAGGGCAGTTGGGCGAACTCGATCTCGGTAACCTGCTGATGCGGCTTGAGGAACTCGCCCCAGCTGCGCGCATGGGCGATGCCGGTCAGTACCGGCTCGGCCTTGAGGTATGGCACCACCACCACCCGCTTGAGCGACGGCAGCCCCGCCACGACGGCAGCCACCTTGTCATGGCAGTCGACCGCCTTGCCGTTGTAATAGTAGCCATCGACGGTGATCAGCACCTTGGGCTCGGTCTGGCCGAAGCGGTCGAGCACACCCTGCTCGCCGAAATCCGGCGAGGCGGAGGTGAAGATGGCGCCGATGCTCGACGTGGCCAGCATGGCCACGACGGTCTGCGGCATGTTCGGCATATAGGCCGCCACGCGGTCGCCCGGCCCGATACCCATCTCGCGCAGCGCCGCGGCGAAATGCGCCACTTCGCGATACAGCTCGGCCCAGGTCAAGCGCTGCTTGACCTTGTCTTCACCCCAGAATACCAGTGCCTCGTCGCCATCGCGGCGGCGCAGGAGGTTCTGCGCAAAATTGAGCGTCGCTTCGGGGAACCAGCGCGCGCCCGGCATGCGGTCGCCGTGTTCGAGCACCGTTTTGCCCGGATCGCCGACGACTTCTCCGAAGTGCCAGATCGAAGTCCAGAACTGTTCGGGCTGGTCCACCGACCAGGCATGCAGGCTGTCATAGTCGGACAGTGCCAGCCCCCAGCGCGCATTGGCATGCTCTCGGAACGCCGTCATCTGGCTGCCGACGAGCCGCTCGGGACTCGGCGTCCACAAGGGTTGATCAAGATTGCGCGCGTCGCTCATGGCTGTCTCTCCTGTGTTTATATTTAATTTGTTAGATTGTAGTTAATTTTCAACCCGCTTTCGTAGCGCCTCAGGCAAGGGCACCGATTTTCCGCTCGCGTGGTTCATCCACACAACCTTGGCGCTGCCCTCCGCGTAGATCCGGTCATCGCCTTCCACGCCGATCTCATACCAGTTCATCACACTGCTCCGACCCGGCGCGCCCGCGTAAGCCCGAACGATCACGGTGGCCGGATAGGTCACCGGAATCAGGAAGGTGCACGCGGCGTTGATGATGACCGGCCCCTCGTCCTCGTCGATCGACACCATGTAGCCGCCCTGTTCCAGCCATTCCACCCGCGCCTGTTCGCAGTAGCGGAAGTAGATGGTGTTGTTCACATGTGCATAGGCATCCATGTCGCCCCAACGGACGGGGATTCGCGTGGTGTGCAGCAATACGCGTCGTTCTGTCATGAAGCGTCTCCGGAAGGTACTCTTCTCATTTGATCGATGTATGGAGTAACATACGGCAGCGTATGTTTCCTGTACAGGGATTCTGCTGGAAATCCGCGCCGATGCCTACCGCCTCGGCATGAATCACACAATGACGCACCGCATAAGGAGAACGCAATGGAACGTGAATCCATGGAGTTCGACATTCTCGTCGTCGGCGGCGGGCCGGCCGGTTTGTCGGCTGCCATCCGCCTCAAGCAACTGGCCGCCGAGGCGGGAAGAGACGTGTCCGTCTGCCTGATCGAAAAGGCTGCTGAAATCGGTGCCCATATTCTGTCCGGTGCTGTGCTCGATCCCCGGGCCCTGAACGAGCTGCTGCCCGACTGGAAAGCCCAGGGCGCGCCAATCACCACCGAAGTGACCGAAGATCGCTTCATGATGCTCAGCGAGTCGGGCGCCCGCAAGCTGCCCAATGCCTTGCTGCCGGACTGTTTCCTCAACCACGGCAACTACATCGTGCGCCTGGGCAATGTCGTCAAATGGCTCGGCGAGCAGGCCGAGGCGCTTGGCGTCGAGGTGTATCCGGGCTTTGCCGGTGCCGACGTCCTGTATGACGACGATGGTGCGGTCAAAGGCGTGGTGACCGGCGACATGGGCGTGGGCCGCGACGGCGAACCGGGCCCCAACTACCAGCCGGGCATGGAACTGCATGCCAAGTACACCTTCTTCGCCGAGGGCGCACGCGGCCATCTGGGCAAGACGCTTGAAGCGCGCTTCAAGCTGCGCGAGCACAGCGATCCGCAGACCTATGGCATCGGCATCAAGGAGCTGTGGGAGATCGATCCGGCCAAGCACCAGCCGGGACTGGTGGTGCACACCGCCGGCTGGCCGCTGGATTCGGCCACCTATGGTGGCTCGTTCATGTACCACCTGGAAGACAATCTGGTGGCCATCGGCTTTGTCGTCGGCCTGAACTACAGCAACCCCTACCTCTCTCCCTACGAGGAGTTCCAGCGCTACAAGCTGCATCCGAACGTGCGCGGCTTCCTCGAGGGCGGCAAGCGCCTCTCCTACGGCGCCCGGGCGATCGCGGCCGGCGGCCTGCAGTCGCTGCCCGAGCTGGTGTTCCCCGGCGGCGCCCTGATCGGTTGCGACGCCGGCTTCCTCAATGCGGCACGCATCAAGGGCACGCACAGCGCGATCAAGTCCGGCATGCTGGCCGCCGAGGCGGCTTTCGAGGCGCTCTCCAACGAGCGCCAGCGCGACGTCCTGAGCGCTTACCCCGATGCCTTCCGCGACAGCTGGTTGCATCAGGAATTGCGCAAGACACGCAACTTCAAGGCCTACATGAGCAAGGGACTGTGGATGGGCTCCTTGCTGTTCGGCATCGACCAACGCCTGTTTGGCGGCAAGACGCCGTGGACGCTGCACAACACGGCCGACCACGGCAAGCTCAAGCCCGCCGCCGAGTGCACGCCCATCGAGTATCCGAAGCCCGATGGCGTACTGACCTTCGATCGCCTGTCCTCGGTGTTCCTATCGAACACCAACCACGAGGAAGAACAGCCCTGCCACCTGCAGCTGAAGAATCCGGCGGTGGCGATCGAGACCAACCTGGCGATCTACGACGCGCCCGAGCAGCGCTACTGTCCGGCCGGGGTGTATGAGATCGTCCGCGAGGGCGATACGCCCCGTCTGCAGATCAACGCGCAGAACTGCGTGCACTGCAAGACCTGCGACATCAAGGACCCGACCCAGAACATCAACTGGGTGACGCCGCAAGGTGGCGAAGGGCCGATCTATCAGGGCATGTAAGAAGCCAGGCATGGCAGTAAAAAAGGGCGCCCCAGTGGGCGCCCTTTTTACATCGCGACAGCCCGACGTCAGGCTGGCGCCACACCGGTATGCGGGTCGACGAGCTTCGCACGACGGCGCTGGATCAAGATGATCAGGCCAAGCACGATGAACGCCGGCAGGAAGATCCATTCCTTGGCGGGACGTTCGTTCGGGATTTCGACGGACGTGATATTGAACCCCTGCTCGATTCCCAGCCGCTCGGCCTGAGAGCCGAAATCGACGCCGATCACCTGGATGTTCTCGCCCAGGGCCATCACTTTCACCCCGGCCGCCGCCAGCCGTGCCTTGGCGTCTTCCGCCTTCGGCCCGAGCGGCAGCAAGACCCCTTTCTTGACCTCGTTGCCATCGATGTTCAGCCCTTCGATGAAGATCCGCAGCCGATCGTTGTCCGGCACGTTGTTCACCGCCTCGATGGCCTCGTTGCCGTGCAGGGCCTGGTACGGCGGGAACATCTCGTCCATGAAGAAGCCCGGACGGAACAGGATGAAGGTCAGCACCATCAACACCGCCGACTCCCAGTACTTGCAGCGGGTCATGAACCAGCCTTGGGTGGCTGCGGCAAAGATCAGGCTGGCCACCGTGGCGCTGAACAGCGTCAGGACAAGATGGAGCGGCCCCTCGATGTCGATCAGCAGCAACTGGGTGTTGAAGATGAACATGAAGGGCAGCACAGCGGTGCGGATCGAGTAAGTGAAGGCGGTGATACCGGTCCGGATCGGATCGGTCAGCGCGATACCCGCCGCCGCATAGGAGGCCAGGCCGACCGGAGGGGTGACGTCGGCCATCAGGCCGAAATAGAACACGAACAGATGCACCGCGATGAGTGGCACCAGCAGGCCGTTCTGGGCGCCCACCTCGACGATCACCGGCGCCATCAAGGTGGACACGATGATGTAGTTCGCCGTGGTTGGCAGGCCCATGCCGAGAATCAGGCAGATGAAGGCCACCAGGAACAACATGATCACGATATTGCCGCCCGACAGCGTCTCGACCAGTTCGGTCATTACCAGGCCGACGCCGGTCAGCGTCACGGTGCCGACGATGATGCCGGCCGCCGCGGTGGCGATGCCGATGCCGATCATGTTGCGTGCGCCGGTCACCAGGCCGTCGAGCAGATCCTGCATGCCGCGACGGAATTCCACGCCCGGACTGCTCTGCTGCCGGAAGTAGGCCGTGATCGGCCGCTGCGTGACCAGGATGAAGCACAGGAACACCGTCGCCCAGAAGGCCGACAAGGCCGGCGAGAGTTGCTCGACCATCAGGTTCCAGATCAGCGCGACCACCGGCAGCAGATAGTGCAAGCCGGACTTCAGCGTCGGCCCCACATCCGGCAGGCTCTCGATCGGGTCGTTCGGATCGTCCATGTGCAGCTCGGGATAGTGCGCGGCCAGTTTGAGCAGCGCGATATACGCGATGGCCATCAGGATCGAGATGATGACGATCGATCCGCCCGGGGCAACCGCCTTGATCCACCCAAGGCCCCAATAGACGATCCCCGCCAGAATGATCAGTCCCGAAACGGTCATGACGAAATTGGTCAGACTTTGCTGCCAGGGCTTGGGATTCTCGCGCGGAATCCCTTGCAGGTTCGCCTTCATCGCCTCGAGGTGCACGATGTAGAACAGCGCGATGTATGAAATCAGCGCCGGCACGATGGCGTGCTTGAGCACCTGCACATAGGGGATGCCGACATACTCGACCATCAGGAAGGCCGCCGCGCCCATCACCGGCGGCATGATCTGGCCATTGACCGACCCCGCTACCTCGACCGCAGCAGCCTTGTCGGCCCGGTAACCGATGCGCTTCATCAGCGGGATGGTGAAGGTGCCGGTCGTCACCACGTTGGCGATCGACGAGCCGGAGATGACCCCGGTCGCCGCCGAGGCCACCACCGCGGCCTTGGCCGGTCCGCCGCGCAGATGGCCGAGCAGGCCGACCGCGCTCTTGATGAAGTAGTTGCCCGCCCCTGCCGTCTCCAGCAAGGCGCCGAACAGCACGAACAAGAAGATGAAGCCCGACGACACGCCGAGCGCCACGCCGAACACGCCCTCGGTGGTCAGCCACAGGTGGCTCATGCCCTTGGCCAGCGATGCCCCCTTGTGGGCGATCATGTCTGGCATGTGGGGGCCGGCGAAAATATAGGTGATGAAGACGATGGCCAGAATCACCATCGGCAGGCCCAGTGCCCGCCGGGCCGCTTCGAGCAGCAGCACCATGCCGGCGACCGCGACGATCAGATCGACGTCGGTCGGGCTGCCCGGCCGCTCGGCCAGCTGCGCGTAGAAGAGGAACAGATAGGCAGCGCAGAAGGCGCCGACGCCCGCCAGCACCCAATCCACGGCGGGTATGTATTCGCGCGGCGAGCGCTTGAAGGCCGGATAGGCCATGAAGGCCAGGAACACCGAGAAGGCCAAGTGGATCGCCCGGGATTCGGTGTCGTTGAACACGAAGATGCCGAAGGTGAAGGGCAGCGGCGAAGCAATCCAAATCTGGAACAGCGACCACGCCAGCGCGATCAACATCATGGCCTTGGCGACCATGCCGACGGGCTTGCGGCCGCCGGTATCGGCTTCGGCAACGATCTGCTTGAGTTCTTCTTCGCTAAGCTGATGATG
This sequence comes from Denitromonas iodatirespirans, assembly GCF_018524365.1. GTDB lineage: Bacteria > Pseudomonadota > Gammaproteobacteria > Burkholderiales > Rhodocyclaceae > Nitrogeniibacter > Nitrogeniibacter iodatirespirans. Next base: position 270,474 of record NZ_JAEKFT010000003.1, read on the forward strand.
CTCTTTCGATTTTTTGACGCCAGCCATGAGCTTTTCTCCGTATGTTTTTTTGCGGTTGATCGGCTAAGCGCGAGCCCTTGTCGCACAAACGTTCGACTGAGTATACCGGCAGCTTGGGCCCGCTGCGGCGTCAATCATGCAGGCCGGCCTTGCACCGGCCTGCATCGGGATTGCTTACATCCAGCCCTTTTCCTTGTAGTACTTCACCGCGCCCTCATGCAGCGGGGCCGACAGACCGTTCTTGATCATGTCTTCCTGCTTGAGGTTGGCGAAGGCCGGGTGCAGCTTCTTGAAGTCG
>NZ_JAEKFT010000030.1 GCF_018524365.1 Denitromonas iodatirespirans
GGTCGCCTCGACACTCGGCAACCATGCGCACGGCGCGCTCGTGGACTTCGGGGGAGTACTTCACGGGTTTCTTCTTCATGGTGTTCATGGCTCTATCTTCTCAAGAGGGAGAGCCTCCACCAAACCCGGGGCGATTCAGTGCGCTCAATCGCTACCATTCGCCAGAGCCGCACTCGTGTGTAGTGGTCAAGGTTCTAAGGCGTGAGCGAAAATTGCCCACCTGACGATACGAGGAACTGCCCCATTGTTCGCCAGGAGGTGAATCAGCCTCCTACATGCCATCTCCCAAAGGACGGTGGAAGAAGCTTACCTCTTCCTTGAGGCGATACTGAGCTGCGGTGCGCCCCCGTCCAGCTGCCGGCTCCTTCCCCGCAAGCTCAAGAATCCCCATTTCACTCACCTTGCGGGTGAAACTCGTGCGATTGAGCGGTACGCCTAGCACCAGCTCAAATACGTGATGCATCTGCGGAATCGAGAACCGGGCCGGCAGCAGATGGCACGGAAGCGTTGAGTAGGTTCCTTTACTGCGTAGACGCTCAACTGCGCGCCTGACGATTTTGTTGTGATCAAAGGCCAGCTCCGGCAAGGCTGCGACCGGATAGAGATGCAGGGGAATTGCCGAGTGTGATGCCAACGCCTCGCGGGAAATCAACGCTACATAAACGATGCTGACCGACCAGCCTCTTGGGTCCCGTGTCGGGCCCGATATTGTTTCCAGTTGCTCCATGTGCGAAGGCGCGAACCCGAGTTTGGTGGTCATGATGCGTCGGGCTGCGTCGTCGCCGTTCTGGTCGGTGTTGGTGTGCACGTAACCGCCGGGTAGTGCCAGGCGTCCTGCGAACGGCTCCTTTGTCCGCTCCATGAGCGTGACCTTGAGCTGCTCGTCCTCAAGAGTCAGCAGTACGATATCGACAGTGACGATGGGGCTTTCGTGCTCAGGCATTGCTGCGAATTCTTTCCCTTGAGGATTTGAGTTCAATTATCACCCGCACGACGTCTCGTTCGGGTCCCACAGATTCCGATCGCTGTTTGGTGCGCCGGCGACGATGCGTGGCGCGACTTCGCTCCATCGGCCGCCACCCAGGCCGCAGCCGATCAAGGGGAAGTGAATGGAGAGCGCGTCATTGTTTTGAGAGAACCGGGCGACCTGTTCGAAGCAGTTCTGTACGGCATCGTAGTCAACGTAGCGCCGATGATCACGACCATAGAACCGCTGCGTGATTGCGTTGGCTACCCATAGATGCTTGCCGACCTGGATAAAGCTAACGCTGCCCAGTTGCAGCCCGTCGGGTGAGTCGTGTGCCGCCTGATACACTTCGAAAGCTTCGGGCCATCGGGCCCGGATCGCCTTGGCGACGCCGGACCCCATGACCCCCTGGGCGTTGCATCCGTGCACGATGATTCCCGTGTCGACCTCGAGGAGGTCGCCGGTGTGCTTGTGGATACTCACACTACTGCGCCGAGCCGTGCGCGGATGGTGGCCAGATCTTCGTCGACAACCAGCTTGCCATCGACAAACACCGTGCGCAGCTCGCCCTGGCGCTCCTGTTCCTCGGTTTGATTGTCGTAGAGCACGAAGCGATTGCCCTCCTGTTCGATGCGGAGCAAGCCGCATGCGGACTTCTTGGCGCCTCCGTCGGTCACGGGATCCTTTTGCACCGCGATGCGTTCGCCATTGACGACACCGGAGGTGGCCTTGATTGCCCAGCCGAAGGAATCACGCGTGATGTACTGGTAGGTGTAGGAGCCAATGCCGAACACCACGTTGCACGATGCGAAGCCCTTGCGTTCCAGCGCGTTGAGGATTGCCTCGGCGCGTTGCAGTGTGATGGAGTCGCCGTAGATAAGGCCGACACGCTCGTTGAGTACGCGATATCCCTTGTCGGTCTCGGTGCCGCTGAAGATGTCCCACAGACACTCGACGGCACCCTTTACCTCGGCCTCCCGCGCTTCGCGCAAGAGGGGCTCCTCGCCGGCGCCATCGAGGATGAAGTACTTGCCGTTGACCTGAATCGCCTCGGCGCCTTGTTCAATGGCTGACGACAAGTCCGACATGCGGTCGATCTCGACGCAGTTGTACCCTCCGATGATTCGCACCGGGTCGCCCGAGTCGGGACGGAACACCACCTTGGCCAGCCCGATCGCGTTCGGCGTGCGCGCCAGGATCTGTGGCCTCAGCTCGCGGGCATATTCGGTGATCACCTTCCAGAAGTCCCAGGTGTCGGAGACGATCGACACCACGCCTGACGGATAGATCTCGGTGATCAAGCGCCGGAAGGTGCCGATCTCGCTTTCCTTGCCGCCCAGACACATGACTGAGTGCTCGGTCGCCGGCACACTGCCGCCGACTATCTCGCGCTCGGCGTTGGCGTTGTAGCGGTCTTCCAGGTAGTCGATCGCCGCGATGGTGTCGGTGCCATAGAAGCTCAGCAGGTGGCCGGCGCCGGCACTCATGCTGTCCATGAAGCCACTCATGCCACGTGCGGAGAAATCGTGTCCTTGCCAGTCAACGAACGCTTTTGGCGCACCCGTGCGCTCGGCGAAATCCTCGAGGAGACGGCGATACTCGTAGGCGATGGTGGCTACCGTCGAGGGCTTCCACAATTCATCGCTGATGACGGTTTCCAGATAGTTGGTGACCCAGAAGAACCGTGCGTCCGAGGTGTTGCGAATCGTCATCGTCGGCACGCGGATGTCCACGCGCGAGCCTTCGGGCAGCGACTTGATTTCGATCGGCAGATAGCCCAGATCGTGCAAGGCTTCGATGTGGCTCACATCCACCGCGCCCGGGCCCAGTGCGCAGTCCAGACGCCGCTTGTAGCGCCCGATGGCCACGTCCTTGGGCTGTTTGAAGAAGTTCTCGTTCCAGATCTCGATCAGGAACATCTTGATGAAGCCCTGCAGGCCGAACCAGACCACTTTCGAATCGAAGCGATCGCGAAGCACCGGCGCGAGGCGGTCGGAGCGCGGGGTGAAGTTGCTGTACACCTCGGTCGTGCCTTCGGGGTACTGGAAGATGTGGCCGGTCTTGTAGAAATCCGCCTGGCTCAAGGGGTTGATGTTCAAGATCATGATGCGCTCCTTAGAGGATAACGAGCCGTTCGTTGTCGAGGCCCGACAGATTGTTGGGGGTGAAGATGCGCTCATACGCATCGAGGAGGGTGGCGAGTCCCTTGCTGAAGAGCCCGTGGCTCACATACAGATAAAGGGGGCGATCGGTGTGGCGGCGTAGTACCGAGGCAAGCTCGACGAATGTCGCGCCGCCGTCACAGATGTCATCGACGACCAGCAGGGGTACGTCGGGTACGCCCCCGGCAATGGTCATGTCGAGGATTCGGCCGCTCGCCAGATCGCGCTGCTTGTCCGCATAGACGATCCGGGTGGCGCCCAGCGCCTTGGCAATGCCTACGGTGCGTTTGCGCGCTCCCGCGTCCGGGCAGACCAGCGCGAAATCACCTGCAAATTCGGGGCGCTCGGCTAAAGCGGAAGCCGGAGCGCTCGGCTGGATGATCGACACGCGGTCGATGAGCGCCCCGACCACATCGCTGTGCGGATCGAGGATCGTGACCGAATCGTAGCCCTGGGCATTGATCAGCGAGCAGAACACCTTGGCCGACAAGGCCTCTCCCGGATTGCACACGCGGTCCTGACGTGCATAGGGCACGTAGGGCATGCGCAGTTGCAGCGGAGCACGTGAAGGCATCACGCGGCGCAGTGCATCGGTGAGCATCAAGAGCGCCATGATGTCGTCGCTGCTGCGCAAGTCGGCATCGATCCGCACTTCGCGCACACGTTCGGGCAGGGCCCCGCACTGCACCTGGACCTCTCCGCCCGGAAAGACGAAAGCCCGCACATCGACGGGGACAAGCCTGTCGCCAGTGTTTGAATAGACCTTGAAGGAGTTCATTTGAGCACCTGTTTTGTTGCTGCGTGCGACAAATATAATCCTAATTTGACGCGTTGTGCAACAAATAAGTTGATGGAAAGCCGCTTCAGACAGCCGCTGCTGTGCTTTGCCTTGTTACGCCAAGCTTGACCGCTGGAAGGGTGAGCGCCGAGAGGAACTCCCTGGGGGCAATTTAATGCATTTTGCGTACTTTGACGCATGTTGCCGGTGAACCCGTGGCTATGACTTGAACATCGAAGCGTCGCGCCTTGTAGAATCAACCGCGATTTCCTGCGGAGGCTACCCATGTCTTTCGTCCCGGATCGCGGCGAGCTCTTGCCGCTGACCTATCACACCAAGGTGGTGGACTACCTGCGTCGGCACGAGCCGGAGGTCTGGCGATGGGCTGCTGAGCGCACCGTTCGTGCCGAGCAGTTGGAATCCTTGCGTGCCGAACTCTTGCGCGATACCTATCGGATCGATGCGCAGGTACACGGCGATGTGCACGCCGCTCTGACTACTGCCATGTCGAGGCTAGGGATCGAGGGAGGCGCAACCTTGTATCAGTCTCCGGGGCAGGACATGAATGCATCGCTGGTCTTCGTGCCAGGCGAAATTCATATGGTGCTTCAGGGGCCCTTGCTCGAGCGCTTGTCGTCCGATGAACTGCTCGCCGTATTCGGCCACGAGTTGGCGCACCACCTGCTGTGGTCCCGGGACGAAGGGCAATTCCTTGTCGCCGACCGGATCTTGCACGACACCGTGGCTGCGCACGGCCCATGTGAAAGCCATCGCGAGACCTATCGGCGCTACAGCCTGCATACCGAGTTGTTTGCCGATCGTGGTGGCGCCATCGCCGCAGGCGCCGTCGAACCAGCGGTGTCCACGCTGGTCAAGGTCGTCACTGGCATGGGGGTCGTCGATGCCGCAGCCTATCTTCGACAGGCCGAAGAGATCGAGTCAGCCGAAAAGAGCGCCAGTGCTGCCTACTCGCACCCCGAGACCTTCATCCGCGCACGGGCCGTGGCCCTGTGGTGGGCGGGACACGCCGACCTGGAAACCTGGCTGCGAAAACGGCTGATCGGCCCGCTGGTGCTCGACCAACTCGACTTGCTGGACCAGGCGCGACTGCAGGCACTTTCACGTGGATTTTTGGCGCACTACCTGGCGGATGTTGACTGTGTCAGCGAAACCGTCATGACCCAGGTGCGGGGGATGTTCCCGGATTGGCAGAACGATGAAATCCCCGCTGGCCCGGAAACCTTCGCAAGTGACGTGATGGATGACAGCGTGCATCGCTATTTCAATGCCTTGATGATGGATTTGGCGTTGGCCGACCCGGATTTGCGAGATGCAGGGTTGTTGCGTGCAGGCCGAATCGCGACCCAGTTGGGCAGCTTTGAGGCGCTCCAGACCAATCTGCGGCGCGACGCCGGGTTCGGCAAGCGAGAGCTGGAGCGATACACGCGTCAGCTGACCGACGAGGTGCGCGCATGACCGAATACACGCATGCAACGGAGAACACCCGGGCTCTGGACACGCTGATCGCGGCGCAAGCAGGCAACGGACTCCCGACAGATGACATCCTGGTGTTGGTCTTGCCGCTGTTCGAGCAGGTGGCGTCGTTGCATGCGCATGGCCGGGTGGCCTCGCTCGATTGGCGCGATGTTCTGATCGGTGAAGACGGTGGGCTAACGCTACGCCGCCTCGCAGGCAAAGCTCCAGTGATGAACATCAGCGCCGTCCACCGTGTACAACCCCATGCATCCTCGGGGCTGAATATTGTCGGCGCCCTGCAGATCGATCCCACCGAGGACGGTCTTCGTGACGTGTCGGACCGGGCGGTGCAACTCGATGCTTCCGCGCCCGTCGAACGCCCGGTATACCTCCCCGGCCCAAGTAGCTGGGAAATCGCGCTGGGTCATCACGACGAAATCACCGATGTTTTCCTGCTTGGCATGGTGTTGGCAGCGCTGGCATGCGGGCTTGATTTCTCCGATCCGGATGACTTGCGCAACTTCGTGCTGCATCGGCGCGATCTGTTCAAGCTCGAAGCCCGCTTGCACCCGGTGGTGGCCGCCGTGATCGTCGAGATGACGCAGATCAACCGGCACGAGCGTGCGACGGACGTGGCCGACCTGGCAACCCGCTTGCGCACCTGGCGTGACCAGCCCGTCGGTGTCGACGTAGACCGGGCGCTCGAAGGGGCCTCCGGTCTGGCCTCCCGACGGACAGCGGTGCTCGGTCACTTGCGTGACCGCCTGTTCGACATCTCTCGGCGCAATCGACTGCTCTACTACAAGGCGACGGCGGCCAGCGTGAACATGACCGTGGCTAGTGTGCCCCTGATGCTCCAGGTCGAACGCATTCGCGCGGATCATATCTGTACCTGGGGTGGTCCGTTCGCCGCCGATCTGCTGGCCGGCAAGGCGGTGTCCCTGCAGCGCTGGTTGCGCTTCGAGGATCAACCCTATCTGCCTGCCGCCCTCGATCGGCTGATCGCCGAGGCGCGGCGTGACCGGGCCGAATACGGCTTCAGCAATCTGCGTGTTGTCGTGGCCTTCCTGCGTTGGCACAACCTGAAGGAGTTCCCGGACGAGCGCATCGTCACCCCCTTGCTGTGGTTGCCGGTCAGTCTCGTCAAACGCAAAGGCGTGCGGGACCACTATGTCGTCCAAGGGGATGGGGTCGAGGCCGAATTCAATCCGGTGCTCCGGCATCACCTCGACCAGCTCTATGGCATCCAATTGCCCGAGTCGGTCGATCTGACCAAAACCACGATTGAAGCCATCCACGCCGACGTGCTGGCCCAGATCCGTCGCACCGAACCGGCCGTGGAACTGCGTCTCGTCGACAAGGCGGCGATCCGTCTGGTGCGTCACAAGGCGCTGCAGCGCATGCAGCGCTACCAGCGTCGAAAATCCTCTGGAAGCACGCGCCGTGTTTCCGGCGAGGCAGGGCTGCCGCCATACAGCTACGCCCAAGACGATTATCGACCACTCGGGCAGGCGCTGTTCGACTACTGGGTGCGACCGAGCCCGCTGCCTCAGCGTTTCGAAGCCGGCGCGGTGCCGGAACCAAACCTGCGTCGGCCGCGCATGGTCGAAGTAACAGAGGAGGTGCGCGAAGGCTACATGCTGGAAGAATCGGATGGTCACCGCTTTGCCTGGGATCTGGATCTGACCCAGGTGACCTTGGCGAATTTCAACTATCGAAAGATGTCGCTGGTGCGCGATTATCGGCAGTTGATCGATGAGGCGACCGAGAACCCGGCGTTCGACCGCGTCTTCTCGGTCGATCCGCGCGAGATCGAAACCGACGAGCCCCCACCGCTTCAACCCGCAGAGCAATGGAACGTGGTGGCTGCGGACGCCACGCAGAACGCCGCCGTGAGCTTGGCTCGTCACGGGCGCAGCTTCATCATTCAAGGCCCCCCGGGCACGGGCAAGTCGCAAACCATCACCAACCTGATCGCCGACTATGCCGGCCGCGACAAGCGCGTACTTTTTGTCTGCGAAAAGCGCGCGGCGCTCGACGTGGTGCACCATCGTCTGAAACAAAGCGGCCTCGATCCGCTGTGTTGCCTGATCCACGATTCGCAGGCGGACAAGAAGGCGTTCGTTGCGGACCTCAAGGCGTGTTACGAGCGATGGATGTCGGCGCAGGAACAAAGTGAGGCACGCCGGGCACGTCGCCAGGCAGTCGTGGATGTGTTGTCCGCCCATCAGGCGCGTATCGAGGCGTTCGAATCTGCCATGGCCGACACGCATGACGGGCTCGGTGGCAATGTCCGTGGGCTGCTTCGTCGGATCGTGCGCTCGCCTCAGGTGCCGGATGTCGGCGCTGGACTGCGCGAGCGCTTGCCACGCCTGGCCGAGTGGGATCGCCAACGACCGCTCGTCGACCGCCTTTACGGCTTCATCCGCGAGCGCTTCGGGCTGAACAGTTTTGCCGGGCACCCATTTGCGCGTCTGTCTGCGACCTTGTTGCGCGATGAACACCCATTCAGTCGCGCCGAGCAGGCGTGCGCCGATATCGACGCTCAGTTCGATGCGCTGGATGCGCATCTGGAGAGTTCGGGACGCTTTATTCGTGGCGATCTTCCGCTCGACGAAGCGATCGCGATTGCGGCAGAGAGCCGGTGGCTGCTGGATCAGGGGCTTGCCGCTCATCTGGGCATCCTCGATGCAGGTTCGAGCGCTTTCACCGAGGTACAGGCGCTGCGCCGTGAAATCGTCTCACGGGCCGAGGCGGTCTCCGCGGCCACGATGGAGACCGCGCATTGGCGCGTCAAGCTGACCGCCGGTGATACCGAGGCGGGGCTGAACTTGACGAAGCGGCTTGAGTCATCCGTACTGCGCTGGCTGCAACCGGCCTGGTGGCGTCTGCGCGGCGAACTCAAACGCCGCTACGACTTCGGCAAGCATGCGGTTCATCCTGGTTACACGCGGGTGCTCGAAGCACTGTCCGCCGAGTATGCCGCCATCGCGGCGTTCGACAAGGTCAACGCGGAAAGCTGCAAGCGCTATGACGTGGGCGACATGCAGGACTTCATGAAAGCCGTGGACGAATTAGGCGAGCGCCTGAAATCGGGCGGCGCCACTCATCGTCTTGTCGATCACCTGCGTCAAGCCGGCGATCCGGTGGCCGCCGCGCATGCCGAGGCTCAGACGCAGAGTTCACTTGAGCGGCTGGAAGAGACCCTGCGCGAAGCGCTGTGTCTTCCGGGCGACATCCCCCTGGGCGAAGTCGGAGAGTTGGGGCGCGATCTGCGCGAGGTGCTCGATGATCTGCCTGACATGCTGCCCCTGTTGCGGGCACTCCACGACGGTGATCTCGCGGTTGTCGATACCGTGGGGGTCCTGGATTACCCGCCAACCGTCCTCGAGGCCTTGGTGCTGGATGAGGCCCTGAAGCGGCTGGAACGGCAAAATTCCGTCCTGGCGCGGTTTGGTGGAGCCGGGCTGGCTCAGTCGGCGCGCGCCATCGCGCAAGGCCAACGGGAATTGCATCAACTCAATGCGGAGGTGGTTGGTGCCACCCAGCACCGGCAGTTCTCCGAGCATGTCCGACAGTCCATGCTCTCCGCCACGCAGCTGGACGAAGAAGGCAAGGCGTTCAAGAAGCGGTACGCCGCGGGCAGACGTGAGCTGGAGCACGAATTCGGCAAGAGCATGCGTTTGCGCTCGATCCGCGATCTGTGTGACGCAGATACCGGTCTGGTGGTCAACGATCTGAAGCCGATCTGGCTGATGAGCCCGCTATCGGTGTCGGATACCTTGCCGTTGTCGCCGGATCTCTTCGATGTGGTGATCTTCGACGAGGCCAGCCAGATCCCCATGGAAGAGGCTGTGCCCGCGCTGAGCCGGGCGCGCCAGGTCGTCGTAGTCGGCGATGAGATGCAGTTGCCGCCCACCAGCTTCTTTTCGACCAGCAGTAGCGAGGGTGACGACGAAATTGTCGTGGAGGAAGAAGGCGAACGTATCGCCATCAACCTGGACGCGGATAGCCTGCTCAATCAGGCAGCCCGAAATCTGCCCGCGACGCTGCTCGCCTGGCACTACCGTAGCCGACATGAATCGCTGATCAGTTTCTCTAACGCTGCGTTCTACGACGGTCGGCTGGTCACCATTCCAGACCGGGCCCTCGAGCAGCCCAACGAAGACGTGCCGCCATTGCATTCCGACGATGAGGGGGCTGCGGTCATCGGTGCGGACGAGTTGCTCGAACGTCCCATCAGTTTCCATTTGCTCGGTGATGGTGTGTACGAGGAGCGGTGCAACGTGCCGGAAGCGCGTTTCATCGCCAGGACGGTACGCGAGTTGCTCGGGCGCGAGACAGGGCTGAGCATCGGGATTGTGGCTTTTTCCGAGGCACAGCAAGGGGCGATCGAATCGGCGCTGGATGAGTTGGCGGCCGAAGATGACGACTTCGCCGTGCGCCTGGAGCGCGAATACGTCCGTGAAGACGAAGGCCAATTCAACGGGCTGTTCGTCAAGAACCTCGAAAACGTGCAGGGTGACGAGCGCGACATCATCATCCTGAGCATCTGTTACGCCCCGGGGCCGAACGGCAAGATGTTGATGAATTTCGGCCCCATCAACCAGCGCGGTGGGGAGAAACGTCTGAACGTGATCTTCAGCCGGGCGCGCCATCGCATGGCCGTGGTGACGACCATCCAGGCCGAGGCCATCACCAATGTGCACAACGACGGGGCGGCCGCATTGCGAGGTTTTCTGCAGTTTGCCCAGGCAAGTGCTGCCGGTCTCTTCGATCGTGCCCAGTCGGTGCTGGGAACATTCGGTCAGGGCGCGAGGAAGGCGTTCAATCGGGATATTCCCGAAGATGCCATTCGTGACGCCCTTGCCGAGGCCCTGCGTGCCCGAGGTCATCGGGTGGAAATCAATGTAGGTCGCTCGGGCTTCCGATGCGATCTGGCCATCGTGGCGCCGGATCTCTCAAGTTATGCGCTGGCCATCTTGCTGGATGATCCTGGTACCGATGTCAGCGATTCTGCCGAACGCTATGTGTTCCGGCCGGCGATCCTGCGCAGTTTCGGATGGCGCGTGCTCGATGTTCCCGGCAAGGACTGGTTGGAAGACCCCGAGGCGGTGCTCGCGCGCATCGAGCACATGTTGGTGGAGGACGAAGACCGGGCGCTTGATGTGCAGTTGGAACACAGGGACCCCATGTCCAAGATGCCAGCGCGATCGGAACCGTCGGCGGAGCGGCCCTCGCTCCAGACCGACAAGTCCTCGACCGATGAGCAGGAGGCTTGCGAGCGTAGACTTGTGTGCGAGCAAGGGGCTTCGCGCAAGTTCTGGCAGGTGCGTGTTGAAGGTGTTGACTTGACGGTTACCTATGGTCGGATTGGTACAGGTGGGAGGACCTTGCTGAAACAGTACGAAACGCCGGAACGTGCTCGTCGCGAGATGGACAAATTGGTGGCGGAAAAGCTGCGCAAGGACTACGCGGATGAGGCGCAAATTGACTGAATGTTCTGCTTGGCGATTCCCATAGACCACGCGTGATCGAGGCGGCAGCTATGTCATGGGAACTTGCCGGTCATATCGACTGACTGCATTCGGCCATTACCGGACGCTGGAGATCCGGCTAGAATTTCCCTCGCCGGAACCCGTTGAATGACCGGTAAACGGCGACGAGATTGAACCCCGCCTTGGCTCGACTCGGCCAGGAGCGGTCGCTGAGGTGTAGGTCGAAAGTGCCGTAAATCAAGTTCGGTGTCGTAATATTGACGCTACGTTTCAAAAACGTAGTACCCAGCCGCGCGGAACGCTCTCTACGCGCGCTCCTATTTCCTTCGCACTGGTGCTTGCCGTGAAATACACCTCCATTCTCTTCATCGTGCTCCTTGTCGGATGCGCTACGCATCCGCGCCAAACCGGTCATGTCGTATCAACTGAAGAGGCTGTAGCGCACTTGCATGCTCAGACTTGCTGCGCAGACATACGAGACTTGCCCACACTTCCAATCAATGAAGTTGGAGCGTCATTCGACTTTAAAGTGACGGCAACGGGCAAACCAATCGGCATCTCCAAGGGGGCGGCATATGGTCGGCTTCTTACTCTTCCGGAGGACGGAAGAACTTACCATTTCAAGATCGAGTCATTCAGCAGCAAAATCGAAAACCGAAGGCAGCTATTTGCTCCTATCGTAGTCGTCCTGAATGATGACTACTCAGTTTCCCGAGTTTCGAGCATGCCGATGTTGCGAGTGGACGACGAGAATCCAATTTGGCAAGAACGGGAGCACGTAACGTTATTTGTTAAGGTCAATCGTAAGACACGCCCCCATGAGCGGCGCATCTTGATCACGACCGATCCGGGCGCCTACGGCAAATACCTCGCGCTTCGACGAATACAGGGTCCGGAAGGCCCTATTTACTATGTGACAAAGCTAACGGCCGAGCCCACATCGACGTTACTGCCGCATCCGATCCAGGCAAGCCCTGAGGGCGAACTCCGGCTAACCAATTTGTCTTCCGTGATGAGCAAACCGTTTGATCATTGGATCATGTTTTAAATCCGAATTAGGCCGCCTCCGGGATTCATCGCTTGATCGACCGTAGCCCCCGGATTGCGCTTCGCTTCGTCCGGGCTGCGATCCCCCAAAGCGCCAAAGGCGGTGAAAGCTTAACAACGGGCGCTGGATATTGAGATCGTCCGGAAACGCGGCGCGTCAGCAAACGTAGGTTGGGCTGACGAAGGAAGCCCAGCACTCGGTGGCCCACAATTGCACCGCTGAACGTTGGGCTTCGCTGCGCTCAACCCAACCGACATGATCCCCTCTCGGATCAGGGCGATTGCATCCGATCATCATAACGGCTGAATCTGCAGTACGCGCATGCGCTCATCGTCGTCCCAACCGGCGCACTTTCGGCGCAACCTCACGCTGCGCTTCGGATGTGTCGTATCGAGCTTGAGCATGTTCAGAATGATGCGACGGACGATCGACAGGTTGGCGGGCGCATGATCGCGTTTCACGGCGCAGGCGTCCTCTCGCAGCATCACGTCGAGTCGCCAATGCAGGTCGTTCTCGATCGCCCAGTGCCTGCGGGCCGCATCGGCCAGTTCATCAGGGTCGAGCCCAGCCGAACTGATGTAGTAGCGCGTCTCGATACGCGCCGGTTTGCCGTTCGGAACACGCAGCGAAAGGACGCGCCCCAGGCTGGCGCACTCGGGCCACTGTTCGCGATCGACCTGACCATCGTTGGGAATGACTTGCGCGATCTGCATGCTCTTTCGCCCATGCCCCTGCCTGACATGTTCGTCGCTCAGGACATCGGGTTGGTCAGTGAAAGCGTCTTCAAGCGCCTGGCGCAAGCCGGGCTGGTTGCCTTTGACCGCCAGCAGGTAATCGGCGCCGCGCCCACGGATCTGCCGCGCCAGATCGCGCTGGCATCCGAGCGCATCGAGGCTGACCAGCGCACCGCGCAACTCAAGCGCGTCGAGCAGGTGGGGAATCGCGCTCAACTCACTGCCTTTGTTGGGCACTTCGCGCTGCGCCAGCACCAACCCGACTTCGGTGGCGAAGGCGCTGACCATGTGGACCGGGTTGCGTTTGTCGGTGCCTCGAAGACTCTTGCCATCGATGGCAACGTGTCGAAATGCCGGCAAGGTCTCGCCGACCCAGGCGCGGAAGGCCCCTTCGAAGGCTTTCGGGTCAAGCAGGCGAAACACCCGGTTGAGCGTGTCGTGAGACGGCAAACCATTGTCCAGGCAGAGAAATCGGCGCAGCCAGGCTTCCTTGTGACGCGCCCATTCAGCGATATCCACGAAGGTCTCCACTTCGGAGAACATCGCGCAGGTGACGATCACCAGCATCTCGGTCAGGTCGTGCGCCACGCGCCCCCGGCGCGGGTCTTCGATCACGGCAAAATGTTCCACCAGCGTCTTTCCCATCGGTCGTCCAAAAGACGAGAGTGGACGGGATTTTTGCGCTGTGCACAAGTGTTTTGTTGCCGGTCAGGCCGCCGTGCCCAACACTATCGCCTCCGGGCGGGCGGATGACTATGCTAAATAGGTGCGATCGCCCTGCTCTCGGATCCGAACGACCGCTTGGGGTCGGGTGGAGTCATTAGCGTTCGGCAGCTTTCTGGCAACGAATCTTCGAGTGCAGTTTTCGAGCTCACCACACTCGGCGCTGGCGGCTTCACAGTGGAGGCGTCCAGAGACCACGTTCATCAAGGCTCGTTTGGACCGTGTGTCCAGGTGGGCAGGGCGGGTTGATGGAGGGCGGGATAACCTTGCACTCCTTGCCCACCAGAAGTCAAAATTGACGTTGTCCATGGAGCGTTGATGCGCGTAGAAATCGATACTCAGACAGTTTTCGACTTTAGCGTTTCGTCTCGGCAGATTCTTCAGCGTTGAAACCCAGTGAACTCAGGGCCTCAAGTTTTCGACTTTAATGACCGGGAATAACGTGCACAGGACATAAAGTCCGTCGAGCATGTGCCGACACGCAAATTCAGCCGGAGGTGTTCGATGCTTGCGGCGGGTGGTGCGTCGCCGCGCGCGGCGAGCCCCATCAAAACCCGCTCTCGCGGATCAGCACGCCGGCGGCGTTCTTCAGGAATTCGCCGAAGAGGGTGCGGGGCGCGGCGTTGATGACGGCATGGCCGCGCTCGGCATGGGTCAGGCCCTCGCCGTCATCGACGGTGAGGGTGACACGGTAGAGGGCGCGGTCGGGAAACAGCTGGCCGTTTCGCTCGCGGGTCAGGATCTCGCCACCGTGAGGGGCCGCGAGCATCGGCTCGGGCAGGACCCGCGTGGCGTCTCGGTCGATGCGCAGCACGCGCAGGGCTCGCACGGGTTTGCCGGGTGTCTCGGGGAAAAATCGACCGCCGGCACCGGTGGCGATGCGTTCGATTTCCTGCTCGCCCAGATAGGTTTCGACCAGCCAGGCGCTTGGGTCGACCAACACGCCGAGACGTTGCTTGGGCGCCACCCACTGGCCGGGGGCGAGGTCGGGCGGGAGGTCGAGCAGGCGGCCGGCAAAGGGCGCCAGCGGCGCCAGGCGTGCCTGTTCGCGGGCCAGGCCTTCGCGCTGGGCTTGCGCCACGGCCAGTTCCTGTTGCATCACGAGCTGCCGGTTGCGCCACTCGGGGTCGAAGCCGGCACCAGCCACTTGCCAGCCGAGGGCCTGCACGCGGGCGGCGGCGGCCGACTGTTGGCTGGCCAACTCCGGTGACGCCAGGACCATGAGCGGCGCGCCGGCGTCGACCGTGCCGCCGGCCGCCACCGGCAGCGCAAGCACCTGGGCCGCCACCGGCGTTACCAAAGGGAAGGACTGTGCCGGGCGCAGCATCGCCACGCCGCCGACCTGAACGCGCCAGGGAACCAGGCAGAGCAGCAGCAGGCCGGCCAGGAGCCCGCATGACCGCCGCCAGCGACGGCCCTGGCGCAATTCGTGCCAGCGTCGCCGCCATGTGCCGAGTTCGCGCAATATCGGCCGCAGGAGGAACCAGAAGATCTCGACCGCGAAAAGGACGATGCCCAGCACTTTGGCGAACATGTGATAGACGAGCAGGGCAATGCCGAGAAAAACGACAAGGCGGTAGATCCACACCAGATAGGCGAAGAGGATCAGGCCGCGGCGACGCCCGGCGGGAAGATGTTCGGGCGGCGGCTCGCCGGTGCCGAACAGGCTCTCGCGCAGATGCCAGCGTGCCAGGGCAAAGGCGCGCGGGTGCAGATTGGGCATCTGCAGCCAGTCCATGAGGATGAAGTAGCCGTCGAAGCGCAGGAAGGGCGAGAGGTTGATGGCCACGGTGTTCACCCAGGTGGTGGTGGCGAGCAGGAAGGCGGCGCTGCGCAGCGCACCGTCCGGCAGCAGCGCCCAGGCGAGCGTGGCCCAGGCGGCGACGACCAGTTCGGTGATGATGCCGGCACTGCCGACCAGCAGTCGCTGGCGATGGTCCGGCAACTTCCAGGTCTCGTTGACATCGGTGTAGGCCATGGGGAAGAGCACGAGAAAGGCCACCCCCATGGTCGGCACGCGACAGCCGTAGCGCTTGGCCGTGAATGCGTGTCCGAGTTCATGGAGGAATTTGACGACCACCAGGGTCAGGCCGTAGTGCGCCAGCCCCTGCCAGGAGAAGGTGTCGACCAGGGTGGCGACGAAGGGCTCCCATTGGCGGATCACAGCGATCACGCCGGTGAAGAGCGCCAGCGCCGTCAGCAGGAAGAAGCCGCGTCTGAAAAAGGGTTCGACCCAGGGCAAGGCACGCTCGAGCCAGCGATCCGGGAAGAAGAGCGGGAGGCGAAAAAAGAGGTAGTTGTGGATCAGCGTTTGCCACCAGCGCTGCTTGCGCCGGTTCTTCTGCTCGAGCAGCCAGGCGTTGCCCGGCGCGCCGGCCAGGGCGAGCAGTTCGTTGGTGCGGAGGAAGTCGAGCACCTGGCGCATGTCGCTCTCGCTCGCCTGCAGCGTCGTCTCGCGTGCCAGGGCGTCGAGAATGCGGCCCGGAGCGCCGACATGCCAGCGCGCCAGGATTTCGAACACCAGCCAGTCGATCCGGAAAAAGAGATTGCGCACAGGATCCTGCAGCACCCAGGCCGGCGAGCCGTCGGCGGTCGGCGCATTGGCGTGGAGCGTGAGCTCCTCGCGCAGCGGCGGCAGGGTGTCGGGCAGCTTTCCGGAACCGGGCGCAGGTGTCCCCATGGCTGTGCCGGTCAATACCCGATGAAGGCGCGCAGCGCCGCGAGCGGCTTGCGCAGCGCCCAATAGACAAAGGGCACGCGCTCGCCAGCGATGCGCGCCGAGCCCTTGAGGCCGACCCGTGGCACCGCTTCGCCGGGCACCAGCTCGGCGCGCAGGCGGTAGGCGTAGCCGCCTTCCGGGCGGATCAGCGCCTCGTGCGCGATATGGCGGACCCGGGCGTCGACCGGCGAAAACGGCTGGGCGTTGAGGTACAAGGTGAGCGCCGCCGCGTCCGGAAAGTCGATGAGATCGGCCGGCGACAGCCAGGCCTCGACTTCGACATCGCCGGGCGCCGCGACCATCATTACCCGCTCGCCGGTGCTCACCGGGCGGCCGACCCACTCGTTCGGATCGTCGAACAAGACCACGCCATCCTGAGGGGCGGTCACCGCTGCACGCGTGTTGAGGTCGCGGACGAGGGCCACCTCCGCCCGCTTGACCGCGATATGCCCCTGCAGGGTTGCAATCTGCGCCTTGCTCTTGCTGTCGAAGACCGCTTGCTGGGCGAACTGGCGATATTCGGCCTCGGCGGTGGCGAGCGCCTGTTCGGCGACCAGCAGGCGGCTTTGCAGGGTGGTCCGGTCGAATTCGAAGAGCGGCGTGCCGGCGGTGACGGTCTGGTTGGGCTGCACTAGCACGCGGTCGACGATGCCGTCGAGCGGGGCGCGGATCACCGCCGGCTGGGCCGGCACCAGCTCGGCGGGTGCCAGCACCGTCAGGCGCACCGGGATGAACAGTGCCAGGGCGGCGAGCAGGCTCCAGCGCCGGGCGGGGCGCTGCCAGCATGCGAGCACCTGTTCGCGCCAGGCGGGGGGATGCAGCAGGGCGCGCAGGCCGGTTGGCGGCTGTGTTTCATGTACGGACCGGCTCAGGCGGCGCCGTCCCTTGGGCGCCCAGAGCAGCCAGGACTGGGTCCACTGCGCACACCACTCGGCGAGCAGAACCACCTCGCCTTCGCGCCACGGCGTGTCGCGCGCAAAGAGCCAGGCACCGGGCGACACGCCATTGCCGGGCGCCGGCAGCGGCAGCCACACGGCGTGCGCCGGCCACCATTCGGCCCATTGCGCCGCGTCGTCGTCGGCCAGGGATGCCGCGGTCAGGACTTGCGGTACGGCAGGGCTGGTGTCCCGAAGCCGGCGTGCGACCCGTTCGAGCCACTGCACGTAGGGCGTGTTGGCTTCCACCGCCGAGACGCCGGACAGCGTGTCGACCCCGCCGTCGGCGAGCCACAGCGCCGCCTGCCGGTAGGGCAGCAAGGCCTTGGTCTCGTTGACGGCGATGAAGCCCAGTTCGGCCGCGGATGTTGCTGCACGCGCCCGCCGCCCGAGCTGCAGCAGATGCAGCAGGATGGCGGTTTCCCCGGCGTACTCGGGGTGTGATGGCTGGGACAAGGGGGCTTCTCGCAATGAACTCGGCAACTTTAACGGAAAACAACGCCGGCCTGCAGACGCGTCGCCGGCGGCCCGAAGCGGTGGCGCCACTGGCACGGCGCGTGGGGCGTCATGTCAACGGCAGCGGGAAATGCAATGGCCGTTCAAACAAGCGCGCGAGCGCATCCCAGGCGGTGTTCTGCCGGGATGTCAGGCGTGCGGCGCAGCGTTGCGCCGCCTCCTGCAGCCGCGCGTCGCGCACGAGGTCCGGCAGGCGTTGCCCGAGTTGCGCGATGCTCATGTCGGCACGCACGCTGACCGTTCCCGGAAGGCTGGCCATGGCCCGCCGGACATTCAGTGCCTGCTCCCGATGACGCGGCAGCAGCAGCTGAGGTCGGCCGGCCATGGCCGCCTCCTCGATCGACCCGATGCCGCCGTGGTGGATCAGAAAGGAGGCGCGTGCGAGCACCTCGCGCAACGGTGGCGGCCGGGCGTGTACGCGAA
The DNA here is from genome assembly GCF_018524365.1 of Denitromonas iodatirespirans. Lineage (GTDB taxonomy): Bacteria > Pseudomonadota > Gammaproteobacteria > Burkholderiales > Rhodocyclaceae > Nitrogeniibacter > Nitrogeniibacter iodatirespirans. The sequence goes on from NZ_JAEKFT010000030.1 coordinate 17,980, forward strand.
TCCCGGCATGTTCCAGCGCGGCAACCGTATCGGCGGGCGCCTCGTGCAGATAGCACTCCCCCGGGATGCGCTGCTCGGCAAGCGCCTGGAGGACCTTGCATGTCAAGGGGTGTTTGAGGCGCAGATAGGAAAACACATGGGTCTGCGCCGGTGGCGGTAGGGGCGGTGGCGGTGCCAGCCAGGGGCCTGCCGCCGGATGTGGCCGGGTTGCGGCGTAGATGTCGAGCTCGCGCGGTACCGACACCACCTGGCCTGCCCCCGCGATGATTTGCGGCAGGCTTTCGGGCTGCGGCAAGCCACGTCCCGCCTGCACCGAGCGAGCGGCATCGAGCAGGACGGCCGGATCCCAGATCGGCGCGAGCGCATCGTCGAGCGGCGGAAACCTGCCGCCCGGCAGACCGTGCGGATTCACGAAACCGTCGCCGACCGCGATCACCGGCAGCCGGCCGAAAGCGGCCAGCGACAGGAGCGGCGAATAGTCGGCAATGACGAGCTCAGGCGCTTCTTGCCGGAGCAGGGCGTCCCAAGCGGCGACGACGGCCGCCAGTTGCGTCGGGTCCGCATAGCCGCAGACGCCCATGATGTCGGCGAAGGTTGCGGCGCGGAATCGCCCCGGCCCGGCAAAGCAACTGCGATGCGGCGGCGTGGCGATGACCGGGATGTTTGCCGCCGCGTAGCGTTCGGCGAGGGCTGCCGGGTCGCGTGCCGCGACGACCGGCGACCATCCGGCGATCCGCAGGCGCTCGGCGATGAGCAGCAGCCGGGCGGCATGCCCCAGCCCTTCGCCCAACTCCCAGGCCAGCAGCACCCGGCGGCGGCCTTCGCCGACTCGCAGCACGCCGAGAGGATCCAAGCCCGCCTCTTTCAGCTATCCGGGGTCTTTGCCGCCGCGGCAGCACGGACATGCTGGAGCAAGGCGTCGCGCTCGGCCTGCCGCCCGGCGCTACCGCTCTGGCGCAACTGTTCGCTGAGCGCAAGTTTGCCGGCAGCGCCTTCGGCGAGCATCGCCGGGTCTTGCGGTGACCCGGCGAGCCGAGCCAGACCGTCGCCGGCTTCCAGGCTGGCGTTGTCGCCGCTTTGGCGCTCCTCGGCGGGCGGTGCCTCGTCGGCGGGCGGCTCGCCTTCCCCGGTGCCCGGCGGTTCGGTGGGTGAATCGCTGCCGTCGACTCCGCGGGCATCCGCTGGCCCCGTGCCCGTGCCGGAACCGTTGCCAGACCCCCGGGCGCCGCCAATCCCGACACCGGGCTCGCCGGCCGGCGCACCGGCTCCGCCGAGGATGCCGCCACCCAGCCTGTCGTCGATGCCAGCGCCGATACCGGCGTTTCCACCAAAACCGTTCGTTGGCAGGAGCGCATCGAGCCCGTAGAACGAACTCAGCATGGACACCCGGTCGGTGGTGACTTGGCTGATCAGCGAGAATGCGCTGCCTCCTGCCCCGCTCGGTTCATGCACGCCCAGCAACGCGCCGAGCGGCGATCCGCTGGTCGTGCCGCCGAGGATCTGGCCGCCGAGACCCAGGTTTTCCGGCGTGCTGCGCACCGCGGCATTCGCGCCCAGTGCCGGGGACGCGGCCGGCGCCTCGAACACCGGGGGGGCAACCACCGCGTTGGTGACGGTGGTTTCTGCCGGCCAGGTCGGCGGGGGAATGATATCCACCACGGGGGGCGGCGTCGGCGTGGCGGCGGTGGGCTTGAAGGTGATCAGCGTCGTGCCGCTAAAATCGCTGACGGTATCCACTTGCAAATTGCCGCCGGCCGCATTGCTCAGCGCCAGGGTCACTTCCACGGACGCAAAGTCCGTGCCGTTGGTATCGATTTCGAGGCTGCCCGAGCCGTTGAAGCGAACATTGGCGGTGGTGAGGCCGGTGATGCCGTTCAGCTGGATGACGTCGTCGGCGGCAAGGTCGCCGAGGGTGTCGCCATCGAGATCCGATGCCGACCCCCTGAACGTATCGCTTCCTGTGCCGCCATACAGGAGGTCGGCTTGGGCGCCGCCATACAGCGTGTCGTCTCCGGCCTCGCCATACAGTTCATCGATCCCCTGCATGCCGGTGAGGACGTCATTGCCATCCCCGCCGTACAGGAAGTCGGCATCGCTGCCGCCGGAGAGTGTGTCGTTTCCATTCCCGCCGTACAGTGTGTCGCTTTCTGAGTCACCGCTTAGCGTGTCATTCCCGTCGTCGCCCCAGAGGATGTCATTGCCTTTTTGCCCCCACAGCCAGTCGTTGCCATCCCCCCCACTCAGGTAGTCGTCACCCGTCGAGGCCATGAGCGTGTCGTTGCCGGCTCCCCCGAAAATCGTGTCGTTGCCATCGCCGCCACTCAGGCCATCGTTGCCATCTTCTCCGTAGAGGTAGTCGTCTCCGGTCGCGCCATAGGCAAAATCGTTGCCGGCGCCGCCGTACAGGGTGTCATTGTCACCACCGCCGTAGAGCGTGTCGTTGCCATCGTCGCCATAGACAATGTCTGCCCCGTCAAGGGCGGAGACCGTGTCGTTGCCGCCCAGACCGTAGATGGTGTCGTCGCCGGCCGTACCCGTCAGGGTGTCGTTGCCGGCCGTACCCGTGACGACGGCGAGCAATCCGTCATAGGCGGCGAACTGCGGTGCCACGGCCGTCGCCTTCTCGACCTCGCCGTGGCGCGCTTCCAGATCCCAGTCGCCGCCCAGCCAGCTTGCGCCGGTGGCATCGTCGGAAGCGGCGATGTCGGCTCCGGTGGCGGCGGCGAAGCGGCTCACGAAGGCCATGCCGGCTTCGCCCAAGGCGACGTCGCAGCCATAGAGCAGGATGTCGCCGGTCGCGCTCAGGGCGCCGCCCCAGGCTGCAAGGGTGTCGGCCTGATCGGCCAGGGTGGCCAGCGAGAGGGTTTCCGCCCCGAGATACACCGCGCCCTCGCTGCCATGCGAGACGAGATGCAGGGCGTCGAGGTTCTGGTAGCGGGCGAGGATGTCGCTGATCTGGTCGAGGGCGCTGGCGCCGGCGTCGAGCAGCCAGACATCGGTGCCGGCACGAACGTCGCCCAGCAGGTCGGCCAGATCCGGCACGCGGCTGTCGATGATCACCACTTCGCTGGCCTCGCCCTCGGCGTCGACCAGTTGCAGCAAGCCGTCGCGGTTGACGTCGACGAGGCCGTCCAGCTCCGCCTGGGTAATGGCGCCTTCATTCAAGGACATGCCGCCAAGGGGCAGGGCGATGTCGGTGGCGGCGGTCGCGCCGATGGCGCCGTCGGCGAGAGCCGTGTCGACGAAAGTCTCCACCGCCGCCCCATCGAACACCAAGCGCGGCTCGAGCCGCATGAGGCCGGGCCGGGTGCGTACCAGTGCGCGGCCGGTATCGGCGCGATGGCTGCCGGCGCTCTTGCCGCGCTGCTTGTCGGTCTCGGCGACGGCAACAAAGGTGTCGGCGATCTTGCTCCAGACGGTGCGGTAGAGGCGGTTCATGGTGCTTGCTCCCTTCGCGCGCGGCATGTTGCCGGGCTCAATCATTCAATGGTCTCGGTCGGTCGAAGCATCAAAACGCCGCGACGGCGGCGAGGTCTTCTGGCCCTTCGGAGAGGCCGGGGGCGCGGGCGCCATTGGGCGGATGCCCGCTTGCGTCCCCAACATGAGTTATCGGCACGCCGACGAGATTCGTGAGGCGCTCGGCAAGCGGATCGCTCATTGCCCACGGCCCTCCGGCGGCGCGAGTTCAATCCTTCCGCTCATCCCGGCAATCAGCTCGCTGAAACTGCCGTCGATCACGGCGCTGGCCTTGACCGACTGGCTGATCGGGTCGACCCGCGCCCCCAGGCGCTGGATGCGTGCCGGGTAGCTCTTCTGGGTTTCGTCGATGAACACTCGGAACGTGTGACCGGGCTTCAACCAGGCGAGCCAGCGCGAGGGGACGATGAAATCGAGCTCCAGCGCGGAATCGTCGAGGATGTCGAGAAGTGCCGTGCCCGGTTCGACATATTGTTCGGCACGCACCTTCTGCTCGACCACGCGACCGGCGTACGGGGCGTAGATGTTGCATTTGGAGAGCGTTGCCTGGATGAGGGCGAGATCGGCCCGCGACTTGTCGCGCTCGGCGATGGAGGTATCCAGCTCGACCTTGCCGATGGCGTTCAGCTCGTTGAGTCGGGTGTTGGCGGCGTAATTCCGTTCGGCGGCGGCGAGTGCGGCTTTTGCCTTGTCGCGCTGGGCGGCCTGGATGACGCAGTCGAGGCTGACCAGCAGTTGGCCGGCCTTGATGCGCTCGCCTTCCTTGACGGTAATGCGCTTGACCTTGGCGCCGAGTTCGGCCGCAAGTGTCGTGTAGCGTCGCGGCGAGAGCTGGGCGCGGATGTCGAATTTGTCCAGCGCAGGGGCTGTCGAGGTCGTGGCCGCCGCCGGCGCTGGCGGCGGGGCCGCATGCGCGGCGGCGCTGGCCGCAAGAAGTACGAGCAGGCGCACCGCGGCGAGTCGCCCCGCCCGGTGTGAACAGAATCTCACGGCGCGCATGATTGCCTGGCGGGTCGCGCGGGGCACTACTGGCGCTCGGCCAGCCGTACGGGCTGTGCCACCGCACTCTCCATGGCGGCTGCGGCGAGCGGGTCTTTCTGCCAGGTCCGCAGGGCGTCATCGATCGCCTTGGAGAGATCGGGGAGCGACATGTCGTCGAGGCTGCCGATCGCCGGCTCCAGGCCGAGCGTCGCCTGTACCCGGCTGGCGGAGGCATGGACGGCGGCGAGCGCCTGGTAGCGGCGCAGCTCGGAAAGCAGCGCATTCGTGCGGGCGGCAACGAGGCTCAGCTGGCTTTCCTTCTGGACCTCAGCCGCACGGCGGGAGAGTTTGAGAAGGTCGTTGTCGACGGTGGCGAGCTCGTCGCTGCGCTGGTATTGGCGCAGCGCGTTGTCGTACTGCTGGGCAGAGAGGTGCACCAGGGACACGACGACCATCTGCAGCGCCATGCGCCGTGCTTCATAGACCCGCTCGTTGCCTTCGGCGGCTTCGAGGCGGGCCGGGGCGGAGAGCAGGTTGAAGAGGTTGAAATTGACGCGCAGGCCGGCCTCGTTCCAGGAATTGTTCACCAGGAAACGGTCGTCGTCATGATTCACGCTGTAGTTGAAGGAAATGCCGGGGAAGAGCTGGAGCAGCGACTTCCGGGTGTCGGCGGCGGCGATGCGGACGTTGTAGGCACTCTCGCGCAGGTCGGCGTTGCGGGTGAGGGCGATCTCTTCCATCGCGTCCAGTTTGAGGGCGAGCGGCTGCGGTTCGAGTTCGTCGGCAGCGGGCTCGACCAGCTGGTAGCGGGTACCGGGCGGCAGGTTGGTGAGCGCCGCCAGCTCGACCCGCGCCAGCCCCAGTTCCTGCTGCACGGCTTCCAGGGTGCGCAGGTTTTCGATGAGGGCACGCCGGTAGCGCAGCATCTCGGCCGGCGCCTTGATGCGCTCGTCGGTGACCTTGCGGGCATCGGCCAGCGCCGATTCGGCGAGCGCGATGTTTTCGCGGACGGCGGCTTCCAGCTTCTGGGCGCTGGCCGCACGCCAGAACGCGGCGCGCACGTTCTGGATGAGGTTGTGCATCGAGCGGCGGCGCCGTTCGCCGGCGACCAGCAGGCGGTCGGCGTTCTGCTGGGCGGTGTAGTAGCTGGCGCCGAAGTCGAGCAGGCTCCAGGTCAGACTGAGGTCGGCCACGGTGTGGTCTTTTTCGGTGCTGATGGAATTGGACAGGTTGGGCTGGCGGGTGGTGGCATTGATGGAATCGCGCACCAGGTCCTTGTCGCGCGTGTAGTAGCCGACGCCGGCCACCAGCTTGGGCAGCATGTCGAAGCGGCCCGCTTCGAGCAGCCCGGCCGCGTGGGCCTCTTCGAGCTGGTGGGCACGGTGCTCCAGGTTGAACTTCAGCGCCCGGGCAATGGCTTCGGACAGGCTCAGGGGGGCGGTGAGCGGGGGAACATTGGCTTGCGCCTTTTGCCAGTCGGCGCGGGTGATGGCGCGGAGCTCGTCGATCTGCAGGGGTTGCGGGTTGATGGCGCAGCCGGTGAGCGCGGCTGCGGCGAAAACGACGATAGGGGCTTTGTGCCGGAATCGGAGCGGCATGATGGGGTGATCCTCCCTGCGGGAACAAGCTGCGCTTGGTCGAGGCGATTGGCAGCTTCGGTCGTTTGGCCCGACCGTGGCGTCTGGTCGAGGATGACAGAATCGATGTCGCTCAAATCTATCTCAAAAATTTTCCACAATCTACCGTCATGTTCCGGGCGGCGATCCCCGCGTGTGCCGGCCCCCGGCCGTTCGGCGGCTCATGCATATGGACTGGCGGGCGTGATCGGCCCGCTGCGGCGATGAACCTTGCGGTTACCTGCCGTCTCCTCCGGATTGCCGCAGGCAGCAAGGCGTCTTTGCCGTAAGATGCCAGGCGACACGATCAGGCTTCGACATGCGTTTTCTCTTCGTTCACCAGAACTTCCCCGGACAATTCCGCCATGTCGCGCAGGCGCTCGCCGAGGACCCGCGGCACGAGGTCGTCGGCATCGGCGATGTGCGCACCGTCAAGCCGGGGCGGGCGATGCATCCGCGACTGCAGGTGGTGGCGTATCCCTCGCCGCGGGGTGGCGGCCAGCAGACCCATCCCTATCTGCGGAACTTCGAAGGCCAGGTCCGGCGCGGGCAGAAGCTGTTTCGCGCCGCCATGCAGCTCAAGGCGACGGGTTTCGTGCCCGACGTCGTCGTCGTGCACCCGGGCTGGGGCGAAGCCCTTTTCCTGCGCGAGCTGTTCCCGGCCGCGCGGCATATCCATTACTGCGAGTACTTCTACCGGGCGGACGGTGGCGATGTCGGCTTCGACCCGGAGTTTCCGGTCACTGTCGATGGCCGGGCCGGCGTCCATGTCAAGAACAGCGCCCAGCTCCTCGGTCTCACCCAGTGCGATGCCGGCATCTCGCCGACACTCTGGCAGCGCTCGCGCTACCCGGCCGAGTATCAACCCAGGATCCGCGTCCTGCACGAGGGCATCGATACCGCCCGGGCCCGGCCGGACGCACAGGCGGTGCTGGCGGTTGGCGGGCGTCGCTTTCGAGCCGGCGACGAAATCGTCACCTTCGTCGCCCGCAATCTCGAGCCTTACCGGGGCTTTCATGGTTTCATGCGCGCCTTGCCCGGGTTGCAGGCGCTGCGCCCGGCCGCGCAGATCCTCATTGTCGGCGGCGATGAGGTCAGCTACGGCCGGCGCCTGCCGGCCGGGGAAAGCTACCGGCAGAAATACCGCGCCGAAATCGCCGACCGGATCGACGCGTCGCGCATCCACTTTCTCGGCAAGCTGCCCTACGACGACTACCTGAAGGTCCTGCAGGTATCCGCGGCGCATGTCTATCTGACCTATCCGTTCGTGCTGTCGTGGTCCATGCTCGAGGCCATGGCCTGCGGGTGTCTCGTCGTGGCCTCGGCGACGGCACCGGTGCAGGAGATGATCGTCGACGGCGAGAACGGGCTGCTCACGGATTTCTTCGATGCCGACATGCTCGCCCGGAAAGTCGCCGGCGCGCTTGCCGATCCGCAGGCGCATGCGCCGATCCGGGCGCGGGCACGGGCGTTCGTCGTGCAGAACCACGACCTGCGCACGCACTGCCTGCCGGCATGGGTCGATTTCCTGACGCAGGGCGAAGACACGACGGACGGCCGCTCATGACGGTGTCTCCGCCCTTTGCCCTGTTCTACGACGGCGACGCCTACTCGACCGCCAACAAGATCATGGGCCGGCAATCGGCCGGCAAGGCGCTCATGAGCGGTATCGCTCGCACCTGGCCGAGCGCCACCGTGCGCGGCCTTGTCCGACGGCCGGCTGCGGGCGAGACCCTGGCCACGCAGTTGCGCGCCGATGGCTTTGCCGGCCGGATCGACTGCAGCGCGCTGCCCGACTGGCGGGTGGCCGTCGATGCGGGCACCCTCTACTACCCGGCACCGCCGGCCAAGGACATTGCGGCGGGGCGCAACCTGAGCGGCCCAAGCGCCTTCAGCCTCATGGGCGTGACCCACACGCTGGCCTCGGCCGGTGCCATGGATCTGCTGGCCGAGCTCATCCTGCCGCCCTTTCAGCCCTGGGATGCGCTCATCTGCACCTCACGGGCCGCGCATGCCCTGGTCGGCGGCCTGCATGACGACATGCGGGCCTACTGGCGCGAGAGCGTCGGTGCGACGCGTTTCGTCGACATCGAACGCCCGGTGATTCCGCTGGGGGTCGATGTCCCGGCCTTTGTCACTGGCCCCGGCGATCGCGCCGCCGCACGTGCCGCGCTCGGGCTGCGCGCCGACGAGATCGTCTTCCTGTTCGCCGGCCGGCTCGCCTTTCATGCCAAGGCCAATCCGGCGCCGCTCTATCAGGCGCTGCAAAAGCTCGCCGGCGAGGTGCCGCTGGTGTGCATCGAAGCCGGCGTCTTTGCCGGCGACAACATCCGCCAGGCCTATCTGGCCGCGCAGCGGGAGTTGGCGCCTGGCGTGCGCTTTGTCTGGGTCGATGGCGAGGATGCCGACCGCTACCGCCAGGCCTGGCAGGGCGCGGATGTTTTCGTCTCCCTGTCCGACAATATCCAGGAGACCTTCGGCCTGACGCCGGTGGAAGCCATGGCCGCCGGCTTGCCGGTGGTCGTGTCCGACTGGAACGGCTACCAGGACACGGTGCGCGACGGCGTCGACGGCTTCAGAGTCCCCACCGTGCTCGCGCCGGCGGGCGCCGGCGCGCAAATCGTCCTGCGCCACGCGCTGGGGGTCGATAGCTACGATCGCTACATCGGCAGTGCAAGCCTGGCCACCGTCGTCGACCCGCAGGCGCTTGTCCACGCTTTTCGGCGCTTGGCAGGCGATGCCGGGCTACGCAGGCGACTGGGCGCTGCCGGGCGGGCGCGGGCCGCGGCCGAATTCGATTGGCCGCTCATCCTGCACCGCTATGCCGAACTCGCCACGCACCTGGGCGAGATCCGCGGCCGGGCTGCGCACGAATCCGCCCGGCCCTGGCCGCAGCGCGCCGATCCGTTCCGGCGCTTTGCCGGTTTTGCCAGCGAGACCCTGGGCGGCGCCTGGCCGGTCAGCGCCCGGCCGGATGCCGCAGCGCGACTGCCGGCGCTTCTGTCGCTCCCTCTGGCCAACTTCGTCTTCGCGCCGCACACCTTCCCCCGTGAGACGCCTTCGGTGCTGCTCGATGGCTTGCGCCGGGGGCGGGCACACACCGTGGACACGCTGCTCGCCCAAGCGGGCCTGGCCAACGAGGCGGGGATTCGGGCGCTCATGTGGTTGTGGAAGTTTGACCTGGTGGACATCCGGCCAGAAGCCGTGCCCACGCCAGCCCCTTCGACGGAAAGCAAGCCATGAAGCGCATCGGTATCGCACTGCCGCTGGGCGCGCATGGCAGCGCAGGCGCCCATGCGCTCGATCTGACGCTGCAACTGGTGCTCAAGGGCTTGCGTCCGACCCTGCTCGACATGGCCGGGCATGTGGCGGTGGACCCGTTGCGCCGCCGCCTGCTGGCCCCCGCCCTGGATCAATACGCGCGGACCCGTACGCTTGTCGCCCGCAACCCCGGGCGCCAATTGCCCTTTCCGGTGCTGCACGCCCTGGGCGAGCGCCTGAGCGCCGGCCGCACCATGGGGGACTCCCCGGGGCGCCCCGACATCGGCCTGGCGTTCTTTACCCATGTCGACATCCCCCCGGAGCATCTCCAGCGCGCCGCCGCTCTGCCGCTCATCGTTGCCGCTTCGTCCTGGCATACCCGGGTGCTTCGCGACCGGGGGCTCGACAACGTGGTCAATTGTCCGCCGGGCGTCGATCCGGCCCTGTTCCACCCGGCGCCGCGTGGCGGTCTTTTTCCCGAGCGCTTCGCGATCTTTTGCAGCGGGCCGCTCAGTTACCGCAAGGGCCACGACCTGCTTCTCGCGGCCTTTCGCGTCTTTCATCAACGCCACCCGGAGGCCTTGCTGGTCTGTGCCTGGGGTCAGTCCCCGCCGGAGGCCCCGGACGAACTGGCGGCCTCACTGCATATCGACGGCTGCCCGGGTGTGGTCGACGGCATGCTGCAGCTGGCGCCCTGGCTGGCGCGCAACGGCGTTGCGCCGGCGGCGGTGGTCGACCTCGGTCGTGTGCCCCACGGACAGATGCCGGGCATCCTGCGGGAGTGCGATCTGGCGGTGTTCCCCGGGCGTGCGACGCATGGCATCCCCCGCGCCGTCATGGAGGCCCTGGCCTGCGGTTTGCCCGCCGTGCTTTCCGCCAACACCGGCCACCTCGACCTGCTGGGCGAGCATGTCTATGTGCTCAAGGCTCAAGGCGACATCGGGCGCCTGCGCGGTGATCCCGGCAAGGCGGGCTGGGGCGAGAGCTCGGTCGAGGAACTGCTGGCAGCGATGGAGAGCGCTTATCGCCGGCGCGCCGAGGCATCGGCCAAGGGCAGGGCGGCCGCTCGTTTCATGGAATCGCTGCAGTCGTCCCGCCAGGTCGACCGGCTGCTGGCGGCGATCCGGCGGGCCGACGCCGGGATCCCCGTGCCCGCCCCCAAGCTCAGTGAGGACTACCGCTGGGGGCTCTGCCTGCATCGCGGCGGGCAGTATGCCGAGGCACAAGCCGTCTACGACGAGATCCTCGAACGGGCCCCCGACCATGTCGGGGCACGCATGGATCGCGGTCACGTTCGCCGTGAGCTGGGCGATGCGGCCGGTAGCGAGGCCGATTTCCGCACCCTGCTCGCCGCCCGGCCCGACCACCCCCAGGCCCTGCACGGTCTGGGGAACCTCCTGAAACGCCGGGGCGCGATCGAGGAGAGCATTACCTGCCTGCGTCGTGCGCTGCGCGCCGCGGATACCCCCTCGATCCACTGGGACCTGGCCTGGTGCCTGTTGCTGTTGGGACGCTACCGCGACGCCTGGCCGCACTTCGAGCACCGCCACGCGGCCCTCGGTTTGCGCACGCCCGCCGCGGACAAGCCGCGCTGGGATGGCCAGCCGGTGGTGGCGGGGACCCTGCTGGTGCTCGACGAGCAGGGCTTGGGCGACACCCTGCAGTTTCTCCGCTTCTTGCCACGGATTCCGACGGGGCCGGGGGGGCGGGTGATTTTTGCCGGCAAGCCGGCCACCCTCTCGGTGGTGCGCCGCATCCTGCCCGAGGCGGACGTGTTCGATTGGGATCAAGCGCTCCCGCGCACCCAAGCCTGGGTGCCGCTCATGTCCTTGCCGCACTGCCTGGGCGTGACCAGGCCCGAGGAGATTTGCCCCCCGTCGCCTTGTCCTGGCGCCCTCGTCGAGCCCGCGCGTGTGGCGCAGTGGCGCCGCCAGGTGCGCGGCAACGACGATCGCCCCGTGGTGGGGTTGTGCTGGCGCGGCAACCCGGATTTTTCGGGTGACGCGGTGCGCTCCCCGGGGTTGGCGGTGCTGCAGCCCATACTGGCGGTCGCGGGGCTGCGTTTCGTGTCCCTGCAGGTCGGGCCGGGGCGGCGGGAAATCGCCGACCTCGGTCTGGGCGACATACTCCATGACGTCGGCGGTGCCATCGAAGCCGACGGTGCCAACGTGCTCGATACCCTGGCGGTGCTGGAGAGTTGCGACCTGGTCCTGACCTCCTGCACCTCGATGGCGCACATGGCCGGACTGGCCGGGCGGCCGGGGCGAGTGCTGCTGAGCACGCGCTCGGACTGGCGCTGGATGACTGGCCGCAGCGACTCGCCCTGGTACCCCTCGCTCAGGCTGATACGTCAGCGTTCGCCCGGCGATTGGGCGGGCGTGGCGCAGGCGGTCGCGGCGGACCTGGCCGACTGGTGCAAGGCGACCCTGCGCGGAAACTGACATCCGCCTCCGGCGCCATCAACCGAGGATGGCAGCCACCGCAGCGCGAATGTCGGCGTCGGATGCCTCGGCATCCACAGTGACCACGTTGGCCGCGCCATGACGCAAGGACGCGATCCGGTCGTTCAATACGTTCAAGTACATCGTCCAGTATTCAAAGCTGGTCGAATGGCGCGCAAAGCGGGGGGTGTCGATCAACGCCGGCCCGACCTGGCGGACATCTTGCGCGACGAGCACCCAGGTGGCCTCGGGATAGGCACGGGCGAACAGGGGCCACAGCGGCGCCAGCCTGAAGTCCTTCAAGCTCCACCGGCCGTCGCCATCCCAGCCCTGTTGGCGCAAGGCCTTTTCAATCTGGAAGCGCAGCCAGGGGAAGGGGGGGAGCCGGTCCGGCGGGGGCGGGAAGACGATGCAGTCTTCATCGGCGCCCAGCTTCTTCAGGATGTTGAAGATCAGGCGGTGCTGTATGAGCGGATTCTCATGGGTGTCGACGGTCGCTGGCGTGTCGGTCTGCGCATCGGCACCCACCCAGATGCCCTGCGCCGCGAACGCCTGGAGTACGCGCGACAAGCCGGCACCCGGCAAACCGGTGACGAAGATCGGACGATCGGCCGGTTTGCCGCTCGGCGCCGGGGGTGTTGTCTCCCGCGACTTCCACGCCGTCAAGGCCGATGTGATCCAGCGATCCACGGGGTCGAGCGACAGCGATTCCTTGGCAATCGTCGTTGCGCTCGGATAAATGGATCTGGCGTCCGCCTCCTTGCCCCACAGCCAATGGGGCGTGCCATGCATGATGGCCAAGAGCGGAATGCCGGCGCCGCCGGCCAGATGCCAGTTGGCCCCGGCCACGGAAATCGCGCCGGCCAGCCCCCGCACCAGGTCGAAGGTGGCCAGCGCATCGGCTGTCAGATCGAGAAAAGGCACCTGGATGTTCGGATGCGCCCGAAGAAAGGCCCTCTCTTCGGCCGTCATGTCGTACTGAAGAACCAGGTAGTCGACATGCTTCGGCAGGAATTCGACAAAGAAGGGCAGCGGAATGTGACGTTCTTCGCGGCGGTTCTGTGCCGAGCCACCGCGCCAGCAGATGCCGAACACGGGTTTCGCATGCCCAGCGCGCAGGGGCGTGTCGAACACCGCCGCCGGCGCCAGCGACCGTGTGTTCCGCCACGCGCGTCGAAGGAAGTCGACCGCCAGAATGGCCGGCTTGCCGTCGAAGGCCGCGGCGTCGAGCGTGCTGCGATAGGTCGCTTGCGGAAAGTAGCGCGTGACCAGCCGCCGGTATTTGGGCATGCCGCAGAAGGTCGATGTGCCGTGACGCGTCGAAGCCTTGATGTGCAGCAGGCTGATCAGCACCTCGCCCATGCCTTGTTCGAGCACGATAAGGTCGGGATCTTCGTTCGGATCGTCCGTCATGTAGTGATACTGCAGCGGCGCCATCAGGCTTTTCGGGGTGTTGATGGCGCGGTATCTCTCCTGGTAGAGCTCAAAACCGACGGTGTATTTCCTTTTCGCCAGACAATGCAGGCCGAGGGTGTAGCGGAAATCGGCCAGCTCGTTGTCGCTGTATCGATGATCCTTCCGCAGGCGTCGTGCGGTCGCGAAATCGCCCAAGCGGAGGCAGAGCCGGTAGCGAATGGTCGGGTGGAATCGGAAATCGATTCTTCGATTGATGGCCCGGGCCTTGTCCAGATCGCCGATGCCGTAGATGGCGCATGTCAGGAGGTAGAAGAAATACCTCGGCTGGCGATCTTCGGGGATGTCGTCCTCCCCGAGTGTCTGCAGGGTCGACCACAGCGCGGAAAACTGCCCCTGACGGAACAACTGCTCTGACGACTGGAAATAGTCGTCCCAATCGATCGGGCGGGATTCAGGCATGGTCATGTTTGAAGCGCCCCGGTCATGGCCCGGTCGACGACGGCCGCCGCGACATCGGGGTGGGCCAGCTGGAAGCCGCGCACGGCCTGCAGGAGGTTCATGCGGGCGCCGCCGCAGCAAACGACCCCGGTGGGCATGGCGTTCAGAAAAGCGGTGTCCGCCGGTTGATAGACGACATCGAAGGCCAGCTTCACACGCCCGGCATGCTGTGCGAAATCCGGCGGTAGGGGGCTGGCGCCGAGATGATCGGGCGCCGAGCCGAGCACGGTGCCATTGACCAGCACGGTCGCCTGCGCGAGCGCCGTGCCACAGGCTGCTGGTGCGACCAGCGCTACGCCCATCCACCGCGCCAGGGCCACGGCGGCTTCGTCTTCGCAGGCGCGGGTGGCGACGACAATGCGCGCCACCCGGGGGCGCAGCGCATTGACCACCGCCTTGGCCGCTCCGCCGAAGCCGAAGACCAGCACGGTGTCCGCACGGCTCAGCCCGGCATCGTTCAGCACCTGGGCGGCGGCAAGGCCGTCGGTGTTGGCGCCGTGCAACCGCCCGCGGGCATCGCGTGACAAGGCATTGACCGACACAATGCCCTGGGCGCTTGGGTCGAGGCGATCCGTGCCCAACCAGTGGGCGACGGCTTGTTTGTGCGGCACGGCGACCGCGCCGCCGACGAAGGCGGGGTGTGCGTCCAGCCAGGCCAGCAGGTCCGCCAGGCGATCGCCGGTGACGTCGAATGGCAGCATGCGACAGTCGCGGCCCAGCGTTCGATAGACCGCATTCCACAAGCGCGGCGATCGCGCGCCCTGTGAGGGATGGGCGCCGATGATGGCCGCAAACTCGCCGGCGGGCAGCGCCAGCGGGTTGTCGATGAACGGGATCGTCGCGCTCATTTCACGCGTCGGCCCACGGCCTTCGCCACCGCGTCCATGTCGTCCATGAGCTGGCCGAAGGCGTCGAAGTCGATGGGTTGCAGCGGGTCGACCGCTGCATTGTCCGGATCCGGGTGCACTTCGAGCATGACGCCGTCGGCCCCTGCCGCGATCGACGCCAAGGCCATCGGCTTGACCCATGGCCGCCAGAAGGTGGCGTGACTCGGATCGGTCACCACCGGCAAATGCGTTACTTCGTGGGCGGCGGGCACGACCTGGAGATCGAGCAGGAAACGCGAGGAACTGCGGTGGGTGTGGGCGGTGGCGACGCCGCGTTCGCACAGGATCACTCGCGGGTTGCCCTCGATCAGGATGTACTCCGCCGCCCCCAGCCAGTCGCGCAAGGAGCAGCCGAAATGGCGTTTGAGCATGACCGGTTTGCCGGTCTTGGCGACCCGCGTCAGCAGCGGAAAGTTCTGCATGTTGCGGGCGCCGATCTGGAGGATGTCGGCCACGTCGGCGACCGCATCGACGAAACGCTCCTCCATGACCTCGGTGATGATCGGGATGCCTGCCGCTTCGCGCGCGATCTTCAGCCACGCCAGGCCGTCCTCCCGTGTTTCCGTGTACTTCTCCGAGCGGTAGGGAAAGCTGAGCGGTTTGAACGCACCGCCACGCAGAAAATGGGCGCCGCTGGCCTTGACCGATCTCGCGGTCTCGACGATCAAGGCTTCGGATTCGACCATGTTCGGCCCGGCAAAGATCGGCACCAGATCACCGCCGAACTCGACACCCTGCACCGCGAAACGGGAGCGGTGGTCCGGGTGTTTCTTCGCCGCCAACGGGAATTTGTCGATCATGTCCGCGTCGGACACGTCCTTTCCGGGGGCCTTGTTTTCAATCGGCATTGTGCGGCTCCATGCAAGCAGTCAAGCAAAATCCGTTCAGCGAAGGCACCGCCCCTAGGACCGACCGAGTCGGGACGAGCGCGGGTTGTCGTCAAGGCGGACCCAGGCGCCGGTCTCGACGCTCGCATACAGGGCATGCACCAGGCGCAGCGTGCTCATGGCCGACGCAATCGTGATATCCGGGCGGGTGCGCCGCTCGACGCTGTCGACCAGGTCGCGGATGTACAAGGAATGGCTCAGGCCATAGCCGCTCGGCACCTCGACGCTGCATCGTGCGGCCAGGGTGGCGTCATCCTCGCTGGCATTGACCAGGTCCCATTCGTCGATCCTGTTCAGCGCGATGCCGCCCACCCGGATCCTGCCGCCTTCACCGACCACCGACAGCGAGGCCTCGAAGTCTCTCGGCCGTGCCGCCGTGGTGGCCTCGATCGTCGCCAGGGCGCCGCTCTTGAAGCGCAGCACCGCGGCCAGCGTGTCCTCGGCCTCGAGCGTGTTCATGCGATTGGCGGCGACGGCGCAAACGGCATCGACCGGCCCGCAGATCCACTGAAGCGCATCGAGATGATGAATGGCCTGCTGGTTGATCACACCGCCGTCCATGGCCCAGGTGCCATGCCAGCCGTCTTCATAGTAATCCTGGTAGCGACACCAGTGCAGACGGACACTCGCCGTCACCAGGGTCTTCAGACGCCCGGTCTCGACCGCCGCCTTGGCGGCGCGCAGCGCCCGGTTCCAGCGATTCTGGAACACCGTTGCGCAAAACAGCCCTCGCGTCTCGGCCAGGGTGTCGAGCGCGGCGGCTTCTTCCGGCGTCATGGTCACCGGTTTTTCGCAGACCACACTCACGCCGTTCTCGAGCGCCAGCCGGGCATGCGCGAAGTGATGGCCCGACGGCGTGAGCACGAACATGACATCGATCGCGCCGGCATCGAGCATGGTTGCCGCATCGCGGAAGGCGGGGCAGCCGAAGGCCTGTGCCAGGCGTGCGGCCTTGTCCGGGTCGGTGTCGCACACCGCCACGACCTCGAACCGGTCGACCGGGTCGATCTCGAGCAGCATCTTGCGGTAGTGCTCGGCGACTCGGCCGCAGCCCAGCAATGCGGCTCTCATGAACGCGTTCTCCTGACCGGAGCCGCCGGACTAAGCGACAGGCTCATGCTTCAAAAGAGGCAGGCAGCGCTGCAGCGCCTCCTCCGTGCGGATTTCAACACTGGCCAGCGGATGGCGGACGGAGTGCAGGCCGATATGCTCGCCGAACAGCGTGCCCGCTCTGAGCAAGGCCGGGCGTACCACGCAGCCCAATCCCATCAGACCGAGATGCGCGCGCTCCTCGCTCAGTGCGCGCGGCACGAAATCGCGCTTGCCCACTTGTCGCACGCCATGCTCGCCGTCGAGCCAAACCGGCCGGCTCTCCGGTTTTGCCGCCAACACCGTGTCGAAGCCCTTGTCCAGCGCCAGCGACACCATGTCATCGATCATCCCCGGGTCGCGGAAGGGGTGCGTTTCCTCGACGACGACCACCAGATCGAAAATGCCGAGGGTCTTCTCCATCTCGGTCAGGCTGTAGGTCAGCACTTGCACGATGTCGACATACTTCTCCGACAGGGCGGCAGGCCGGATGAACGGCACGCTGGCGCCATGGCGGCGGGCAAGATCGGCAGTGTCTGCACAGTCTGTGGACACGATGATGTCCGTCAGCGATGTGCACGATGTCAGATAGTCGATGGTGCTTCCCAGCAGGCTGACGCCATCGTGCTGCAGCGAGTTGCCGCGCACCGGCACGATGGCGGCCACCCGGATGGCGCCCTCGGCGATCTTCGTCATGTCCGCGTGGGGGCCGTGGAGACCTTCCATGATCTGGACGATCTGCTGCGCCCGCGAGATGTCGCGGTCCTGATGAATGCCGTGATAGTGATAGACGCTGGCAGTCGGCTCGTAGGCGATTTTCAGCCCGGCCCGGATCACCTCGACCCCCCAGACGCGATCCTCGATGTTGCTCACCTGTTCGTCGAAGGGGAAGCGCTGCCAGATATCCCGGCGCAGCGCGCTGTTCGCGTTGTGGAAGAAGGAATCCTTGACCTGTATCCGCGGGTCCAGGCCGAAGGTGATCGCCAGATCGCGCTTGTCGGCCGCCGGGGTAAACGACAACGGCTCCTGCCGCCCATAGACGCCCGCAATCTCTGGGTCGTCGAGGCGGGCAACCAGGTTGGCCAGCCAGTGCGGGTCCACCGGAATGCAGTGGCCGGAAATGATGGCAATGATCTCGCCCCTGCTGGCCCGGATGCCATCGTTGATCGCCTTGCCCGGCAGGAAATCGTCGATCTCGACCAGCGTCACGCCATAGCGCCTGGCTCTGGCGACGGTCCGATCGGTGGAGCGGTTGTCCACCAGAATGATTTCGTGACGGGTATAGGTCTGCTTGGCGATGGCCTCGAGGCAAAGGCCGATCCAGCGCTCCTCGTTCCGCGTGCGAACGATGATCGAAACCAGCGGTGCGTGAGACATGTCAGGGCTCATGACCGGTCGTCGGTAAAGAGCGGGACCCGCTCAGGGTGATGTTCGGCCAGATACTCGATCGCCTTTTCCGCGAGGAACAGATCGAAATCGGTGTGGATGTCGATCGATGTCTCGGGCAGGTTATTGGGCATCAGGTGCACGCGGTCGCCGATACGGCGGCCTTCGCGCCACAGCCGGGCCCGCGAAGCGCAGGCCAGCCCGGTGTCTTCCCGATAGAGCTTCTCTCGGATCTGTCGTGACGAGTAGTCGCGCATCCACGGCAGCACGCGTGCCCAGTCCCCGGCCGCGGTCTTGTGCCAGTAGTTCTTGGTCGTCTGATGCACGGCGAAGGCACTGTCCAGTGCCGGGTCGTCGATCAGCGCCTGGACGGCTTGTGTGATCCAGTCGGGGGTTCGGAAGACATCGGTGGCGGTCAGAAAGACACAAAGCTCGAAGGTGTTGCCGACATGCGCTTCGTAGGCCATCAAGGCCTGCTGCAGGGTGGCTTCGGTGGTGGTCAGGTCTTGCGCCAACTCGGCAGGGCGCAGGAACGGCACGTCGGCGCCGGCGGCGCGTGCGCATTCGGCGATTTGAGCATCGTCCGTGCTCACAAACACACGATCGACAACCCCGGAGGCCAGGGCCGCCTTGATCGGCCAGTCGATCAGCGGCCGGCCGGCGAGGTGCTTGATGTTCTTGCGCGGCAAGCCTTTCGAGCCGCCGCGGGCAGGAATGATGCAAATCGTTTTCACAGGCCATCCAAAAGGCAAAAGCAGATCATCTCAAACCTTGCCGTGCCGCTGGCGACGGCGCCGGCAGCGCGACGCTCACCGTCGAGGCCTCGTGACCCATGGCGCAATGGCAGATCCGGCGTGTTGGGCCTCGCGCCAGGGCGGGCAGGTATTCGCTCCGGTCGCCAGTTTGCCTCAGGCCGCAGTCGTTCGCACAGGCGCGCCATTGGGGGCCGAGCCGGTGTATCGTTGCCGGATGATTGCTCGCAAGTATCTCTACCTCATTGCGCTGGCGCGCGAGAAGCATTTCGGTCGTGCGGCCGCCAGTTGTCATGTGTCGCCGTCGACCCTCTCGGCGGCGATTCGCGATCTGGAAAGCGAGCTGGGGGTGGCCATCGTGGAGCGCGGGCAGCAGTTTTCCGGGCTCACGCCGGAGGGGCTGCGGGTGGTGCGCTATGCCGAGGTGGCCGCGTCGCATGCGGCCGATCTCAAGCAGGAGCTGGCGCAATTGCGCGATGGCGGGTTGAGCGGGCAGATCCGCATCGGCGTCATCCCCACGGCCTTGACGGCGGTGGCGGCCTATTCGGCGGCGATCGTTCGGCGCCATCCGCACATCACGCTTCAGATCGTGTCGCTGCCGACCGGCGACATCCTCACGCAGCTGCGCCGCTACGAGCTCGAAGCGGGCGTGATCTACCTGCGCTCCGCGACCGATCCCGACCTCGAGGTGGTGCGGGTGTGGGAGGAGGATCACGTGCTGCTCACGACCGACCGCGATGCGGTCGAGGGGCGCGACGAGATCTCCTGGCGCGAGGCGGCGAGCTTCAATCTGTGCCTGTTGTCGCCGGATATGCAGAATCGGCGCACCATCGACGAGACCTTCGCGGCGCTCGGCTGTCACCCCGCGCCGACGATGGAGACCAATTCCATCGTCAGCCTGCTGGCGCATGTGTGCTCCGGCGCCTGGTCGAGCATCGTGCCGCGCAGCGTGCTCGAACTGATCGGCTCGCCGGAGGCGGTGTCGGTCCTGCGCCTGACCGAGCCGTCGGTGGCATGGGCGACCGGCGTGGTCACGCTGGCGCGCGATCCGGTCTCGCCCTCGGTGGCCGCGCTTCGTGCCGTGGCGCAGGCGCTGACCGCCTCGTTCGGCAACGACGAATAGCCGTTCGAAAAAACTCGATTTTCAGCACCGCGACGGGCCGCTAAGGTAGGGCAACCGTCCTGCGTCCTGCGCCTTGCAGGTTCCCCTCCCCTCGCGACCTGTTGCGGGAGCTGGACGGCCCCCTCAGTGCGAAGAGAGAGGCGTCATGGACGAAGCGCGGGACAAGCAGATCATTCAACGGGAAATCGAGGCGCACCGGGCTATGCCCGGGGCGCTGCTGCCGATTCTCCATGCCATTCAAGATGCGCTGGGCTGGATTCCGCCGCAGGCGACTCCCGCGCTGGCCCAGGCGCTCAATCGCTCGCGCGCTGAAGTGCATGGCGTCATCAGTTTCTACCACCACTTCCGCACCACGCCGCCGGGGCGCCATGTCGTCCAGGTGTGCCGTGCCGAGTCCTGTCAGGCCATGGGCGGCGCCGCGCTGGAGGCCCATGCGCAGGCTGCGCTGGGCACGGCTTTCGGCGAGACGACGGCCGACGGCGCGATCACCCTCGAGGCGGTGTACTGCCTCGGCAACTGTGCCTGCTCGCCGGCCGTGCGTGTCGATGACGACATCGTCGGTCGGGTGAGCAGTGCGCGTTTCGACGAAATCGTGGCCACGCTGCGTGGCGAACAGGTGAGCGCATGACGATCCAGATCCATGTGCCGATGGACTCGGGCGCGCTGTCGCTGGGCGCCGAGCAGGTGGCCCAGGCGATTGCCGCCGAAGCGGCGCGCCGCGGCGTCGAGGTGACGATCCGGCGCAATGGCTCGCGCGGCATGTACTGGCTTGAGCCCTTGGTCGAAGTCTCCGTCGGCGGCCAGCGCCGGGCCTACGGGCCGGTGACGGCGGCCGACGTGCCGGGGCTGTTCGAGGCGGATTTCCTGCAGGGCGGCACGCATCCGCTGGCGCTGGGGCTCACCGACGAGATTCCCTTTCTCGCCCGCCAGAACCGGCTGACCTTCGCCCGGGTCGGCGTCGTCGATGCCCTGTCGATCGCCGACTACGTGGCGCACGGCGGTTTCGTCGGGCTGGCCCGGGCGATCCGCCTGGAACCCGCCGAGGTGGTGCGCGAGGTGACCGATTCCGGCCTGCGCGGGCGGGGCGGGGCGGCCTTTCCGACCGGCATCAAGTGGCAGACCGTGCTCAATACGCCGGCCGAGCAGAAGTACATCGCCTGCAATGCCGACGAGGGCGATTCGGGCACCTTCTCCGATCGCATGCTGATGGAGGGCGACCCGTTCTGCCTGATCGAGGGCATGGCCATCGCCGGTCTGGCGGTGGGCGCGACGAAGGGCTACATCTATCTGCGCAGCGAATACCCGCACGCGCACCGCACGCTCGAAGCGGCCATCGAGGCGGCCCGCCGGGTGGGCTATCTCGGCGCGAACCTGATGGGCAGCGGCCGTGCCTTCGATCTCGAAGTGCGCCTGGGCGCCGGGGCCTACATCTGCGGCGAAGAGACGGCCATGCTCGAATCGCTGGAGGGCAAGCGCGGCATCGTGCGCGCCAAGCCGCCGCTGCCGGCCATCGAGGGCCTGTTCGGCCAGCCGACGGTGATCAACAACGTCATCAGCCTGGCCTCGGTGCCGACCATCCTGGCCAGGGGCGCCGCCTTCTATCGCGACTACGGCGTCGGCCGTTCGCGCGGCACGCTGCCCTTCCAGCTGGCCGGCAATCTGCGCCGCACCGGGCTGGTGGAGCTGGCCTTCGGCGTGACTCTGCGCGAGTTGCTGTACGACTACGGCGGCGGCAGCGCCAGCGGCCGGCCGATCCGTGCGGTGCAGGTGGGCGGCCCGCTGGGCGCCTACGTGCCCGAGTCGCAATTCGACACGCCGCTCGACTACGAGGCCTACATGGCCATGGGCGCCATGATCGGCCACGGCGGCATCGTCGCCTTCGACGACAGCGTCGACATGGCGAAGATGGCGCGCTACGCGATGGAGTTCTGTGCCATCGAATCCTGTGGCAAATGCACGCCGTGCCGCATCGGCTCGACCCGCGGGGTCGAGGTGATCGACCGCATCATCGCCGGCGAGGACCGCGGCCGGCAGCTGGCCCTGCTCGATTCGCTGTGCGACACCATGGAAGCCGGCTCGCTGTGCGCCATGGGCGGCATGACGCCGTACCCGGTGCGCTCCGCGCTCAAGTATTTCGCCCGCGACTTCGGCGTCGACGAGACGCAGGCCGCCTGACCCCAACCCCGTTCAATCGCCGGCGCAACGCGCGCCGGCGCGAGGAGACACCCCATGTCCCTGCTGCGTGACCCCGATTTCGGTACGCCCGAGCGTATGTCGGCCGAGCAGATCACCGTGAGCATCGACGGCCAGACCGTCACCGTGCCCGCCGGCACCTCGGTGATGCGTGCCGCCGCGCTTGTCGACACCCCCATCCCCAAGCTGTGCGCCACCGACAGCCTGGAGCCCTTCGGCTCCTGTCGGCTGTGCCTGGTCGAGATCGACGGCAAGCGCGGCTACCCGGCCTCGTGCACCACGCCGGTCGAGAACGGCATGGTGGTGCGCACGCAAAGCGACAAGCTCGCCGAGCTGCGCCGCGGGGTGATGGAGCTCTACATCTCCGACCACCCGCTCGACTGCCTCACCTGCTCGGCCAACGGCAACTGCGAACTGCAGGACACCGCCGGCGTGGTCGGCCTGCGCGACGTGCGCTACGGCATGGCCGGCAAGAACCATTTCGACGCCGCCAGCGCCGCGCCGATCGATACCTCCAACCCCTATTTCGCCTATGACGCGTCCAAGTGCATCGTGTGCAACCGCTGCGTGCGCGCTTGCGAGGAAACGCAGGGCACCTTCGCGCTCACCATCGGCGGGCGCGGCTTCGAATCGCGCGTGACGGCGGGGGAGAGCCAGAGCTTCTTCGACTCCGAATGCGTCTCCTGCGGCGCCTGCGTGCAGGCCTGCCCGACCGCCACGCTGATGGAAAAATCGGTGATCGAAAAAGGCCAGGCCGAGAAGAGCGTGCTCACGGTGTGCGCCTACTGCGGCGTGGGCTGCGCCTTCAAGGCCGAGGTCAAGGGCAATGAAGTGGTGCGCATGGTGCCGCACAAGGACGGTGGCGCCAATCATGGCCATTCCTGCGTCAAAGGCCGCTTCGCCTTCGGCTACGCCACCCATCCGGACCGCATCACCACGCCGATGATCCGCCACAGCATCGACGAGCCCTGGCAGAAGGTGAGCTGGGAGGAGGCGATCAATCATGCCGCCTCCGAGTTCCGCCGCATTCAAGCCAAGCACGGCCGCGACTCGATCGGCGGCATCACCTCCTCGCGCTGCACCAACGAGGAAACCTACCTGGTGCAGAAGCTGGTGCGCGCGGCCTTCGGCAACAACAACGTCGATACCTGCGCCCGGGTGTGCCACTCGCCCACCGGCTACGGGCTCAAGCAGACGCTGGGCGAATCGGCCGGCACCCAGACCTTCGATTCGGTGATGGACGCCGACGTGATCGTGGTGATCGGTGCCAACCCCACCGACGGCCATCCGGTGTTCGGCTCGCAGCTCAAGCGCCGCCTGCGCCAGGGCGCCAAGCTGATCGTCATCGATCCGCGCCGCATCGATCTGGTCAAGGGGCCGCACTTCGAAGCCGCCTACCACCTGAGCCTGCGCCCCGGCACCAACGTCGCCGTGGCCAATGCACTGGCTCACACCATCGTCACCGAGGGCTTGGTGAACGAAGCCTTCGTGGCCGAGCGCTGCGAGGACGCCGCCTTCCGCCAGTGGTGCGACTTCGTCTCGCTGCCCGAGAATTCGCCCGAAGCCATGGCCGAGATCACCGGCGTGCCGGCCGAGGCGCTGCGCGGCGCCGCGCGCCTGTACGCGCAGGCCGGCAACGGCGCCATCTACTACGGCCTTGGCGTCACCGAGCACAGCCAGGGCTCGACCATGGTGATGGCGATCGCCAACCTCGCCATGGCCACCGGCAACATCGGCCGCGCCGGCGTGGGCGTCAACCCGTTGCGCGGGCAGAACAACGTGCAGGGCTCCTGCGACATGGGCTCCTTCCCGCACGAGCTGCCAGGCTATCGCCATGTGTCGGACGAAGGCACGCGGGCGCTGTTCGAAGGCGAGTGGGGCGTGCCCATCGGCGACGAGCCGGGTCTGCGCATCCCCAACATGTTCGAAGCCGCGCTCGACGGCAGCTTCAAGGGCTTGTACTGCGAGGGCGAAGACATCGCCCAGTCGGACCCCAACACCCAGCATGTCGAGGCCGCCCTGCGCGCCATGGAATGCGTGGTGGTGCAGGACCTGTTCCTCAACGAAACGGCCAAGTACGCGCATGTCTTCCTGCCGGGCTCGAGCTTCCTCGAAAAGGACGGCACCTTCACCAATGCCGAGCGGCGCATCTCCCGGGTGCGCAAGGCCATGCCGCCGATGGCGGGCAAGGCGGACTGGGAAGTGACCGTGGCGCTGTCCAACGCGCTCGGCTATCCCATGAACTACACCCATCCGTCCGAGATCATGGACGAGATCGCCCGCCTCACGCCGACCTTCACCGGGGTGAGCTACGACCGGCTCGACGCGCTGGGCAGCATCCAGTGGCCCTGCAACGCGGACCACCCCGACGGCACGCCGATCATGCATGTGGGCGAATTCGTGCGCGGCAAGGGGCGCTTCATGCCGACCCGCTACGTGGCCACCGAAGAGCGCGTCAACAAGCGCTTCCCGCTGCTGCTCACCACCGGCCGCATCCTGTCGCAGTACAACGTCGGGGCGCAGACACGGCGCACCGGCAACGCCGCCTGGCATGCCGAAGACCGGCTCGAGATTCATCCGCTCGACGCCGAGGACCGCGGCATTGCCGACGGCGACTGGGTTGGCATCGCCAGCCGTGCCGGCGAGACGGTGCTGCGCGCCCGGGTGACCGAACGGGTTCAGCCGGGCGTGGTGTACACCACCTTCCACCACCCGGAATCGGGCGCCAACGTGATCACCACCGACAACTCCGACTGGGCGACGAATTGCCCGGAATACAAGGTGACGGCGGTGCAGGTGACACAGGTCAATCAACCCTCGGAATGGCAGCAGCGCTTCCGCCGCAACCAGGAGCGGCAGCAGGGCTTTCTGCGGGTCAACCTCATCCCGGAGGCCTGAGAGCATGGCTGAGCACGCGTCGCTGCCGAGCGCAGCCCACGAGGCGGACGAGGCCTTCGACTGGCCCGACCGGCAGCTGGTGCGGGCGCGCCGGGATTGGGCCGGCGGCTCGGTCGAAAGCGTGGAGTGCCTGATCGAGGAGGTGCCGGTGGCGCTGGTCTACAACGGGATCTCCCATGTGGTCATGCTCGCCAGCCCCACCGATCTGGAAGACTTCGCCCTCGGCTTCAGCCTGTCGGAAGGTATTCTCGAAGGCACCGACGAGCTGTACGACTGCGAGGTGGTGTCGCGTGCCGAGGGCCTCGAAGTGCGGCTCGAGATCGCCGCGGCGCCGTTCATGCGGCTCAAGCAACGGCGCCGGAACCTCGCCGGGCGCACCGGTTGCGGCCTGTGCGGTGTCGAGAGCCTTCAGGCAGCGGTGCGCCAGCCCGCGCCGGTCGGCCGGCGGGCGCCAGTGAGCACGGCAGCCGTGCATCGCGCCATGGACGCCCTGGCGGCGCATCAAAGCCTCCATCGCGCCACCGGCGCCGCGCATGCCGCGGCCTGGGTGCGCGAGGACGGCGAGCTGCTGTGGGTGCGCGAGGACGTGGGCCGCCACAACGCGCTGGACAAACTCATCGGCGCGCGCCATCGGCACCGTGCCGATGCGACGGCGGAGGGCTTTGCGCTGGTCACCAGTCGCGCCAGCGTCGAGATGGTGCAAAAAGCCGCCAGCGCCGGGATCGGCCTGCTGGCCGCGATCTCCGCCCCCACGGGGATGGCCACCCGCATGGCCGAGCGCACCGGCCTGACCCTGGTCGGCATGGCGCGCTCAGGCCGCCTCACGGCCTACAGCCATCCCGACTGGCTGATCAACGCCTGAGCGGCCGCGCGAACATGACTGCCCCTCTGCTCGCCCCCCGCCAACGCCCCGCCACGCCGGCGTGTCGGCGGATCATTCACCGCCTCTGAGTCCCGACAAATGGAAATCCAGCACCTGGTCAAGATGGCCAACCAGATCGGCCAATACTTCGAAAGCTATCCGGACCGTGACGAAGCGTGCCGGTGCATTGCCGAGCACCTCGGCAAGTTCTGGGCGCCGCGCATGCGCCAGGCGCTGATCGCGCACCTCGCCTCGCCCGACGGTGCCGACACACTGACACCGCTGGTGGCGCAAGCGGTGCGGACGCTGCCGGCGGTTCAGATCCCGGCGTGAGCCAAGCCGGCGGCTGAGCGCCTGCCGCATCGAACGACGCCGGCAGCAAGCGCGCGCGATCGGCCGTTCGGCGTTTCAGTCCGGCAGGGCGTGGCCTGAGGCTACGCCCTGCCGAAGCATGTCCACCATGGCGTGGGCAATGTCGCGGGGCGTCTGCTTGCCTTCGCGATACCAGATGGCGACCCAGTTCATGGCCCCCAGCAAGGTCAGGCGGAGCAGGGTGGGGTTGGTCTGCCCGGTCAGCGGCAGGGCCTCGATGAGCCGTTTGAAGATCTGCTCGTAGGCTTTCCGGTCTTCGCGGATCCTGTCGAACAGCCGCTGCTCGCCGATCAGCGCGAGGCCGTGACCGGTCAGGCGTTCCACATAGGGCCCCTCGACCATGCCCGAAACATGCTCCTCGCAGGCCAGGCGCAGGTTGTCCCAGGGGTCGGTGCCGCCGGCCGCGGCGGCCGTCACGCGGGCCAGGATCCGCCGAAACCCCTCCCGATAGATCGCCAGATACAAGTCTTCCTTGGACGGAAAGTGGTGATAGACCGAGCCCGGCAGCAGGCCGGCCCGGTGCGCGATGTCGCGAATCGAGGTCCGGTCGTAGCCCTGCTCGGTGAACAGCTCGGCGGCCACATGCAGGACAAGCTCCTGGCGACTCAGCGGCTCGCCCTGGCCGGCATCGGCCGGGGGGGCTGAAGGATCCGCGTCTGCCCTGGGCGCGGTCGCCGACAGGCGGGCGCTGCGCTTGTTGCGATCGAGCAGGCGCTGCTGCTCCGGGGGCAGGTCGGTCTGGCCGTTGGCGACCAGTGCCTCCAGGCGCTTGACCGCCGTTTCGAGCCCATGCCGCTGCCAGATGTAGCGCACGCCGGATGGCGAAATCCGCACCCCCTCGCTTCTCAGACGCTCGGCGACCGCCGCCTGGCCCAGCATGGGCAACTCGCGCGCCAATCGCAGGATGAGCGCTTCGGCATCGGCGTTCGACGAGCTGGCGGGTGAGGCGTTGTGGGGCATGGGCGCGGGCATGTGTGTAGGGGAAACGGATAGCGAATGATAGCTGCATCACGGCGGGCTGGCATGCGCATCACGATAAAATAAACTTTTTGTCCAAATGTTTGACAAGGTAGTTTGCCGGGCGTAATGTGGGCCCGTCGCCGTTCGCGGAACGGGGCATGAAACCCAGAGCGGCACAAGCCGCCGACCCGGTGTGACCCACACGAGCCTTCGGCCCCCGAAGGAGAGAGACAAGAGCGATGGATCTGCAGATTGCACTTCTGATCGGGCAAGACGGCGTGACCTCCGGCGCCATCTACGCACTGCTGGCGCTGGCCCTGGTGCTGGTGTTCGCGGTGACCCGCGCGATCTACATCCCGCAGGGGGAATATGTCGCCTATGGCGCGCTGACCCTCGCCACGCTGCAGTCGGGCGCCTTGCCGGCCACGCTGTGGCTGCTGATGGGGGCCGGCCTGGCGGTGACCGTCATCGACGGGGTCGCCGCGATCCGCAAGCGCGACGGGCGCGCCTGGGGGGCGACACTGGGCTGGAACGTCGCTTACCCGGCGGTGCTGGTGCTGACGCTGTCGGCTCTCTCGCCGGCGCAGCTGCCGATGGCGTTGCAGATTCTGCTGACGCTGGCGATCGTGGTGCCGATCGGGCCGATGATCTACCGGCTGGCCTACCAGCCGGTCGCCGAAGCCTCGGTGCTGGTCCTGCTGATCGTCTCGGTGGCGGTACACGTGGTCCTGGTGGGGCTGGGGCTGCTGTTCTTCGGTGCCGAGGGCAGCCGGACGGCGCCGCTGTGGGACGCCAGCTTCGCCGTCGGATGGATGACGGTGAGCGGGCAGCAGATCTGCGTGCTGGCCGCCTCCGCCGCGCTGATCGTCGGGCTCTACCTGTTCTTCGAGAAAACCCTCTACGGCAAGGCCTTGCGTGCGACCGCGATCAACCGGAACGGCGCCCGGCTGATGGGCTTCTCGCCGGTGTTCGCCGGTCGGCTCACCTTCTTGCTGGCCGCCTTCATCGGGACCTTGTCGGGGGTGTTGATCGCCCCGGTGACCACCGTCTATTACGACACCGGCTTCCTGATCGGGCTCAAGGGCTTCGTCGCCGCCATCGTCGGCGGGCTGGCCTCCTACCCGCTGGCCGCCGCCGGTGCGCTGATCGTCGGTCTGCTCGAATCCTTCGCCAGCTTCTGGGCCAGTGCCTACAAGGAGGCCATCGTGTTCACCCTGATCATCCCGGTGCTGATGTGGCGTTCGCTGCACAGCCACGGCATCGACGAGGAGGCGTGAGCATGTCCGGTACCGCGACCCGAGCCATGCGTCTGCTTGCCGGCATGTCCGGCCGATCCATCGCCGCCGTCAAGACGCCCTCGCGCGGGGTGCTCGCCGGCCTCGTCCTGGTGGGGATGGCGCCGCAGTTCCTGCCCGAGTTCTACGTGACCTTGTTGAACTACATCGGTCTCTACGCCATGGTCGCACTCGGCCTGGTGCTGCTGACCGGCGTGGGGGGCTTGACCAGTTTCGGCCAGGCCGCCTTCGTCGGCCTGGGCGCCTACACCACCGCCGCGCTGACCGCCACCGCCGACTTGCCGGGGTGGCTGGCCTGGGCCGGCGGCTCCGCGTGGCTGGCCTTGCTGATCGGGCTTGCCCTGACAGCGCTGGTGGCCGTGGTGCTCGGCTCGATGACGCTGCGCCTGTCGGGCCACTATCTGCCCTTGGGCACCATCGCCTGGGGCATCTCCCTGTATTTCCTCTTCGGCACGATGGACTTCCTGGGCGGGCATACCGGGCTGAGCGGCATCCCGCCGATCGAAGTCTTCGGTGTGCCGCTCGACGAAGGGCGCGAGATCTACTACCTGATCTGGGCCTTTCTGCTGCTGGCCATGCTGACCACCCGCAACCTGCTCGATTCCCGCGAGGGCAGGGCGATCCGGGCGCTCAAGGGGGGCATGGTGATGGCCGAGTCGATGGGGGTGGATACCTCGCGCTCGCGCATGATCATCTTCGTCGTCGCCGCCTTGCACGCGGCCGCCTCGGGCTGGCTCTATGCGCACATGCAGCGCTTCGTCAATCCGACGCCGTTCGGCTTGTCCACCGGCATCGAATATCTGTTCATGGCGGTGGTCGGCGGTGCCGGCAGCGTGTGGGGCGCGCTCATCGGTGCCGGCGTGATCACGATCATGAAGCAGTGGTTGCAGGACGTGCTGCCGGCGCTGTTCGGCGCCTCGGGCAACTTCGAGGCGATCGTCTTCGGCGTCATGATGGTGCTCATCCTGCATCGCGCCCGCGACGGCCTGTGGGCGCTGATCGCCCGTTGCCTGCCGGCATCGCGGGCCACGGTGGCTCTCGATCCGTCCGCCGCGCCGCTGCCGCACCGCACGCAGCCGAGCCGGGGCGAGGTCATCCTCGAGGCGCGCGAGGTGACGCGCCGCTTCGGTGGGCTGGTGGCCAACGACCGCATGAGCCTGCAGGTGCGCGCCGGGGAGATCCTGGCGCTGATCGGGCCCAACGGCGCGGGCAAGAGCACCATGTTCAACCAGCTCTCCGGCGTCGATACGCCCAGCGCGGGCGATGTGCTGTTCCGCGGCCGCTCGATCGCCGGTCTTGCCGCGCGGGACATCGCCCGCCTGGGCATGAGCCGTACCTTCCAGCATGTGCGCCTGCTGCCGGGGATGAGCGTGGTCGAGAACGTCGCGCTCGGCGCCCACCGGCGCGGATCGTGCGGCGTGCTGCCTGCGGCCTGGCGTCTGGACCGGGACGAGGAGGCACGGCTGCTGGCCGAGGCGGCGCGGCAGCTCGAACGGGTCGGGCTCGCCGAGCAGATGCATGAAGAGGCCGGCAGCCTCGCGCTGGGCCAGCAGCGCATCCTGGAGATCGCCCGCGCGCTGGCCGCCGATCCCTGCGTGCTGTTGCTCGACGAGCCGGCGGCGGGCTTGCGCTTGCTGGAAAAGCAGGCGCTCGGCCAGCTGTTGCGCAAGTTGCGCGCCGAAGGCATGGCCATCCTGCTGGTCGAGCATGACATGGACTTCGTCATGGGCTTGGTGGACCGGGTGGTGGTGATGGAATTCGGCCAAAAGATCGCCGAAGGTCTGCCCGACGAGGTGCAGCGCGATCCGGCGGTGCTCGCCGCCTATCTGGGAGACGTGCAATGAACCCGCTCAACCCGCCGGTGCTCGAGGTCCGCAACCTGAGTGTCGCCTATGGCAAGGTCGAAGCGCTCACCCGGGCGAACCTGCGCGTGGGCGAGGGCCAGATCGTGACCGTGATCGGGCCCAACGGCGCCGGCAAGAGCACGATGCTCTCCGCCATCATCGGCCTGCTGCGCTCGCACGGGCAGGTGTGTTTCGACGGGCGGGTCGCGGTGAGCCCGGAGGTGGAGCGCATGGTCGACGGCGGCATGAGCCTGGTGCCCGAAAAACGCGAACTCTTCGGCGAGATGAGCGTGGAGGACAACCTGTTGCTCGGCGCATTCCACCGCTATCGCAGCGGCGAGCGCAACTACCGCGAGCCCATGGCGCAGGTGTTCGCCCTGTTCCCGCGCCTGCAGGAGCGCCGCCGCCAGCGCGCCGCTACGCTGTCGGGTGGCGAGCGGCAGATGCTGGCGATCGGCCGGGCGCTGATGGGCAAGCCTCGCCTGCTCATGCTCGACGAGCCGAGCCTCGGCCTGGCGCCCTTGATCACGCGCGAGATCTTCCGGATCGTGGCCGATCTGCGCAGCACGGGGGTGTCGATCCTGCTGGTCGAACAGAATGCCCGTGCCGCGCTGGCCGTGGCCGACTACGCTTATGTGCTGGAGACCGGATCGGTGGTCATGGAGGGACCGGCGGCGCGTTTGCGCCACGATCCGAGAGTGCTCGACACCTATCTCGGGCTGGGCGGCAAGCATCAGGACATGCTGGCCAGCTGAGGATCAAGAACAAGGACAGAAGGGCTTCGCGCCCTCGCCATCGTGACCGCCGGCGGGACGGATGTGCCGACCGGTGACCCAAGCAGGAAGAGTGAAGGAGACAAAATGAAGACCAGAAAGCTTTCCGTACTGTGTGTCGCCGCCGGCCTGATGTTCGCCCAGGCCGCTTCGGCCGACGTGAATGTCGGCATTTCGGTGTCGTCCACCGGGCCCGGTGCGGCGCTCGGCATTCCCGAGAAGAACACGTTTGCGCTGCTCCCGACCGAGGTGGGCGGCGAGAAGATCAACTACATCGTGCTGGACGATGCCACCGATCCGTCGGTGGCGACCAAGAATGCCCGCAAGCTGGTCTCGGAGCACCAGGTCGACCTGCTGATCGGCTCGTCGGTGACGCCCTCGTCGCTGGCCATTGCCGAAATCGCGGTGGAAAGCCACACCCCGCAGATCACCCTGGCACCGGTCAATCTGCCGCCCGAGAAGAACACCTGGGTGTTCCGCGCGCCGCAGCAGAACAAGATCATGGCCACCGCCCTGGTGGCCCACATGAAAGCCGCCGGCGTCCGCACCCTGGGCTTCATCGGCTACTCGGATGCCTATGGCGAGGACTGGCTGACCACGATCGAGCCCCTGCTGAGCAAGGAGGGGATCAAGATGACGGCGGTCGAGCGTTTCAACCGCACCGATACCTCGGTGGGCGGCCAGACGCTCAAGCTCATCGCCGCGCGCCCCGACGCCGTGCTGGTCGTGGCTTCGGGCAGCCCGGCAGCCCTGCCGCAGACCACGCTGAAGGAGCGCGGTTTCAAGGGGCAGATCTACCAGACCCATGCGGCGGCCAACCCCGCCTTCCTGAAGGTGGCGGGCAAGGCCGCCGAGGGCACGATCATGCCGATCGGGCCGGTCGTGGTGGTGGACCAGATTCCTGATGCGCATCCGTCCAAGGCAAGCGGTCTGGCGTTCGTGAAGGCCTACGAGGCGAAGTACGGAGCGCGCAGCTTCTCGTCCTTTGCCGGGCATGCCCATGACGCCTTCAAACTGCTGGAGGCGGCCATGCCGGTGGCGCTCAAGTCGGCCCGCCCGGGCACGGCCGAATTCCGCCAGGCCCTGCGCGATGCGATCGAGGCGAGCCGCGAGGTGGTGGGCGTGCACGGGGTGTTCACGATGACGCCCGAGGATCACTTCGGCATGGACGAGCGTGGTCGCGTGCTGATCGAGGTGCAGGCCGGCGGCTACAAGCTGTTGCCGATGTGAGCGGCGGGAGGCTGGCATGAATACCGAAATACGGGATCAGCCCCCGTCCCAGGCGGGCGAACGGATGTTTGTCGAACCGGTGGTGATGATCGAGGCCCGTTCGGACGGCACCCGCGTCCTGCGCTCGGGCATCCCCCTGCCCGACAACTACGGCCGCTGCGTGGGCGAGTGGCTCGAACACTGGGCGCGCGAAGCGCCGGAGCGCGTGTTTCTCGCCGAGCGCGGTGGCGATGGCCGGTGGGTCGAGCTGCGCTACGGCGAAGCGCGCCGCCGCGTGGTGGCCATCGCCACCTGGCTGCTCGACCAGCAGCTGTCGCCCGAGCGGCCGGTGGTGATCCTGTCGGACAACGGCATCGAGCATGCGCTGTTGATGCTGGCGGCGATGCATGTGGGCGTGCCGTCCTGTGCGATCTCGACCGGCAATTCGCTGATGTCGAAAGACTTCGGCAAGCTCAAGGCCAACATCGAACTGCTCAGACCCGGCGTGATCTACGCCGACGGCATCGAGCGCTTCCGTCCGGCCATCGACGCCGTGGCTCAGTTGCACAACGGGGTCGTGATCGCCGGCGGGCAGAGCGCCGATGTCGGCAGCGCGACGCCCTTCGTGGCGATCGAACAGCACAGCGACGAGCCGCGCGTGATGTCGGCCTTCAACCGCGTCACCCTCGAGACCATCGGCAAGTTCCTGTTTACCTCGGGCTCGGTCGGCGTTCCGAAGGCGGTCATCAACACCCAGCGCATGATGGTCTCCAACCAAGAGGCCAAGGCGCTGATGTGGCCTTTCCTGCGGAGCATGCCGCCGGTGCTGGTGGACTGGCTGCCGTGGAGCCACACCTTCGGTGCCAACCACAACCTGAACATGGTGCTGCGCTGGGGCGGCACGCTCTACATCGACGACGGCAAGCCGGTACCGGCGCTGCTGCCGAAGACCGTGCGCAATCTCAAGGAGATTTCGCCCACCGTCTATTTCAACGTGCCGCGCGCCTTCGACATGCTGGTGCCGCTGCTGCGCGAGGATGCGGATTTTCGCGAGCGCTTCTTCCGCAAGCTGAAGTTCGTGTTCTACGCCGGCGCGGCCTTGCCCCACCATCTGTGGACCGCCCTCGAAGATCTGTCGGTGCAGGCCACCGGCGAAAAGATCCTGATGGTCTCCGCCTGGGGAGCCACCGAAACCGCGCCCACCGCCTCCGACTGCCACTTCCGCGCCAGCCGGCCCGGGGTGATCGGCCTGCCGGTGCCCGGCACCGCGCTCAAGCTGGTGCCCACCGCCGACAAGATGGAGGTGCGGGTCAAGGGGCCGAACGTGTTCCCCGGCTACTGGAAGCAGCCCGACGTCACCGCCAAGGCCTTCGACGACGAGGGCTACTACCTCACCGGCGATGCGGTCGAGTTCGTCGACCCCTCGCATCCGACGCTGGGGCTGGTGTTCGACGGGCGCGTGGGCGAGGACTTCAAACTGCTCACCGGCACCTGGGTGCATGTCGGGTCCTTGCGGGTCTCCGCCATCGACTGCATGAAACCGGTGGCCCAGGACATCGTCGTCACCGGGCATGACCGCGACGAGATCGGCTTCCTGATTTTCCCCAATATCCCAGAGTGCCGGACGCTGTGCCCGGGCTTGCCGCCCGACGCGCCGGTGGAGGACGTGCTCTCCAACCCGGCCGTGGTGAACCAGGTGCGCGCCGGCCTGCAGGCCCTCAAACAGCGCGGCGGCGGCTCCTCCACCTACGCCACCCGCGCCCTGCTGATGGCCGAGGCGCCCTCGGTCGAGCACGGCGAGATCACCGACAAGGGCTACATCAACCAACGGCTGGTGCTGTCGCGCCGCACCGATCTGCTTGCCTATCTGTATGGCGATCTGCCCGACAAGGGCGTGATCACCGTCCATAGCGCCACCGACCGTTAGCCAGCGAAAGACCCGACGATGACAGAACACCTCGTAACCACGGCCTGGGACGGCCAGATCCAGACCGTCACCCTGAACCGGCCCGCCAAGCGCAACGCTGTCAGCGACCGCCTGCTGGCGGCCCTCGAGGCGGCGCTGCTGGCCACGCCCGAGGGCACGCGGGCGATCATCCTGAACGGCGCCGGCGAGCACTTCTGCGCCGGCCTCGACCTGGCCGAACACCAGCACCGCGACCCCTACGGCGTGATGCAGGCCTCGCAGGCCTGGCATCGCATCTTCCAGCGCATCCAGTTCGGCGGCATTCCGGTGATCGCCGCCCTGCGCGGGGCGGTGATCGGCGGCGGGCTGGAGCTGGCGGCCGCGGCGCACATCCGCGTCGCCGAGCCCGACACCCTGTTCCAGCTGCCCGAAGGGCGCCACGGCATCTTCGTCGGCGGCGGCGCCTCGGTGCGTGTGGCGCGGATCATCGGCGCCGGCAGGCTGTGCGAAATGATGCTCACCGGCCGTGTCATCGCAGCGGAGGAGAGCTTGCGCCTGGGCTTGTCGCACTACCTGGTCGACGCGGGCGGCGCGCTGGACAAGGCGCACCAGCTCGCCTTGCGGGTGGCCGAAAACGCCCCGCTGGCCAATTGGGCGATGTGCAGCGCGATTGCGCGCATCGAAAACATGGCCAGCGAGGACGGCCTCTTCGTCGAATCGCTGACCGCTGCGCTCACCCACAGCGGCCCCGACGTGGCCGAGCGGATCGGCGGCTTCCTCAATCGCAAGGGACAAGGAGCGCAAGCATGAGCCCCGCCAATCCATTCGCCGCCAGCGAGGCGGCGGCGCAGAGCGCGCAGTACGACGACATCTGGCTGGTGGCCGGCCAGCGCACGCCCTTCGCCGACTACAACGGCGCGCTGCGCGACGTGTCGGCCACCGACCTGGGCATCTGCGCCGCCCGCGCCCTGTTCGCCACCAGCGGCATCCCCGCCGGCGAAGTGGACGGCATCGTTGCCGGCAACATGGCGCAGTCGAGTTTCGACGCCTATTTCCTGCCGCGCCATATCGGGCTCTATGCCGGCGTCGCGCCGACGGTGCCGGCGCTGTTGGTGCAGCGCCTGTGCTGCACCGGCTTCGAAACCCTGCTGACGGCGGCAGACCAGATCGCGCTCGGCAAGGCGCGCGTGGTGCTGTCGGTCGGCACCGAGTCCATGTCGCGCAACCCGGTGGCGGCCTACACCCATCGCGCGGGCTTCCGTCTGGGGCAGGTGGATTTCCGCGACTTCCTGTGGGAGGCGACCCTGGATACGGCGCCGGGCATCGGCATGGGCGATACCGCCGAGAACCTGGCCAAGCGCTACGGCATCAGCCGCGACGAGGTGGACCGCTTCGCCGCCCTGAGCTTCGAGCGCGGCTGCGCGGCCTGGGACGCCGGCTGGTATGCCGATGAAGTGTCTGCCGTCGTCAACGCCACCTGGTCGCTGGACGGCTACCGGCCGCGCAGCCTCAAACTGGCCGACCGGCTCGAACGCTTCGCGCGTGACGGCCATGTGCGGCCCACCGCCTTCGAGACCCTGAAAAAGCTCAAGCCCGCCTTCGGCGGCGTGCAGACCGGCGGCAACAGCTCGGCCATCGTCGATGGCGCGGCGGCAGCGATCGTCGCCCATGGCGACTGGGTGCGCGCCCACGGTCTTACGCCGCTGGCGCGCATCGTCGGCGGGGCCGCGGTGACGGTGCCGCCCGAAATCATGGGCATCGGCCCGGCGCCGGCCATCCGCGCAGCGGCGGCCCGCTGCGGGATCGCGCTCGGCGACATCGGCCGCATCGAGATCAACGAAGCCTTCGGTGCCCAGTTCCTGGCCTGCCAGCGCGAACTGGGTTTCGAGCTCGAACGCGCCAACAGCCGCGGCGGCGCCATCGCCATCGGCCATCCGCTGGGCGCCTCCGGCGTGCGTCTGACCCACACCGTGGCGCGCCAGATGCGCGCCGACGGCGTGCAGTACGGCGTGTCGTCGGCCTGCGCCGGTGGCGGGCAGGGCGTGGCCGTGGTGCTCGAAAACGTCTGAACGGGAAGCTGCGAATGAACACCGACAACACTGTCTTCATCGTCACCGGCGGCGCCTCCGGCCTGGGCGCGGCGAGCGTGCGCGCCCTGCACGGGGCCGGCGCCGCGGTCGTGATCGCCGATCTCAATGCCGAGCGGGGCGAGGCCCTGGCGGCCGAACTGGGCGAGCGCACCGCCTTCGTGCGCACCAACGTGGCCGAGGAGGCCGACGCGCAAGCCGCCGTCGATCTGGCGTGTTCGCGCTTCGGCGGCCTGCACGGCCTGGTCAACTGCGCCGGCATCGGCAACGCCGCCCGCGTGCTGGGCAAGGACGGCCCGCTGCCGCTGGCGGCCTTCGCCCGCTCGGTGCAGGTGAACCTGATCGGCAGCTTCAACATGATCCGGCTGGCGGCCGAGGCCATGGCGCGCGGCGCGAGTGGCCCCGACGGCGAGCGCGGCGTGATCGTCAACACCGCCTCGGTGGCGGCCTTCGACGGCCAGATCGGCCAGGCCGCCTATGCCGCCTCCAAGGGCGGCATCGTGTCGATGACGCTGCCGCTGGCGCGCGAGTTCGCCCGTGTCGGCATCCGCGTGATGACCATCGCGCCGGGCCTGTTCATGACACCGATGATGGAAGGCGTCCCGGCTGAGGCACGCCAGGCGTTGGGCGAGTCGGTGCCCTTTCCGCCGCGCCTGGGCGAGCCCGAGGAGTTCGCGCATCTGGTGCTCGCGATCGTGGGCAACGTCATGCTCAACGGCGAGACGATCCGGCTGGACGGTGCCGTCCGCCTGGCGCCGCGCTGAGCTGCGCGGCGAGGCCGGCGCGATACATGAACCCCTTCCGGAGGACACCCGACGGAACCGCGGCACAACACGATGATCCGGTCACCCATCCGCTGACCGGCTGACGATCCTGGCAAGGCGAAAGCCACCTCAAGCGCGTGTGCGTTGGCGCCCGTGCGGGGAGCGCTCGCGCCTTGAAAAAGGAGAAGCACGGCCTTCGGGCCTGACATGAAGCGCGCGGCGCACCGTGCGCGACACCACCCACGAGGAGACTGAGACGATGAGAAACAACACAAGGGGCGTGACCCAAGGCGCCGTGCTCACGGCGATCGCCGGCGCCCTGGCGCTGGCCTTCGCCATCCCCGCCCATGCCGCGTCCGATCTGGACGCCCTGAAGGCGGAGCTGCAAAAGCAGCGCGAGATGCTCGAACGCCAGCAGGCGGTCATCGACAAGCTGGAACAGAAACTGGCCAAGCAAGCCGACGCGCCCGCGGCCAAGCCCGGCATGGTGGCGGCATTGACCCGTGGCGACAAGCCGGTGCTGACCATCTACGGCATCCTCGACGGCGGCGTCGAGCACCTGACCAACATCGGTGCCGACAAGAAGAGCCTGA
>NZ_JAEKFT010000031.1 GCF_018524365.1 Denitromonas iodatirespirans
GCGGCTCGATCAGCGCTTCGAGCGCCGCCCACGGTGTCACCGCTTCGATCTGGGCAAGGAACCGGTCGCGGCGCGTCATCTTCTTCTTGGCCGCGTACTCAAGGTCGGAGAAGCTCGATTGCATCGGGATCGTCACCGTCGTGAAGGAACTATGCGTATTGTCTCAAACAGAGCCGCCCGTGGGGCGATATGCAAACGAAATAATCAGCGTTTCCCTATGTCCTGATATTGCTGGCCGGCTATTTCGCGCTGTCGCCGCGCATGGCCGACCACGACACCCCGCCCCGCCTGTCGCCACGGCTGTTCGACC
Source organism: Denitromonas iodatirespirans (assembly GCF_018524365.1). Taxonomy (GTDB): domain Bacteria; phylum Pseudomonadota; class Gammaproteobacteria; order Burkholderiales; family Rhodocyclaceae; genus Nitrogeniibacter; species Nitrogeniibacter iodatirespirans. The sequence goes on from NZ_JAEKFT010000031.1 coordinate 311, forward strand.
CCGTGGTCGGCGGCGGACTGGGGCTGTACGGCGGGGTGTTCGGGCCGGGCATGGGCTCGTTTTCCGCCGCGGCCTTCGCCGGCCTGCGCGGCTTCAACATGCGCAAGGCGACCGCATGCACCAAGCCCCTGGTGTTGGTGGCCAATGTCACCTCGATGCTGATCTTCGTCGCCGGCGGCCATGTGCTGTGGGCCTTGGCGCTCGCCATGGCGGTGGCCCAGTTCGCCGGTGCCCGCCTGGGCTCCAATCTGGTCATCGCCCGCGGCGCGGCACTGGTGCGGCCCGTGATCATCGCGGCCACCGTGGCCATCGCGGTGCGGCTGCTGTTGCGCTGAGGCGCAGGCGTCGCGATTCACCGAGGCGTTGAAGCCGGCGGTTTGTCGAGCGCGCCATGCTGTCGCGCCGATCCGGGCCGAATACTTTCCAATTCTCTGATATACACCGTTCGGCGTATTGAGCCCGCCTCTTTCATTGGCAAATTCGTCAATGAATCAATTGCTTGAAGAAATTTCCAGACGCGCTGAGGCGTATGTTTCGCCCCCGGCGTGGCCGTGGACTGTCCGCTTCGAGAACACATTGAGATCTTGCCCGGAAGATCGAAGCTATGCCATTGAATTGTCAGCGGTTTTTACGGAATGCTGCGGCCTCGGATCGGTGCGGGGCCAGCGTCGGAGTGTTCCACGAATGAAACACCTTGGCAGGGGGACGATGGCTTTGTGGGCGGCTGCTGAACAATAGTCATTTAAAAACAATTGCTTGAGATCTTTTCCCGCAAATGGCCCGGATTATGCGTGAGTGCATTCCGGAGGCCGGCCATCGCCGGTGCCATTCATGGAAAGGGAGACACGTGATGAGACTGACGCTGATATCAGCTGCTCTGGCACTCGCGTTCGGGATGTCCGGCGTAGCGCAGGCCAACCCGGTGGTCAATGGCGACCACGCCGGTCGAGGTGCCGGGGACGACACCGTCGAGCAGACCGCGACCGCCACGTCCACGCAAGGCAACGGGCCAAACGCCAACGAATACTCCAGTGTGAAGGTCGGTTCAGGCAACAAGACCAAGACCGACGTCGACAACGACAAGAGTTCTGGCGATGCGCGCGACAACCATGGCGTAGCCACCGCCACCGACTACGGCAACGCCGCGGCCAACAACGGCGGCATGGCGACCAGCAACTTCGACAACGCGTTCAATACCAACAAAGCGATCGCGGTGAGCAAGCTCGAAGGCCTGGTGACCAACAACCGCATCCACCACCTCGGCAACTACGTGACCAACAGCGGCAACGCCAACGGCGCGGACGGCGGCTCGGCCGGTGACGGCGGAGCGGGGGCCGGCGGGGCCGGCTATGGCGGCAATGGGGCCGGCGGCTCGGGCGGCAACGGCGGCTCGGCGGGCAATGGCGGTTCGGGCGGCAGCGGCGGCTCGGGCGGCAGCGCCAACAACGGCAGCGCCTCGGCCGGTGATGTGCAAAACGGCAGCGCCACCAACGGCAGTGCCTCAGCCGGCAACGGCGGTGACGGCGGCAACGCGCGTGACGCGATCGGTGCCAACGGTGGCAACAGCGGCATGGCGAATGCCACCGGCGGCAATGGCGGCACCGGCAACGGCGGTGACGGCTACGGCGGAAAAGGGGCCGGCGGCGACGGCGGCAAGGGTGCCGGGGGTGACGGCGGCCTGGCCCAGGGCGGTGCCGGCGGGGCTGGCGGCTCGGGCAGCGGCGGCGACTCCGGCTATGCCTATGGCGGCAGCGGTGGCAGCACCGGCAGCGCCAGCGGTGGCTCCGGTGGCAGCGGCGGTTCGGGTGGCAACGGCGGCAGCACCGGCAATGCCTCAGCCGGCAGTGGTGGCGATGGCGGCTACGGCGGCGATGGTGGCACCGGCACCGGCTTTGGCGGCAAGGGCTACGCCGACACCAACGCCGACGGCGGCACCTCAAGCGCCGCATCCTCTGGCGACGGCGGCAGCTCACACAACGATGGCGGCGCCGGTGGCGGCTCAATGGCCAGCGCGGGCGACACCACGGGCGGCGCCTCCGGCATGGGCGGCACCACCGGCAACCAGGGCAACGGCGGCGCCGGCAGCGAAGGCGGCACCGGTGGCAATGGCGCCGGCCCCAATGCCGGCAACAGCACCGGCGCTGGCGGCATGAGCGGTGATGCGACCGCATCGAGCGGTGCGGGCGCCGGCGGCAGCGGCACCGGCACGGGCGGCAACGGCAGTTCGGGCCCGGCCACCGCAACCGGTGGCTCGGCCGATACGGCCACCGCGATGGCCAACGGCGGCGCAGGCGCGGGTACCGGCGGCAACGGGGCGGCCGGCGCAGCCGGTGCGGACGGCGCAGCGGCGACCAACACCGCGGCAGCCGGCGCAGCCGGTGCAGTCGGTGCGGCCGGCGCAACCGCCAGCAACACCGGCGGTGCAGGCGCGACGGGCACCAGTGGTGACGGCGGCGCCGGCGCGGCAGCGGTCGGCGCAGGCGGCGGCATCGCCTCCAGCGCGGGCGCCACGGGCACCGGCGGCGATGGTGCCGTGGGCAACGGCGGCGAAGGCAACGGTGCGGTCGGCAACGGCGGCATGGGCGGCATGGCCACCAACGCCAGTGGTGCCGGCGGTGCCGGTGGCATGGCCCAGAACACCGGCGGCAACGGCGGTGAAGGCGGCATGGCCAGCAATGGCAGCGCCACCAACGGCAGCGCCGATTCGCAAGCCACCAACGGCAGCGCGACCGGCGGCCAGGGCGCGATGGCTGCGGCCGGCGCGCAAGGCGGCGACGGCGGCGACGGCGGCGTCGGCCAGGGCGGCACGGGCGGCATGGGCAACGGCGGTGTCGGCAACGGCGCAGCTGGCGGCACCGGCGGCGCGGGCGGTGCCGGCGGCACGCTGATGGTCGATGGCGGCGTGTTCGACATGTCCAACGCCATCAGCGGCAGCTTCACCAACGGGGCCGGGATCATGGTGTCGAGCCAGAACTCCGGCATGTCCTCACTGGTTCAACAGAGCGTCAATGTTCAGGCCAACCTGAACGTCGGCCGCTGATCGCAGACAGGAGACAGCATCATGAAACTCACCATCATGTCATCAGCCCTGGCGCTCGCGTTCGGCCTGTCGGCCCCGGTGTATGCCAACCCGGTGGTCAACGGCGAAAACGCGGGGCGCGGTGCCGGCAACGACACCGTGACCCAGAGCGCCACGGCCGACAACACGCAGGGCGACGGGCCCAATGCCAACGAGTTCTCCAGCGTCAAGGTGGACTCGTACAACAGGACCACCAGCGACGCCTACAACGACAAGAGCACCGGCAACGACCGTGACAACCAGGGCACCGCAACCGCCCAGGACTACGGCAACGCGGCCGCCAACAACAACGGTGTGGCGACCAGCAACTTCTCCAACGCCTTCAATGTGAGCAAGGCGATTGCGATCAGCAAGTTGCACGGCACCGTCACCGACAACCGCATCCATGACATCGGCAACTACGCCTCCAACGCAGGCAATGCCAACGGCGCGGCCGGCGGCAACGGCGGCAACGGCGGCGCCGGCTATGGCGGCAACGGCACCGGCGGCGACGGTTCGGGCGGCTACGGCGGCAGCGGTGGCGACGGCGGCAACGGCGGCAATGGGGGCAACGGCGGCTACGGCGGCAATGCCAGCAATGGCTCAGCCACGGCCGGCAACGCCACCAACGGCAGCGCCACCAATGGCGGCGCCAGCGCCGGCAACGGCGGCGACGGCGGTGCAGCCCGCGGTGCCCAGGGTGCCAACGGCGGCAACTCCGGCGATGCCACGGCCTATGGCGGCAACGGCGGCACCGGCAACGGTGGTGCGGGCACCGGCGGCGGCGGCTACGGCGGCGACGGTGGCTGGGCCTGGGGTGGCGACGGCGGCACCGCCAACGGCGGCTACGGCGGCGCAGGCGGTGGCGGTGACGGCGGCAACTCCGGCGGCGCGACCGGCGGCAACGGCGGTTACACCGGCAGTGCGTCCGGCGGTGACGGCGGCAATGGCGGCTCAGGCGGCAACGGCGGCTCGACCGGCTATGCCACCGGCGGCGACGGCGGCAACGGCGGCGACGGCGGCTATGGCGGCGACGGCACCGGCAAAGGCGGCTGGTCCGGCTCGGGCACGCAGGCCTATGGCGGCAGTGCCACCGGCACCGATTCGGCCAGTGGCGGCGCCAGCCACAACGATGGCGGCGCCGGCGGCGCAAGCGCAGCCAGTGCCGGCATGAGCACTGGCGGCACCTCCGGCGACGGCGGGCTGACCGGCAACCAGGGCAACGGTGGCATGGCCAGCGGCGACGGTGCCACTGGCGGTGACGGTGGCGGTGGCAACACCGGCAACACCACCGGCGCCGGTGGCGCGGCCGGCGGATCGTCAGCGACCAGCACGGCCAATGCCGGCGGCAATGCCGACGGTGCGGGTGGCGCAGGCACCAGCGGCGGCTCGGCCGCCAATGGCGGCTCCGCCAGCGGTGCCATGGCCAGTGCCACGGGCGGTACCGGCACTGGAACCGGTGCTGATGGTGGCGCCGGGGCCAATGCCGGCGCTGGGGCTGCGGCGACCAATACCGCCGGTGCAGGGGCTGCCGGGGCGCAAGGCGCCGCGGGGGCGGCCGGCACCAACATGGCGGGCAACGGCGCGGGCGGCACCAGCGGCATGGCCGGTGCGGGTGCGGCAGCGGCCGGCGGTGTCGGCGGCGATGCGGCCAGCGCAGGCGCCATGGCGCAAGGTGGTGCCGGTGCCGTGGGCAACGGTGGTGTCGGCAACGGCGCCGAGGGCAACGGGGGCGACGGCGGCATGGCCGACAACACCTCCGGTGACGGCGGTGCCGGCGGCATGGCATCGAACACCGGCGGCGCGGGCGGCAACGGTGGCGCAGCCACCAACGGCAGCGCCACCAATGGCGGCGCCAGCTCGACCGCGAGCAACGGCAGTGCGACGGCCGGCAGCGGTGCGACCGGTGCGGTCGGTGCGACCGGCGGCCAGGGTGGCCAGGGCGGCACGGGCGAAGGTGGCCAGGGCGGCAATGGCGTGGCCGGCGTCGGCAACGGCGCGGTCGGTGGCGACGGTGGTGCCGGCGGTGCCGGCGGCATGGTCAGCGTGAGTGCCGGCACCTTCGACATGTCGAACGCCATCAGCAACAGCTTCACCAACGGGGCGGGGGTCGTGGTTTCGAGCCAGAACTCCGGCATGTCCTCACTGGTGCAGCAAAGTGTGAACGTGCAGGCCAATCTCAACGTAGGCCGATAACCGGGGCAGCCGGCCAGGGGCGGTATTGCTCCCCTGGCCGGCCTGCGTACGGAGAGGAGTGACGGCCATGACTCGATCAATTCACGCCATGCCCCGCCTGCTGGCGGTGGTGTTGCCGGCCTTGCTGGCGATGTCGCCGGTGCAGGCCGAACCGGACGAGCCGGACGGCTTCCTGAGCCCGGCGCCGGTGATGGCGTTGCCACCGATGATGACGCTGGGCGCGGGGCCGGTCTCCGATGCCGCGCTGGACGGGCGCCGCGGTGGCGCCGAGACGCTCAATGACATGGATCTGGAGGGCGTGGTTGCAGGCAACCATGCCTCGAATCTGGTGACGGGGCAGAACATCGTCACCGACGGGTCGCTGACCGGCAACGCCGGTTTCGCGACGGTGGTGCAGAACTCGGGCAACAACGTGCTGATCCAGAACGCCACCATCGTCAATATCCAGCTGGAGTGAGCGCCATGCGACGCCATGCCATGCCGGGGATTTTTCTGGTGCTCAGCCTCGCGGCCGGAGGGCCGAGCGCGGGGCAGCTGAGTTTTCCGATCGATGTTGTCGGCCCCTACACCTTGCAGGTGACCAGCCTCAAGGAGGCGCGCCATCTGTCGACCCTGCGCCAGCAATACGACTTCAGCTGCGGCTCGGCGGCGCTGGCCACCTTGCTCACCCATCATTACGGGACGCGGGTCAGCGAGCAGGACGTGTTCGTGGCGATGTTCCGCAACGGCGACCAGGCCAAGATCCGGGCCGAGGGCTTTTCGCTGCTCGACATGAAGCGCTACCTGGCCTCGCGGGGCTACCAGGCCGATGGCTTCGAGGCGCCGCTGGAGGCGCTCTCCGCGGTCGGCATCCCGGCCATCACGCTGGTCAACGAGAACGGCTACAACCATTTCGTGGTGGTCAAGGGCGTGCGGGACGGCCGTGTGCTGCTGGGCGATCCGGCCTTCGGCACGCGGGCCATGCCGCGCGAACAATTCGAGCGCATCGCGCAGGAGAAGATCCTGTTCGTGATTCGCTCCCATCAAGACATTGCACGTTTCAATCGGGCGGAGGACTGGCGGGTGGCGCCGCGTGCGCCGATCGAAATGGGCCTGCGCGCACCGCTCGACATGGTGCGCTTCGTGCGCGCCGCGAGCGATTTCTGAGCGCCGAGTCGACACATGCATGCTGTCCCGCGCCGTGGCTCGCAGCCATGACCGCGGGGGGAGAGGGAAAATGATGGCCAACTGGGCAGACAGGCCGTGGCCGGGGGCGCTGGTGGCGCTCCTGGCCTGCACGGCGGCACCCGCGGCGGCGCAGGACGAGGCGCGGCTGACCGCGTTCTCGGCACCGCCGCAATGGCGCGTGCTGAGTGCGCAGCGGCTCAGCGAGATACGCGGGGGCTTCGAGATGCCGGACCTGCAGCTGCGCCTGTCCTTCGGGCTCGAGCAGTCGGTGCTGGTCAATGGCGAGCTGGTGGCGCGCACGGTGCTCAACATCGAGCGCCTGCGCCAGTCGGTGGGGGATCGCGTCAGCGCGGTGCGCAATACCGTGCTCGATTCGACCGCCGGGCTCAATGCCCAGATCCAGGCCCAGGTCGCCGCGCAGTTGCAGGCGGTGGGCCTGCGCACCACCACCATCAACACCGTGAGCACGCCCCAGGCGCAGACCGCGGTGGCGAATGCGGCGGCGCAGGCGGTCGCCATGCCTGCGGCGGCGAGCCCTGCCGCACCGGCAAGCCCTCCGGCCGCGGCGGCGAGTTCGCCCGCGCCGGTGGCGAGCGGCGCATCGGGCGCTGCCGCGGGATCGACGGGCAGCGGCACGGTCGGTTCGGTGCAGGTGGTGACGCCGGCGCTGGCGGTGCAGGCCACAGCGCCGGTGACGGTGGTGCAAAGCGGGCCGGGCAACGTGGTGAGCGGGGCCAGCGTGGTCGGCAACGATGCGATGAACACCATCATCCAGAACACGCTCGACGACCAGCGCATCCAGGTGCTGACCGAGGTAAGCGCGTCGGCCAACAGCCTGCAGGTGCTGCGGGCCATGAACATGGCCGCGACCATCCGCGAGGGGGTGATCAACTCGCTGCGCCGGTGAGCCGGCGCCGGCCTGCGACAGGGCTTCCCCAAGCAAACGACCCGCGCCAGGCGGGTCGTTTGCGTTGACGGCCTGAGGCCGGCCGGTGGTTCAGAGGGTGAAGGGCATGCGCAGGGTGAGCGTCAGGTCGGGGGTGTCGCGGGTCACGCCGACGCCGAGCGAGACGTTCACGGCGCGGTCGGGCGCCAGCCGGTAGGCGTAGCCGAACATCAGGGTGCCGAGCTGCACCCGCACGCCGAGCGGGTCGTCGCGGCCATTGATGCGGGTCACGCCGACCGAGGCGTGGTCGTAGCCGACGCTGAACGAGGAGCGGTCGTTGAGCGCCAGCCCCATGCCGAAGTTGAAGCCGAAGACGCCGCCGGGCTGGACCTTGTCGAGGTTGGTGACGGTGATGTTGCCCTGCCCGTCGTCCTGGCGCAGCTTGAGGTTGGAGCGCTCGAAACTGTACTGGTAGTTGAGGCCGCCGAAGAACACCACCGGGTCGGACGGGAAGAGGAAGGTCAGGCCCGGTTGTATCGAGTAGAAGCCCGAGCCGGTGGGCAGGTCGCGCAAGAGGCCGAGGCCCTGGAAGCCGGGCACGATGAGCGTGGTGGTGTCGAACTGGTCGGAGCCGGTGCGGGTCTTGAAGCGCAGCGAGGCGACATAGATCGGCTCGTTCGCCACCGTCGGGTTCAGCTGGTAGCGGGCGGTGAATTCGACGTCGCCGATGTCGCTGCCGGTGGTATTGAAGACCTGGTCGTTGCTGCTCGGGGTGGCGATCGGGCGGCTGATCGAGTCGTCGGACCGATATACCCAGGGGATCTTGGCTTCGACCTCCAGGCGGTTGGTCAGCCCGGTGCGGGCGGTGAGTGCTGCGGTCCAGGTATTGCGTTTGACCTCGCGCACGTCGATCAGGCCGATGGTCAGCGCCGGGATCACGGTGTAGCCGACCAGCGCCACCCGGTTGGTCGAAGCGTAGGAGTATTGCAGCGAGGGCTCGAGGATGAGCGTGCCGGGCTGGGTGAGGATGCCGGGTTGGTCGAAGATCTGGGCCACCGGCGGAGAATCCGCCGGCGTCTTTTCCGGCGGGCGCTGGCCCACCGGTTGCGGCGGGTTGGCGGCGGCCGGCTCGCCCGGGCCGGCGGCGCGCAGCGTGCGCAGGCGCTCCAGGCCGACCTCGCGGCGCAGGTCGTCGAGCCGGGATTGTTCCTGCTCCATCTGGCTGCGCAGGTCGTCCAGCCGTCGGGTCTGCTCGATCAGCATCTGGCGGAGCTGGTCCATCGTCGGCGCCTGGGCCGGGGTGTCCTGTGCGGCCGCAGTGCCTGCGACGGTACAGCTTAGCAGCGCCGCCATGGCCGGCGGGCAGGCCCGCCGGATGCGCGATTGCGTGTTCTTCATGATGCCTCCCTCTCCTGTGTGTGCTTCTCCTGCCGGTCAACCGGAATGTTCGTTGTGCTGGATCCCCAGCCGTGCCATCAGCCGGTACAAGGTGCCCCGGGAGACGCCGAGCTGGCGCGCCGAGCGCGAGACGTTGGCGTCGTTCTGGCGCAGGCACTGCAGCACCACCTCGCGGTCGAGCTTGCTGCGCGCGCCTTCGAGCGTCAGGAAATCGGGGGCGGGGGACGGGTTGGGGCCGATGCCCAGATCGGCCGGCATGATCTGGCTGCCTTCGCACAGGATCATGGCGCGCCGCACCCGGTTGATCAGGTCGCGCACGTTGCCCGGCCAGTGGTAGCTCTCCATCGCCCGGAGGGCCGCTTCGCTGAAGCCGGTCACGCGCGGGCTCTTGATCGCCATGTTGTTGTGGAAGGCGGTCAGTGCCAGCTGGCGCACGTCGTCGCGCCGTTCGCGCAAGGGCGGCACATGCAGGTGCACCACGTTGAGCCGGTAGAACAGGTCGGCGCGAAACCGGCCGGCGGTGACCGCGGCCGACAGATCGACATGGCTGGCGGCGACCACGCGGGTGTCGACCGCGATGGACTGGGTGCCGCCGACGCGCACGATCGTCATGTCCTGCAGGAAGCGCAGCAGATTGGTTTGCAGATCGAGCGACAGATCGCCGATCTCGTCGAGAAACAGCACGCCTTTGCTGGAGGCCTCGAGGTTGCCGATGTTGCGTTGCTGGGCGCCGGTGAATGCGCCCTTTTCATGGCCGAACAGTTCGGACTGGATCAGGTTGGCCGGCACCGCCGCGCAGTTCATGGCCACGAAGGGCCCGGCCGCGCGGGCCGAGTACTTGTGGATGGCGCGGGCCACCAGCTCCTTGCCGGCGCCCGATTCGCCGCTGAGCAATACCGGCACATCGACTTTGACCACCTTGTCGAGCTGTTCGTAGAGCCGTCGCATGGCCGGGCTGCGGCCGACCATGCCGAAGTGCGTGTCGCCGTCCGGGGCGTCATGCATGCGCAGGTGGACCATGGCTTTGCCATAGGCATGGCCGAGCGCCATCATCAGCCGCGTGTCGTCGACCGGCAAGGTGTGGAAATCATGGAAATGCTGAACGATGCAGGGGCTCAAGTGCGGATCGTCGAGCATGCGCGGTTCGAGCACGGCGAGCCATTCGCTGATCGCCGTGCCGGTCAGTCGGGGCAGGGCGCTGAGCAACGCCGACGGGTCGTCACGCAGGACCACGATGCCGACCCGGCAGGGGTTCTGCGCCTGGCGCCGTTGTGCCGCCACCAGGTCGCGCACATGATGAAAGCACCACGAGTCGCCCGCGAGGCTCATCAGATGCGTCGCGAACTCGTCGTGCGAATCGACCAACAGAACATCTCTTACCACACTGTCGTCTCCCGTTTTCGGGATGGCATTGGATGCGCCGACAGTTCTTGTTGTTGGTGGCGCGTGCTGCGTTGCCGACCCGCGGATCAATGTCGCGCGGTGTCGGACACTGGGGTCAGGGTGCGGGCCAGGATCAGCGGCGGTGTCTCGAGGGCGTGAACCGGTCGGGGCAATTGCGCGATCCTGGCCTTGGGGAGATTCATTTCCACATCGACCCGCCGGTTCAGCCGGCGTCCGGCGGCCGTGGCGTTGCTTGCCACGAAGCAGTCGACGCACTGGTGGGTCGAAATCTTGTCGCGCGATACGCCGGCGGCGACGAAGGCCGAGGCCACCGTTTGCGCGCGGGCCTCGGCCAGTGCCCGGTTGGAACTGGGTTTGCCGAGGGCGTCGGTGCGTCCGCGGACGACCACCTGACGCGCCTCATGGGCGATCGGGAGCAATTCGTTCACCGCCTGGCGGCCCTTCGGCCCGAGTCCGGAGCGGCTGCTGGCGAAAGGCACCATACGGCTGATCGAGGCGAGTTCATGGTCCAGCCGCAAGGCGGAGGGCGCCGCTGCCGGGGGCGGTGCGGCCACCACGGCCGCCGGTGTTCCGGTCGGCACACTGTGCGCCTGCGGCGGCGGGGCGCCGAGGGCGACGGCGGCCGGGATGTCGAGGCCGCCTGAGGGGGCCTGTGCCAGCACGATGCGTGGAGCATGCCGGGTGGCAAGCACCGCGCGCGTCGGCAATCGATACGTTGTGCCCGTCTGCGGATCGAAAAATTCCCCCGCCAGCGGGGGTGGTGGCTGCAGGTCGGCGCGCGGCTGTGCCGCGGTCAACGAGCAGCCGGCCAAGGCGATGGCGGACAGCCATGCCACCAGGTTTCCGGCGCCTTGCCCCATATCGTCCCCTCGTGCGCGTCAACGCCGAAGCGCTGACCGCTTGCGTGTCGCTTTGGGGGCTGCGTATGTGGCCGTGGGCCGTTTCGTTGCGGGGCGGCACCCGGAATGGCCTGGGTGCAAGGCGAGTGCTCTTGGTGGCACGTGTTCTTTGGTACGGCTGCCCTCGCAGCGTGTCAGACGTTTCCCCCTCCCGTCTGATGACAAGCATCAACTGCGCCGGAGTGCACAAGCCGTTGATATTTAAACTGGTTTGTTAAGATCTGTTTCGCCAGGACAGCTATGAGACCCCGGAGTGTAAGGAATGCCGACATGGGTATTGAGGCGCCCGGCGGGGGATAAATGGCCGCCGCGCACGACCGGGTGGCCGCGGCGGCCTTGCGTCTTGGGGGCTCCGCCCGGGATTGCTATGCTCCGTCTATGGCCACCATCTTCATCAGCTACCGTCGGGACGACACACCGGGCTTTGCGGGGCGCCTGGAAGATGATCTGTCCGAGCGCTTCGGCGATGCGCAGGTGTTTCGCGATCGCGAAATCCCCGCCGGTAGCGACTTTGCCCGTCACCTGGAAGACCAGCTGCGCGACGCGGCGGTGGTGCTGGTGGTGATCGGCCGGCACTGGCTCGATGTGCGCGATGCGGAGGGGCGCTTGCGCCTCGATTCACCCACCGACTGGGTGCGTCGCGAGGTGGAGGCGGCCTTGGCCGGGACGACGCCGATCGTGCCGGTGCTGGTCGGCGGTGCCGCCATGCCCTGGCCGGACCAGCTGCCCGACAGTCTGGCGCCGCTGGCCGGGCGGCAGGCCATCAGTCTGTCGGATCAGCACTGGGGGGACGATATCGAGACCTTGTCGGTGCAACTGTGCCGGCTGTCGCCCGAGCTGGCCGAGCATTTCCAGGCGCGGCATGTGGACCACCGGCCGGACCTGCTCAAGGTCTTGCGCGAGCGTCTGGACGAGGCGGGCCGGGCGGCTGGTGGGGCTGGCGGTGGCGGCGGGTTTGGCCGCTGGGTGGCCGGTCGCCTGGGCAAGTTGTTCGGTGCCGTGGTGACGCTGGCGGTGCTCTACATCCTGGTGCGCGCCCTCGGCGGCAGCCAGCTCAACCGCATGCTGGACCGGGTGATCGCCACCACGGTCGAGCAGGTCAGGGCCGTGTTCTAGAAATGCCAGCGTGCGTGCAGCGTCGGCGCATTGGTGTCGACGCCCGCTAGCCCCTGGTTGCCGAACTTGTTGCGCCACAGCTCATAGCCCAGACCCAGGAAGAGACGGTTCGGCGCACTCCCCGCCGCGGCGCCGACGTCGGCCATCAGCGCGGTGCGCATCAGGGTTTCTTCGCCGACCGGCCGGCCGGTGTAGTCCTCGCCGCTGCGAAAGGCGTGGGCGATGAAGCCTTCGAAGCGGACCGGCACCCGGGCCAGCGAGAAGGGCACGCGCCAGGCGGCGTGCAGCATCGGGTAGGCGTCGAAACCGATGTATTCCTCATTGCCGGGCGCCTTGCACGGCGGCAGGCCGCAGTGATTCCATTCCTTGGCAATGAGCAGCGAGACATCGAAGAAGCCCGGCGCCGCGACGTTGAAGCGCAGTGTGGGCCCCGCCAGCAGCACGCGCTTGCGCGGGGCGAAGGCGTTGTCCTTGCTGTTCCAGTCGAAGCCGGCGGTGAGGGCGATGTCGCGGATCGGGCCGGCGGCCAGCGCGGTGTCGAACACCTTGCCCAGCGACAGCAGATGGCGATAGACGATGTAGAACTCGGTGGCGCCGTGACGGCTGTCGCGCGCCGGGTCGATGTCGTCCGAGCGCAGCATCTTGATGCTGACCAGATTCATGCCGTGGCTGTAGCCGCTGGCATGCACGAATTCGAGGATGTCCTTGCGTACCGGTGCGCGGTTGGCCGGCTCGGTAAAGCGGTTGCCGGCGGTGTAGGTGAGCGAGTTGTCCTGCCAGTCGATGGCGTTGGCGGGCGAGGTGACCAAGGCGCCGGCGAGCAGCGTGATGGCCGGGAGCAGGGGGCGCAGCATGCGGTTCTCCGAGATTTTCCGCCCCGGAGTATGGCGGCCGGCGTTGCGCAGGGCTTTGATCTGGGTCGGGTTCAGCCCTGTTTGCCGCAGCGCCGTTCGAGGTCCGCCACCACCACCGACAGCGCCTGGGTGGAGATCACCACCTCGACCAGCGACAGCACCAGCGAGATCGCCAGGGTGACGATCGACAGGCCGAAGAGCCAGTGACCGAGCGAGGCATGGGCCAGGAAGATGGCCAGCATGGCCAGCGCGCACAGCAGGAAGCTGACTACCGCAAAGGTCTGCATGAAGCGGATCAGGCTGATGCGCAGCTTGAGGCCGGGAACCTGCGCGCGGACCAGCGGGATGTCCTCGGGCGCGCTGCCGGCGAGCTGGCGGATGAGCTGCGCCAGCGTCAGGAAGCGGTTGGTATAGGCCAGCAGCAGCAGGGAGATGGCCGGGAACAGCAGGGCGGGCGTGGTGATGTTCATGGTCGGGGGATGAGGTGGTGCGGTGATGAGGTGGTGAGGTGATGAGGTGATGAGGTGGCGGGTGCGGATTCCAATCACCAATCACCCATAACCCATCACCAAGCTACACCTTGTGGGTCGAGAGCAGGATGCTGGTTTCGGTGGCGGCGATGCCGTCGATGGCGCGGATGCGGCCGAGGGCGCGGTCGAAGGCTTCGAGTGTATCGGCGCGCAGTTCGGCGACGAAATCCCAGCGGCCGTTGGTCGAGTGTAGGGTCTGGACGGCCGGCTCGCCGCGCAAGGCCTTGAGCACCGCCGCCGTGGTGTTGCCCTCGACGGCGATGCCCATCCAGGCGCGGATGCGGTGCCCCTCGGCGGCCGGCTTGAGCCGCAGCGTGTAGCCGGCGATGACGCCGCTCGCTTCGAGCTTGCGCAACCGGTTGAGCACCGTGCCGCGCGCCACCCGCAACCGGCGGGCGAGGGTGGCCACCGGCAGGCGGGCATCGTCGCGCAGCAAGGCGATGAGTTCGCGGTCGGTATCGTCGATGTCGTGCACAACGTCAGTCATGGCTGACACTTTGCCATGTTTTGTGGCTTAAGTGATCAGTTCTCGGCCTTTCTGTTGATGCGCCGGCTGACCATACTGAGAACATCCCTGGTCGGTCCAGGCGCTTTCCATGATGAGGCCACCATGAACGAATCCGCTCACATCCTGCTCGTCGCACCAATGCATTACGAGGTGCGCTACACCATCAACCCGTGGATGCAGCCCGAACGCTGGCTGCAGGACGCGGCGGGCCTGCATGGGCAGGCGCGGCGCAGCTTCGACGCGCTGGCCGCGGCCCTGCGCGCAGCCGGCTGCCGCCTGACGGTGATCGAGGGCGCGCCCGGCCTGCCCGACATGGTGTTCCCCGCCAATGCCGGCGTGGTGCTTGACGGGCGGCTGTTGCTCGCCCGCTTCCGCCATGCCGAGCGCCGGGGTGAAGAGGTGCCGTTTGCCCGGGCTTTTGAGCAACTGCGCGAGGCGGGCATCCTGCACGAAGTGGCGACGCTGCCCGACGGCGTGTTCCAGGAAGGCGCCGGCGATTGCCTGTGGGACGCCACCCGCGGCCATTTCTGGGCCGGCTGGGGGCCGCGCTCGTCGCGCTCGGCGGTCGATGCGGTGGCGGACTACTTCGGCCAGACCGTGGTGCCGCTGGAGCTGGTCACCGAGCGCTCCTACCACCTCGACGTGTGCTTCTGCCCGCTCGCCGGCGGCGAAATCCTCTACTACCCGCCGGCCCTGTCGGCCGCCTCGCTCGACAGCCTGCGCCAGCGCGTGCCGGCCGAGTGGCGCATCGAGGCCACCGAGGACGATCTGGCGCATTTCAGCGTCAATGCGGTGAGCGTGGGCCGCGAGGTGGTGATGAGCCGCACCACCGACCGCCTGCGCGGCGTGCTCACCGAGCGCGGCTACCGGGTGCGCGAGGTCGATCTGTCGCCCTTCATGCTGTCCGGCGGCGGCGCCTTCTGCATGACCCTGCGCCTCGATCGTCGGAGCACGGCCGTCCAGCCGCCGGTGTCGGCCGAAGCGGTCGTTTGAGGAGGATGTGATCATGACCCGATTCATCGATGTCCCCGATCTGCAGCGCTGGCTGCGTCGCCGCGGCGTGGCGCCGGTGCTGGTCGACATGGCCGAGGCCATCCGCGAAGACTTCCTGCGCTGGGAGGCGTTCGAGAAGTCGCCGCGCGTGGCCAGCCACTCGCCGGTGGGCGTGATCGAACTGATGCCAGCCTGCGACGGCGTGCTGTATGGCTTCAAGTATGTGAACGGCCACCCCAAGAACGCCCGCGAGGGCAAGCTGACGGTGATGGCCTTCGGCCTGCTGGCCGAGGTGGATACCGGCTATCCGCTCCTGCTCTCGGAGATGACGCTGACCACCGCCTTGCGCACCGCCGCCACCTCGGCGCTGGCCGCACAGGCCATGGCCCGGCCCGGTTCGCGCTGCATGGCGCTGATCGGCAACGGCGCGCAGAGCGAATTCCAGTCGCTGGCCTTTCACGCCATGCTCGGCATCGAGCGCATTCAGGCCTATGACGTGGATCCGTCCGCCACGGCCCGCCTGCAACGCAATCTGGCCGAGGTGCCGGGGCTGCGCATCGAGGCGGCAGCGGGCGTGAAGGAAGCGCTGGCCGGCGCCGACATCATCACCACGGTGACTGCCGACAAGTGCCAGGCGACCATTCTGACGGACGACATGGTCCGGCCCGGCGTGCATCTGAATGCGATCGGCGGCGACTGCCCCGGCAAGACCGAGCTCGATCCGGCCATCCTGCGCCGGGCGCAGGTGGTGGTCGAGTTCGAGCCGCAGACCCGCGCCGAGGGCGAGATCCAGCAAATGCCGGCCGATTTTTCGGTCACCGAGTTGTGGCAGGTGCTCGCCGGGCAAGTGCCGGGGCGCGCCAGTGATGAGGCCGTGACGGTCTTCGATTCGGTCGGCTTCGCGCTGGAGGACTTCGCCGCCCTGCGCTATCTGCATCGACGCGCGGCACCGGCAGGCGTGGGCCGCGATCTGGCGCTGGTGCCCTCGCTCGACGACCCGCGCGACCTGTATTCGCTGGTGGCGCCGGCTAGCGTACCGCTGGCCCAACTCGCCTGACATGCCAAGGCGAACGCCCCGCCGGCGTACCGGGCGGGGCGTTCGCTCCTGCGCCTTCAGGCTACTTTCTTGGCGGCCTTGGCGGTCGCCTTGACGGCGGCGTCGGCGGCCTTGTTGATGTTGGCTTCGCTCAGCTCCACCACCGTGCGAGTGGTCTTGGCGGCATCCTCGATGGCCGAATGCGTGGCCGACACGGCGCTCTTCAGCGCGCTGGCAATCACCTCACCACCGACCGGCGTATTGGCCGACAGGTGCTCGATGGCCTTGTCCAGATCCTTGTTGATGGCCGCGTATTTCGGCGCCAGCAGGGCATTGATCGATTCGCCCATTTCCGAGGCCACGCCGTAGCAGGCGCGCAGATAGCCCACCGCCCGGGTCAGGGCCGGCTCGATGCTGCCGGCGCCCAGGGCCAGCACGGTCTTCGGCTCACGGGCGGTGCTCAGGCCGGACAACAGGGCGACATGGTCCTTGAGGGCGGCGCGGAACAGATCCAGGCTCAGGACGTTGAGCCGTGCCGTGGCATCGAAGCCGATGCCGACCAGCCCGCTCAAAGTGTCCAGCGCGTCGCCGTGGGAAACGATCAGGGTGTCTTTGGTCATCATGGTGAATCTCCTGGCAGGTAAATTCGACAAGGCAACGCTTTGGCTTTCCTTGAAATGTTGCGATGCACAATTAAATAATAGCTGCCGACAAAGAGAAGTAAACAAAAATTTGTGCAACGCAATATTTTTTTGGGCAACGACACCCGTCGATAAGGCGCCGAGGTCTTGTGTCTCGCCCACTTCGTAAGCAAGGGTAAAGCGCCGATGCCGCGCTTGTTCCGCCCCCGGCCGGGCTGATAGCCTGATCCACGTTGCATTTTTCTCGACATGGACACCTCATGAAACCTGTATTGCGCATCGCTGCCGGCCTCACCGTGCTGGTCCTGGTGGTGCTGGCCGCCTTGGCCGCCTACCTGAGCCTCTTCTTCGATGCGAACGACTACCGCGAGCGCCTCAGCGCGCTCGTCGCCGAGCGGACGGGGCGGCAACTGACGCTGTCCGGCGAGTTGAAGCTGTCGGTGTTTCCATGGCTGGGCTTCGAGCTCGGTGCGGCCGAACTGGGCAATGCCAAGGGCTTCTCCGATCGCCCGTTTGCGGCGCTCACCGCGGCCGAGGCGCGGGTCAAACTGCTGCCCCTGTTGCGCCAGGAGGTGGCGATCGACCGGGTCGTGCTCAAGGGCCTGCAACTGAGCCTGGAGCGCCGCGCCGACGGGACGACCAACTGGGCGGACCTGACCGGCGCACCCAAGGACGAAAGGCCGGACCGCGCAGGCCCCGGCGAGGGGGCCGGCCAGGCACCGGCGGGGCTCGTCGTCGGGGGCGTGGACATCCAGGATGCGGTGGTCCGTTGGGACGACGCGGTCAACGACACGCGCCATGCCTTGAGCGACGTGGACCTGACGATCGGCGCGGTGGTCCCTGGCCAGCCCTTCGATATCGATCTGGGCGCCAGTTTCTCCACCAACGCGCCGGCCATGCAAGGCCGCTTCAGCATGCGCGGCAGCGCCACGGTCGACATGGCCGAAAAGCGGTACAGCCTGCTCGGCCTGCGCGGCGCGCTCAAGGCCAACGGCGAGGGTGTCCCCGGTGGCGCGGTCGACGCGGCGCTGATGGCCGATGTGGCGGCCGATCTGGCCCAGGGCACGCTGTCGATCAAGGGCCTGTCGCTGAAGGCCTATGAACTGTCGCTGACTGGCGCCCTCGAAGGCACCGGGCTGCCGGAGGCGATGGTGCTCAAGGGGCCGGTGGCGCTGGACGGTTTCAACCCGCGGGAAGTGCTGGCGCGGCTCAAGATCGAGGCCCCGCGCACGGCCAACCCCGAGCGCCTCAAGCGCGCCGCCCTCAAGGGGATGCTGACGCTCACCCCGACGCGCATCGCCCTCGACGATCTGGCCGCCTCGCTCGATGACAGCAAGCTGACCGGTCGTGTCGAGGTGGCCGATCTGTCCCGCCGGGCGCTGCGTTTCGAGTTGTCGCTGGATGCGCTCGACGCCGACAGCTATCTACCCCCGGCGGCGGCCAACGGGGCGGCACCCGCGCCCAGCGCGGCCGGCGCATCCAAAGCGCCGTCGGCCGCCGCCCCCGGCCCGGCCGAGGGGCTGCGCGAACTCGATGCGGTCGGCCGCTTCCAGGTCGGCACGCTCAAGCTCAACGGCCTGCAGCTCAGTGCCATCGATGTGGGCCTCAAGGCCGCCGGCGGACGCCTTGATGTCACCACCAAGGGCGCCCTGTATGGCGGCGGGCTCGACAGCCGGGTCCGCGTCGACGCGCGTCCGAAAACACCCCAGCTCGACATGTCCGGCGGGGTGCGCGACGTGCAGATCGGCCCGCTGCTGCGCGACCTGACCGCAAAGCCGGAGCGCCTGAGCGGCCGCGCACAGCTCGCCTTCGATCTCACCGGGGCCGGCCTCGATGCACCCTCGCTGAAGCGGACGCTGAGCGGGACGACCACGCTGACGGTGCTCGACGGCGCGCTCAAGGGCGTCAACATTGCCCAGTTGCTGCGCGAAGCCCAGGCCCGGCTCACCGGCAAGGCCGCCGACAGCGCCAGCGGCCCCAGCCAGACCGACTTCTCCGACCTGAAGGCCACGCTCAGGCATGGTGGCGGCCTGGTGCGCAACGACGACCTGCTCATGCGCTCGCCGCTGCTGCGGGTGGGCGGCGCCGGGGCGGCCGATCTGGTGCGCGAGACCATCGACTACCGCATCGATGCCGCCGTGGTCGGCACCCTCACCGGCCAGGGCGGCAAGTCGCTCGACAAGCTGCATGGCGTCACGGTGCCGGTGCTGGTCAGCGGCAGCTTCGCCGAACCCAAATATGCGCTGGATGTTGAAGCCTTGCTGGCCCAGGCGGCCAAGGGGGCGGTCAAGGAACAGGTCGAGACGGTGCGCGAGAAGGCCAAGGATCGGCTCAAGGAGGAGCTGAAAAAGGGGCTGGGCGGCTTGCTCCGCTGAGCACAGGGGGCCGGGTTTGAGGATTTTTGTGACGAATGCGGCGCGCCGCCGATCCGGTGCGCCAATCCGGGCGGGATCGTGGTAGCGTGGCGACGGCAGGTTGAAAATCCATGACAAGGAGGTTGGAACGATGAGCGACTATTTGGCAGACGTGCAGAAATTCGCACCCAAGGCGGATGCCGCGGTTGTCGACAGTATCGTCAAGTACTGCGGCATCGCCCTGCGCAACAAGGATTCATCCCTGGTGTCGGCCTCCGACAAGGCCGAGCTGGATCGCGTGCGCGACGGCTTTGCCAAGAAAAAGCTGGAACTCGACGCGGCGGCGGCCGAAGCGGGCATCGCCAAGGTGTGCGACACGATGAAGGGCGTGAACCAGAAGAGCCGTGTGACCTTCTACTACCTGCTGGCCGAAGCCACCGGTACGCTGGGCAAGCTGGCCTGATCGGCCCGGCCCCACCCCATGAAAAACGCACCCCGCGGGGTGCGTTTTTCATGGGGTGGGGGTTCAGAGGATGACCGTGATCTCTTCGCGCCGCACCAGCTCCTTTTCCAGCTGGATGGCATCGATCGACAGCGCATCCTTGCTGGTGACCATGCCGATGGGGCGGTGGTTGTGATCCACCACCGGCAGGTGGCGGAAGCCGCCCTCGTACATCATGTGCAGGGCATGACCGAAGGGCTGGTCGGGCCGGGCGCAGACCGGGTTGTGGGTCATCACCTCGGCCACCGTGGCCGTGTCGGCGTCCACGTCAGCGGCGAGCACCCTGAAGGTGGCGTCGTATTCGGTGAAGATGCCGGTGAGGATGCCGTGTTCGGCAATCAGCGCGGCGCTGAGCCGGGCCTTGGCCATCCGGTGCACCACCTCGCGCACCGAGGTGTCGGGGGATACCACCAGCACATGGCCGGACTGGATGACGGAACGGATCGGATGTGTGGGCATGAGCGTCTCCTGTCGATCGTGGGTGACGATACGTCGAGCGGAAGGCCACGGGAGCCTGTTCCCGAGGTCTTCGCTACCGCCTGTGAATGACTTGGGGCAGGGATAACGCAAGCGCCTTTCGTGCCAGGCGGTTGCCGCACAGGCATGCTGCGGCGCGCCATTGCCGCGGCGCCCCGCGCAACGGTTTTCTGCGATCCGAAGGGGCGCATGATTGGATGCGGCGCAATAGTCCGCCGACAGCCCCGGCGATGCGCCAAGGCGGTGCGCAGCGCCCGGTTTGCACCGGCAGAGGGCGTGATCCGGGCGCAAAAAAGCCATGCCGCGGCATGGCTTTTTTTGTGGTGCCCGGCAGTGGGTCAGACGATCATCCCTGCGCCGACCGTGTTGTTGGTCGACTCGTCGATGACGATGAAGGCGCCGGTCGCGCGATTGCTGCGGTAGGCATCGGCGAAGATCGGCTGGGCCAGCTTGAGGCTCAGGCGGGCGATGTCGTTCATCGCCAGCGTGCTCACCGGTTCGTGTTCCATGGTGTTGATGTCGAGGCGGTAGTCGATCTTGGCGATCTTGGCCTTGACCTCGCGCGAGGTGTGGCGCACGAGGTAGGTGCGTGCCGGCGACATCGGGGTTTCGGACAGCCAGCAGACATTGGCGTCGATCTGCTTGACGGCCTCGGGCGCTTCGGCGCTTTTGACGATCATGTCGCCGCGCGAGGTGTCGATCTCGTCTTCGAGCAGCAGGGTGACGGATTGCTCGTGGATGGCGCGCTCGATTTTCTGACCGCCGATCTCGATGGCCTTGACCCGGCTGGTGAGGCCGCTGGGCAGCACGGTGACGGCGTCGCCGACCGCGATCTCGCCGGACTCGACCCGGCCCATGAAGCCGCGGTAGTCGTGCAGCTCGGGGTTGGCCGAGTCCTGCGGGCGGCACACGAACTGCACCGGGAAGCGGAAGCTTTCGGGGCGCTCGGTGTGGGCGGCCGGGGCGGCTTCGAGGATCTGCAGCAGGGTTGGGCCTTCGTACCAGGGCATGCGCTCGCCGCGCTCGACCACCATGTCGCCGGCCAGGGCCGACAGCGGGATGAAGCGCACGTCCTTGAGGCCGATCTTGTGGGCGAACTTGGTGTATTCGGCCTTGATGTGCTCGAAGGTGGCCTGGTCGTAGTCGACCAGGTCCATCTTGTTGATCGCCACCAGCAGGTGCGGGATGCCGAGCAGGTGAGCGATGGTCGAGTGGCGGCGGGTCTGGTTGAGCATGCCCTTGCGCGCGTCGATCAGGATGATGGCCAGGTTGGCGGTGGACGCCGCGGTGACCATGTTGCGGGTGTACTGCTCGTGGCCCGGCGCGTCGGCGATGATGTATTTGCGCGTGCCGGTCGAGAAGTAGCGGTAGGCCACGTCGATGGTGATGCCTTGCTCGCGCTCGGCTTGCAGGCCGTCGGTGAGCAGCGACAGGTCGACGGCGGTCATGCCGCGCTTGGCCGAGGTCTTTTCCATGGCGTTGAGCGTGTCGGCGAGGATGGTCTTGCTGTCGAACAGCAGACGGCCGATCAGGGTGCTCTTGCCGTCGTCGACGCTGCCGCAGGTCAGAAAGCGCAGCAGGCCGTTGTCGATGCCGGGCAGGTGTTCGAGTGCGGACATGGTTTTCTCGTGATTCGTGATGAGTAATTCGGAATTTGAAGGAGGCGACAGCGTTGGTGACCAGTCCAATGACCCATCACCAATCACCCATCACCGCCCCTCAGAAATAGCCTTCCTTCTTGCGCTGCTCCATGGACGCTTCGGAGGTCTGATCGTCCATGCGCGTGGCGCCGCGTTCGGTGATGGTGGTGGTGGCCGTCTCGGCGAGGATCTTGTCCACGGTGTCGGCGTCCGACTCGACCGGCGCGGTGCAACTCACGTCGCCGACGGTGCGGAAGCGCACCATCACCTCTTCGATCGTGTCGCCGGGCTTGGCCGGAGTCAGGTCGGTGACCGGCATCAGCAGCTCGCCCTTGCGCACCACGGGGCGGGTGTGGGCGAAGTAGATCGACGGCAGCTCGAGCTGTTCGCGCTGGATGTACTGCCACACGTCGAGCTCGGTCCAGTTGCTGATCGGGAAGGCGCGGATGTTCTCGCCCTTGTGGCTGCGCGCGTTGTAGAGGTTCCACAGCTCGGGGCGCTGGTTCTTCGGGTCCCACTGACCGAACTCGTCGCGGAAGCTCATGATGCGCTCCTTGGCGCGCGCTTTTTCCTCGTCGCGCCGCGCGCCGCCGATGCAGGCGTCGAAGCCGAATTCCTCGATGGCTTCGAGCAGGGTCACCGACTGGTGCTTGTTGCGCGATTCGAGCGGATGCTTGAGCACGATGCTGCCGCGCGCCATCGAGTCTTCGAGCGAGCGCACGATCAGGCGTTCGCCCAGCTCGGCGGCGCGCTTGTCGCGGAAGGCGATGACTTCCGGATAGTTGTGGCCGGTGTCGATGTGCATCAGCGGGAAGGGGAAGCGCCCCGGGCGGAAAGCCTTTTCGGCGATGCGCAGCATGCATACCGAGTCCTTGCCGCCGGAGAACAGCAACACGGGGCTGCTGCACTGGCCGGCCACCTCGCGCATGATGTGGATGGCTTCCGCTTCGAGCCAGTCGAGATGGGTGAGCGTCTGTTGGGTGAGCGTGGTCATGATGAGTCTCAGCGATGCGTGTTTCGGGCCAGCAGGGCGCGGATCGCCGCGCGCAGGCCGGCGCGCAGCGCGGCGAGGCGCTGCAGAAGAGAATGGCTCAGCGAGGGCGGCAGATGGTGGACCTTGGGCATGGGGTCATCCTCCTGTGAACGGGCTCAGGATTTCTTGACATGCAGGCCGCATTCCTTGGCGGTGGGGTCTTCCCACCACCAGCGGCCGGCGCGGATGTCCTCGCCGATGGCGACGGCGCGGGTACAGGGCGCGCAGCCGATGCTGGGGTAGAACTGGTCGTGCAGGGCGTTGTAGGGCACCTCGTGCAGGCGGATGTAGGCCCACACGTCGGCCTCCGACCAGGCGGCCAGCGGGTTGAGTTTTTCCAGCCCGTTGCCGGCGTCGAACTCGCGGGTCGGCAGGTTGGTGCGCGTTGCCGCCTGGGCGGCGCGCAGGCCGGTGATCCAGGCCTTTTTACCGGCCAGCGCACGCTGCAGCGGTTCGACCTTGCGGATATGGCAGCAGCGCTTGCGCAGGTCCATCGAGTCGTAGAAGGCGTTGATGCCCTCGGTGCGCACATAGTGCTCGACCGCCGCGGTGTCCGGGAAGAAGACCTTGAGCTTGGTGTCGTAGCGCGACTCGACCTCGCCCATCAGGGTGTAGGTCTCGGCCGGTAGGCGGCCGGTGTCGAGCGAGAAGATCTCGATCGGCAGCTTGTGGCGCAGGATCAGGTCGGTCAGCACCATGTCTTCGGCGCCGAAGCTGTTGGCGAAGGTCAGCTGGCCTTCGGTGCCGAACTCGGCGACCGCTGCCTTCAGAAAGGCCAGGGCCTCTTCGGCGCGGGCGGCGACCTCGGCGCGCAGCGCCTCGGTCAGCTCGGGACGGGTGGCCGGGTTCTCGACCGGGCGGCGCAGGGGGGAGACGGCGCTCATGGCAATACCCGTTGATGGCGACGGAACAGCGGATCGCGGTGCGCGATCGAGGCCTGGTAGGGCTCGGTGAAGTCAGCCAGGCTGGCCAGCGCCGCCGCGAGCTGGGCGTCGGTGTATTTGCCGGCGGCCGGCGACAGGGCGTCGAAGCCGCAGCGGAAGTAGGCGTTGAACTGGTCGCGCAGCACGTCGCCCACCGCGCGCAGCTCGCCGGTGTAGCCGTAGCGGCTGCGCAGCAAGGTGGCGATGGAGTAGCCGCGGCCATCGACGAACTTGGGGAAGTTCACCGCCACCAGTGGCAACGCGGCGAGCTGGTCGGCGAGTGCGGCCGGGTCGTCGGCGCCGTCGAGCAAAGGCGCCACATCGCCGCGCGCCGCCAGTGCGGGTTGCGCCTGCCACACGGCGAGCGGCACGATCCACTGGCCGGCGGGCACGGCGACGCCGGCCGGATCGGTGTCGGCCTCGAGCGCCATCACCTGCCAGGCGTCGTCGATGATCTGTTGGTTCTTGATGAGCTTAGCCATTGGCCACCTTCCTTTGTGCCGGCGTCTTGTCGCCGTACACCGCTTGCTTGAACGGCTCGACCCCGATGCGATGAACGGTGTCGATGAACAGCTCGTCCTCGTGGCGGTGGGCGATGTAGGTTTCGATGAGGGTCTCGATCACGTCGGGCACGTCGGCCGCCGCGAAGGACGGGCCGATCACTTTGCCGAGGCCGGCGTCGTTGCCCTGACGGCCACCGATGGTGATCTGGTACCACTCCTCGTTGTTCTTATCCACGCCGAGAATGCCGATGTGGCCCACATGGTGGTGACCACAGGCGTTCATGCAGCCGGAGATGTTGAGCTCGATCTCGCCGATATCGTGCAGGTAGTCGAGGTCGTCGAAGCGGCGCTGCACCGATTCGGCGATGGGGATCGACTTGGCGTTGGCCAGGTTGCAGAAATCGCCGCCCGGGCAGCAGATGATGTCGGTGAGCAGGCCGATGTTCGGCGTGGCCAGTCCGGCGTCGCGCGCCGCCTGCCACAGTTCGAAGAGATCGGACTGGCGCACGTCGGCGAGCACCACGTTCTGCTCATGGGTGACGCGCACTTCGCCGAAGCTGAAGCGGTCGGCGAAGTCGGCCACGGTGTCGAGCTGCACGTCGGTGATGTCACCCGGGGCGATGCCGGTTTTTTTGAGCGACAGCACCACGCTGGCATAGCCCGGCCGCTTGTGGGCGCGCACATTGCGCTTGGCCCAGGCGGCAAAGGGCTTGTTCTCGGCCAGGGCGGCGCTGTAGCCGGCGTCGGTGGCGGGCAGGTCGGCATAGGCCGGATCGACGAAACAGGTGGCGATGCGGTCCACCTCAGCCTGGGTCAGCGTCGCCGGCCCGTCCTTGAGGTGTGCCCACTCGCTCTCGACCTGCTCGCG
The DNA here is from genome assembly GCF_018524365.1 of Denitromonas iodatirespirans. Taxonomy (GTDB): domain Bacteria; phylum Pseudomonadota; class Gammaproteobacteria; order Burkholderiales; family Rhodocyclaceae; genus Nitrogeniibacter; species Nitrogeniibacter iodatirespirans. The sequence goes on from NZ_JAEKFT010000031.1 coordinate 25,297, forward strand.
GAAGGCCTCGACGCCCAGCGCCTTGACCAGGATCTTGATCCGCGCCTTGTACATGTTGTCGCGACGGCCGAAGCGGTTGTAGACACGCAGGATGGCCTCGCAATAGGTGAGCAGGTGCGGCCAGGCCACGAAGGGGCTGATCTCCTGGCCGATGATCGGCGTGCGGCCCAGGCCACCGCCGGCAAACACGCGAAAGCCCAGCTCGCCGGCATCGTTCTTGACCAGTTCCAGCCCGATGTCGTGGGCGCGGATCACGGCGCGGTCGTCTTTCGCGCCGTTGACCGCGATCTTGAACTTGCGCGGCAGGAAGGCGAACTCGGGGTGGAAGGTGCTCCACTGGCGCAGGATCTCGCACCACGGGCGCGGGTCGATGGCCTCGTCGGCAGCGACGCCGGCGAAGGGGTCGGAGGTGACGTTGCGAATGCAGTTGCCGGAGGTCTGGATGGCATGCATCTGCACCGTGGCCAGCTCGCCCAGAATGGTCGGGATGGTCTCCAGTTTCGGCCAGTTGAACTGCATGTTCTGGCGCGTGCTGAAGTGGCCGTAGCCCTTGTCGTAGGTGCGGGCGATGTGCGCCAGCTTGCGCACCTGATCGGAGCGCAGGTTGCCATAGGGCACGGCGATGCGCAGCATCGGCGCATGCTTCTGGATGTAGACGCCGTTTTGCAGGCGCAGCGGACGGTACTCGTCTTCGCTCAGTTCGCCGGCGAGATAGCGCTCGGTCTGGTTGGCGAACTGGATAACCCGTTCATCCACCAGCTTCTGGTCGTAAGCGTCGTAGCGATACATATTTCTCTCTCAGTGAGTAATCATTTTCGCGCCCACCAGCACCAGGGTGCTGGCCAGGATCGGACGCAGAACGCGGTCGGGGACCCGCGCCGACACATGGCTGCCCAGCCAGATACCCGGCAGGGAGCCGACAAGCAGGCTGCCCAGCAGGGCCCAGTCCACCGTGCCCAGGGCCCAGTGCCCCATGCCGGCCACCGCGGTGAGCGGCACCGCGTGAGCGATGTCGGAACCGACGATGCGCAGGGCGGGCAGCGCAGGATACAGAAAGAACAGGGCGGTGACCCCAAGCGCCCCGGCGCCGACGGAGGAAATCGACACCAGCACGCCCAGCACCGCACCGGTCAGGATGGTCAGGTTGCGGGTGCGCACCGGCTTCGGTGTCGTGCCCATCACGCGCGTCGAGAAGGCCTGGATGCGGGTGCGGAACACGATGGCGATGGCGGTCAGCACCAGGGCCACGCCTAGCGCGAAGGTGATGACATGGGTGGCGCCGTCCATGCCGCCCGGCGCGTAGCGATGCACCGCCCACAAGGTGACGAGCGCGGCCGGAATGCTGCCACTGGCCAGGCGGCGGGTGATCTGCCAGTCGACCGAGCCTTTCAGGCTGTGCGCCAGCGTGCCGCCGGCCTTGGTGATGGCGGCGTAGAGCAGGTCGGTCCCGACCGCCACCGAGGGGTGGATGCCGAACATCAAGACCAGCAGCGGCGTCATCAGCGACCCGCCGCCGACGCCAGTCAGGCCGACGACGGCACCGACGACAAACCCGGCAATCGTGTACGCGAAGTCCATGTCATTCCACCTGTGGATGTTGCATTGCATCGTAATGGGGGCGAATAGATCACAACAGGGGGGATGAGTTAATCTTTAATAATCAAAAGTTATTTGGACTGCGCCGACCGGCGGATCCGGGAGAGTGAGGATGAACTTCCAGCAACTGCGCTATATCGTCGAGGTCGATCGCAACGGGCTGAACGTGTCCGACGCGGCCGAAGCCCTGTTCACCTCCCAGCCCGGCGTGTCCAAGCAGATCCGCGCGCTGGAGGAGGAACTGGGGGTGGCCGTCTTCGTGCGCCACGGCAAGCGCATCGTCGACGTCACCGAGCCGGGCCGCGAGGTGCTGGCCATTGCCCGCCGGGTGCTGGCCGATGTCGACAATCTGCATCGTGTCGGCGAGGAGTTCCGCAACGAGGGCCAGGGGCGCCTGTCGATCGCCACCACCCATACCCAGGCGCGCTACAAGCTGCCCAAGGTGATCGCCGAATTCACCCGGCGCTATCCCAAGGTGCGCCTGGAGCTGCACCAGGGCAGCCCGCGCCAGGTGTGCGACATGGTGCTGTCGGGCGAGGCCGACCTGGTCATCGCCACCGAGGCCATCGCCGAATACGACGACCTGGTGATGCTGCCCTGCTACCAGTGGAACCGCTGCGTGGTGGCACCGGTGGATCACCCCATCCTCAAGGCCAAGCCGCTCACGCTCGAAGAGATCGCCCGCTGGCCGATCATCACCTACGACTCGGCCTTCACCGGCCGTGGCCAGATGAACAAGGCCTTTCTGGGGCGCGGCCTCAAACCCAGCGTGGTGCTCACCGCCATCGACTCGGATGTGATTAAGACCTATGTGCGCATGGGCTTGGGTATCGGCATCGTCGCCGCGATGGCCTTCGACCCGTCGATGGACAAGGGATTGGGGATGAGCGATGCGGCCCATCTATTCGAATCGAGCACCACGCGCATCGGCATCCGCCGCAATGTCTGGCTGCGTGGCTACATCTATGCCTTCGTGGAGCTGTTCGCGCCGGCGCTGAACCGGTCCGTGGTGGACGCTGCACGGGCCGGTGGCGGCACCGATCCCGGCCTGTAATGAGAGTCGCATTATTTTACTGCGAGCGGAAAATGATGTCTGATTTGTTGTTTTAATTCAATGGTTTGCGCTGTTCTTGTGGCCGTGGCTCGATTTGTGCTTTGAACTAGTCAGCAATTTGCGAGGGAGCGATGGCCATGAGAACCGGGATACTAGCAAGCGCGCTGACGGGCGCCCTGTGGATGACGCAAGCCGCGGTGGCTGCGCCGGTGGGGACCTACGATGCGGTCATCGACAAGACCTCGGCCGCCTGTCTCACGATTGGCGACGCCATCAGCTGTTCGGCGCCGCTGCTGAACTATCTCGACGGCCTGGCGCCCACGACCACCGTGGCCAATGGCGGCTACGTGTTGCCCACGCCGCAGGGCGCGCTGGACTCATACATCGTTGTCGGTGCCGGTGGCGGCGCCCAGGACAACAGCGATATCAATCCGGCCCCGCCCTCGGAAGTCGAGAACGGCTTCAAGACCAACGATGTCACCAACGACGACTTCATGGCCACCGGCAAGTCCGACGGCACCACCGTCACCGCCGGCAACATGAACGATCCGGACAACAACGGCTTGGTCGCGGGCGACAACGTGGGCACCTGGGACGTGGGCGTGAACTGGCTGCTCGATGCGCTGACCATCAACGGCCAGCGGCGCGAGTTGATGATCGGCTTCGACTACAACCAGCCACAGAACACCACCACCTCGCTCGACTACTGGGCCCTGATCACGGTGCGCGACCTGGATGGTCTGAACACCGACATGAATTTCGAGATCCGCTCGCCGACCGGGCAATCGAACATCATGTTCACGACGCCCAAGACCTTCGCCAGCCAGCCCGCCTCCACCGACTTTGCGACGGTCAACGGTGTGACCTGCCTGGATGACGACAATATTCTGCCGATCCTGCCGATCTCGGGCGGGCAGTGTCCGGCCGGCTATGAGACGGCCATCAACAATGCCCAGTCGACCAGCAGTACCGAGATCTTCGCCTTCATCCCGGAGCTGAACGAGAACCTGCTCGCCTTCTCCGCAGCCGGCTACGACGTGATCTCCGCGCGCATCCTGTTCGGTTGCTTCGGCGGCACGCCGGGGGGCAACTTCCAGCCGGGCATCGGCTACCTGTCCGACGAGGCCAACGGTGGCATGACCACCAACTGCGAAGGCGGGGGCTTTGGCGATGTGTATCTACTGGCCGGTCAGGTCATGGATGTGACGCAGATGCCGGAGCCGGGGATGCTGATGCTGCTCGGGTTCGGTCTGTGGGCCGCTGGCTGGAGCCGCCGTCGGGCCGTACGCTGCTGAACGGTTGTGGCGATATCCCGAACAGGGGCCTGGCGGCCCCTGTTTGCATTCAGGGGGTCAGGCAGGCGATGCCGGTGGCCTGTTCGAGCATCAGGGCGATCCGCGCCTTGACCGGGTTCAGGCGGCCGCTGCCGGGAAGGGCGGCGTCGGCATCGGCGGCGGGGCTGACGGCGCCGGCCGGCGTGCGTGAGGCGCGCAGCACCCGGACGCCGGCCGCCTGCGCCTGCCGGGCGGCGTCGACCCAGGCGGCGGGCAGGCTGCCATTGCCCGGCAGGGCCAGGACGACGCCGGCGCAGTGCCGGTCGGCGGCGCCGGCGAGCAGATCCGGATCGCTGCCGGCGGCGACATGCAGGATGTCGACCCGCGGCAGATCGTCCAGCGCGGCGAGGGCATCGGCCGGCACCCGGCCGGCGGTGTCGTCGACGGGGGTGGCGACGAAACGCACCGGCAGGGCATGGCCGAGCGGGCCGACGTCTGGCGCGGTGATGGCGTCGAGGGCGCCGGTGTGCCTCTTGACCACCGTGGCACCGGCAAAGATGGTGTCGTTCATGACCACCAGCACGCCTTTGCCGTGCGCCGCCGGATCGGCCGCCACGGCCACCGCCTGGTAGAGATTCATCGGCCCGTCCGCCGACAGGGCGGTGGCCGGTCGCATGGCGGCGGTCAGCACCACCGGCTTGCCGGGTGGCAGGCACAGGTGCAGGAAGAAGGCGGTTTCCTCCAGCGTGTCGGTGCCGTGGGTGATGACCACGCCATCGCAGTCGGCGCGCGCCAGATGCTGCCGCACGGTGCGCAGCAGCGTCAGCCAGCGGGCCGGCGTCATGTCCTTGCTGTCGATGGCGAAGACGGCCTCGCAACTGAGCATGGCGAGGGTGTCGAGCCCCGGCACCGCGGCGATCAGCGCGGCCGGGTCGAGCGCGCCTGCGGTGTAGCCGGTGGTGTCGGCGGCGCTGGCGGCCCGGCCGGCGATGGTGCCGCCGGTGCTGAGCAGGGTCAGTCGGGGCGCCATGGCGGTCACTGGAAGGGCTTGTCGTTGGGCTCTTGGAACAGCGCACGCATGCTGTCGGAGAGCGGGAAGTTGAGGTTCAGCTGCTTGGGGGGGATCGGCTGCATGAACCAGCGCCGGTAGATGCGCTCGGCCTCGCCGGAGGTCATCAGCCGGGTGAGGGTGTCGTCGACCAGTTGCTTCATCGCCGGATCGTCCTTGCGCATCATGCAGCCGTAGGCTTCGAAGGAGCGCGGCGTGCCGGTGACGATCCAGTCGTCCGGCTGCGATGCCTTGGCCCGTTCGCCGTAGAGCAGGGCGTCGTCGAGCATGAAGGCGTCGGCCCGGCCGGTGGCCAGGGTGAGAAAGCTCTCGCCATGGTCGCGCGCGGTGATCAGGGTCAGGTCGATCCGGCGATCTTCCTTCATCTGCCGCAGCAGGCGTTCGGAGGTGGTGGCGGCGGTGGTGATGACGCGCTTGCCGCCCAGGTCGTTGAAATCGGCAATCCCCGAATCGCGTCGGGTGAGCAGGCGGGTGCCGATGATGAAAATGGTGTTGGAGAAGCTCACCAGCCGGGCGCGGGTGGTGTTGTGGGTGGTCGAGCCGCATTCGAAATCGATCTCGCCCTTGGTGATCAGCCGGAAACGGTTGCCCGAGGTGATCGGCACCAGCTCCACCGGCAGGTCGGACTGGCCCAGGCGCTGGCGGATGGCCTCGACGATCTTCATCGCCAGATCGTGCGAGTAACCGACCACCTGGCCGTTCTCGTCGAGATAGGAAAAGGGGACCGAGGAGAGCCGGTGGCCGAGGCGGATGGCGCCGTGTTCGCGGATCGCCGTGAGGGTGCTGCTGGCCTCGGGTGCGGCAGATACGCCCGAGGCGAGGGCGACGAGGATGGCGAGGAGGATCAGGCCTTGTCGGATCACGGAGCGCTCTTGCTGGCGGGCAAAGACGGTATTGTGCCTTGAGTCGCTCGCGCTGACGACCGCGTCAGTGGGCTGTTGGGGCGCGCAAATGTCATGAATGGTTGCGCAGCGGATGGGTGCGGTTGTCGCGGGCGCGGTCGAGCAGCATGCGCGCCGCCTCGTCCGGCACGCCGAGCTGGGCCAGTGCACCGGCGGCCAGCTGCAGGCTGGATTCGAGGGTTTCGGGGATCACCACATTGGCGCCCGCCTTGCGCAACGCCAGTGCATGCTTTTCGTCGCGCGCGCGCGCCAGCACATGGATGTCGGGCGCGATCTTGCGCAGGCCGTGCACGGCATGGATGGCCGGGGCGGTCTGGTCCATGGTCAGGATCACGGCGCCGGCGCGGTCCAGGTGCAGCCGGCGCAGCATCTCCGGATTGCTGGCATCGCCGAACACCACCGGCAGGCCGCGCGCCCGGTAGCGGGCCACCAGTGCCGGGTCGCTCTCGATGGCGCAGTAGGCCACGCCCAGGTCGGTCAGCAGCTCGCCCACCAGCTGGCCGACCCGGCCGTAGCCGGCCAAGATGACATGGTTGTGCAAGGTGTCGACATCGCTCACCTGGGTGGCATCGGCCCGCTGGCCGCTGCGCCGGTCGATGGCGTTGCCGACGGCCTGGCCGATGCGGGCGATCAGCGGCGTGGCCAGCATGCTCAGCCCGACCACCAGCAGCATGAACTGCGCCACGTCGCGCGGCAGCAGCTCGTAGCTCAGGGCCATGCCGATGACGATGAAGGCGAACTCCCCGCCCGCGCCGAGCAGCAGCCCGCCCTCGACCGCGCGGCCGGTCGACAGGCCGAAGCCGCGGAACAGCACGGCGATGACCGCGCCCTTGATCAGCACCAGGCCGATCACCGACAGCGGCAGCCACAGCGGCCGGCTGATCAGCTCCGCCAGGTCGATGCCCATGCCCACTGACATGAAGAACAAGCCCATCAGCAAGCCCTTGAACGGCTCGATGGTGACTTCGACCGCGTGGCGGAATTCGGTCTCGGCAATGATCAGCCCGGCCAGCAGCGCACCCATCGCCATCGACAGCCCGGCCGCCCAGGTCAGCGCCGCCACGCCGAGCGAGACCAGCAGCGTCAGCGCCATGAAGGTGTCGGACTGCTGGTTGGCCGCCAGATGGTGGAACACCGGCTGCACCAGGCGTCGGCCGACCAGATAGATGGCGCCGATGGTGACTACGCCTTTCATGGCGGCCTGCCCCATCTGCAGCGCAAAGCTGCCGTCGCCATGCTGGCCGAGCAGGCCGACCAGCACCAGCAGCGGCACCACCGCCAGATCCTGGAACAGCAGCACCGAGAAGCTCGCCTGGCCGAGCGGCGTGCCGAGGTCGCGGCGCAGGGTGAGCAGCTGCATCACCACCGCGGTGGAAGAGAAAGCCAGCACCAGGCCAAGGATCACCGAGGCTTCGGCCGGGTTGCCGAAGGCATGGGCCAGCCCGCCGATGATCACCGCCGACAGGCCCACCTGCAGCGCGCCCACGCCAAACACCCAGCGCCGCAGCGCCCACAGGCGATCCACCGACATTTCCAGGCCGATCATGAACATCAGGAAGATGACGCCCAGTTCGGCAAACACCGACACGTCTTCGACACGGGCGAAGGTCAGGTGCGAGAGCCAGGGCCATTGCTCGACCAGCCGGCCCAGGCCGTAGGGGCCGACCAGCGTGCCCATCGCCAGAAACCCCAGCACCGGGTTGATGCTGCGCCGCTGAAGCAGCGGGATCAGCACGCCCGACAGGCACAAAAAAAGAATCAGCTCGCGCAGATGCGGCAAGCCTTCGTGGGCAGACATGAGTGGACGGGCTCCTCGACGCTCTGCCGGCAGTCTACCGGAAATCCCCGCCCCGACTGGGCCTCGGCGATGCCGTCCGGCGCGCTCCCGCAATGGATCTGTCCCGCTGCCAAAAGATGTCACAGTGTTCCCGCGAGCCGCCCCTCTATACTCGCGCAATGACACATTCTTCCGACCACACTCTGGGGGCCGTATGACAAACGCCTCTTGCGCGGTGCGCCTGCGTCGCGCGTTCGCCATCCTGGCCTTCGCCGTTTCCCTGCCTGCGCTGGCCGACGCCGGCAAGGCAGCCGCCTTCTACGAAGACGGTCTGTCGCGCTTCGAGAAGGGCGACATGGCCGGTGCCGTCATCCAGCTCAAGAACGCGCTGCAGCAGAACCCCAAGATGCTGTCCGCCCATCTGCTGCTCGGCCGGGCCCTGCTCGAGCAGACCGAGTTGCCGGCGGCCGAGGCGGCCTTCAACGAAGCACTCAAACTGGGCGTCAGTCCGACGGAAGTCGCCGTGCCGCGCGGGCAGCTGCTGATGGCGCTGGGGCGCACCAAAGACCTGCTGCGCGACATCCAACCCGACGGGCTGAGTGGTGCCGCCCGCATCGAAGTGCTGACGCTGCGCGCCTCGGCGCTGGCCGACGAAGGCGATGGCAAAGCGGCCAGCCGTGCCTTCGAGGCGGCCATCGCGGCCGATCCGTCTGCGCTGCGCCCCTACTTGTCTTGGGTGCCCTTCCTGCTCCAGCGCGGAGAAATGACCGCCGCGCGCGATGCGGTTGCACGAGCGGTCGCGCTGGCGCCGAAGGACGCCCGGGCGTGGAACCTCAGCGCTTCGTTGCGTCATGTCCAGGGCGACCTGGACGGCGCCCTGGCCGACTACAGCCGCGCGCTGCAGCTGGAACCGGCGCATATCGACGCCCGGGTAGGACGCGCGTCCTTGTTGGTGGACGTCAAGCGGGACGCCGAAGCCGCCAAGGACCTCGACTATCTGGCCGAGCATGCCCGCTCGGAACCCCGCTCGGCCTATCTGCGGGCGGTGCTGGCCGGGCGGCGCGGCGATGCCGACACGGTGCAGAAATCGCTCAGCGAAGTGGCGCGTATCGTCGATACGCTGCCGCCCGAATACGTCAATGCCCGCGAACAGTTGTTGATGTTGGGCGCGCTGTCGCATCACGGCCTGGGGGCCCGCGAGAAAGCCAAGGGCCTGCTCGACGGCCTGATCTCGCGCTACCCGAGAAATCTGGGCGCGCGCAAGTTGCTCGCCAGTATTTACATCGACGAGGGCGACAGCGCACGGACGCTGACCACCGTCGAGCCGGTGCTGAGGGTGCGCCCGGACGACCCCCAGGCACTGTTGCTGATGGGGCGGGCGCATCTGGTGAGCAAGCGCTACTCGCGCGCGACCCACTACCTCGAACGGGCGGCCGAGGCCATGCAGGGCGATGCCCAGGTGCAGGCCGCGCTGGGCTACAGCCTGCTTGGCGGCGGCCAGGCCGACGCCGGCATCGCCAGCCTCGAAAAGGCGTTCGCCACCAATCCGCGCGACGGCGCGGTGGGCATGGTGCTGACCTCGCTGTACATGCGCCGGGGCGAGGCCGACAAGGCCATGGCCGTGGCCGAGGCGCTGGTCAAGCAGCGCCCGGACGATTTGTCGGCGCTCAATCTGCTCGGTGCGATCCGTGCCGCCAATGGCGATGTCGCCGGCGCCCGTGCTGCCTACGAACAGGTCTTGCAGCGCGATCCGGCCTTCGTGCCGGCCTCGCTCAATCTGGCGCGGGTGGATGCGGAAGAAGGCAAGCCCGACATGGCGCGTCGGCGTCTGATGGCCGTGGTCGACATCCGCAAGGACGACGAGCGGGTGATGTACGAACTCGGCTTGCTGGCGCGACGCCAGGGTGACCTGGCCAGCGCCATCGACTGGCTGCGCAAGGCCGCCGCCAAACAGCCGGACGACCCCCGGGCGGCGCTGGCGCTGGTCGAGTTGCTGTCCGCCACGCGCCAGCCGGCCGTGGCGCTGACGGCCGCCAAGGAAGTCGGGCTGCGCCACCCCGGCAATTTGCGGGTGCAGGCGGTGCTCGGCCAGGCCTACTTGGCCGCCGGCGACGCCACGGCTGCCCGCCAGACCTTTCGGGATATGACGCGTTTGGCCGAGTTTGACCCCGACGCACAGATCCGCATCGGTCAGCTGCAACTGGAGGCGGGCTATCCCGACGATGCCGCCTACAACATCCAGAAAGCACTGACCGCCGTGAAGGACTACCCGCCGGCGCTGTCGCTGGCGGTCGATGTGGCGCTGGCCCGCGCCGATCTCGCGGCCGCGCGAGCGGCGTTGTCCGACTTGCGCAAGGTCGAGCCGGAGGGCAGCGCCGTGGCCACCCACGAGGCGGCGATCGCCTTGGCGAGCGGCGATGTGACTCGCGCCGTCGAGGCCTCGCGGCGCGTCTATCAGCGTTGGCCGGGCTCGCAAAGCGCGCTCGCGCTGGCGCGGGCGCAATTCGTCGGCAAGGATCCGGGCGGCGCGATCGAGGTCTTGCAAAATGAGCTCAAGCGGGCGCCCAGCGGCGACGTGCGCCGTGCCCTGGCGGAGTTGCTCATGCAGCGGGGCAGCTGGCGCGAGGCGCGCCGCCACTACGAAGTCCTGCTGGCCGGCAACGGCGCCAACATCGACTTGCTCAACAACTATGCGCTGGTGCTGCTGGCACTCAAGGATCCGGCGGCCATCACCCAGGCAGAAAAGGCCCGCGCGCTGGCACCGCAGGATCCGCTGGTGACCGACACCCTTGGCTGGATCAAGCTGCAGACCGGCGATACCGAGGGCGCGCTCGGCCTGTTGCGCGACGCGCGATTGCGCGCACCGCAGAATCCAGAGATCCGCTACCACCTCGCCGAAGCCCTGCACCGGAGCGGGCGCACGGCCGAAGCCAAACAGGAGCTGGACGCCGCGCTGGACGGAAATGTCGCGTTCGCCGGCGCCGACGCGGCGCGGCAGTTGCGCGGCAAGATCGGCCGCTGAGGCACTGTCGGGAAATCTGACGCTTTTTTTTGAATCGTCGCTGGCTGATTTTCAAGCGGTTGATTAATAATGGATATTTAAAGTGGCATGTGGATTGCTTTGAAAGCTTCGACCACAGTATCCAGCAGGGAGAATGAGATGAAGAAAACGATCTGGAGGCAGGCGCTGATCGCCGCAGGGCTGATGATCGCCATGCCGGCGATGGCTGCAACGGCATGGACTTTTGCCGGGGGCAGCAACAGCAGCAACACCTACGGGAACGTGCGCACCTATTCGAGCGACGGCGTACAGGTGCAGGCCACGGCCTGGGCCAACACCGGCGGCTCGTCCAACACCTTGCTGGAAAACGCCTATCTCGGCTCCTATACCGGCGGCCTTGGCGTTGGCAACCGCGACGCCGACAACGGGCAAGACCCGGGAGAAGGCACCAATCCGGAACACGCCATCGACAACGACGATCGTTACGACTCGGTGCTCCTGTCCTTCAGCCAGGCCGTGAATCTGACCGCGGTCCAGAACGGCTGGTACAGCAACGACTCCGATCTGTCCGTGCTGGCCTATATCGGCGCCGGCACCCCGACCCTGGCCGGCACCACCTACGCCGACATGGTGTCGGGCGGCTGGGTGAACATCGCCAGCCTGTCGAACCCGGGCACTGGTCTGGCCTCGACCGGCTCGTCGGTGTATTCCTCCTACTGGCTGGTGGGCGCCTTCAACCCGACCTTCGACAGCGGCAACGCAAACTGGGCGATGGGCAAGGACTACGCCAAGCTCTATGCCGTGAAGGGCTCGATCTGCACCGCATCGGGTGGCGCCAATGGGGGTGTATGTGGTGGTACGCCGGGCACCGGTGTGCCGGAACCTGGTTCCTTGGCGCTGGCAGGTCTGGGCCTGCTCGGTGTCATCGGACTGCGTCGCCGTCGTAAGTAATCTGGCGATTCAACTCCGTCCTTTGAACGGCGCCCTCGGGCGCCGTCTTTGTTTCATGGGCCAGGAAAATCGGCCTCAATGATCCGTCTTGCACGCCGTGCGCGCACGGTGGGGCTTTCGTGAGCGCATTGCCTGGCTTGGCAGGGATGGCGCGGCAATGGCTCTGGTGCGGAGCGGAAGGGCGATGCGACAGCGCAGGCGGGCTTTGCCCGTGCCGGCCGCCTCGCGTGCTGCGAGGGTCGGCGGGGCGGCGCGAGGTCCGCGGGGCCGGCTCCCTACGCGCGCGGGCCGGACTCGTCCGCTTCCTGCTGCTGCAGGCGCCACATCTGCGCGTAGGCGCCGTTGGCTGCCAGCAGACTGTGATGGCGACCGCGCTCGACGATGTGGCCCTGGTCGAGCACCAGGATTTCGTCGGCATGGGCGATGGTCGACAGGCGGTGGGCGATGATCAGCGCGGTGCGGCCGCGGGCGGCCAGATCGATCTGCGCCTGGATGGCCTTTTCGGTGCGTGAGTCGAGCACCGAGGTGGCCTCGTCGAAGATCAGGATCGCCGGGTCCTTGAGCAGCGCACGGGCGATGGCCACACGTTGTTTCTCGCCGCCGGAGAGTTTGAGGCCGCGCTCGCCGACCCGGGCCTCGTAGCCGTCGGGCAGGCGGCCGATGAAGTCGGTGAGCTGGGCGGCCGCGGCGGCATGGTCGATCAGGCCGTCTGCCGCCTCGGGGCGACCATACTGGATGTTGTAGCGCAAGGTGTCGTTGAACAGCACGGTGTCCTGCGGCACGATGCCGATCGCCTGACGCAGGCTGTCTTGCTGCAAGTCGCGGATGTCGATGCCATTGACCGTGATGCGTCCGCCGGTTACGTCGTAGAAGCGGAACAGCAAGCGGGCGATGGTCGATTTGCCCGAGCCGGAGTGGCCGACCACGGCCACCGTCTTGCCGGCCGGGATCTCGAAGTCCACATCGAAGAGGATCGGGCGCGCCGGATCGTAGGCGAAGCTGACATGCTCGAAGCGCACCGTGGCGTTGTCGGCCGAGAGGCTGCCGGCATCGGGCTTGTCGGCGATCTCGCGCGGCTGGCCGAGCAGGCCGAACATGCGCTCGATGTCGGTCAGCGCCTGGCGGATCTCGCGGTAGATCACGCCGAGGAAGTTGAGCGGGATGTAAAGCTGCAGCATATAGGCGTTGACCAGCACGATGTCGCCGATCGTCATGCTGCCCTCGACGACGCGGACGGAGGCCAGCCACAACATGGTGGTGACGGCAACGGCGATGATCGCCGCCTGGCCGATGTTCAGCCCCGACAGCGACAGCTGGTTCTTGATCTGCGCGTCGGCCCATTGATGCAGCTGCTCGTCGTAGCGGCGCGCTTCGAATTCCTCGTTGTTGAAATACTTGACCGTCTCGAAGTTGAGCAGGCTGTCGATGGCGCGGGCATTGGCGGCCGAATCGAGCTCGTTCGCCTTGCGTCGCAGGGCGGTGCGCCAGTTGGTGATCTTGACCGTGAAGACGATGTACAGCGTGAGCGCGATGGCGGTGATGATCGAGAAGATCGCATCGTAGTTCACATAGAGGATGCCGATCACCAGCCCGACCTCGACCAGCGTCGGCAGGATGCTGTAAAGCGTGTAGCTGATCAGCGAGCCGATCGAGCGGGTGCCGCGCTCGATGTCGCGGGTCAGCCCGCCGGTCTGGCGCTCCAGGTGAAAGCGCAGCGACAGCGCATGCAGGTGGCGAAACACCTGCAGCGAGATGTTGCGCACCGCCTGCTGCGTCACGCGGGCGAAGATCAGCTCGCGCAGCTCGGTGAGCATCGAGGTCATGAAGCGCAGCACGCCGTAGGCCACCACCAGCGCGGCGGGCACCACGATCAAGGCCTGCTGCGGGGTGATCGTCATGGCATCGACCATGTGCTTGAAGACGATCGGCACGCCCACGTTGGCCACCTTGGCGCCGAGCAGACAGGCCAGCGCGAAGAACACCCGGCCCTTGTAGCTCCACAGGTAGGGGATCAGCGTCTTGATGGTCTTCAGGTCGTGACGCTCGCCGGTGGCCGGCGCCGGCAGGGCGCCCTGCGAATGTCGTCGCATGCGGCTCAGCCTTGGGTGTCGTCGAGCACCAGGCGCAGCGCCAGGCCGATGAAAATGACGCCGGCCACGCGGTCGAGCCAGGGGGCCACGCCGGGGCGGCGCTGCAGCAGCCGACCGATGCTGCCGGCCAGATAGGCCACGGTGCCGAAGACCACCACCGTCTGCATCATGAACACCAGGCCGAGCACCAGCATCTGCAGCGTGGAGCTGCCGGCCTCGGCATGCACGAATTGCGGCATGAAGGCGAGGAAGAACAGACCGACTTTCGGGTTGATGGCGTTGGCGATGAAGCCGCGGCCGACATCCTTGCGCCACGGGCGGGGTGCTGCGGTCTGGGCGTCGACGGCCAGTTGGCCGCTGCTGCGGATCGCCTGCAGGCCGAGCCAGGCCAGGTAGGCGGCGCCCGCCAGCTTGAGCGCGGTGAAGGCCGCCGGCGAGGCGGCCAGTGCGGCGCTGACCCCGAGCGTGGCCCACAGCACATGGGTGAAACAGCCCAGCGCACAGCCCACGGCAATGCCGAAGCCGGCCATGCGGCCGCGGGCCAGGCTCTGGCCGAGCACCATCAGGTTGTCGGGGCCGGGGGCGAAGGTGATGATCAGGGCGATGCCAAGGAAGGCGAGGAGGGTATCGGGGCTGGGCATGGCGCGAAGCTCGTGGTGGCCGAAGATCGGCCAGTGTACCGGGCTGCCGGGCCGGCGTCATGCATGCTACCGTGCCATCGGGCGTGGCGACGGGAGCGGACCGGATGGCGCATCGGAGCGAAACTTTCGAATGGACCCTGGTGGCCGGCGTCTTGCTGGCGCTGGCGGCCTCAGGCATCGCGCCGCATGACCGGCTGACCTGGTGGATGGAGGTCTTGCCGGTGCTGATCGCCTTGCCGGTGCTGCTGGCGACCCACCGCCGTTTCCCGCTCAGCCGCCTGGTGCTGGCATTGATCGCGCTGCATGCGCTGGTGCTGATCCTCGGCGCCACCTACACCTATGCGCGGGTGCCGCTGGGCTTCTGGTTGCAGGAGGCCTTCGATCTGGCGCGCAACCCCTATGATCGCATCGGCCATTTCGTGCAGGGTTTCGTGCCGGCCATGATCGCGCGCGAACTGTTGATCCGGCTGCAGGTGTTGCGCCGGCCGCGCTGGCTGTTCTTTCTGGTGTGCTGCATCTGCCTGGCGATTTCGGCCGCCTACGAGCTGATCGAATGGCTGGCGGCGGTCGTCATGGGCGGGCAGGCCGAGGATTTTCTCGGCACCCAGGGCGATGTGTGGGACACCCAGTCGGACATGGCCTTGGCCTTGCTCGGCGCCGCGCTCGCGCAGTTGCTGCTGGGCCGCTGGCACGACCGCAGGTTGGCCGCTCAGGCCGCTGCCGAGGGGCGCTGACGCAGCGGCAGGCGCATCTCCATGAGCAGACCGCCGCCGTCGCGCAGCCGGGCGTGGATCTGGCCGCCGTGGGCGGCCAGTGCGCGCCGGGCGATGGCCAGCCCGAGGCCGAAGCCGGGCGCCTCGTTGCCGCCATGACTGCGATGGAAGGGCTCGAAGATGCTTTCCAGCTCGTCGGCCGGCACGCCCGGGCCGCGGTCGGCGACGGTGACGAGCAGCTGCCCGGCCGACGGTGTCACGCAGACCTCGACCTGGGTACCCGGCGCCGTGTATTTGACCGCATTGCGGATCACGTTCTCGAAGGCGCGGTGGATCAGTTCGGCCTGGCCCCAACTCCACCATTCGCCCGTGCCGCTGAAGTCCAGCCCCCGGCCGCCGGCCTCGGCCTCGAAACGTGCATCGTCGGCGATGGCCGCGATCAGCTCGACCAGTTCGAGCTGCTCGTCCCGACCGCCCGCGCCGGCCTCGAGGCGCGACAGCGTCAGCAACTCGCCGACCAGGGTATCCAGCCGCGCCGATTCGCGCTCGATGCGCTCTAGCATCACCTCCTGGTTGCCGCCGCCCTGGCGCCCAAGGCCGATGGCGGCCTGCATGCGGGCCAGCGGCGAGCGCAGCTCGTGGGAGACATCGTGCAGCAGCCGCCGCTGGGCCGTGATCTGCGCCTGCAAGCGGGCCGCCATGCGATCGAAGTCGTGACCCAGGTCGGCGATTTCGTCTCGCCGGCCACCCATCAGTGGGGCCACGCGGGTGTCGAGCTGGCCACCGGCAGCGGCATCGAAGGCGCGTTTCAAGTGGCGGATCGGCTTGGCCACATAGCCGGCAAGCAGGGCGCTGAACGCCACGCTGGCGAGCAGGATGGTGGATACCGGCAGCCAGGGCGACGGCGCTGGCCGCCGGCCGGAGAAGCCATGCGGGGGGAGGCGCAGGGGCGCGAAGATCTCGAACACCTCGCCATCGACGGTCTGGATCTGCCGGACGTTGTCCGGGCGCGAGGGCGGCAGCGGGCGATCGAGCAACTCGCGGCCCTGCCGGTCGACCACCAGCACCTCGGTGCCGCGATGCGCGCGTCGCATCAGGAATTGGCGGGCGGCCGGCGCGCCGCCGTGCTGCAGTACCGACTCGACCGTGTCGAGCGACAAATTGGCCCGGAAGGTGGCCACCTCGCGGCGCGCCTCGTCGTCGTCGGCCCCGCGGTAGAGCCACACGGCCGTGCCGACCGCGACCACCGACAGCATCAGGGTCAGCCACAGGGCGAGGAAGGATTTCCAGAACAGGCGGCCCATCCGGCTCACTCCCGCACGAACTGGTAGCCCTGACCGCGCACGGTCTGGATCCACGAGCGACCGTCGTCGCGCGGCGCCAGCTTGTGGCGCAGGCTGCTGACATGCACGTCCACGCTGCGGTCGAAGCGTGCCAGCGGGCGCCCCAACGCCTTTTCCGACAAGGTGGCCTTGCTCACCACCTGGCCGGCATGGCTGACCAGCACTTCGAGCAGCGAAAATTCGGTGCTGGTCAGCGCCAGCGGGGTGTCGGCCCAGCGCGCTTCGCGTCGCGCCGGCCACAGGTGCAAGGGGCCGACGACCAGCGCGTCGCCATTCGCCGCCGCGCCGTCGGTGGTATCGGTGCGGCGCAAAATGGCGCGCAGGCGGGCCACCAGCTCGCGCGGGCTGCAAGGTTTGGGCACATAGTCGTCGGCGCCGAGCTCCAGGCCGACGATGCGGTCCACGTCGTCGCCGCGCGCGGTCAGCATCAGCACCGGCAGGCGGCTTTCCTGGCGGATCCGGCGCAGCGCCTCGACGCCGTTGAGGCGCGGCATCATTACATCCAGTACGGCAATGGCGTAGCGGCCGCTGAGCGCTTCGGCCACACCGGTCTCGCCGTCCGCCACGGGAGTGGCCTCGAAGCCCTCCTGGGCCAGGTACTCCTTGAGCATGGCGGACAATTCCTGGTCGTCATCGACCAGCAGCACGCGCGTCATGTCGACTCCACGATTTCTTCGAACACGCGGCAATGATACGGCGCAGGCGGCGCCCGGCGACGGCCTTTACGCCGCTTTACGCGTCTTTACCCGTCCCTAACCGTGCTTTACCGGCGCAGGCCGGACACTGCAGCTGTCGGTCGAGGGCAGGGTGCCCGGGCCGGAGAGACGATACCCATCAAGGAGATGATCATGACTGTACGCAAATCGACCCTGTTTGCCTTTCTGCTCGCCAGCAGCGTGGCGCTGGCCGTTCCCCTCGCCGCACAGGCGGGCCCCGGCATGGGTGGCTGCCGCGGCGACATGCACGGCGGCGCCGGCATGGGCTACGACAAGGGCGGCATGCGCATGTTGCGCGGGCTGGACCTGACCGAGGCCCAGCGCGACCAGATCTTCGAACTCAAGCATGCCCAGATGCCGAAGATGCGCGATCAGGTGAAGGTGATGCGCGAGCTGCGTGGGCAACTGCGCGATGCCGCCATGTCGGACGCCTACGATGCGGCCAAGGTCAAGGCGCTGACCGAGCAGCAGGCCGCCGCCATGGCCGCCATGACGCAGCTGCGCCTGGCCAACCAGCACGCGGTCTACCAGGTGCTGACCGCCGAGCAGCGCGAGCAGCTCAAGAGCCGTCGGGCCGCCCGTGCCGAGCGCCGTGGCGACATGCGCCAGGGCATGATGCGCGGCGACCGATCGGCCGATACCTGATTTACTCTCATCGGGTAATTGCGGGGGCGCGCAAGCGCCCCTTTTTTGCGTCTACACTGGCGTCGAACGTGGCGCTGCGCGGAAATTGCTGCGTTGCATCAGTTGCTTAGAGGGCGTCTGCAGTTGATCTTTTTCAGGCAGGCGCCTAGAAAACAGTTGACATCGTTTTAGCAGAACGTATGATTCAAACGAACGTTTGAACAGGACTGCGTCCGCGCTATAGCGATGATCTGCCCCAATACACAACTAGAACGAAGGAGCGTGATCCCCATGAGCGAGGCAACGGCAAAGCAGGGGCCCGACACCCGGGCGCGCATTCTGGATGCGGCGGAAGCGCTGTTCATGACCCACGGTTTCGAAGCGACTTCGATGCGCATGATCACCGGGCAGGCGGGCGTCAATCTGGCCGCGGTGAACTATCACTTCGGCAGCAAGGACGCGCTGATCCAGGAAGTGTTCCGGCGCCGGCTGACCGAGCTGAACCGCGACCGCCTGGCCGCGCTGGAAGCGGAAGAGGCGGTGGCCGGCGGCGCGCCGCTCAAACCGAGCAAGATCGTGGCGGCCTTCTTTGGCGTGTCGCTCAAGATGGCGGCCGATACCGAGCACGGCGGCGCCACCTTCATGCGCTTGCTCGGGCGCACCTACACCGAGCCGAACGAATTCGTGCGCCAGTTTCTGGCCGAAGAGTATGCCGAAGTGGTGCAGCGCTTCATGGATGCGCTGTACCGGGCGCTGCCCGATGTGCCGCGCGAGGAAATCCTGTGGCGCTTCCATTTCATGATGGGCGCCATGTCCTACGCGATTGCCGGCACCGATGCGCTCAAGCTGTTTGCCGGCGATTTCGACGACGAGGACCCGGCGCGCCTGATGCCGCGCCTGATGTCCTTCCTGCTCGGCGGCCTGCGGGCACCCTTGCCGGAAGAAGTGGTCGATCAAAACACACAGCGCCGCGATGCGGCGTGACGAAAGCATGGGCGTGAGCGCGCAGCAGAACGCGACACGCCGAACGAGGAGACGTTGCACATGATCTGGTTTTTTCTGTCCCTCCCTCCCTTGGCAGGTGCGCTCGCCTACGGGCGAGCGCCATTTTTTGCCTGGTTTGTGGCGGGTCTGGTCTGGCTGACGGGTTTGGCCTGGGTCGGCGCCTGGCCGGTCGGTGCCGCGTTGCTCACCCTGGTGCTCTATGTGGCGCTCATGGGCGTGTTTCTCATGCCCTCGCTGCGCAAGTGGTGGATCAGCGGGCCGATCCTGAGCGCCTTCCGCAAGGCGTTGCCGTCGATGTCGCAGACCGAAAAGGATGCGCTCGAAGCCGGCACCGTGTGGTGGGAGGGCGAGCTCTTCGCCGGTGCGCCCGACTGGCGCAAGCTGCTGGCCTATCCGTGGCCCAAGCTTTCCGACGAGGAGCAGCAGTTTCTCGATGTGCAGACCGCCGAGTTGTGCCGCCTCACCGACGAGTGGGAAAGCGCCCAGAAGCAGGATCTGCCGCAGGTGGTGTGGGACTACATCAAGACCGAGGGCTTCCTCGGCATGATCATTCCCAAGGAATACGGCGGCAAGGGTTTCTCGGCCTATGCCCATTCGCAGGTGGTGACCAAGCTCTCCACCCGTTCGTCGGCCGCCGCGGTGACGGTGATGGTGCCCAACTCGCTCGGCCCCGCCGAGTTGCTGCTGCACTACGGCACGCCTGAGCAGAAAAATCACTACCTGCCGCGCCTGGCCAAGGGGCAGGACATCCCCGCCTTTGCGCTGACCAGTCCGTGGGCCGGCTCCGACGCGGCCTCGATCCCCGATGCCGGCGTGGTGTGCAAAGGCATGTGGGAGGGCGAAGAGGTGCTCGGCGTGCGCGTGTCCTTCGACAAGCGCTACATCACGCTGGCGCCGGTGTGCACCGTGTTTGGCCTGGCCTTTCGCATGTTCGACCCGGACCACCTGCTGGGCGACACCGAAGACATCGGCATCACCTGCGCGCTGGTGCCGTGGAACCACCCCGGCGTGGACATCGGCCGCCGCCACTTCCCGCTCAACGCGGTGTGGATGAACGGCCCGATCCGCGGGCAGGACGTGTTCATGCCGCTCGACTTTATCATCGGCGGCCCGAAGATGGCCGGCCAGGGCTGGCGCATGCTGATGGAGTGCCTCGCCGCGGGCCGCTCGATCTCGCTGCCGGGCTCCAACACCGGCATGCAGAAGCTCACCGCGCGCGCCGTCGGCGCCTATTCCCGAGTGCGCTACCAGTTCAAGACCGCCATCGGCCGTTTCGAGGGCGTGGAAGAAGCGCTGACGCGCATCGGCGCCAACACCTATCTGTCGGACGCGGCGCGGGTCATGACCGCCAGCGCGATCGACCTCGGCGAGAAGCCGTCGGTGGTGTCGGCGATCGTCAAATACCATGTCACCGAGCGTGCGCGCCAGACCGTGAACGACGGCATGGACGTGATCGGCGGCAAGGGCATCTGCCTCGGCCCGCAGAACTTCCTCGGCCGTGCCTACCAGCAGATCCCGGTCGGCATCACCGTCGAGGGCGCGAACATCCTCACGCGCAGCCTGATCCTCTTCGGTCAGGGCGCGATCCGCTGCCATCCGTATGTGCTCGACGAGATGCATGCGGCGCAGGCCAACGACCTGGAGACCTTCGACAAGGCCTTCTGGGGCCACATCGGCTACACCGTGAGCAACATCGCGCGGGCGCTGGTGATGGGCCTGACCGGCTCGCACTTCGTCAAGGTGCCGGACAACGTCGCGCCCGAAACCAAGCGCTATTACCAGCAGCTGACGCGCTATTCGGCCGCTTTCGCCTTCCTGTCCGACATCTCGATGGGCACCATGGGCGGCGCGCTCAAGCGCAAGGAGAAACTGTCGGCACGCCTGGGTGACATCCTCTCGCTGATGTACTTGGTCTCTGCCACGCTCAAGCGCTACGAGGCCGAAGGCCGCAAGGCCGAGGACGCGCCGCTGATGCACTGGGCGGTGTGGGACGCCATGTTCAAGGCGCAGAACGCCTTCGAGGGCGTGATCGCCAACTTCCCCAACAAGCTCTTCGCCGCCTTCCTGCGCCATGTGGTGGTGTTCCCGCTCGGCCGGCCCTATGTGGTGCCGTCCGACAAGCTCGGCCACGAGGTCGCCAAACTGCTGATCGAGCCCTCCGCCACGCGCGACCGGCTGGTGGCCGACTCCTACGTGGGCACCGATCTGGACGACCCGGTCGCCGCGCTGGAAGCCGCCTTGCTGGCGACCGTCGAGGCCGAGCCGATCGAGCACAAGGTGCGTCGCGCGATCAAGGCCGGGCAATTCACGCCGGGCGTGCTGATCGGTGGCGGGGTCGATGCGCTCTACACCAAGGCGCTCGAGGCACGGGTCATCACCGATGTGGAATACGCCGCCATCCGCCGTCGCGGCGAGCTGCGCGACAAGGTGATCCGGGTCGACGACTTCGAATACGACTTCGGCCTGCGCGCCGCGCTCGAAGACGTCACCCCCGAAGACCAGAACGCACGGCGCAAGGTCGCGTGAGGGGCTCCGCCATGAATCAGCCGGTGTACCTCATCGACGGTGCGCGCACGCCCTTCCTCAAGTCGCGCAACACGCCGGGGCCGTTCGCCGCCGCCGACCTGGCCACCGCGTCCGGCACGGCCCTGCTGTCGCGCCAGCGCTTTGCGCCCGACCAGCTCGACGAGGTGATCCTCGGCTGCGCCAGCCCCTCGCCCGACGAAGTGAACATCGGCCGCGTGGTCGCCCTGCGCATGGGCTGCGGCCTCAAGGTGCCGGGCTGGACGGTGATGCGCAACTGCGCCAGCGGCATGCAGGCGCTCGACTCGGCCCTCATCAACATCCAGGCCGGCCGCTCCGAACTGGTGCTGGCGGGCGGCACCGATGCGCTGTCGCATGCGCCGCTGCTGCTCTCCGAGGCCATGGTGCGCTGGCTGTCCGGCTGGTACGCGACCAAGACCGTTGGTCAGAAGGTGGCGGCGCTGCGCCGGTTCAAGCTCGGCTACCTGGCGCCGGTGATCGGCATCATGAAAGGCCTGACCGACCCGATCGTCGGCCAGCTGATGGGGCAGACCGCCGAGAACCTGGCCTGGAAGTTCGGCATCTCCCGCGAAGAGATGGACGAATTCGCCGCGCGCAGCCACCAGCGCGTGATCGCCGCCCAGGCGGCCGGCCACTTCGACGAGATCGTTCCGCTGATCGATCGCAACGGCAAGGTCTATGCGCAGGACGACGGCATGCGCGCCGACTCCACCGCCGCCAACCTGGCCAAGCTGCGCCCCTTCTTCGACAAGCGCTACGGCAAGGTCACGGCCGGCAACAGCTCGCAGATCACCGACGGCGCGGCGTGGTTGATCCTCGCCTCCGAAGCGGCCGTCGAAAAACACGGCCTGGAACCCGTCGGCAAGATCGTCGACAGCCAGTGGGCGGCTCTCGCCCCCGACCAGATGGGCCTTGGCCCGGTGCATGCCGCCACGCCGATCCTGCAGCGCCACGGCCTCGGGCTGAATGACCTGGACGCCTGGGAAATCAATGAAGCCTTCGCCGCCCAGGTGATCGCCTGCCTGCGCGCCTGGAACGACGACGATTACTGCCGCAATGAGCTCGGTCTCGACGCCGCCCTGGGCGCGCTCGACGAGACCCGTCTGAATGTCGATGGCGGAGCCGTCGCGCAAGGCCATCCGGTCGGCGCCAGCGGCGCGCGCATCGTCTTGCACCTCCTTAACGTGCTTCGCCGCAGCGGCGGCAAGCGCGGCATCGCCAGCATCTGCATCGGTGGCGGGCAGGGCGGTGCCATGTTGGTTGAAGCCCTGTGAGGGCGACTGGTTACGGTCGGGCGCGGGGGGCGGCAATGCCCCCCTGCATATTGCCAAGCTCCGCGTCCGCCGTAGCCTTCGGGCGAGTTCCGCGCATTGGGCGCTCGCGTTTTTCGACAACCAAGGTGTGCGCATGAAGATCGGATTGGTGGTCGACGCCGCCTGCGATCTGCCGGGCGAGTTCCTGCGCGACAAGGGCATCCATGTGCTGCCCATTGGTCTGCGCGTGGGCGAGCGCCAGTTGGTCGACACGCGCGACCCGGCGGCCACCACCGCCTTCTACCGCGAGCGCCAGGACAAGCGCGCCGAGCTGCATGCCGAGTCAGTGCCTCTGTCGGCCGCCGAGATCGAAGCGCTGTTTCTCGACCAGTGGGTGACCGCCTACGACCACCTGGTGTGCCTGACCATCACCAGCGGTCGCAGCCCGATCTTCGCCCATGCCACCCAGGCGGCGCTGACGGCCGGGCGCAGCGCCCGCGAGCGGCGCCGGGCGGCCGGGTTGAGCCTCGGCTGGGGCGCCACGGTGATCAATACCCGCACCCTGTTTGCCGGGCAGGGCGTGCTGGCCTACGAAGCGGCGCGGCTGCGCGAAGCCGGCACCCCGCTGGAGACGATGCACCCGCGCCTCGCCCATGTGGCCGACGGTCTGCATGCCTTCATGGTGGCCGACGACCTCTACTACATCATGCGGCGCGCCGCCAAGAAGGGCGACCACAGTGTGAACTGGGCGGCCTATGCAGTCGGCTCGATGCTCAACGTCAAGCCGGTGCTGTATGCCCATCGCGACGACACCGGGCCGGTGGACAAGGTGCGCGGCGTCGAGAACGGCGGCAAGTCGCTCTTCGCCCGCGCGGCGCGCCAGATCCGCCGGGGGCTGGACGTGCCCTGCGTGTGCGTGAGCTACGGCGGCCCGGTGGATCGGGTGCCGGCGATGCCGGGGTTCGACGAACTGAAAACGGCGGCCGACAAGGCCGGGGTCGAGTTGCTGGTCTCGCACATGAGCCAGACTGCGGCCATCAACGTGGGCGCCGGTGCCCTGTGCGTGGCCTTCGCCGCCCATGGACATGAAGTGTGATGCGCCCCGCTTCCAGCGGGCGCGAACGACGCGAGCAAATGGAATGACCTACAAACACTGGCGCCTGCGCCGCGAAGACGAAGGGCTGGCCTGGCTGGATTTCGATGCCGCCGGCAGCAGCACCAACACGCTCTCCGCCGAGGCGCTGGACGAGCTCTCGCGCGTTTTGTCCGCGCTCGCCAGCCAGCCGCCCAAGGCCCTGGTGATCGCCTCGGCCAAGCCGGCCGGCTTCATCGCCGGCGCCAATATCGAAGAGTTCACGCAGATCGACTCCGCCGAAGCGGCGCGCGCGCTGGTCAAACGCGGCTGGGAGGTGATGAACCAACTCGCCGCCGTCCGCTTTCCGACCCTGGCGCTGATCCGTGGCCACTGCATGGGCGGCGGCCTGGAGCTGGCGCTGGCCTGCCGCTATCGCATCGGCGTGGACGAGCCCGGTACCCGGCTGGCGCTGCCCGAAGTGATGCTCGGCATCGTACCCGGCTGGGGCGGCATGCTGCGCCTGCCCGAGTTGATCGGCCCGGCCGCCGCGCTCGATCTTATGCTCACCGGCAAAGGCCTGGACGCCAAGCGGGCGCACCGGCTCGGGCTGGTCGACGCCTGCGTGGCGCCGCGGGTGATGGACAACGCCGCCCGCGTGCTGGCGCTGTCCGGCCAGCCGGCGCGGCAACTGCCTTTCATGCAGCGGCTGATGAATGGTCCGCTCAAGACCTTCGTTGCCGGCAAGGCGCGCAAGCAGGTGGCCGCCAAGGCGCGGCCGGAGCACTACCCGGCGCCCTACGCCATCATCGACATCTGGGCCAACTACGGCGGCAACGCGCTGGCCGTGCCGGCCAGCAGCCCGTCGTCGCTGGAGGCCATCTTCCGCTCGCCGACGGCCAAGAACCTGGTGCGCGTGTTCTTTCTGCAGGAGCGGCTCAAGGGTTTCGGCAAGGACAGCGACTTCGCGCCCAAGCGGGTGCATGTGGTCGGCGCCGGCGTGATGGGCGGCGACATCGCCGCCTGGTGCGCGCTGCGCGGCCTGACGGTGACGCTGCAGGACCAGTCCGCCGAGCGCATCGCCCCGGCCATCGCCCGTGCCGCCAAGCTCTATGACAAGAAATTCCGCAGCGACAAGAAGCAGGCGCGCTTCGCCCTCGACCGGCTGATCCCCGATCCGCAAGGCCATGGCGTGGCCCATGCCGACCTGATCATCGAGGCGATCTACGAAAACCTCGAGGCCAAGCGCACGCTGTTCGCCGATATCGAGCGCCGCGCCAAGCCCGAGGCGGTGCTCGCCACCAATACCTCCAGCCTGCGGCTCGAAGACATCGCCACCGCGCTGGCCGCGCCCGAGCGCCTGGTCGGCATCCACTTCTTCAACCCGGTGGCGATGCTGCCGCTGGTCGAAGTGGTGACCGGCGAGCAATCCGACCCCGAGGCCGTCAAGTGTGCCGCGACCTTCGTGCGCAAGATCGACAAGCTGCCGCTGCCGGTCAAGAGTGCGCCCGGCTTCCTGGTCAATGCCGTGCTCGGCCCCTACATGCTCGAAGCGCTGCGCTGTGTGGATGAAGGCATCGCGCCCGAGACCATCGACGCCGCACTGGTCGCGTATGGCATGCCGATCGGCCCGGTCGAGCTGGTCGACACCGTCGGTCTCGACATCGCCGTGGCCGCCGGCAAAGCACTCACCGGCAGCGAGGCCAGCGCCGCGCCGCGCGGCTTGATGCAGCGGGTCGAGGCCGGCAAACTGGGCAAGAAGACGGGCGAGGGCTTCTACGTGTGGGCCGACGGCAAGGCACAGAAAGCCACACTGGGTACCATTCCCGACGGTTTGGCGGCGCGTATCATCGAACCGCTACTGCAAGCGGCCAAGCGTTGCGTGCAGGCTGGCGTGGTCGCCGACGGCGATCTGGCCGACGCCGGCGTGATCTTCGGCACCGGCTTTGCGCCCTTCTCCGGCGGACCGATCCAGACCTTGCGCGAACGCGGCGATCTGCCGGCCGCCGACGAATCCGTCGCGCCCATGGTCCCCGAGGGCGCCTGAGGCTCCCAGGAGAACCCGGACATGACCCAAGACACCCAAATCTGCGACCTGCCCGACGACCGCGATCTCGCCCTGCGCGTGATGCCCATGCCGGCCGACACCAACCCCACCGGCGACGTGTTCGGTGGCTGGATCGCGGCCCAGGTAGACATCGCCGGCGCCATCCCGGCGCGGCGGCGCGCCTGCGGGCGGGTGGCGACCATCAGCATCAACTCGTTCCTGTTCAAGCAACCGGTGTCGGTCGGCGATCTGCTCAGCTTCTACGCCACCATCGTCAAGGAGGGGCGCACCTCGATCACCATCGCCGTCGAGGTCTATGCCGAGCGGCATCCGGAAAACCCGGTGGTGGTCAAGGTGACCGAAGCGACGCTGACCTACGTGTCCGTCGATGAACAGGGCAAGAAGCGGCCATTGCCGCCGAAGTAAGCGGAATTCGACAGGACGACCACCCAAGGTGGTCAGCTTTTAGTGATTGCCCGGTCTGTCGGACCGGGGGGGAAGACCCGCAAGGGCATTATTTAGCGCAGTGAGGAGACATCTATGAAAATGAAACACATGGCACGCCTGGTTCCCCTGGCCCTGCTGGCCCTCGGCAGCGGCCACGCCGCCGCAGCGGGCTTCCAGTTGCTCGAACAGAATGCCAGCGGTCTGGGCAATGCCTACGCGGGTTCTGCCGCGGTGGCCGACAACGCGAGCACGATCTTCTTCAACCCGGCGGGCATGACGCAGTTGCAGGCGCGGGAAGTGTCGGCGGGTTTGAACCTGGTCAAGCCGTCGTTCAAGTTCAAGGATGAGGGCAGCCGCTTCCTGACCACGCCGCTGTCGATTCCCGCGTCGGGCTCGGATGCGGGCGACGCCGGTGACATCGCCGCGATCCCCAATGCCTATATGTCCTGGGCGCTGACCGATCGCTTGTGGGCCGGCGTGGGCATCAGCGCACCGTTCGGGTTGGTGACCGAGTATGACGAGGATTGGGTCGGCCGAGCACAGGCGATCCTGTTCGACATCAAGACCATCAACATCAACCCCTCGCTGGCCTTCAAGGTCAATGACATGGTGTCGATCGGTGTCGGTCTGAACTGGCAGCGCTTGGAGGCGGAGTACGAGCGTTTTGCAACCGTCCTACCCAACGGTGTGGCACCGATCCCGGGTTTGTCGGCGACCAAGGCCATTCTCGAGGCGGATTCCGACGCGTGGGGCTGGAACATCGGCGCACTGTTCACCCTGTCGCCGGCCACCAAGGTTGGTGTGTCCTACCGCTCGAAGATCAAGCACGAGCTGGATGGCACGCTGAAGGTGGAGGGACCGGCCGCTGGTTTGGCGGCCACTGTCACCACCTCCGACGCGTCGGCCGACGTCGAGTTGCCCGACACCTTCATTCTCAGCGTTTCGCAGCAACTGAGCGATCAGTGGGAGATGCTGGGTGACGTTTCTTGGACCGGTTGGAGCAGCATCCAGGAGGTCAACATCGTCCGGACCTCGGGTGGCGCCTCCGGCACCACGGCGCAGACCCTCGAAACCAAGTTCCGCGATACCTGGCGCATTGCGCTGGGCGCCAACTACAAGCTGAACGATGCATGGAAGCTGAAGTTCGGCGTGGCCTATGACCAGACGCCGGTGCGCAACCAGAGAGAGCGGCTGGTGTCGCTGCCGGATGCCAACCGGACCTGGTTCTCGTTCGGCACCCAGTGGAAAGCCACCAAGGCATCGACCCTGGACCTTGGCGTGTCCTATCTCTTTGTGCCGGAAACCAAGATCAACAATGACCAGCAGGCAGCCGGTCGGGGCCTGGTGCGCGGCACCTACGACTCCAGTGTCTGGATCCTCGGCGCCCAGTACTCCATGGCGTTCTGATCCGCTTCGGATCGACGGCGCGGCGAGAGTCGCGCCGTTTTTCTTTGTGCGCCCAGCATGGGCGCACTCCTGCGGGTGCAAGTCCCGCCGTAAGTTGATCACAGCGAACGAAGTGAAGCGCAACTGCGCGAGGGCGACCGAGCGTGGGAAGGAAGCGTGGAGCATAAAC
>NZ_JAEKFT010000032.1 GCF_018524365.1 Denitromonas iodatirespirans
GCAGCATTCGACCCTCGGCTACAAGTCGCCAGTTCAGTTCCTGGAGAACTGGATCAGAGCGCAGCATCAGGAAAAACAGGTAGCATGAAACCCACCCTTTGGCAGACGAAAAACCGAGGGAACCTCAGTTGTAGCGCCCTCTGCCGCGCCAACCGGAGGACGTGCCGGGCGGAAAGAGGGGCTTCGCTGTTTGAGCCCGCAGGGCGAGTTTGCGAAGCACCCCGCCCGGGGCGTCCGGAGGGTGGGGACCCCGAAGGGGCGCGAAAGTGGGCCGTGCTTCTTTGCCTATCTTTCTTGCACGAGCAAGAAAGTAGGTCGCCCGCCGGGGCGAGACCCGGCCAATCCAAGCCGATCGAAGCCGCCCAAAAATAAAACTACCGACACCCGAACCCGCAAGCCCCCCAGCGCGGGAAGCGCAAATCAAACTACCGCCTGCCACCCCGCCGAGCCAAGAACAAACCGGTGATTCCCCACCGGATAAAACAAACTCTCAGCCATATGCCGTCGCCAGACGACAAGATGCACATGCCCCGGCGTCACATCCAGCTGATGAAAAAACAGCCCCTCGGCGGAATGCCGCCCCGACGTCGGCGATCCGACCCCGATGCCGATCGCGTTGCGCCCCGCGTCCGACGCCAGCAGCCGCACTTCGCTGCGATGCAGGTGCCCCCATAGCAGCAGGTCGGCGCCGCCTTCGCCGATGAGCAGGTTGCGGGCGAGGTTGGCGCCGGCCATGCCGCCCTTGTTGCCGCGCTCGCGGGTGGCAAAGGGGTGGTGGGCGGCGGCGATGCGTAGTTGGCCCTCGCTGCCGCCAGCCAGCCACTGCGCCGCGTCGCGGGCGGCGGCGCTGCGGATGCGGCCGGAGCGCCAGGACAGCGGGTTGGTGCTGTCGATGAGGGCGAGGCGGACCTGGCGCCAGTCGAGATGGCTGGTGGTGGCGTCGTCGATGTGGCGGCGGTAACGGCCGCGCGGGGTGAACAGGCGGTGCCAGGGGCGGAACAACGGCATGTCGTGATTGCCGGGGATGGCCAGCCAGTCGCCGGGCAGCTGGTCGAAGAACTGGCGCGCGGCGATGAACTGGCTGTTGCGGGCGCGCTGGGTGAGGTCGCCGGTGATGAGCGTGAGCTGCGGCGAGAGCTGGCCGACGGCGTCGAGCAGGATCGGCGCGGCGCCCGGTGCCTGGGCGCCGAAGTGCAGGTCCGACAGATGAATCAGGCGAAGGGTTTCCGGTGCCGTGTTCATGGCCTCAGTGTAGTGGATCGGGGCGGACCACCTGCAGGCTGTCGGTCTGGTAGCTCAGGTGCAGCGGCAGCCGGCATTTGACCAGTTCGCCGTCGAGGGAGACGCGCAGGCGGCGGCGGTGGCGGTCGATGTCGACCTCGACGGACTGCAGCGCGGTGAGTTCGAAGGTGGGGACGTCGGACAGACGCTTGAAGAGCGCTTTGAACGCGGCCATCAGCACATGGCGCCGGCCCTGGTGGCGCATCAGCACCAGGCCGAGGGCGCGGCCGTCGCATTGTTGGGCGAAGGGGGCGTCCACGGTGGCCAGTTGCAGCGGGTTGGCGCCGAAGAACACGGCGTTGGCGTGGCAGCGCCGGGCCTCGCCGCCGGTGTGCAGGCGCAGCTTGAGAATCGGGTAGCGGTTGAACAGCGTGGCGATGCCGGACAGCACGGCGGTGACACGGCTGCGCCCGAGCAGGGCGGTGTGGCGCTCGCGCGCGGCGATGATGCGGGTGTACAGGCCGAAGGCGGCGTGATTGAAGAACAGCAGGCCGTTCACGTCGCCACAGGGCGTGGGCCGGGCGTGGCCGGTGAAGGCCAGGTGGGTGGCGGCGGTGAGGTCGGTGGGGATGCCCAGGTGACGGGCGAGCAGGTTGTAGGTGCCGGTGGGGATCACGGCCAGTGGCTTGCCGCGGATGCGGGCATGCTGGGCGGCGCTGCGCACCGTGCCGTCGCCGCCCACGGCCACCACCAAATCGGCCACGGCGGCGGCGCGCTGGCAGACCCGGTCGAGCCGGCTGGCCTTGCGCGGCTGGAACCACAGCAGGCGATCATCCGTGCGCGGCAGCGCGGCCTCGATGCGGGCGCGCAGATCGTCGTCCCGGCCGTTGGCCGAGCGGGTATTCACGACGATGGCGACGGTGCGCTGGGGCATGCGGTAGCCGGATCGGGGCGGGCAAGGGAGAATACGGGCTTTGCGGCGCAGCGGCCGCGTCGTCTGCGCATCATACCGCCCATGCCTCTCTTTGTTCGCAAGCATGCCGAGCGATTCTCCGCCTGGCTGATCCTGTTGATGATGCTGTTCGCGCTGGCGGTCGGCGCACGCCTGCCGGTGCCGGCATGGCTGGCCGGCGTGTGCGCGTGGAGCGCCTGCGCGCTGCTGTGGCCGAGCCTCGACGGGCGTCAGCGGCGCACGGCCGGGATCCTGATCGGCATCGGGCTGGCGGCGCTGGCCTGGGCGGGTTGGCAGACCGGTCGCTGGCCCTGGCAGGGGGTGCTCACGCAGAACATGGCGCTGCTCGGCATGCTGGCGGCGGTGAGCTTCCTGCAACTGATCGGGCTGTCGGGCGATGCGCAGACGCTGCCGCGCGGCCCCGGCGCGCTGTGGCGCACCATTGGCGGGGTGCATGTGTTCGGCGCGGTGATCAATCTGTCGTCGGTATTCATCATGGCCGACCGCATGGGCGGCGGGAAGTCGCCCTCGCCGGTGCAGACCGCGGCGCTGACCCGCGCCTTTCTGGCCGCGGCGCTGTGGTCGCCGTTCTTTGCCGCGACGGCGGTGGCCATCACCTATGCACCGGGCGCCACGCTGGGCGAGCTGGCGCTGGCCGGAGTGCCGCTGGCGATCGGGCTGAACTGGTTGGCGGGGCGGGATCTATTGCGCCATTCGGCCGAGGCGCGGGTGTTTGCCGGCTACCCGATGCGCCCGTCGGCGCTGTGGGTGCCGGCCGGCTTGGCGCTGATGGTGATCGCCGGCCACTATTTCTGGCCGGAGTGGACGACGCTGGCCATCGTGTCGCTATGCGCGCCGCTGATGGCGGCCGGCGTGGTGCTGACACGTAGCGGCGTCACCGAGGGGGCCGGCGCGCTGGCGCGCCATGTGCATCGACGCCTGCCGGCGATGCGCGGCGAGCTGGCGCTGTTTCTGGCCGCCGCGGTGTTCGCCACCGGGCTGGATGCGCTGATCGCCACCCAGGGCGGGCGCTTGACGCCTGCCCACTTCGGGCCGCTCCAGTCGGCGCTGGTGTTGGCCGGCATGATCGGGCTGTGCGTGATCGGGGTGCATGCGGTGATCTCGATCGCCATGGTGTCGGCCTGGCTGGCGCCGATCTCGCCCGACCCGATGCTGCTGGCGGCGGTCTTCACCCAATGCTGGGCGATCGGTCTGGCGGTGAGCCCGATGT
Organism: Denitromonas iodatirespirans; assembly: GCF_018524365.1. Taxonomy (GTDB): domain Bacteria; phylum Pseudomonadota; class Gammaproteobacteria; order Burkholderiales; family Rhodocyclaceae; genus Nitrogeniibacter; species Nitrogeniibacter iodatirespirans. Next base: position 3,405 of record NZ_JAEKFT010000032.1, read on the forward strand.
CCGGCATCCATCTGGCCTTGCAGGGGCGCTATGGCCTGTCGGCCGGCGCGTTGGCGCGCGGCAATGCGCGCTACTGCCTGCAGGCCTATCTGGCGGCGGTGGCGGTGCAGGTGGCCATTGCGGGGTGGCGCGGCTTGCCGTTTTGAGCGGGACTACTGTTTCGCGGTCTCGGCGAGCAGGGTTTGCGTGGAGCTGGCGCAGTAGTGCTGGGCATCGGCGCTGGCCGGGGTGCAGTCCTTGAGGCTGTCGACCGGGCGGGCGGTCAGCACGCCATCGCGCACCGTGAGTTCATAGGCATGACGCGGGGCCGCCGAGGCGGTGGCATGCGAGAAACGGGCGAACTGCTGGCTGCCGCGCAGGCACTGGATCTGCTGCACATTGGCGCCGCCGGACTTGAGAATCGCGGCGATGGCGGTGGCGCGCGCCTCGCATTCGGCCTGATCGGCGGTGCTCACGAAGGCGGCCGACAGTTGTCCGTCGGCCAGCAGGGTGAGGATGAGCATGATGTGTCCGAGGGCCATGGCCGGGGTCCTGTGAGGTGATTGGTGAGGATTGTCGCCGTGGGGGTGGCGGGGCGTCCACCGCCTGGATCAAGTCCCGGCGAGCAGGCGGCGGGCCGTGTCGACGGTTTTGCCCACCACGGTCTCGTCATCGCAGGGCACCACGCTCAGGTCGCCCCAGTCTTCGACGAACTTGCGCTGCCAAGTGAGTTGCCGCTTGGCCAGCTGGCGGGTGGCGGCGATGCCCTTGTCGCGGAAGGTGGCAGCGTCGGTGAGGCCGTCGAGATGCTCCCAGGCTTGGCGGTAGCCGACGCAGCGCATGCTGGGCAGATCGAGGGTGAGTGCGTAGCGGGCACGCAGGGCGCGGACTTCGTCGAGGAAACCAGCGGCCAGCATGGCGTCGAAGCGCGCCTCGATGCGCGCATGCAGCACGCTGCGGTCCTCGGGCGCCAGGGCGATGCCGACGAAGCGGTAGGGCGGCGGCGCCATCTCGCGGCGCGCGTAGCTGTCGGCCAGCGGGCGGCCGGTGAGGCGCACGATTTCCAGCGCGCGCTGGATGCGCTGGGCGTCGTTGGGTTGCAGGCCGGCGGCGGCATCCGGGTCGAGCCGGGCCAGCGCCGCATGTATGGCCGGCCAGCCGAACTGGCGGGCGTCGGCATCGATATGGGCGCGCAGCTCGGCGTCGGCCTGCGGCAGGTCAGACAGGCCCTCGCGCAGCGCCTTGAAGTACAGCATGGTGCCGCCGGCGAGCACCGGCAGGCGGCCGCGGGCGGTGATCTCGGCCATCAGGCGCAGCGCGTCGTCGCGGAACTTCGCCGCCGAATACGCTTCTTCGGGGCTGAGAATGTCGATCAGGTGATGCGGGCACACCGCCTGCTCGGCGGCGCTCGGTTTGGCGCTGCCGATGTCCATGTCGCGGAACACCAGGGCGGAGTCGACGCTGATGATTTCGATCGGCAGGTGTTCGGCCAGGGCCAGCGCGCTGGCGGTCTTGCCGCTGGCGGTGGGGCCGAGCAGGAGCAGGGCGGGCGGCAATGCGGAGATGGGCATGGCGCCATTCTACCGGTGTGCCGGGGGGCGGTGTCCTTGCGTGCGGCGCTGCGGTATTCTCGCGGATCATGCCGGCAGGATGGGTGCAAGTGCTGCCGGAGCATTTGGGAATGGACTGTGATGATCGATCGTTTTCGCGCCGTGCGGCGCCTGTTGGCCGGCCTGCTGGCCGCGCTGTGTCTGTCGGCCGGTGCCCTAGCGGCGCCGACGCTGTGGGAGGTGCGCGACGGCCAGGGGGTGCTGCGCGCCTATCTGTTCGGCGCCATCCACCTGTGCCATGCCGCGTGCTACCCGCTGCCGGCGGGGGTCGAGGCGGCCTTTGCCGCGGCCGAACGCACCGCCTTCGAGCTCGACGTGAGCGATCCGTCGCTGCCACAGACCCTGCTCAAGGCCGGCTTGCTGCCGCCCGGCCAGACGCTCAAGTCCCTGATGCCGGCGGATCTCTACGCCCAGCTGCACGATGCCGCCAAGCAGGTGGGCATGCCGGTGTCGCGCATCCAGGCGATGCAGCCGTGGTTCGCCTCGACGCTGTTGATGGCCTTGGCGGCGAGCGAGGCCGGCTTTTCGACCGAGGCCGGGGTCGACGGCGTGTTGCAGCAGCGTGCCCGCCAGGCGGGCAAACCGGTGCTGGCGCTGGAGACACCGGCGCGCCAGATCGCCGCCTTGTCGGGCGGCGGCGAGCGGGCCCAGCAGGCGGCTCTGCGCCAGACGGTGGATCTGGTGGCCGGTGGGCAGATGGGCGCGTACCTGGACCGGATGGTGGACGCCTGGCAGCGCGGTGACGATGCTGCCCTGCAGGCGCTCATGGTCGAGGGCGTCGACCAGGCGGCCGTGGCGCCGCTGATCGCCGCGCTGATCGACGCGCGCAACCTCGAGATGGCCGACCGGCTGGAGACGCTGATGGCCGAGCCGGGCGTGTTGTTCGTGACGGTGGGCGGCGGCCATCTGGTGGGCGAGCTGGGTATTCCGGCCCAACTGGCGGCGCGCGGCTGGCAGGTGGTTCGGCGATAGCGTAGGCGGTTTCGTCGGGCGGAAGCGCGAAGCGTCATCCGCCACCGGTGCCGCTTTGGGGTGTTGTTTGGCGGATGGCGCTGGGCTTGTCCGCCCGACGGGCTTCCCGCTCGGTGCTTACTGCCCCCGCAAGAAGAAGCGATCCAGCTCGGCCATGGAAAACTGCGTCCAGGTCGGGCGGCCGTGGTTGCACTGGTCGGCGCGTTCGGTGGCTTCCATCTGGCGCAGCAGGGCGTTCATTTCGGGAATGGTCAGCGTGCGGTTGGCGCGCACCGCGCCATGGCAGGCCATGGTGGCGAGCAGCTCGTTGCGCCGGGCGGTGATGACCTCGGTGGCGGGCATGTCTTCGAGCTCGGCGAGCACCGAGCGGGTCAGTTCGCCGACGTCGGCGCTCGATAGCAGCGCGGGTACGGTGCGCACCGACAGCGCCGTGGGGCCGGCGGGGGAGATCTCGAAACCCATGCCGGCCAGTGCTTCGGCGCAGGCTTCGGCGGTGGCCATCTCGCGCGCCGACACCGTCAGCACGGCCGGGATCAGCAGGCGCTGGATCGAGGGCGTGCCGTCGAGCACGGTCTTGAGCCGCTCATAGAGGATGCGCTCGTGGGCGGCATGCATGTCCACCAGCACCATGCCGTGCGCGTTCTGCGCCAGGATGTACACCCCGTGCAACTGGGCCAGCGCGAAGCCGAGCGGCGGGGCTTCGCCGGTGTTTTCGGGCGGCATCGCCGGCGCGGTGTAGTTGCCCTGGGGGCGCGCTTCGGCGGGGCGGGCACTGGCGGCGAAGTCGTAGTAGCTGCGTGCAGCCGATTCCATGGCCAGCGGGCTTTGCACCGGCGTGGGGGCATAGTGGCCGAAGGCGGCGGCCGGCGGGGCGCCTGCGGGGGCGGCCGGCATGACGGCCTCGCGCCCGGCCTCGGCGGCGCCGGACTGGCCCAGCGCGCGTTCGACCGCGTGATAGACGAACTGATGCACCGCCCGCGATTCGCGAAAGCGCACTTCGATCTTGGCCGGATGCACGTTCACATCGACGGTGCGCGGGTCGATCTGCAAGAACAGCACATAGGCCGGATGCCGGCTGCCGTGCAGGATGTCGCGATAGGCCTCGCGGATGGCGTGGGTAATGAGCTTGTCGCGCACGAAGCGGCCGTTGACGAAGAAGTATTGTGCGTCGCGGCTGGCGCGGGAGTAAGCGGGCAGCGAGGCGAAGCCGGTGAGCTGCAGCGGGCCGGCCTCGACGCTGACGGCGCGGGCGTGGTCGAGGAAGTCGTCGCCCATCAGCAGGCCGACCCGGCGGGTCATGTCGCTGGCCGGCAGGCGGTGGCTGACCCGGCCGTTATGGGTGAGCTGCATGGCGATGTCGGGCCGCGCCAGCGCCACGCGGCGGAAGGCTTCGTCGCAATGGGCGAATTCGGTGCCCTCGGTCTTGAGGAATTTCCGCCGCGCCGGGGTGTTGTAGTAGAGCTCCTGCACATCCACCACGGTGCCGTGGTTGAGCGGTGCGGGTTCGGGCGCGCGGCCGGGGCCGTCGACCCGCCAGGCGTGGCCGGCGCCGCGAGCGCGGCTGGTGATGGTGGTGCGCGCCACCGAGGCGATGGCGGCCAGCGCCTCGCCGCGAAAGCCCATGGTGGCGACCGATTCGAGGTCTTCGAGCGAGGCGATCTTGCTGGTGGCATGGCGCTCCAGCGCCAGGGCGAGGTCGCCCTTGTCGATGCCGCAGCCGTCGTCGCTGATGCGGATGCGCCGCACGCCACCGGTTTCGAGCGCCACCTCGATGGCCTGCGAGTCGGCATCGACGGCGTTTTCAAGCACTTCCTTGAGTACCGAGGCGGGGCGTTCGACGACTTCGCCGGCGGCGATCTGGTTGATGAGCGGGTCGGAGAGGCGGTGAATCGCAGGCATGGGCAGGCAGTGAATCGTGTCAGAGGCAACGGAGCCGGTTGCAGGAGTCGAACCCGGAACCGGCGGCTTCGGTATGATACGCGCTGCCTTCTCTATTGCGCCGCGTCATGGAACTGATCACCCAATTCATCGATATCGTCCTGCACCTCGACAAGTACCTCGCCGTGGTGCTGGCCGACTATGGCAACTGGATCTACGCGATCCTGTTCCTGATCATCTTCTGCGAGACCGGTCTGGTGGTGACCCCCTTTCTGCCGGGCGATTCGCTGCTCTTCGTGGCCGGCGCGCTGGCCGCCACCGGCGGCATGGACATCGGCTTGTTGATCGGCTGCTTGTTCGTCGCCGCGGTGCTCGGCGACAACACCAATTACTGGATCGGCCGTTCGGTCGGGCACCGGGTGTTCCGCTGGGAGCAGTCGCGCATCTTCAACCGCGCCGCCTTCGACAAAACTCATGCGTATTTCGAGATGCATGGCGGCAAGACCATCATCATCGCCCGCTTCCTGCCGATCTTCCGCACCTTCACGCCCTTCGTGGCCGGGGTGGCGAAGATGACCTATTCGCGCTTCCTGCCGCTGGACATCGCCGGCGGGGCGATCTGGATCGGTTCGCTGTGCCTGGCCGGCTACTGGTTCGGCAACATTCCCTTCATCAAAGACAACCTGAGCTTCGTCATCCTCGGCATCATCGCGGTGTCGCTGATTCCGCTGGTCGTGGGCTGGGTACGGCACCGGCGCGCGGCGACGCAGGCGAGCTGAGAGCCTGAGCGGATGCGCCATGTCGCGCTGATGCTGTTGACGGGCGCGCTGCTGGCCGGCTGCGCCGCGCCGGGCTCGGGGCCGGCGCCCCGGCTCGATCGCGGCTTCTCGCTGGCCGGGCTGGCCAAGTCGGACATCGACAAGGTCGCCGAGGTCCATCACTACCACCTGTTTCAGTCGCTGCGCCGGCTGACGCTCAAGCTCTACCGGCGCAACCCGGCCGAATGGCGCAAGCGCGGCGTGGACAGCGCCGAGGCGGCCGTCGCCGACTTGTTCGACCGTGACCATCGCTGGCGCCTGGAGGCGCTCAACTACCGCCGTGGCGCCGAGGCGATCCAGATCGCGCTCACGCCCGACTACCCGGGCGACCGGGTGCGGGCCTTCGTCACCGGCATGGTGAGCATGGTGCAGAAGGCGCTGGGCGACCGGGCCGAGTTCTATCTGCTCGATGAGGTCGACCCGCAGCGGGTGTACAATGCCGCCCGGAACATCGAAGTCGCCGCCTGGAAGCTCGGGCAGGCGCGCGATGAACATGGGCAGTTGCTGCTCCTGAGCAACGAGATGGGGCCGGTGACCAATCTGAGCTTCGAGCGCGAGTTCGGCCGCCAGATCGCCTTGCTCGATGCGCTGGCCGACGTGCTGGCCGAGCGCGAGGGGCGCACCATCACCCGTGTCATCCAGAACGCCGCGACGGCCGTTTTTCTTCCCCTGTAATCGTCATCCGCTGGCGGGGTCGATCCCTGCCGGGCGAGAGCGCCCCGAGTCAGTCACATGAAATCCATCGTCATCCTCATTTCCGGCCGCGGCAGCAATATGGAAGCCATCGTGCGCGCGGCCATCCCCGGCGCGCGCATCGCGGCGGTGATCAGCAACCGGCCCAATGCCGCCGGCCTGGCCTTTGCTGCGGCGCAGGGCATTGCCACCGCCGTAGTCGACCACTCGGGCTACCCGGACCGCGCCAGTTTCGACGCCGCGCTGGCCGAGACCATCGACCGCCACACGCCCGACCTGGTGGTGCTGGCTGGTTTCATGCGCGTGCTGACGTCCGATTTCGTGCGCCGCTACGAAGGCCGGCTGATCAACATCCATCCCTCGCTGCTGCCGTCCTTCACCGGCCTGCACACCCATCGGCGCGCGCTGGAGGCCGGCGTACGGGTGCATGGCACGACGGTGCACTTCGTCACCGCCGAGCTCGATTGCGGGCCGATCATCATCCAGGCGGCGGTGCCGGTCATGGATGGCGACGACGAAGCGGCGCTGGCCGCGCGGGTGCTGGTGCACGAGCACCGCATCTTCCCGCAGGCGGTACGCTGGATCGTCGAAGGCCGGGTGAGCATCGACAACGGCGTGGCCCGCGTGGCCGGGGCGCGCCAGGACGGCGTGCTGATCAGCCCGCAGCCGGAGGTGGCGTGATGCGCCGTGGCGTGTTCGCCCGGGTGCTGTGCCTGGTCGCGCTGATGGCGAGCGCTTCGCTGGCGATGGCCGAAGCCGCGTCGTGGCCGGCGCAGGGGCGCATCATCTACCGCGTTTTTCACGGCGACGGCGGGCTTCAGATCGGCCGGGCCACGCACAGCTGGTGGCACGATGCGCGGCGCTATCGCATGGAGTCGCTGGTCGAGACCACCGGTCTGGCCGCGATCCTCAAGAATTTTCGCTATCTGCAACGCAGCGAGGGCGCATTGACGACACAGGGGCTGCGCCCCGAGCGCTTCAGCGTCGACCAGCGCGGCAAGCCGCTCCAGGCGGCGGTTTTCGACTGGGCCAAGGGCGAGGTGCGCATCGACCGTGGCGACAGCAAACGCCAGGCGCCGCTCGGTGCCGGCGATCAGGACGTGCTCAGCATCGGGCATCAGCTGGCGCAGCCGGCAGCACGCCAGACACCGTTCGAACTGACCGTGGTGAACAACAAGTCGGCCGCCGTGGCGACGGTGCGCGACCTGGGCGAGGCCGTCGTGAGCCTGCCGCTGGGCGAGTTGCCGACCCGCCATTTTTCGGTGCGCTCCGAGGATGGCAAGGTCAAGATCGACCTGTGGCTGGCCAGCGCCAGCCACAACCTGCCGGTGCGCATCCGCGTCGAGAACGGCAAGGGCGACGTGCTGGATCAACAGGCCGAGCGGGTCGAGCTCGGCGCGCCACGGTCCGGGAGTCCCTCATGAATTCGCCGTTTCCCGCCGTGCTGCACCAGCACACGGCACGTCTGCTCGAGCAACTGCTGCGTTTCGAGCACCCCGCCGATGCCACGGTGCAGCAGTATTTTCGCAAGCATTCGGCGCTGGGCAGCCGCGACCGCGCCCGCGTGGGCGATGCGGTGTTCGGCTGCCTGCGCCATCTGCGCCGGCTGCGACATGCGGCGGGCGAGGGCGCCGGGGCCGAAGCGCTGGTCGCGGCCTGGGCCGCCGGTGCCTGGCAGACGCAGGACGCCACAGCACTGACGCCGGCCGAACAGGCCGATCTGCCCGACTGGCTGTGGGCGCGCTGGCCGTGGCCGGCCGAGACCGCCATGGCCGTGGCCGAGGCCTTCAAGCAGCCGGCGCCGCTCGATCTGCGGGTGAACATCCTCAAGGCCAAACGCGAGGCGGTGCAGGCCGCGCTGGCGGCCGCCGGCATCGAGACCGTGGCCGGGCGCTGGGCACCGCAGGCGCTGCGTGTGATCGGCAAACCGGCGCTGCAGCGCCATGCGCTGATGGTCGATGGCAGCATCGAAGTGCAGGACGAGGGCAGCCAGCTGCTCGGTCATCTGCTCGGTGCGCGCCGTGGCGAGCAGATCGTCGATTTCTGTGCCGGTGCGGGTGGCAAGAGCCTGCAGATCGGCGCGCTGATGCGCAACAGCGGCCGCGTGCATGCCTTCGACGTGTCGGCCGGGCGCCTGTCGGAGCTGGCGCAGCGCGCCAAGCGTGCCGGGCTGGCCAATGTGCAGCCGATGGCGATCCGCGACGAGCTGGATGCGCGCCTCTCGCGCCTGGCCGGCAAGGTGGACCGGGTGCTGGTCGACGCGCCGTGTTCTGGCCTGGGCACGCTGCGGCGCAACCCCGATCTCAAATGGCGCCAGGGGCCGGAGCAACTGGCCGACAAGGCCGCGCTGCAGGCCTCGATCCTCATGGCCGCCGCGCGCCTGGTGAAGCCGGGTGGCGTGCTGGTGTATGCCACCTGCAGCCCGATGGCCGAGGAGAACGAGGCGGTGGTCGAGGCTTTTGTGGCCGAACACCCCGCGTTCGCGGTGGAGCCGGCGCTGCCGGCGTTGGCCAAACAGGGCATCGACCTGCCGCAAAGCGACAGCCCCTATCTGCGGCTCGACCCCTTCCATCACGACACCGACGGCTTTTTCGCCGCGCGCCTGGTGCGGTGCGCGTGAGTCGCTGGCTGCTGGTGGCTGCCATGCTGTGGCCGGCGATGGCCGGCGCGGCGCTCGGCCCGGTGGCGGCCGAGGGCCAGGTCGAGGTGCTGTTCGCCCCGCAGGATCCGGTCGAGGCGCGGCTGATCGCCTTGATCGGGCAGGCGCGCCGCAGCGTGCAGGTGCAAAGCTACATCTTCACCCGCAAGAGCGTGGCCGAGGCGCTGGTGGCGGCGCATGGGCGCGGTGTGAGCGTGCGTGTGCTGGCCGATGCGAAGATGAACCAGCGCGGCAAGAATGCCCTGCCGCAGCTGTTGGCGGCCGGCGTACCGGTGGCGCTGGAGACGGCTTACAGCGCCGCGCACAACAAGATCATTCTGATCGATGCCGACAGCGCGAACCCCGTGGTGATCAGCGGGTCTTACAACTTCACCTGGTCGGCCGGGCGGAAGAACGCGGAGAACGTGCTGGTCCTCCACGGGCACGGAGATGTGGCCCGCGCCTACCGAGACAACTGGCAACGGCACTGGACGGCGGCGACACGCATCGACCGTCTGCCGGTGAAATTGGTGGATTGAAGGGCCGGGACTGCCTTCACGTATAATCCACCCCCTGAGTTTTAAAAGGATGTGCCTCACATGTTGAATGGCCTGATTGATCTGCCCTGGTGGGGTTATGTGCTGGTGGCGCTCGGCCTGACGCATGTGACGATCGCCTCCGTCACCATCTTCCTGCATCGCCACCAGGCGCACCGCGCGCTGGAGCTGCACGCGATTCCCAGCCACTTCTTCCGTTTCTGGCTGTGGATGACCACCGGCATGGTGACCAAGGAGTGGGCGGCGATCCACCGCAAGCACCACGCCAAGTGCGAAACTCCGGACGATCCGCACAGCCCGCAGACGCGCGGCCTGAAGAAGGTGCTGTGGCAGGGTGCCGAGCTGTATCAGGCCGAAGCGTTGAACCAGGAAACCCTGGACCGCTACGGCCACGGCACGCCCGATGATTGGCTCGAACGCCATCTCTACCGGCGCAACACCCTGGGCATCGGCCTGATGCTGGTGATCGATCTGGTGCTGTTCGGCGCCATCGGCCTGACCATCTGGGCGGTGCAGATGATCTGGATTCCGTTCTTCGCTGCCGGCGTCATCAACGGTGTGGGGCATTTCTGGGGCTATCGCAACTTCGACTGCGCCGACGCCTCGCGCAACCTGCTGCCCTGGGGCATCCTGATCGGCGGCGAGGAGTTGCACAACAACCACCACAGCTTCGCCACCTCGGCCAAGCTGTCGGCGCGCTGGTATGAATTCGACATCGGCTGGATGTACATCCGCTTGCTGCAGTTCGTTCGCCTGGCAACGCCCAAGAAGGTGATCCCGCTGCCCAAGTTCGGCGCGGCGCGGCAGGTGCCCGACGGCGAGATGCTGGGGGCCATCATCACCCATCGCTACGACGTGATGACGCGCTATCTGCGCAGCCTGCGCCAGACCTACCACGAGGAGATCGAGGCGCTGCGCCAGAAGCATGCCCAGACCTTCAAGCTGCGTTCCACCGAGCTGGTCCGCCTGCTGCAGCGCGAATCGGCCGGCCTGCCCGACGACATGCAGGCCCAGCGCAACGCCGCTCTCGCGCACAGCGACCGGCTGGCCATGCTCGAGCGCATGCGCAGCGAGCTGGCGGCCCTGTGGGCACGCTCCTCGGTGTCGTCCGAGCAGCTGCTGGCGCAATTGCGTGACTGGATCGAGCGCGCCGAGCAAAGCGGCATCGCCCAGTTGCAGGAGTTCTCGCACCGTTTGCGCTGCTACGCGGCGTGATCGCCGCCGGGCGGTGAGGTCGGGCTCGGCCGCATGTCGCGTATCCTGCTGTTCAACAAGCCCTTCGAGGTGCTGTGCCAGTTCTCGCCCGAAGGGGCGCGGCTGACGCTGAAGCATTTCATCGACGTACCCGGCGTCTATCCGGCCGGGCGGCTCGATGCCGACAGCGAGGGCCTGCTGCTGCTGACCGACGACGGCGGCCTCCAGCACCGCATTGCCGATCCGCGCCACAAGGCGCCGAAGACCTATCTGGCGCAGGTCGAAGGGATCCCCGACGAGGCGGCGCTGGCCGTCCTGCGCGAGGGCGTCGACCTGGGCGACTTTCGCAGCGCACCGGCCGAGGCGCGCCTCGTGCCCGAGCCGGCGTGGCTGTGGCCGCGCACCCCCCCGATCCGCGAGCGCAAGGCGATCCCGACCTGCTGGGTCGAGCTGGTGCTGCGCGAGGGCAAGAACCGCCAGGTGCGGCGCATGACGGCCAAGGTCGGCCATCCGACGCTGCGCCTGATCCGCAGCGCCATCGGCGACTGGTCGCTGGCCGGCCTGGCACCCGGTGCCTGGCGCGAGGTGCCGGTGCCTGCGGCGCTACGCGCGCGGGTCGCCCGCATGTCGTCGCCGCGCGGCAGACACTGAACCGCAAAGCGGCTATGCTGTAGTCGTTGTGCTGCGGCGCAGCAAAAGCATCGCCGATACTTGATTGACGGAGTTCGCGTGACCGATACGATCATCGCCACCATCGCCGCCATCGGCGTCGTCGGCGGCGCCTGCCAGTGGCTGGCCTGGCGCCTGCGCCTGCCGGCGATCCTGTTCCTGCTGCTGACCGGCATCCTTGCCGGGCCGGTCGGCGGCTGGCTGAAACCGGACATCCTGCTCGGCGATCTGCTGTTTCCCTTCGTGTCGCTGGCGGTGTCGGTGATCCTTTTCGAAGGCAGCCTGACGCTCAAGTTCTCCGATATCCGCGGTATCGAAACGGTGGTGCGCCGCTTCGTGACCACCGGCGCGCTGGTCACCTGGGGCATCGTCACCGTCGCCACGCAGTGGATCACCGGCATCTCCTGGGGGCTGTCCACGTTGTTCGGCGCGGTGATGGTGGTGACCGGCCCGACGGTGATCGTGCCCATGCTGCGCACCGTGCGCCCGACCATGCACATCGCCAACGTGCTGCGCTGGGAGGGCATCATCATCGACCCCATCGGCGCGCTGCTGGCAGTGCTGGTGTATGAGTTCCTGATCTCCTCGGGCACCGGCGGCGGGGCCCTCGGGGCGACCCTGACGGTGTTCGTCCGGCTGATCCTCGTCGGCTCGATGACAGGCATCGGCGTCGGCTATCTGGTGGGCGAGGCGCTGCGCCGCGACTGGCTGCCGCACTACATGTTCAACGTGGCGACGCTGGCGGCGGTGATGGGCGCCTTTGCGCTGTCGAACGCGCTGGCGCACGAGTCGGGCCTGCTGGCGGTGACCGTGATGGGCATCTACCTGGCCAACCGCAAGGGCGTGCCGGTGGAGGAGATCCTGTCCTTCAAGGAAAGCCTGAGCCTGCTGCTGATCACCGCGCTGTTCATCCTCCTGGCGGCGCGGCTGGACCTGGACCTGCTGCTCGGGCTGGGCTGGTCGGCGGTGCAGATTTTCGTGGTGGTGCAGTTTCTGGCGCGTCCGCTCAACGTCTTGTGGTCCACCCGCGCCTCGAGTCTGAGCTGGCGCGAGCGCGGCCTGCTGGCCTGGATCGCGCCGCGTGGCATCGTCGCCGCGGCCGTGATCGCACTGTTCTCCTTGCAACTGGAGCAGAAGGGCTATGCGGACGCGGTGCTACTGGTGCCGCTGACCTTCGTGGTGATCATCGGCACGGTGGTGTTGCAGAGCCTCACGGCCGGCCCGCTGGCCCGGTTGCTGAAGGTGGCCGAGCCCGGCTCGGGCGGCTTCCTGATCGTCGGCGCCAATCCGCTGGCGCGGGCCATCGCCCAGGCCCTGAGCCAGAACGCTGTGGCGGTGCGCCTCACCGACATGCTGTGGGACAACGTCAGCCGCGCCCGCATGGCCGGTCTGCAGACGTATTACGGCAACCCGCTGTCGGAGCATGCCGAGGTGTATCTGAACACCGCGGGGCTGGGCCGGGTGCTGGCGATGACGGCCGACGAGCACCTGAACGAGCTGGCGTGCACCCGCTTCAAGGGCGACTTCGGCCCGAAGCGGGTGTATGCGCTGCGGGTCGGGGCGCGGGAGAAGGGGCGCAAGGCGGTGTCGCTGGCTGGGCTCGAAGCCTTCGGCGATGGTGTCAATTTCGTCGAGCTGTCGCGTCGTCTGGCGCGTGGCGCCGAGATCCGCCGTACCAACATCAGCGAGGCCTTCAGCTTCGAGCAGTTCCGCGCCAACTACGGCGAGCGGGCGGTGCCGCTGTTCGCCATCGACCCCAAGGGGCGGGTCGAAGTGTTTGCCTCCGAAACCGAGGTTCAACCCAAGGCGGGATGGGTGGTGCTGGCCTTGGTGGATGCCGATCCCGACGAGTACAAGCGCCCGCCCGCCAAGGCGGATGCAACGGCCTGAGGGCGGGGCTCAGGACAGCCTGACGCGGCTCTGCTTGGGCACATGCTGGACCAGGAAATCCATCTGGTCGGCCAGGATGTTGCGGTTGGAGAGGATCAGGTATTCGGCCTTGTTGGGCACGTAGGGGGCGTACAGCAGCGTCATGCCGGCGCGCTCGGGGCGGCGGTTGTCCTTGCGCTGGTTGCAGCTGCGACAGGCGGTGACCACGTTCATCCACACATCCTTGCCGCCGCGCGAGACCGGCTCGATATGGTCGCGGGTGAGCAGTGCGCCCGACAGGGTGGTGCCGCAGTAGGCGCAGGTGTGGCGGTCGCGGTGGAACAGTTCGCGGTTGTTCAGCGGCGGGACTTGCCGCAGGCTGCCGGGGCGCAAGGCACGGCCCTTGATGGCGATGATGCTCTGGCTGCTGATCGACGAGCGCTCGCCGGTGATGCGGCAGGTGCCCCCGAGAATGTGAAAGGCCTGGGCGCCGATCGACCAGGCGACCATGTCGCGCGCGTGATAGGTACAGGCCGCCTGCCAGCTGACCCAGCGGTGGGGGTGACCGTTGGTGTCCAGGGTGAGGATCCACGGACGGGCTGCCGGTCGATGGGGCTGCAGGTCAGGAGATTCAACGGCAGACATGTGGCAAGGCGCTCCGGTCAGTGGGGGGCGGGCGGTCCGAAACTCGCCTGTTAGAGCGTTTGGACCAGGCTTAGGTTCCTTCCGGGAGGGAGGTCCTGGCCAAGGCCAGATCCTCGGTATGGACGCCATAGCGTTCGTTGCGGCGATCCTCGAGAAAACGCTTGAGGGCGAAAGTGACCGAGCGGAAGGCCAGGGTGTCCCAGGGAATCTCGGCTTCGTGGAACAGCGCGACCTCGAGCGATTCGGCGCCGGCGGCAAAGTCGGCGTCCTGCAGTTCGGCCCGGTAGAACAGATGCACCTGGCTGATCTCGGGAATATTGACCAGCGCGAAAAGGGGGCCGACGCGGATGCGGGCGCAGGCCTCTTCGAGGGTTTCGCGGGCGGCGGCCTGGGCGGTGGTTTCGCGATTCTCCATGAAGCCGGCCGGCAGGGTCCATTTGCCGTAGCGCGGTTCGATGGCCCGTCGGCACAGCAGGATCCGGTCGCCCCACACCGGAATTGCGCCGACCACCATTTTCGGATTCAGGTAGTGGATTTCGCCGCAGTCGTCGCAGACATGACGGGGCAGCGCGTCCCCGGCCGGGACCCGCAGGCTGACAGTGGCGCCACAGGCTGAACAGAACTTCATGAACACTCTCCGGAACGCCCGCTCGCGCGGGCCGCTGAGCTGGCTCATTCTAGCAGGCGACGCGACCGTATCGGCCGGCCCATGCGCGCGGGTCTAAAGTCGGGCGGCGACGGGCCGTAAGCTGTCGGGAGATCCCCAGACGGCGCCACACGCGCTTCACGCGACCGGACGAGAACCAAGACAAACGCATGGGTTCCACGATAGACATCCGAACCTTCGAGCAGATCAAAGCCTCGGGGGATCTGCCTTCGCCCAAAGGCTCGGCGCTGGCCATCATTCGCCTGACCCGCCAGGACGACGTGTCGCTGGCGGAGCTGACGCGCGTGATCAAGACCGATCCGGCCTTCGTCGGCCGTCTGATCAAGGCGGCCAATGGCGCGACCGTCGGCGGGCGGCGGAAGATCGCTTCGGTCCAGGACGCGCTGACGGTGCTCGGCTTGCCGGCCGTGCGCAACATGGCCCTGGGCTTTTCGCTGCTGTCGAGCCTGCGCAGCGGCGCCTGCAAGGCCTTCGACTACGATGCCTACTGGTCCGGCGCGCTGCTGACGGCGGTGGCCCTGCAGGCGGTGGCACAGCGCATCCGCACGGTGCCGCCCGACGAAATGTTCTGCCTCGGTCTGCTGTCGCGGATCGGCGAACTGGCGCTGGCCACCATCTACCCCGATGCCTACGGCGAGCTGCTGACGCTCCTGAGCGCGTCCGACGACGGCGATCTGGCGGCCAGTGAGCGCACCGCCTTTGCCATGGACCATCGCGAGCTGACCGCCGCCATGCTGGCCGACTGGGGGCTGCCGCGTCTGTTCGTCGAGGCCGCGGCGCTGTTCGAAGTGCCTGAGCGCGCGCAATGGCCGGCCGACAGCCGGCAGCGCCAGATTCTGGATGCCCTGCGGTTGGCCGACGCCATTCGCCAGACCTGCCTGGCCGACCCGAGCGGGCGGGCCGAGCGGGTGGCTTGGCTGTATCCCTTGGGCGAGCGGCTGGGGATCGATCCCGACGGCGTCAACGCCCTGTGCGACGGCGCGATCGAGAGCTGGGTCGACTGGGCGCGCCTGTTGAAAATGCCGGCACAGGCCCTGCCGCCGATGACGACACCCGTCCCGGCGATGGGGCCGCGGTCGACATCGGGCGCGGCGGCCGAGGCGGCGAAGTCGCCGAGCATGGTGGCGGCCTCGCGCCTGCGGGTGCTGGTGGTCGATGCCGATCCGGCCGTGCGAGGGTTGCTGCGCGGCATGCTGGAGCGTGCCGGGCATGACGTGTTCGAGGCCGATTGCGGGCGCCAGGGCATGGAGCTGGCGCTGGAGGTGCAGCCGCAGATGATGCTGGTCGACGCGGGCGTGGTCGAGATCGACGGCCTGAGCCTGACCCGTGCCCTGCGACAGACGCGGATCGGCCGCGGTATCTACATCCTGGTCCTGACCGAACACGGGGACGACGAGTGCCTGATCGAGGCCTTCGACAATGGCGCGGACGACTACGTGACCAAACCGGTGCGGCCCCGCCTGCTGGCGGCGCGGCTGCGGGCCGGCCATCGGGTGATCCGGCTGCAGCAGGAGGTCGAGCACGACCGCGAGGAGATCCGCCGTTTCGCCGCCGAGCTGGCGGTCAAGAACCGGCGCCTCGAAGAGGCCGCCATGACCGACCCGCTGACCGGCTTTCCCAATCGGCGCTATGCCATCGAGCGCATGCAGCAGGCCTGGGCCAGTGCCCAGCGCAGCGGGCGACCGCTGTGCGCAATGGTGATCGACATCGATGCCTTCAAGCAGATCAACGATACCCATGGCCATGATGTCGGCGACCAGGTGTTGTGCCAGATCTCCGCGGCCATCAAGCATGCGCTGCGCGCCCCGGACATGGTGGCGCGCACCGGCGGCGACGAGTTCCTGGTGCTGTGTCCGGAAACCGATCTGGAGGCCGCGCTGCATTGCGGCGAGCGGGTGCGTCAGGCGGTGCGCGCCGCGCGGGTGAGCGCGGGCGAGGTGGTCTTGAGCCTGTCGATCAGCGCCGGAGTGGCCCAGAGCGAAGCGCACATGCCGGACCCGGACGCCCTGATCAAGGTGGCCGACCAGGGCGCCTATCTGGCCAAGGCGCAGGGGCGCAACCGGGTGGCGAGCGTCCAGTCCGGCGTATGCGCAGACGCTATCCGTCAAGGACTGGCGGGTCAGCATGTGGGCATGAAAGGGACTCAAGTTTATGCCGACGGTGCCGTAAGCCCGACGGTGTTGAACGAACGCGGCTAGGTCGATATACAAATGCAAGCGGAGGACGCCGCTGCCATGCCAGACAGACCGATTCGGGCGTTGGTGGTTGACGATGTCGAGGACGATGCTTTCCTGCTGCAGGCCGAACTGGCCCAGCGGGGCGTGGCCATCGAGTATCGCCGTGTCGATAGCGAAATCGACATGGCGGCCGAGCTCGCCGGCAATGACTGGGACCTGGTCATTTCCGATCACAACATGCCCGGCTTCGACGCGCTGGCGGCGCTCGAAGTGCTCAAGCGCAGCGGGCGCGACATTCCGTTCATCATCCATTCGGCGCACATCAGCCACCAGCTGGCCGTCTCGGCGATGTACGACGGCGTGCACGACTTCATTCCCAAGGGGCAGTACGAGCGCATGGTGCCGGTCATCGAGCGCGAGCTGCGCGGGGCCCAGGCGCGGCGCGCCGTGCGCCAGGCCGACGACCGCATCCAGCAGCTGTCCTACTACGACAAGCTCTCGGCGCTGCCCAACCAGAACCTGTTCTGCGACAAGGTCACCGAGTGGCTGGCGACCACGCAGCGCCAGGGCCGCACCGTGCGCGGTGCGCTGTTCGTGATCGACATCGACCGCTTTCTGCGGGTGAACGCCAGCTTCGGCTACGAGGCGGGCAACGCGGTGCTCAAGGAGGTCAGCCAGCGGCTGACCGAGGTGCTGCAGTCGGACGTGCTGCTGGCACGGCTCGGCGGCGACGAATTCGGCGTGTTCGTGCCCGGCATCGGCGAGCGGCAAAGTGCCGAAGTGTTCGCCCGCTGGATCGACAAGGTTTTCGACGCGCCCTTCATGAAGGACGGCATCGAGCTGTTTCTCACGCCCAGCACCGGCGTGGCCCTGATTCCCGCCGACGGCACGCAGGTCTATGAGCTGCTGATGAGCGCCGAGACCGCCAGTGCGCAGGCCAAGAAGCGCGGCGGCAACAACTACTGCTTCTACGACCGGACGATGAACGCGGCGTCCACCGAGCGTGTGGCGCTCGAGGCGGATCTGCGCCATGCGGTCGAACGCAACGAGCTGTTTCTCGAATTCCAGCCGGTGATCGAGGCGCGCACCGGCAAGGTGGTCAGCGCCGAAGCGCTGGTGCGCTGGAACCACCCGCGCCTGGGTCGGGTGGCGCCGGACCGCTTCATCACGCTGGCCGACGAAACCGGCCTGATCGTCGACATCGGCGCCTGGGTGCTGGAAGAGGCCTGCCGCTGCTGCCGCGGCTGGCATGTGGCTGGGCATTCGCACATGAGCGTGTCGGTCAACGTCTCGGCCGTGCAGTTCGGCCAGCCGCGCCTGCTCGAAGCGGTACGCGATGCGCTGAGCGCCTCCTCGCTGTCGCCCAAGGCCTTGATGCTCGAGATCACCGAATCCTCGCTGATGCAGGACGCCGAATCGACCGCCGGCATGCTGCGCGCGCTGCGCAACATGGGCGTGCGCATTTCGGTCGACGACTTCGGCACCGGCTATTCGTCGCTGTCCTACCTCAAGCGTTTTCCGCTCGACGTCATCAAGATCGACAAATCCTTCGTGCGCGACCTGTGCGTGGACGAGGAAGACGCGGCCATCGTCCGTGCCATCATCGCGCTGGCGCACAGCATGCGGCGCTCGACGATTGCCGAAGGCGTCGAGACGGCCGAGCAGGTGGAGATCCTCAAACGCGAGAACTGCGAGTATTTCCAGGGCTATTACTTCGGGCGGCCGATGAGCATCGAGCGTATTCTTGCGCTGCTGGAGACCCCGGACGACGTGCTCGCACCGAGCTGATCCCGGCCCGCGCACGGCGCGCCGCGCGCAAATATGTCTGAATGTGTCAGAAAAAACCTGACACGCCATACCGTCCATGTTCTGACGGGAACTTACCTTCCGCCCCGATACCGGCGCCGCCTGCCTCCGAGCACATTGGTCCCCAATAGTGCATCTGCGCGACCAGGGTCAGGAGGGTTCAATAATGAAAAGCGCCGACTTGCAGGACGAAATCCGGGAACTCAATCTCGCCTATCTCATGCTCGCCCAGCAACTGGTGCGCGAGGATCGCGAGATCGCCATGTTCCGTCTGGGTATCGGCGCCGACGTGGCCGATCTGCTCGCCTCGCTGACCACCGCCCAGATCGTGCGCCTGTCCAGCCAGCAGATGATGCTGTGCCGCGTGCGCTTCGACGACAGCGCGCTGCTCGGCATGCTCTCCGGCCAGGGCCGCGATGCGGCCACCGCCTCCTTGCATGCCGCCATCATCGCCGCCGGCAAGCCGGTCGAAACGCTGGCCTGATCCCGGGAGAGCCCCATGCGCAACAAGAGCGTTCTCGCCGAAGCCGAAGACATCCAGCGTGCAGTGGAGATGATCCGCCTCGGCGCGCGCATGCAGATGCTCGAATCCGAAACGCAGTTGAGCCGCGAGCGCCTGCTCAAGCTCTACAAGGAAGTGCGCGGCGTCTCGCCCCCGAAGGGCATGCTGCCGTTCTCGACCGACTGGTTCATCACCTGGCAGCCCAACGTCCATTCCTCGCTGTTCATGTCCTTCTACCGGTTCATGAAGGACACCGCGGCGCTGCCGGATCTGGACGCCATCCTCAAGGCGTTCCGCCTGTACCTCGATCACATCGAGGCCGAAGATATGGAAGAAGTGCTGAGCCTCACCCGCGCGTGGACGCTGGTGCGCTTCTTCGATGCCGATTTGTTGCAACAGGCCACGTGTACATGCTGCGGCGGCAACTATGTCGCGCATGCCTACGATCCCACGCATGAGTATGTGTGCGGTCTGTGCAACATGCCCTCCCGAGCCGGAAAGGGTCGCCGCTCACGGAGGATTGCGACTGATCGCAATGCCATGGTCTGACCTCCTCCTTGCTTTGCAAGGGGTTCCATGCCGCCGGAGATTACCGGCGGTTTTTTTTGAAAGGCCCGCGGCAAGCCATTCTCAGGCCGTTCAGGTGCTCAAGTTTCTCTTGGCAGCGCCGTTAGCAGGCTTGTGTCACGTGGCCCCGTGCGGAGCGCCCGTGCCGTAGATCAGACAACACAAGGGTTGCTTCGATGTTCCTCATCATCGGATACGTCATCGTGCTCGCCGCGTCTCTGGGCACCTATGCCATTCACGGCAGCCTGGCGGCGCTGTGGGTACCCACCGAATACGTGGCGATCGTCGGTCTGATGATCGGCGGCTTCATCGCCAGCAACGGCGCGAAGAACATCAAGGCGACCCTGGGCGCGCTGCCGTCGGTGCTCAAGGGCTCCGCCTACAACAAGGCCTACTACATGGACGTGCTGTCGCTCATGTACGAGCTGTTGTCCAAGGTGCGCAAGGAAGGCCTG
Source organism: Denitromonas iodatirespirans (assembly GCF_018524365.1). Taxonomy (GTDB): domain Bacteria; phylum Pseudomonadota; class Gammaproteobacteria; order Burkholderiales; family Rhodocyclaceae; genus Nitrogeniibacter; species Nitrogeniibacter iodatirespirans. Next base: position 23,101 of record NZ_JAEKFT010000032.1, read on the forward strand.
ATGTCGATCGAGGGCGACATCGAAAACGCCGAGTCCAGCCCGATCTTCTCCAAGTACCCGTCTTTCATGGCCGATCATCACGCGGTCGAGTTCTTGACCGACTATCTGCGCATGATGGTCGGCGGCAACCTCAATGCCTTCGAAATCGAAAACCTGATGGACATGGAAATCGAAACCCACCACCAGGAAGCGCATGGCCCGGCGCATGTGATGTCGAAAGTGGCCGATGCCGTGCCGGCCTTCGGTATCGTGGTGGCGGTGATGGGCGTGGTCAACGTGATGGGCTCGGTCGGCCAGCCGCCGGCCGTGCTCGGCAAGATGATCGGCGGCGCGCTGGTCGGCACCTTCCTCGGCATTCTGGCTTCCTACGGATTCGTGGCGCCGATCGCCGGTCAGCTCGAGCAGAAGGTCGAAGAGGGCAGCAAGATCTATCAGTGCATGAAGGTGGTGCTGCTCGCCAGCATGAACGGCTATGCACCGCAGGTGGCCATCGAGTTCGGCCGCAAGGTGCTGTTCTCGACCGATCGCCCGACCTTCATCGAGCTCGAAACCGAAGTCAAGAGCCGCAAGGGCTGAGAAGTTGTGAATAAATCGACTGCGCTTGGCATCTCGGGATTGGGCGGTGCTCGCAATGCTCATGTATTTGAATACATTCCGCTTGCTGCGCGCCGGCCGCACCCGATCTGCCTGCGCTCGCTACGATTTCTTCACAACTTCTGAGCCGGCCGGATCGCCTTGAGATCGTGATCGCATGAGTGACGATACCCAACAACCGATAGTCGTCAAGAAGATCAAGAAGGGCGGCGGGGGTGCCCACGGGGGCGCCTGGAAGATTGCCTACGCCGACTTCGTGACGGCCATGATGGCCTTCTTCCTGCTGATGTGGCTGCTCGGCTCGACCGCCCAGGGCGACAAGGAAGGCATTGCCGACTTTTTCCAGAACCCGCTCAAGGTCGGCCTGGAAGGCGGAACCGGTTCGGGCGACAGCTCCAGCATCATCAAGGGCGGGGGCGAGGATCTGACCCGCTCGCTGGGCCAGCTCAAGCGCGGCGACGTGCAGGGCAACAAGACCATCAACCTTGACGCCGCGCGCGATCCCTCGGCCATTGCCAAGGGGAACGACGCGGCCGAATTCGAAGCGAACGAACGCGCCGCGCTGCTCGACCTCAAGGGGCAGATCGAGGCCCTGATCGAGGCCAGCTCTGCGCTGCGGGTGCTGAAGGACCAGCTGGTGATGGACATCACCGAAGAGGGCCTGCGCATTCAGATCGTCGACGAGCAGAACCGCCCGATGTTCGCCCAGGCCAGCGACGTGCTGCAGTCCTATACCCGTACCTTGCTGCATGCCATCGGGCGTGCGCTCAACCAGGTGGACAACCGCATCAGCCTCTCCGGCCACACCGACGCCAGCCGCTATGCCGGCGGTAGCCGCGGGTTCTCGAACTGGGAGCTGTCGGCCAACCGGGCCAACGCCTCGCGGCGCGAGCTGGTGAGCGGCGGGTTGGAGGACGACAAGGTGATCCGTGTCGTCGGGCTGGCCGACACCGTCCCGTTCAAGAGCGACGACCCCTATGATCCGACCAACCGGAGGATCAGCATCATCGTACTCAACCGCAAGACCGAAGCGGCGATTCGGGGCACACCCGAGCCCCTGGAGGTCGGCAACGGAAGCGACGAGGCGGCCATTGCCGAGCGCATCGGCCAGCGCAAACCGCTGATCGCCTTGCCGCCGCCCCCGATGGACGCAGGGACGGCACCGCCGCCGCTGGATTCGCCGCGCGGCGAATTGCGGCCGCGCATCGTCATGCCGCAGATGCGCTGACGCCTGCCGCGCCGCCGCGTCGCGAGCCACTAAAGTCGATGGCGCCCATGACGTAGTGAACAGGGCGGACGGCGCGCGTACTGTGCGCCACTGGCGCGACCGCAACGAGGTGCCGGACGGCCGCGCAGGGCGGGTGCCAGGTCAATCAACAGGACAGGGAGCATGACCAAGAACGTACTTGCCGTTGACGATTCGACCTCCATTCGCCAGATGGTCTGCGTCACCCTCACCAGCGCCGGCTATACGGTGGTCGAGGCGGCGGACGGCTGCGACGGCCTCGAGCAGGCCAACGAGCGGGTCTTCGATCTGGTGCTGACCGATCTGAACATGCCGCGCATGGACGGCCTCGGCCTGGTCCGCGCATTGCGCGAGTTGCCTGCCTACCGGCAGGTGCCGATCCTGATGTTGACCACCGAATCCTCCGACGAGATGAAATCGCAGGGGCGCGCGGCCGGCGCCACCGGCTGGATGGTCAAGCCCTTCGATCCGCTCAAGCTGATCGAAGTGGTGCGCAAGGTCATCGGCTGAGGAGGGCGGATCGTGTCCATCGACATGCGCCAGTTCCATCAAGTGTTTTTCGACGAGGCCGCCGAGCATCTGGGCCAGATCGAATCGCTGCTGGTGTCGATCGACCTGCGTCGCCCCGACGACGAAGATCTCAATGCCGTGTTCCGCGCGGCCCATTCCATCAAGGGCTCGGCCGGCACCTTCGGTTTTTCCGACATGGCCGACATCACTCATGTGATGGAAAACCTGCTCGATGCGGTGCGCAAAGGCGAGCGGGCACTCACCGCCGACATGGTCGATGCCTGTCTGGCCGCCGACGACATCCTGCGCGCGCAACTGGCGGGCCATCGCCAGGAATGCCAGGTCGATCCGGCGCCGGCAGCGGCCATCATCGAGCGACTGACGCGGCTGCTGCCCGCCGCACCGGTGGGCCAAGCCCCGGCCGTGGCGGCATCGGCCGACCCCTTGCCCGTGCGCGAGTCCCGTGGCCTGCAGGCCGACGTGTTCGACGTGCGCTTCGTGCCCGAGCCGGCCGTGGCGGCGCAGCCGACGCTGCAGGACAACCTGCTCGACGAGCTGGGGCGGATCGGCGGGGTCGAGATCGTGTATCGCCCGCCGCCCGAGGCGGACGACGCACGCTGGTGGCTCAAGATCACCACCCTGATGCCGGCCGACACCTTGCAGGGCATTCTCGATTTCATGGCCGCGCCGGGCACGGTGGAGATTTCGGCCACCGACGGCGGGGCGCCGGCCGGCGAAGAGACCGCCTACGGCTTTTTCGACCCCTTGCCGGATCTGCCCGCCGCCCCGGTCTCCGTGCCCGCGCCGCAAGCGCCGCCGCGGGAGCCGGCCGGCGAGGCCAAGCCGGCGGCCGGGGCCGACACCTCGATCCGTATCGGTGTCGACAAGGTGGATCAGATGATCAATCTGGTCGGCGAGCTGGTCATCACCCAGGCCATGTTGCTGCAATCCTCGCAGGGGCTCGACCCGGTGCTTCACGAGCGCCTGCTGGCCAGCCTCGGCCAACTCCAGCGCAATACCCGTGACCTGCAGGCCTCGGTGATGTCGGTGCGCATGCTGCCGGTGTCGATGGTGTTCTCGCGCTTTCCCCGGCTGGTGCACGACCTGTCGCGCAAGCTGGGCAAACAGGTCGAACTCAAGACCCTGGGCGAGCACACCGAGCTCGACAAGGGACTGGTCGAGCGCTTGGCCGATCCGCTCACCCATCTGATCCGCAACAGCCTGGACCACGGCATCGAGTTGCCCGAGGCGCGTGTCGCGGCGGGCAAGGCGCCGAGCGGCTTGATCACGCTGTCGGCTTCGCAGCAGGGCGGCAGCATCGTGGTCGAGGTCGGCGACGACGGGGCCGGCCTCGACCGCGCGCGCATCCTTGCCAAGGCGCGCGAGCGCGGCCTGCCGGCGCCGGACAGCCTGAGCGACGAGGCGGTGTGGGCGCTGATCTTCGAGCCTGGCTTCTCGACCGCCGAGATTGTCACCGAGGTGTCCGGTCGCGGGGTGGGCATGGATGTGGTCCGGCGCAGCATCCATGCGCTGGGCGGGCGGATCGATGTGAAGTCGATCGCCGGCGTCGGCACGCGCTTCACCGTGCGTCTGCCACTCACGCTGGCGATCCTCGACGGCCTGTCGGTGCGGGTCGGCAGCGAAACCTACATCCTGCCGCTGGGGCATGTGACCGAGTCGCTGCAGGTGAGCCCCGACATGATCCACAGCCTCTCGGGCGAGCCGCGCCTGATTCGCTTGCGCGGTCGCTACCTGCCGGTGGTGGCGTTGCACCGCGAGTTCGGCGTGGCGGACGGGGGCACCGACTGGTGTGCCGGCATCATGGTGGTGGTCGAGGTCGACGGCGTCCAGATGGCGCTGTTCGTGGATGAACTGCTCGGCCAGCATCAGGTGGTGATCAAGAGCCTGGAGACCCACTTCCGGCGCGTCAAGGGCTTCTCTGGCGCCACCATCCTGGGCGACGGGCGCGTGGCGATGATTCTCGATCTGCAGGCACTGGTCGCCGGCGCCCGCCGCCTGCAGTCGGTCGCCGCCTGAGCGCCTGAAGGCTCCCGCCCAGACGCGCTTTTTGGCCGGGCTCGCCCTTCAGAAAGCGCCGCTTTCTGCCGTTGTCGGCGTCAACAGACCGACAGGATCGACCCGATGCCACTGCAGGCCGGCGCCCCCCCCAGCATCACCGACGACGCGGCGGGCGGGTGCGAGTATCTGACCTTTTTTCTGGGCGACGAAGAGTACGCCATCGACATCCTCCGGGTGCAGGAGATCCGCGGCTACGATCCGGTCACCCCGATTGCCGGCACCCCCGCCTTCATCAAGGGGGTTGCCAATCTGCGCGGCACGATCGTGCCCATTGCCGATCTGCGCATCAAGTTCGGCGTGGGCGGCGTCGAGTACACGCCGTTCACCGTGGTGATCATCCTCAACATCGGCCTGCGCGTGGTCGGCATCGTGGTCGACAGCGTCTCGGACGTGGTGTCGCTGCCGGCCCGCGAGCTGCATCCGGCGGCCGGATTGTCGGCATCGATCGGCGCAGGATTCCTGCGCGGACTAGGCACCGTCGGCGAGCGCATGCTGATCGTGCTCGACATCGAACGCATGATGCGCTCGCCCGACATGGGGCTGGTCGATCCCGACGACGCCGGCTGATCAACCCCGCGTGGCGGCGTTCAAGTCGCCCGGGCGCCGGCCGTAAATAGCCTCAATACCGAAAGAGGGCGATGCCCGCGCGACGCGGAGCCATCGGAAGGGAGCGCCATGAGAACCAACCTGCCGGTCACCGATCGCGAGGCCGACGTCGAGAGCGATGCCTCGCTCGTCTCGATGACCGACCTCCAGGGGCAGATGACCTATGTGAGCCGCGACTTCATCGAGGTCAGCGGCTACACCGAAGCAGAGTTGATCGGCCGCCCGCACAACATCATCCGCCATCCCGACATGCCGGCCGAGGCCTTCGAGGACATGTGGCGGACCCTCCGGGCCGGGCGGGCGTGGACCGGTTACGTCAAGAACCGCTGCAAGAACGGGGACTACTACTGGGTGCTGGCCAGCGTGGCGCCGGTGCGCGAAGGCAACCAGGTGGTCGGCTACATGTCGGTGCGCAGCAAGGCCGACCGCATGGCGGTGGGGCAGGTGGCCGAGGTGTATCGCCAGTTTCGCGAGGGGCGGGCAGAGGGCCTGGCCTTCGACGGCGGCCAGATCGTCAGCCGGCGCCAACGGCGCTGGCGCGAGCTTGTCGGCGGCATCACCATCCGCCAGCGCCTGAGCGCGCTGGTGCTGACCGTTTGCACCTTGATCCTGGTCGGCACCGCGATCGGCTACTTCGGCATCCGGACGGCCGAGCATGGCATGGCGTCGGTGTATGAAGCACGTCTGGTGCCGACGATGAAGCTGGCGCAGGCCCATGAGCGCTTTGCCGAGATCGGCCTGAATCTGCGTCTGGCCGCGGCGCAAGATCCGGGCGGCCCGGCCCAGCTTCAGCGCAACGGTGGTATCGAGCGGCATATCTCGGCCATCGAAGAGGACATCGCACAGGCCAATGCCCTGTGGGCATCGGGCGCGCCGGCCGGTCTGCCGGAGGATGAGCGGGCGCGGGTGGACGGCTTCCTGAAGGCCCGGGCCGACTTCCTGGATCAGGGGGTGCGCCCGGCCGTGCAGATGCTGCGCGAAGGCCGCCTCTCGGCTTTCGACAGCCATTTCGCCAGCGTCGTGCTGCCGGCGCAGGCGCGTTTGTCGGAACGCGTCGCCGAGCTGATGGGCGCGCATGATGCGCTGGCCCGCTCGGATATCGCAGCGGTCGCCGCATCGTCTTCCGCCTTCCGTTGGGTGGGCCTGTCCGGCGGGGTGATCGCCTTCGTGGTGCTGGTGGTGATGGGCGTCGGCACGCTGCGCGCCGTGACCCGCCCGCTGGCCCGGGCCAACGAAGCGCTGCGCCAGATCAGCGGGGGCAATTTCCGCGCGCGCCTGCGGATCGACCAGCATGACGAACTCGGCGCCGTGCTCAACGGGCTGCAGTGCATGCAGGTCAAGCTGGGCTTCGACATGAGCGAGGCGCGGCGGGCGGCGGCGGAGACGCGGCGCATCAAGATCGGTCTCGACAACGTGGCGACCAACGTCATGATCGCCGACCAGGATCTGAACATCATCTACATGAACCGCTCGATGGCCGAGACCTTCCGCGAGGCCGAATCGGACATCCGCAAGGATCTGCCGCATTTCTCGGCCAACGCGCTGATGGGGCAGAGCATCGATGTTTTCCACCAGGATCCGTCGCACCAGCGGCAACTCCTCGAGCGGCTCAACCGCACGCACCGGGCGGTCGTCTCGCTGGGCGGGCGCACCTTCAATTTTTCCGTCACGCCGGTGCTCGACGATGCGGGTACTCGGCTGGGAACGGCGATCGAGTGGGTCGAGCGCACGGCCGAGGTGGCCGTCGAGCACGAGGTGGCCAGCCTGCTCAAGGCGGCGTCCCGCGGCGACCTGAGCCAGCGCGTGCCGGTCGACGACAAGCATGGCTTCGTGCGCCAGCTGTCGGACGACCTGAACGCGCTGATGGACCTGATCCAGTCGGGGCTGAGCGACGTGGCCGCGGTGCTCAACAGTGTGGCTGCCGGCGATCTGTCGCGCACCATCGCCGCCGACTATGACGGCACCTTCGGCCAGCTCAAGGACGACACCAACGCGACCGTTGCGCGCCTGCGCGAGCTGGTGGGCCAGATCCAGGAGAGCGCCGAGCTGGTCAGCAACGCGGCCGAAGAGATCGCCGCCGGCAACGCCGACCTGTCGAGCCGCACCGAGGAGCAGGCCAGCACGCTGGAGGAGACGGCCAGCTCGATGGAAGAGCTGAACGCCACCGTCCAGCAGAATGCCCAGAGCGCCCGCCAGGCCAACGAGCTGGCGCTGGCCGCCAATACCGAGGCGCAGGCCGGCGGCGAGAAGATGCATCAGGTGGTGAGCATGATGCGCACCATCCAGAGCTCGGCACGCAAGATCAGCGACATCATCGGCGTCATCGATACCATCGCCTTCCAGACCAACATCCTGGCGCTCAACGCCGCGGTCGAGGCGGCGCGGGCCGGCGAGCAGGGGCGCGGCTTCGCCGTCGTGGCGACCGAGGTGCGCGGCCTGGCCCAGCGCAGCGCGCAGGCCGCCAAAGAGATCAAGACCCTGATCGCCGATTCGACCAAGACCATCGAGGACGGCGTGCAACTGGTCGACGACACCGGCCAGACCATGCATCACGTGGTCGGCAATTTCGAACGGCTCACCACCCTGGTGACCGACATCGCCAATGCCAGCCGCGAGCAGAGCGCCGGGATCGAGCAGGTCACCCAGGCGGTCAGCCAGATGGACGAGGTGACGCAGCACAATGCAGCGCTGGTCGAGCAGGCCACCGCCGCGGCGGTGGGGCTCGAAGAGCAGGCCCGCGCGTTGGTCGACATGGTGCAGCAGTTCCATGTGTCCGACGACATGCCGAGCGCGGTCGCCGGCCGCCGCGCGCCGGCGCGGGGGGCGAAGGTGGCGACCTTGCCGACCCGCACCACGCGTCGCACGGGTATCGGCGCGCCGCTGCCCAAGGTCAAGCGCGCACGGGGCAGTACGCTGAATGATGAGTGGGAGGAGTTCTGATCGTGGTCGATGGTTTCAATCGTTTGCCCCCCCTGGCGCGCGCCGCGACCCTCGGTCGCGATACGGCGGCGCGCCCGGTGGCGCCGTCTCCGATCGACACGGCAACGCCGCTGCGCGAGTTTCAATTCACCACGGCCGACTTCGAAAAGATCCGCCGGCTGATCCATCAGCAGGCCGGCATCTCGCTCTCGCCAGCCAAGCAGGACATGGTTTACAGCCGGCTGTCGCGGCGTCTGCGCGCCTGTGGCGACAAGACCTTCGCCGAGTATCTCGAGCGGCTCGAGCGCAACAAGGCCGAGGTCGAGACCTTCGTCAATTCGCTCACCACCAACCTCACGTCCTTTTTCCGCGAGGCGCACCATTTCGAGATTCTCGTCGAGCGCCTGCAGAAGATGGGCACCCGCCAGCCGATCAAGATCTGGTGTGCAGCGGCTTCGACCGGCGAAGAGCCTTACTCGATCGCCATGGCGGCCTGCGAGGCGTTCAACTCCATGACACCGCCCGTGCAGATCGTCGCCAGCGACATCGATACCCAGGTCCTCGCCCAGGGCGAGGCCGGGGTGTATCGCGCCGACCGGATCGAGCGCATGGACCCGGCGCGGGTGCGGCGCTTCTTTTTGAAGGGCGTCGGCAGCCAGACCGATCAGGTGCGGGTGCGTCCCGAGCTGCAGCGCATGATCAGCTTTCGCCGGGTGAACCTGCTCGATGCGCGCTATTCGGTGAGTGGGCCGCTGGACTTCATCTTCTGCCGCAACGTGATGATCTATTTCGACAAGCCGACCCAATACGGCATCTTGCAGCGCTTTGCGCCGCTGCTGCGACCGGAAGGGCTGTTGTTCGCCGGGCATTCGGAGAGTTTTCTCCATGCGGCGGACTTGTTCCGCTCGCGCGGCCGCACCGTGTATGAGCGCAGCGATGCCCCGCGCGACACCCGCTGAGCGCACCGGGCATCTGGCGGCCCAGCGCTATTTCGACCGGACTTTCGCGCGCGAGATGGTCAAGGTGCAGCCGGGGGAGTACTTCGTGAGCGCCGACGGCGGTGCGATGACGACGGTGCTCGGGTCCTGCGTATCGGCCTGCATCCGCGACGTGGCGCTGGGGGTCGGCGGGCTCAACCATTTCATGCTGCCCGGCGCGGAGCGCGATGCAGGGGCCGTTTCGGCCTCGGCGCGCTATGGCGTGTTCGCCATGGAGGTGCTGATCAACCACCTGCTCAAGCTCGGCGCCCGGCGCGAACGGCTCGAAGCCAAGCTGTTCGGCGGCGGCCGGGTGGTAGCATCGATCATCCATAGCGACGTGGGGGCGCGCAATGTGCGTTTCGTGCGGGACTACCTCGCCACCGAGGGCATTCCGGTCGTGGCCGAAGATCTGCAGGACGAATGCTCGCGCAAGCTGGTGTACTTTCCGGACAGCGGTCGGGCGATGGTGAAGCGGATGAGCGCCACTGCGCCGGTGGATGCACTGCTGCGCGAACGGATCTACCAGCGACGGCTCCTGGCAGCGCCGGTCGTCGGCGAAGTCGAGCTGTTCGGCGCGGCACGGATGGCGTCCGTGTCATGAGCATCAAGGTGCTGATCTGCGACGATTCGGCCGCAACGCGCCTGTTGCTGCGCCGGATGATCGATGCCCAGCCCGACATGAGGGTGGTCGGCATGGCGGCCGACGCCTTGGCGGCGCGGGAGATGATCAAGACGCTCAACCCCGATGTGCTGACGCTGGACGTGGAAATGCCGCGCATGAACGGGCTCGATTTCCTCGAACGGCTGATGCGTCTGCGGCCGATGCCGGTGGTGATGGTGTCGGCCTTCACCGGCAAGGAGTCGGAGGCCTCGATCAAGGCGCTGGAGCTGGGCGCGGTCGAGGTGTCGGGCAAGCCGGACGGGCGCAACCCGGCGGTGCTGGCCGCCTATGCCGAAGAAATCTGCGACAAGATCCGCGCCGCACGCGAGGCCCATGTGCGTCGGCTGTCGCCGCCCTCCGTGGGCACGGCCAGTGCCGGCGCGCCGGTGGCCAGCGTGGGCGCGGCTGCGGGCCGGATCATCTGCATCGGCGCCTCCACCGGTGGGACGGAGGCGATCCGCGAGGTGCTGGTGCGCCTGCCGCGGCAGTGCCCGCCGGTGCTGATCGTGCAGCACATGCCGGAGATGTTCACCAGCGCCTTCGCCAAACGTCTGGACAGCCTGAGCCAGATCCATGTGAAGGAAGCCGAGCATGGCGAACGCATCATGCCGGGCTGCGCCTATCTGGCGCCGGGGCATTCACATCTTCTGCTCAAGCAGCGCGCAGTAGCCTATCATTGCGAGCTTTCAGGGGCGGATCCAGTCAATCGTCATCGTCCCTCGGTCGATGTATTGTTTCATTCGGCCGCCGCCGTGGCCGGCAAGTCGGCCCTCGGCGTGCTGCTGACGGGGATGGGCAAGGACGGTGCACAGGGGTTGCTGGCGATGCGCCGCAGCGGTGCCTGGACCATCGGCCAGGATCAGGCCAGTTGTGTGGTCTATGGCATGCCGCGGGAAGCGGCGATGATCGGTGCCGTGTCGGAAGTGGCGCCGCTCAACGAGGTGGCCTTGCGCATCATGAGCCGCCTGTCGGGCAGCGTGACCGGGGCGACGGCGCAGGACGCCTGAACAGGGCAGTCGAGTCAGGAGAGTCATGATGGACGTAACGGTAAACCAGGACGAGTCCGGCGCCGTGATCAAATTGGTCGGGCGCTTCGATTTCAACGCGCATCGCGAGTTTCGCGACAGCGTCGAACGGGCCATCGGCCACAAGGCGGATGTCAGCGTCGATCTGGGCGAGGTGTCCTACCTGGATAGCTCGGCGCTGGGCATGCTGTTGATGCTGCGCGACAAGGTCAAGACCGAGGGCTATCAGGTGCGCCTGGTGAACGCCCGCGGCAGCGTCCGGCAGGTGCTCGATATCGCCAACTTCGGCAAGCTGTTCGTCATCAGCTGAGCGTGTCGCGGCACGCTCCCTGCGTGCCTGAGCGGCGCGACGGCGCAGCCGTTCGTCGGCTATTACCAAAGAACTAGCTTTCGTGCCCGGCCTGCGTTCGCCCAGGCGCCGCCGGCACGCGTCAGTCCCTGCCGTTCGGCGGCTTTCCTTCCTTGCTGCATCGAAAACGCCGCTAAAGATTGCGTCCCCCGTACCGTAATCCGGCTTACCAATGCAAATCGCGGTTTGCGATAGCGGTAGAGTCATCCCGGATTCGACACGGGGGAGGGAAATGAGCATGGGCACGTATCTTGGAGTGGGCATCATCGGGCTCGTCGTCGCGGCGGCCGGTGTTGCTGTTTCGATGATGGCCGGAGCATCGCCCGGTGCGGCACTGATCGGCGGGCATGTGGTTTTGGGGGGCGTGTTGGCGGCGGTGCTGGCCGGTGTGCTCAAGGCCCGCATCCTGGCGCCGCTCGAGACCTTGCAGGCGGCCTTCAACAAGATGTACCGCGATGGCGACCTGTCGCAACGGGTGCATCTGGGCGGCGGCCCGGTCGGGGTCTGTGCCGAACGGTTCAACGACCTGATCGAGAGCTTCCAGGGGATCGTCGGCAAGGTGATCTTCGACGCCGACCGGGTGGCCGAGGCGGCGGACAAGCTGTCGTCGCATGCCGGCAAGGTGGCCGACGGCTCGCGCACCCAGAAGACCGAATCCGAGGCCATGGTGCATTCCATCGAGGAGATGACGGCTGGTGTCAATGCGGTGGCCGAGCATGCCGGGCAGACCGCGCAGAATGCCCAGCAGGCCCGCGAGTTGTCGCTCGAAGGCGGGCGCATCGTCTCCGAAGCCTCCAACGAAATCGAACGCATCGCCCGCTCGGTCGAACAGTCGGCGCAGGTGATCGCCGCGCTCGGCGAGCGCTCCGAGGCGATCAGCGGCATCGTCAAGGTGATCCGCGAGATCGCCGACCAGACCAACCTGCTGGCGCTCAATGCCGCCATCGAAGCGGCCCGCGCCGGCGAGCAGGGGCGGGGCTTCGCGGTGGTGGCCGACGAAGTGCGCAAGCTGGCCGAACGCACCTCGACGGCGACGACCGAGATCAGCGCCATGATCGAGGCCATCCAGTCCGAAACCCGCAGCGCCATCGGCGCCATCAAGGCCGGTAGCGATCAGGCCCGCTCGGGCGCCGAGCTGGCCCGCCAGGCCGCCGACTCGCTCGACAAGATCAACCGTGGCGCCACCGAGACGATGGAGAAGATCGATGCCATCGCGGTGGCGATCACCCAGCAGAGCCGGGTGGCCGACGGGGTGGTGGCCAATGTGCGCGAGATCATGACCATGGTCGAGCGCAATACCGAAGGCGCGTCGGCAACGCTGGACGAGGCCAAGCGGCTGGAGAGCCTGGCGGTCAACCTGCATGAGATCAGCAAGGTGTTCCGTCTGGGCGCCACCGGCGAAAACGCCATGAAGATCCACGGCCAGATGCCGGCGCTGGCCAAGGCGGCCGCGGCGAAGATCTCGGCGGCCCTGGAGCAGGCGGTGGCCAACAAGCGCACCGACATGACGGCGCTGTTCGATCGCCACTACGAGCCGATTCCGAACACCAAGCCGCAGAAATTCACCTCGCGCTACGACAAGCTGGCCGATGAGATCTTCCCGGCCATCCAGGAGCCGGTGCTGTCCGAGCACCCGGCGGCGGTCTACGCGATCGGCACCGACACCAAGGCCTATGTGCCGACCCACAACAAGGCATTCTCCAAGCCGCTGACCGGCGACTACGAGAAGGACTTCGTCGGCAACCGCACCAAGCGCATCTTCGACGACCCGGTGGGCCGCCAGTGCGGGGCGCATGAGCTCGAATTCCTGATCCAGACCTACCGCCGAGATACCGGCGAAATCTTCCATGACGTGTCCGCGCCGGTGTACGTCAATGGCAAGCACTGGGGCGGCTTCAGAGTTGGATACCGTGCCTAAAGGTATATCGGCAACATGCCGTAAGTAGCAGGAACAGCCAAGAGGATGCCTCGCCAATGGGTTGGCCAGGCATCGACGGAGAACCGAGATGTCCGATTTGCTCAAGAATATCGATGCGCGCACGCGCCTGGCAGGCACCAACAAACTGGAGATCCTGCTGTTTTCGCTCGGAACCGATCCGCGCACCGGCCGCCGCGAGACCTTCGGTATCAACGTCTTCAAGGTGCGTGAAGTGATGCGTACCCCGGCGGTGACCGCGGCCCCCGAAATGCCCGGTGCGGTCGAGGGGATGGTCAGCCTGCGCGGCACCCTGGTGCCGGTGGTGGATCTGGCCAAGTATTCGGGCATCGGCGGCGATACGAAGCGCGAAATCATGATCGTCACCGAGTACAACGGGCATACCCAGGGCTTTCTGGTCGAGGCGGTCGACACCATCCTGCGGCTCGACTGGTCGCAGATGCGTGTGCCGCCCGAAATGCTGGTGGCCAAGCTCGGCGGGCTGGTGACGGCCGTGACCGAGTTGCCCAACGGCGAACTGGTGATGATGCTCGACGTCGAGAAGGTCTTGTCCGAGACCTCCGGCTATGACGACGACCACCTGTTCAAGGGCATCTCGCCGATCGACAACCCGGAAGCCACGGTGCTCTACGCCGACGACTCGTCGGTGGCCCGCAACCAGATCGCCCGGACCCTGGAAGCGCTTGGCGCGAAGGGCATCGTCGCAGTGAATGGGCGCATGGCCTGGGAGGAGTTGCAGAAGATCGCCGTGGTGGCCGAAAGCACCGGACGCAAGGTCAAGGACCTGGTCGGCGTGGTGCTGACGGACATCGAGATGCCGGAAATGGACGGCTACATCCTGACCAAGAAGATCAAGTCCGACCCGCGCTTCGAAGGGATTCCCGTGCTGATGCATTCCTCGCTGTCCGGCATGTCGAATCAGCAGCTCGGGCTGTCGGTCGGTGTAGATGAATACGTGCCCAAGTTCGAGCCGCAGCGCTTGTCGTCGACACTGCGCCGCTTGCTGGAGAAGGGCCAGTCGGACGCTGCGGCGGCCTGAGAGAGGATGACGCACATGAACAAAGTGCAGAAGCAAACCCGGAACGACGCCTACGCGGCGGCCGAGAAGAACCTGCTCGACGCGGTCGATGCGCGCACCACGCTGGCCGGCTCCAACCGCATGGAGATCCTGCTGTTCTCGCTGGGTACCGGCGAGACCTTCGGCATCAACGTCTTCAAGGTGCGCGAGGTGTCCAAGGCGCCGTTCGTCACCAAGGCCCCCAACATGCCCAAGGGCGTCGAAGGCCTGATCTCGTTGCGCGGCAACGTGATCCCCGTGCTGGCCTTGGCCAAGGTGCTGGGTCTGACCCAGCCGGGCGACCCGCTGGGCGGCTCGATGATGGTCACCGAGTACAGCAAGCGCACGCTCGGCTTCCTGGTGGAAGAGGTCGATCGCATCATCCGAGTCGATTGGGACAAGGTGCGCGCCCCCGAAAACGTCTCCTCCGGGGGCAGCAACTTCATCACCGCGATCACCGAGCTGCCCGACGGCACGCTGGTCTCGATTCTCGATGTGGAAACCATTCTCGCCAACACCTTCGGCGAAGCGATCATCGGCAGCATCGAGCCGCTGGGTACCGAGCATGACGTGAATATCTTCTTCGTCGATGACTCGGCGGTCGCCCGCAAGAAAATCGCGGAAGTCCTCGACAAACTTGAGGTCAAGCACAAGCACGCCCAGAATGGTCTGGAAGCCTGGACCCGGCTCGAAGGCATGGCCAAGCATGCCCATGCCTGCGGTCGGCCGTTGATCGACGAGGTGGATCTGATCCTGGTCGATGCCGAAATGCCGGAAATGGACGGCTATGTGCTGACCCGCAACATCAAGGCCGATGCCCGCTTCGAGGGCATTCCCGTGGTCATGCATTCGTCGCTGTCCTCGGAGGCCAACCGGGCGATGGGCAAGCGCGTGGGCGTCGATGCCTATGTGGCCAAGTTCGATGCCGACAATCTGGCGGACACCTTGCGTCCGCTCCTGATGCGCCACCGGTGAGCGGCATCAGGGAAACAGGAAAACTCCGGAGAAAACTATGGCGGATCCCAACATGAAATTCCTCGTTGTCGACGACTTTTCGACCATGCGCCGCATCGTGCGCAACCTGCTCAAGGAGCTCGGCTACACCAACGTGGACGAGGCCGAAGACGGGGTGGCCGCACTGCAGAAACTCGCCAGCGGCGGATTCGAGTTCGTGGTGACCGACTGGAACATGCCCAACATGGACGGCCTGACCTTGCTGCAGACCATCCGGCAGACCCCGCAGTACAAGGACTTGCCGGTGCTCATGATCACCGCCGAGGCGAAGAAGGAAAACATCATCGCCGCGGCCCAGGCCGGCGCCAGCGGCTACATCGTCAAACCCTTCACGGCGGCGACGATGGCAGAGAAGCTCGAGAAGATCTTCGAGAAAATGGGGAAGAAGGCGGCCGCCTGAGCGCCGTTGGACAACAGGAGGCTCAAGCATGGCAAAACGGATGAAATTCGACGAGTCCGGCGATTCCGACGATCTGCAGGCGCTGTTCGACAGCATTGCCTCGGTACCGGAGAAGCCGCGCCTGGAGATCATTGCCCAGGCAGTGCCCGACGACGGTTCGGACTCGGACGATCTGCAGGCGCTGTTCGACGCGGTTGCCGACGAATTTGCGGAAGCGCCGGGCAGCGCCGCGGTGGCCGAGGCGGCACCGGTCGCCGCCCCCGCCCCGGGCAACGAGGTACCCCTGTCCGGCGTGCCGGGCGACGATCACAGTTGTGATGTGGTGTATCAGAGACTTGGCCAGATGACCCGCAAGGTGCACGACTCCCTGCGCGAGCTGGGTTACGACCAGCAATTGCAGGCGGCGGCCGAGGCGATGCCCGATGCCCGCCAGCGACTCAACTACATCGCCCAGATGACCGAGCAGGCGGCCAGCCGCGTGCTCAACGCCACCGACATCGCCAAACCGCTGCAGGACCGCGTGGAGAACGGCGCGCAGAGCCTCAAGCAGCAGTGGGACAAGCTCTTCGCCAACGAGCTGTCGGCGGACGAGTTCAAGGCGCTGGCCAGCCAGACCCGCGATTTCCTCGGCAAGACGGTGGACGACAGTCGCGCGACCAATGCGCAACTGACCGAAATCATGATGGCGCAGGACTTTCAGGATCTGACCGGCCAGGTCATCAAGAAAGTGGTGGCGATGGCGCAGCAGCTCGAAGCCCAGTTGCTCGAGGTGTTGATCGAAACCGCCCCGAAAGACAAGAAACCCGCCCGCAAGGACGAAGGCCTGATGAACGGCCCGGTGATCAGCGCCGACGGCCGGGATGATGTGGTGTCCAGCCAGGAGCAGGTCGACGATCTGCTCGAGAGCCTGGGATTTTGACGATACGGGACGGCCGGCGCATGACCCGGTCGTCGCCAGCAACACAGTGGAGCGAGCCAAAATGAGCGATTTCGCTGGAATGGAAGACCTGCTGCAGGATTTCCTTCTCGAGGCCGGTGACTTGCTGTCGGATGTCGACAACAAGCTGGTGGACCTGGAGCGGGCCCCTGACGATCGCAGCTTGCTCAACGAGATCTTCCGGGGGTTTCACACCATCAAGGGCGGCGCGGGTTTTCTCAACGCCACCGAGCTGGTGACCTTGTGCCACCTGACCGAGAACCTGTTCGACAAGCTGCGCAACGGCGAACTGCGGGTGACGGCCGAATCGATGGACGTCATCCTGTCGGCGACCGGCTCGGTGCGCGACATGTTCGGCTCGCTGGAAAGCGGCACCCAGCCGCGCCCCGCCGATCCGGCCCTGATCGACGCCCTCAAGCAAGCCATTGCCGGCAAGCTCGGGTCTGCCGACGTGCCGGCCAAGGCGCCCGCCAAGGCAGCTGAACCGGCCGCTGCGGTGAAGTCCCCGGCCGCCGGCGAGCCCGACTGGGCAGCGCTGCAACAGGCCGTGACCGGCGTGCCCGCGGTGGTGGCGGCCGCTGCGCCGAAGGCACCGGTTGAGGTCGAGGTCGTCCCCAAAGAAGATCCTGAAGAAATCGTCAAGGCGGCGATCGGACGGCGCGCCGCCGACAAGCCGGGCTACTCGGGCCCCACCGGACGGCGCGACAGCGAAAAACAGCGCGACAACTCGATCCGGGTGGACACCACCCGGCTCGACCAGGTGCTCAACCTGTCCGGCGAGATCGGCCTGACCAAGAACCGCCTCAACGCGCTGCGCAGCCAGATTCTCAACGGCGACGACGATGCCGAGACCATGCATGCGCTCGACGTGGCGGTGAGCCAGCTCGATCTGCTGGTCTCCGATCTGCAGAACGCGGTGATGAAGACCCGCATGCAGCCGATCGGCCGCCTGTTCCAGAAATACCCGCGCATCGCCCGCGACCTGGCCCGTAACCTGGGCAAGGATGTCGAGCTGGTGCTGGCCGGCGAGGAAACCGAGATCGACAAGACCATGATCGAGGATCTGTCCGACCCGATCATCCACCTCATCCGCAATGCGGTCGATCACGGCGTCGAAGGCAAGGCCGAGCGCCTGGCCAACGGCAAGAGCGAGAAATCCATCCTGCGCCTCGAAGCGCGCCAGGAAGGCGACCACATCATCATCCTGGTGGCCGACGACGGCCGCGGCATGAACCCCGAAAAACTGCGCGCCTCGGCCGTGGCCAAGGGCCTCATCACCGATGAGGAAGCCAACACCATGGACGAGCGCCAGAGCTTCAACCTGGTGTTCCTGCCCGGTTTCTCGACCGCCGGTGTGGTCTCCGACGTGTCCGGCCGCGGTGTCGGCATGGACGTGGTGCGCACCAACATCCAGAAGCTCAACGGCCAGATCGACATCAAATCGACGGCCGGGCAGGGCACCAGCTTCATCATCAGCCTGCCGCTGACCCTCGCCATCCTGCCGGTGCTGCTGGTGCGTCTGGGCGACCAGCCGCTGGCCGTGCCGCTGTCGATGGTGCGCGAGATCCTGCCGATCACGCCTGAAGAGGTGCAGGAAGTCGGCGGTCGCGCCACCATGGTGGTGCGCGGCGAAGTGCTGCCGATCGTCCCGCTGGCCAACCTGCTGGGCTGGCCGCAGGAGCATCAACCCGAATACGGCGTGCTCATGCAGACCGCGGAGCAAAGCTTCATCCTGGCGATCGACAGCTTCGCCGGGCGCGAAGATGCGGTGATCAAGTCGCTCGACGATTTCCGTCCCAAGGGCGTGGCCGGCGTCACCACCTTGTCGAACGGCCAGATCGTGCTGATCCTCGACATGAAGGAGTTGCTCGGCAACACCGGCGAGCGCCACGGCGTGTCGCGTGCGGTGCTGATCCAGCAGCCTAGAAAACTGCTCGCCGCCTGATTTTCAGCGTTTTTCCGCCTGCCCCGACTCGCCGCCCGGCGCGTCGGGGCATGTCGTTTCGTGACATCCTTGCCTTGCCTGAGGGGGAGCGTCGCCGTAGCATCGGACGCGTGCACCACGCCCAAGGAGGCGAGCGAGCATGCGGGATTTCGATTTCGATGCCTGGAGCAATCTGGCCAGACGCAGCCCGGCGGCGTTCTTCCGTGCGCGCGAGCGCGTCATCGGCCGCATGATCGACGGCCATCCGCCGGCTCAGGCGGCGCGCCTGCGCGAGTTGCAGGTCCAGATCGACAGCGTCCGCGCGCTGGCCGGCTCGCCGATGAAAGCCACCCTCGAATTGACCGGCATGATCGAAGATCGCCTCGCCGCGTTGCGTGCGCGCGTGCGGGCCTTGCAGCGCAATGCCTCCGAGCTCGAAGCGCTGCGCCTGAATCTCTTGAAGGGGCAGCGAAACGCGCCGGATGGCGATAGCTGGCGCTGAGTCGGCACCCACGGTCGACGCCCGCAGGGATCAGCGCCTTCGCCGCATGTCGCCCGGGGCGGGCGCGGTGTCATGGCTTGCCGGCCTGCCGGAAAGCCCTGCCCACCCAACCTCAAGGAGTTTCCCATGTCCGATATCGAACGTTTCCACCCCGGCCCGCGCATGTCGAAAATCGTGCGCCATGGCGGCCTGGTCTATCTGTGCGGGCAGACCGCCGGCGGGGCCGAGGGCCTGGAGGGCGTGACGGCCCAGACCGAAGAGACGCTGGCCCGGGTCGATCGCCTGCTGGCCGAGGCCGGCAGCGACCGCAGCCGGATTCTGTCGGCGCTCATCCATCTCAAGGACATGGCCGATTTTGCGGCGATGAATGCGGTGTGGGAGGCTTGGTTGCCGGCCGATGCGGCGCCGGCGCGCACCACCGTCGAGGCCAAGCTTGCCTCGCCGGCCTTGTTGGTCGAGGTGACGGTGGTCGCAGCGGTCAAGTGACCGCCGAATGCCTCAGGCGGTGACGGCCAGCAGTTCGGCGAAGGCGCTTTCGAACTGCGCCAGCCCGGCGCGCTGCAGCTCTTCGCCGATGGCGGTCATGTCGAGGCCGAGATGTGCCACGCCGGCGAATTGCGCCTGGGCGCCGACCACGTTGGTCTCCAGCGTGTGCTGGATGCGGCCGTGGTCGAGCAGGGCGGTGAGGGTGGCGTCGGGCAGGGTGTTGACGGTCTCCGGTCCGATCAGCGGCTCGACATAGAGCAGGTCACTGTAGGCCGGGTTCTTGGTGCCGGTGCTGGCCCACAGCATGTACTGCGGGCGGGCGCCCTGGGCGCGCAGGGCGGCGAAGGCCTCGCCATGGAAACGGTTGCGGTAGGCCTGGTAGGCCAGGCGCGCCATGGCCACGGCGGTGCCGCCGCGCAGCTCGCGCGCGGCGTCGGTCATGGCGTCCAGCTGGCCGTCGACCAGGGTATCGACCCGGCTGAGGAAGAGGCTGGCCACCGAGAAGATGCCACTCACCGATTGGCCGGCCGCGGCGCGGGTTTCGAGGCCGCGCACATAGGCGGCGGCAACGGCCTCCACATGGGCCAGCGAGAACATCAGCGTGACATTGACGCTGATACCGTCGGCGATCAGGCGCTCGATGGCGCGCACGCCGGCCGCGGTGGCCGGTACCTTGATCAGCACGTTGTCGCGCGCCACGGCGGCATGCAGGCGATGGGCGGCGGCGACGGTGCCGTCTTCGTCATGGGCCAGCGCGGGCGACACTTCGAGGCTGACATATCCGGCCTCGCCCTTGGCGTCGGCCCAGGTGGCGCGCAGCAGGTCGCAGGCGGCCTGCACGTCGGGGATCACCAGTTGCTCGTAGCGCGCTTCGGCGTCCAGCGGCTCGGCCTTGAGGCGGGCCAGATCGTCTTCGTAATAGCGGCCGGCGGCGATGGCTTTCTGGAAGATGGCGGGGTTTGTGGTGACGCCGGTGATGCCATGTTCCTGGATGAATTCGGCCAGATGGCCGTCGCGGATGAGACTGCGGGACAGGTTGTCGAGCCAGATCTGTTGGCCGAGAAAGCGGGTTTCAAGCAGGTGATCCATGGGGCAGGGGCGACGAATAATTGTTAGCGGCCCATTGTGCCTGCAAACCGGCGCGATCGAAAGCCGCGTCAGGTGTCGGCGTGGGTAAAGCGCGCGACGAAGGCGCGGTCGATGCGATCTTTCCAGGACCACACCCAGCCGCCTTCCGCGCATAGCGGCCCCCAGGCGGCGAGGGCGCGCTCGTCGCCGGTGCTGATGAGATAGAGCGCGCGCCGCTGCGGGTGCCAGGGGGCGAGCGGCTGGCCGGTGACGAGGCGGCGCAGGTTGTCGGCCAGCGGCGGGCCGGCGCGCACCGCGAAAACGCCGGACTTGGGGCGCGGGTCGGCATAGGCGGCCACATCGCCGGCGGCAAACACGAAGGGGTGGGAGACCGACTGCAGCGTGGGCCCGACGCGGATGAAGCCGGCCGTGTCGGTGGCCAGCCCGGCTTGTGCCGGCCAGGCCGGGGCGGTGGCACCGGTGACCTGCAGCACCTGCGTTGCGGCCACGGTGTCGCCGTTGTCGAGCGTCACGCCGTCGGTGTCGATGCGGATGGCGCGTCGCGGGCCGAGCCAGTGGATGTGACGCTCGGCGAGCAGGCGCCGGGCGCGGCGCTGGAGCCGGCCGGGCAGGCCGTCGAGCGGATGGGCGCTGGCGCCGATCAGGGTCAGCGGCAGCGCCGGCAGGCGCTGGCGCAGGGCGAAGGCCAGCTCGACGCCGGCGGCGCCGCTGCCGACGATTGCCAGGCGAGCGGCTGGATCGGTCTCGGCGCGGTGGATCAGGGCGTCGATGTGGCGCACGAAGTCATCGATCGGCCGCACCGCAATGGCGTGCTCGGCGCAGCCGGCGATACCGGTGTCGGTGGTCGGGCCGGTGTCGATGGAGAGCAGATCGAAATCGATCGTCTTGCCGTCGTCGCACTGCAGTTGCCGTGCGTCCAGGTCGAGCCCCGTCCCCCGCGCCTGCACAAAGCGCACGCCAGCGCGCTGCGCCAGCGGCATCAGGGGGATGGCGATCTCGTCGCGCCGGTAGTGGCCGGCAATCCAGCCGGGCAGCATGCCCGAGTAGATCTGTTGCGCAGAGGGCGTGACGAGGACGACTTCGGTGTCGGGCAGCGATGTGCGTGCCAGCGCGTCGAGCACATGCACATGGGCATGGCCGCCGCCGAGCAGGACGAGGCGTTTCATGGCGCGGCCGGGCGCAGGCGCAGATCGCCGAAGCGGGCCTCGACCGTGGCGCCGGTGTTGTCGGTATCGGCGCCGAGTGCGATGCCGGTGACGGCCGGCGCGGCTTCGCCGAAGGCGGCTTGGAAGTCGGCGGCCAGGTCACGCGATTCGCTCACCCACTGGCCGGCGCGGGCGTCGCCGCGCTGCAGGACGATCATGCGCACGCGGTCGGTGTAGGGATTGGGCGCGATGGTGCCGACGGCGTCGGCGGTGCCCCACACGTAGCACAACGCGGCGGTGGGCAGGTCGGCGCCGTAGAGATTGCGCGCCAGATCGATCTTGACCCGGTCGGTGAAGGGCAGGCGCGACTTGTCGTAGTCGAAGAAGACGTAAACCCGGGCGGCGTAGTCGTCGGTGGCCTTGCTGGCGATGGCCGATTGCGGCACGGCCTGGGAGACTTTCCAGCGCCAGTCGAGGCGGGTGTGCGGCGAGACCGGGGCCGGCAGCGTATGCACCAGACTGGAGGCGGCCGCCTGCGAATAGGCGCGCAGCACGCCGTCACCGGCCTCGCGGACGATGGAGAAATCGGTGCCGGGCAGATCCTCGTGGATCTGCGTGTATACCCAGGCGGGCGGCGGCGGACCGGCAGGCGCCGGGCTGAACGGGGCGGGCTGGACCGTCGCGGGCGTGGCCGCGGCGGGCAGGGCGAACAGCAGGGCGCACAGCGGCAGCAGGGCGCGGACGGACATGAGGGGGGCTCCCGGAGGGCGGGGTGACGCCGGCTCTGACCCGGCGGCCGGGTGGGGGTTCCGGCGGCTCATCGGGCCTGGAGGTCCAGGTCGTGCAGGCGGGCGAGGTCGTCCGGTCGGTCCACATCCCACACCGTGGCCGGTTCGGACCAGCGCAGGCCGTGCAGATGCAGGCGCTCGCGGGTGTGCGCCATCACCGTGTCGCTGCCCCAGGGGATGGCGGCGAACAGCGCCGGCTGCGGTTGGCGCAGGCCGACCAGCGCATAGCCGCCGTCTTCGGCAGGCAGAAACACCGCGTCGTCGCCATGGCGCAGCGCGGCGGCGCAGTCGTGCAGCAGGGTTGGCGTGAGCATCGGGCAGTCGCTGCCGATCAGCAACACCAGGCCCTGCGGGGTGAGGGTGGCGAAGGCATGCGCCATGCGTGCGCCGAGGTCGTCGCCGTGCTGCGGGTGCAGCGGCAGCGCGGCCGTGGCGGCCAGGGCGCGGAAGAAACGGTGGCCGATGCCCGGCGCGCACCACAGGCTGACCGGACCGAGATCGGCGGCGCAGGCGGTGCGCACTGCCTGGCGCACCAGCTGCCGGTGCAGGCGCGCGGCACCGGCCGGGCCGAGGGTGGGGATCAGGCGGGTCTTGGCCTGACCGGCGACGGGGGCCTTGGCGAAGAGGGCGATCTGGATCGGTTCAGGATTCACGGGGTCGGTAGCCATAACGTCGGGCAAGCTCGGCGGGGTCGGCGCCGAGGGCGAAGGCGGCGCGCAGGCGCCACATGAGGACGATGGTGCGGAACACGCCGTGGGTCTCCCAGCGGCGCCCGGCGGTGGTGACGCGCGTGCGCAGGCAGGCCGGCGGGCCGAGGCGCTTGAGCGCACGGCTGATGGCGATGTCTTCCATCAGCGGCAGGTCGGGGAAGCCGCCGACACGCTCGAACGCGGTACGGCGCATGAACAGGGCCTGGTCGCCGGTGGCGATGCCGCTCAGGCGCGAGCGCAGATTCATCATCGCGGCGACGAGCGCGAGCATCGGGTGGCGACCGTCGATGCGCACATCGAAGCGCCCCCAAACCTGCGTGTCGAGCGCTGCATGGAGGGCGGCGACGGCGCCGTCCGGCAGGCGGGTGTCGGCATGCAGGAACAGCAACCGCTCGGCCTGCGCCACCGCGGCGCCGGCGTTCATTTGGCTGGCGCGGCCGCGCGGTGCGCTGACGAGGCGGTCGCACAGCGGCGTGGCCAGGGCCATGGTGTCGTCGACACTGCCGCCATCGACCACGATCAGCTCCACGCCATCGGCCCGCAGTGCCTGCAGCGGCGCCAGCACCGAGCCGATGCCGGCGGCTTCGTCGAGCACGGGAAGGATGATCGACAGCGCGCTCATCGGCTCAGCCGCGGCAGTCGGGCAGGGCGAGCGCCTGCAGGACGTCGCCGCTGTGCATGTCTTCGACGAAGGCGGCCACGCCGCCGGGCTTTTCCGGCGCGCGCAGGTGGATGTCGGTGTTCAGCGGGGTGTCGGTCGGCATCGGGTGGGTCTCCCAGTCTCGCACCACGAAATCGTGGTCGAGGGTGGCGCCGCTATTTTCGCCGGCTTTGACCACGCTTTGATGACCATTTTCATAGCGGGCGATGACCAGCCGGGCGCTGCGGCCGGCCGGTGCGCTGGCCTGCACGCGCACGGTGTCGCCGTCGCTGGTCAGCCGGATCTGCGCTTGCGCCGAGCCGCGTGCCAGGCCGGCGAGCGGATCGCCGCCGCGCCAGGCACGGCTGTCGCGGCCATTGACCATGATTTGCGGGGTATAGACGGTGCGCCCGCCGGCCAGCGCCACCTTGTCGCGCTGGCGCTGGCCGTTGCGTGGCTCGGCGAAGCGGTCCTTCCAGCCGATGTAGTCCCAGTAGTCGACATGAAAGGCCAGCGCCACGGTGTCTTTGGCGCCGGTGAGGCGGCTCAGCCAGCGGTCGGCCGGTGGGCAGGAGCTGCAGCCTTCGGAGGTGTAGAGCTCGACCAGCGGCGTTTGCGTCGGGCCGCTGCTGACGGTGCAGTCGGCGGCGGCCGTGCCGGCGAAGAGGGCGGCGGTGAGCGCGAGGAGCGGTTTGGCGGACATGGTTCAGCCTCCTGTCGTCAGGCCCGGCGCCACGCATGGAAGCGGGCCACCCATTCGAGCAGCTTTTGTGGCGCATGGGCGCGCTTCCATTCGCCGGCGGCGTACTTGTTGGCCTCGGCCAGCGTCGGGTAGATGTGGATGGTGCCGAGGATCTTGTTGAGCCCCAGGCCGTGCTTCATGGCTAGCACGTATTCGGCGATCAGGTCGCCGGCATGCTCGCCGACGATGGTGACGCCGAGGATGCGGTCCTTGCCCGGCACGGTCAGCACCTTGACGAAGCCATGGGCCTCGGAGTCGGCAATCGCGCGGTCCAGGTCGTCGATGCCGAAGCGGGTGACTTCGTAGGCGATGCCCTGTTCGCGCGCGTCCTGCTCATTGAGACCGACGCGCGCCACCTCGGGTTCGACGAAGGTGGCCCAGGGGATCACCGAGTAGTCGGCCTTGAAGGTCTTGATCGGGTCGAACAGCGCATTGACCGCGGCATACCAGGCCTGGTGGGCGGCGGTGTGGGTGAACTGGTAGGGGCCGGCCACGTCGCCGGCGGCATAGATGTTGGGGTAGATGGTCTGCAGGAAGTCGTTGGTGTCGACCGTCTTTCCGGTCGGGATGCCGAGTTCTTCGAGCCCGAAACCGGTGAGGTTGGCGGCGCGGCCGACCGCCACCAGCAGCGTGTCGAAGGGAATGCGCAGGTCCTGGCCGTCGTGTTCGGCGATCAGCAACTTTTCGCCGTCCTCGATCACGAATTGCTTAGCCTTCGTGCCGACACGCACATCGACGCCCTCAGCGATGAAGCGCTCCATCACCAGCTGCGACACCTCTTCGTCTTCGCGCACCATGAGGCGCGGGAGCATTTCGACCTGCGTCACCTGGCTGCCGAGGCGGGCGAAGGCCTGGGTCAGCTCGCAGCCGATCGGGCCGCCGCCGAGCACCAGCAGGCGGCGCGGCTGTTCGCGCAGCGCCCACAGGGTGTCGGACGTCAGGTAGCCCGTGGCCTCGATGCCGGGGATCGGCGGCACGAAGGGGCGCGCGCCAGTGGCGATGACGATGGCGCGGGTGGTGAGCGTGTCGACGTGGCCGTCGTCGTGCGTGACCTCGACCGTCCATGGTGAGGTGATCTTCGCCGTGCCGGCGATCACGTCCACCCCGAGGCCGGTGTAGCGCTCAGCCGAGTCATGCGGTTCGATGGCCTGCACCACCGACTGCACGCGTTCCATCACCTGGGCGAAGTCCAGCTTGGCCTCTGCCGCCTCAATGCCGAATTCCTCGGCGCGGCGTACATGCGAGAGGAACTTGGCCGAGCGGATCAGTGCCTTGGAGGGCACGCAGCCGGTGTTGAGGCAGTCGCCGCCGAGCTTGTGGCGTTCGATCAGCGTCACCTTGGCCTTGACCGCGGCGGCGATGTAGGACGTCACCAGCCCGGCCGAACCGCCGCCGATCACCACCAGGTTGCGGTCGAAGCGCGTCGGGCGCTGGCCGGCCCAGCGTGCATAGACCTTGCGTCCCTTGACGGCGGCGACGATGCGCTTGGCGATCAGGGGGAAGAGACCCAGCAGCACGAAGGCGCCGAGCAGGCCGGGCGAGAGAATGCCGGAGAGCGATTCGAGCTGGCCGAGTTGGGTGCCTGCATTCACATACACGATGGTGCCGGCGAGCATGCCGACTTGGCTCACCCAGTAGAAAGTGGTGGTGCGGATCGGCGTCAGGCCCATCACCAGGTTGATGACGAAGAACGGAAAGGCCGGCACCAGGCGCAGGGTGAACAGGTAGAAGCCGCCTTCGCGCTTGACGCCGGCGTTGATCGCCTTGAGGCGGTCGCCGAAGCGCTGCTGCACCCAGTCGTGCAGCAGGAAGCGCGAGACCAGGAAGGCCAGCGTGGCGCCGATGCTGGAGGCGAAGGAGACGATCAGCACGCCGGTGAGCAGGCCGAAGATGGCGCCGGCGATCAGCGTCATCACCGCGGCGCCGGGTAGGGACAGAGCGG
Organism: Denitromonas iodatirespirans; assembly: GCF_018524365.1. Taxonomy (GTDB): domain Bacteria; phylum Pseudomonadota; class Gammaproteobacteria; order Burkholderiales; family Rhodocyclaceae; genus Nitrogeniibacter; species Nitrogeniibacter iodatirespirans. Next base: position 49,382 of record NZ_JAEKFT010000032.1, read on the forward strand.
TGACGGCCACGTAGATGGCGAAGAACAGGCCGGCCGTGGTCCACGGATGGGCCGCCCGGTAGGCCTCGACGGCGGCTTGCTGGCTCTTGAAGAAGTCGAGGCTGAAGTAGCGCCCCAGGTCGAAGATGAAATAGCTCGCCACCAGGGCGGCGATCAGCAGGATGAGTCCGGTTTTTTTCTTGTTCATGGCCTTGACGGGGCTCCAGGGGCGGTTCGATGGCCAACCGCCAGTGCGGTGATGGGCGTGTGATGTCTCAGACCGTGCAGGGGGTGAAAACCTGACAGCCACATGCTGCCATGCTTCGACGATATTTTTGTGCCGCGCACAAAAATCGAGTAGAATGAAGCCCTTATCTCGGTCGCACGTCCGTTTGGCGGGCGTGGGCCGATCCAGCATGGCGCAGCAGCGCCGTCTCATTCGCCGTTCCGGCGGGCCGTCGAGGCACCGGAGTGGCCGGAGCGTCGGGCCAGAACCCGTCACTTGCGTCCGGATCGTGTTGGGTCCGGGCCGCCCGTCGGCACAGGGCATGCATTGCCTGCCGCCAGCACATGAATCAATCCCGGCACGCGCATTGTGCGCGCGTGGCGTGTTGCCAGGCCGCCGCCTTCGGGCGTCGATCGCGCCGGACCCCACAGTAGATTAGGAGAGAGAATTTATGGCCAAAGAAGAAATGATCCAGTTCGAAGGTGTGGTGCAGGAAGTCCTCCGTGATGCCCGTTTCCTCGTCAAGCTGGACAACGGTATGGACGTCGCCGCCTACGCTTCGGGCAAGATGCGCAAGTTTCGCATCCGGATCTTGGCCGGTGATCGGGTGACGCTCGAAATGTCGCCCTATGATCTGTCGAAGGCGCGCATCAGCTTCCGCCACAAGGAAGTCCAGCGCCGCACGCATTGAGCGCTGCTTCAGACAGACAAACGCCCGGTTCGCACCGGGCGTTTTCTTTGTGCGCCCAGCATGGGCGCACTCCTGCGGGTGCAAGTCCCGCCGTAAGTTGATCACAGCGAACGAAGTGAAGCGCAACTGCGCGAGGGCGACCGAGCGTGGGAAGGAAGCGTGGAGCATAAAC
>NZ_JAEKFT010000033.1 GCF_018524365.1 Denitromonas iodatirespirans
GAGCCTGTCTTCGGGCCAGCGCAGGCTGTCGGCGAACAGGCGCATGCGGTGCCCGGCGGGGGCCGCTTCGTCCTCTTCGATGCACCAGCCGATGCCCTCTTCGGCCAGCAGGCGCGAGACGAAGGCGAAATCCGATTCCCGGTACTGCACACAATAGCTGCGGATGCGCGCGTCCGAGAGAAACCCGGTCACTTCCGCGCTCCACTGCCACGCGGCCTGTTCGCGGTAGCTGGAAAACACAGTCTCGACAATCTCGATCACGCTCTTGTCCTGGAAGACGCGGTTGTGCCGGCCGCGCGAGAGCAGCCAGGTCCAGGGCACCAGAGTCAGGCGGTAACGGCAGAAGCCGCCGTCGGCGCCGAGCTTGAGCGCGGCGCGCACCAGGGCCGAGCGGCCCGCGCGGCTGCCGTCGGAGAGCGTGCTGTGCAGCGTGACCGTCTGGCCGAGCAGGGCTTTGAGTTCGATGAAGGCGTCGGTCGAGAGCAGGTCGACCACCAGCTCGAAGCCCGCCGAGAGCGCCTCAGTCCCCCACCACGCTTCGACCGGCAGATCGAACGGCGCGTCGCGCCAGGTGAGCGCGAACAGGCGGGTGTCGGAGGTGAACATGGGGCGGTCCTTGCAGCCGTGACGGGTAGCGATTCTACAGTCATAAATGACATTGGCAAGGAAAAATTTTCAGGTGAAGGCCGATGTGCCTGACGACCAGCAGCGATAGGCCCGTTCCAGCTCACGCCGCCCGGCACAACTGGCGCAACAGCGCCGGCAACGCTGCCGGACCACCGTCATATCGATGCAGCGCCACCGCCGCTGGGCTGCCGGCGCGGTTCGGCGAGTCGGCCGGCAGCGTGTGCCAGGCGTCGGCCAGCGTGCGCTGCAAGAAGCGCTCATCGGTGCGCTCGTCGACCAGCAACACGCAGCGCGACAACGGCACATGGTGCGCCAGGTAGGTGAGCTCGTGCACGCAGCCGGCATGGGCGGCGCTGAAGCTGCGCAGGTCCATCAGCACCCGGTCGCCATCGCGCACCAGGGCGGCCAGCACGCGCTGCCAGCTGTCGGCATGGCAGAAGAAATTGTTGATGCGGTAGAGGCCGTCGCGGTCGGGCAGGCGGTCGCGCGCGGCCAGCCGCTCGCCCAGCGACGCGGTGTCGGCAACGAAATGGCGGGCCAGCCGGCCGCTCAGGAAATCCAGCAGTTGGTGCGGCTGCAAGGTGCTGAGCGCCAGGTCGGGGCCGGTGATCAGCTGCAGGCTGCCGACATGGCGCCAGTGCCGCGCCAGCGCATCGAACAAGCGGTCGCTGTGCCGGCCGAGCGAAAACACCCGCAGATAGGTCAGCCCGCGCCCCGCCGGCGGCGCCGGGCAGCGGCGGGTGAGGCAGCGGCCGGCCAGCTTGTAGGCGCCGAAGGCCAGCAGCGGCACCGGCGCCCAGGCCAGGCCGGCGGGCGCGTAGTACATGGCGTAGATGCCGGCGAAGTAGAGCCACAGCGCATCGCGCGCCAGGCTGCGGTCGTTGAGGGTCTTGGCCAGGTAGGCGCGGCGCACCCGGCCGAGCAGCCAGGCGCCGAGCGCCATGAAGGCCAGCAGCGCCAACAGCAGCAGCGCCGGCACGATCACCGCCACCGACAGCCCGCTGGCCACGGCGAGCGCCACCGCCAGCGCGCTGCCGCGCTCGGAAAAGAGCCACAGCCAGACCATGACGCAGCCGGCGGTGGCGACGGTCATCAGCGCCAGCAGCAGCGGGCCGACGGCACGCAGTCGGCGGCTCAGGAAGATGAGCAGCACGAGAGTCGGTACGGCATTGGCCACCGACCAGGCATAGAGCACGGCAACCGGCGTGATCGCCACGCGCAGGGCGGCGACGTCTTCAGGGTTCGGCGGGGCGAGCAGCGCCACCCCGGTGTAGATCAGCAGCGGCAGAAAATACGCCGCCAGCAGCGCCGCGCCGCCGCGCCAGCCGGCCGGGCAGTGGATCGCCGCGGCCAGCACCAGCGGCCAGGCGTAGCCCCAGGCGAACAGCGCCACCTGCGCCGGCGCACGCAGCATGGGAAAGGCCAGCCACAGCGCGGTCGTCATCACCGCCACGGCGGCCAGCCCGGCCAGGGCATCGCGCCCCAGCGCCTGCCATGGCCGGTGCAGCACATGCTGGCAACACGCGGTCGCATCGTCCGGCGCGGTGGCCTCGGGCCGAACCGGGGCAGCGGTTTCGTCGGCCCCGGCCGGAAAGCCGCCGACGCTCTCGGCCATGGCTTGCAGCACGCGCCGCCGATAGCGCCAGCGCACGCCGAGGGCGATCAGCAGCGACAGCGCCGAGGCCAGCGCGATGATCAGCAGCAAGGCCACCGCCAGCAGTTGCGGGGTAAGGGCCTGGATCACCTCAGCGGCGGCGCACGGCGGTGGCGTCCTGGTCGAGCAGCACCGAGCCCTTCCAGTCCTTGACGACGGTCTGGCAGTGGCGGGTGTTGCGGTCCGGGAAGGTGCAGTGGCTGCGGTAGGAGATCGGCAGCGAGGGCGGATTCTCCCAGCTCAGGGTGCGGCGCCGGGCATCCCAGCTGCCGGGGGCCAGGTAATACCACGCCCCGGTGGAGGAAAAGATCCAGAACGGATAGCCCTGGCCGGGCGCGTCATAGGTGGCGATGACGATGTCGCGCGTGCCGTCGGATTTGACGCCGCTGTCGCCATGCAGGAAGTGGCCGTCCAAGTCCCAGCGGTAGTTCTCGGTGTAGGTGACCACCAAGGCCTGAGGCGCACGCACCTTGACCGTGACCGCCCAGGTGCCGACGAACTGGTCGAGCACCGCCAGCTCCGGCGCCGGTGGCCCCGCGGCCGACACGGTGCCGGCGGCCGCCAGCAGCGCACCGACCCATTGCATCGCCCTTGTCTGTTTTCGCCACTCGCGCATGGCACCGCCTCCCCGGCGCCACACACACGGCACCTGATGCTGACGGTTTCACCATAGCGGATCGTTCCCGCGGCGCAAGCGCCGGGCAGGTTACACGCGCAGCAACACGACCTTCAGCGGCGGGTTGTCGTCGGGGCTGGGGAAATCGGCTTCCGGTTCGATCCACTCGAATTCGCGCACCGGCCGGCCGATCTTCTTGGCGCTGCGCTGGAGCTGGTCGAGCCACGCGTCGCGCGCCACCTGGGCCACGTTGTTGCAGCAGATCAGCGTGCCGCCCTCGGCCGTGGTGCGCAGCGCGAGGTTGAACACCGCCGGATAGTCCTTGACCAGATCGACCACGCCGAACGGGCTCTTGGCATAGCGCGGCGGGTCGAGGAAGACGATGTCGAACTGCCGCGTTTCGAAGGGCGGGAAGGGCGGCATGCGCTTGCCGCGCACCATCGTCGCCTGCCCCTGGCCGGCCAGCTGGCGTAGCGCGGGGAAGACATCGCTCTTGACGAAACGCACGCGGATCGGCAGATCGTTGAGGCGGGCGTTGTCCTTGCCCACCCGCAGGCTCGACTCCGAAAAATCGATGTTCACCACGTGTTTCGCCCCGGCCTTGGCGGCAGCCACGCCGACGCCGCAGGTGTAGGCAAACAGGTTGAGCACCGACTTGCCCTCGGCCTCGGCCATCACCCGCCGGCGCGCGGCGCGCAGGTCGAGGAACAGCCACGGGTCCTGGCCCTCGTGCCGGCCCTGGAAGGCGTAGCTCACGCCCTGCTCGGAGAAGGTGCGCGGCAGCGCCGCCGCGTCAGCCGACACGCCCTCCAAGGCGTTGGCCACGCGGGAGTTGGCGGCGCTGCGGTCATTCCAGATGACGGTCAGGCCGGGCATCGCCTCGGCGTAGAAGGCGGTCAGCTCGGCCAGCTGCGCCTCCGACAGGCGCTGGTGGAAGGTCTGTACCAGCAAGGCGTCGCCATAGCGATCGACCGTCAGGCCGGGGGCGCCTTCCACACTGCCGTGGAACACCCGGTAGGCATCCGTGTCCTCCGCGGCCAGGCGTTCGATGAGCGGCGCGCGGGTACTCAGCGCGGCGGCGAGGAGGTCGGACAGGGCGGGGAGCATGGCGGACGCCGGCGGGAATCGACCCCCATGATAGCCCGTCGGGCCCGCCGGGCTGGAAAAAACCGCTGCCGAGTCGCCGATCGGTACGCCGAAAGGATGAGCCCCCCTTCCGCGACACGCCATCACACACCTCGAAAAATTGCCACGAGGGTGAAATTTATTACCCCATTAGTAATACAGCAAACAGTAATATTAGATCGTGAGCACAAAGACCTACGCCCCCTTTCGGCCCTGGGCCGAATGGCTTTTCCTGATCGCCACCCTGGTGGCGACGGGCGCAGGCATCGCCTACCTGGCCTACCGCGATCATGCCGATATCGCGGAGCGTGAGCGCCAGCAACTGACCAGTCACGCCCGCATCGTCCACGACGGCATCGCCCGCCAACTCGATGTGATGAACCGGACGCTGCTCAAGCTGCTGGCCGACATCCCCCGCTGGCGCGCCGATGCCGACGGACCGCAGCAGGCCAAGCGGCGGCTGGAGGACTTCGTCGGGGCCATGCGCAGCGTTCAGTCCTTGCTGATCGTGGATGCCGACGGCCGGGTTTTCGCGTCGGGCAACGGGCAATGGCTCGGCCAGAATGTCAGCGGGCAGGGGTTCTTCCAGGCGGCTCGCGCGCATCCCCGCGGCGATCTGCTGATGCTCAATTCTCCGGTCGAGACCGGGTTCGGCGTGTGGACGCTGACCGTGGCGCGGGTGATCACCGGGCCAGACGGCCAGTTCGACGGCCTGGTTGCCGCGACGATGGAGCCGGACGAGGTCGCAGCCGCCCTCACATCGGCCCGATACGCACCGGATGTGGCGGTCTCCCTGGCCCATGACGACGGCACGCTGATCATGAGCGCACCGCCGCAACCGTCGCGCTACGGCACGAACCTGGACACCGCCGGCAGCTTCTTCGCCCGGCACGCGGCCAGCCGCCTGCCGGTCAGCCTGCTGAACAGTCCGCCGGGCGACGACGCGCGCATCGCGGTGCTGCGCACCGTCCGGCCGAGCGCCGTCGCCGCCGACCACGGCCTGGTGGTGGATATCGGACGCCGCCGGGCCGCCATCTTCGCCAGCTGGCGTCAGAACACGGCCGTCAAGGCCGGGCTGCTCCTGCTCCTGGCCGCCACCACCACGCTCGGCCTGGGCGCGGCCCAGCGGCGCCGGCGGCTGAGTTCGCAACAGGCCACCGACGCGGCCCGGGCCCTGGCCGACAACGAACGCTTCCTGCTGTCGCTGATCGACATCCTGCCCGGCATGGTCGGCTACTGGGACGCCGACCTGCGCTGCGGCTTCGCCAACATCGCCTATCTCGAATGGTTCGGCAAGACGCCGGCGCAGATGCGCGGCATCCATCTCAAGGAGCTGCTGGGCCCGGCGCTGTTCGCCCGCAACGCGCCCCACATCCAGGCCGCCCTGCGCGGCGAGGCGCAACGCTACGAGCGGACGCTGACCAAGGCCGACGGCAGCACCGGCTACACCTGGGCTCACTACATTCCCGACAGGGTCGGCGGCGAGGTGCGCGGCTTTTTCGTCCTGATCTCGGACATCACCGAACTCAAGCAAACCGAACTGGCCTTGCGCGCGGCGCTGACCGAGGCCGGCCGCTTCCGCGAGGCACTCGATCATGTCACCGCCTACATCTACATGAAGGACCGGGACCACCGCTACGTCTATGCCAACCGGCCCACGCTCGAACTGTTCGGCGTCTCGGCCCAGGCCCTGCCGGGCAGCCCGGACACGCGCTTCTTCCCGCCCGAGACGGTCGAGCGCCTGCATGCGATCGACGACCGCGTGTTCGCCGGCGAACGCACCACCGAAGAGATCGACACCGTCGACGGGCAGGGCAGGCGACGCATCTACTGGGAGATCAAGACCCCGATCTACACCGACGAGCACCGTGACACGGTCTGGGGCCTGTGCGGCATTTCCACCGACATCACCGCCCGCAAGCTGGCCGAAGAGGCGCTGGAGCGCGCCCGGGCCGCAGCCGAAGCCGCCAGCGAGGCCAAGAGCAGCTTCGTGGCCAACATGAGCCACGAGATCCGCACCCCGATGAACGCGGTGCTCGGCTTCCTGGCACTGCTGCAGCAGTCCCGGCTGAGCCGGCAGCAGCAGGACTACGCCCACAAGGCACACACCGCCGCCCAGTCCCTGCTCGCCATCCTCAATGACATCCTCGATTTCTCCAAGGTGGAGTCCGGCAAGCTGGTGCTCGACGACGCCCCGTTCCGGCTCGAGGCGCTGCTGCGCAACCTGTCGGTGATGCTGTCCGCCGCACCGGCCAAGCCGGATGTCGAAGTGCTGTTCGACATCGATCCGGACATTCCCGCCACCCTGCGCGGCGATGCCCTGCGCCTGCAACAGGTGCTGCTCAACCTCGCCGGCAACAGCATCAAGTTCACCCTGCGCGGCGAAGTGCTGGTGCGCCTGCGCAAGCTGGGCGACACCCCCACGGCGACGCGGATCGAATTCTCCGTGCGCGACACCGGCATCGGCATCCCGGCCGACCGGCTGGCGGCGATCTTCGAAGGCTTCACCCAGGCCGAAGCCTCCACCACCCGGCGCTTCGGCGGCACCGGACTGGGTCTGGCGATCAGCCAGCGGCTGGTGGGCCTGATGGGCGGCCGGCTGGCGGTCGACAGCACCCCCGGCAAAGGCAGCTGCTTCCACTTCACGCTGGACCTCCCCCGCGGCGCCGACGATGCATCGCCCCTCGCCCCGCCGGTCGGGCTCCATCTGCTGATCGTCGACGACAATGCCGTCGCCCGTGACGTGCTGCAACGCATGGCCATCGCGTTCGGCTGGCGCGCCGACACCGCCGCCGGCGGCGTCGAGGCGGTCGAGTGCGTACGCGCCGCGGTCGCCGCCGATGACGATTTCGACGTGATCTGCATCGACCTGGTGATGCCCGACATGGACGGATGGACCACCATCCGGCACATCCGCGCGCTGCATACCGGCCGATCGGCACCGGCAATCCTGATGGTGTCGGCCTACGGTCACGAGGTGATCGCCGAGCGCCTGGCCCCCGACCACCACCCGCTCGACGCCTTCCTGGTCAAGCCGGTCACCCCCGCCATGCTGTTCGACGCCGTCGCCCAGGCCGCCGGCGGGCGTCGCGGCACCGGGCCCGCACCGTCCGCCACGGACACCCGGCTGGCCGGGCTGCGCCTGCTGGTTGTCGAAGACAACCCCCTCAGCCGCCAGGTGGCCGAAGCCTTGCTGTCGAGCGCCGGCGCCGAGGTGCAAATGGCCGAGGACGGCCGGCAGGCGATCGCCTGCGTGCAGGCGGCGCAACGGCCCTTCGACGCGGTGCTGATGGACATCCAGATGCCCGGGATGGACGGCCACGAGACCACCCGGATCCTGCGCGGCCAGCTGGGCCTGACGGCGCCGATCATCGCCATGACGGCCAACGCCCTGCCCGCCGACCGCGACGCCTGCCTGGCCGCCGGCATGAACGCCCATGTCGCCAAGCCCATCGACATGGAGACACTGATCGGCGTGCTCCAGACACACACCGGCCGCCCCGCCCACCCCGACACCACGCCCCCCGCGCCTGCCGGCACCGCCTTCGATCTGGCCACCGCCCGGCAGCGGCTCGGCCAGGACGAGGCCTTGTTCCAGCGCCTTGCACGCCAGTTCGCGAGCGATCAGGGCGACGCCGTGGTGCGCGCACGCGCCTGTCTGGCCGCTGGCGACCGGCCCGGCGCCGCGCAGGCCCTGCACGCGCTCAAGGGGCTGGCCGGCACCCTCGGTGCCCAGGCGCTGTCGCAGGCCGCGGGCACCGCGGAAGCCGCCATCCGCCGCGGCGACGCCGCCGAGGCCGTCGGCCTCGATCGCGCCCAGGCCTGTCTGGACGAGGCGATCGCCAGCTTCGCGCAACTCACCATCGTGCCCGCCCCGCCCGCCGAGGCGCCCGGCGCCGCGCCGTCGCCGGACGCCCCGCTGGAGACGCTCGACCACCTGCTCGCCACCCACAACATGCGCGCCGTCGACCAGTTCGCCGCCCTCCCGCGCCATGGCGCCATCGGACCGGAGGAGGCCTTCGGCCGCCTCGAGGCCGCCATGGCGCGGCTGGATTTTTCCGCCGCCCGCGCCATCGTCGCCGAACTGCGAGCGGCCCAGCCATGAACGCGCCGCGCGCGACCCCCGCATCGCCGCTGCTCGCGCTGCCCGAGCGCCCGCGCCTGCTGGTGGTGGACGACCAGCCGATCAACATCCGGGCGCTCTACCAGATGTTCCGCACCGACCACGAGGTGTTCGCGACCACCTCCGGCCAGCAGGCGCTGGCGATCTGCCAGGACGTCGCCCCCGACCTGATCCTGCTCGATATCGAGATGCCGCACATGGACGGGCTGGAAACCTGCCGGCGCCTCAAGGCCGATCCGGCCACCGCGGACATTCCGGTCATCTTCATCACCGCCCAGTCGGAGCCGGCCGACGAAACGCGCGGCCTGAACGCCGGCGCGGTCGACTTCATCTCCAAACCGGTCAACCCGGCGGTGGTCCGTGCCCGCGTCAAGACCCACCTGACGCTCAAGGCACAGAGCGACCTGCTGCGCTCGCTGGTGTTCATCGACGGCCTGACCGGCGTGGCCAACCGCCGCCGCTTCGACGAGGCGCTGCAGGTCGAATGGCAGCGTTGCCGGCGCAACCAGCTGCCGCTCACGCTGTTGATGATCGACATCGATCACTTCAAGCACTACAACGACCGCTACGGGCATCCGGCCGGCGACGCCTGCCTGCAGCGGGTGGCCGCCTGCCTGAAGGCCCGCCTGGGGCGCGCCCACGATCTGGTGGCGCGCTACGGCGGCGAGGAGTTCGCCTGCCTGATGCCCGAGTGCGACCTGGCCGCCGGCCACGCCAAGGCCGCCGAACTGCGCGAGGCGGTCATGGCGCTGGCCATCCCCCACGACCGCTCGCCCACCGCCGGCGTCATCACCATCAGCCTGGGCGTGGCCTCCCGGGTCCCGGACGGCCCGGACGGTGCCGCCGCCCTGGTGCAACACGCCGACGCCGCGCTCTATACCGCCAAGCACGAAGGACGTAACCGCGTCTGCGACGTCCCGGGCGAGAGCGCGTCATAGCACGGCGCGCTGGCGCCCTTCAGCCCGCCGACGGATCCTTGGGCGGATCGTCGACCTCCAGCCCCCAGTCGCCGTACTGATACCAGTCCTCGCCGAGCATCTCGGCCGGGTGCTGGGTGCGCCCCGAGCCGTTGCCGCACATCAGGGCATCGGCGGCGCAATACTTGTCGCAGCCCCAGCAGATGCGCTCGGGATGCTTGGGATGGAGCGGAAATTTCTTGGCCATGTCGATTTCTACCGGATGGGCGTGGCCAGCCACGCTTCGAGCGCCGCTGCAGTCAGCGGCCGCGCGAACAGGAACCCCTGCAGCACGTCGCAGCCGATGTCGGCCAGGAAGCGGCGCTGAGCCTCGGTTTCCACCCCCTCGGCGACCACCGACAGGCCGAGCCGGCGCGCCAGCGTCACCACCGCCTCGGCCACCGCGGCCTCGGTCTCGGCCTCGGGCAGGCGGTGGACGAAGCTGCGGTCGAGCTTGAGCACGTTAAGTGGCAGCTTGCACAGGGTGGCCAGCGAAGAGTGGCCGGTGCCGAAGTCGTCCATGGCGATCTGCAGGCCCTGGCGGCGCAGGTGCTGCAGCGCCTCGGCGGCATCGGCGGGATGCTGCATGGCGGCGCTTTCGGTGATTTCCAGTTCGATCCATTCGGCCGGCGCGCCGGCCTCGGCGAGGATGGCCTCGATCCGCCCGGCCAAGCCGGCGTCATGGAACTGGCGCGCCGACAGGTTGACCGCCACCCGCGGCACGGCAATGCCGCGCCGGCGCCAGTCGACCATCTGCCGCGCCGCCTCGGCCAGCGCCCACTCGCCCAGTTCGGCAATGATGCCGACCTCCTCGGCGATGGGGATGAAGTCCAGCGGCGAGACCGTGCCGCGCTCGGGATGCTGCCAGCGCAGCAGCGCCTCGACGCCGGCCAGGCGGCCGTCGGCCGCATGCACCTGGGGTTGATAGACCAGCATCAGTTGCCCGCGCGCCACCGCGCGGCGCAGGTCGGTCTCCAGCGCCAGGCGCTGGCTGGCGCGGCGGTTCATGGCCTCGTCGTAGAAGCGCCAGGTGTTGCGCCCGGCCGCCTTGGCCGCATACATGGCGGCATCGGCATTACGCAGCAGGGTGTCGGCATCGGCGCCGTCGTCGGGGCACAGGGCGATGCCGAGGCTGGCCGCCACGTCGATGTCGCGCCCCTGGGCGGCGACCGGCGGTGCCAGTTCGGCCAGCACGCGGCGCGCGATGCCGGCGGCGCGCTCGGCACAGCCAGCCCCTTCGACGAGGATCACGAACTCGTCGCCGGCCAGCCGCGCCAGGGTGTCGGCGTTGCGGCACACCGCCGCCATGCGACGCGCCACCTCGACCAGCACCGCGTCGCCGGCGCCATGGCCGAGGCTGTCGTTGATCAGCTTGAAGCGGTCCAGGTCGACAAAGCACAGCGCGAAGCCGTCGCCGCGTTCGGCCCGGGCTAGCGCCTGGGCCAGGCGGTCGTCAAACAGGCTGCGGTTGGGCAGGCCGGTGAGCGTGTCGTAGTGGGCCAGGAAGGCCAGCTGGGCCTCGGCATCCTTGCGCGCGGTGACGTCGTTGAGCACGCCGACATAGTGCGAGACGCTGCCGGCATCGCTGCGCACCGGGGCGAGGAACAGCTCGATCCACTGCTGCGAGCCGTCGGCGCGCTGGCGCGACAGGGTGGTGTAGCCGTTGCGCCCCTCGGCGATGGCGGCGCGGATCACCGCCAAGCCGTCGTCGGCGCCGGTGCACAGGCAGGGGCGGCCGAGCAGTGCGCCGGGGGCGATGCCGAGCGTGCTCGCCACGGCGGCATTGGCGTAGATGAGCCGGTAGTCGGGCGGCGCGGCGGCGGCGATGAAGACGCCGTTGACGCTCGACTCGATGGCCCGGTCGCGCAGCGCGATGGCGCGCTTGTCGGCATGGATGTAGGTGTCGAGCGTGAGCCCGAGGTCGAGCATGACGACCTTGAGCAGCGCGTCGAAAGCCGGCAGGAAGGCTTCGGCCTCGCCGCCGGTGGCCCGCCAGGTAGCGCGCAGCATGTCGGAGAGGTATTTGCGAAAGGCGCCGACATACCACTTCGGCGTCAGCCCGATGCGCGCGTGGGTCATGCCGACACGCAGCCGCCCGGCCACATAGGCTTCGCCGTAGTCGCCCTCGATCAGGCTGTCGAAGTAGCGGCCGTGGGCCTGCTTGAGGCGGGCCACGGTGGCCGCGTCGGGCAGCAGCGCGGCCAGCTCGGGCAGCTGGCGCAGGTAGGCGTAGAAGCCGTCGGCAAAGCCGTGCTGGGCGCCGGCGAGGCGGTCGCGGATGGCGCGCAGGCAGTCGGCATCGGCCTCGGTGAGTTCGAGAAAGGCCTTGCGCGCAGCGATCTCGGCCGCGTCGATGTGCATTTCGGCGGCCACGCTGTCGACCTCGACCGGGGCCAGCGCCGCCGTTTCGCCATGGCAGCCCATCACGCCGCCCGGCCCGGCCCTTGGGCGAGGATCCGCTCCATGCCGGCCATCACCGTCAGGTTGGCTTCCTCCATGCGCGTCAGTGCATCCAGCGCGCCCGGCGCGTCACCGGCCAGGTAGCGCTCCACCGCGCGGCGGGCGTAGTCATGCACCGCCTTGTGCGGCGCTTCCATCTCGCGGTAGCCGGGCATGTTCGAGAAGGTCTCGCGCCCGTCACCCTCGTAGTACCACTGGCCCAGGCGGCATTGCGTCTCGTCCGGCACGTCGCCCGGCTTGAGGTCCGAGAGGCCGAGCAGCACCTTGTACACCTCGAGCTTGAGCGTCAGCTCCTCGACGTTGGCCAACTCGGCGCTGGCGATGCGCGAGGAACTGGCGATGGTGCTCTGCATCATCTGCGACAGCCCCAGCAGGTGCTGCATGCTGCGCATGGCCGCCTCGCTCTCGGCGCTGTGGCTGGCGGCGTTGCCGGCGCCCACCTCCATGATCTTGCGGGCATTGCCGGTCTCCTGCTGGATGCCGGTCACCAGTGTGCCGATCTCGGTGGTGGCCTTGGCGGTGCGTTCGGCCAGCTTGCGCACTTCGTCGGCCACCACCGCAAAGCCTCGCCCGGCCTCGCCGGCGCGCGCCGCCTCGATGGCCGCGTTGAGCGCCAGCAGGTTGGTCTGCTCGGCGATTTCCTTGATCAGCTGGACGATGCCGCCGATCTCGCCGGCGCGGCGCGACAGGTCCTCGACGCTCGCGCCGGCCACGCTGATGCGCTCGAACATGGCGTGCAGGTTGGCGGCGATCTGCTCGAAGGCGGCGCGGTTGGCGTCGGACTCGGCGGCCGCGGTCAGCGCCATGGCCGAGTCCTCGCCCAGCTGCGCGGAGAGCCCGGCGAAGGACTGGCGGATGCCGGCCAGCGACTGGCCGAAGCGCGGGATGTTGCCGGTCACCCCGTCGAGCAGCGCCTGGCGAGCGGCCATCGCCTGCTGCTGCGCCTGCGTCTCGGCCAGGCGCGCCTCGGCGTCGGCCAGAGCGCCTTCGAGGGCCGCCGTCCGTGTCTTCAATGCGCTGTTTTCGGCCTGCGCCTCGGCCAGTGCCTGTTTTGCCTTGAACCCGAACATGCTGACTCCTCACCGGCCCCACGGCCTAAAAGTTGAGTAATTTACTACGGTATTCGGGTTCGCTGCATTGATACCGATCAACGGCTGGCCGGCGCCGCGCAACGGCCACGCCATGCCTCGCCTGCGCCGTCCCGGGCCACTAGGAGCAGTGGACATTTATCCAACGCGATCCGTCGGAGAAATGTCCACAGCCGCTAGAATCACGGCCTCAGCCTGCCCGCCGCCTTGCCATGCGACCGAAGCCCCCGCCCGATTACCTCGCCGGCTATCCCGCCGCGCTGGTCGCGCAGGTCACCGACCTGATCGCCTCGGCGCAGCTCGGCCCGGCCTTGCGCCGCAAATACCCCCGCGCCCATGAGGTTCGCACCGACAAGGCGCTGTACGACCATGTGCTCGAGCTCAAGAACACCTGTCTGCGCAACGCCCCGCCGCTGAGCAAGGTGGCCTACGACAGCAAGCTGAAAGTCATTGCCCAGGCGCTGGGCACGCACACCGCCATCTCCCGGGTGCAAGGCGGCAAGCTCAAGGCGAAGCGGGAGATCCGCGTGGCGACGGTGTTTCGCGACATGCCGCCCGAGTTTCTGCAGATGATCGTGGTGCACGAGCTGGCGCACCTGAAGGTGCGCGACCACGACAAGGCCTTCTACCAGCTGTGCCAACACATGGCGCCGGCCTACCACCAGTGGGAGTTCGATACGCGGGCCTATCTGGCGTATCTGGCCGCGGGCGGCACGCCGCTGTGGTCAGCGGCCAGCGATCCGCCGCCGGCCTGAGGCCGCCCTCAATACACCGCCGGCACGAACATTTCGTCCGGCACCGGGTGGCGGATGTAGTTGGTGTTGTACACCCGCGCCGGCAGTTCGACCTGTGCGCGCTCAACCTCACCGTAAGGCACCTGGCTGAGCAGGTGGTGGATGCAGTTGAGCCGCGCGCGCTTCTTGCCGCCGGGCTGGATCACCCACCATGGCGCCTCGGGGATGTGGGTGCGCTCAAGCATGATCTCCTTGGCGATGGTGTATTGCTCCCAGCGCCGGCGCGATTCCATGTCCATGGGGCTGAGCTTCCACTGCTTGAGCGGATCGTGGATGCGCATCTGGAAGCGGCGGTTCTGCTCGTCGTCGGTGACCGAGAACCAGTATTTGACGAGGATGATGCCGGAGCGCGTCAGCATCTTTTCGAACTCGGGCACCGAGCGGAAGAATTCTTCGTACTCCTCGTCCGAACAGAAACCCATGACACGCTCGACGCCGGCGCGGTTGTACCAGCTGCGGTCGAACAGCACGATCTCGCCGCCGGCCGGCAGGTGGGTGACATAGCGCTGGAAGTACCACTGCGACATCTCGCGCTCGCTCGGCGCCGGCAGCGCGGCCACCCGGCACACGCGCGGGTTGAGGCGCTGGGTGATGCGCTTGATGGCACCGCCCTTGCCGGCGGCATCGCGCCCCTCGAACAAGACCACCAGCTTGAGCTTGTGGTGCACCACCCAGTCCTGCAGCTTGACCAGTTCGCCCTGCAGGCGCAGCAGTTCCTGGAAGTACAGCCGGCGGTCCATGTCCCGCTCGGCGCTGTCGGCGCCGGCCGTGTCGTGCTCGAGCAAGGCCTCCATGCGATAGTCGTCGAGCTCCATCTCGAGCTCTTCGTCGAAGCTGTCGAGCAACTCGTCATGCAGGTGGGGGTCGCGACCGACATCGCGCGCAAAACTGTCG
Source organism: Denitromonas iodatirespirans (assembly GCF_018524365.1). Taxonomy (GTDB): domain Bacteria; phylum Pseudomonadota; class Gammaproteobacteria; order Burkholderiales; family Rhodocyclaceae; genus Nitrogeniibacter; species Nitrogeniibacter iodatirespirans. The sequence continues at coordinate 14,338 of NZ_JAEKFT010000033.1, forward strand.
GAACTCATAGGGGAATTCTCCGGCCCGGGGGACAGCTACGATGATAACCGCCCGGATAAGTTCCGAATATGACGCCCGCTATCGCCGCATCTTGCAGCGCTTGCCCTCGTACTCGTGGCGGTGCAGCACATAGGCCTTGCCGTTGAAGCGCTCGACCGGAAAGCAGAAGCCCGGCCCGCCGATCTGGATGTCGGGCCAGCCGCCCACGCCGCGGGTGTCGAGGAAGATCGGCATGCCGATGGCCGCGGCCATCTGCCGCCAGCGCCCGTCGGCCTGCTGGCTGATGACCCAGTAGCCGGTGCCGGCCATGCCGTAGCAGTAGGTGCCGCCCTCGGTGATGACCGCTTCGGGCCGGCCGTCGCCGTTGAGGTCGAGCACCTGGTCGATGCGCCCGGGGGTGTAGGTCGGTGTGCCGGGGTCGTCGCAGCCGCTGCGCCACTGGCCGCCGCGCTGGGTGAAGCCGGCGGCCTTGAAGGCCGCGGCCTGGTCGGCGGCGGAGAGCGCCGCTGGCGCGCCGATGACCGGCGCCGAGCCGGCCGCCAGGGCCAGCATCACGGAACAAACGATTCTGCGCATGGTGGCCTCCATCGGTCGCCGCTCGGGGATCCGATCCCAGCCTAGATGGCGGCTCGCGCGCGGGCAAGGCGCTTTTTTGCCGCCGCGGCGCGCGTTGCGCGCAGCGCCCACGCCCGGGATGCCAGACGTGCCACGAGCGCTCAATCGGCCAGTGCGCGCACCTTCACCGACTTGCCCTTGACCTTGCCGCGCGAAAGCCGGCGCACCGCCTCGTCGGCGATCTCGCGCAGCACGGCCACATAGGTGCTCTGGTCGGTGACGGTGATCTTGCCGACCTGCTCGCGGGTGAAGCCGGCTTCGCCGGTGAGTGCGCCGAGCACGTCGCCGGGGCGGATCTTGTCCTTGCGCCCGCCGAGGAGCTGCAGCGTCACCATCGGCGGCACCAGGGGCGCGTCGTTGCCGCTTTGCAGCGACCCGAGGGTATGCCATTCGGGCTCGCTGTCCATCGCCTGCGCCAACGCGCCCACCCGGCGCCGGTCGGCCGGGCTGCACAGGCTCAGCGCCCAGCCGTCCTCGTCGCCGCGACCGGTGCGGCCGATGCGGTGGATGTGCACCTCGGGGTCGGGCGTCATGTCGACATTGATCACCGCTTCGAGCTGCGGGATGTCGAGCCCGCGCGCCGCCACGTCGGTGGCCACCAGCACCGAGCAGCTGCGGTTGGCGAACTGGATCAGCACCTGGTCGCGCTCGCGCTGCTCCATGTCGCCGTTGAGCGTGAGGGCGTGAAAGCCCTGCGCCTGCAGCAGCGCGACCAGGTCGCGGCATTGCTGCTTGGTGTTGCAGAAGGCCAGTGTGCTGACCGGGCGGTAGTGCTTGAGCAGCACGCCGACTGCCTGCAGGCGCTCCTCGTGCTTGATGTCGTAGAAGCGCTGGCGGATCTTGCTGCCGGCGTGTTGTTCGGTCAGCGTCACCGTCTGCGGGTCGCGCAGGAAACGCCCCGCCAGCTCGGCGATGCCGGGCGGATAGGTGGCAGAGAACAGCAAGGTCTGGCGCTTGGCCGGGCAATGGCTGGCGACGTACACGATGTCGTCATGAAAGCCCATGTCGAGCATGCGGTCGGCTTCGTCGAGCACCAAGGTGTTCAGCGCGTCGAGCGCGAGGCTGCCGCGCTCGAGGTGGTCCATGATGCGCCCCGGCGTGCCGACCACGATGTGGGCGCCATGCGCCAGGCTGTCGCGCTGCGGACGCATGGTGGTGCCGCCGCACAGGGTCAGCACCTTGATGTTGTCCTCGGCGCGGGCCAGGCGGCGGATCTCCTGCGCCACCTGGTCGGCCAGCTCTCGCGTGGGGCACAGCACCATTGCCTGCACCGCGAAGCGGCGCGGGTTGAGCCGGGTGAGCAGGGGCAGCGCGAAGGCGGCGGTCTTGCCGCTGCCGGTCTTGGCCTGGGCGATGAGGTCATGGCCGGCCAGCGCCAGCGGCAGGCTGGCGGCCTGGATCGGCGTCATGCGCAGGTAGCCGAGCTGGGCCAGCGTGGCCTGCAAGGCGGGCGACAGGGGCAGGTCGGTGAAGGGGGCGGTGGTGTCGGCGGTCGGGGCGATATCGGTCATGGCCGGATTATCCCGCCTCGCGCGCGCCGCGCCGGAAAAATCTTGTGCGTCGTGCCAAACGGCAACGCTCAGCCGTTGCGCTGCGCCTTGCGCCGACGTGCGGCGGCCGCATGGCGCCACCCCGCCGCGCGCTTGGCGGCCGCTTCGGCAGCCTTGGTCTTGGGCATCAGGAGGTTGCGGCCGGTGCCGGTTTTCGAGGCCTTGTGCGCCTGGATCGCCGCATAGACCACCTCCGAGGTCAGCACCACGGCCGGATGGTCGTCCGCCTGCGGATAGCCGGCGAGGTCTTCGCGAATGCTGTCCACCTTCTCGTCCGCGCTCGCCTTCTTGGGCAGGCCGACCACCAGCTTCTCGCCCTCGGCGCTCAGCACATAGCCACCGTCACGCTCGACGATCAGGCCGTGCGCGGAGAGGCGAGCAACCGCATCGATCAGCTTGAGCGGCGGCGGGATTGCGCCTTCGAGGATCAGATCGAGCGCGGCGACGATGCCGACAAGATCGGCCGCGCGGCGCTTGGACGCCATCAGGGTGGCCAGGAGGAGCGGAGCATCGGTATCACGGAAGGGGTGCATCGAAAGACCTTTTACACGGGCGGCGAACCGCATCACCATCGGGGGCCGGGCGGTGCCGCCCCCTGCAAGAGCGCCAGTGTAATGGTTTGCGCCGCCAATGCCGCGACCGTCAATCGCCTCAGCGCCCGGCTGGTCGCATCGCCGAACCCGGCGGGCAGCGCGCATTGCCGGGCAGCGGCGGCGCCGGGTCCTGCGGACACGGGCGAACGCAGGCGGACGAGCCATCGCAGGCCGCTACGGCCAGGCCGGCACCGGCGTGGCGCAGATCGAGCGTGTCGCAGCCGGCCAGCAGCAGGGCGCAAAGCGCAAACAGGCATTTCATGACAGGGAGTCCTCGTCGGTGTGATAGGCCAGCAGGTCGCCCGGCTGGCAGTCCAGGTACTGGCAGATCTTCGCCAGCGTCTCGAAGCGCACGCCGCGCACCTTGCCCTGCTTGAGCAGCGACAGGTTGGCCTCGGTGATGCCCACATGCTCGGCCAGATCCTTGGATTTGACCTTGCGACGGGCCAGCATGATGTCGAGTTGAACCACGATCGGCATGTGTGCTTGCGCCCGCCTCAGACGAAGGACTCGTTCTCTTCGGCCAGCGACCGCCCCTGGCCGATGACCGCCGCCATCAGCCACACCATGCCGGCGAATAGCAGCATGAACACCTCGTTGGAGCCCACGCCGATCGCCAGTTGACGCATGCCGGGCGGATTGTTGACGGTAAGCACCACCGACAGCACCGTGCTGCTCAGCATGCCGACCGCCACCGAGGCCGCGACCCGGCCGGCGAAGCGGCGCAGATAACCGGTCGACTCGGCCACGAACACCCGCCCCGCGGCAAACAACCGAAAGCACCGGCGCGCCTGCACCAGCCCCGATACCAGGAGCGCCACCGGCAACAAGGTGAGCATGCCGCCGAGTGCACGCTGCCAGGGCATGAGCGGCGCCATCACGGCGTCGGCCGACAGGTTGACCTGCCGCGCCAGTTCGACCGGTTCGGCCAGCCACCAGTACAGCAGCACGGTTGCCGGCAGGCCCCAGATCAGCACCAGGCAGACCGCCGCCAGCACACGGCTGGTGCGCTGGATGCGGCGGGTGGCGTCGGCAGCGGCGGAAGCGCGGACGGGCGGCATGACAGACCTCCAGAGACGTGCGTTCGCGATACTGTATATCAGCAATTAATTTCTGTAAAACAATAATTTTTTGCCAACCGCTGACGCTCCGTTGAGCGGCGGAACGCCCCAATGGCTGCAACACGCCCCCGGCGCCCGACGAAAAAAAGCCCGGCATCTGCCGGGCGGGTGTCGGTCGGTTGCGCCGTTCAACCGAGGAACAGGCGATAGGCCGGGTTGGCGGTTTCGTCCACGTATTCGTAACCGAGCCGGTCGAGGAAGGCCTGGAAGGCGGCCTTGTCGGCGGGCGGCACCTGCATGCCGACCAGCACGCGGCCGGAATCCGAGCCGTGGTTGCGGTAATGGAACAGCGAGATGTTCCAGTCCGAGCGCAGGTTGGTGAGGAAATTCATCAGCGCGCCCGGGCGCTCGGGAAAGATGAAGCGGTAGATGACTTCGTCTTCGGCCTGTGGCGCGTGGCCGCCGACCATGTAGCGCACATGGCTCTTGGCCATCTCGTCGTCGGTCAGGTCCATGCAGGGCAGGCCGTCGGCCACCAGGCTGGTGACCAGCGCGCGCGACTCCTCGCGGTTATGCACCGACACGCCGACGAAGATGTGCGCCTCGCGGCTGTCGGCGTAGCGGTAGTTGAACTCGGTGATGTTGCGATTGCCCAGCAGGCCGCAGAAGCGCTTGAAGGAGCCGGGCTGCTCGGGGATGCTGACCGCCAGCACGGCCTCGCGCTGCTCGCCGACCTCGGCGCGCTCGGCGACGAAGCGCAGGCGGTCGAAGTTCATGTTGGCGCCCGAGGCAATCGCCACCAGCGAAGCGTCGCGCAGGCCCTCGCGCTCAGCATAGGCCTTGGCGCCGGCCACCGCCAGTGCGCCGGCCGGCTCGAGGATCGAGCGGGTGTCCTCGAACACATCCTTGATGGCGGCGCAGATGGCGTCGTTGTCGACCCGGATCATCTCGTCCACATACAGCTGGCACAGGCGGAAGGTCTCCTCGCCCACCAGCTTGACCGCCGCGCCGTCGGCGAACAGGCCGACCTGGTCGAGCTCGACCCGCCGGCCGGCGGCCAGCGATTGCGTCATGGCGTCTGCGTCCACCGCTTCGACGCCAATGATCTTGATCTCCGGGCGCACCCGCTTCACATAGGCCGCAATGCCGGCGATCAGCCCGCCGCCGCCGACACAGCAGAAGATGGCCTCGATCGGCTTGGGATGCTGGCGCAGGATCTCCATGCCGATGGTGCCCTGCCCGGCGATCACCTCCGGGTCATCGAAGGGATGCACGAAGGTCAGACCCTCGGCCGCTTCGAGCTCCTTGGCATGGGTGTAGGCCTCGGAGAAGCTCTCGCCGGCCAGCACCACCTCGCCGCCGCGGCGGCGCACCGCGTCGACCTTGATCAGCGGCGTGGTGGTCGGCATCACGATCACCGCGCGCACGCCCATCTTCTGCGCCGACAGCGCCAGGCCTTGCGCATGGTTGCCGGCCGAGGCGCACACCAGGCCGCGTGCCAGCGCTTCGGGCGGCAGCTTGGACAGCTTGTTGTAGGCGCCGCGCAGCTTGAAGCTGAACACCGGCTGCAGATCTTCGCGCTTGAAATAGATGCGGTTGCCCGTGCGCGCCGACAGGCTGGCGGCAAAATCGAGTGGCGTTTCAATGGCGGCGTCGTACACCTGCGCGTTGAGGATGCGTTCAAGATAGTCAGGGTGCGCGGCGCTCATCGGAAAAGCCTGTGGATTCAAGGGAAACGTGCACGGTAGCAGGGCATGGCGCAGCGCGGCAAGGCACAATCCGGCCTCGGATGCGAGACAATCCCCCACCCCCCATCGACGAACCCTCATGGAACTACTGACCTGGCTCGACCCCGGCCCCGATGCCGGCCTCGGCGCGGTGTTCGTCGCCAGCTTCCTGGCCGCCACACTGCTGCCCGGCGGATCGGAAATCGTCTTTGCCGGCTTTGTGCAGCTGCATCCCGACCAGGCCTGGCCGGCATTGGCGCTGGCCGCCGTCGGCAACACCCTCGGCGGCATGACGACCTATGTCATGGCGCGGGCCATCCCGCACGCTGCCACGCCGCCACGCGCCGCCTGGATCGAACGCCACGGCGCCCCGGTATTGCTGCTCGCCTGGGCGCCGGTGATCGGCGACGCGCTGTGCGCCGCCGCCGGCTGGCTGCGCCTGCCGCCGATCGCCTGCGCCGTCTGGATGGGCCTCGGCAAGCTCGCGCGCTACGGGCTGATCCTCGCCGGCATGACGCTATAGCCCGCACACCCTGGAGACACGGGCGCAAGCAGCCGATCCGCGTCACTGGCTTGGCACGCTGACATGAATCCCGCCACAATCCGGCTCGCCATTCGCCCGTCCCGGTGAAAATGCCGGGCCGGAACCGCGCTACAGTGACGGCCAGATCCCCCGGCCGCATCCACACACGCAAGGACCCGACCATGTCGCTCACCCGCTTCGGCACCACCGCTCGCTATTCCGACATCGTGGTGCACAACCACACGCTATACACGGTCGAGGTGCCCGCCAGCATCGACACCAACATCGAGACCCAGACCAGCGAGATTCTCGGCAGCATCGACCGCCTGCTGGCCCAGGCCGGCAGTGACAAGTCGCGCATCCTGATGGCCACCATCTACCTCACCGACATGGACGACTACGCCGGCATGAACGCCGTCTGGGATGCCTGGCTGCCCGCCGGCACCGCGCCCTGCCGCGCCTGCGTTCAGGTGGCCGCGCTGGCGCAGACCGGCTGGCGAATCGAGATCGCGCTGACCGCCGCGGTCGACTAGGCGCAAGCCCGCCACGGCCCAGCCGGATTGCAGTAAATTAGCGTGTCGTGTCCGGGTATGCCGAGATGACACCGCCCCCCGTGCTCACCCCTGCGCTGGCCGATTTCGTCACCAGCCACCTGTCGATCCACATCGCCGCCAGCGACGCGCGGGGCATCGCCACGCTGGTGCGCGGCCTGGGCTGTCGGCGCGACCCGGCCGACCGCGACCGGCTGCGCCTGCTGGTCGCCGGCCCGCAGGCCGAGCCGGTGCTGCGCTGCCTGGCCGCCAACGGCCGGATCGCAGCGGTGTTCAGCGAGCCGGAAAGCCATCGCACCGTCCAGCTGAAGGGGCGCGATGCCGGCCCCTGTGCGCCCGACGCCGCGGATGCGGCCTTCCTCGCCCCCTACACCGACCGGCTGGTCGCCCGTCTCGCCACCCTCGGCACGCCGGAGCCCTTCGTGCGCACCTTGCTGGCCTGCCCGGTCGAGGATCTGCGGGTCATCCGCTTCACGCCCGACGAAGTCTTCGGCCAGACACCCGGACCGCAAGCGGGCCAACGCCTGAGCGCCGGCAGCGCCGTGCCATGAGTCCGGCCCTCACCCTCGACACCCTGCGCAACTGCCTGGAGGGCATCGTCCCGGCCGGGCTGGCCACCTGCGCGCCCGACGGCACGCCCAACGTCACCTACGTGTCGCAGCTGATGTACGTGGACCCGGAGCATGTGGCGCTGTCCTTCCAGTTCTTCAACAAGACGCGCGAGAACATCCTGGCCAATCCGCACGCCACCGTGCTGATGATGGACCCGGACACCGCCGCCCGCTACCGGCTGAGCATCCGCTACCTGCGCACCGAAACCGCCGGCCCGCTGTTCGAGCGCATGAAGGCCACGCTGGCCGGCATTGCCTCGCACACCGGCATGGCCGGCGTGTTCCGTCTGCGCGGCGCGGACATCTACCGGGTGCTGGCGATCGAGGCGGTGCCGGGCCGGCAGCTGCCGCCACCGGTCGCGCGCGCTCCGCTGTTGCCGGCGCTGCGCCGCAGCGTCGACGCCCTGAGCCGCTGTCGCAGCCTGGACCAGCTCATCGACACGCTGGCGCAGTGCCTGGAACGCCAATTCGGCATCGACTACCAGATGCTGCTGATGGCCGACGAGGCCGGCCATCGCCTGTACATCGTCGCCAGCCGCGGTTATGCCAGCTCGGGCGCCGGCGCCGAGATTCCCTACGGTGTCGGCGTAATCGGCGTGGCGGCACGCGAGCAGGCACCGATCCGCATCATCTTTCCGGCCGCCGAGTACGCCTACAGCCGCGCCATCCGCGAGCAGCTCGAAGGGGGCGAACTGGCCGAGCAGCTCGAAGCCGCCATCCCCCTGCCCGGCCTGCCCGACCCGTCCAGCCAGCTCGCCGTGCCGGTGCTCGCCGGCGACCGCCTGATGGCCGTGCTGTATGTCGAAAGCGACCAGCTGTGCCGTTTCGACTACGACATGGAAGACGCGCTGGTGGCCCTGTGCGCCCTGCTCGGCCCGAGCATGTGCGCCCTGCAGTCCGAGGCCCTCGACGACGACGGCACGCCGGCCCTGCCGGCGCAGCCGCCGCCCGACGCCGCCGCGCCGCCGCTGCGGGTGCGTTATTTCGACCAGGACGGCAGCCTCTTTCTCGACGACACCTACCTGATCAAGGGCGTGGCCGGCAGCATTCTGTGGACCCTGCTGCAGGATCACCAGATGCTGGGGCGCTGCGAGTTCTCGAAACGCGAGATGCGCCTCGACGCCCGCCTGCGCCTGCCCGAGGTGTGCGACAACCTCGACGCGCGGCTGATCCTGCTCAGCCGCCGGCTCGAAGACCGCCAGGCCGACCTGCGCATCGAGAAGGCCGGCCGCGGCCGCATCCGCCTGGTGCTGTCGCGACCGGTCAGCCTCATCGCCGGCAGCGCTCAGGCGGCCTGACGCAGAGCGGCGTCGAGCCGCTGCACGCCTTCGGCCCCCAGGCGCGGCCGCAAGCTCACCAGCAGATCGTCGAAGGCCGCCGCCGGCAACTTGGCGCGCAGCGGCGCCAACATCGCCAGCCGTTCGGCCGGACGCATCGCCGGGATCATCCACCCCATGGCCAGGCGCATGTCCGCCGGCGACAGCCCGGCCACGATGCGCTCGTGCAGCCCGAGGATCTGTGCATCGCTCAGCCCGGCCCACAGGATCTCGTTGTGCTCGGTTTCCTCCAGGTACATATGCAGCAGGTTCTCGCCGACAAACGCGCCGAACTGCCGGTACAGCCGCGCCGCGGCACGGGCGCGGGCCGGCCCGCGCGCATCGCGCAACTCCTCGCCCAGATGCCCCAGCAACTGCAGGCTGGCCGCGTGATCGGCATGGTCGTGCGCGGCGCGGCGGGCGCTGCCCGGCTGCAAGGCCTCGAGCGCCGGATGGATCACCTGGTCTTCATGGGTCAGGTGATCGCGGCACAAGCCGATCAGCACCTGCAGCGCGGCCAGCGCCTCGATCACTGCCGTCTCGTCATCGGTATCGAGCCGACCGAGTTCGGTCAGCACCTCGCCCATGAACAGGCGCAGCCCCTTGTGGATGCCGTGGTAGAGGTCGGGACGCTCGGGGGTGATGGAACGCAGGAATCGCATGGATGTTCTCCTCCTCAGTGCTTGCCCGCGGCGCTGGCAACCCGGGTCGGCGGCTGCGGCACGAAGACGAAATGCGCGGTGGGGATCGGCGCGCCCGGCGGCAGGGCACCCGGTGCCGCCACACCGGCCGGGCCGAGGGCGCGCAGGTAGGCGTAGATCGCGCGCAGATCCGTGTCGCTCATGGCTTTCAAGGCCGGCCACGGCATCGGCGGCAGGCCGCCGGCACGGGCCCGGGCCAGCCAGTCGCGCTCGCTCATGCCGGCGGCCGACAGGCGCAGGTTGGCCGGATAGCTCACGCCCCACGGGCCGCTGAAGCCGACATTCATGCCGGTCAGCCGGTCGGCCTCGGGCACCGCCCCGCCCGACTCGGCGAATCCGGCGGTGTGACAGCCGTTGCAGTCGGCCACTTCCACCAGGTAGCGGCCACGCGCCACCGCGTCTGTGGCGTCGGCCAGGGCCGGCAGGCTGCTGCACAGCGCGGCGGTCAGGATCGCTTGGGTAAACCGTTTCATGCTGGACTCCATCGATTGATTCGAGTGGCCAGCTTACGAAGGCGGCAGGCCTGCCGCTCTTAAGAGTTGCATCAGCAAAGCTTCAAATTTTGCTAAAGGCGAAAACACGCGGGACACGGGGCGGATCGGCCGCAGATATGCGTCGAAAATCAAAGCCTTGTTGGAAAGAGGGGTATCGATTGGGGCTGCATGGTGCACCGCAGTTCGATAGAATGCATCGTTTCCCCCCACCCCACCGCCAGACACGCCGATGACCCAGCGCCTGCGAGAGATTCCCTATAACTACACCTCGTTCTCCGACCGCGAGATCGTGATCCGCCTGCTCGGCGAAGAGAGCTGGCAGGTGCTCGACGCCCTGCGCAGCGAGCGCGTCACCGGCCGCTCGGCGCGCATGCTCTACGAGGTGCTCGGCGACATCTGGGTGGTGCAGCGCAACCCCTACCTGATGGACGACCTGCTGGCCAACCGCGACCGCCGCGCTGCGCTGGTCGGCGCATTGCGCCACCGGCTCAACGAGATCGACAAGCGGCGGGTCGATTCGCAGGCCGAGGATGAGGATCGCAGCGGCAAGGTCGAGCAACTGGTGCGCGCCGCACGCGAGGCGGTGGCGCGCTTCGAAGTGCAGTTCCAGGAAACCCTCGACCTGCGCCGCCAGGCCACCCGCGTGCTGTCGCGCCATACCCGCAAGGACAACATCTGCTTCGACGGCCATGCGCGCGTCTCGCATGTGACCGACGCCACCGACTGGCGGGTCGAGTACCCCTTCGTGGTGCTGTACCCGGACACCGAGGCCGAAATCGGCCATCTGGTGCGCGACTGTATCGAGCTGGGCCTGACCATCATCCCGCGCGGGGGCGGCACCGGCTACACCGGCGGCGCCGTGCCACTGGATGCGCGCTCGGTGGTGATCAACACCGAAAAGCTGATCGACATCGGCCCGGTCGAGGACAAGGTGCTGCCCGGCCTCGACGGCCCGATGCGCGAACCCTACGCCACCATCCGCACCAGCGCCGGCGTGGTCACCGCGCGTGTGGCCGAAGCGGCGACGGCGGCCGGGCGCGTGTTCGCGGTGGACCCGACCTCGGCCTCGGCCTCCTGTGTCGGCGGCAACGTGGCGATGAACGCCGGCGGCAAGAAGGCCGTGCTGTGGGGCACCGCGCTCGACAACCTGGCCTGGTGGAAGATGGTCACGCCGGACGGCACCTGGCTGGAGGTCGAGCGCCTCGACCACAACTTCGGCAAGATCCACGAGCAGGAGGTGGTGCGCTTCCGCCTCAAGCGCTTCGACGCCTCGGGCACCAAGCCGCTGGGCGAGGAAATCCTCGAAATGCCCGGCGCGGCCTGTCGCAAGGACGGCCTGGGCAAGGACGTGACCGACAAGTTCCTCGGCGGCCTGCCGGGCGTGCAAAAGGAAGGCACCGACGGCATCATCGTCGCCGCGCGCTGGGTGCTGCACAAGATGCCGCCGGTGACCCGCACGGTGTGCCTGGAGTTCTTCGGCCAGGTGCGCGAAGCGGTGCCGGCCATCGTCGAGATCACCGACTACTTCAAGCCCGGCGGCGAAGGCCACGGCCTGGGCGTGCAGCTGGCCGGCCTGGAGCACCTCGACGAGCGTTACGTGAAGGCGGTCGGCTACACCACCAAGGCCAAGCGCCACGGTCGGCCCAAGATGGTGCTGGTGGGCGACATCGTCGGCGCCGACGAAGACGCGGTGATGAAGGCCGCCTCGAGCGTGATCCGCATGACCAACGCGCGCGGCTCGGAGGGTTTCATTGCCGTCTCCGACGAGCAGCGCAAGAAGTTCTGGCTGGACCGCTCGCGCACCGCCGCCATCTCGCGCCACACCAACGCCTTCAAGATCAACGAAGACGTGGTGATTCCGCTGCCGCGCATGGGCGACTACTGCGACCACATCGAGCGCATCAACATCGAGCTGTCGACACAGAACAAGCTCGCCCTGTGCGATGCGCTGACCGAGGTGCTGCTCGGCGACCTGCCGCTGCACGCCCATGATGCCGACATCGACCCGGCCGAGATCATCGGCGACCGCCGCCAGGCCGCGCTCGACTACGTGTCGCGCGTGCGCACCCGCTGGCAGTGGCTGCTCAATCACCTCGACACCCCGCTGGCCGAGGCCGAGGCGCGCTTCGACGAGTTCGGCATCGTTGCCGGCGAGCTGACCAACACCGCGACCGACCCGGTGCTCTTCCACCGTCTGCAGGACTACTCGGTGCGCACCTCGTGGAAGAACGAGCTGCGCGCCCGCCTGGTCAAGATCTTCGACGGCGACGTGTTCCGCCCGGTGCGCGAAAAGATCGACGCCACCCATGCGCAGGTGCTGCGCGGCCGCCTCTTCGTGGCCCTGCACATGCATGCCGGCGACGGCAACGTGCACACCAACATCCCGGTCAACTCCGACAACTACGCCATGCTGCAGACCGCCAACGAGACGGTGGACCGCATCATGGCCATCGCCCGCGCGCTCGACGGCGTGATCTCCGGCGAACACGGCATCGGCATCACCAAGCTCGACTTCCTCACCGATGAGGAAATGGCCAGCTACTGGACCTACAAGCAGAAGGTCGACCCCGAAGGCCGCTTCAACCGCGGCAAGCTGCAGCGCGGCGCCAACCTCGACCGCGCCTATACCCCCAGCTTCGGGCTGATGGGCCACGAGTCGCTGATCATGGAGCAGACCGAGATCGGCGAGATCGCCCACGACATCAAGGACTGCCTGCGCTGCGGCAAGTGCAAGCCGGTGTGCTCCACCCATGTGCCGCGCGCCAACCTGCTCTACAGCCCGCGCAACAAGATCCTGTCCACCTCGCTGCTGGTCGAAGCCTTCCTCTACGAGGAGCAGACCCGCCGCGGCGTGTCGCTGGCGCACTGGGCCGAGTTCGAAGACGTGGCCGACCACTGCACCATCTGCCACAAGTGCGAGAAGCCCTGTCCGGTGGATATCGACTTCGGCGATGTCTCGGTCAAGATGCGCAACCTCTTGCGCAACCAGGGCAAGAAGTCCTTCAACCCCGGCAAGGCGGCCGCCATGGCCTTCCTCACCGTCAAGGACCCGGCGACCATCAAGCTGATGCGCAAGGGCATGATCGAGTGGGGCTACAAGGCGCAGCGCTGGGCGCACAAGGCCGCCCGCTCGCTCGGCCTGATCCAGTCGCAGGTCACGCAACCGCCGGCCACCTTGCACAAGGCACCGATCAAGGCGCAGGTGATCCACTTCATCAACAAGCCGATGCCGGGCAACCTGCCCAAGCGCACCAGCCGCGCGCTGATGGACATCGAGGACGACAAGGTCATCCCCGTCATCCGCAATCCGCAGGTGCCGGCCGAGCAGTCCGAGGCGGTGTTCTATTTCCCCGGCTGCGGCTCCGAGCGCCTGTTCAGCCAGGTCGGCCTGGCCACCCAGGCCATGCTCTATCACGTGGGCAGCACCACCGTGTTGCCGCCGGGCTACCTGTGCTGCGGCTATCCGCAGACCGCCGCCGGCGAGGAAGACAAGGGCCAGAAGATCACCACCGACAACCGCGTGCTCTTCCACCGTGTCGCCAACACGCTCAACTACCTCGACATCAAGACCGTGGTGGTGTCCTGCGGCACCTGCATGGATCAGCTGATGAAATATCAGTTCGACAAGATCTTCCCCGGCTGCCGCCTGATCGACATCCATGAATACCTGATGGAAAAGGGCGTCAAGCTGGAGGGCATTACCGGCCAGAAGTACATGTACCACGAGCCCTGCCATGCGCCGATGAAGATCTACTCGGGCATCAAGGTGGCCAACGAGCTGATGGGCACGCGGGTCGACCTCAACGACCGCTGCTGCGGCGAGTCGGGCACCCTGGCCGTGGCACGGCCGGATGTGTCCACCCAGGTGCGCTTCCGCAAGCAGGAAGAGATGGAAAAGGGCGCCGCCGCGCTGCGCGAGGGCGATGCCGACGCGCAGGTGAAGATCCTCACCTCCTGCCCCAGCTGCCTGCAGGGCCTGTCGCGCTACGCCAACGACGGCGGCGGCATCGAGGCCGACTACATCGTGGTCGAGATCGCCAAGCACCTGCTCGGCGACAACTGGCTGCCCGAGTATGTCGACCGCGCCAACCACGGCGGCATCGAGCGGGTGCTGCTGTGAACGCCCGCCGCTGAAGCGCTGACCGCCTCAGCCACCCATCCCGCCAGGGGCCGCGATCGCGGCCCCTTTTTTTGTTTTGTGCGGAACGCCGCCCCGGGCTTTCGGAATGCCAAATACCTCACACAAGGGCCGCCTCAGTCTATGACTTTAGTCATGTATGTTGAATAGCTCACGGTCGTAGAATCGCGCCTGAACTACCGTGCGCAGCGAAACAACCCAGGGCTCTTTCCATGACGTGCTTATACGACGTTTGGCTAGGAACAAGAGCCACTCTGAACATGACACGTTACAAGGACTGACACACCCATGGATCGCCCGAATCCTGCCGCCTTCATGCGGCCCGAAGACACCCACAAGCAGCCGGACGTCGCCGATCTGATCGTCGCCCACCTGGAACAGATCGGCGTCGAGTACGTGTTCGGCGTCCCCGGCGGCGCCATCGAACCGATCTACAACGCGCTCGCCCGCAGCGCCCGCCGCAACGGCCCGCGTGTCATCACCACGCGCCATGAGGCCGGCGCCGCCTACATGGCCGAAGGCTATGCGCGCGAGAGCGGCCGGCTCGGCGTGTGCATCGCCACCTCCGGCCCCGGCGCCACCAACCTGATCACCGGCGTCGCCTGCGCCCACGACAACGGCATCCCGCTGCTGGCCATCACCGGCCAGCCCAAGCTGACCGCCTTCGGCCGGCGCGCGCTGCAGGAATCGGGCTGCACCGGCGTCAACACGCTGGGCATGTTCCGCCACTGCACCGGCTACAACACGCTGCTGTCCCATCCGGAACAGGCCGAGCCGAAGATCGTCAGCGCGCTCGCCTATGCCTTCCAGAACCGCGGCGCCGCCCACCTGACCATCCCGGTGGACATCCAGCGCAGCGCCGCCCCCGCCGAATGGCAGGGGCCGGCCAAGGGGCTCCGGCGCATGCTGCGCTCGCCCGCGCTGGTGGACGAAGACGCCGTGCAGGCCGTCTTCGACGCCCTCGGCGCAGCGCGCCGGCCGGTCTTCCTGCTCGGCGGCGGCGCCGGCGGCGCGGTGGACCTGTTCCTGCAGCTCATCGAGCGTCACGGCGCCGCCTTCGTCACCACGCCGGACGCCAAGGGTTTCGTGAACCCCGCCCACCCGCTGTATCACGGCGTCTTCGGTTTTGCCGGCCACCCGCAGGCGCGCGAGTTGCTGACGGCCGATCCCGACCTGATCGTCGCGGTCGGCGTGAGCCTGGGCGAGTGGACCAGCGCCGGCTGGAGCGATGTGCTGCTGAACGATCGCCTGATCCACATCGACAGCCGGGCCGAGCATCTGCAACGCTCATCCATGGCACGCCTGCAGGTGTCGGGCAATCCGGTCAGCGTCGCCCACCGCCTGCTGGCGATGGACGCGGCACGCCCCGTCACGCCGGCGCCGGCGGCCCCTGTGAAGAGCTCACGCCTGCCGGCCACGCCGGCACACATCGCGCCGGGCGTGCGCCCGCAGGTGTTGATGGAAGTGCTCTCCGAGCGCTGCCCGCCGACCGTCAACTTCGTCGCCGACCCCGGCAACAGCACCGCCTGGGCCATCCACCACCTGGAACTGAACTGTCGCCGCCACCGCCCGGCGAGCGCCGATGCTCGCCATCAACGCAACCCGGCGGCCAGCTGGTTGCGCGTACTGATGGACTTCGCCCCCATGGCTTGGGCGATCAGCTGTTCCATCGGTGTCGCACTGGCACGACGCGGCCGGCCGGTGGTCTGCCTCACCGGCGACGGCAGCTACCTGATGAGTGGCCAGGAAATCACGGTCGCCCAGACCGAGCGCCTGCCGGTGCTGTTCGTGGTGCTCAACGACGCCTCGCTGGGCATGGTCAAGCACGGCCAGCGCCTGGCCAACGCCGAGCCGATCGGCTTCCATCTGCCGACCATCGACTTCGCCGCACAGGCCCGCGCCCTGGGCATCGAAGGCATCGCCATTCGTTCGGAAGCCGAACTGGCCGCCCTCGATCTGGTCGGCCTGCTCTCGCGCAACGGCCCCACGCTGCTCGACGTGCGCATCGACACGGAGCAGGAGCCGCCCATCCGCATGCGCCTCGAAGCGCTGGGGACGGTGTGATGAGCGAGCGCATCCATACCCGCATCTGGGACGAGTCGCCGGACCCCAGATCGCCGTTTCTCGGACAGAACGTTCGCCTCTTCGGCTACGACTACTACGGCGATCTGGTGGGCCGTGCCCGTTGGGTGGAGATGCTGTGGCTGCTGTTCACCGGCGAGGCACCGACCCCGGACCAGTCGGCACTGCTCGAACGCCTGGCCGTCGCGCTGGCCAACCCGGGCCCGCGCGACCCGTCGGTGCACGCGGCCATGTGCGGCGGCGTCGGCGGATCGCCTCCGGCCGCCAGCCTGGTGGCGGCACTGGCCGTCGCCAGCGGAGATCACGGCGGCGCCGGCGAACTGCGACGCGCCATGAGCGCCTGGGCGACCGCCGGGGAGGCATTCGATCGCGTCACGGACGCGCTCACCGACCAAGCCGACGACACCGGCATGTGGCCCGGCTTCTCGCCCTTGAGCCACCATACCGCGCACAGCGTTCTCGACTGCCTTGCCGCGCTGGGCCGGGCCTCGCTGGCACGCCGACTCACCTGGCTGCACCAGCACGAGCCATCGCTCTCCGACGCCGCCCGATGCGGCCTGAGCCTGACCGGCGTGGCGGCCGCCGCACTCACCGACCTGGGCATGGACCTGGATCAGGGCGAGGCGCTGTTTCTGTTGTTGCGCCTGCCCGGCACGCTGGCCCATGCCGTCGAGCAATCGGGCAAGCGCCACAAGCAGTTCCCGTTTTTCGCCCTCAACGACATCACAAGGAGTGACGACGCATGAGCCGAGTCGATCCGAAAGACTATGAAGCCCGAATCGGCCATGTGACGACCCGTCTGGGCGGCTTTTTCCCCGGCCACAGCGCACGCGTTCGCGGCCACGACCTGCACGAATTCACCGTCGACAAGCGCTGGTTCGATCTGTATCTGTTCTCGCTGACCGGACGCGAGCTTGGCGACAACGAGCGCGACATGCTCGAAGCACTGTGGACCTTCACCAGCTATCCCGATCCGCGCATCTGGAACAACCGCGTCGCCGCACTCGCCGGCTCGAGCCGTGCCTCCGCCGCGCTGGGCATCGGCGCCGCCATCGCCGTGACCGATGCGGACATCTACGGCCTGGGGCCCTGTCTGGCCGCCTTCGACTTCATCGGCGCGCATGTCGCCGACTCCGACGAGGCGCTCCTGCAGGCCGCGACCGACAAGCTGCGCCGCGAACGGCGGCTGGGCGGCTACGGCCGGCCGGTGGTGGCCGAGGACGAGCGGATCGCCCCCACCATGGCCAAGGCGCGGGCCCTGGGCCTCGCCGACGGGCCGCATGTGCGTACCGCTTTCCGCCTAGACGCGCTGCTCGCCGAAGGCCGCTGGCGGATGCGCATCAATTACGCGGCGCTGTGCTCGGCCCTCCACCTCGATATCGGCCTGACACGCGACGACTACGAGTGCATTTTGGCCACCATTTTTCTCGGCGGAATGCCGCCGGTATGGAAAGAACACAACCAGGAAGCGGCGGGCGGGTTGTTTCCGATTCCGGTCGATGCCGTGCATTATGACGGTGTCACACCCCGGCGTTGGCCGGACTGAGGACCCCATGCGGCAAACAGGCCGGGAATGCCCCTGCATTTTCGGCTTGGCGCGCACATGAAAAAAACATATAACGTTCGCTTGTGCTTGACTTCGGGGTTTGCATGAAACATTTTCGTGCGCTGATCGTGGGCGGTTCGATCCTCCTGGCGGGCAGTGCGTCGGCAGCCACCGACGCCTTTGCCGACCCGGACCTGCTGGCCGCCTATGGCGGTACGGACTTCGTGAGCATTGCCACCGGCAGCCGCCAGCCCCTGCGGCGCGCGCCGGCCGTTGCCAGCGTGGTCACTCGGGACGACATCCTCGCACTGGGCGCGCGCGATCTGACCGAGGCGCTGGCAGGTGTGCCGGGGCTTCATATCGCCTACTCCAGCCTGGTCTTCAACCCCATCTTCAGTTTCCGCGGCAATTTTTCGCAGTTCAACCCCCAGGTGCTGCTGCTGATCAACGGCATCCCGATGACCAGCGTCTTCGCCGGCGACCGCGGCAGTGTCTGGGGCGGCATGCCGGTGGACAACATCGAGCGAATCGAAGTCATCCGCGGCCCCGGCAGCGCGCTCTACGGCGCCGATGCCTTCACCGGCGTGATCAACGTCATTACCCGCAGCCCCAACGATTGGCAGGGCACGGATGTCGGTGTGCGCACCGGCAGCTTCAACACGCGCGACGTCTGGCTCAATCACGCAGGCACCGCCGGGCCGGTCAAGCTCGGCTTCTATGTCGGCTGGCAAAAGACCGACGGCGACGACCAGACGATTGCCTACGACGCCCAGACCGGGCTCGATCGATTGTTCAGTACTCAAAGCTCGCTCGCCCCCGGCCCGATGTCACTCGGCCGGGAGGGACTCGATCTCGGGCTCGACCTGATCATGGGCGACTGGCAATTGCGCGCCGCCTTGAAAGACTACAAGGATGTCGGGATGGGGGCCGGCGTGGCCAACGCGCTGGACCCGGCCGGCCGCGGGCGCAATGAGCGGTGGACCGCCGATCTGACCTGGCATCCGCAAGACCTGGCGCCGGACTGGGATGTCACGGTACAGGCCCACTTCCTGCACATGAAGGACTTCTCCGACATCCAGCTCTTTCCGCCCGGCGCCTTCGGCGGCGCCTTTCCCGAAGGCATGCTGGGCCAGCCGGACAAATGGGAGCGCCATGGCGGTCTGTCGGCCGCCGCGGTGTATACCGGCTGGGCCGACCATCGCGTGCGCATCGGCGGTGGCTACCAGAAGCTCGACCTCTACAAGGTGCGCGAGACCAAGAACTACCGCTTCGTCGGACTGACGCCGACGCCACTGCCCGGCGGCCTGACCGAAGTGTCGGCGGAAGACGCCTTCATGCGCCCGCACACCCGCCACAACCGCTACCTGTACGCCCAGGACGAATGGAGCCTGTCACGCAACTGGACGCTGACCTCGGGCGTACGCCACGATGCCTACTCCGATTTCGGCCACACCACCAATCCGCGCCTCGCCCTGGTGTGGGACGCCGGCTACACGGTCAGTGCCAAGCTGCTCTATGGCCGCGCCTTCCGCGCCCCGTCCTTCGTCGAGCAATACAACGTCAACAACCCGATCGCGTTGGGCAACCCGGATGTCGCTCCGGAAAAGATGGAAACCTGGGAAGCCGCCCTGACCTGGCAGCCCGACCAGGACACCCTGCTGTCGGCCAACCTCTTCCAGTACGCCATCCGCGACACCCTGCGCCAGGTGCCCAACAGCAACCCGACCACCGGGTCGACCGCACAGAACACCGGCCGCGTGGACGGCAAGGGCCTGGAAGTGGAGTTCAGCTGGCGCGCCGACCCCTCGCTCAAGTTCAGCGGCAACTACGCCTACCAGTACAGCAGCGACCGCGAGACCGGCAAGAACCCGGGCAACGCGCCCCGCCAGACCGCCTACCTGCGCGCCGACTGGCGTCCCGCCGACGGCTTTGTCTTCACGCCGAGGCTGCGCTGGGTGGCCGACCGCAGCCGGGAACCGGCCCGTCCCAATCAAACCGCGGACACCCGTTCCCCGCTCTCCGACTACGTCGTCCTCGACCTCACCGTCCGCGCCGAAAATGTCCTCAAGGATGTAGACCTGTCCTTGACGGTCAACAATGTCGCCGATGCCGCGGCCTACGAGCCCAGCCAATCCCCCGGCCAGCAAGACGACTTCCCCCTGCCGGGCCGCACATGGCTGCTGTCCGGGACGCTGCGCTTTTGAGCTGGATCTCTCCATCCATGCGCACCCCCGTCCACTCCCTGCTGGCCGCCGCCCTCATGCTGCTGGCCGCCGACGCGCCCGTATGGGCCGACAGCGGCCCCTCGCTCGCCCGCATCGAGACGCCGATCTTCCACAACCGCCTCTACACGCTGGCGGCCAACACCGAAACGATCCTCCCCAGCGCCGAGGCGGGGCGCATTGCCGTGGTCTATCCGGACCTGGGCGAACCCTATCGCAGCGTGTTCCAACAGATCCTGTCGGGCATCGAGCTGACCGCCCCTGACCGGGTCGTCAGAGTCGCCCTGAGCAACCCGGAAACCCCCGGGCAACTGGCCGACACGCTCCAGAAGAACGGTGCCACGGTGGTGATTGCGCTGGGCCGCCACGGACTGAAGGCCGCCAGCGCGCTGCCGGCCGCCTTCCCCGTGGTCGGTGGCGCGGTGCTCGCCGCACCCGACGACGGGCCGGGCGCCACCGCCCTGGTCAGCCTCACCCCCGATCCCCGGCTCCTGTTCCAGCACCTGAAACAACTCGCCCCCTCGGTGCGCCGGGTGTTCACGGTGTACTCGGCTCGGCAGAACGACTGGCTGATCGCCCATGCGAAAAAGGCCGCCAAGGCGCAGGGCCTGGAGCTGGTGACTATCGAAACGGACGACCTGCGCATCGCGCTGCAACGCTTCCGCGAGATCACCGAAAGCGCCGACCCTGCCCGTGATGCCATCTGGCTACCGCAAGACACGGCGGTGCTCGACGACCAGGTCGTTTTGCCTTTTGTCCTTCAGCAAGCCTGGGATCGGTCGTTGATTGTCTTTTCCAGCACGCTGGCCCATGTCCGGCGCGGGGCGCTGTTCGCCCTCTATCCCGACAACATCGACATGGGCCGCCAACTGGCGACCACTGCGCTCGCCCTCGGCAACACCCCGGGCCAGGCCCGCACGGTGCAACCGCTGCGCGAAGTGCGACTTGCCCTCAACACCCGGACTGCCGGCCATCTCGGCATCACTCTGGAGACTTCGCTGAAAGATGTGGCCCTGCTCTTTCCCGTTCGCTGACCCGACCGCGACCACATGCCGAGCCTGACCGCCCGCCTGCGCCGCAGCAGCTTCGGTGCCCAACTGAGCATGACCATCGCCGTCGGGCTGGTCCTGCTGGCCGTGGTCGCATCGGTCGCCAGCTCGCTGCGCGGCGACCGCCAGATCCGCGAGACGCTGCTGCGCCAGGGCGCCAGCGTGGTCGCCAGTCTGGCCGACCAGAGCCGCTTGGCGCTGCTGTCGGCGGCGCCCGAGAACGCCGCCGCCGCCATCGACGCCACCCTCTCCTTCCCCGACGTGGTGGCGGTGCAGATGTTCGATGCCAGCGGTAAGCTGCTGCTGTCGCGGATCAAGGCCGGGGCGCCCACGCTGCTGCTGCCCGACGTGCCGCGCGACCCCTACGCCGGGACCGCCTCGGTCGAACTCGAAAACGACGACATCTGGAGCTTTACCGCCACGGTCCAGATCACCCCCGACGCCAATTCGCCGTTCTCCATGGACGAGACACCGCAGATCCAGCGCCTGGGCATCGTCCGCGTGGTGCAGAGCAAGAGCGTGATCAACGCCCTGCGCACCGACCTGTTCCTCTCCAACCTGGCCATCTCGCTGCTGTTCGCGGTCTTCTTCGTGGTGCTGGTCGAGATGCTCTCGCGCCGCCTCACCCGCCCGCTGCGCGAGCTGTCCCGCGCCATGTCCTCGGCCATGGCCGGCGAACGGGGCGTCCGCGCCAAGCTCGACGGCCCGCACGACATCGCCGACATGGAGCATGCCTTCAACCGCATGATGGAAGAGCTCGAAGGGCGCGAGCACGAGCTGATCACCGCGCGCGACAGCGCCGTCGCCTACGCGGAGCTCAAGAGCCAGTTCGCCGCCACCGTCAGCCACGAAATCCGTACCCCGCTCAACGGCGTGATCGGCAGCCTCAACATGCTGCGCGCCAGCCGCCTGCCCGCCAAGGTGCAGCTGCTCACCGAAATGGCCTGGGATTCGGCGCGCCACCTGCTCGACATGGTCAACGGCGTGCTCGACTTCTCGCGTCTCGAAGCCGGCAAGATCGCGCTCGACGCCCAGCCGCTCGACCTGCGTCAGCTGGTCGAAGACCTGATCGATGCCCTCAGCCCGCAAGCCTACGAAAAAGGCCTGGAGCTGGGCCACCATATGGCCCCGGACCTGCCCGCCGCCTGGATCGGCGACGCCGACCGCCTCCGCCAGATCCTCACCAACCTGCTCGGCAACGCCATCAAGTTCACCGACCGGGGCGAAGCCTGGGTGCGCATCGACCGCAGCGAGATGCCCGGCACCGGCGCCAGCGCCGTGCGCTTCACGGTCTGCGACACCGGCCCGGGCATCGACCCCGCCCTGCAGGGACGCATCTTCGACTCCTTCACCCAGGGCGACGCCTCCAGCACCCGGCGCCATCCGGGCAGCGGCCTGGGCCTGGCCATCAGCCGCCAGCTGGTCGAGTTGATGGGCGGCACCATCGCGCTCGACAGCGCCCCCGGCCAGGGCAGCCGCTTCACCGTCACCCTGCCGCTGCAGGCCGCCCCGGCTGCCGCGACGCCGCCGCCCGCGCCGATCGCCGCCGGGCTGCGCATCCTGGTGATCGAAGACAGCGCCATCTGCCGCGACTACCTCGACACCGAACTGGCCCTGCAAGGCGCCCGCACGGTGATCTGCCCCGCCCCCCGGCTGGCCGAGCAGGCCCTCGTCACGCCGGACGGCGACCCGCTGCCGGTCGACCTGGTGCTGGTCGACGGCGCCGTCGCCGCGGCCGATCTGCAAAAACTGCGCAAGAGCGCCGCCTGCGCCTCGGCACGCTGGGTGCTCATGGCGCCGCTGGCCCGCTTCGGCGACGAAGACGACCGCTACTGGAGCACCACGCTGGCCAAACCGCTGCGCCGCTCCCGGCTGTCGGGCGTGCTGCGCCTGCTCGCCGACCCCACGGCCGAGCTGCCGGCCGCCGTGCCCGACGCCGTCGGCAGCTTCAAGGTCCTGGTGGTCGACGACAACCGGACCAACCAGGTGGTGGTGCGCAGCATGCTCGAGATGCTCGGCCTGACGGTGGAGCTGGCCGGCGACGGCAAGGCCGCCCTCGCCGCCCATGCCCGCGACGGTTGGGACCTGATCCTGATGGACTGCCACATGCCCGGCATGGACGGCAACGCCGCCACCCGCGCCATCCGTGAGCGCGAGCAGATCACCGGGCACCACACCCCGATCATCGCCATGACGGCCGACACCGAGCGCGACGACATCGCACGCAGCCTCGACGCGGGCATGGACGACCACCTCGCCAAGCCGCTCACCCTCGACACCCTCGCCGCCACGCTGCGCCGCTGGTTCGACCGGCCCTTTGCCCTGCGCGCCCCGGACGCCACCACCGACGCCCTGGAAACACGCAGCCACATCGTCGACCCGACCGTGCTCGAACGCCTGCGCGATGCGCTCGGCGGCGCCATCGACAAGGCCATCGGGCCCTTCCTCGAAGACATGCCGCAGATCCTCGCGGCCCTGCAGACGGCGGCCACCGCCGGCGACCTGCCGGCGCTCAAGACCAACGCCCATCAAATCAAGGGCGCCGCCGGCAACCTCGGCGCCTGGACCCTGGCACAAAAGGCCGAGACCCTGGAGCTCGAACTGAACGACCCGGCGCTCGACGCCGTCGGCCTCGCCACCGATCTGTCCGCCGAGTTCAGCCGCGTCGCCACCGCGCTGCGCGACTTCCTGCCCGAACCGCTGGCCAACGCCCCCGTCCCGACCGATGCCGAAGCGCGCGTGCTGGTCGTCGACGACGACCGCAGCACCCGCTCCGCCCTGCGCTATGCCCTCGAACTGAACGGCTTCATGGTGGACGAAGCCGACGCCGGCGCCTCCGCCATCGACCTGGTCGCGCGGCGCAACCCCGACCTCGTCCTGCTCGACGCCGTCATGCCCGGCGCCGACGGCTTCGCCACCTGCACCCGGCTCAAGGAGCTGCCGCAGGGCAAGGACATCCCGGTGCTGATGATCACCTCGCTCGACGACCGCCACTCCATCGAGCGCGCCTTCGCCGCCGGCGCCAGCGACTACATCACCAAGCCGCTGCATCTCAACGTCGTCGTCCAGCGCGTGCGCCGCACCATCGATGCCAGCCGCTCCGAGCGCCATGTGCGCCACCTGGCCTACACCGACACCCTCACCGGCCTGCCCAACCGCGCGCAATTCCAGGAGCACCTGCAACGCCAGCTCGATGCGGCCGCCGAGCACAACAAGCTGCTCGCCGTGCTCTTCCTCGACCTCGACCGCTTCAAGTTCGTCAACGACACGCTCGGCCACGAAATCGGCGACCGCCTGCTCAAGACCGTCGGGCGCCGCATCACCCACAGCGTGCGCGCCGGCGACTGCGTGGCCCGCCTGGGCGGCGACGAATTCACCGTGGTGCTGGAAAACCTCGGCTCGACCACGGTCGCCGCCGCCGTCGCCAAGAAGATCGCCACCGACCTGGCCGAACCCTACGTGGTCGACGGCCACGACATCTTCGTCACCGCCAGCATCGGCATCGCCCTCTATCCGCGCGACGGCACCGACCTGAGCACGCTGCTGCGCCATGCCGACACCGCGATGTACCGCGCCAAGCACTCCAAGCACAGCTTCGTTTTCTACGAAGACGCCATGGAGACCAGCGCCAGCGAACACCTGCGCCTCGAGAGCGACCTGCGCCACGCGGTCGAGCGGCGCGAGTTCGAACTGCACTACCAGCCCGAGATCGATGCCCAGAGCGGCCGCCTGGTCGCCGCCGAAGCCCTGGTGCGCTGGCGCCACCCCACGCGCGGCCTGCTCGGTCCCAACGAATTCATCCCCATCGCCGAAGAGACCGGCCTCATCCTGCCCATCGGCGAATGGGTGCTGAGCGCCGCCTGCGAGCAACTCAGGTCCTGGCGTGCCGACGGCCACGGCGTGCGGGTGGCCGTGAACTTCTCCGGCCAGCAGCTGCAGGACGAGCAGATCGCCGCCACCGTCGAACGCGTGCTCGACGAATACGGCGTGGTCCCCGACGATCTCATCGTCGAGCTCACCGAAAGCGTCTGGATGGAGCGTCAGGGCGAGGCCATCGACAACCTCTACCGCCTCAAGCGCCTCGGCATCCGCCTGGCCATCGACGATTTCGGCACCGGCTACTCCTCGCTCAGCTACCTCAAGCGCATGCCGGTCGACATCCTCAAGGTCGACCGCAGCTTCGTCACCGATCTGGGCGGCGCGTCGAGCGGCGCGGACGCCGACACCGATGTGGCCATCGTGCGCGGCATCGTCGCGCTGGCGCACAACCTCGACCTCGAAGTGGTGGCCGAAGGCGTCGAAACCCAGGCCCAGCGCGACTTGCTGAAAACCATGGGCTGCGACCTGATCCAGGGCTACCTGATCAGCAAGCCGCTACCCGCCGAGGCCTTCACCACCCGCTTCCTGCATGACGCGGCCGTCCGGCCGGAAGAGCCGGCCGCACGCTGCGCGGCCAAGAGCCGGCGCAGCGTGCCGGGCTGAGCGCCGGCCGCGCCGCTCGTCGGGCCGCTGTCGAATTCTCCCAAGTGCCAGCGACTAGGGGGTGAGCGCACCACAGCGCGCCAGCCCACCGCACAAGGAGACTCTCATGAGCGCACCCCACCCCGTCCTGCTCATCGCCACCCGCAAGGGCGCCTGGCTGCTTCACGGCGACACCGAGCGCCAGCACTGGCGGCTCGACGGCCCGCACTTTCTCGGCCACATCATCAACCACCTGGTGCTCGACCCGCGCGACGGCCGCACCCTGCTGGCCGCCGCCTCGACCGGCCACCTCGGCCCGACGCTGTTCCGCTCCACCGATCTGGGCGCGAACTGGCAGGAAGTGGCGCAACCGCCGGCCTTCGCGCCGGCCGCCGACGGCAGCGGGCGCAGCGTCAAGCACACCTTCTGGCTCGAACCCGGCCCGGCCGACGAGCCCGGCGTCTGGTATGCCGGCACCTCGCCGCAAGGCCTGTTCCGCTCGGCCGACGGCGGCGACACCTGGGCGCCGTTCTCCTGCCTCAACGACGATGCGCAATACCGCGAATGGATGGGCAGCGAGCAGGACGGCACGCCCGACGGCCCCAAGCTGCACTCGATCCAGATCGACCCGCGCGACCCGGCCCACCTGTACATCGCCATGTCCGGCGGCGGGGTGCACGAATCCACCGACGGCGGGCGCAGCTTCGCGCCGCTGATCGATGGCCTGGACGTGGTCGAAGGCTTCCCGCGCGACCAGCCGACCTTCCACGACCCGCACTGCGTGCGCCTGTGCCCCTCACGCCCCGACCGGCTCTACCAGCAGAACCACTGCGGCATCTACCGCCTCGACCGCCCCGCCACCACCTGGCAGCGCATCGGCGACAGCCTGCCCGAGGCGGTCGGCGACATCGGCTTTCCGCTGGTGGTGCATCCGCGCGATGCGGACACGCTGTGGGTGTTTCCCATGGACGGCACCGCCGTATGGCCGCGCACCAGCCCCGACGGCCGGCCGGCGGCGTATCGCAGCCGCGACGGCGGCAACCGCTGGCAACGGCTCGACCACGGCCTGCCCACCGAACAGGCCTGGTGGACCGTCAAGCGCCAGGCCATGTGCGCCGACCTTGAGGCGCCGCTCGGCCTCTACCTGGGCACCACCAGCGGCGAGGTATGGGGCAGTGCCGACGAGGGCGACAGCTGGACCTGCCTGGCCCGCCATCTGCCCGAGATCTATGCCGTGACGATCGGCTATCCGCGGGACTGAGAACTGGTGAAGAAATCGTAGCGAGCAGGGCCGAGTGCAAGGCGCGAGAGCGCGAACGAAGAGACATATCAACTCGATAGGCGAGGAGAGAGCAAATGAGCAACGCAGCAATCGGCACGCGCAGTAGATTTATTCACCAGTTCTGAACCATGCGCGTACTCATCCCCTCCGCCCTGCACGACTACACCCACGCGCCCTGGGTCGAGGCGCAGGGCGAGACGCTGGGCGCACTGCTCGACGATCTCGACCGGCAGTTTCCGGGCCTGCGCTTTCGCATGGTGGACGAACAAGGCCACATCCGCCGCCACATGCGCTGCTTCATCGGCGGGGTGCAGATCTTCGCCTTGTCGCATCCACTGGCGACGGCCGACGAAGTGCTGATCGTGCAGGCGCTCAGCGGCGGCTGAAAACGTGTGAAGACATCGTTGCGAGCGAGGTTGGCAACGACGTGAGCGCGTGCGCAATGCTGCAATCGGCACGCGCCGTCGATTGATTCCCTGGTACCGAGGCGGTCGGCTGGCGGCGCGGTTACTGCCCGTTCTCCAGCACCCATTCGAAGGCGGCCAGATGACACCGGGCGGCCGCCTCCGGCGCCAGCCCGAGACGCGCGCAACCGGCCAGCACGGCCGCGCTGTCGCCGTCGTCCCAGGCGCGGGCCAGGGCCAGGTAGGGCGCATAGGGGCTGTCGTCGGGCGCCGCGTCGCCCAGTGCCGCGCGCACCGTGGCGCTCATCGGCAAGGTGTCGAGCACCCGCGGCACGGGCACCTGCAGCACCGTGTCGAGCTGCGACAACATGCCCAGCACGAACAACTCGTCGCGCTGCGACACGTGCAAGGACTCGCCCAGCAACTCCATGAAGCGCGCCCGCACCAGCGTGGCCTCGCCGCGCACCTCGGTCAGCGCCGCCTTGGGCGCGCCGGCCAGTAGCAGCAGCATCAGCCAGCGATAGAGCGGGCGTCGGCCGAGCATCAGCAGAGCATGCTCGATCGAGCTGATCGGCGTGGTCATGCCCCAGGCCGCCGCATTCACATAGCGCAGCAGACGATAGGACAGGGCCACGTCCTGTTTGAGCACGCCGGCCATCTCGCGGATCTCGGCGCCTTGGCGCAGCTGGCTGAGCAACGAAGTGACGCGCAGGCCGTCGGGCGAAAAGCGCCCGCCCAGGCAAGACGTCCGCGCGCTGACCACCGGACCGGTGATGGCGACACAGCCCATCTGCTGGGCCAGCAACATATCGTCGAGCGTCGGCACATCGAGGGCACACCAGGCCACGCCCGGATACGCCGCCTGCAGGCGCGGTGCATCTATCGCGGCGGCACCGAAGCGCAGCGCCAGGCTGCCCGCCTGCCCGACGAGCGAGCTCAGCCACGGCCCGTCGTCGCGCGCCTCGAGAAAGACGGCAAAGCCGATCGCCCGCAGGCGGTCGATCGCCTGCCGCGTCGCCGCGCCGGCCGGCTCGCTGCGGTGGGTCGAATCGAGAATCAGGTTGGCGCCCTGCCCGCCGAGCTGCACCAGGGCCTCGACATCCAGCGCCTCGGCATCGAGTTCGACAAAGAGCTGGCGACGACGGCGCCAGCCCGGCGACAACGCCGCCACCTGCTGGATCAAGCGCGTATCGCGCATCACCCGCGGCGGTGGGCTGCCGGCGTCGGGCATGTCGGTGGCCGAGCAGAAGAAACGGTAGCCGAGCGGCTCGGCGCGCGGGCCCACCACGGCCTGCCACATCAACACGCCGCCCGCAGCCGCGAAGGCGTCTGGCAGCGGCGCAGGCTGTGGCATCGGCGCGGGCGCAGCAGCCGGCGTGGGCACAGCGTGGGGCGTATCGTCCCGCGTCGGCGCCGTCTGCGCTGTCCGTCCCAACCAATGTCGCAACCAACCCACGAGCGTCCTCGCAATCCCTGTCTGGCTGCCCATTCTATCGGCACGCCGCCACGCAAACTGAAGCCCCCTGTCTCGCCGGCCGTTCGGCGCCAACACGTCAGAGCTTGTGTCATGCACTGGCCGGTGTCACCCGATCTGGCTAAGGTGGCAGAGCGACCCGAACATCGCGTTCGGCGGCGGCTCGACCCGCCCCAGATCAACGCCAGCGGGCGCCAGGACAGGATAGATCATGAATTACGCCGTTTCTCTTTCGGAATGTGGTCGCTTCGTGCATTGCTGCGTTTCCGACGACATCACCGTCGAGCGGGCCACCCAGTTCACCCGCGACGCCGCCGCCCTGGGCGCCCGGCGCGGGGTGTCGTGCTACCTGTTCGACATGCGCGGCGCCAGCAACGTGGCCTCGGTGTTCGGCAACTACCAGTTCGCCTATGCCAGCCTGGCCATGATCGGCATGGCACGGACCGACCGGGTGGCGATGCTGGTCGATGCCGACGACCACTCCCACGATTTTGTCGAAACCGCCGCCCGCAACGCCGGTTACGACATGAAGCTGTTCACCGACCACGAGGCCGCACTCGCCTGGCTGAAGGCGTCCGCCCAGTGCCAGGCCCGCCCCCAGGCCTCGCCGCCCTGCTCGCCGCGCCAGATCTAGCAAGCACCGGACGCTCGCCGACCGTAAGCAATCGACGCGTCGGCCGGTCTATCTCCCCGACAACGCATTCCGCCCGTCGCGGCGGATGCTTCATCGACCCGAGCGCGCCGCCCGCCGGCCCGCTCCTTGTCCAGGAGAGACCCCATGAAGCCTCACACCCACTCGATCACCGCCGCGCTGCTCGTCATCGGCCTGGGCGCCGGCATGGCCCATGCCGCGGCAGAGCCGACCGTAGTGAGCTTGCGCCAGATCGGCTGCCAGTTCCTCGAAAGCGAAAACGGGGTCGACCACGGCTACACGCCGAAGAGCGCCGACGACTGTCGCGAGATCAACGCCAAGACCGGCGATCAGCGGCTGGCCAAGGCCAAGGTGCTGAGGCTCAAGCCGGGGCGCACCATCTTCCGTGTCAGCAACGAAAACGTGCCTTACGAGCTCGGTTTCTGGGTACGCGGCGACGGCCTCGCCAACCGCGCCCTGCTGCCCAGCGCCTCGGGCGGCGGCCTGGTGACGGGCAAGACGCAGGACTACGAGATCGATCTCAAGCCGGGCGAGTATGTCTATTCGTGCCCGCTGAACCCAACACCCGACTACAAGCTGGTGGTGCAATAAGCCCCGCCGGGCGCAAAAACGGGCCGATGAACGGCCCGTTTTTTTTGCTGACCAGGTGTCAGCGCAGGGATTCGGTCAGCGCATCGGAGAAGGTATCGACGGCGATCGGCAGATAGCCGATCACATCGATGTTGCGGTCCTCGTACACATCCTCGCCCGGCCGGGCGGCCTGGCAGCGCGCCATGACCTCGTCACGGTGGCGCAGCAGGCCTTCGATCTGCGGGCCGTAGAGGCGCAACAGGGCGCTCAGCCAGCGATTGGTCGGCCACGAAGGAAAGGCATGGTCGATCTCGAAACGCGGCAGGATCGCGATCGCCGCTTCGGCCGGATACCACGACTCATCGGTCACCCAGCGGTTGGTGGTGAACAGGCCCGACGGGTAACCCCAGCCGTCCATCGACACCGCGATCAGGTGGCAGATGGCGTCGTCGCCGCTCGGCCGGGGGGCGCTGGCATGCGGCAGCGCCAGCGGCGCCAGCCCCTCGGGAATGCCGGCCGCGCGCACGAAGGTGTGGAAGTGACCATGCTCGGCGTCGACGCCGCGGTGCGCATGGTAGTAGTACTGGGCATGGCTGTCGCGGTCGTACACATCGTCTTCGGGGTAGTGCGACATTTCCACGAACGCCCCGCCGCCGCGCAACACCTCGCCGACCACGTTCAAACCACCCTTGCGCAGCACCCGGTAGCACTCGGCCATATCCCGCGCCGCCGCCTGCATCTGCAGCCGCCGGGCGCGGGGGATGCTGGCCAGCGCTGGCAGGAAATCGTCCAGTCGAAGCGTCGCAGACATGAGCTGTTCTCCAAGACAACGGGCGCCCGCAGGCGCCCATTTTTTTAACTCGCCGTCATGCCGACAATAGCGGCGGCGAACGACGGGGGCAAGCTCAGCGTGCCGCGCAGGGGTTCTTCGCGGCACAGGGATTTTTCGCCGCACACGGATTCCGGGCCGCACACGGGTTGGGCCTGAAGGTTTTCTGCACCTCGCCTAGATAGGCCACCAGCGCAGCCAGTTCCTTTGACTGCCAGTCCAGCGGCTGAGCGGCCATCGGCATCACCATGCACAGCTGCACCATTTCATCGAGGTGGATCTGCGCCATGCCGAAATTGTCCAGGGCCATCTGCACCGGGTGCGGATAGGGTTGGGCGAAGCTCGCCGCATAGGCCGCGCCGCCGGTGTGGCAGGTATTGCAGGACATCCCGTTGGTCGACAACTTGGGATCGTTGAACAGGCGCTCGCCCAGCCGGGCATCGCCCTTCATCGGCGTATAGCCCGCCGGACGCATGATGGCCTTGGCCGCACACGGATTGGGAGCCTTGGCCGCGCACGGGTTGGCCGCGCAGGGATTTTTTGCCGCGCACGGGTTCTTTGCCGCGCATGGATTCCGGGTGGCGGCCTCCTTGCGATCGCGGGCCGAACAGGGGCTGCACGGGCTGGCCGCCGCCATGCCGCCCAGGGACATCAGACCGGCTGCCAGCAAGGTAGTAGCCAGGACGTGTGATTTCGATGCATCTGCCATGAATGTCTCCAGTGTCTCGTTTGTCGGTTGGTGTGGGTGACGCGCACCCCGCTGCGAACACGGCATTCGCCCGGGCTTGAGCATGAGACACTCGCGCACGGGCATTCCTTACACCCCGGCCGGCCGCCAGAAAAATTCTGGGCCGGACGCTGTACTGCTGCAGCTTGAACTGGACGAACGGGAGACTACGGCCCCGTCCTGTCCGGTCGCGCCACCCAGTGCAATGCGCCTCGCCGGCGGTGTCGACGACGACAAGCTGGCGCTCGCCGACCGTCCCCGCATGGCGGACGGAACGGCATCGACACACCCGGAGATAGCTCCTCGTCATATTCATCGCGATGCCCCGGTTATAATCCAGTCCCCCGTTTCCCGATGACGTGAATCTCGATGTCACCTCCCTTCAAGATCGCCACTTTGTTCGCCGCCCTTGCCTTTCTTGGCACCGGATGTGCAAACGCCGATTCAACTCGATTCGTCTACGAACCGTTCGTGCCCGGCGGCAAGCCCTTTCCCAAGGACGTCGAGCGGCCCGATCTTGCGCTGCCGCTGCCGCCGGGAGCCGTGAGACGCACCAGTGATGGCAATCCGAAGGATGAGAAGAACCGCCTTGTCCTGGATGCCGAGTTCCTCAACCGCGCCCTGGATACACCATCACCGCAACCCTGGGTCTGGGAGCGGTATGGGCAGTTTTTCCGGATGGCAAAGCCCGAAGTCAAAGCGCAGTTCTGGGAGCAGTTCCGCGCCCACCTGCGCCGTGGCGGGCCGCCCGATGCGCAGGAGCTGGCCAGCTTCATCGAACACGTGAAGAAGAACATGGTGTTCGTCGAAGGCGGCAGCTTCTGGTTCGGGGATTGGGGAGCGCGCGAGGGACAACCCGGTCCGGTCACCGGAGACGACAACAACAAACCGCCGCAGCATGTGACGGTGAGCAGCTTTTCGATTTACCGGACGCAGGTGACTTATGGCGACTATGACGTCTATTCGCGCGCGACGGGCGGAAAGTTCTTGGCGGACGGAGAGAGTATTGTTCTCGAATTCCGCTACCCAGACTATCCAGTATGGAGTTCACGCTGGGATGACGCGAAGAACTACTGCCAATGGCTGGCCAAGGTCACTGGAGAACCCTTTGATCTGCCCACAGAAACACAATGGGAATACGCCGCAAGGGACGGTGGAAAGGAGATCCATTTTGCAGGTCCTCATCCATTCGACTGGGATGCACTGGAACAACTTTTCAAGTCCAACAGGGGACGATCCGCCGGTCTCACAATATCGCTACCCGTTGGTAGCATGCTGTCAGGTGAACTAGGAATCGCTGATATGTCGGGAGCCGGCCACGAGTGGGTCAACGACTGGTATTCCCAAGACATCTCCGGCCGAAGCGGGTCCGTCGATCCCAAAGGGCCTGCTCATGGAACCGAGCGTGTTGCCAGACCGGTCTCTGGGGGATTCGAAACTGTCGTCACGCGAAGAGGAAGGGATCCAAACAAACGCCTCGGTCCTGGATTTCGGTGCGTACTCAATAGCAGAACCGCTTGGCGCTAAGGCGCAATTACGTCGTAGTGCCGTGCGCCCACCATGCCCTCTCGTTCCAGGCCACATGCACCGAGTCTTGCAACTGGTAGGCAAGCTCGGTGTTGCGCATCAAACGATGGCCCGACGTCGGGGCATCCTTGAGCCGAGCATCCAGCGCGGCAACCTGCACCTCGCCGAGCATGCGGCTCACGAAGGTCTTGGCTTGAGCGGTATCTGCCACCTTGCTGAAATCCACCGTGGCGTGCTGATAGACGTTCTCAAGCTCCGTCTTCTGCTCGACACTGCTCAATAGCCATTCAAGGGTTTCCTTGACGTCCAGTTTCATTTGCCGCCACTGCACATCGAACTCGTCCTTCGCTTCCTCCAGATCTTTGTTGATCTGACGCAGTTGTTCGAGCAGGTAGCCTTTCACGTTCGCCGAGGCCATTAGCAGGATGTCGTCCGACGACTTGATTGCTTTCAGAAAGGCTGCTCTGTTGTTTCGAATGAGCAGTCGAAGTTCTTCCGTCATCTCCCTTGCTTCTCGGCCCAAATATGCTGCCAACTCCTTCCCTTCCACGATGGCGAGCGTGTACATAGCACTGAACGACTCGAAAGCCCGTTCTTCGAAATACTCCAAATTCTGATCCCCCGCCGCGACCACCTGGTGCCGGAACCAGCAGGCGAACTCCCAGATGTGCTCGGCGCCGATTTCGGCTGCGATCTTTCCCGACAGCCCCAACCCGACGCAACCCGAGAGCTTGGCGACGATCTTGAACTTGCCGCCGGTGTAGCCGATGGAGAAGGCCGCGCTGCCGCCGATACCGGCCAGGCCGGCGATCTTCGGCTCGATCAGCGCGAAATCACCAAACTCTTTTGATTCCGGCTTTTGCCATTGCAGCGCGCCTTTGACCGAGCCTTCGGCCGAGGCGCCGGCAAAGGCAGTGATCTCGGCCTTGGCTCCCGCCTCGGCCTTGATCGCCTTCTTGTCGTTCACCACCATGCTGCGGCGACCGATCTGGTCGGCGGTGCGCGCGGTGGCGCGGCCCTTGATCTTCTGAGTGCCATTGGCATCAAATTCGACCTCGACACCCCCTTCGGCCAGCAGGCTGGCGCCGACCGCGCCATTGACGCCGAGAGTGAAGCTCAGGCGCACATAGCCCATCGGCAGCAGGTCGACGACGGTCTTGCCGCTCATCAGTTCTTCACGCAGCGCGGGGATGCCCAGGAGTTGCAGCCCTTTGCGATGCGGCAGAAACAGCTTGAAATCGGCCTGCCCTTCGGCGAGCATCACACCGGCTTCGGCCTTGCCCTTGACCGCCGCCTTGAGCGTCGGCAACTCGCCCTTGAGGATGCCGCCCAGCGAGCCGTCGAAGTTACCTTCGAGCGCACCGGAAGCGCCCGCGAACGCCCTCAGCACGCGAGCCGATCCGCCATACTCGGCCATGTCGCCCGCCTCTTCGGGCGAGGCGAAATGCGCGTTGTCGTTGAAGGCCTGTGCAAAATCGGGCATCCATTCGTCTTCGATTTTGGCCAATTCGTGTTCGAGTTTCGCCGTGGTCTTGACCTGCCCCAGTTGCTTGAGCACATCGCCGCGCACGTAGCGCAGCCCCTCGCGCAGTTTCCTGTCGTCCAGGCGCCAGCCCTGGCCTGGCGTGTGGGTCAGAAAGGACTTGAGTTCGGGCTTGTCGGCGCCGCTCAGCTTGTAGCCGCGCCAGTGATTCCTGACTTTCTGGCTGCGCACGTAGACGAACTTCTTGCCCCGCGGCAGCCCTTGCGGGTTGGTCCGTGTCGACAGGGGCAGCAGTTCGATCAAGTCGGCACCGGGATTCAAATCGATGCCGTCGAGCGCTTCCTTGGCCTTTTGCCGTGCGGCCGCCTCCTCGGCAAGCGCCCTGTCGAGCCTGAACGCCAGATGGTGCCGGTCACTGTCGGATGGCGCCCTGTCGCACAGCAGATCGTCTTCCAGTGTCTGCGCCTTGGCGCGGGCAAGCACCATCTGCGCAATGACGCTCTCGACGACACTGGCGTCGCGCAAGAAGCCCGCCCGGTGTTCCGGCATCACGACGACGATCTCGGCCGTTGCCGGACGAAAGAACAGCAGCGGTTCGGGTTTGATTTTCGCGACCACCTCCGAACCTTCGGTGCGGTTCATCTGCCCTTCGGCAATCACCCTCATCTGCGGTACGCCATCGGCGCCATCAGCATCTCGATACACGCGTCACCTCTGCATACGTTGTTTGGTTCATGGCACGCTTACCCGATCAACAACTTGAGCTTCGATTTTCGCGAGCCTTTGACACGCGGCGCTCTGCCTTCCGAGTCCGTCGTGCCCGATGCCAGCACCTCGCCTCGTTCGTCGACAATCTGGTAGCCAGTCATCGGTAGCGGATCACCCGACACCTCATCCCGAACGACAAACTGCTCGTCAAACAGCTCGCGCACATGGTCTTGGATGGCCGGATCGCCCCCCTTGGGGAATCTCAGCCCCGTCACCGACGCGCTGGCCGGCCCGGTCAGATTCTTCATGCTCGCCTTGAGCTTGACCGGCCCCGGGGCGTGCAACTCGATGTTGCCGCCTTCGAGCTTGAGATAGGCGCCCTTCGCGGTGAGCAGGAGGTGGGTTTTGGCGCTGGCGTGGATGCTGGCGCTAGTGCTGGCGAGAGTGACGGTCTTGTCGGCGG
>NZ_JAEKFT010000034.1 GCF_018524365.1 Denitromonas iodatirespirans
TTGAGCGTGCTGCCGTTGTCGCCGTGCAGCACGGGCTTGTCAGTCATCGCGTGGATGCCTTCGGCCAGCGCGGTGCGCTTGAGCAGGCTCACCGCGTGGTCGGCGTCATCGCGCTCATGGATCTCCCAGCCGACGATCTTGCGGCTGTACAAATCCATGATCAGGTAGAGGTAGAACCACTGCCCCTGCACCTGCGTGGGCAGGTAGGTCATGTCCCAGCACCACACCTGGCAAGGCGCGGTGGCCACGTGGGTGGTCGGTGCCCGCGAGGGCTGCGGCGCACGGGTGCGACCGCGATGGCGGGTTTGCCCGTGGGCGCGCAGCACCCGCTGGAAGCTCGATTCGCTGGCGATGTAGAGCCCCTCGTCGGCCAGCGCAGGCACGATGCGCGCCGGTGGCTGGTCGGCGAAACGCGGCTCGTTGGCCACCGCCAGAATGCGGGCTCGCTCGGCTTCGCTCAGCGCATGAGGGGGCGTTGGGCGTTCGGCCAGTGGGCGCCGGTCGCCGACTTGCAGCCCATCCTGAGCCGTCCAGCGCTGCAGCGTGCGCACGGTGATGCCGGCCACTTCGCAGGCCGGGCGCAGCCGCGCACCGGCCGCGTGCGCAGCCTCGATATGGCGGACCCGTGTTTGGCGATCTTCCAGGCCGATCATGCGTCCTCGTCCTTGTCCTTCGGAAAGATCGCCTCGAGCTTTTTTGACAGCACCAGCAGCGCGGCCGCTTCGGCCAGCGCCTTCTCCTTGCGGCGCAGGTCGCGCTCGAGCTCCTTGATG
The DNA here is from genome assembly GCF_018524365.1 of Denitromonas iodatirespirans. GTDB lineage: Bacteria > Pseudomonadota > Gammaproteobacteria > Burkholderiales > Rhodocyclaceae > Nitrogeniibacter > Nitrogeniibacter iodatirespirans. The sequence continues at coordinate 774 of NZ_JAEKFT010000034.1, forward strand.
CGACGCCGGTCGGCCTTCTTCTCCCGCTGGCTGGCGCGCGCGCCGTCCTCAGGGTCTGCAAGCGCCTCGGTGGCCGCAATGCGCCATTGTTCGAGCTCCTGCGGATATACCCCGTTCTCGCGGCACCAGGCGCTCTTGCTGGCCTCGTCCATCGCCGCGGTGGCCAACACCGCTTCGAATCGGGCCCGCGCTGTCCAGGCCCGCTCGCGAGCGGGCCTGGACAGCGCATCCGCCCGCCACCGCTCCAGCGTTGCCACCGAGATGCTCAACTGCCTGGAGACCGTCTCCAGCGGCGCGCTCTCCGGCGGCAGCAACCGCGCCACTGCCTTGTCCTTGAATGCTTGTCCGTATCTGGCCACTTCGTTCTTCTCTTATCGCCCCTCGGTTTCGGATTCTATCGAGGCGACAACTATTCTGACCCAGGGGGGGAGCAGGCAACGGACCTCGGCCTCGACGTGGCGGACCCGACCGCCTGCAGGACGCTGAAAGGCCTGGCGGAAAAAGCGGTAACCGACGTGCTGGGCACCAAGCTGAAGCCGTTCCTCGGGCACCGCCCGCAACTGAAGATATACAGGGAAAACTGATGGGCCACGCAGCGCAGTTGTTCGCAGGAAACCGGGATCAAACACTCATAAAGCGGGTTACCCCGACCGCCGAACAGCGGCAATTTCTCCAAGAACAGTGGAACGCCCTGGCGGACCACCTGAAGAAACACCTGCCGGCCAGGCACGGCTACCCCGTTTCCACCTGGCTGCAGGGATCGTACAAGTACGGCACTCTGATAAGGCCGGTGCATCCCGGCGAGGAGTACGACGTGGACGTCGGCGTTTACTTCCACTGGACCGACGAAGGGGACGCGACTCCGTCGCCAGCCCAGCTTCGAGAATGGGTACAAGATGAGCTCGTGCTTTACGGACGGGGCAACGGCGATGTGAAGGAAGTCGTCACCCCGCCGAAAGAGCGCTGCTCAAGAGTCGTATACGCCCGCCAATTCCATATCGACACCCCCGTCTACCACCTGGATCCGGAAACCGACCGGCGCCGCCTAGCCTGCCTATCAGACGCCTGGGAGGACAGCGATCCCAAGAAGCTTTACAAATGGTTCAGGAACGCGGCGAGCGGGGACGACCGCGAGCAGTTGCGGCGGTTGGTTCGGTATCTGAAGGCTTGGGCCGCCGTTTCGTTCGACGAAGCCCCGGAATCGAGGCCTTGGTCCATCCTCCTTACTGTGCTTGCGACCCAGGCATACCAAGGCCTGTGGGGAAGCCTGTTGGGCATGGATGACGATGATGCCCTGACCGCCGTCATTAAGAAGGTACATGGCCGCCTCTTCGACAAGAAGGCGGTGCCCAATCCGGTGGACAGGACTGAGGACCTTAACCGGATTTCAGACGCCGGATGGGAAGGTTTTCTGCCCCGGCTCCAAGCCCTGCTAGACGTCGCAGAACGCGCGGAAGCGGCCGAGGACGAAGCCTCCGCCGCCCTCGTCTGGTCGGAGGCCTTCTCCTTCCTCATGCCGTTGCCGGAAACCGACCAGGTGGAAATCGTGGATGAAAGGTCGGGCCGGGCCGTGATGGTGCTTCCGGATATCGAGGTGCAGGTCCACGGAGGCAATCCCAAAACCGTCCTCGCCACGTACCGGAACGAGGTCCCCTCCGTCGCTAAGGACTGCGAGCTCACCTTTCGCATTACCAACCCCCACGTGGTGCCCGAATACGCGACCGTAGAATGGACCGTCCGCAACGAGGGCGAAGACGCCGACCAGGTAAGCGACCTCGGCCACAGGCGTGCGGGACTCAGGATGCTGACCGCCAACGAGCATACGGCCTACGTCGGCCGGCATTTCATGGACTGCATCGTTCGCCTCAACGGGCGCGTCTATTCCGTTAGAAGGGTGCCCGTGAACATTCGTAACCTGTCGTACCCGCAGCGCAACCCCCCGCGTCCTGCTTACACGAAGCTCAGAAGCATCCTGCGCCGGCGGTAGGTTGGTCTTCCAGAAAGGGGGCGCCTCTAATAAATGCCTAGCATGGCGCTTAACATCGCTCCCTTCGGTTGTTGGATACTGGGCGATAAAGCCGCGCAGCGTCTGTTGGTTCTACGTTAATTACATCACTTCATTCTGCTATGACTAGGCTCGATTTTAGAAACCTACTGCACGAAATATGGCTGAAGTCTGATACGGATTTCTCAGGGGTCTGGATTATTGTATGTGACACACCAATCTGTTTGCCGATCATAAATCTTCGAGAGGATTTCCCAACCATCTCAGGCACAACCACCGAAGTCTTGTCGCATTTGTCGAGCACTAAAAGCAAATACCACGACGGATTTCACATAATCAATCAAGCAGGCTTAATTGCTCATATTGCGCAATACTTCTCGCCGCCTATTGTCCTGAACGTCAATATCGATAGAGGTCGACCTATTGGTGGGCGTTTTGCTGCAGCCATTTTCGGATCAGCTATCCCTGGGGTTTTAATGACTGGCATGGTTAGTGAAGGGCACGGTCTATCCATATTCGAGGATGGCTACGAAACTCTTTTCGAGACGCTAAAATGATCGGTCTCCTGCCTATTGGGCGAATTGTCACTTTTGTCGCCGTCGTTTACTCTATCGTTACGGGGCTTATTTTATGGGCCGTTTACGATAGTCGAACGGGATTTACAACCGCCATATCGATCGCAAGCGGTGGTTCTGCAGCACTGCATCTTATACTGCTTGGATTCTTCTACTTTGGCTGGCAACGGCTTTGGGGAAAGTTTCCTGCACTAAACAAATGGCTATTTCCAAACTTAAACGGCACTTGGAGGATGGTGATCCATTGGGACTGGGAAGGAAAAAGAGGAATATCTTACGCAAAGGCGATAATAAAGCAGGATTTTCTGAAAATCGGAATGGATGTAGATGCTGAAGATTCCGATTCGGAAACATTGTTGGCAAAGCCCAAAAGAGATCCAGAAACAGGCCGCGGCGTACTCTATTATGTATTCCTCACAACACCGAAACATAAGTCAGGTGCTGCCACACAGGCGCCATATAAAGGTGCGGCAATTCTAAAACTTAGCCTTGAAAGCGGCGAACTACTTCAAGGAAACTACTTCACTAGTCGGAAAACGATTGGCCATTATGAACTCACCCGGACTAGTACCTAACCCATCACTTCCCTATTCCTAAGCGTCCGCTTTTCCAACTGGACAATTTCCACTTGGGCTCGGAAGTGTGATTTCGCCGCACCGGAAAGTAGCCATTTAGGGTGAGCGAGGGTCCAAGGGCTGCTTTCCGTCGCATTGCTGACCGATTTGGCCTCCACGTTCAATGACCGCAGTGGCCGATGTGCTGTCGTTCCAAGGTGACGACGAGCCTCGCACCAAATGTCGGGTACTAAACGGAAAAGGCCCAACTCCCTAAGGAGTTGGGCCTTTCACCATCCGTCCAATGCGGCGGCGGCCTTCACCACCCGCCGCATCCAAACCTCACCTCAACCGCAAGTTCCCACCGCGCCGCAGGCGGTGCAGAAGTCGCAGCCGTCTTTGCGGATCATGGAGTAGTTGCCGCACTCGGGGCAGAGCGAGCCTTGCATCAGCTTGGGTTCGCTGTCGTCGCGCGGGGCTTCGAGCAGGCCCATTTCCTGGACCGGGTAGCCGCGCTCGTCGAGGATGCCGAGCATGGCGTAGCGGTGGATGATGAGCTGGCCGAGGTAGGCCACGGTCGAGGGGTAGTTCTGTTGCTTGCGCGAGCCGGGCACGAAGGCCATGAAGTCGCCCAGCGGCTCGGGGTAGTTGAGCAGCTTGCGCAGTTTCATGCCGATCCAGGCCGGGTCCATGACGCGCATGTCGAGCGACAGGATGCGGCCGAGGCCGTCGAGGGCGCGCGGGTAGTTGCCGGACAGCCACATGGAGTAGGGGCGGGTGACGCCGTCGGGCAGGGTGATTTCCTTGATGCCGAGCACGAAGTCTTCGCCGGTGGCCGGGTTCTGGATGTCGACCGTCCAGGACAGCGTGCCGTCGGTGCCGGTTTTGGGCTCCTGCAGGCTGAACAGGGAGTCGAGCACCGGGGTGGGGCCTTCGACTTCAAGCGCGCCGAGCTTTTCGCAGCGATAGCGCACCACCTGGGCGAAGGCGGCCACTGCACCCGGCACCAGTTTTTTCTCGCCATGCGGCGGGAAGGACATTTCGAAGGACTTCTCGCCGATGGTGCGCGAGAGGGTTTCGAGCTTGAGCTTGAGCCAGCCGCGATCATTGGTGCGCATGTCCATCGACAGCGTTTTGGCGACAGCGCCGAGGCCGCGGGGCTGGTCGGCACCGTTGACCCACACTTCGAAGGGGAAGCTGCCCTGGCCGTTGTTTTCCATGTGGCCGACGAACAGGCCGAACTCGCCCTGCGGGGTGGACAGCATGTAGGTCCAGGCGGCGTTGCCGTCGGGCAGCTCGGGGCGGCCGGGCCAGCGCAGGGAGGACAGCACCGGTGCCGGCAGGCTCTTGATGGAGAGGCGACGGTTGGCGTCGGTGATCTCGACGTCGTGCGGGGCTTTTTGTTCGCTGCTCGGGGTGACGGACAGCACCGAGCCGAGCACCGAGTTGGGCCGGTAGGTGGCCAGACCCTTGAGGCCGGACTTCCAGGCTTCGAGGTAGAGATGCTCGAAGTCGGCATAGGGGTAGTCGGCCGGCACGTTCACCGTCTTGGAGATGGACGTGTCGATGTAGGGCGCGACCGCGGCGACCATGTCTTTGTGCGCCTGGGCGGAGATCTCAAGTGCCGTGACGAAGGCCTTGGGCAGGTTCTCGACATCGCCACCCATGTGCTTGTACAGGCGCCATGCGTAGTCTTCGACGGCGTATTCCTTGAAGGTGCCGTCGGCCATCCGCTTGCGGCGGGTGTAGGTGTAGGAGAAGGGCGGCTCGATGCCGTTGGAGGCGTTGTCGGCAAAGGCGAGCGAAATGGTGCCGGTGGGGGCGATCGACAGCAGGTGCGAGTTGCGGATGCCGTGCTTGCGGATCTCGTCCTTGACCTTGGTGGGCAGGCGCGAGGCAAAGTTGCCGCCCGACAGATACAGATCGGCATTGAACAGTTTGAAGGCGCCGCGCTCTTTGGCCAGCTCGGCCGAGGCCAGATAGGCCTGGTCGCGCATGAACTCGGAGATGCGGGTGGCCATGGCGCAGGCTTCGCGGGTGTCGTAGCGCAGGCCGAGCATGGCCAGGGTGTTGCCCAGGCCGGTGAAGCCGAGGCCGACGCGGCGCTTGGACTGGGCCTCTTCGTACTGCTGCTCGAGCGGCCAGTGGGTGGCTTCGAGCACGTTGTCGAGCATGCGGGTGGAGATGGCCACCACCTTGCCGAAGGCGGCGAAGTCGAACTCGGCCTTGTCGGTCAGCGCATTGGTGACGAAGGGCGTGAGGTTGATCGAGCCCAGGCAGCAGCAGCCGTAGGGCGGCAGCGGCTGTTCGGCGCAGGGGTTGGTGGCCTCGATGGTTTCGCAGTAATACAGGTTGTTGTCGCGGTTGATGCGATCGAGAAACAGGATGCCCGGCTCGGCGTGGTCGTAGGTCGAGCGCATGACCTGCTCCCACAGCACGCGGGCGCGGACCTTGCGGTACACCCACTGGCCGTCGTCACGCTGGTAGGCGCCGGCTTCCTTGATCTCTTCGGTCGGCTCGGCCTTGTGCGCCAGTTCCACGTCGCCGTCGGCTTCGACGGCTTTCATGAAGTCGTCGGTCACGCCGAGCGAGATGTTGAAGTTGGTCAGGTCGCCTTCATCCTTGGCGTGGATGAATTCTTCGATATCGGGGTGGTCGCAGCGCAGCACGCCCATCTGGGCGCCACGGCGCGCACCGGCGGACTCGACCGTCTCGCAGGAGCGGTCGAACACGCGCATGTAGGACACGGGGCCCGACGCGTTGGACTGCGTGCCCTTCACCAGCGCGCCCTTGGGGCGGATGCTGGAGAAGTCGTAGCCCACACCGCCACCGCGGCGCATGGTTTCGGCGGCCTGGGCCAGCGCGGTGTAGATGCCCGGACGGCCATCGATGGACTCGGTGACCGAGTCGCCCACCGGCTGCACGAAGCAGTTGATCAGCGTGGCCTGCAGGTTGGTGCCGGCGGCGGAGTTGATGCGCCCGGCCGGGATGAAGCCGTTTTCCTGGGCTTCCATGAACTTGCCTTCCCAGTAGGCGCGCTTCTCTTCGGTTTCGATGCTGGCCAGTGCGCGCGCAACCCGACGGCGGACCGCCTCGACGCTGCTTTCGTCGCCTTTGGCATACTTTTCGATCAGGACTTCGCCGGAAATCTCTTGCGCAATCAGCGTGGATGCGTCGGCGACGGCTTTTTTCGGAGTGGAGGTGGTCTTGCTCATGTTGTTGTCTCGTCCCTCAAAGCGTGGTCGTGTCTCAGTAAAAACGGGCTCCAGAATAACCGGAAGTTACGCGAAAAGCAAAGAATAAAAAATCGTTAATAAACAGTATGTTGTGCAATTGCGTTGTGCTCTGATTTGTTTCATTCCTACTACATGTAGTAGCTCATGAAAGCGGTGTGTGCAAGTCAAAATCAATACAAATCAGACGCTTGGCGGCATGCATTGAAGTCGCGGATCAGTTGGCCGGGCGGGTCGGTCGGTGGCATGTCGGGCGAATAGCGCCGATCGGCATCTTCCGGGACAAAAGCCCGGCCGAATGCCTCAAGAATCCCGGTGCCGGGTCGTAAAGCCCGGGGAGGCGTGCGTGTCCGCAAAGTACGCCGATGACGCTTCGATTCCTGGAACCCACAGCGACCCGATGATCATGTGTCCAGAAGATGCACCAATGGAAGACGCTGTCTCGTACATCACTGCCGACCAGCTGACCGTGGGGCTGTTCGTCTTTGTCGACCTGCCTTGGTTTAGGCATCCCTTTGCGTTCGACCGTTTCAAGATCAAGACGGACGGTCAGATCGCCCAACTGCGTGAGCTGGGGGTGGCCCGCTTCCGCTTCGACCCGGCGCGCAGCGACGAAGCTGCCCTGTCCAGTGTCTCGCCAACGCCAACGGCGACCACCACGGCGACCACCACAGCGCCCGTTCCCTCACCCGACACCGAAGCCGAGGTCGGCGAGCCCCCCGAGACGGAGGCCGAGGCGGAGGCGCGGCAGCGGCGGCGCGCCCGTCATGCCGCCCGGCGGATGCGGATGGCGCGGGTCGAGCAGGCGTTTCTCAACTCCGGGCGCGCCATTCGCGATGCGCAGCGCAATCTGCTGGCCCGGCCGGCGCAGAGCGTCGCGGCGCTCCACGAGGTGGTCAGCCAGATCACCCGCAGCCTGTTGACAGCGCAGGAAGTGACGCTGCATGCCATGAACGACCGGATCGGTGGCGAGGAAACCTACTGCCACGAATTGAACACCGCCGTGCTGAGCCTGATGCTCGCACGGCAGCTGGAGATGCCCGAGGATCAGGTGCCGATGCTTGGCCTGGGCGCGATGCTGCATGACCTCGGCCTGACCGAGATCCCCGACCGAGTGGTGAAAAAGCGCGAGCCGCTGACGCGTGCCGAGGCCGACCTGCGCAAGCTGCATTGCGAATACGGGGTCAAGCGCGGCCACCAGATCGGTTTGCCGCCAGCGGTGCTGGCGATCATCGGGCAACATCACGAAGCCTGGGATGGCAGCGGCTTTCCCAAAGGCATCAGTGCCGATCGCATCCATCCGCTGGCGCGCGTGGTGGCCCTGGTCAACGAATACGACAACCTGTGCAACCCGCCCGACGTGATGCGCGCGATGACCCCCTACGAGGCCTTGTCGATGCTCTTCACCCAGCGCCGCAACCGCTTCGAGGGGCGTGTTCTGCAATTGCTGGTGCGCCAGCTCGGGGTCTATCCCCCGGGCACGCTGGTGAGCTTGTCGGACGACCGGCTCGGCATGGTGGTGTCGGTCAACTCGCGCGCACCGCTGCGCCCCAGCGTGATGCTCTATCAGCCCGATCTGCCCAAGGACGAGGCCGGCGTACTGAATCTGTCGCTGGTGCCCGAGATCAACATCGCCAAGGCGATACGCCCGGGCGATCTGCCGCCGGAGGCCTTCGACTACCTGAGCCCCCGCAACCGGATCGCCTATTTCTTCGATACCGAGGTCGATGCCGTTCAGGACGAAGCGTCCATGCAGGAGTGCGCATGAGCCGTGCCGATATCGAACTGATGCTCGACGCCAGCGCCGAGATGCTGCTGGTGATCAATGCGCGGACGCTCACCGTGCGCAGCGCCAACCGGGCAGCGGCCGCGCGCCTGGGCTACAGCGTCCAGGCGCTGGCCGGCACGCCGATCGTCGCGCTGGCCCGCGGCCTGGCCGACATGTGCTTCTGGGACGAGGTCCAGGCCGGCGGCGCGGGCCGGCTGACCGATGCCGAAGGGCTCTACCAATGTGCCGACGGCAGCATGATGGCCGTGGTGCAAAGCGTGGCGCGCGCCGACGACGCCTTGGTGATCCGCGCGCGCGAAGTGGCAGCGTCGTGCGCCGACGAGGCGGCGCCGGTCGATGCCTTCGCCCAGCTGCAGGCGATTCTCGAAGCGACCGCCGACGGCATTCTCCTGCTGGACCACACCGGCGCGGTGGCCGGCATGAATCGACGCCTGGCCCGGATGTGGTCCTTGCCGGACGCGCTGCTGCGTCGGCGCGATGACGCCGCGGTGCGCGATGCGATGTGCGCCGCGCTCAAGGACGACGGCCTGCGGCTGAGCGGACGCTTTGCCCAGTGCGCCGGCAACGACGACACCTTCGATCTGCTGACGCTCAAGGACGGCCGCGTTTTCGAGTGCACCTCGCGTCCCGCACGCCATGGCGGCCAGGTGATCGGCCGGGTGTTCTGCTTCTCCGACGCCTCGGTCCGCCAGCGCGCGGCCAACGAACTGGCACAGGCGCGCGACGCCGCCGAAGCGGCGAGCCGGGCGAAGAGCGAGTTTCTGGCGATGATGTCGCACGAGATCCGCACCCCGATGAACGCCATCATCGGCATGGCCAGCCTGCTCGAAAGCACCGGCCTGGACGACGAGCAGCAAAAATGCGTAGGGACCATTCGCAGCAGCGGAGAGGCCTTGCTGGCGGTCATCGACGACATTCTCGACTTTGCCCGGGGCGATGCCCGCAAGCTGGCGTTGATGGCGCGCCCCTTCCGGATCCGCGAGCTGGTCGATGCGGTGTCCGGTCTTTTCGCCGGGCAGGCGCGCAGCAGCGGCGTGGCTTTCGAGGTGAGCGTCGAGCACGAGGTGCCCGACGTGCTGATCGGCGACGAGGGCCGCCTGCGGCAGGTCCTGATCAACCTGCTCGGCAATGCTTTCAAGTTCACCCCGGGGGGGCGGGTATCCGTCCACGTGGCGTGTGCCGCCTCGCACCCTGGCGATCGCAGCGGCACGCAGCGCCTGAGCATCGCGGTGCGCGACACCGGCATCGGCATCGACCCGCGCGATCAGGGCGCGATCTTCCGGCCGTTCATGCAGGCCGACATGTCCTCCACCCGGCCACACGGCGGGGCCGGCCTCGGCCTGCCGATCTGCACCATGTTGTGCGAACTGATGCAGGGCGGGATCAAGGTCGACAGCCAGCCGGGGCAGGGCACCTGCTTCACGGTCGATGTGTGTCTCGAACAGGTGCCGCCCGCCGCATGATCGGCCAACTTTGAGCCGGGTCAACATTCCTGCCGCCCGTCGAGGGCACCATGAGCGCTGTGGTGAAACGGGGATGTCGAGATGAGCCAGGACCCCTGGGCGTCTGCAGTGGCCGACACCGTCGGCGAATTCGCGGCCCGGCCCGAGTATCTGCTGCAGATGCTGATCCGTCTGCAAGAGGCCGAGAACTGGTTGCCGCCCGAGGCGCTGACCGCGCTGGCCGCGGCGCTGGGCTTGCCCCGTGCGCGGGTCGAAGGCGTGGCCGGGTTCTACAGCTTCTTGCACACCCGCCCTGTCGGGCGCTACCGGCTGCTGTTCTCCGACAACATCATCGACCGCATGCTCGGCAGCCAGGCGCTGATGGCGCGACTGTGTCATACGCTGTGGCTGGCCCCGGGTCAGGTGTCCGAAGATGGCCTGGTCAGTGTGGATGTCACTTCCTGCACCGGCCTGGGCGATCAGGGGCCGGCGCTGCTGGTCAATGGCCGCGCGATTGCTCGGCTCGACGAGGCGCGGATCGACCGCATCGCCGAGCTGATCCGCGAACAGCAGCCGCTCGACGCCTGGCCGGCCGACTGGTTCCGCTTCGACGACAACATCCAGCGCCGCGACGCCTTGCTGGCTTGCCCGGCACAGCCCGGCGATGCCCTGCAGGCCGCGCTGGCGATGGGGCGTGTGGGCTGGCTGGCGCAGGTGCATGCCTCACGCCTGCGCGGGCGGGGCGGGGCAGGCTTTACCACCGCGGTCAAGTGGCAGGCCTGCCGCGATGCGCCGAATCCGGACAAGGTCGTGGTGTGCAATGCCGACGAAGGCGAGCCGGGCACCTTCAAGGACCGGGTGCTGCTCAACAGTCATGCCGATCTGGTGGTCGAAGGCATGACGCTGGCGGCCTGGGCGGTCGGCGCGCGGCGCGGCTTTCTGTATCTGCGCGGTGAATACCGCAACCTGCGCCCGGCACTTGAGGCCGTGCTGGCGCGCCGTCGCACGGCGGGCTGGTTGGGCGCGGCGATCGGCGGCGTGGCGGGCTTCGACTTCGACATCGAGATCCACCTGGGCGCCGGTGCCTATGTGTGCGGCGAAGAAACCGCCTTGCTCGAATCGCTCGAAGGCAAGCGCGGCACGCCGCGCATCCGGCCGCCGTTCCCGGTCACCCATGGGTATCTGGGGCGGCCGACGGTGGTCAACAACGTCGAGACCCTGGCCAAGTGCTGCCTGATCGCCCTGCAGGGCGGGGCCGCCTTTGCCGCCACCGGCACGCCGCAGTCCGCCGGCACCAAGCTGTTGTCGGTCTCCGGCGATTGTGCGCGCCCCGGCGTGTATGAATTCCCCTTCGGCGTCACCGTGCGCCAGGTGCTCGACGCCTGTGGTGCCGACGACACGCTGGCGGTGCAGGTCGGCGGGGCGGCGGGCATCACGCTGGCGCCCTACGAGTTCGACCGGCGCATCGCCTTCGAGGACGTGCCCACCGCCGGCGCCTTCATGGTTTTCGACAACACCCGCGACATGTTCGAGGTGGCGCACAACTTCGTGCATTTCTTCGCGCACGAGTCCTGCGGCTTCTGCACCCCGTGCCGGGTCGGCACCGCCATGCTGGCCGACACTCTCGACAAGCTGGCCGAGGGCAAGGGCAGTGCGGTCGACCTGATCGAGATCGAAGACCTCGACCGCCTGCTCAAGCAGGCCAGCCATTGCGGCCTGGGCAGCGCGGCGCCCAATCCAGTGATGGACGGCCTGCAGAAATTCCGCCCGGCCTACGAGCGCCACCTGATGCATGCCGATTTCGCCCCGGCCTTCGACCTGGACGGTGCCTTGCGCCGCGCCCGGCAGATCACCGGCCGGGACGATGCCGCCGCCCATTTGCCGCAACACCAGGAGCCGCAGCCATGAGCCGCCCTGAGTTTCTGCTCGACGGCGTCGCCGTGCCCTTCGACGAGGGGCAGATGATTCTCGAAGCCGGGCGCGCGGCGGGGCGCTACATCCCCCACCTGTGCTGGCATCCGGACTTTCCGCCGCATGGCAGCTGCAAGCTGTGCGTGGTCAAGGTGGCCGGGCGGCATGTGTCGGCCTGTGCCACGCCGGCGCGCGCCGGCGCCGAGGTGGAAAGCGACACCCCCGAGATCAACGCCGAGCGGCGCATGCTGCTGCAGCTGCTGTTCGTCGAGGGCAACCATTTCTGCCCGGCTTGCGAGAAGAGCGGGCAATGCCAGTTGCAGGCCATGGCCTACGACCTGGAGATGACCACGCCGCGCTTCCGCCACTTCTACCCCGACCGCCCGGTCGATGCCTCGCACCCCGAGGTGTTGCTCGACTTCAACCGCTGCATCTACTGCGAGCTGTGCGTGCGCGCCTCGCGCGAGCAGGACGGCAAGTCGGTGTTCGCGCTGACCGGGCGCGGCATCCACAAGCATCTGGCGGTCAATGCCGAATCCGGCCGGCTGGCCGACACCGATTTTTCGGCCGACGACAAGGCGGCGCACATCTGCCCGGTGGGCGTGATCCTCAAGAAGCGGGTCGGCTTCGCTGTGCCCATCGGCGAGCGCACTTACGACCGCGCGCCGCTGCACACCGTAGCCATGCCCAAATCGGAGGATGACGCATGAGCGCGCCCGCCCGGCCGCCCGAAGGGCGCGCGAACCTCCCTTGGGGAGGATGTCGCGCCAGCGACAGGAGGGCTGTCCTGAGCGCGCCCGCCCGGCCGCCCGAAGGGCGCGCGAACCTCCCTTGGGGAGGATGTCGCGCCAGCGACAGGAGGGCTGTCCTGTGAGCGCACCGCCCAAACTACGCATCGCCACCGTCTCGCTGGCCGGTTGCTTCGGTTGCCACATGTCGCTGCTCGATATCGACGAGCATGTGTTCGACTTGCTCCAGCGTGTCGAACTCGACCGCTCGCCGCTCACCGACCTCAAGCACTGCGGCCCCTGCGATATCGGCCTGGTCGAAGGCGGGGTGTGCAATTCGGAGAACGTGCATGTGCTGCGCGAGTTTCGCGCTCAGTGCAAGACGCTGGTGGCGCTGGGCGCCTGCGCCATCAACGGCGGGCTGCCGGCGCAGCGCAACCACCTGGATGTCGGCCGCTGCCTGAGCGCGGTGTTCCAGTCACGCCCCGGCATGGACACCGCCGAGGTGCCGGACGACCCTGAGCTGCCGCTGCCGCTCGACAAGGTGCACCCGATCCACGAAGTGGTGCGGGTCGATTACTTCCTGCCCGGTTGCCCGCCCTCGGGCGAAGCGATCTGGCAGTTCCTGTCGGATCTGCTCGCCGGCCGCACGCCGCGGGTGGCCTATCCGATCCTGCATTTCGATTGAGATAGACGATGACGCGAGATCTCGAAACCGCCACCGACCGCGAGCACCTGCGCCGCGTCGCCATCGATCCGATCTCGCGGGTCGAGGGCCATGGCAAGGTGACGCTGCTGCTCGACGAGGCCGGTCAGGTGCATGAGGCCCGGCTGCATATCGTCGAGTTCCGCGGCTTCGAGGCCTTCATCGAGGGGCGGCCGTACTGGGAGATTCCGGTGATGGTGCAGCGCCTGTGCGGCATCTGCCCGGTCAGCCATCACCTGGCGGCGGCCAAAGCGCTCGACTATGTGGTCGGTGCGGTGCCGGTCACCGCCACCGCCGACAAGATGCGCCGGCTGATGCACTACGGCCAGATCCTGCAAAGCCATGCGCTGCATTTCTTCCACCTGGCGTCGCCCGATCTGCTCTTCGGTTTCGACGCACCGGCCACCCAGCGCAACATCGCCGGCGTGATCGCGGCCCACCCCGACATCGCGCGCCAGGGCGTCGGCCTGCGCCGTTTCGGTCAGTCGGTGATCGCCGCCACAGCCGGCAAGCGCATCCACGGCACGGCCGCGGTGCCGGGCGGCATCAACCGGCATTTGTCGGCCACGGATCGCGATGCGCTGCTGGCCGAGGCCGGCACCATGGTGGCATGGTCGCAGGCGGCGGTGCAGCTGGTGCGCCGGCTGCATGAGGCGGACCCGGCGCTCTACGACCGCTTCGGCTGCGTGCCCGCGTCGCTGATGAGCCTGGTGCGTGCCGACGGCGCGATGGAGCTCTACGACGGCCAGCTGCGCCTGCGCGCGGCCGACGGCACCGTGCTGCGCGACGGCGTACCGAGTCACACCTACATGGACTTCATCACCGAAGCGGTCAAGCCGTGGAGCTACATGAAGTTTCCCTACGTCACCGACATGGGCCCCGAGGCCGGCTGGTACAAGGTCGGGCCGCTGGCGCGGGTGCAGAACTGCGATTTCATCCCCACGCCGCTGGCCGAGCTTGAGCGGCGGGCGTTTCGCGACTACACGCAGGGGCGCATCCAGCATGCGTCGCTGGCCTACCACTGGGCGCGCATGATCGAAATGCTGCATGCCGCCGAGGTGATCCGCGACCTGCTGCCCGATCCGGACCTTACGGCCGGCGAGCGCATGGCTGGCGGCCCGCGTGCGCCCGCCGGCGTGGGCGTGATCGAGGCGCCGCGCGGCACGCTGATTCACCACTACTGGGTGGGGGAGGACGATCTGGTGCGCTGGTGCAACCTGATCGTCTCCACCACCCACAACAACGAGGCCATGAACCGCGCGGTGCGCGAGGTGGCGCGGCGCGAGCTCGACGGCCGGCAACTGACCGAAGGGCTGCTCAACCACATCGAAGTGGCGATCCGCGCCTTCGACCCCTGCCTGTCCTGCGCCACCCATGCCCTCGGCAAGATGCCGCTGGAGGTGCGCCTGCTCGACGCAGCCGGCGAATGCATCGACACGCGGGTGCGCGATTCATGAGCGGGCGGGCCGTGCGGTGAGCCGCATCGTGGTGCTCGCTGCCGGCAACGATGCGCGCGGCGACGACGGCATCGGCCCCGCGCTGGCAGCACGGCTGGCGGCGCAGCGTCTGCCCGAGCTGACGGTGATCGAGGCCTTTCAGTTCCAGGTCGAGCATGCGCTGGACCTGGATGGCGCCGAGGCGGTGTTGTTCATCGACGCGCATCATAGTCAGACCGAGGATGCGCTCCTCGCGCCGCTGGTGTCGGCGGCGCGGGTGGGCGTGGCCTCGCATGCGCTGACGCCGGCCGAAGTGCTGTGCGTGCGCCGGCAGCTGGGCGAGGCCTTGCCGCCGAGCTGGCTACTCAGTGTGCGCGGGGAGGATTTTCGGCTCGGCGAGCCGCTCAGCGTGGGGGGCGAGCGACATGTGGAGGCGGCGTGGCGCCTGCTCGTCGACTGGCTGGCGCGCCGGTCGGTGTTAGTGGCGTGAAAAGAACAGGGCGGTGACCGCTGCCAAGTTGAGTTCGGCCTCTTCGCGGATCTCGCCCATCATGGCCGGTTCCAGATCGAGGTGGGTCCAGATCGCCGAATCCACCCGGGTGGCGGCGTCTTCGCTGGACAGGCCGCGCCGGTCGGCATCGGCGATACGGTTGGCCAGCGACAGGATCGTGGCTTCGAAATTGTGCGCACCGGCGGTGCACGGGGTGTGCTGGCCGGCCACCGCCGAGGCGAAGCCTTGCGGCAGTTGCCAGTTGTCGAGCAGCGCGCCGCCCACTTCGGCATAGTCGGCGCCGATCAGGCGGCGTTCGACCTCATGCAGGGGCAGGCCGGTGTCGTCGCTTTCCTGCTGCGCCTCTTCGGCCAATTCGGGCACGGTCAGATACATCACCAGATGGCCCATGTCGGCCAGCAGGCCGATGACGAACATGCGCTCGGCGTCGAGCAGGCCGCAATGGCGCGCGATGACCCGTGCCGCCAGGCCGCGTAGCACGCTCAGGCGCCAGAACAGGCGCATGTTCATGCGTTCGGCGTGGACGCCCTCGAAGGCTTCGCTGACCGCGGTGGCCAGCACCAGGTCGTGCACCTGCTGCATGCCGAGGAGCTGGACGGCGCGCATCACGCTGTCGATCTTGCCGGCGAAGCCATACAAGGGGCTGTTGACCACCTGCAGGATGCGCCCGGTGATGACGCCATCGTGGGTGACCAGTCGCGCCACTTCCGACAGCGAGCCCTCCGGCGATTCCAGCTCGGCCCGGATGCGGTGATAGACCGCCGGCAAACTCTTCAGGCGGTCGACGGAGGCGACGATTTCCAGAGCACTGTGCATGATGCGTCTTGTGAGCAGTTCGTGCCTATCCTATCGGATTCTGGCGCGGGTTCTTTAGCCGCCGCCGAGCGTTCGCCTGAAGACAATGGGTTCGGCGCGCGGCAGTTCGGGCTGCAGCGTGGCGTGCTCGATGTCGAAGCTCGACGCCAGTGTGGCCTGCAGCCGCTTCAGCACCTGTGGCCATTCGGCCGAGGCGGTGAGCACCACATGGGCCGACAGGGCGATGCGCCCGGCGCCGAGGCTCCAGATATGCAGGTCGTGAACCGAGGCGACGCCGTCCACCGCGGCCATGGTGCGGCCGACGTCGGGCAGCGACAGCGATTCGGGCACGCCTTCGAGCAGTGTGGTGAACACCTGGCGCAGCAGGCTCAGCGTCGAGGCGAGGATCAGCCCGCAGATCAGCACCGACAACAGCGGATCGATCGGCATCCAGCCGGTGAACTGGATGATCAGGCCGGCCGCCAGCGCGGCCACCGAGCCGAGCAGGTCGCCCATCACATGCAGCAAGGCGGCGCGGGTGTTGAGATCGTTGCCGCCGCGGCTGAGCAGCCAGGCGGCCAGCAGGTTGATGCCCAGGCCGATCAGGGCCACCGTGGTGACGGCGCCGCCGGCGACATCCTGCGGGCTCAGCAGGCGCTCGATCGCATGCCACACGATGCCCGCCACCACCGCCAACATCAGCAATCCGTTGATCAGGGCGGCCAGCGCCTCCATGCGGCCCAGGCCATACGTCAGGCGCTGGCTGGGCGGGCGTTTCGCCAGCCGGGCCGCCAGGGCGGCCAGCGCCAGCGCGATGCTGTCGGTGAGCATATGGCCGGCATCGCCGAGTAAGGCCAGCGAACCGGCCCACCAGCCGGCCGCGGCCTCGACGAAGGAGAAGCCGAGCGTCAGCCCCAGTGCGAGCAGCAGGGCGGCGCTGCCGGCCACTTGGCCGTGAGAGTGTCCGTGGTGATGGCCGTGGCCGTGATCATGCATGTCGGGGGGCGGTCGGAGAGCGGCAATGAGGGCGATTGTCGGGGATTCGCCGGAGGCTCACAAGCGGCGGGTATGTCGTGCTCAAGGTTCGCTGCGCGCCAGGGGAATGATCTCGACGCCGGCGAGCCGTTCGAGCGGCACGCCGGTTTTCAGCGTCAATCGCTGGCCGTGTTGCTGAAGGGCGATGCGTGTGCCCGGGGGGATCTCGCCGATCGGTGCCAGCAGTCCTGGTCGCGCCTCGAAGGCGGGCAGCTTGGGCAGCAACAGCACGGGCACCTGCGGGCGTTGCTCGAGCGGGCCGGCGGGCAGGACGACCTGGGTGGCGATGGCCGAGGCGGCCAGGATCTCGACGCCCATGTCGAACTCGCTGTCCTTGCGATTGACCATGCGACGGATGACGCCGATGAGGACGGCGGCGCGCTCATGCGGTTGCAGCGCCACCACTTCGCCCACCTGGATGTAGTCCGTCTGGCCGCGCTGGTAGCGCAGGCCGAAGCCGCCCGGGCTTTCGTCGACAATGCCCCATTCGCTGGCCCGCTCGCTCGGTGTCGACTGACCGGCCGGTGCCGCTTCCCCCTTGCGCCGCTGAAGGGCCGGGCCGGCCAGGAAGGGGCGAATGGCGTCGAAACCGGTGACCAGATCGGCACGCGGCAGAAAGCGGGTGCGGCCGTGGCTGCGCGAGCGCGGATGGGCCCAGTGCTCGTGCAGGGATTCGAGCATGCGGACATAGCGGCGCTGGCGGGCGGCGATGGGCAGGCCAAGGCGCGCGGGCACCACGCCGAGCCGCAGGCCATCGATCTGGCCCTGCAGCTTGGCCAGCATCTCGCGGCAATCGAGCAGGTGCTGGCCGGGCTGTAGCGGTGCCCGGTGGCGGCTGAGGGCGACCGGCGGGCGCGTGCTGTCGGTCAGCACATAGAGGCCGTGGGCCTGCGCCTGCAAGGCGTCCCCATCGTTGCCGACGCGCATGAAACGGGTATAGCGTACATGGCGTTGAAGATAAAACCGCAAGCGGTCGAGATCGCCGAGCGCGATGGCGGTCGGATCGGCGGCCGACAGCAGCACCGCCTGGGCGTAGTGCTCGGCCGGCGACAGGGCCAGACCGCTTTTGTTGGGGCGCTCATCGGCGAAGCCGTGCTGGCGCGCGAGGCGGTGGAAGGCATACAGATGGCGCCAGCTCGACGAGTTGCCGATGGTGTAGGCGCGATGGGTGAGCGACAGCCGGTGGGCTGCCAGCACGGTGCCGCGCTCGATGGCGATGCGCAGCGGACGGGTGACGGTGAAACGCACCCAGCGCCGCGACAGCTGTTCGGCGAGCGCCAGGTAGGCACCGCTGAGCAGTTTGAGAAGGCCCGCGGTGGCGACGAGCGGATGTTGGATGCGCCGGGTGAGCGGCAGCGATGCCATGTTCAGCTGCGCTTCGATTTCGCTGCACAGGCGCAAGGTGGCGTCGTCGATGAGTTCGAGCATCTTGAGCCGGACGCGGACCTTGCCGTCCTCCTCGAGCAAGGCCTTCAGGCGCGCGCTCAGCATGCGTGCCCGGGTCAGTGGCAGGCGCTGGGGCAGCTGGCCGATCCAGTGCTCGAGTTCAGCCAAGGGGTCGCCCCGGACCGGGCCGCCGCTCCGGTGCGGCTGGATCCACGCCGGGCCAAGCCATCGCAGGAGGGGCAGTTTCGGCATCTGGGCTAGGGGTGTGGGGGCTGATGGAGACGTCGAAGGACAAGATGTGCCGTGATTTTGTCATGGCTGGAGGGTTATGAACGTGATGCGCGTCATTAGTTGGAATATCCAGTGGGGGCGAGGGGCCGACGGGGTGGTGAATCTGTCACGAATCGTCGAACGGATTCGCGAATGGGGGCCGTTGGACGTCATCTGCCTGCAGGAGGTGGCGGTTGCCTTCGAAGGCCTGGCCGGTGGGTGCGGCGAGGACGAGGTCGCCCTGTTGGCCGCGGCCTTTCCCGACTACCAGCTGATTCACGGGCCGGCGGTCGACGTGCCGGGGCCGGATGGCGGGCGTAGCACCTTTGGCAACCTGATGTTGTCGCGCCTGCCGGTGGATACGGTATTTCGCCACCTGTTGCCGGCGCCACCGGTGAACGACTCGCCGAGCATGATGCGCGGGTGCATCGAAGCGGTGCTACGGGCGGACAACGGGGTGGCGATCCGCGTGATGACGACGCATCTCGAATACCATGCCGCGCGGCAGCGGCTGGCGCAGGCACGCTGGCTTCAGCAGCGTCAGGCAGCGGTGGCGCTGGCGGCCGGTTTTGCCACGCCGGCGCGGGATAAGTCGGGGCCGTTCATGCGCCGCGAGATGCCGGTGGCCGCCGTGCTGTGTGGTGACTTCAACTGCGAACCGGGGGCGCCGGCATGGGCGGCCATCGTCGATCCGGCCGAGACCTTGTCACCCTGGCAGGACGCCTGGCGGGTGTTGCGGGAAGATGAAGCGCATCCGCCGAGTGTCGGCCTGCATGGCGCCGACTGGCCCGACTGGCCGTATTGCTGCGACTACATGTTCGTGTCCGAGGCGCTGGCGCCGGCGGTGCGCGAGGTGCGCTACGACGCCGCCACCGCCGCCTCGGATCACCAGCCGGTGATCATCGAACTGGATCTGTCAGCCGTGGTTTAAGGGTTCGATCAGGTCGCGGTAGGCATGCCAGGTGGCATGGCCGACCAGTGGCATCAGGATCGCCAGGCCGATGTGGAAGGTCATGAAGCCGATCAAGGTGGCGGCGACGATGCAAAATGCCCAGGTGATCATCGCGGCCGGGTTGCGCGCCAGCGCACCGACGCTGGCCAGCATGGCCGAGATGGCGTCCTGGTTGCGGTCGAGCATCAGCGGGATCGATACCACGCTGACGGCGAACACCAGGGTGGCGAAGATCAGGCCGACGGCGAAATAGACCATCAGGAATTCGAGGTTCTCGAAGCTCAGCAACTGCTGCAGGAAGCCGGTGAGATTGGGCATCTCGTTGGTGTAGAACAGCGCGAAGACGATCAGCGAGGCGCGCGCCCAGATCAGGAAGACGATGCCCAGCACCACCGCGAAAATGCCGATGTTGCCGGCGTTGCGGCGCCATACCGTCATGGTCGGCGTCAGCGAGCAGGATTGCCCCTGCTCGCGCCGGCGGCTGATTTCGTACAGGCCCATGGCCAGGAAGGGGCCGAGCAGCAGGAAGCCGGAGGTCAGGCCTGAGGTGTATTCGTAGGCGTGCTCGAACACGAAGGTGATCAGGAGCCCCATGCCGGCGAAGCAGAAGCCATAGAACAGGCTGGGAATCGGGCAGGACTTGAAATCCTGCCAGCCCTCGGCGAACCAGCGAAACGGCGCCCCCGCCTTGACATCGCGGATGGTCGGGAAGGTCGGTGTGTCCGACTCTTTATGGGTATCGTCCGGCTGCTGCATGGTTGTCTCCTGTTGGGTTCTTGTTTGTGTGGGCAGCGCAAACGGGGTGAGGCTACCGGCATGCCGGTGAAACCTCGGTCACGAATTGTGGTTTTAAGCTGTGACGATAAACCCCCGCAGTGCGTCGAGAAAGGCGTCGGGCGCTTCGGCCATCATGGCGTGACCGGCGTCCGGCAGGATGATGATATGCGCACCCGAGGGTACCTTGGCAAGTGCTGTCTGCAAGGCGCGGGCAGCCTTGGGGGGCGTCATCTGATCGCGCGCGCCGCAGATCAGCCGGGTTGGCGCCGTAATGCCGCCGGCATCGGCCTCGCCAGCCGTGTAGGCATTGCAGGCGGCCATGTCGGTGTGCAGCACGCCGGGCGCGCAGCGCTCCATCAGGCGCCGGTTGACGCTGGTGAGCACCATGCCGGGCTGGGCACTGGCGCCGAGGTGATGGGCCGGCGTGTAGGACCACTGGTTGATCATGGCGTGGGCCTTGTCGCGGGCGTCCAGCGTGGCGTCGAGCAGCGGGGCGGCAACCGGCATCGGGACCACGCTGCCGACCAGCACCAGCCGGGCGACCCGGTCGGGATACGTGGCGGCGGCGCGCAGGGCGATCAGCGAGCCCATGCTGTGGCCGACGAGTATGACCGGGCCGTCGACGCTGCTCGCGAGCCAGTCCATCAGCCAATCTGCGAGCGCTTCGATGCTGGTCAGCGGCGTGCCACCGGAGCGGCCATGGCCGGGCAGGTCGGGGGCCAGTACGTTGAAGCCGTGATGCGCGAAATGGCGGGCCGGCATGTTCCACACGCTATGGTCGTGGCCGGCGCCGTGAACGAAGACCAGCGTGGGCTGCCCGGCCACGGCAGGGCGGCCGCCGGTGTAGGCGTAGCGGGTGTCTGCCATCAGCGGCCCTCCACTTTGGCGGCGGCGCGCAGGCCGCGTTCGAGGTCTTCGACGAGGTCGCCGGCATCTTCCAGGCCGACGGACAGGCGGATGGTGCCTTCGCCGATGCCGGCGGCGGCCAGATCGTCGGCCGACATGCGGAAGTGCGTGGTGCTGGCGGGGTGGATGACCAACGATTTGGCGTCGCCGACGTTGGCCAGGTGCGAGAACACGCGCAAGGCGTCGATGAAGGCCTTGCCCGCGGCGCGGCTGCCCTTGAGCTCGAAGCTGAACACCGCGCCGGCGCCTTTGGGCAGCAGTTGTTTGGCCAGGGCGTGGTCGGGGTGATCGGCCAGGCCTGGGTAGCCGACCCGCGCGACCATCGGGTGCTGGGCCAGATGCGACGCCAGCGTCTCGGCATTGGCCACGTGCGCACGCATGCGTAGCGGGAGGGTTTCGATGCCTTGCAGGATCTGGAAGGCGTTCATCGGTGACAGGCAGGCGCCGAAGTCGCGCAGGCCCTCGCGGCGGGCGCGCAGCAGGAAGGCGGCGATCGGCGATTCTTCGGCGAAATCCATGCCGTGGAAGCCGTCGTAGGGTTCGGTCAGCGTCGGGTGCCGGCCGCCGGCTTCCCAGTCGAAACGGCCACCGTCGACCAGCAGGCCGCCCACGGCCACGCCATGGCCGCCGAGGAACTTGGTGGCCGAGTGCACCACCAGGTCGGCACCCAGTTCGATCGGCTGCTGCAGGCAGGGCGTAACCAGCGTGGCGTCGACCAGGAGCGGCAGGCCGTGCTCGTGGCCGATGGCGGCGACGGTTGGGATGTCGAGCACGTCCAGGCCCGGGTTGCCCAGCGATTCGCCGAACAGCAGCGCGGTGTTGGGGCGGATGGCGGCGCGCCAGGCGTCCGGATCGCGCGGATCGACGAAGGTGGTCTGGATGCCGAAGCGCGGCAGCGTGTAGGCCAGCAGGTTGTGCGAGCCGCCGTACAGCGCGCGCGAGGCCACGATATGCCCGCCGGCACCGGTGAGCGTGCAGATGGCCAGATGCAGCGCAGCCTGGCCGCTGGCGGTGGCGATGGCGCCGATGCCGCCCTCCAGCGCGGCGATGCGCTCTTCGAGCACCGCGCAGGTGGGGTTCGATATGCGCGAATAGACATGCCCGGGCCGCTCCAGATTGAAGCGCGCAGCGGCCTGTTCGGCGTCGGCGAAGACGTAGCTGGTGGTGAAGTGGATCGGGACGGCACGGGCGCCGTGGTCTGAATCGGGGCTCTGGCCGGCGTGCAGGCTGAGCGTGGCGGGCGCGTAGAGGGGGCGATAGGTCATTGGGCAGTGTGGCGTGGGCGCTCAGGCGAGTTCGGGCGGGTCGATCATTCGCTCGATATAGGCGATCCGGTCTTTCAGGGCGAGCTTGCGCTTTTTCAGCCGGAGCAGCAGCAGGCCGTCTTCGGGCGGCACCTTGGCCAGCGCCTCGATGGCGGCGTCCAGATCGCGGTGTTCGGCCTTGAGTTGGGTGAGGGTATCGACCCAGTTGGCCATGTCTTCGAAGTCGTCAAGCATCGTCGGGGAAAGTCTCAAGCTCGTGCGCGGGGCGCCGTGAACAAGGTCAGGCGGGACATGGTATGCGTCGTCGCGGGGGAAAGACAACAGGCCGGCCCTTGTCGCTGCGCACAATCGCCCCCATCTGGGTGTCAAGGACGACCGTTCGTGCGACGGTCACAGACAAAGGAGTCTCATCATGCATGTCGTGTGTAACAACTCGGTGCTCTACGTGATGGATTTTCCGGGCTTTGACGCCATCGAGGTGATCGACAAGCGTCGCGGGCGCGGCACCATCATTCGTGACGCAGCGGCGCGTCGCTTCCGGGAAGAGCTGGCGGAGCTGGCTGCCTCGGAGGAGATGGCCGATTTCGACGATCTGATCGACCACTACCAGAGCATGCTCACCCAGCCGGCCGTGTATCACTGAGCCGACCGGCTTGTGACTGACGGGGGGCTGGCCTAAGATCGGGCTCTTGCCCCCAATGAATCCGTCGAATCGACGGCAGTCGACAGTGAACAAGGCTTTTGTCAAAGCGTCCGACGAGGACGACGAATCCCCCGAGACCCCCGCCGGCCCTGCGCCTGGCGGCCCCATCTACATGACGCGCCGCGGCTGGCAGCAGCTCAAGGCCGAGCTCGATACGCTGCTGCGCGACGAGCGCCCCAAGCTGGTGGAGACCGTGGCCTGGGCAGCCGGCAACGGCGACCGCTCGGAGAATGGCGACTACATCTACGGCAAGAAGCGCCTGCGCGAGATCGACCGGCGCATCCGCTTCCTGATCAAGCGCCTGGAGAATGCGACGGTGGTCGATCCGGCCGACCAGCAGAATCTCGACCAGGTGTTCTTCGGCGCCACGGTGGTGATCACCGATGACGACGGCGCGACGGAAACCACCTACCGGATCGTCGGCGTCGACGAAGCCAACGCCAGCGAGGGGCGCATCAGCTGGATCTCGCCGCTGGCCCGGGCCTTGCTCAAGGCGCGCGAGGGCGACATGGTGAGTTTTGTCAGCCCGTCCGGGCCGCGCGACATCGAGATCCTCGACATCCGCTACGAGGCCTGAAGCGCAATCCGGCCGCCGGTCAGCTGATTGCCCTATCTGCCTAAAGTTGTAGCCGTTCCCGACGTTAGCCCTGCCAGGGAAGCATTGGTATCAGTGAATCCGTGGTGAACGACCTCGTTCCCGATGGGTGCCGCTGGAGGGAGAGCGCGATGTTTGAACGAATGAAGTTGGTCAGCCGTCTGGGCGTGCTGGTGGTCGTGGCCGTGGTTGGTGTGGTCATTCTCGGGGCAGATGCGCTGTGGAACATGCGTGCCGAATTGCTCGACGCCGAGGAGCGTCGGAGCGAGGATGTCGTCACCACTGCCGGCTATTTTCTCGAGCACTACCATGCGCAGGAGACGGCCGGCACGATCAGCCGTGACGAGGCCCAGAAGCAGGCGCTGGACGCCTTGCGCCGGGTGCGCTTCGAAAACGGCAAGAACTACATCTTCGTCTATGACGGCAATGCCACGACGCTGCTGTCGCCGATGAAACCGGAGACCGAAGGCAAGTCGATGGCCGGCAAGACAGACCCGAACGGCGTGCCCCTGTTCGACAAGATCGCCGAAGTTGCGCGCTCGGGAAAGGCGGCGACGATTGACTATGCCTGGCCGCGGACAAGTGGCGGCGCACCGGAGGCGAAGCGTTCGACCGTGAAGAGCTTCGCCCCCTGGGGTTGGGCCTACGGCACGGGCGTCTATCTGTCTGCGGTCGATGATGCCTTCTATCACGGTGCCATCCAGACGGGCCTCGTCGGTCTGCTGATGCTGGTGGTCATCGCCGTGATTTCCTTCCTGGTGGTGCGTAGCATCATCCACCAGCTTGGCGGCGAGCCGGGCTACGCGGTGCAGACCATGCAGGCGGTGGCGCAGGGCGACCTGACGGTGACGGTCAACAACAAGGGCGGCGCCGGCAGTTTGCTCGGTACCTTGGCCAAGACCGTGGAGCAGTTGCGCGGCATGATGGCCGAGATCGGCCGCAATGCCGAGGAAGTGGCCGGCAGCTCGCGGCAGATCTCCGGCGTGGCGCGCGATGTGGCCGACAAGGCGCATCAGCAGTCGGACGCCACCTCGTCGATCGCTGCCGGAGTGGAGGAGATGACGGTGAGCATCAACCATATCTCCGACAGCGCACGTGAAACGGAAGAGAACTCCTCCAACGCCGCCAAGCTGGCCGAACGCGGCGAGTCGCGGGCGGTGGGGGCTGCCGAGGGCATGCGCCGCATCGCCTCGACCGTGGATACCGCCTCCGGCAAGATCCAGGAGCTGGTTGGCCGGGCCAACGAGATCGGTTCGATCGCCAATGTGATCAAGGAGATCGCCGCGCAGACCAACCTGCTGGCCCTGAATGCGGCCATCGAGGCGGCGCGTGCCGGCGAACAGGGGCGCGGCTTCGCGGTGGTGGCCGACGAAGTGCGCGGCCTGGCCGAACGAACGGCAGCGGCGACGGTGCAGATCGAAGGCATGATCCACGGCATCCAGGAAGACACCCACGGTGCGGTCAACGTGATGGGCACGGTGGCCAGCGAAGTGCAGTCGGGCGTCGAGCAGGTGCAGGGCGCGGCCGATTCGCTGCGCGAGATCCGCGAGGGCACGCGTGTCGCGCTGGCGCGAATCAGCGATGTGGCCAGTGCCACCACCGAACAGAGCGCGGCCAGCACGGTGATCGCCCAGCAGGTCGAGAACATTGCCGGCATGGTCGAGGGGACCAGCAACGCGATGCGCAAGACCGTCGAATCGGTGAATCGGCTCGAGAAGCTGGCGGCGGACCTGCACGGGCTGGTCGGGCGCTTCCGCTGTTGATGCGGGCTGCGAGGCGCTGATGCAGCGCCTCGATGGCCATCGATCGCGCCCCCCGTCTCTCAGGTGACGGGGGGCGCGCCGCGTTCAGGACGCCGTGTTGCCGTCGAAGAAGCGCTCGCGCAGCTCGGCCAGGCCGAGGGTGTCGAGCAGCTCGGCCAGGCGTTCGGCCGGGCGGCGACGGGGTAGGTCTTTGAACGTGGCGATGATCAGCTCGTTCTTCATCGAATGCTCCCAGCCGACCAGCTCGGTCACGCTCACCTGATAGCCGTGGCTTTCCAGCTGCAGGCAGCGCAGCACATTGGTGGCATGGCTGCCGAATTCGCGGGTGTGGATGGGGTGGCGCCACAGCTCGGTGATGCTGTTCTTGAGCGCCTGCTGCTTGTGCTTGCGCAGCACCGAGGCGACCTCGGCCTGACAGCAGGGCACCAGCACGATGTGACGGGCGTGTTTTGCCAGCGCGAAGCGGATCGCGTCGTCGGTGGCGGTGTTGCAGGCATGCAGGGCGGTGACGATATCGATCTGCTCAGGCAGCTGTTCGGCGGTGATCGACTCGGCCACCGACAGGTTGTAGAAGCGCATGCCGGCCGAAAAACCGAGCTTGTCGGCCAGGCGGCGCGAGCTCGCGACCAGCTCGTCGCGGGTCTCGACGCCGTAGATCTTGCCGGCGCTGGCTTGTGCCTTGAAGAACAGGTCGTAGAGGATGAAGCCGAGGTAGGACTTGCCGGCGCCATGGTCGACCAGCTGGATGTCGGGCCGCGCGGCCAGCGACTCGGCCAGCAGCGGCTCGATGAAGTGGTAGAGGTGATAGACCTGCTTGAGCTTGCGTCGGCTGTCCTGGTTCATCTTGCCGTCGCGGGTGAGGATGTGCAGGTGCTTGAGCAGCTCGACGGACTGCTCGGGATGGATTTCGGGATGCGATGACATGGACGGAACTCGGGGGCGCAGGAGGGCGATTCTACCGCGCCCGGCGTTTGTCCACCGGCAGCTCTTGAAAGCGGGGCGGGGTGCCCCCATCTGGATGCCGTCCATTTCCTGAGTCACGGAGAGTCACCGATGTCCGACGCGCCCAGCGCCCAAGCAGAAAAAATGAACTTCCAGGCCGAGGTGAAGCAGCTGCTGCACCTGATGATCCACTCGCTGTATTCCAACCGCGAGATCTTCCTGCGCGAGTTGATTTCCAACGCCTCCGACGCCTGCGACAAGCTGCGCTTCGAAGCGCTCGACAAGGCCGAGCTGTTCGAAGGCGACGGCGACCTGAAGATCCGCATCCGCTTCGATGCCGAGGCCAAGACCGTCACCGTCTCCGACAACGGCATCGGCATGAGCCGCGACGAGGTCGTCACCAACCTCGGCACCATCGCCAAGTCCGGCACCAAGGAGTTCTTCGGTCAGCTGACCGGCGACCAGAAGAAGGACGCGCACCTGATCGGCCAGTTCGGCGTGGGCTTCTACTCCGCCTTCATCGTCGCCGACCGCGTCACCGTGCGCACCCGCCGGGCCGGTCTGGCCAGCACCGACGGCGTGATGTGGGAATGCGCCATGACCGGCGACACCGCCGGCGAATACCAGGTGGCACCGCTCGACAAGGCCGATCGCGGCACCGAGATCACCTTGCACCTGCGCGACGGCCAGGAAGACCTGCTCAGCGGCTGGAAGCTGCGCGAACTGGTGCGCAAATACTCCGACCACATCGTCCAGCCCATCGTGATGACGAAGGAGAAATGGGACGAGGAGAAGGGCAAGCAGGTACCCACCGACGAGGACGAGACCGTCAACCAGGCCAATGCCCTGTGGGCGCGCCCGCGCAACGAGATCACCGACGACGAGTACAAGGCCTTCTACAAGCATGTCGGCCATGACTTCCAGGAGCCGCTGGCGTGGACCCACGCCAAGGTCGAGGGCCGTCACGAATACACCCAGCTGCTCTACATCCCCGGCAACGCGCCTTTCGACCTGTGGGACCGCAACGCCCGCCACGGCATCAAGCTGTACGTGCGCCGCGTGTTCATCATGGACGACGCCGAGAAGCTGATGCCGATGTACCTGCGCTTCGTGCGCGGGGTGGTCGATTCGGCCGACCTGCCGCTCAACGTGTCGCGCGAGATCCTGCAGGAGTCGAAGGACATCGACGCCCTGCGCGCTGGCTGCACCAAGAAAGTGCTCGGCCTGCTCGAAGACCTGGCCAAGAACGACGCCGAGAAATACACCACCTTCTGGAAGGCCTTCGGCAAGGTGCTCAAGGAAGGCGTGGGCGAGGATTCGGCCAACCGCGAGAAGATCGCCGGCCTGCTGCGCTTCGCCTCCACGCAGGCCGACACGCCGGAGGAGACCGTCACGCTGGCCGACTACATCGGCCGCATGAAAGAAGGCCAGGAGAAGATCTACTACGTCACCGCCGAGACCTTCAACGCCGCCAAGAACAGCCCGCATCTGGAGGTGTTCCGCAAGAAGGGCATCGAAGTGCTGCTGCTCTCCGACCGGGTGGACGAGTGGGTGATCGGCTACCTCACCGAGTTCGACGGCAAGGCGCTGCAGTCGGTGGCCAAGGGCGGCGTCGACCTCGGTGCGCTCGAAGACGAAGCCGAGAAGCAGGAAGTCGAGAAGCTGGCCGACGAGTACAAGGACCTGCTCGAACGCGTCAAGACCAGCCTCGGCGAGCGGGTCAAGGATGTGCGCGTGACGCATCGCCTGACCGATTCGCCCGCCTGCCTGGTGGCCGACGAGCACGACATGGGCATGAACCTGGCGCGCATCCTCAAGGCCGCCGGCCAGGAGGCCCCGTCGAGCCAGCCGATCCTCGAACTCAATCCGACCCATCCGGCGGTGCAGCGTCTCAACACCGAGACCGAGCATTTCGACGACTGGGCCGCGGTGCTGTTCGACCAGGCCCTGCTGGCCGAAGGCGGCACGCTCGACGACCCGGCCACCTTCGTCAAGCGCACCAACGCCTTGATGCTGGCGCTGAGCGGCACGCAGTAAACTCCAAGCCGACCCCGAGGGGTCGGCGATGGCGCATCCCGACTGCCCCGGCGTGCCTTCATCGGCGCCGGGGCAGTGTTCGTCAACGGCGGCTGCGACGACGGGCGATGACGCCCATCATGCCCAGGCCGGCCAGCATCAATGCGTAGGACTCCGGCTCCGGCACTGCCGCCGCGAACTGGATGGTGGCATGGTCCGGCGCGCTGATGCGCAGGTCGTCGATCCAGAAATCGGTGCGGTCGTTGCCGCCGACGGTCATGCTGTAGAGCCGGGCCTCGATGACCAGACCGTCGGTGGCGCCACCGTCGAAGGTCCAGGTATTGCTCAGTTCGCTCCAGCCGCTACCATCCGTGTAGGTGTTGCTGCCGCCGGCCGACTTGACATAGCTGTTGATGTCGGCGGCGTCGGCATAGTGCCCCCAGATGCGCAGCGACGGGTTGGTGCCGGCCGAACTGTCATAGCCCCAGAAGCTGGCGCTGACCAGATCGCCCGCTTGCAGGCCGGTCACGAATGCGAGATAGGCCTGCGGCGTGCCGCTGAGTGGCGCCTCCGCCACATGCAGGAAGCGGCTGCCCGAACGCGCGCCGCTCACGCCGTAGCTGCTGTCGCCGTCGCTGCCGGACTGCGGGCCGCTGACATTGGTGGCGTCGGCCAGGTTGCCGAAGCTGCCGAGAATCGTGCCGACGCCATCCTCCCAGCCATAGTCGAGGATCTGGAGGGCGTGGGCCTGGCTGGTGGCGAGCGCTACACCAGCGGCGATCAGGGTTTTGACGAGCATGAAAAGTCTCCTGCGAAATCGTGGGATCGAACGGGCTGTTCCGGTGCAGTCATCCTCCCGTAGGCGCTTTTCAGGCATATACGCGTCGGGCCGGGCGCCGATGGCTCCATCGGACTAATCGCCGCGCCGCGAATGTCATATGCTCTTGTCTTTGTCGCTGAGCGATGGGGTGGATAGCTCCATCGGATCATCACGTGGCCGGGACGGCGCAGCCCCTGTGTCATCCTGTGGCGCTCAAATGGCGATTTCTTGTTCGATCAGGAGTGTTGAATGTTTCCGTTCCGCTTGAAGCCGCTCGTTGGGGCCTGCCTGCTGTGTGTTGGCGCCTCATCCCATGCCCTGACGATTGGCGAGATTCAGGGCGAAAGCCACCTGTCCGCCTACCAGGGGCAAACCGTCGGTGGAGTCGACGGCATCGTCACGGCCGTCGATGCGCGGGGTTTCTGGATGCAGGATGTCATCCCGGACGGCAACGCGCTGACTTCGGACGGACTCTATGTGTTCACCAACAGCCGCGGACGCCCGACGGTCGGCGATCGTGTGCTGGTGAGCGGCCGGGTGGATGAATACCGGCCCGGCGGCGCAGCGAACAACCTGACCATCACCGAGTTGAACACCAGCTTCGGCGCGCATGCCTGGACGCTGCAGTCGCGTGGCAATGCCTTGCCCGCGGCGATCCAGCTCGGCAATGCGGGCCTGTTGGCGCCCACCACGTCCATAGCACCCGACGTAGGCAATGTGGAAACGAGCGGCCATCGTCTGGCGCCGAGCCTGTACGCCATGGATTTCTACGAAAGCCTGGAGGGCATGCGGGTCAGCATGGCGTCGGCCGCCGTGGTGGGGCCGAACGCCAAATTCGGCGAGATCGCGGTGATCTCGCACGACCAGCTTGGGGCCACGCTGAGCAACGCCCGAGGGGTCGCCACCGTGCAGAGCGACAACTTCAATCCGCACCGGCTGATTGTGGACGATGCGCTGCGCAGCACACCGATCGTCAATGTCGGCGATTCGCTGGCGAACGTGACCGGCGTGATGCACTACAGCTTCTCGAACTACAAGCTGAACCTGACCGACGCGCCCAGCGTGACCCACGGCAATCTGCTGCCGGAAGCGGTCACGCCGGTGGCGCCGAACCGCCTCGCCATCGCCTCATACAACGTCGAAAACCTCGCTGGCAACGCCGCACAGTCGCGCTTCGACAGCATTGCCGGCCAGATCGTCGGCAATCTCGGTTCGCCGCAGCTCATCGCCCTGCAGGAAGTGCAGGACAACAACGGTGCGACGGACAACGGCACCACGGCCGCGGACCAATCGCTCGATCGCCTGACCCAGGCCGTTCGCGACGCCGGTGGCCGCGACTATGGCTACGTGGTGATCGACCCGCTCGACAAGGCCGATGGCGGCCAGCCGGGCGGCAACATCCGCAACGCCTTTCTGTACGACAAAAGCGTGGTCAGCTTCGCCGGTGGGCTAGGCGGAGCGACCGACGCCATCGGTGTGCTGCCCGACGGCAGCCTGACGCTCGACGCTGGCCGGGTCGATCCGGGCAATGCGGCCTTCGTCGACAGCCGCAAGCCGCTGGCCGCGCAGTTTCGGATCAACGGCGAAAACTTCATCTTGGTGAACAACCACTTCAGCTCGAAGGGCGGCGATGAGCCGCTGTTCGGGCCGGATCAGGCGCCCGAGCGCGGCAGCGAAGCGGCACGCCTCGAGCAGGCGCAGGCGGTGGCCGATTTCGTCGGCGACCTGCTGGCAGCCGACGCCGGTGCGCGGGTGATCGTGCTGGGCGACCTGAACGACTTTCAGTTCGCGGACACGCTGGCGCCCTTGAGCGCCGCGGGGCTGCTCAATCTGACCGATACCCTGCCGGAAGGCGAACGCTACACCTACATTTACGAGGGCAACGCGCAGGCGCTCGATCACATGTTCGTGTCGGCGGCCTTGCTGGCCGACGGTTCGCTGAGCTACGACATCGTCCATGCCAATGCCGAGTTCGCCGGCCAGATCTCGGATCACGATCCGCTGCTTCTGACCCTCGCCATGCCGGTCCCCGAGCCGGAAACCTACGCGCTGATGGTGATGGGTCTGGGCGTGCTGGGCGCTGTCGCAGGTCGCCGCAGGGCGCAGCGCTGAGCGCTCAGGTCGGGCGCGGCGAGTCGGCCGCCCGGGGGGCGTCTTCTGCGCTACCTGGCGGTGGGGCGGGGTCGGCGGAGACGGTTTCCGGCTCGATGTCGCTGGAGGCTCCGCCGCCTTTGCGCTCCTTCTCCTCGTGGGTCAGGCGCTTGAGCATGTCGATGGCCAGCGCGTCGTAGAGCGGCACCGGCGCCACCGAACGCGAAAAGCCCTGAGCCACCACCGCGGCGCCCATCAGGGGCATCAGCATCTGGTGGTTGGCGGTCATTTCCATGACGATGACGAAGGACGTGATCGGCGACTGCGTGATGCCGGCCAGGAAAGCCACCGTGCCCAATACCAGGATGGCAGGGTTATGGTCGATGCCGAGCATCAATGCCACATTGGCACCCAGGCCCGCGCCAATGGCCAGCGCCGGTGCGAAGATCCCGCCCGGGATGCCGCTGATGAAGGCGATCCAGATCACCAGCGCCTTGGCGAACATGAAATACACCGGCAGGTCGGCGGTGCCTTCGAGTGCTGCTTTGGACTCGGCATAGCCGGTGCCCCAGGTCATACCGCCGGTGCTCAGGCCGATGATGGCAGTGGCGAGGCCACAGGCCGCGGCAAAGGCGACCGGGCGTTCGCGCTTGAACTGCCCCATGCGGCCGGGCAGGCCACGGGACGAGGCGATCAACAAGCGGGTGGAGATGCCGCCGGCCAAACCGCCGAGCACGCCGCACAGCAGTACCGGCCACAGACCATCGGGCCAGCCGACCGCGGCCGGCGTACGGCCGAAGTAGGTGTAGTTGCCGAGGGTGGCGAGCGACATCAGACCGGCGAAGATGACGGCGACCAGCGTCGTGCTGTTGGCGCGGAAGGCGCGGTAGCGCGACAACTCTTCGATGGCGAACATGATGCCACCGAGCGGGGTGTTGAAGGCCGAGGCGACACCAGCACCGCCGCCGGCGACGATCAGGTCGCGGGTCGGGGCGATGCGGCCGTTCTTTCGCTTGCCGCTGATCAGATTGAGGATCGACGCGCCGACTTGCACCGTCGGGCCCTCGCGGCCGATCGAGGCGCCGCTGAGCAAGCCGATCAGGGTGAGGACGATCTTGCCGAAGATGTTGCGCACCGACAGCAGGCGATTGCGGATGGCGCTGTCTTCGGTCAGTGATGCGGCGATGGCCTGGGGGATGCCGCTGCCTTCGCAGCCGGGGAAGAACCGCCGGGTCAGCCAGCAGATGAGCGCGAAGCCCGCGGGCGCGATGAACAGGCTCGACCACCACGCCAGATGCACGGTTTCCCGGTGGATTTCGATCGCCAGATCGGCGCCGATGGCAAACACGATGGCCGCCAGGCCGGCCAGCAGGGTGACGCTGACGAGAAGGAGCCGGTTCTGCCATCGCCCGAAGGAGAGCCAGGGCATGGCGAAACGGACGCTGTGACGGGTCAGATGATGGAAAAAGCGGCCTATGCCGCGGGGCGGGTCACCGGGAGAGCCGTTGTTCGGCATGTTATTTGTGAAAAGCGCCGGATGATGGGAAAGGTGGGAGCGGTCAACCTTAACACGCCGGGCCGGTAAATTTCATGCACTTTGGGGCTGGAATCGGCTCCCGGCAAGGATCTTGACGGGAGCTCGTGCGCATTCTATGCAGATATTACGTGCTCATGGCCAGCCACACTGCGGTGCCAGCCAGCGCGATACCCATCACGCCGTCGAAGGTGCGCCGGTGAGCTGGGTCGGCCAGGCGCCGGCGGATCGACGAGCCGGCGGCCGCCCAGCAGGCAATGCACGGCAGGTTGACCAGCGCTGCGACCAGCGCCACCCGTGCGATGGCCGCCTCCGGGGTCGTGTCGGTGGGCAGAAAGGCGGCGTTGATGGTCAGCGCCATCATCCAGGCCTTGGGATTGATCCATTGGAACAAGGCCGCGCCGATGAAGCTGAGCGGTTGGCCGGCGCCACTGCGCTCGCCACCACGGGCCGGTTTGAGCAATTGCAAGGCCAGCCACAGGAGATAGCCGACGGCCAGGATCCGCATGGCAAACGTGAGGGCAGGGGACTGGTGCATCAGCGTGGCGATGCCGGTGCCGACCAGGGCGATCTGGACACACAGCCCGATGCTGATGCCCAGCATATGCGGCACGGTGGCCCGAAACCCCGCGCTGGCCCCGGCGGTGGCGAGCATGATGTTGTTCGGGCCGGGGGTGATCGAGGCGACGACGACGAAGCTGAGCAGGGGCAGAAGGTCAAGCATGGGGAGGCCTGTGGCATTGGAGCATGCTTGCAGTGTGGGCGTTCGAGGCGACGAACGCCCTTCAAGCTTTGTCCGGCCACGTCGATATTGGCATGGTGCAAACGCCGGCACAGTTTGATGTTTGGCGGATTGGGCGAGTTGGGTTAGAGTTTTGGCCATACGCACCGGTATGGATCGGTGTCTGTTCGGCCTGTGTCTTTGTGGAGATGAAAATGGAAATCAGGAAAATCGGCGTCGTCGGATCGGGCACCATGGGCAACGGCATTGCCCAGGCCTTTGCGGTGTCTGGGGTGAACGTGGTGATGACCGACATCGCGCAGGCGGCGCTCGACAAGGCCGTGACGACGATCTCCGGCAGTCTCGACCGGCTGATCAAGAAAGAGAAGATGACCGCTGAGGCCAAAGACGCCGCCCTGGCGCTGGTGAGCACCTCGACCGATCTGGCTGCGCTGGCGGACTGCGATCTGATCATCGAGGCGGCGACCGAGAATCTCGATATCAAGCTCAAGTTGTTCGGCCAGCTCGACCAGATCGCCCGCGCCGACGCGGTGCTGGCCTCCAACACCTCGTCGATCTCGATCACCAAGCTGGCCGCCGCGACCGGCCGGCCGTCGCAGGTGATCGGCATGCACTTCTTCAACCCGGTGCCGATGATGGCGCTGGTCGAGCTGATCCGTGGGTTGCAGACCAGCGACGAGAGCTACGCAATCGCCGAAGCGGCGGTGGTCAAGGTGGGCAAGACGGCGGTGCAGGTGCGCAACAGCGCCGGCTTCGTGGTCAATCGCATGCTGTGCCCGATGATCAACGAGGCCATCTTCACGCTGCAGGAAGGCCTGGCGTCTGCCGAGGAAATCGACACCGCGATGAAGCTCGGCGCCAACCACCCGATCGGCCCGCTCGCGCTGTGCGACCTGATCGGCCTGGATGTGCAGCTGGCGGTCATGCAGGTGTTGTTCGAGGGCTTCAAGGATCCGAAATACCGTCCGGCGCCGTTGCTGGTCGAGATGGTCGAGGCCGGCTATCTCGGCCGCAAGACCGGCAAGGGCTTCTTCGTCTACTGAGATTGTCGACGCCTATGAATTCGCCCGGCGCCATGCCGGGCGATGCCTGTGTCACAAACGTATTGTCGTAATCCGCTATCATCTCGCCATATTTGACGCTGCACACTCGTGCGGCTGTTCTATGGAGTGATTGATGCAGTTACAGCCTGTCATCCTGTCCGGGGGATCCGGCACCCGGCTCTGGCCCCTGTCGCGGGAGCAGTATCCCAAGCAGCTCCTTGCGCTCGCCGGCGCAGAAACCATGTTGCAGGCCACCGCCTTGCGCCTCGACGGTCTGTCGGGCGAGTGCACCGTGGCCGAGCGGCCGATGGTGGTGTGCAACGAAGACTACCGTTTCATGACCGCCGAGCAGTTGCGTGCCATCGGCAAGGCCAGCGACCGCATCATTCTCGAACCGGCCGGCCGCAACACCGCCCCGGCGCTGACGTTGGCCGCCTTGGCGGCGATTGCCGACGGTGAGGATCCGCTGCTGCTGGTGATGCCGGCCGATCACGTGATCGGCGAACGCGAGGCCTTTCAGCAGGCCGTGGTGGTCGGCGCCCGCATGGCGGCGCAGGGGGCCATGGTGAGCTTCGGCATCGTGCCCGAGCGCGCCGAAACCGGCTACGGCTACATCCGCTGCGGCGCCGACTACGCCGAGGGCGTACGCATGATCGCCGAGTTCGTCGAAAAACCCGATGTGTCCACGGCCGAGCGCTATCTGGCCAGCGGCGACTACCTGTGGAACAGCGGCATCTTTCTGGTGCGGGCAGGCGTGTGGCTTCGTGCCATGGCCCAGCTTCAGCCGGAGATCCTGAACGCCTGCGAAAGCGCGATGCGTGGATGTCGGCGCGATTCGGATTTCATTCGGGTCGATGCCCAGGCGTTTGCCGCCTGCCCGTCGGATTCCATCGACTACGCGGTGATGGAGCATCTGCCGACGCGGGCAGATGTGGGCATTCCCGGCGTGGTCGTGCCGCTGGCCGCCGCTTGGTCGGATCTGGGCGCGTGGGACGCGCTATGGCAGATCGCCGAGAAGGACGGCCAGGGCAACGTCGGGCAGGGCGACGTGTTGTTCGAGGATGTGCACGGCACGCTGGCCATCGCTACCGACCGCATGGTGGCCTGCGTCGGCGTGCGCGACCTGGTGGTGGTCGAGACGCCGGATGCGGTGATGGTGCTGGACAAATCGCGCACCCAGGATGTGAAGAAGATCGTCGCGCGGCTGAAGGCGGAACTGCGGCCGCAAGCCAGCGCGCATCGCAAGATCCAGCGGCCGTGGGGGTATTACGATTCGATCGATAGCGGCGATCGTTTCCAGGTCAAGCGCATCGTGGTCAATCCGGGCGCCTCGCTCAGCTTGCAGATGCACCATCATCGGGCCGAGCATTGGATCGTGGTAACGGGTACGGCGCGCGTCACGCGCGGTGACGAGACCTTCCTGCTCAGCGAGAACCAGTCCACCTATATTCCGCTGGGGACCACCCACCGGCTGGAGAACCCGGGGCGCCTGCCGCTGGAGATGATCGAAGTGCAGTCGGGCAGCTACCTGGGCGAAGACGACATCGTCCGCTTCGAGGATTCCTACGGGCGGCAGTGAACGTTGTCGGGGGACTCGTCGGTCGGGTCGGTGACAAAGCCGAAACGGCCGGCCACCTCGCGGCGGAGAATCGGCGAGAGCGGCACCCAGCCGCTCGCCAGGGCAATGCCCGCATCGGCGGGCCAAGCGCCTGCATCGAGCAGGGCGGCCGGATCGACGGCGTCGCCGGCCTGGGTCTGAAAGCTTTCGATCGCCTGGGCCAAGTCTGCATCATGGAGCAGGCCGACGCTCCCGTCGGCACAGCTGATCAACAGATGGCCCGCTTCGTCGAGCCAGGCCGCCGACGGGGTGTCGACGGCAGCGCCGGTGTGGGTGCTCAGCGTGCCCTCGGCGGCCAGGCGGAACACCCACGGGGTGTATGCCAGCGATACGAACACCTGCTGCGGCCCGTTCTGAAAATACCAGCGGCCCGCTGCGTCGGCCAGGTAGTTGCGGCCGATGAAGGCCGCCAGCCCGGCGTGCCGCACCGGCGTGTCGGCCACGCGCCACTGGCCGCGGGCATCGAGCGACAGCCAGCCGAAAACGGCCGGCACCGCCGGCCATTTCGCCATCGCCGCCCGGACGGCATCATCCATCGCGGCGGACGGTCACCACAGCTGCCACCAGGGCTTGTCGCTTTGCGGGCCGCCGCTCAGGTAGATGCTGTTCGGGAAGTTCTGGTTCAGCACGCGTGCCGCGTCGTCCCGCAGCTGGGTCATGCCGAGTTTGTCGTAAGCCTGCGTGAGGAGGTACAGCGCTTCCTCGGTGGCCGGCGTCTGGGGGTAGGACGTCAGTGCCGTTTGCGCACGGTTGGCCGATGCCAGATACGCGCCGCGCTTGAAGTAGTAGCGCGCCACGTGAACTTCGTATTGTCCGAGCGCGTTGACCAGATACTGCATGCGCTGCCGTGAATCATCCGCGTAGCGGCTGTCGGGGAAGCGCTGGACCAGTTCGCGGAAGGTGTCGAACGCCTCTTGCGACGCGCGCGGGTCGCGTTCGCTCAAGTCCTGGTTGGCCAAACTGCCCAGCAAGCCGAGGTCTTCGTTGAAATTGACCAAGCCTTTCAGATAGTAGGCGTAGTCCACGTTGGGGTGGTTGGGGTGCAGCTTGATGAAGCGATCGCAGGCGGCCAGCGCCGAGGCTGTTTCGTTCGACTTGTAATAGGCGTAGGCGACCTCGAGTTGGGCTTGTTGCGCGTAGCGCCCGTAGGGGTAGCGCGCTTCGAGCTTTTCGAACATCTGGATCGCACGCTCGTACCCGCCGTCCGACATGGACTCCTTGGCTTCCGAATACAGCCGTTGCGCGTTCCATCCGGCGGTCTCGTCGTACTCGTCGGGTGTGGCACTGCAGCCGGCCAGCAACAGGGCGCCGATTACCGCTAAACTGCGAAGGGTGATTTTGGCCATCGAAAACGCTCTTGTCTCTTGTGATTAATCGCGCGGATTATAGCGCAGACCCCGACGTGGATCCGGATCTGCCACTGATTGTTCCGGACGCTTGCGCCGGCATGCGGATCGACCAGGTGCTGGCTCAGCTGCTGCCGGACCAATCCCGCAATCGCCTGCAATCCTGGGTGCGCGAAGGGCGTGTGCTGGTCGATGACCGCGAGGTGCCGCCCAAGTTTCGCGTGCGCGGTGGTGAGGGGCTGCTCATCGATGTGCCGCCGCCGCCCGAGGCGGTGGCCGACGCGCCCGAAGCCATCGATCTGACGGTGGTTTTCGAAGACGCTTCGTTGATCGTCATCAACAAGCCGGCCGGCCTGGTGGTGCATCCGGGCAGCGGCAACTGGCAGGGAACCTTGCTCAACGCCTTGCTGTTTCATTGCCCGGCATTGTCGCGCGTGCCGCGCGCCGGCATCGTGCATCGGCTCGACAAGGACACCAGCGGCCTGCTGGTGGTGGCCAAGACCCTGGCGGCGCAAACCGATCTGGTGCGCCAGTTGCAGGCCCGGTCGGTCCATCGGGTCTACCTGGCGCTGGCTCATGGTGCGATTGCTGCCGGCGGTACCGTGGATGCGCCGATCGGCCGCCATCCCACACAGCGCACCCGCATGGCGGTGGTCGGGCAGGGGCGCGATGCCGTCACGCACTACACGGTGGTCAGCCGCTTCGCCGATTGCACGCTGGTGCGTTGCCGGCTCGAAACCGGTCGTACGCACCAGATCCGGGTCCACATGGCCCACATCGGTCACCCCTTGGTGGGCGATCCGGTCTATGGCAAGCGTCGCTGCCTCGATCCGATTCTGCAGGCCTTTCCCCGTCAGGCACTGCATGCCACGCAGCTTGGCCTGATTCATCCGGTCAGCGGCGAAGCGATGTCCTGGGAGGCGCCCATGCCCGATGACATGCAGACGCTGATCGCCTCGCTGGGAGATGCGGCACCATGAATCCAGACCACTGGATCGTCCCCGATTGGCCGGCTCCCGCGCGTGTTCGGGCTTTGATGACGACCCGTGCCGGTGGCGTCAGTTCGGGGGGCTTCGCCAGTCTCAATCTTGGCGATCATGTCGGCGACGATCCGCTGGCCGTCGCCGAAAACCGGCGGCGGGTGACCGAGGCGCTGCCGGGATCTCCCGTCTGGCTCAATCAGGTGCACGGGGTCGATGTGGTGGTGGCGGACGAAACCAGTACGGGCGCGACGGCCGACGCGTCGCTGACCCGGCGCGAATCGACGGTGTGTGCCGTGATGACGGCCGACTGCCTGCCGGTGTTGTTCTGCGATGTCGGGGGGCGGGTCGTCGCCGCGGCCCATGCGGGATGGCGGGGCCTTCACGCGGGTGTGCTCGAGCGCACGGTGTCGGCGCTCGGGGTGCCGCCCGCTGAGGTGATGGCGTGGCTGGGGGCGGCGATCGGCCCGGAGGCCTTCGAGGTGGGCGACGAGGTGCGCGCCGCCTTTGTCGGCGAGCGCGCATCGGCCGCCGCGGCGTTCAAGCCGGGGAGCGAGCGGGGCAAGTGGCTGGCCGATCTTTTCCTTCTGGCCCGTCAGCGACTTGCGGCATGTGGCGTGACACGGGTCTATGGCGGCGGAATGTGCACCGTCAGTGATCCGCGGCGGTTTTTCTCCTATCGTCGCGACGGCCAGACCGGCCGGATGGCCGCCATGGTGTGGCTGTCTTGAGCCTTGGCCATTGCGTTCCGAATGAACGATTTGGTGCCATCTGCATGCCTGAAACCATTGCGTGGTGTGCCTGTGGCGATTGCGCGATGGCGCGGCACGGGTATTATTGATTCCGGTCGGATTCGTTTGGCTGTGCCGCGGAGTCGATGTCGTCGTCTTTTTCGCGTAGTTTACGGCGACGGGCCGGCGTGCCGAACAACCAGAGAAACAGGCTCATTGGTAGCAGACCCAGAAAAACAAAGGTGAGCACGCCCCCGACCACCGTCGTGTCGGTGATGGCAGCCAGCAAGGCCACGTAGAGCCAGGCGATTGCGATGATGTACATCGTGCGATTGTAGCCGCCCTTCGTGGTCCTCGCCGACGGCCGGGCGGATGGTTCCCGAGGAGAAGGAATGACAGACAGCAAGACGCCCACGTTCCCCAACGTGACCGAGATGTTCAAGTTCGGCGAGCAGTTTGCCAAGCAGTTCTTCGATGTGGTGGGCAAGCATGGCGAATCGCTCAAGCATGCCGGCGGGCGCATTCCACTGCCTGAGACCGAGGCGATGTCCACCCTGCAACAGGACTTCGCGCGTCGCCACGCGCAATTGTGGTCGCACATGCTGCAGCGCCAGCCCGGTAGTAGCGCCGAGCCGCTGGTGCCCGCTCCTCGGGGGGATCGCCGCTTCTCGTCGGAAGCCTGGCAGGAAAGCCCGATGTACGACTATCTGCGCCAGGCTTATCTGCTCAATGCGGAATATCTGAATCAGGTAGCAGACGCTCTGCCGGTCGCCGACGGACGCGCCAAGGCACGCCTGCAGTTCCTGACGCGCCAGTATGTCGATGCGCTGGCGCCGAGCAATTTCGCGGCGACCAATCCCGAGTTCATCAAGAAGGCGCTGGAGACCAAGGGCGAGAGTATCTCGGCTGGTATCCAGAATCTGCTGGCCGACATGGAGAAGGGCCGCATCTCGATGACCGACGA
Source organism: Denitromonas iodatirespirans (assembly GCF_018524365.1). Taxonomy (GTDB): domain Bacteria; phylum Pseudomonadota; class Gammaproteobacteria; order Burkholderiales; family Rhodocyclaceae; genus Nitrogeniibacter; species Nitrogeniibacter iodatirespirans. Next base: position 40,938 of record NZ_JAEKFT010000034.1, read on the forward strand.
CGAGGCCTTCGAGGTGGGCCGAAATCTGGCCACCACGCCGGGGACGGTCATCTACGAGAACGCGCTGATGCAGCTGATCCAGTATTCGCCGCTGACCGACAAGGTCGCCACGAATCCGCTGCTGATCGTGCCGCCGTGCATCAACAAGTTCTACATCATGGACTTGCAGCCGCACAACTCGCTGGTCCGTTTCATTGTCGAGCAAGGATTCACGGTATTCCTGGTGTCATGGCGGAACCCGAAGGGCGATCTGGCACACGCGAGCTGGGACGACTATCTCGAGCAGGGGCCGCTGGCGGCGCTCGACGTTGTCCGGCAGGTTACCGGTGTCAAGAAGCCCAACGTGCTGGGATTCTGTGTCGGCGGCACCTTGCTGACCTCGGCGCTGGCCGTGGCCAGAGGGCGCGGCGAGGATCCAGTCGAGAGCCTGACGCTGATGACCACCTTGCTCGACTTCGCCGATGCCGGAGAATTGGGCTGCCTGGTGGATGAAACCTCGGTGGCTGCGCGTGAAGCGACCATCGGCAAGGGCGGGCTGCTGCCCGGGCAGGAACTGGCCAACGTGTTTTCGGCGCTGCGCGCCAACGATCTGGTGTGGCAGTATGTCGTTGGCAACTATCTGAAGGGCGACAAGCCCGCGGCGTTCGATCTGTTGTACTGGAATTCCGACAGCACCAACTTGCCCGGGCCGTTCCTGTCCTGGTATCTGCGGAACATGTACCTGGAGAACAACCTGCGTGTGCCTGGGCGACTGAAGATGCTCGGGGTCAAGGTCGATCTGGGCAAGGTGGATGTCCCTGCGTATTTGCTGGCGGCCCGGGAAGACCATATCGTGCCGTGGCAGAGCGCCTATCTCGCGCGCAAGCTGCTGGGAGGCGAAACGACGTTCGTGCTCGGCGCCAGTGGCCACATCGCTGGCGCCATCAATCCGGCCAGCAAGAATCGGCGCAGTTTCTGGACGGGCGATGGGCAGTCCGCAGCGCCGGAAGAATGGCTGGAAGGCGCGGAGGAGCAGCCCGGCAGCTGGTGGTTGCACTGGATCGAGTGGCTCAAGAAGCGCGGAGGCAAGACCATTGCCGCGCGGGGCCGGTTGGGGAATGCGACCTATCAGGCCATCGAGCCGGCACCGGGGCGCTATGTGAAGGAGAAGTCCTGAGCCGCACGGGGTCAGGGCCAGAGTTTCAGCTCGGCAGGGACAAAGGGGCGCTGCCGGGCGTGTGTGCGAAGCCCCTGCGAAACGAAGGGAGAGGAGAGAAATATGGCGCGTATTGCACTGGTAACGGGTGGTATGGGTGGCTTGGGCGAAGCGGTTTGCATCAAGCTGGCGGCCCTCGGCTATCGCGTGGTCACGACCCATTCGCCCGGAAACAACAAGGCGGCGGAGTGGCTGCAGTCAATGAACGGCATGGGCTATGGCTTCCGTGCCGTGCCGTGTGACGTATCCGATTTCGATTCGGCCAAGGAATGCGTGGCCCGCGTGACGGCGGAAGTCGGCCCAGTCGATGTCTTGGTCAACAACGCGGGAATCACCCGCGACATGACCTTCAAGAAAATGACCAAGGCCGACTGGGATGCCGTGATCAGCACCAACCTCGATAGCGTCTTCAACATGACCAAGCAGGTCATCGATGGCATGGTCGAGCGCAAGTGGGGCCGGGTGATCAACGTGTCGTCGGTGAACGGCCAGAAGGGCGCGTTTGGCCAGACCAACTATTCGGCAGCGAAGGCCGGCATGCATGGCTTCACCAAGGCGTTGGCGCTTGAAGTCGCGCGCAACGGCGTGACCGTCAATACCATCTCGCCGGGGTATATCGGCACCAAGATGGTGATGGCGATCCCGCAGGAGATTCTAGACTCCAAGATTCTTCCGCAGATTCCGATCAGCCGCTTGGGCAAGCCGGAAGAGATCGCAGGCCTGGTTGCCTACTTGTCGTCCGAAGAGGCGGCGTTCGTCACGGGCGCGAACATTTCCATCAACGGTGGACAGCACATGTTCTGACGGGCTGCTGCCGGTTGTCGAGCAAGGCGCACTTCGGTGCGCCTTCTTTTTTGTAGATTTATGGTGCAGTGCAATATTCCTTTCGTTTTAGGCTTATAATCCGGCCAAGGCATATCGTGCATTGCGCAATCGGATGTGACAGCTTGCGTACGGCGGCGGCGCGGATGCCCAAGTCATCGATAAGTGAGATAAGGGGTTGATTATGACCAAGAAGATCGCATTGGTTACCGGCGCAATGGGCGGGCTCGGGACTGCGATTTGCCAAGCGTTTGCCAAGGATGGCATGACGGTGGTGGCAAACTGTCTGCCGGGGTTTGCGGAAAAGGATGCCTGGCTGGACAAACAGAAGGCGCTGGGTTTTGATTTCCTGGTCGCGGAAGGGGATGTGTCCGACTACGACTCATGCAAGGTGATGGTCGACAAGATCGAAGCGGACATCGGTCCGGTCGATGTGTTGGTGAACAACGCCGGCATTACCCGCGACAAGTTTTTCCCGAAGATGGAAACCGGTCAGTGGCAGGCCGTCATCAATACCAACCTGAACAGCCTGTTCAACGTCACGCACCACATCTCGCCGAAAATGGCCGAGCGCGGCTGGGGTCGGATCATCAACATCTCGTCGGTCAACGGCGTCAAGGGGCAGGCCGGCCAGACCAACTACTCGACCGCCAAGGCCGGCGTGCTGGGCTTCACCAAGGCGCTGGCGCAGGAGCTGGCAACCAAGGGTGTGACGGTCAACGCCATCGCGCCGGGCTACATCGCGACCGACATGGTGATGGCGATTCGCGAAGACGTGCGCCAGGCCATTACCGACACCGTGCCGATGAAGCGTCTGGGCAAGCCGGAAGAGATCGGCGGCCTGTGCGCCTACCTGGCATCGGAGATGGCCGGTTACATCACCGGCTCGACGGTGAACATCAATGGCGGTTTGCACATGGCGTAATTGCCGCATTGCGAAAAGCATCACGGCAAACCCCGTCTTAGGGCGGGGTTTTTCTTTGCGCGCCGCGGTATAATCGGCGCGAGAGTGGGACATCCACCCACCGCGTGGAGACGAACACAATGCCAGACCAAGTGCGACTGATTAAGAAATATCCGAACCGCCGCTTGTACGACACCCGTACCAGTTCCTACATCACGCTCTCGGACGTGAAGGATTTGGTGCTGGCCAACGACGACTTCCAGGTGGTCGACGCCAAGACCGGCGATGATCTGACCCGCGGGATCCTCCTGCAGATCATCCTTGAAGAAGAGGCCGGCGGCGCGCCGATGTTCACCAGCGATCTGCTCTCCCACATGATCCGTTTCTACGGCAATGCGATGCAGGGCATGATGGGCAAGTACCTGGAGAACAACATCAAGGCCTTTACGGACATGCAGCTCAAGCTGCAGGACCAGGCGCGTTCGATCTACGGCGAAAACAGCCCGATCAGCCAGGACTTGTGGGCGCAGTTCCTGAATTTCCAGGGACCGGCCATGCAGAGCATGATGGGCGCCTATATGGAACAGAGCAAGAAGATGCTCACCCAGATGCAGGAGCAGGTCGAGAGCCAGACGCGCAACCTGTTTTCCGGTTTCCAGTTCCCCAATTATTCGCAGAATCCCCAGCAGCCCAATGGCGATGTCGCTGTGGATCCGCGCAAGACGAGTAACAGCAAGAAGTGAACCTGCACCAGAGTACTGTTTGTCGGAGTGAGTTGCGATGAGCCACTCCATTCCGAGGGTCGGATTCGTCAGCCTGGGGTGCCCCAAGGCCACGGTTGATTCCGAACACATCCTGACGCGCCTGCGCGCCGAGGGCTACGAGATCTCGGGCAGCTACGACGACGCGGAACTTGTCGTGGTCAATACCTGTGGATTCATTGATGCGGCGGTTGCCGAGTCGCTGGATGCCATCGGTGAGGCCTTGTCGGAAAACGGCCGGGTGATCGTCACCGGTTGCCTGGGCGCCAAATCCGATGTGATTCTCGATGCGCACCCCCAGGTCCTGGCCGTGACTGGTCCGCATGCCACCGAAGAGGTGATGCAGGCCATTCATGCCCATGTACCCAAGCCGCACGATCCTTTCGTCGACCTCGTGCCGCCGCAGGGCATCCGCCTGACGCCGAAGCACTATGCGTATCTGAAGATCTCCGAAGGCTGCAACCATCGGTGTACCTTCTGCATCATCCCGTCGATGCGCGGCGATTTGGTCAGCCGTCCGATCGGCGATGTGCTGCGCGAGGCCGAGAAACTGGCGGAGGCGGGGGTCAAGGAGTTGCTCGTCATCTCCCAGGACACCAGCGCCTACGGCGTCGATGTCAAATACCGCACCGGCTTTTGGGGCGGTCGGCCGGTCAAGACGCGCTTGCTCGACTTGGCCAAAGCGCTCGGTGAGTTGGGTATCTGGGTGCGGATGCACTATGTGTATCCCTACCCGAGCGTGGACGACTTGATACCGCTGATGGCCGAGGGGCATGTCCTCCCGTATCTCGATGTGCCGTTCCAGCATGCCAGCGCTGGCGTTTTGAAAGCGATGCGTCGTCCGGCCAGCGCCGAGAACGTGCTTGAGCGCGTCAAGAAGTGGCGCAGCATCTGCCCCGACCTGACCATCCGGTCCACCTTCATCACCGGTTTTCCGGGAGAGACCGAGGCGGATTTCGAAGAGCTGCTGCGTTTCCTCGAAATGGCCGAACTCGATCGGGTCGGCGCCTTCGCCTATTCGCCGGTCGAAGGGGCGGCCGCCAATGCGCTGGACAACCCGGTGCCGGAAGCGGTCAGGGAATCGCGCCGGGCGCGCCTGATGGCCTTTCAGGAGGACATCAGCACGCAACGGCTCGAAGCCAAGATCGGCCGGGAGATGACCGTTCTGATCGACGATGTCGATGAAGACGGCGCCATTGCGCGCTCGCCCGGCGATGCGCCGGATATCGATGGCCTGGTGTACATCCCGGGTGCGGATCATCTTGAAGTCGGGACCTTTGCCCAGGTACGCATCACTGATTGCGACGTTCACGATCTCTACGCCGATCTGTTGCAGGATCCTCTTCCGCGCTAGACCGGTTCGGCGTGAGCGCGCTGACCCTGGAGGGGCCCGCCATGAAAAATGCCGAAGAATACGACAGCGAAGAACACGACCGCGGAAGCGACGGCCCGAAGATCGGGTTGGCGCTCGGCAGTGGCGCGGCGCGCGGGTGGGCGCATATCGGCGTCATCCGTGCGCTGCGACGTGAAGGAATATCTCCGGACGTCATCAGCGGCGCCTCGATCGGGGCCTTTGTCGGCGCTTCCGCCGCGACGGGTGGGTTCGAGGCGCTCGCGGGCTGGGTCGAGAAGCTGACCTGGCAGACCGTGGTGTCGTATCTCGATGTCAGTCTGAGAGGCGGGCTGATCAAGGGCGACCGGCTTATCGATTACTTCGAGCGTGAAGTGACCGGCCTGGGTTTCGACGAGTTGAAACTGCCCTTTGGCTGCGTTGCGACCGAGCTTCAGACCGGACGCGAAGTCTGGCTCAGAGAAGGCAGCGTGGCGCAGGCCGTGCGTGCGTCCATTGCCACACCGGGCCTGTTTACGCCAGTGGTACAGGGCGGTCGGGTGCTGGTCGATGGCGCCCTGGTCAATCCCGTGCCGGTGTCGCTGTGCCGGGCCATGGGAGCCGATATCGTGATCGCTGTCGATCTGGGCTCCGACATCGTCGGCCGCGCCCGGCGCCGCATGACGCGAAGCGTCAAACCGGTGGTGGACCCTGCAGCCGAGCGCAGTTGGGCAGAGCGCCTGCTCGATCGTTTCGGCCTCAACGACGCACAAAAAGGCGATGACGAATTCTCCATGCTGGATGTGCTCAACACCAGTATCAACATCATGCAGGTGCGCATCGCACGCAGCCGTCTGGCCGGTGAACCGGCCGACGTATTGATTGCACCACGCGTCGGACAGGTCGGCCCCATGGACTACCATCGGGCGAAGGAGGCCATCGCCGAAGGCGAAGCCGCGGTAACCCGCATGATGCCCGCCATCCGCTATGCCCTGGGGCAGGAGAATGCCGAGCATGAAAAATGACGAATTTCTGGCGTGTCTGAGTGAGTGTGTCGGCGAGCGTCATGTCCTGACGCGAAGCGACGACATGGCGCCGTTTCTGACGGATTGGCGCGGCCGCTATACCGGCTCGGCGCATGCGGTGGTGCGCCCGGCCGACACCGCGCAGGTATCGGCGGTGGTTCGCTTGTGCCATGAACGCGGCGTCGGCGTGGTGCCGCAAGGCGGCAATACGGGCCTGTGCGGCGGTGCGACGCCGCGGCCGGGCGAGAATGTAATCGTCCTCTCGCTCAATCGCCTCAATGGCATCCGCCGGATCGACCCGGTCGACAACACGTTGGTGGCAGAGGCGGGATGTACGCTGGCCCAGATCCAGCAGGCAGCCGCGGGTGTTGATCGACTGTTTCCAATGTCCCTGGCCTCGGAGGGTAGCTGCCAGATCGGCGGAAATATCGCGACCAACGCCGGCGGCGTGCATGTCGTTCGCTACGGCAACATGCGCCAGCAAGTGCTCGGGCTGGAAGTGGTATTACCCGACGGCACTGTCTGGAACGGGCTGCGGACCCTGCTCAAGGACAACACCGGCTACGACCTCAAGCAACTGTTCATCGGCGCCGAGGGAACGCTTGGCGTCATCACGGCAGCGGCGCTACGCCTCGCGTCGCGTCCGCGTCAGCGTGTGGTGGCGTGGTTTGCCGTTACCGACCCGGTCGCTGCGCTGTCCTTGTTGGCAGCTGCGCGCGAACGCCTGGGAGAGCGTGTAAGCGCTTTCGAATTGATCGGTCGCAACGCGCTGGACGTTGTACTGAAACACATCCCGGGGGCGCGTGCGCCGCTTGAGGGGGGCGCCGATTGGTCGGTACTGCTCGAGGTGGCCGACGTGGCCCAGGAGACACCGCTCGATACGGTGCTCGAAAGCGTCGCTGCCGCCGCGTTCGAGGCCGGCTGGGTGGTCGATGCCGTGATCGCCGCCTCTCTGGCCCAATGCGAAGCTTTGTGGGCGCTGCGGGAAAACATCTCCGAGGCGCAACGTATCGAAGGGGTGAGCATCAAGCATGATGTGTCGCTGCCGGTCAGCGCCATTCCGGCCTTCCTGGCGGCAGCGGAAAAAACGCTCACCGATGCCTTTCCTTGGGTCCGTATCGTCGCCTTCGGTCATATGGGTGACGGCAATCTGCACTACAACATCTCCGCTGCGGATGCCGCTTCCAACGCTGCTCTGGTGGCGCAGACGGAAGTCGTCAATCGTTGTGTGCATGATCTCGTGGCCAGCTACGACGGATCGATTTCGGCCGAACACGGTATTGGCCAGCTCAAACGAGAGGAAATCGTGCGCTATAAGTCGGGGGTGGAACTCGACCTGATGCGTGCCATCAAGCATGCCCTGGACCCGCGCGATGTGATGAATCCGGGCAAGGTATTGCCCGAGGCATGAAACTTCCGAAAATCGCGTCACAAAGGGGTTTACAGCGCTTTAAACGTTACCTATAATGCGCGCTCTTTCGGGGGTATAGCTCAGCTGGGAGAGCGCTTGCATGGCATGCAAGAGGTCAGCGGTTCGATCCCGCTTACCTCCACCAAAGAACAAGGTCCCTATCGTCTAGAGGCCTAGGACACCGCCCTTTCACGGCGGCGACCGGGGTTCGAATCCCCGTAGGGACGCCAAGTTGCACGAAGGCTGCCAGAAGAACGGCAGCCTTTGATTTGACCGGTGGCACGGTCAAGACACCGAAAGGTGTGGAGTGGTAGTTCAGTTGGTTAGAATACCGGCCTGTCACGCCGGGGGTCGCGGGTTCGAGCCCCGTCCACTCCGCCAGAAACATTGCAATCGGCATGGCCGGTTGCTGCAAGCAGAGATGAAAAATCCGCTTGCTTGGGAGAAGTTGGAAAGCTAGAATAGCAGGCTCTTTCGGGGGTATAGCTCAGCTGGGAGAGCGCTTGCATGGCATGCAAGAGGTCAGCGGTTCGATCCCGCTTACCTCCACCAAAGAACAAGGTCCCTATCGTCTAGAGGCCTAGGACACCGCCCTTTCACGGCGGCGACCGGGGTTCGAATCCCCGTAGGGACGCCAAGTTGCACGAAGGCTGCCAGAAGAACGGCAGCCTTTGATTTGACCGGTGGCACGGTCAAGACACCGAAAGGTGTGGAGTGGTAGTTCAGTTGGTTAGAATACCGGCCTGTCACGCCGGGGGTCGCGGGTTCGAGCCCCGTCCACTCCGCCAGATATTTTGAAAGCGGGCGCCTAGGCGCCCGCTTTTTTCTTTGTGCGCCCAGCATGGGCGCACTCCTGCGGGTGCAAGTCCCGCCGTAAGTTGATCACAGCGAACGAAGTGAAGCGCAACTGCGCGAGGGCGACCGAGCGTGGGAAGGAAGCGTGGAGCATAAAC
>NZ_JAEKFT010000035.1 GCF_018524365.1 Denitromonas iodatirespirans
TTGAGCGTGCTGCCGTTGTCGCCGTGCAGCACGGGCTTGTCAGTCATCGCGTGGATGCCTTCGGCCAGCGCGGTGCGCTTGAGCAGGCTCACCGCGTGGTCGGCGTCATCGCGCTCATGGATCTCCCCGCCGACGATCTTGCGGCTGTACAAATCCATGATCAGGTAGAGGTAGAACTACTGCCCCTGCACCTGCGTGGGCAGGTAGGTCATGTCCCAACACCACACCTGGCAAGGCGCGGTGGCCACGTGGGTGGTCGGTGCTCTCGAGGGCTGCGGCGCACGGGTGCGACCGCGATGGCGGGTTTGCCCGTGGGCGCGCAGCACCCCCCTCGGTCAGAATAGTTGTCGCCTCGATAGAACCCGACCCCGGGGTCTGGCGGGATGCGCTGATGCGTCGGATGCGCAAAGCGCAGGATTTGCACCTCAGGCGACTGCCGTGTCTGTGCAACCAAGCAGCCTGCCTCAAGACCTGAGGGTGGCGATCGAACACCGGCTAGGAGAGATCCAGACGGTTCCCCTCTATAGATCCTCAGTCGAGAAACATCTCAAGCAAATCGTTGAGAAAGCGCTGTCCCTTGAGCGTCGGGCGGAGGGTGTTGTCGCTTGTTTCGAGCAGGCCGCGGTCGCGGGCGGCGATGAGTTTGGCTTCGATCACGTCGAGTGCGATGCCGGTGCGCGATTCCATCAGGTCGGTGGGGATGCCGTCGATCAGGCGCAGGCCGTTCATCATGAATTCGAAGGGCAGGTCGGCGACGCCGATGCCTTGTTCGGTCTGCACGAAGTCGCCCTTGCCGTGTGCGGCGAGGTAGGCGCCGGGGTGTTTGTGGCGCATCTGGCGCACGATGCCGGTGTGGCTGGAGAGCTTGCTGTGGGCGCCGGCGCCGATGCCGAGGTAGTCGCCGAAGGTCCAGTAGTTGAGGTTGTGGCGGCAGCGCTTGCCCGGCTGGGCAAACGCCGAGGTTTCATAGTGCTGGTAGCCGGCCTCGGCGAGCGTGGTCTCCACCAGTTGCTGCATGTCGGCGGCGAGGTCACCGTCGGGCAGTTTGGACGGTGGGTTGTGGTGGAAGGGGGTATTGGGTTCGAGCGTGAGGTGGTAGCAGGACAGGTGCTGCGGGCCGAGGGCGACGGCGGTGCGCAGGTCGGCGGCGAGGTGGTCCATGCTCTGGCCGGGCAGGGCGTACATGAGGTCGAAGTTGACCGACTCGAAGTGGGTCAGCGCCAGTTCGGCGGCCTTGTGCGCTTCGGCGCCAGCATGGATGCGGCCGAGGGCGCGCAGGTAGCGGTCTTCGAAGCTCTGGATGCCGAGCGAGAGCCGGTTGACGCCGGCGGCGCGATAGCCGGCGAAGCGTGTGGCCTCGACGGTGCCGGGGTTGGCTTCGAGCGTGATCTCGGCCAGCGGGTCGAGCGGCAGCAGCATGCGCACGGCGGTGAGCAGGCGGTCGAGCCCTTCGGCGCTGATCAGGCTGGGGGTGCCGCCGCCGATGAAGATGCTCAGCACGCGGCGGCCCCAGACGTCGGGCAGTGCGGCTTCGAGGTCGGCAATGAGCGCGTCGATGTAGGCCGCCTCGGGGATGCCGCCCTGCTGCACCGCATGCGAATTGAAGTCGCAGTAGGGGCACTTCTTTACGCACCACGGGTAGTGGATGTAGAGCGACAGCGGCGGCGGGGCGCTCAGTTGTGGGCTGCTGGGCGGCGCCGCGCGTTGCGGGCGCAGCGGGATGATGCGGCGCTCGCTCACGGCTGGGCCTGGAGCGTTTCAATGCGTTCGAGCAGATGCCGGCAGGCGTTGCCGCGGTGGCTGAGCATGTTCTTGAGCGCCGGGTCGAGTTCGGCGGCGGTCTGTTGCAGGTCGTCGAGCCAGAACAGTGGGTCGTAGCCGAAACCCTGACTGCCGCGCGGGGCGTCGAGGATGCGGCCATGCCATTCGCCTTCGGCGATGATCGGCTGCGGGTCGTCGGCGCTGCGCACCAGGGCCAGCACGCAGACGAAGCGGCCACGGCGGTTGTTGTGCCCGGCTAGGTCGGCGATCAGGCGGTCGATGTTGCGCGCGTCGGACTTGGGCTCGCCGGCGTAGCGCGCGGAGTGGATGCCGGGGGCGCCGCCGAGGGCGTCCACGCACAGGCCGGAGTCGTCGGCCAGGGCCGGCAGGCCGGTGTGGCGGGCGGCATGGCGGGCCTTGGCCAGCGCGTTTTCGACGAAGGTGGCGTAGGGCTCGTCGGCTTCGGGGACGTCGAAATCGGACTGCGGGCGCACGGTGATGCCCAGCGGGGCGAGCAGCGCGGCGAACTCGCGCAGCTTGCCGGCATTGCCGCTGGCCAGGACGATGGTGTCGAACATGGCCTCAGCCCAGGCCCAGTGCGTCGCGCTGGATCGCGTTGAGCTCGGCGATGCCGCTGGTGGCCAGGTCGAGCAGGGCGTCGAGTTCGGCGCGGGTGAAGGCATGGCCTTCGGCCGTGCCCTGCACCTCGACGAAATGGCCGCTGGCGGTCATCACCACGTTCATGTCGGTGTCGCAGGCCGAGTCTTCGGGATAGTCGAGGTCGAGCACGGGGATGCCGTCGTAGATGCCGACCGACACCGCCGCGACCAGCTCGCGCATCGGGTTGGCGGCCAGCACGCCCCGGCGCACCAGGCCGTCGAGGGCTTCGTGAACGGCCACGCAGGCGCCGGTGATGGAGGCGGTGCGGGTGCCGCCGTCGGCCTGCAGCACGTCGCAGTCGATGATCACCTGGCGCTCGCCCAGCGCTTCGAGGTCGACCACGGCGCGCAGGCTGCGGCCGATCAGGCGCTGGATCTCCTGGGTGCGACCGCTCTGCTTGCCCTTGGCCGCTTCGCGCGCGCCGCGGGTGTGGGTGGCGCGCGGCAGCATGCCGTATTCGGCGGTCAGCCAGCCGGTCCCCTTGCCGCGCAGGAAACCGGGCACGGTGTCCTCGACGCTGGCGGTGCACAGCACCCGCGTGTCGCCGAATTCGATCAGCACCGAGCCTTCGGCATGTTTGGTGAAACCGCGGGTGATGTGGATGGGGCGGAGTTGATGGGCTTGGCGTTGGCTGGGGCGCATGCGGTGTTGAATCCTGTGTTGGGGGCGAGCGGCGAGCCGCTCAGTCCTGGGAGAATTTCTTGATGGCGACGTTGATTTCGGAGATGGCCTGTTCGATTTCGTCGTCGGTCAGATCCTGTGCGCCGCTGCCGGCGGTGCGCTCGAAGCTTTCCATCTGCGTGGTGAAACTGCTGATCGCCATGGTCTGGGTCGATACCGTGTCGGGCAGGGTGTCGGCGAAGTCTTCCAGCCACAGCAGGCCGATCATCGACAGGTTGTCGGCATGGGCGCCGGCGCGGGCCTCGGCCTCGTCCATCAGCTTGGGGATGGCCTTCATGAGGTTCTTGGCCTCGACCAGTCGGCCCTTCAGCTCGTCGTTGCCGAGCGGGCCCCAGACCCCGTCGGTGCACAGGGCGATGATATCGCCGGCGTAGAGCGGGGTCGGCCGCGAAAACTCCACCTGCGGCGCATGGTTGCCGCCCAGGCAGCTGTAGATGCGGTTGCGGCCGGGGTGCACGGCGGCGCCGTCGGCGTCGATCAGGCCCTGGTCGAGCATCAGCTGCACGCGCGAGTGGTCGCGCGTCTGCAGTTCGATCTCGCCCTTGCGCAGCAGGTAGAGGCGCGAATCGCCGGCGTGGGCCCAGTGGGCCAGCCCGTTCTGGATCAGACAGGCCACCACGGTAGTGCGCGGCGCCTCGGGCAGGTACTTGTCGAAGGCGTAATCGAGAATGGCGTGATGCGCGTTGGTCATCACCTGCGACAGGAACAGCACCGGGTCGCCGACCAGCGGCTGGGCGTCGCGCTGGAAGGCCTGGGTGATGTACTGCACGGCGATCTGCGCGGCCACCTCGCCATGCAGGTGGCCGCCCATGCCGTCGGCGATGACCATCAGCAGGGCGTCACGCGAGTAGCAATAGGCAATGCGGTCCTGGTTGGAGGGGCGCTTGCCGGGCCGGCTTTCTTGGTAGATGGTGAATTTCATGAGCGACCAATAAAGGTTTTGAGCCGACTGCCGACATCGGCGAACCACGAGGCCGGCATGGCCTCGTCGGGCCCGCGCTGCACCAGCGCTTTCTGTAAAGCGTAGACGCTCTGCGGGCGGGCAAGGGGATCAAGATCGAGACACCAGTCGATGGTCTCGAGCAACTGCGCACTATGACGTCCGGCAAAGGCCTTGGCCGCCGGGGTGTAGGTGTCCTTGGTGGCGCGTTCGTCCGAACGCGGCGGTGCGCTGCCGGCCAGGCAGGCATAGAGGCTGGCGCCGACGCTGTAGATGTCGCTCCACGGCCCCAGCGCCTCGCGCCCGGCGAACTGCTCGGGCGAGGCAAAACCGGGCGTGTACATCGGCTTGAGCATGGGCTGGCCGGTCATCAGCGTCTGGCGCGCGGCACCGAAATCGAGCAGCACCGGGGTGCCGTCCAGGCGCAGATAGATATTCGACGGCTTGATGTCCAGATGCAGCAGCTTGTGCGCATGCACCTCGCGCAGGCCGTTGAGCATGCGGGTGAACACCCCGCGCAGAAAGCGCTCGCGCAGCACCTCGCGGTGCTTGCTGACATACTCGTGCAGTGTGCGGCCGCGCTCGAACTGCATCACCATGTAGACGGTGCCGTTGGCGCGGAAGAAGTTGAGCACCCGCACCACGTTGGGATGCATCAGCTTGGCCAGCGCCCGGCCTTCCTCGAAAAAGCACTTCATGCCGTAACGGAAGGCCGGCTCGTTGGCGGTCGAGATCTTCGGCTCGATTTCCCCCTCGCCGCGCAAGGCCAGCGAATTGGGCAAGTATTCCTTGATCGCCACCGGCATGCCCTCGGCGTCATAGGCCAGGTAGACGATGGAAAAGCCCCCCAACGACAACTGCCGCTCGATGCGGTACTGGTCCAGCTGGAAACCGGAAGGCAGTGCCTGATTGACTTGAGAGGCCATGAAGGGGGGGCTAAGATTCCGTTTTCACCGCATTTTCTTGCGTGCCACGGGTGGTGTAAAGCGCATCGACACCGGGCACCGGAGCTCCAGATGATACTCAGTATGACCGGCTTTGCGGTGCAACACCGCGAACTGGGCGGCGTCAGCCTTCACCTCGAACTGCGCAGCGTCAATTCCCGCTTCCTCGATCTGTCCTTCCGCCTGGGCGACGACGTGCGGCTGGCCGAGCCCGCCCTGCGTGAAATGCTTACCGCACGCCTGAGCCGTGGCAAGGTCGAATGTCGCCTGTATCTGCAAAAAAACGATGCCGCCGGCACGGCCGATCTGTCGCTCAACGGCGCGCTGCTGCAACAACTGAAGGCCGCCCAGACCCAGGTGCAGGTGACCTTCCCGCAGGCCAAGGCGATGTCGGTGGGCGAGCTGCTGCGCTGGCCCGGCATGCTGGCCGACGACAGCCTCGCCTTCGACGAACTGATGCCGGTGATCCGCGAGATGGCCGAGGCCGGCATCGACGAGTTCATCGCCAGCCGGCAGCGCGAAGGCGACAAGCTGGCGGCGATCATCCGCGAGCGGGTCGAGGGCATGCGCGAGCTGGTGCAGCGCGCCGCGCCGCAGATGCCGATGCTGGTCGAGGCCTACCAGGCCAAACTCACCGAACGCCTGCGCGAAGCCGTCGCCACGCTGGACGAGGATCGCATCCGCCAGGAAGTGGCGTTGTTCGCCCAGCGCATCGATGTAGACGAAGAGCTCGACCGCCTGCGCACCCACCTGGACGAGGTCGCGCGCATCCTCAAGAAAGGCGGCATCTCGGGCAAGCGGCTCGACTTCTTGATGCAGGAACTCAACCGCGAAGCCAACACCCTCGCCTCCAAGAGCGCCGCCACCGACGTGACCGCGGTGGCCATGGAAATGAAGGTACTGATCGAGCAGATGCGCGAGCAGGTGCAAAACATCGAATGATTCCGCCTGTCGGGCGAGACCGAAAAAGCCGCACGCGATGCGGCTTTTTTGCGCCTCGACGCCGGGCGGCCCAGTCGCCTCCGGCGCCGGCACTCAAAAAGAAAACCCGCTCGAGGCGGGTCTTCCGGGCGGTTGTTGTCGCTTACAGGCCGGTGGCGCGCAGTTTGGCGAGCAGTTTTTCGGACCGCTTGGGTGGGCCGTAAACCAGGTCGAGCAGCAGAGCGATGGGGATCGGCAGCGGCCGGCCACTTTCGTAGCGACTGCCGGCCGACTGGGTAACGCCGATCGGCGCCCAGAACTCGGACTGACTCAGCTTGCGTTTCTTGCGCCAATCCAGCAGTTGCTCGGCGCTCGGGGATTGGGCTTTATGTCGCTGTGGCATGGCTAATCCAAAAGTATTAGTTTTTGAGGCGTAGCGGCACTTTAACCTTTTAGGTTGCAGGGATCAATTCCCAATTTCTTGGCAGCATGCCCTTGAAAAATCTCGTAACAAATATGACAGCGCGGCGGTAGGTGCGGCGTGTGGCTTTGCCCGCCATAGTTCCATCGAACTAGACCGGGCGCAGCCCCGGCCGGCGGCGCGGATGCGTTTGCGTGCCGGGCGTGTCACACGCCCCAGGTGACCGGTTTGCCTTCCTTTTGCGACAGTTCGAGCAACTCCAGCAAGGGCCAGGCGCGTTGGTAGAAGCTCACCGGGGCGGCCATGCCGCGCGGCTTGTCTTCCTCGGTCTCGTCCCCGTTCCCGTCGGTGTCGTCGTTGCGGGCCGCTTTGTCGGCGGCGATGGCTTGCTTGAGTCGGTCGATGGCGGCGGGCAGTTGCTCGACGGTGATGATGCCGGTGGCGCTGTCAGGGTCTTTGCCCAGGACCTCGAACATGGTCCGGGCGGTCTTGCCGAGCATGATCACGTCGGCGCCGGCAGCGGATTTGAAGGTGGTCAGCATGGCGTGCTCCTGTGCAGGGGGTTGGGTCGATTGTAGCCCCTTGCCATGGGCATTGCCCCGGCGGTGCCCCCACTCCACAATGGGGCGCACAGTCCCGACACGGAGGAGAGCGGCATGACGGAGCAACAATCCGAGGCGCGCCTGGGCGGCCACATCGTGGCCGAAGCGCTGCGCATCAATGGCGTGGATACGGTGTTCTGCGTGCCCGGCGAGAGTTACCTGCCGCTGCTCGACGGCCTCTACGAGCGCGGTGAGCAGATCCGCCTGATCACCTGCCGCCACGAGAGCGGGGCCGGGTTCATGGCCGATGCCTGGGGCAAGCTCACCGGGCGGCCGGGGGTGTGCCTGGTGACGCGCGGGCCGGGCGCGTGCAACGCCAGCATCGCCGTGCACAACGCGGCGCAGGATTCCTCGCCGATGATCCTGCTGGTCGGCCAGATCGGCGACGACTGCGTGGACCGCGAGGCCTTCCAGGAGGTCGACTACCGGCGCATGTTCGGCAGCATGGCCAAGTGGGTCACGCAGATCGACCGCATCGACCGGATCCCTGAATACCTGCATCGCGCCTTCCAGACGGCGGTGTCGGGCCGCCCCGGCCCGGTGGTGCTGGCCTTGCCCGAGAATCTGTTGTTCGGCCGCGGCGTGGCGCGCGACGTGGGGCCGGCCCGCCGCGTGCAGGCCAGCCCCTCGGCCGACGACATGGCCGAGCTCAAGGCCATGCTCGCCGCCGCCGACCGGCCGCTGGTGATCCTCGGCGGCGCGGGCTGGACCGACACCGCCTGCGCCGACATGCTCGGCTTCATCGAGGCCAACCGCCTGCCGGTGGCCTGCGCCTTCCGCTGGCAGGATCTGTTCGACCATCGCCATCCGAACTACATCGGCGATGCCGGCCTGGGCATCCGCCCCTCGCTGGCCGAGCGCATCGATCAGGCCGACCTGTTGATCGTGGTCGGCGCGCGCCTGGGCGAGGCGACCAGCAGCGGCTACACCCTGATCGACGTGCCGCAGCCGCGGCAGAAGCTGGTGCATGTGCACGCCGGCAACGACGAGCTGGGCAAGGTCTATCGTGCCGACCTGCCGATCAACGCGGGCATGGCCGAGTTCGCCGCGGCCGCGGCCGACATCCGTGTCGATGCGCTGGCCTGGGCCGACAGCGTGGCGGTCGACCGGGCCGAGTACCTGGCCCACAGCACGCCGCCCAGCGTGCCCGGCCCGCTGCAGATGGGCGAGATCATGACCTGGCTCAACGACACCCTGCCGGACGACGCCATCCTCACCAACGGCGCCGGCAACTACACCATCTGGCTGCATCGCTACTACCGCTACCGGCGCTTTCACACCCAGCTGGCGCCGACCAGCGGCAGCATGGGCTACGGCGTGCCGGCGGCGGTGGCGGCCCAGCTGGCGCATCCGGACCGGCTGGTGCTGGCCTGGGCGGGCGACGGCTGCTTCATGATGACCGGCCAGGAGCTGGCCACTGCGGTGCAGTACGAATTGCCGATCATCTTCCTGGTGGTGAACAACGGCATGTACGGCACCATCCGCATGCACCAGGAAAAGCACTACCCCGGCCGGGTCGCCGGCACCAACTTGCGTAACCCGGATTTCGTCGCGCTGGCCCAGGCCTACGGGGCGCATGGCGAGCGCGTCACCGAAACCGCCCAGTTCGCGCCGGCCTTCGAACGCGCGCGTGCTGCCGGCACGCCGGCACTGATCGAACTGGTCCTCGATCCGGCGGTGCTGACGCCGACGCTGCGGCTGGGTTAGCCGGGGGCCCCGGCGGCCTCGGACGTCGGCGACAGCAAGGCCGCCAGCACGGCGCGGCCGGTGCGCCGCCGCGGGCGCGACATGTCCACCCAGTGCACCCGGCCGGCGGCTTCGCCCAGGTCGGCCTCGGCGGTGGCGCGGTCGGTGTGTGCATTGAACAGGATCACCACCTGCTGCAGATGGTGCGCGCGCGCCAGTTCGCCCAGCTCGAAGCGGCAGCCGCCGTTCTCGGCGCGAAAGTCGCGCAAGTCCATCAATACCGCGTGGCTGCGAGCCACCAGCGCCTGCAGCGCCCCCTGCCAAGTGGCGTCGCCGCAATAGCATTCGTTGATGCGGTAGCGCCCGTCATGATCGGCGCCCAGGTCGAAGTCGGCCAGCCGGCGCGGGATGTCCTCGGGGCGCTGGATGAAGCGCTCGCCCAGGCGCCGGCTGAGGAAGACGAACAGATCGTCGGCGTCGAGCGTGTGGCCGAGCAGGTCGGTGCCGGCGATCAATACCGTGTTGCCGGTGGCGCGCCAGCGCTCGGTGACCGCGTCGAACAGCGCCTCGACCGCCGCGTCGCGTTGGAACACGCGCAACACCAGCAGGGTCGGCGGCGGGGCCGACGGCGCCAGCCACGGCCGCGCGAGGGCGAAGCCAAGCGGCACCCACAGCCACACCGCGAGGATGCCGAAGGCCGCCAGACCGGCCGAGTGAGTGCCCGGCAGGGCCATGGCGATCAGCACCACGGCCCAGAACAGGCCGACCAGGTAGGCCAGCTCGGAAAACCGTTTGCGGCGGTAGGCGCCGGCGATCAGCCGCAATATGCCGATCACCGGCCAGATGCCGATGGCCCAGGGCGCGACGATGAACAGCAGCAGCGTGGGGATGGCGCCGATGGCGTCGAGCAGCGCCAGCAGGGCCGGCGGCGGCGCATCCACCAGGGTGGCCGCCCAGCCCAGGCCGAGCAGCGAGGCGCCCACCAGCACCATCGCGGCTGGGAAGAGCAGCGGCGCGATGGCTCGGATACGCCCGGAGGCGGTCAGGCCGAGCAGGCTGAGGAGCGGCAGCACGGTGGTCGAGGCCAGCCAGCCGCTGACCATGGCCATGGTCTGTTCGGCATTCGAGCCGAGCAGGATGATCGGCAGCAGGCACAGCAGGTAGGCGAGCACCGCGGCCATGGTGCGCCACAGTGACCAGCGCCACAGCAAGCCGAGGGTCGGTATCACCGGCCAGCTGTAGACCGCACCCAGTATCAAGCAGCGTTGCAGTCCGAAGCCCGGATCGGTATGCACCACCAGCAGCTCGAAGGCGCCGGTGGACAGGCCGATCAGGGTGGAGATGACCACCAGCAGCAGTGCCAGGCGACGATTCTGGCGGCGGTTGAGGCCGAGGTCGAAATGGGCCGGCCCTGTCGCCGCGGAGGGCGGGGCCGGCCGGGGCGCCGGCGCGGCGTCGCGCTGTGGGGGCGGCGCCGTCATCAGCCGCAGCATGGCCCGGCGATAGCGCCCGGCCAGCCACCAGGCGGTCGCGGCCGCGATGAGCAGCGACAGCAACAGGCCGGACAGCAGTTGGCCGTCGAGATTGCCCATGATGACTGCCCGCGTGCGCCAAGCGGCCGCTTATTTGACGGTGACGGTGATGGTCTTGCTCAGGTCGGGACCGTAGGACTGATGCAGGCCGTCGGCGAACTGCAGCGTCAGGGTGTGCTTGCCCGGTGCCAGCTTGACCTTGGTCTCGGTCTGGCCCTTGCCGAAGTGCAAATGGGTGTCGTCGGCCGGCACCGCGGTGCCGGCGGGGATCGGCTTGCCGTCGATGATCAGGTGATGGTGGCCGGTGCCTTCCATCAGCTCGCCGGACGGCTGCACTTTCATGCCTTCGACGCCCATTTTGACGGTGAATTCCTGCGGCACGGTGGCGCCGTCCGCCGGTTCGGCGAAATGCACGCTGCCGGCGGCCAGCGCCAGTGAGGACAGGCCGGCGGCACACAGGCCGGCGATCAGGGTACGGATTTTTTTCATGGCGTTTCTCCAAGGGTTGGCGTCAACACGACGTCATATCAGTCTAGCTTCGGTGGGGCCAAATGCCAAAAAGGCTGTCGTCGCGCGATGGGGCGGGATTTATACTTGGCCGTTTCCGCTACGCCGCCCGCTCATGGACCATTTCACCGCCGACGACGGCGAACGCATCCACCTCAGAATCTCGGGCGAAGGGGCGCCGCTGATCCTGCTGCACGGCTGGACCGCCTCGCATCGCGACTGGCAGCCGTTCATGGAGGCCTTCGAGGCGCATCATCGGGTGGTCCGCTGGGACGCGCGCGGCCATGGCGGCCATGCGCTGCGCACCGAGACGCCGGTGACGGTCGAGCGCATGGCGCAGGATCTGGCGCAACTCATCGACCACTACGCGCTCGACGGCGCGGTGGTGGTCGGCCATTCGATGGGGGCGCTCACGCTGTGGCAATACCTGCGTGACTTCGGCCTGGCGCGCCTGTCGCGGCTGGTGTTCATCGACCAGTCGCCGCGCCTGCTCACCGGGCCGGGCTGGCGCTGCGGCATCTACGGCGATTTCGACGCGGCGCGCAACCTCGCCTTCATCCACGATCTGCGGCAGGACTTCGCCGAGGCCGTGCTGCGCCTGGTGGCGCACGGGCACAATGCCGCGGCGCGACTGCGCTACGCGGAAGACGGCGAGGCGATCCAGTCGGCCCGCCGGCGTCTGGCCAGCTTGGCCGCCGGCCCGCTGATCGACTGCTGGGCCAGCCTCACCGCCGCCGACTACCGCGACGTGCTGCGCAGCATCACGCTGCCGACGCTGCTGGTGTATGGCGGGGCCAGCAATTTCTATGGCTGCGAGGTGGCCCACTATGTGCGCGACAGTATCCCCAACGCCTTGCTGCACATCTACGAGGCGGTCGACCATGCGCCGCACCTGTGGCAGCGCGAGCGCTTCGTGGGCGACGTGCTGGCCTTCGTGGGCGGTGCTTCAGCTCAGCAAGGTGACGGCGGCCGAGAAGGTGAAGAAGGATAGCGCGGTCGATACCAGGATCACCCGCGCGATGCGCCCGTTGTTGGCGCCGAAGCGCTCGGCCAGCAGCGACACGTTGCTGGCGCTGGGTAGCGCGGCAGCGAGCACGAGGACGGACAGCGCGAAGCTGTCCAGCGGCAGGCCCAGATGGATGCCGATGCCGCCGACGATCAGCACCAGCAGCGGGTGTAGCAGCAGCTTCTTGAGCGCCACCGGCACATAGTCGATCAGCGGCGTCTTGTCGGCGGTGGTCATCTGCGAGCGCGCCAGCACCGCACCGATGGTGAACAGCGCCACTGGCGAGGCCGAGTCGGCGAGCAGGCCGATGGTCTTGTCCACCGGCCCGTAGAGCGTCAGCCCGGCCGCCGAACTGATGCCGCCGAGCACGATCGCCCAGGGCATCGGGTTGCCGGCCACGCCGCGCAGCGCCTTGCCCGCCGCCGCCCGGGCGTTGCCGGCGCTATGGCCGTCGAGCCGCGACAGGGCGATGCACAGCGAGGAGGTGACCAGCAGGTCGACCAGGATGGTGACGATCACCGGCCCGGCCGCGCGCGCGCCGAGCAGGGCCACCAGCAGCGGTACGCCCATGAAACCGGTGTTGGGAAAGGCCGCGGTGAGCGCGCCGAAGGCGGCGTTGTTCCAATCGATGCGCCCGCCCAGCGTCAGCGCCACGGTGGTGCCGACCATGATCAGCGCGCACAGCAGGTAGACCGCGATCACGCTCGGGTCGAGCAACTCGGCGATCGGCGTGCTGGCGCCGAAGCGGTAGAGTAGGCAGGGTAGGGCGAAGAACAGCACGAAGCCGTTCATGCCGGGAATCGCCGACAGCGGCAGGGCGCCGCGCTGTACGGCCAGGTAGCCGCACAGCACGAGGGCGAAGAACGGAAAGGTGACGGCGAGGACGGACAGCACGCACAGGCTCCGGGGCGGCGAAGGTCAAGGCGCTATCCTCGCATGGTTTGATCCTGCGCCGATGACGCCGGCCGGCCAGATGTGCCGTCGGTCCGTTCGCGGCTCAAGATCCGGTGATGTGTGCCGAAAGACAGTCGACGACACGGCGTCCGGCCGACTTCGGCAGGGCCCCGCCGCCAGGACACCAGCGCAAAGGGATGGCGCAGATGCGATACGGTGAAAGCAGGATGCGAACACTCGACCGGCCCGGCATGGCCGCCGGCTGGCGCCTGCTCGTCGCCTGCCTGGCGATGTTGATGATGTCCGCCGTTGCCGCCGCACCGCCGATCCGAGTGGTGACCGAGGAATATCCGCCCTACAACTATGCCAAGAACGGCGATGTGCAGGGTGTGAGCACCGCCGTGGTGCGTGCGGTAATGGCCGAGGCCGGGATCGAAGCGCCGATCCAGCTGATGCCCTGGGCGCGCGCCTACGATCTGGCGCTGCATTCGGAAAACGTGCTGATCTACTCCATCACCCGCACTCCGGCGCGCGAGGCGCTGTTCAAGTGGGTCGGCCAGGTGGCGCCGTCGGAATGGTTTCTCTACGCCCTGCGCGGGCGCGAGATCCCGCTGAAGACGCTGGAGGACGCCAAGGCCTACCGTATTGCCACGGTGAATCAGGACGTGGGCGAACAGTTCCTGCTCGAGCGCGGTTTCGATCTGAAGCGCAACCTGCAGTCGAGCAACCGTTACGCGCACAACTACGAAAAGCTCAAGCTCGGCCGGGTCGATCTGTGGATCGCCAACAGTGTGGTGGCGGCCTACCTGGTGCGCGAAGCCGGCGACGACCCGGCGCAACAGCTCAAGGCCGCGTTGCGGCTGCACGAACTGGGCGGCGACGGGCTGTACATGGCCTTCAGCCATAACACGTCGGATGCCGTGGTCGAGCGCTTTCGCCGGGCCTTCGAGGCGCTGCGGCGCGACGGGCGGCTGGCCCGTCTCGGCATGGGGGGCTCGTGAACACCGAGGTCATCGCACGCGCGGCCAAGGCGCAGTCGGGACGTAGCCGCATCGTCGTGCGCCTGCTGCTGGTGACGCTGGCGGCCGGGCTGGTGTTTTCCATCCTGAGCACCCTGGTGCGCGGCGGTTTCGCCTATGTCGAGGAGCGCGATGCGATCCAGGCCGAGCTGCTCCAGCTGCGGGACATCGTCCAGCCGGCACTGACCAAGGCCATCTGGGAGATGGATCGGGCCAGCGTCGCGGTCCATCTCGACAGCGCCGCGCGACTGCCGGCACTGGGGCGGATCGCGGTCACCCTGCGCATGGCCGACACCGCTCCCGAAGTCCACGTCCGCGACCGGACGGGATGGACGCGCGACGAGACGCTGCCCGTATTGCGCAGGCCGCTGACGTACTCGCCCTATGCCGGCGCCTCGGAAATCGTCGGCGAACTCGAGATCTTTGCCGACGGCCGCGAGCTGCAGGCCCGCCTGTATCGGGAAATCATCGTCATCTTCATCACGCAGCTGGTCCAGTCGCTGCTGCTGGCCGGCTTCGTGATGTGGATGTTCAACCGCACCGTGACCCGGCATGTGCGCGATGTCGCTGCCCACCTCGACGCGCTGTCCGCCAAGACGCTGTCGCGCAAGCTGGCCCTGCGCGACAAGCTGTACCACAACGACGAACTCGATCAGCTGGCCGGCGGCGTCAACGAACTGCAGGACCGCCTGGCCGCCCACCTCGGCCAACTGGCCCAGTACGAGGGCGAAATCTCCCGCCACCGCGACCATCTGGCCGAACTGGTGGGCGAGCGGACACGGGCGCTGGAGGCGGCCAACCGGAAGCTCGACGAGCTGTCGCGCCGCGACGCGCTGACCGCCCTGCCCAACCGGCGCCATTTCGACGAATGCAAGGACATCGAATTCCGCCGCGCCCTGCGCACCGGGCAACCGCTCTCGCTGCTGCTGTGCGACATCGACGACTTCAAGCGTTTCAACGACACCTATGGCCATGGCGCCGGCGACGACTGCCTGCGCCAGGTCGGCGAGGTCCTCGCCAGCTGCTTCATGCGCGCCGGCGATGTGGCCGCCCGGGTCGGCGGCGAGGAATTCGCCGTGCTGCTGCCGGGGCTGAACGCCGCCGAGGCGCGTGCGCATGCCGAGCACCTGCGGGCCCAGGTGTTCGCACTCGGCATCGCGCACGAGGCCTCGTCAGCGGCCGACCGCGTGACCGTCAGCGTCGGCGTTGCGGCGCTGGTGCCGGCGCAGATGCGGGATTTCGATGCGCTCTACCACTGTGCGGATGTGGCGCTCTATGGCGCCAAGCGCGCCGGGCGCAATCGGGTCGAATGCTGGAAAGGAGAAGATCGATGCGACGCTGGCTTGCCCTCGTGATGCTGCTGGTGGCCCCGGTGGCCCATGCCCAGACGGTGCAGGTGGTCACCGAGGACTCTGCCTACTCCTACCTCGAGCAGGGCCGGGTGGCCGGCCCGGCCACCGAGGTCGTGCGTGCCGCGCTGGACAGGGGCGGCTTCGACGACGCGCGCATCGACCTCTATCCCTGGGCGCGCGCCTACGAAAAGGCCTTGAGCCAGCCGAACGTGCTGATCTTCCTGATCGCCCGCACGCCCGAGC
Organism: Denitromonas iodatirespirans; assembly: GCF_018524365.1. Lineage (GTDB taxonomy): Bacteria > Pseudomonadota > Gammaproteobacteria > Burkholderiales > Rhodocyclaceae > Nitrogeniibacter > Nitrogeniibacter iodatirespirans. The sequence goes on from NZ_JAEKFT010000035.1 coordinate 15,170, forward strand.
GCGAGCAGCGCTTCAAGTGGGTCAGCGAACTGATGAGGATGGAGTACCACCTGTACAAACTGGCCTCGCGCACCGACATCCAGGTCGACAGCCTCGACGCGGCGCGCCCCCACAGCATTGCCGTCATCCGCGATGATGTCCGCCAGCAGTACCTCAAGCGCAAGGGCTTCGAGCACCTGGTGCTATCGCCGGGCAACGATGAGAGTTTCCGCCAGCTGCTCGCCGGGCGTGTCGATCTGGTCCCCCTGGCGCACTCGGACGCACAGCTGTTGTGCGCCAAATACCGTATCGACTGCAACACCCTGACCCGCGTGCTGACCCTCGACGAGCTGACCGTCGGCCTGTACATGGCCTTCAGCCAAGCCACCGACGAGCCGATTGTCGAGCGGCTCAGACGCGCCTACCAGACGCTCAAGACCGAAGGCGCCCTGGCTCGCCTCGAGTAGTCGAGCGTCGCCGGGCACGACAGCGGGCCGCGGCATTGTCGGCTATGGTGGGGGTGTCGACACTGGGCGAGGGGCGGCAATGTACGTGGTGGTCTATTGGTGGCGGGTCAAACCGGGCAAGGAGGCGCAGTTCCGCGAGGCCTGGCGGCGCGGCACGCGCCAGATCGCCCGTATCTACGGCGGACTCGGCTCGCGCCTGCACCAGGAACGGGACGGGCGCTTCGTCGCCATCGCCGAGTGGCCGGACGAGGCCACCTGGCAGCGCGCTTTCGACGCCCGCATGGTGTACGACGACAAGGAGGCACGGGCGATGTTCGTCGACGCCATCGCCGAAACGCCACCCGACAACAAGCCGGTGTTCACCATGACCGTCACCGACGATCTGCTCTCGCGCAGCGGCGCCTTGCCCGCTGACGATGCCGCGTCGGCGTGAATGGCGCACGCGCGGTGCGCAGTCGCTAAAGCTTTGCTTCGCCGTGCCGTTGTCCGCTCCATGAAGAAGAAGCGACGCAAACTCCTGCCGCTGGGCATCAAGAAGCGCACCACGACCGAACTGCCAGCGCTGATCGCGCTCGAGGCCATCGGTCAGCCGTGGTTTTGCGAAGCCCACCTGACCGACTTGATGGCCTTGTCGATGGTCTGCCAGGTGGCGGCCGAGCCGGGCAGCGACGAGCATGTCGCGGCGCTCGAACTCTTCGACCTGCTCGGCAAGGAGCCGCTCGACGGCACGGCCATCAAGCCGCTGGTGGTGTTCACCAACGACTGGATGCAGCGCCAGCCCAACGGACGCATCCAGGACGCGATCGACCGCCTGTTGATCGTCAGCAAGACGCCCGAAGCGGCGCCTGCCGCCGACACGCCCTAAAACACCAGGCTCTGGCCGAGCGCCGGGATCTCGCAGGCGATCTTCTTTTCCTTCCAAAGCCGGTGCGACAGCGCGTCCAGCGCCCGAGGTTCGCCGTGCACCAGCGCGACACGCGGCGTGCCCTCGAAATGCCCCAGCCAGTCGACCAGTTGCGACTGGTCGGCATGCGCCGAGAAGCCGCCGAGCGTCTCGATGCGCGCCTTGACCACGTAGTCCTCGCCGAACATCGAAATGTGCCGGGCGCCATCGACCAACTGGCGGCCGAGCGTGTTGTGCGCCTGGAAGCCGATGAAGATCAGCGCGTTGCGGGCGTTCCAGATGCGGTGCTTGAAGTGGTGGCGGATGCGCCCCCCGGTGCACATGCCGCTGCCGGCGATGATGATGGCGCCGGCCTTGATGCGGTTGACGGCCATCGACTCGTCGGTGCTGACCGCGCAGGTGAGATTCGGCAGGTAGTCTTCGAGCGAGCCGTGATGACTGCGGTGGATGTGCTTCACGTCGTCACGGTCGAGCAGCGAGAACCACCGGTCGTACAGCCGCGTGGCCTTGATCGCCATCGGGCTGTCGAGAACGATCTGCCAGCGCGCCAGCTCGCCGCGCTGGTGCAGCCGGCCCAGGTGGAACAGGATCTCCTGCGTGCGCCCGACGGCAAAGGACGGGATCATCACATTGCCGCCGCGTTCCCAGGTGTCGGCCAGGATGTCGCGCAGCTCGACCAGCGTGTTGTCCATCGAGCGATGGTTGCGGTCGCCGTAGGTGCCTTCCATCATCACCAGGTCGGCCTGCGTGAGCGTGGCCGGGTCGTTCATCAGCACCGCGTCGCTCTTGCCCAGATCGCCCGAGAACACCAGCGTCTTGCGCCGGTCCTTTTCGGTCAGCCTCAGTTCGACGATGGCCGAACCGAGGATGTGGCCGGCGTCATGAAAGCACACCGTGGCCGCCGGGCCCAGCGACCAGGTCTCGCCGTAGGCATGCGGCTGGCACAGCGCGAGCGCCTTGTGCACATCGGCGCGGCTGTAGTCGGCCTTGCGCAGCGGTTTGCCGCGGCGGCGGTTGCGCAGGTTGTCGCGCTCCAGGTCGCGCAGGTAGAGGCCGGCGGCGTCCTCCAGCATCAGTTCGAGCAGGTCGACGGTGGCCTCGGTGCAGTGGATGGGCCCGTCGAAACCGTGATTGACCAGCAGCGGCAGTCGGCCGGAGTGATCCAGATGGGCATGTGACAGCACCACAGCGTCGATGGTGCGTGGGTCGAAGGGCAGGCTGTCCTGGTGCTGGCGGTCGACGGCATCGCCGCCCTGGTGCAGCCCGCAGTCGAGCAGCACCCGGCCCAGCGCCGGGGATTCGAGCAGGTGGCAGGAGCCGGTGACTTCCTGCGCCGCGCCGTGGAAGGTGAGAGTGGCCATGCTGTCCTCCGGATCGACGAGCGCCGCCTGTCGGCGTGTGCGTTCAGGCTACCACGGTGCGCGTCGTGCCTCGACACACTCGGCCAAAGGACGTAAAATCCGCCTCTTGCTGAGGAGCGCTGCGACCCGTGGGTAGAGTTTCCGGGGCCAGGCTCAGCAACGAACAACGGCGCTCGCAAACCTTCAGCCGGTTTGCCGCGCCGTTTTCATTTGGGTGGCCCCGGCTATGATTGAGACAGCATCCCCGAGGACCGACCCATGCAAGCCGATCGCACCGCCGAACTCCAAACCCTGCTGGCCCAGCGCATCCTGATTCTGGATGGGGCGATGGGCACCATGATCCAGCAGCACAAGCTGGTCGAGGGGGATTACCGCGGCGAGCGCTTTGGCGAGCACCCGCGCGACCTCAAGGGCAACAACGATCTGCTGGTGCTGACCCGGCCGGCGGTCATCGCCGGCATCCACCGCGAGTATCTCGACGCCGGCGCCGACATCATCGAGACCTGCACCTTCAACGCCACCGAGGTGTCGCAGGCCGAATACGGGCTGGCCGAGCTGGCCTACGAGATCAACGTGGCCGGCGCGCGCCTGGTGCGCGAACTGTGCGACGAATACACCGCCAAGAACCCGGCCAAGCCGCGCTTCTGCGCTGGCGTGCTGGGCCCGACCTCGCGCACCCTGTCGATCTCGCCGGATGTGAACGATCCGGGCTTTCGCAACATCAGCTTCGACGCGCTGGTGGCCGACTACAGCAAGGCCGCGCGCGGCCTGATCGAGGGCGGCGCCGACCTGCTGCTGATCGAGACCATCTTCGACACGCTCAACGCCAAGGCGGCCGTCTTCGCCATCGAGCAGGTGTTTGCCGAGCTCGGCCAGCGTCTGCCGATCATGATCTCCGGCACCATCACCGACGCCTCGGGCCGCACGCTCTCGGGCCAGACCGCCGAGGCCTTCTGGAACTCGCTGTCGCATGCCCGGCCGCTCAGCTTCGGCCTCAACTGTGCGCTCGGCGCGGCCGAGCTGCGCCAGTATGTGGACGAGCTGTCCGGCGTGTGCGACTGCTTCGTCTCGGCCCACCCGAACGCCGGCCTGCCCAATCCGCTCTCGCCCACCGGCTATGACGAAACCCCCGAGGCGCTGGCCGGCGCGGTGGCCGAATGGGCGCGCTCCGGCCTGGTGAACATCATCGGCGGTTGCTGCGGCACCACGCCGGCGCATATCGCGGCGATCGCCCAGGCCGTCGCGGCCACCGCGCCGCGCGTAGCGCCCACGCTGGAGAAGAAACTGCGCCTGTCGGGCCTGGAGCCCTTCAACGTGGGCAAGGACTCGCTGTTCGTGAACGTCGGCGAGCGCACCAACGTGACCGGCTCGAAAGCCTTCGCCCGCATGATCCTCGAAGGCCGCTTCGATGATGCGCTGGCGGTGGCGCGCCAGCAGGTGGAGAACGGCGCCCAGGTGATCGACATCAACATGGACGAGGCGATGCTCGATTCACTCGCCGCGATGGAGAAATTCCTCAAGCTGATCGCCTCCGAGCCGGACATCTCGCGCGTGCCGATCATGCTCGATTCCTCCAAGTGGAGCGTGATCGAGGCCGGCCTCAAGTGCATCCAGGGCAAGGGGGTGGTCAACTCGATCTCGATGAAGGAGGGCGAGGCCGAGTTCCTGCGCCAGGCGCGGCTGTGCCGGCAGTACGGCGCGGCGGTGATCGTCATGGCCTTCGACGAGACCGGCCAGGCCGACACCTATGCGCGCAAGACCGAGATCTGCAAGCGCGCCTATGACTTGCTGGTCGGCATGGGCTTTCCGCCCGAAGACATCATCTTCGACCCCAACATCTTCGCCATCGCCACCGGCATTGCCGAGCATGACAACTACGCGGTCGACTTCATCGAGGCGGTGCACTGGATCCATGCCAACCTGCCGCATGCGAAAACCTCGGGCGGCGTGTCCAACGTGAGCTTCAGCTTCCGCGGCAACGACGCGGTGCGCGAGGCGATCCACACCGTGTTCCTGTTCCACGCCATCAAGGCGGGCATGAGCATGGGCATCGTCAACGCCGGCATGCTCGGGGTGTATGACGACCTCGACCCGGTGCTGCGCGACAAGGTCGAGGACGTGGTGCTCAACCGTCATCCGGGCGCCGGCGAGGCGCTGGTCGACTTCGCGCTGACGGTCAAGGAAGGCAAGGCCAAGAACGCCGGGCCGGATCTGTCCTGGCGCCAGGGTTCGGTCGAAGAGCGGCTCAAGCATGCGCTGGTCAAGGGCATCACCGACTTCGTGGTCGAGGACACCGAAGAGGTGCGCGCCACCATGGCGGCCGCCGGCAAGCCGCCGCTGGCCGTCATCGAAGGGCCGCTGATGGCTGGCATGGACGTGGTCGGCGACCTCTTCGGCGCGGGCAAGATGTTCCTGCCGCAGGTGGTCAAGTCGGCGCGCGTGATGAAGCAGGCGGTGGCCCATCTGCTGCCCTTCATCGAGGCCGAGAAGCTGCGCACCGGCGCGGCCAGCAAGGGCAAGATCATCATGGCCACGGTGAAAGGCGATGTGCACGACATCGGCAAGAACATCGTCGGTGTGGTGCTCGGCTGCAACGGCTACGAGGTGGTCGACCTCGGCGTGATGGTGCCGGCCGAGAAGATCCTGCATGCGGCGCGCGAGCATGGCGCGCAGGCCATCGGTCTGTCCGGCCTGATCACCCCCTCGCTGGAGGAGATGAGCCATGTGGCCGGCGAGATGCAGCGCCAGGGCTTCGATGTGCCGCTCCTGATCGGCGGCGCCACCACCAGCCGCGCCCACACCGCGATCAAGATCGCCCCGCATTACCAGCAACCCGTGGTGTATGTGCCCGACGCCTCGCGCGCGGTCGGCGTGGTGACTGCGCTGCTCTCCGAAGGCGGCGCCGAGGACTTCAAGACCCAGCTGGCTGTCGACTACGAGAAGATCCGCGCCCAGCATGCCAACAAGAAAGGCGCCACGCTGGTCAGCCTGGAGGCGGCGCGTGCCAACGCCTACGACCCGCTCAGCCTGCCCGGCTATACGCCCTTCGAGCCCAACACCACCGGCGTGATGGCCATGGATGTCGATCTGGACGATCTGCGCGACTACATCGACTGGGGCCCCTTCTTCCAGACCTGGGACCTGGCCGGCAAATTCCCGCAGATCCTCGACGACGAGGTGGTCGGCGAAACCGCGCGCAACGTGTTCGCCGATGCCAAGGAAATGCTCGAGCTGATCATTGCCCAGGAGTGGCTGCAGGCCAAGGCGGTGTTCGGGATCTTCCCCGCCAACCGGGTGGGTGACGACATCGAGCTCTACACCGATGAGACGCGCGCCACGCCGCTGATGACTTGGTACGGCCTGCGCCAACAGCACGAGCGCCCCAGCGGCAAGCCGCACTGGTGTTTGGCCGACTTCATCGCGGCCAAGGATTCGGGCGTCAAGGACTGGTGCGGCGCCTTCGCCGTCACTGCCGGGTTGGGCATCGAACTCAAGCTGGCCGAGTACGAAGCGGCGCATGACGACTACCACGCGATCATGCTCAAGTCCCTGGCCGACCGCCTCGCCGAGGCCACCGCCGAGTGGCTGCATGCACGGGTGCGCAAGGAGTTCTGGGGCTACGCCGCCGACGAGACGCTGGACAACGAGGCGCTGATTCGCGAACAGTATCGCGGCATCCGCCCGGCGCCCGGCTACCCCGCCTGCCCGGACCACACCGTCAAGGCCGCGCTGTTCGAGCTGCTCGACGCGCCGGTCAATGCCGGCATGGGCATCACCGAATCGATGGCCATGACGCCGGCCGCCTCGGTCAGCGGCTTCTACTTCTCGCACCCCGAGAGCCACTACTTCGCCGTCACCAAGATCGGCGACGACCAGCTGGCCGACTGGGCGCGCCGCACCGGTCTCAGCGTGGACGCCGCCCGCCGCTGGCTCGCACCGCTGCTGTGAGGATGCCTGCCGGAGGCGTGCTGCCACGCATGCCCCCGGCGCCTTGACCGCCCTCGGGCGTGATGCGCTGGCTGCGCGATGCGGGTTGAGGCGAGCCAGGTCTTGACCTCGACGATCAGGCGGCCATACTGAACGGCGTACGACGCCGGTGTATGGCGTCCGCATTTTCGTCACTGATCGAGGTCCATCCCATGTCTTTTGCTTGCCGCGCCACCTTGCCGCTGGCGCTCGTCGCGCTGTGCCTGACCTCCACCGCCCAGGCGGCCGGCACGGGGGTGCGGGGGCCGTCCACGGCGGCGGCCGATGCCTCCGAGATCCAGACGCTCGCCACCGGCCTCATCGATCTCAACCCGTCGCGCACGCCGGTCAGCACCGTCCATGGCTACGACTCGATCACCAGCATCAGCGTCGATGCCGATAACGGCATCATCAAGGGCTATGCCGAGTTCGATCTGCCCAGTGACAGTTCCCTGCCCTTGTCCGCGACGATCGGCTCGGCCGTGCAAGGCTCGCTGCACTCGCCGCTCACCTTCATCGGCGGCACCGGTCCGCAGACGGTCACTGCCGAACTGCGCTTCGATGGCAGTTTCGCGGCACTGCGCGGGCTGCCCACCTTCAGCCTGACCGGCAACATCACCGCCACCAGCTTCACCACGGCACCCTTCACCCAATCGCTGTATCAATCCCAACTGAGCTTCCTGATGAGTGCCGTGACGCCGAACTACGCGCCGGAGGTACTCATGCTCGGCCACGAAAGCCAGACCGCCGGCGGGGTGACCACCGACACGCCGTTCTATGCCGGCGCCACCCAGGTGGCCGTCAGCAGCAGCGCCGCCGCGCTCGACGCCATCGTTCGGCTCAGCTTCGACGTCATGCCCGGCCTGGCCTACAACATCAACAGCTTCGTCAACGGCCTCGTCACCGCCGAACCGGGCAGCCAGCAGACGAGCACCCATGGCGACCTGCTGTCCTCGGCCGGGGTGCTCGATTTCTCTCACACCGCGCGGCTCGCGCTGTATGTGCCGCAAGGTGTGACGGTGGTGGGTGACTCCTTGGTCAATCAGATCGTCGTCACCGCCGTGCCCGAGCCGCAGGCGGCCGGCATGCTGCTGGCCGGGCTGCTCACGCTCGGCGCCATCGTACGTCGTCGGACGGTGCGCCGGTGAGCGCGGCCGGCCGCGACTTTCCGCCCGAGGCGCGCGCGGCCCTCGACGCCGGGCGCCTGATCGAAGCGATCAAGATCGTGCGCGAGACGCACGGCCTCGGGTTGGCCGAGGCCAAGGCCTGGGTCGAGGCCGAGCGCGAGGCGCCGGGCACCGCGGCGCCCGCCGCGGGCCGCTCCGACGACGAACTACCCGCGGCCGCCCGCGCGGCGTTGGCCGGCGGGCGGGTCATCGACGCCATCAAGATCGTGCGCACCGAGCGCGGCCTCGGCCTGAAAGCGGCCAAGGAACTGGTGGATCGTCATGTCGCCCGCAGCGGCACGCCGATCGGCCATGCCGCGCCGGGCGAGCGGCAATCGGCGCTGGTGTGGTTGCTGCTGCTGGCGGTGCTGGTCGCCGGTGGCGCGTGGGTCATTTTCGGCGGCTGAGGCCATGCTCCGGGCGGCGCCCGGCCTGGACGCCGGCCGGCTCGTCCGGGCCATCGACCAGGACCACCGCCTGTGTCCCATACGGGACCAGTTGCCCGCCGTTGGCCGCCTGCCAGGCACGGGCCTCGGCATGGCTTGAAAACCAGCGGTTCGGGTAGGGCAGATCGGCGGCGCGCAGCCCCCAATGCACTGCCGCCTCGGGCAGCGCCGTGTTGCGGCTGGTGAGCACGGCCGGCCAGTCGTCGAAGCCGCTTTCACGGGCGACCGTGGTCAGGCAGTGCTTGAGTCGGACCTGTGCGCGCTGCCGATGGAGCGTGCTCAGGCTCAAATCGCCGAACAGTTTTGCCGCATGCAGGCGGCGCAGGGCGGGCAAGGCGTCGGTCAGGGTGTCCGAGCGGGCGGCCTTGCACAGGCGTTTGGCCTCGCGGCGGGCGCGGTGGGCCAGGGGCAGGTCGTGAGTGGGGGATGCGGGCATACCGGTCTCCATGAGCGCAGCTTCTCGCAAGGCGGGCGCGGGGACGGTATCAGGGATCGGTGGTGACGACGGCGGATGCGTGAGCTTTCGCGAGACGGGGCGCTCCGCCAGCGCAACCCGGGCGCAGACTAGCACGGCCGGCCGTGCCGGCTCAACAGCCCAGGTAGCGTCCGCGGCGGTGGTTGACGCCGATCACCATGTTCAGCGCCGCCGAGGCGAGCACCGACAGCGCCGCCGCCTGCAGGCCGATGATCACCGTCGCGGCGCCGAGAATCACCAGATCCATCAGCATCTGCACCGTGCCGGCGCGCCAGCCGCGGGTCTCCTGCAGATACACCGCCAGCACGCCGAGCCCGCCCAGGCTGGCGCGGTGGCGGATCAGCACCAGCAAGCCGTTGCCCACCAGCAGCCCACCGACCACGGCGGCGAAGATGCCGTTCATGCGGTCGATGTGGATCAGCTGCGGCAGCCATTCGCTGAGCACCGACAAGGTGGCCACCGAGGCGAAGGTCTTGAGCGTGAAGGCCCGCCCCATGCCGCGCCAGGCCAGCACATAGAAGGGCAGGTTGAAGGCGAAGAACAGGGTGCCGAAGTTCAGCCCCGAGGCGTAGTGGGCCAGGTAGGCGACGCCGACGGTGCCGCCCATGGGGATGTCGGCGGTGCGGAACAAGAGCACGCCGACCGCCACCAGGGTGCTGCCGATGAGCACCGCGAGGACGTCTTCGTAGGGGTGGTGCGGGGCGGTCGGCGGTGGGGTCATGGCAGGGGCGGGGCGGCAAAGAGCGACATGATACCGGCTCGGGCCCGGCTCGCCTGCGGGATGAAATCCGGCTATGGTGAAACGACAGCCGAATCACCATGAATGGACCGGGGGTGCGCGCATGCAGGGGATCTTCGTCAGCTATCGACGCCAGGACAGCCAGAGCGCGGCCGGTCGCCTGAGCGACCACTTGCGGGACCACCTGACCGGCGTGCCGATCTTCCGCGACGTGGAGACCATCGAGCCGGGCGTCGATTTCGTCGAGGCCATCGAGCGGGCGCTGAGCAATTGCGGGGTGCTGGTGGCCGTCATCGGGCCACGCTGGCTCGACGCCGTCGATGCCGAGGGCCGGCGCCGGCTGGCGCATCCGGACGACTACACGCGCATCGAGATCGCCACCGCCCTGAAGCGCGACGGGGTGCGCGTCATCCCGGTGCTGGTCGAGGGCGCGCAGATGCCCGCCTCGGACGCGCTGCCCGACGATCTGGCGTCGCTGGCGCGGCGCAATGCGATCGAGCTGACCGATCGGCGCTGGGAATACGATGTGTCCCAACTGGTCGATACCCTGCGCAAAGTGCTCGACTTGGCGCCGCCCGAGCCCACACCTGAACCGGAACCGCCCCCGGCACCGGCGGCCCGGGGCGGCTGGGTCAAATGGGCAGTCATCGGGGTGCTGGGGCTGGGCGTGATCGGCTGGCTGGCCGAAGCGCCGGGCGATTATGTGATCCGCTCGGAACCGGGCCAGTCGACGGATCTGGTGATACGCCCCGCCGCCGAGGTCGCAGACCCCGTGGCGCTGGTCGATCTGTCCGGCCACTGGCGCGACGAGGAGGGGGGCCAGTTCGAGCTGGTCCAGCGCGGCACCCGCTTCGATGTGCGCGGCATGACGCCGGACGGCCCGGTCGAGGGCCGTGGCGAGGTGCAGGGCCAGCGCGGGCAGACGGTGTACTGGCTCAACGGTGCCGAAATGCATGCCAGCTTCACGATTCTGGACAACGGCAACCGGCTCGAAGCGTCCGTGGTCGATCCGCACAGCGGCACGCGCGAGCGCGCGGTGCTGTACCGCCTGCGCTGAACATCCGCCCGCAAGTTTTCGCCGACCCCGCCGTTAACCGTCGAACGCATTCGGGCGAAGTACCGGCGAGGTGCCGGCCGCTCGTTGTCGATGCGGACGGCTGTGTGTTTGGGGGGCGGTGTGTCGGCGCTGGTGCTTTCTTCGGTGATGTTGTCGCTGGGTGTGGTGGCGCTGCTGTGGGCCATCAGCCGGGGGCATGCGCTGCACGCCGCGCGGGCACGGTGCGCCCGCCTCGAAACCATCCTGAATCACCTGCCGGCCGGCGTCACGCTGGTCGATGAGCGGCTCGACCTCGTCGAGCATAACCCGGCCTTCGGGCGCCTGCTCGATCTGCCGGACGCGCTGCTGGCCGATGGGCAGCTCACGCTCGAAAAGGTGCTCCGTTTCAATGCCGAGCGCGGCGAGTATGGCGTGGGGCCGGTCGACCAGGAGGTCGAGCGACGGTTGCGCGACCGGACCGGGCGCAAGCCGTTCCGCTACCAGCGGGTGCGCCATGATGGAATGGTGCTGGAGATCCAGGGCACGCCCCTGCCCGACGGCGGCTTGGTCACCATCTTCTCCGACGTCACCGATCGGCATCAGGCCGAAGCGGCGCTGGCACGCGAAAGCTTCGACCTGCAGACCATTCTCGACCATCTGCCGCAGGGCCTCTCGGTGTTCGACGACCAGCTGCGTCTGCGCCGCTGGAACCGGGTGTTTCTGGACGTGCTGGAGTTGCCCGAGTCGGCCGTCTATGAAGGTGTGCCCTTCGAAGAGCTGATCATGTATCCGGCCCGGCGCGGCGAATACGGCCCGGGCGACCCCGCTGAGCTGGTGCGTCAGCGCAAGGCGCTGGCGCTCGAATTCCAGCCGCACCGGATCGAGCGCACCCGGCCCAACGGCCGCACCCACCTGATCGAAGGCATGCCGATGCAGCGCGACGGGCGCACGGTGGGCTTCGTCGCGAGCTATACCGACATCACCGAGCGCAAGCGGGACGAAGAGGTGTTGCGCGCCAAGCATGATGTGTTGCAGACCCTCGTCGACAACATCCCCTGCGGCGTGACGGTGATCGATGCCGATCTGCGCCTGGCGCTGTTCAACGATCTGGTGCTCGATCTGGTCGGCTTCCCGCGCGCACTGGCCGAGCAGCGGCCGCACTTTTCCGAGGTCATCCGCTTCAACGCCGAGCGGGGCGAATACGGCGAGGTGGACGTGGACGCCAAGGTCGCCAAGATGGTCGCGCTGGCGCAGCATCCGGTCCCCCATTCGCTCGAACGCACCCGCGCCAACGGCCAGGTGCTCGAAGTGCGCGGTGTGCCCTTGCCCGGCGGCGGCTTCGTCAGCGTGTATACCGACATCACCGAGCGGCGGCGCATGGAGACCGCGCTGCAGCGGCGCAGTGCTTACCTGCAGGCGATTCTCGACCAGCTGCCGCAAGGCATTTCGGTCTTCGACGAAAACCTGCGGCTCAAGCACTGGAACGACAAGTTCATCGACGTGCTCGAGTTGCCCGACGCGGCGGTCCGCCCGGACGCCTCCTTCGAAGAGCTGATCCGCATTCCGGCCATCCGGGGCGAATACGGCCCGGGCGACCCCGAGGCGCAGGTGCGCGAGCGTCGGGACAAGGCGCTGCGCTTCGAGCACCACCGCTTCACCCGCAGCCGGCCGAACGGGCGCACCCATCTGGTCGAAGGCCAGCCGATGACGGTCGACGGCGTGGCCGTCGGCTTCATCACCACCTACACCGACATCACCGACCACATGCAGGTGGAGCAGGAGCTGCGCACCCGCAACGCGGTGTTCCGCACGCTGGTCGACAACATCCCCGGCGGCGTGTCCCTGTTCGACGGCGAGTTGAATCTGGTGGCCGCCAACGACGCCTTCCGGCGCCTGCTCGAATTCCCCGAGGCGGTGCTGGCGCGCACGCCGGTCACGCTCGAATCGCTGTACCGCTTCAACGCCGAGCGGGGCGAATACGGCCCGTGCGATGTCGAGGCCAAGGTCAAGGAGCTGCTCGAGCGCGCCGCCCGCTTCGAGCCGCATCAGTTCGAGCGCACGCGGCCCAACGGCACGGTGCTCGAGGTGCGCGGCCTGCCGCTGCCCGGCGGCGGCTTCGTCACCATCTACACCGATGTGACCGAGCACAAGCGGGCCATGGAGGCGATCGAGCGCCTGGCCCACCAGGATGCCCTGACCGGGCTGGACAACCGCTACACCCTCGAATCCAGGCTCGACCAGTCGATTGCCGATGCGCGGCGCAACGGCCGCAAGCTGGCGCTGATGTTCATCGACATGGACAACTTCAAGGCCATCAACGACTCGCTCGGCCATGCGGTGGGCGACGAATTCCTCAAGGCCATCGCCCAGCGCCTGCGCGCCAGCGCCCGCGAAAGCGATATCGTGGCCCGCCCCGGTGGCGACGAATTCGTGCTCGCGCTGACCAACATCGCGGCCGTGTCGTCGGCAGTGCGGGTGGTGACCGAGCTGTTCGAAGCGCTGGCCGAACCGGTGACGGTCGGCGGCCAGCAGATCACGCCCTCGGCCTCGGTCGGTATCGCGGTTTTTCCGGACGACGGCGAAGACCGCGTGGCGCTGATGAAGCATGCCGACATCGCCATGTATTCGGCCAAGAGCGCCGGGCGCGACGGCTACCGCTTCTTCGACGCCGCCATGACCGAGGCCGCCGACGAGCGCCTGCGCCTCGAGGCCGACCTGCGCCAGGCCCTCAAGCGCGGCGAATTCGTGCTGCACTTCCAGCCCAAGATCGCCTCGCCCAGCAAACGCGTGGTCGGCTTCGAGGCGCTGATCCGCTGGCTCAGGCCCGACGGCACCCTGATCGCACCGGGCCGGTTCATTCCGCTGGCCGAAGAGACCGGCCTGATCGGCGCGATCGGCGAATGGGCCATGCACACCGCCTGCCAGACGCTCCGGCGTTGGCGCGAGGCGGGGCTGTGCAATCTGAGCATGTCGGTCAACCTGTCGGCGCGTCAGCTGCGAAACCCGGCCCTGATCGTCCAGGTCAAGCGGGCCTTGGCCGAAAGCGGCATTCCGCCCGGCCTGCTGGAGTTCGAGATCACCGAATCGGTGGCCATGGAAGACCCGTCGCGCACCATCGGCAGCCTGCGCGCGCTCAAGGCGCTGGGGCTGGTGCTGTCGATCGACGATTTCGGCACCGGCTACTCCTCGCTGGCCTATCTCAAGCTGCTGCCGATCGACCGCCTCAAGCTCGATCGCACCTTCGTCACCGATATCGAAACCGACCCCAACGACGCGGCCATCTGCGCCGCCACCATCCGGCTGGCCCACACCCTGGGCCTGAGCGTGGTGGCCGAGGGGGTGGAGACCCAGGCCCAGGCCGCCTATCTGGCCGGGCTCGAATGCGACGAGATGCAGGGCTACTACTACGCCCGGCCGCTGCCCGAGGCCGAGGCGCGGCATTTCATCGTCCACGGACTGAACTGCGGCGAGCCGATGATCTGATCGCCGGGCCGCCGGCAGGTGCCGGCGCGCCCCGGCTAGATCGCCGACTCGGCCGTCGGCCCCAGGCCCAGCCGACCGCTCAGCCGGGCGATCAGGGCCTGCATGCCCGACGGCGTGAGCTCGGGCGCACCGACCAGGACATCGGCGGCACGCCGCGCGGGGCCGGCCAGACCGAGGGCGGCGCAGGCGGTATACACGGCGAACACATTGCGTTGCGGCAGGCCCAGGTGCCCGGCCAGTTCGAGCAGCGGCTGCGGGTGGTCGAGCCACAGCGCGGCGATGCGCAGCGCATGCGGCAGCGGCGCCAGGGCGTTGAGATCGGGCCAGTGCTTCAGATACACCGGCTGGTCGAGCGGGGTGCCGTGCGGCACCCGGCCGCGGGCGGTCCACAGCGCCACTTTCCACAGCAGCGCGTCGCGCCGCGTGCCGTCCGCGGCGGCGTCGACGTCGGCCGGGCGCAGGCGCACCTCGCTGTCGCTCAGACCGACCACACACAGCGAGCGCAGGGCGCGGTCGGCCATGTCGACACGGACCACGCCATTGCCGGGCGGCACGATCCAGGTGCCCCAGACGCCGCTCAAGGCGACGGCCCGGCCGTCGGCATCGGCCTGCGCGGCCGCCCGCTGCAGATGGCCTTGCAGGAAATCGTCGGGGGCATACCAGGCGCGTGCCCAGGCGCCGGGGTCGTCGGGCGGGACATCCTGGGCCAAGCCGACCAGCTGGCTGGTGCTTTTATCCTCGAGCGCGGCGACGCTGGCGGCGACGGGCGCGGCGGGCGGTGCGGTGCACACCGACTCGGCCACCGGATCGTCGCTCAGGCGCAGCCGCCGGCGCACGCTGAGCAGGGCCCGGGCCATGCCGCGGGCGCGCAGCGGCTTGCGCACGAACAGCGCTTCGTTGGTGTGATTGACGCTCAATTCGATGATCGGCACATTCGGCCAGCGCAGGCGGGCGTCATGCAGCCGGCGGGTGGCATCGCCACGGTCCAGGTCGATCAGGATGGCTTGGGCGCGCGGCGCCTCGACCAGCACGCAGCGCGATTTGAGGCCGACGCGGAAGAACTCGCGCAGCATGTCGTGGGAGCGCTCGTCCATCCACGGGGCGGCAATCTTGACCGGGTCGGGCATCGGTGCGCGGTCGGCGGGTGTGTCGTCAAAGGCATCCATGGGGCGCAGTCCAGGCTGGGAGAAAGAGTCCATTGTCATTAAAACGACTTGATGACAATGGACTTTAGCCCGGGATGCGCCCTGGCGCTACCGTCGCGCCGGCGGGAGCACCAGCACCTGCCCCGGATGAATGCGGTCCGGGTCGTCGATGCGCTGCGCGTTGTGGCGCTGGATGTGGCGCCACAGCTGCGGGTCGCCATAAATGCGCGCGGCGATGCGCCACAGCGAATCGCCTGGCTGCACATGGTAGTCCAGCGCATTGGCGCCGGTGCTCTGGCTCAGCGGCACCCACAGCACCTGGCCGACGCGCAGTCGGTCCGGGTTGCGGATCGGCTCGCCGCGGGCCACGCCCAGTTCGATGGCGCCGTTGTGGGTGCGCACCAGCCGCGGCCAGTTGCCGCCGTCGCCAGTGAGGCGGCGGGCGATGCCCCACAGCGTGTCGCCGCGGCGCACGGTGTAGCCCATGCGCGGCTCGGACGGGCCGGCCGCGGCGGTGACCATGTCCTCCCCGCCGAGAATGAGGCCCCGGAGCGCCGGATTGCGTTCGATGGCCGCGGCGAGCGCGGCGCGCCCGTCCGGCAGCTTGTCCCGGATGGCCGCCCGAACGGCCGGGTCCGGCGCGAGGGTGGCAATCGCCCCGGCGAGTTCGGACACCCGTGCCTCGTCGCCGGCGATCATCGCGGTTTCCGAGCGCTTCATCAGCGCTTCGAGCAGTTGCCGGCGGGCGTCTTCCGCAGCCACGCTGGTTGCCGTGAATTCGTCCGGCGTCGGCATCGACTGCAGGCGCGTCAATGCCGCCTCGACCTCGTTGTTGTCCAGTTGCCGGGCGATCTCGGCATAGGCCGCGCGGCGCGCCTCGGGAGAGTCCGCGGTGGGCGCCGCCGACGGGGTTTCCGGTTCGCTGTCGGGGGCGGTGTCCTTGCCCACCGGCGCCGGCGCGGGCTGGACCGGCGGTGCCGAGCCGGCCAGCTCGCCGCTCATGTCGCCGACCTGCTCGCGCACGGCGGTGCCGAACAGCCACCAGCCGCCGGCCCCCAGCAGCACCAGGCCGATTGCCCCGGCGATCAGCGCGCCGCGGCCGCGCCGTGCCACCGGCGGGGTGGCCTGCGGCGCTGGCGCCGTAGGCGCTGAAGGCGGAGGCGGCGGGGGGGCTTCGGCGGGCGGCGCGGCGGCCGGGGCGCTCAGATCGAACAGGCGCCCGTCCGGCGTGCGCATGTGCAGCGCCGGGGCGCCCCAGGCCACCGCTTCGCCGCGGGCATAGAGAAAGGCGCGCGCCGAGTTGAGCGCGGCGTCGACCGGCTGGCCGGCCGCCAGATAGCGGTAGAAATGGCGCGCCAACGCCACCGCGACCGCGTCGGGCACCGGGAACTGCATGGCGATGACGGCCGGCAGGCCGCGCCGGATCAGGCCCTGCGCCATGCCGCCGAAGGGGTCGCGCGCCGATACCGTGGCGCCCATGCAGCTGTTGAGGAACACCAGGCGCAGCGTGCCCAGGTGGTTGCGCAGCAAGACCCCGAGCTGACGGCCGCTGACCGGCGCGCTGCGGCCGGGCTCGGTGTCGGATTCGAGCATCAGCACGCCGTCGTCGCCGACGAAATCGCCATGGCCGATCAGGTGCAGCACATGCGGCCGGGTGGCGAGCAGGGCGTCGTCGAGGCGCTCCAGGCTGGCGTGGTCCACATGATGGGTTTCGATCACGCCGGTCGTGCACAGCTCGGCCAGGGCGCGGTCGAGCTGGGCCAGCTCGGCGCCGACCGCCAGTTCGGGCCGGTCGGTCGGCGTGGCCACGGCCACCAGCAGGCGCAGCGGCGGGGTGACGGTGAGCGTCGGCGCGGCCGCGTCCACATCCAGCCAGCGCACTACCGGCTTCATGCGGTCGGAGCACAGGAAGTCGTCATGGCGCGGGCTGTAGAGGAATTCCCAGGGCAGGCGCGCCAGCTCGGGGGCGTCGGTGGTGTTGATGACGATGCGCACGCCGTCGCCGCGCTGCGGGTCGATGCCGCGCAGGCTGGCGTCGAGGCAGGCGCCCAGCGGCGAGTCGAACAGCGCGGCATACAGCGCCTGGCCGATCTGGCGCGCGTTGGCGTCGGCCGGCAGCAGCGCGTCGAGGGCAGTGTCGCTCTGGGCGCGGCGGGCGGAGCCTTCGATGGCGCCGGCGCCCTGCCACAGCGTGTGTTCGAGCGCGGCCGGGTCGAGCGCCATGGCCGCGGCGGCATGCGCGCCGGCGGGTGATTCGGGCACGGCCAGCGAATAGGCGCCGGCCGGGTCGCGGCCGAAGCGCAGTTGCACCGAGCGGTAGCGCACCCGCCCGGCGTCTACCGTCGGGGCGGCTTCGGGTTCGGGCTCGACGGCCGTCTGCTGGCGTACGCGGTCCTGCACTTCGAGCACCACTTCGGCGCTGAGGTTGCCTTCGGGCTGCATCAGCGTCAGCGCGCGCAGGTAGGCGGGGATGGTGTCGAGCGGGGTGGGCGCGACCATCACCGGCAGTACATGCCAGCCCGGCGTCGGCCACTTTCGGCTGGCGATCTTCAGTTCGGTACGGGTGTAGTGGCCGTCGGCCACGGCGGCCGGCGAGACCAGGAAGATGAACAGCTCGCAGTCGGCGATGGCCTGGCGGATGCGGTCATCGTAGCTGGCGCCGGCGGGCAGGTCTTCGCGGTCGAAGAACACTTCGTGCCCCGCCGCCTGCAGCCGGCAGCACAGGTCGTCGGCGATGCTGCGGTAGTCCGAAGCGTAGGACAGGAAGAGGTTCAACGGCGGTCTCGGGCAGCGGGGCTTCCTTGAGTATAGTCAGCCGATGACACCGTGCTGCCGCGAAAAAAGCCACGCGCAGAAGCGCGTGGCCCAAGGGGATGTCGACGCTCAGCGGGACATGCAATTGGCGTAGTAGGTGACCGTGGCCGGCCAGTCGGAGAACACGCCGATCACGCCCACCTTGCGCGCCAGTACGTCGAGCAGGCGGTAGGTGTCGCCCGGCCCGTCGATGGCACCGGTGATGCTCTGGTAGTACCAGCCGCCACCGTCGGTGAGGGTGCCGGAGCGCTCCAGCGTCCAGGTGATGATGTCCAGCCCGGCGGCCCGGGCGGCGCGCGCATAGGCCGAGGGCACGATTCGGTCATTGCCGTCGAGCGTGACCAGGGCCCACAGCGGCGGGGCGACGATGTTCACCCCCTGGCGGGCCAGCGTGGGCAATTTGTCGATGGCGGCAGGCATGTCGGCGGCGCTGTCGACGCTCTCCAGGAACACCGCCTGGCGGCCGAAGCGCGGCGTGTGGCGCACCCAATACAGCACGTCGTCGAGCTTGAAGGACTGCGGCCACACCTGGCGCGGCGAGACGCCCATTTCGACATACTCGTCGATCATCTGCTGCGCGTAGTCGGCCTGCGTGTAGTCGCCCTGGAAGGGCATCGGCACGCTGGCTTCCTTCAGCTCGGGCGTCATGCCGACGCCGAGCTGGCGGAACAGGGCGATGCTTTCTTTGTGGGCCATCAGCGTGCCGGTGGCGGCGTACAACTCGGTGCGCCAGGACGGCGTGCCTTTCATGTAGTCCTCCACCGTCGTCGCCATCGGGTTGGCGCCGTCCATCTTGCCCTTGAGCTGGCGGAACTCGGCCAGCGTGATGTCGCTGGTGCAGCAGCGTGCCTGGGCCGGCGTGCCGGTGGCCGGGTCGGCCGGGGTGAAAGGCACCGAGCACTTGGCGGCCAGTTCGGGGATCGCGAGGATGTTGGTGGTGGTGTGCAGGTCGCACTGCGAGTGGCGGCACACCAGCTCGCGGTCCTGGGTGAAGGTCACGTCGCATTCGACGATGCCGGCGCCCTGGCGCGCGGCGGCGATGTAGGACTCGCGCGTGTGCTCGGGGAACTGCAGCGCCGCGCCGCGATGGCCGATGGAAAAGGCGGTCGGGCGCTGGGGACGGTTTTCGCAAGACGCCAGCTTGCGCTTGAGCGGGCCGTTGTCGAGCTGGTCGATCAGGTAGGCGGGGCGGGGGCCGACCTCGACGGCGACGCGGGCGGGGTGGTCGCGGTGGTCGTGGTGCCGGTCGTCGCGATCATGGTCATGATCGCGGCCGGCAAGGGCGGTGGTGGACATCAGCACCGCCGCCAGCAAGAGGGCGATGCCGGGCAGGCGGGGTCGGGTGGGCTTCATGCGGAGTCTCCTGTCGGGGTAGCGCGGGCGGCGCCTCCGGCATGGAAGCAGAGGTGAATGACAAGGGCGTGATGGCGACGATAGGCTGCGTGGTCTATGGGGCGGCCGGCGACAGCGAGTTGCGTCCGCGCTCGGGGTTGGGCTCGACGACGCGGTGCAGGCGTTCGGAGAGCTGGTCGGCGCCGCCGATGTAGCTGCCGTCGAGCCAGATCTGCGGCACCGTCACCGGGGTCTTGGGGCCGATGATCGGCTTGACCCGTGCCAGCATCTCGTACAGCGCGCGCGGGTCGCGCACCACGTCATGGTAGGTGTAGGCGATGCCGGCCTCGTCCAGGTAGTGCTTGGCACGCTTGCAATGCGGGCAGGTGGCTTTGCCGAAGATGTGGTTGCCGGTCACCGCGGTGCGCGCGGCGGCGGCGTCGATCACCGCCTGGGTCAGCACGCCGCGGTTGAGTGCCTGGCCCTGGCTCACCACGCGGCCCGCGACCATCACGATCGGCGCATGCCAGCCGCCGCGGGCGAGCGGCCGCCACCATTCGGACAGCCAGTCGCGCACGTCCAGCGTGACGGCCACGCCGTCGAGTTCATGCGCCAGGGTGTCGGCGATCACGTCGCGCGTGAGCGCACATTCGCCGCAGGGGATCTTGACCGCGAAGGGCCCCCAGGCGCCGGCCCAGCGGTAGACCACCACCGCTACCGCGTCGTTGTCGGTCGTCGTCGCCATGCGCTGCCTCCGTGGATGCGTCGTCTCGAAAGAACGGACCGCCGGCACCCGGCAAGGCTTACACCATGGCCCGAAACGCCCCCGGCCGGCGCGCCTGCACGAGGCGATCCGGCCGGGGTGGTTGGGGCGCTTGAGGCCCTCAGTACGCCGGTTTGCTGCCCTCCTGAGGCGTGCCCGAGGCGGGCGGGGGCGCCGAGGTGTCCGCCGGCGGAGCGCTGTCAGCCGGCGGCGGGGCGCTGTCGGCCGGGCGCGCGGTGTTGGCCGGCGGTTCGGGGGCTTGCGGTTCGCAGGCCTGCAGCAAGGGCAGGGCCAGCATGGCGAGCAGGGCGACAGATGTGCGTTTCATGGTCGGATCTCCTGGGGTCATGGCTATTTGAGACGGATGTCGTTCTTGACGCTACGCACGCCGGGCACATCGCGGGCCAGCTCGCCGGCCCGCTGGATTTCCTGGCGCGTATCGGCGAAACCCGACAGCTGCACCTCACCTTTGAAGGTGTCGACGCCGATGTTCAAGGCACTGACGGTCTTGTCCTTGACGAAGGCGCTCTTGACCTTGGTGGTGATGGCGCTGTCGTCGATGTATTGGCCGGTGCTCTCGCGTGTCGGCGAACCGGCACAGGCGGCCAGCGCCGTGACGAGGGCAAGGACGAGCGTGAGTCGTGGAAGGGTACGCATGATGTTCTCCTGGTGGTTGAGGCTCAGCCGCTGTCGGCGGCCTGCCGGTTCTTGTCGCGCAGGGCACGGATCAGGCCATCGGCGCCGCCTTGCGCCAGTTCGGTGGCGAAACTGCTGCGGTAGTTGGTGACCAAGCTGACGTTGTTGACCACCACGTCGAAGACTTTCCAGTCGCCGTCGGTCCGGGCCAGCCGGTAGTCCACCGTGATCGGCGGCGCGCCGGCCTGCCGGATCTCGCTGCGCACCGTGGCTTCGTCCTGGGCATCGGCGGCGCGAGAAGGCTTGAAGTGGACCTTCTGGCCGGAATAGCCGCCCAGGGCATTGGCATAGGTGCGGACCAGCAAGGTACGGAACGCGTCGGTCAGCGCGTCGCG
The DNA here is from genome assembly GCF_018524365.1 of Denitromonas iodatirespirans. GTDB lineage: Bacteria > Pseudomonadota > Gammaproteobacteria > Burkholderiales > Rhodocyclaceae > Nitrogeniibacter > Nitrogeniibacter iodatirespirans. The sequence goes on from NZ_JAEKFT010000035.1 coordinate 36,277, forward strand.
CTGGCCCTCGTCGGCCTGGCGCCAGCCTTGGCCGACCGCCAAGGCGGTCATGCGCGTGAAGTCGAAGTGCGGTGCGATCTTGTTTTCGATCAGGCGCATCGCCGTCTGCCGGCGGTCGGCCTGCGACTCGGGGGCTTCCGAGAGAATGCCCAGCACCTCGTCGGTCACGTTGCGGACCAGGGTGTCGGGGGTATCGGTCTGTGCCGTCGCGGCCAGCGCGACGAGCAACAGCAGGCTGGCGAAGAGGGATCGGAGCATGGGCATGTGCAGTTCCTCCTTTCAGGCGCGAACCCGCCCGACGGGCGGGCCGACCCGTGCGCGGGTCGTCACGGCCGGCGGCTGTGCCGGCCCTGTGGCGCTTACTGTTTGGTGGCACCTTGCTTGTCATGGGCCTTCCATTCCGCCACCGACAGTTTGCCGTTCTTGTCGGTGTCGATGCTGGTGAAGGACGCGCTGGCGTCGGCGGAACGCTTGGCCTCCTCCTTGTTGATCTGACCGTCCTTGTCGCGGTCGAGCTCCTGGAACATCGGCGGGACGGCGTCGGCGCCGCTGCCGCCGGCCGGGGTGGGGTTGGCGGCCAGCGCCGCGAGCGGCAGCGAACCGGCGATCAGCAATGCGGCTAGACTGAGTTTGGAATTCATGACGGATCTCCTGACGAAAATGTGGGATTAGGTTCGTTGCCAAGGCGTGCCGGTGCGCTGTCTGCCCGCGCCTTCGCCTTGTGTAGCGAACGATTGAAAGCGTAGGCGTTGGCCCCGGTCGGTCGCTATCGGAGGTGTCGGAATCGCATGTAGGACGATTCCTGCACGGTGGCGACCGGCCCGGGCCGCCACGGAGGAAGCCATGCCGGAACAACCACCCGCCACCGAGCCCCGCCGATCGCTGGGGCGCCACTGGCGCGGCCTGCTGCTGGGACTGGGCGCCGCGCTGGTCTCCGCCTTGCTGGTCTCGAGTCACTGGCAGGCCACCGCCAGTCTCGGCGCGCTGCGCCAGTTGCAGCTGCAGGCCGAGCGCACCGGCCGGCTCGACAGTCTGCTGATCCAGCTGGTGGATGCCGAAAGCGGCGTGCGCGGCTATCTGCTCAGCGGTGAGCGCGCCTACCTGGAGCCCTATCTCAACAGCCTGGCGACCCTCGACTACACGCTCGAAGATATTCGCCAGGATCTCGCGCCGACGCCCGAAGACCAGAACGCGCTGGCACAGATCCGCGGCTTGGTGGTGCTCAAGAAGCGCCTCTTGGCCGATGCCGTGAACCGGGGCCAGCTCGGGCCCGAAGGCTCGGCCGACCGTGCGGCCGAGGGGCGGCGCTACATGAACGATCTGCGCAAGGCGGTGACCGAGTACAAGGGCCGTATCCTGGCGCGCGGGCAGCGCTCGTTCGATGCCTCGATCGCCCATGTCGAAGCGACCCGCTGGGTGGTGGCGATCCTCGCCGGTGGCGCCCTGGTGCTGCTGGTGCTGCTGTTCACCATGGGGCAGCGGCAGCTGCGGTTGCGCGAGCGGATCGCCGATCTGCTGCGGCGCGAGAATCGGTGGCTGGACGAGCTCGTGCAGGAGCGCACCGCCGAGCTGTCCGAGCTGGCCAGCTACCTCACCCGCACGCGGGAAACCGAGCAGGCGCGGCTGGCACGCGAGCTGCATGACGAACTCGGCGCCCTGCTCACCGCGGCGCGGATGGACACCGCCTGGCTGGTGCGCAAGCTCGACCCGGACGCGCTGGCGCCGCACCGCGAACGCTTCGACCGCCTGCTGGAGACGCTCGACCAGGGCATCTCGCTGAAGCGACGGATCATCGACGATCTGCAGCCGCCGCTGCTGCGCGAGCTGGGGCTGGTGGTCGCGCTGCGCAGTCTGGCCGAGGATTTCGCCGAGCGCAGCGGCGCCGAGCTGCATCTGGACCTGCCGGAAGGCGATCTGCCGCTGTCGGCGGAAGGCGCCCTGGCCCTCTACCGCATCGCCCAGGAGGCGCTCACCAACATCCGCCGCCATGCCGGTGCGCGCACGGTGACGGTGGCGTTGTCATGCAAGGACGAGGCGGTGCAGTTGAGGATCGAAGACGACGGCACGGGCTTCGTTCCGGCCCGGGTCGGCCGCCGCCACTACGGCCTGGCGGGCATGCGTCACCGCATGCAGATGTTCTCGGGGGTGTGCGAGATCGACAGCCGCCCCGGGGCCGGCACACGCATCCGCGCCCGTCTGCCGCTGGTGGTCGAGTCGGCGTCGGTCAGCTGAGCGCGTCGCTCACTCGACCATCACCCCGTGGCGGATGGCGTAGGCGGCCAGTTCGGCGTTGCTCTCCACGCCCAGCTTGTCGAGCAGGCGGGTACGGTAGGTGCTCACGGTTTTTACGCTCAGCGTCAGTGCCGTGGCGATCTCGGACACCGACTCGCCCCGCGCCAGCCGCTGGAAGACCTGCAGTTCGCGCGGCGACAACTGCTCGTGCGGTGCGGCCGTGCCGTCGCCGGCCAGCTCGTCGGCCAGCAGGCCGGCCGCCCGCGCCGAGACGTAGCGTCGCCCCTGCGCCACGGTGCGGATGGCACGGATCAGCTCTTCGGGCTCGCAGTCCTTGCACAGGTAGCCGTCGGCACCCTGGCGGATCAGCGCCACCGCGTAGCGCTCTTCGGGGAAGCCGGTCAGCACCACTACGCGCAAGTCCTCATAGCGCTGGCGCACCGCATGCAGCACGTCGACACCGCTCTGGCCGGGCAGGGCCAGGTCGAGCAGCATCACGTCGCAGGGCGTCTCGCGCAGCTCGGCCAGCGCCGCCTCGCCCGACGCCGCCTCGAAGGCGATCTGCAGATCCGACACCTCCGCGAGCATTTCGCGGAAACCGGCGCGCACGATGTTGTGGTCGTCGACGATGGCGATACGTAGCATGGCCGTGCTCTGGCGAGATGGAGGCTATCCATGATAGTGCGAGTCGCCCAACGCTGCCCTGCCGCTCGGCAGGACCCGTCGGGTCGCCCCGGGTGGCCCGGCCCGCCGACGGTTCAGCAGGTGCTGGCGCGCGCGCAAGTGGACGCCGCCTGGGCGGGCTGGACCACCGGATGCGCGTCCTTGAGCCAGTCACGAATGCCGCCGCCGACGTTGTACACCCGGGCGTAGCCGGCGTTTTCGGTGAGAAAGCGGCTGACTTTTGCGCTGCGGTTGCCGCTGCGACAGATCAGCACCACCGGCTGGCCGGCCTTGGCGATCGCCTGCAGCCGTGCCAGCCAGGCCTCGGGCTCGGCCTCGCCGCTGGCGTCGAAAAAGGTCAGCAGATGGCTGCCGGGCACGATGCCGGTCTGCTGCCACTCGGGCGCGGTGCGGATGTCCACCACCGGCACGCCCTCGGCGCGCAGGCGCTCGAGGGTGGCCGCGTCGATGTCCACCGTGTCCGCCAGTGCGGAAAAACTCAGGCCCGCGAGGGCCGCCATCAGCCAGGCACGCATGGGAGCACTCCGTGTATCAGGAAATGCTGATTATACGCCCGCGCGGCGTTCGCGGCGCCCGCGCTGCCAGCCGCGCAGGCTCTCCCACTGGTAGATCGCCAGCCCGGTGAGGATCAGCGCCGTGCCCGCCCACAGGCGCGGGCCGGTCTCCTCGCCGTTGAGCGTCTGGCCCAGCAGCAAGGCCAGCACCGGCGTCATCAGAGTGATCAGCGCCACGCGCGAGGCTTCCATGTGGCGGATGCAGTAGTAGTACAGCGCAAAGCCGATGACCGAGCCGAATACGCCGAGATAGACGATGGCCGCCCCGGCGCGCAGCGGCAGGGTGTCGGGCAGGGTGCCGTCGGTGAGCCACCACAGCAGCGCGAAGCCGGGCAGCGAGACGCTGAGCGTGCCCACCGTGGTGGCCAGCGGCGGGCTGTCGTCGCCGATGCGTTTGAGCCACACCATGGCGGCGGTGTAGCACACCACGGCGATCAAGAGCGCGCCCAGGCCGGCCAGCGCCTGCGGGCCGCCGCGGGTGCCGCCATGCAGGAAGATGACGGCCAGCCCGCTCACGCCGAGCGCGGCGCCGATCAGCCGCGGGCGGGTCAGCGAGCGCTCGCCCAGCCATGCCGCGGCCATGACGCCGGCGACCAGCGGCGAGAGGCCGAACATCACCGAGATCAGCCCCGAATACACATGGCGGGCCGCCCAGTAGGTGAAGCCCATGCCGGCGAGCAGGCCGAGGCCGCCCACCAGGTAGGACAGGCGCGCCTTGCGGTGCAGCGGGAAGGGGATGCGCCCGGCGAGCAGCAAGGCGGTGCCGACGATCACGCCGATCAGCATGCGCGAGAACACCGCGAAGGCGAAGCCGGTGCCCTGCGTGCTCCACTGGATGGCCAGCGGTGTGGTGGACCAGATGAGGATGACGCCCAGGTAGGCGAGGGAAACCGGCATGGCATGCTCGATGAATGGCGCCCGGGGCGGGCGCACAGGCGATCGAGTCTAGCCGGCGGACGTGCCGCCGCCAAGCGGCCGGCGGCTTACTCGAACAGCGCGCCGACGCTCTCGCCGCTGTGGATGCGCTCGATGGCGGCGGCGAACAGCGGCGCCACGGTGAGCACCGTGAGCTTGTCGAAGGCTTTGTGCGCGGGGATGTCGACGGTATTGGTGACCACGATCGATTCGATCGGCGCCTCGCGCAGCCGATCGATGGCCGGGCCGCACAGCACCCCGTGCACCGCGCCGGCATGGATGCTGCGGGCGCCGGCGTCCTTGAGTGTGTGGATGCTCGACACCAGCGTGCCGCCGGTGGAGATTTCGTCTTCGAAGATCACCACGTCGCGCCCGGCCACCTCGCCCACCACCTGGCCCTGCTTGACCTGGGTGTCGCTGACCCGACGCTTGTCGATGATCGCCATCGGGATGCCGAGCCGCTCCGAGAAGCGCCCGACACGCTTGGCGCCGCCCGCATCGGTGGCCACCGCCACCATGTTGGAGATGTCGTAGCGCTGGCGGAAATGCTCGGCGATGGTGGGGATCGCGGTGAGGTGGTCGACCGGCATGCTGAAGAAGCCATGCACCTGGTCGGCATGCAGGTCCATGGTCAGCACCCGGTCGGCACCGGCGGTGCGCAGCATGTCGGCCACCAGCCGCCCGGTGATCGAGATGCGCGGCGCGTCCTTCTTGTCGGAGCGCGCGTAGGAGTAGTAGGGAATCACCGCCGTGACCCGCCGCGCCGAGGCACTGCGCAGCGCGTCGAGGGTGATCATCAATTCCATGATGTGATCGCTCACCGGTTCGGTGAAGGACTGCACCACGAACACGTCGCGCTCGCGCACATTGGCCATCACCTGCACATGCAGGTTGTCGTTGGAGAAGCGGGCGATTTCCAGCGGGCTGAGCGGAATGCCGATGGTGCGGCAGATTTCCTGGGCCAGGGGGTCGTTCGAGTGGCCGGCGAAGATGCGCAGGGCGTCGTTCATGAGGGGCTCGTGTCGGGGGCGGCGGCGGAGCCCGTATTGTAAGCCTATGTATCCACGATGCCGAGGCATGCGCCACACCGAGACACCGGCTGACACCCCCGATGTGTCGACGGCTACTTGAGGCTCCCCAGGTAAACGGTGACCGCGTCGATATTCTTCTCGCCGAGCTGCGTCACCGCCGCCGTCATCGGCGGATAGAAACGCTCGCCCGACATCGTCAGATAGCGACGCAGACTCTGGCGCAGATACTCCGTTTGCTGCCCGGCCAAGCGGGGCGTCGTCGTGCTGCCATGCGCCGCGCCGCCATGGCAGCGGGCGCAGATCTTGTCAAAGGCCTCCTTGGCAGCCGCCACCTCGCTCTCGGCGACCGTGCGGGGCGTCGGCGCCGAGAGCGAGGCATAGAACAGCACCAAGGCGGCCTTGTCAGCGGGCGCCAGGGCGCGCATCAGGCCCTCCATGAACTCGTTCTTGCGCTTGCCGCTGGTAAAAGCGTTGATCTGGGTGAGCAGGTAGTCCGGATTCTGCGCCGCCAGATTCGGCACCTCGGGAATCGTGCTCACGCCGTCCGCTCCATGGCAATTGGCACAAAAGGTGGCAATGCCGCGACCGTTGTCGATGGCCTTGGCGCGTGCCTGCGCATCCTCGCCGATGCGGGCCAGCATGTCGGCCGCCTCATCCGCCAGCGCCGGCACAGGCGCAGCGCCCACCCCCAGGCACAACGCGACCGCCGCCACCCGGCGACGCCAAATCTTGTCCATGGCACTCTCTCTCGCGGTTCTTCGACAAGGCCAATAATTAATCCATGTCAAGAATCCGGTCTTTGATCCAGCGCAGACCTCTGCGTGTGTGGCCGGAAATGTCGACGGGAGCGTGACTTTGATCACCCCGGGCCGCCCCATCTACACTGAATCCACGGCACCTCGCCGCCCTGCAGCCTCCGGAGCCCGCGCATGCGCCAGCCCCTGACCGACTGGATCGGCCGCCAGGAAACGGCCCACGACCGCCTCACCGCCGCCCCGCTCACCGGCTGGCGCGCCACGCTCGACAAGCCCGACGGCCCCGCGCGGGACGGCGACCCGCTGCCGCCGCTCGCCCACTGGCTGTACTTCCTGCCGCATGCGCGCGCCGCCGACATCGGCCCCGACGGCCATCCGCGCCGCGGCGGCTTCCTGCCCCCGGTGGACCTGCCGCGGCGCATGTGGGCCGGCGGCAGGGTGCGCTTCCACCAGCGCTTGCGCATCGGCGAGCCGGTACAGCGCGTGTCGACGATCAAGGATGTGCGCGAAAAGCACGGGCGCAGCGGCGCGCTGGTGTTCGTGGTGGTCGAGCACCGCATCGACGGCCCGGGCGGGCTGGCCATCGTCGAAGAACACGACATCGTCTATCGCGACAAGCCCACCGCCGACGCCCCGCCGCCGCCGCGCGTGGCCGACAAGGCCGCCGTCTGGCACGAGCCGATGCGCGCCGACCCGGTGCTGCTGTTCCGTTACTCGGCGCTCACCTTCAACGGCCATCGCATCCACTACGACCGGCCCTATGCGGTCGAGGAGGAGGGCTACCCCGGCCTCGTCGTGCACGGCCCGCTCATCGCCTCTCTGCTCGCTGACCTCGCCGCGCGGCATGCCGGCGGTCGGCCGCTCACGCGCTTCGACTACCGGGTCGAGCGGCCGATCTTCGATGTCGATCCGTTCTCGCTCAACGGGGCGCCGGTGGGGAAGGGGGCGGCTGAGGTGTGGTCGCTGGATCACCGCGGGGCGGTGTCGATGAGTGCCGAGGCCGAGTGGTAGGGCCGATTTCAACCGGCCGTCGGTGATTCCGGCGGAGCAGTGGCCGGCGCTTGCCTGGCCGGGTAAGGCCTAGTGGCTCAACCCTGCGTGGCCTGAAGCGCTTACGGCCAGGGTGGCATCGGTCGCTGTGCCGGCTTCCGTGAATGCCATGCGCCACTTGGCGGTGTGCTCAAGCGTGGCAAACCCTAAGGAAACGCTGATTATTTCGTTTGCATATCGCCCCACGGGCGGCTCTGTTTGAGACAATACGCATAGTTCCTTCACGACGGTGACGATCCCGATGCAATCGAGCTTCTCCGACCTTGAGTACGCGGCCAAGAAGAAGATGACGCGCCGCGACCGGTTCCTTGCCCAGATCGAAGCGGTGACACCGTGGGCGGCGCTCGAAGCGCTGATCGAGCCGC
>NZ_JAEKFT010000036.1 GCF_018524365.1 Denitromonas iodatirespirans
GCACCAGGGCCGAGCGGCCCGCGCGGCTGCCGTCGGAGAGCGTGCTGTGCAGCGTGACCGTCTGGCCGAGCAGGGCTTTGAGTTCGATGAAGGCGTCGGTCGAGAGCAGATCGACCACCAGCTCGAAACCCGCCGAGAGCGCCTCAGTCCCCCACCACGCTTCGACCGGCAAATCGAACGGCGCGTCGCGCCAGGTGAGCGCGAACAGGCGGGTGTCGGAGGTGAACATGGGGGTGCCTTGCAGCCGGAAGAGGCAGCCATTTTACATACGACAATGACATTTGCAATAACACGGTTGCAGGGCTTGTACTTTCCTTCACTACGCCCCGGGCTCGCCCTAGAACATCGCGCTGATCTCGTCGAAACCGACGGCCTCGTCGGCAAACGTGAAGCTGCCGTGGGCGCGCATTTCGCGCGCCGCACGCAGGAAGGCGCCGAGCGCGGCGCGCGACAGGGCGCTGCCCACGCTGACACGCTTGACCCCCAGCGCCGACAGCTCGGCCAGGGTCAGCCGGACGCCTTGCAGCCCCATCACCACGTTCACCGGCCGATCGACGGCGCGCACGACGGCGGCGATCTCGTCCCGACTCGTCAGCCCCGGCGCGTAGAGCACGTCGGCGCCTGCCGCCTGGTAGGCCTGCAGGCGGGCGATGGTGTCGTCCAGATCGGGCCGGCCGACGAGGTAGTTCTCGGCGCGGGCAGTGAGCATGAACGGGAAGGGCAGCGCCCGCACCACCTCGGCCGCCGCGCGGATGCGCTCGACCGCCTGCGGCAGGGCATAGAGCGGCGCCTCGGGACGGCCGGTGGCGTCCTCGATCGAGGCGCCGACCAGCCCTGCCGCCACCGCCTGGCGCAGCGTCTCGGCGACAGTGGCCGGGTCGTCGCCGAAGCCGTTTTCCAGGTCGGCGCTGACCGGCAGCTCGGTGGCCGCGACGAGGGTGCGCACATGCGCCATCATCGCCTCGCGCCCGATGGTGCTGTCGCGCTGGCCGACCGAGAAGGCGTAGCCGGCGCTGGTGGTCGCCAGCGCCGCAAAGCCCAGATGCGCCAGCAGCCGCGCCGTGCCGACATCCCACGGGTTGGGGATGATGAAGGCGCCCTCGCCCTGGTGCAGCGCGCGAAAGGCGCGCCCTTTGTCTTCCTGTGTCGTCATCCTGGTGCTCCGGTTGTGTGCGGATGGGTTATTCCCAGTGCAGCTCGCGCAGCCGCCAGTCGCTGCCCTCGCGCACCCACAGACCGCGCACCCGGTAGTGGCGGCCGGCCTCGGGGATCAGCCCGTCGGCACCGGTGAGCAGCACCGAGGCGTCCGACCAGGCCTGGTCGTCGGCATGGGCCAGCGGCTCGACCGTCACGCCGGTGACGACGACGCCGATGTGCTTGTAGCGCAGGAAATAGCCGGCCAGCAGGCGCTGCACGCCGGCCTTGTCGAGGCGGCCGGGGTCATCGGCGGGGCCGCCGCGGAAGGCCTCGGCCAGTTCGGCGCGCACCGCGGCGTTCTGATGCGCCGCAATGCCCTGCTCGATGCGGCCGACAGCCTCGCGGATGGCCTGCTCGGGGGGCGTGCGGCTGCATGCCGCGAGAGCAAGCGACAACAGGATGGCGGCCAGGGGGGCGATGAAGCGGGGCATGGCGACTCCGGTCTGTGCGGCAATCGATCATACGGCGCGGCAGCACGCCTGTCTTGTAATCGAGATATAGGGTGCTACACCAGTAAACAGAGCCAAAAAAATATGACGATGGCGCGCGCAAGACCGATCCACCGCGCCATCCCCCGGATCGGAGCCCCTTTACCCCGAACGTTTTCGGGGGTTGCGCCAAAGCGCCTTGTCGAGCGCTTGCACCTCGGGCCGGTCAATCCCCCGCATTGCGGAGAGCCCTTCATGGTCCGCCTGTTCCTGCTTGCCATCGCCCTGACCGTCACACTCCCCTCACCCCGCCCGGCCCATGCGGCGGACACGACCGCCAAGGTCCACGAACAGGACATCCCCTACGTTGAGGCCTGTGCGCGCGAGGGGCTCAACGCCTCCGAATGCGCCGGGCGGCTGATCTGGTTCAAGGCCACGGCCGGCAACGACCGTTTCCACACCTATGTGTTCCAGCAGCGCGTCGGGGTACTGATCGACTGGTTCCGGGTGCTGCGCTCCGATGAGCGGGGCGACCGCTTCCGCGCCTGGGGCGGGATCAACGATCCGAGCTGCTGTACGCCGGGCGAGGCCAACTGCCCGGCCAAGTCGCTGGACGAGACCTACGGCCTCGACTGGTGTCCCGGCGACGAGGAGCTGCTCAAGTATGTCGGCAAGGACGGCTACCGCGACCCGGCCTGCGATTTTCGCGATGCGCCGCTGGCCGAGGGCGATGTGCACGGGCCCCAGGACCAGCGCCAGAGCGCCTGCGACCTGAAGTTCGGCACCTCGACCGGCATGCTCGGCGTGCGCAAGTTTCCCAACCCGCGCTTCAATCTTGAGCAGTGGGTCAAACTCAACGGCCGTGCCGGCAGCTGGGAAGGCTACAACGGCAAGATTCCGGCCGCCGCCGGCTCGGAGGAGCCGGCCAAGAGCCGCCTGCTCGACGGCTCGGTCGAGCCGCCCTACCTGATCGGCACTGCCTGCGGCTCCTGCCACATCTCCTTCGATCCGCTCAACCCGCCGGCCGACCCGGCCAACCCGAAGTGGGAAAACATCAAGGGCCTGCTGGGCAACCAGTACTCGCGCATGTCCGAGATCATGGTCTCGGGCATGGCCACCAACACGCTCGAATGGCAGATGTTCGCCCACGCCCGGCCGGGCACCACCGACACCTCGGCGATCCCCAACGACCAGGTGAACAATCCCGGCACCATGAACGCACTGATCAACATCCCGCAGCGCCCGGTGTTCGCCGGTGAGAAGGTGCTCAAGTGGCGCAAGGTGGCCAGTTGCGAGGGCAAGACGGCGCCGACCTGCTGGTGCGAGCCGGGGCGTGACAACAAGTGCTGGGAGAAGTCGCTCAAGGAGGAGACCGTGCATCACATCCTCAAGGGCGGCGAGGACTCGATCGGCGCGCTGGAGGCCATCCAGCGGGTGTACTTCAACATCGGCTCCTGCTCCGAGCAGTGCTGGGTCAACCACCTCACCGACCTGCGCGTGGCCGACCCGCAACAGCGCGGCTTCGGCCAGACGCCCTTCAACATTGGCCAATGCCGACGCGACTGCCCCAACTTCCGCGCCATCGAAGACCGCCTGGTGAACGTGCTCGACTTCTTCATGTCGGCCGAGGCGCGTGCCACCGACCTGCGCGAGGCGCGCGAGAACCAGCGCCGCGCGGCCGACCCGGCGGCCACCTACGCCCTGCAGGACCTGATCGCCGACCTTGAAAAAGAGTTCGGCGAGGGCGCCGTGGCCCGCGGCCAGAAGGTGTTTGCCAACACCTGCGCGCGCTGCCACTCCAGCCAGCCCGAGGCAGCGGCCGGCCAGTTCGACGCGCTCGACTTTCACAAGGTCGACGCCAAGAGCGGCCTGCGCGCCGACTGGCTGGGCAACGATGCGCCCACCTTGGTGTCCGAGGTCGGCACCTTCCGCTGCCGCGCCCTGCACTCCAACCACATGACCGGCAAGATCTGGCAGGAATATGGCTCGGAGACCCTGCGCGCCCAGCCACCCGACCCCAACCTCAAGGAGCCGGCCGACGGCGGGCGCAGCTACTACCGCAACATCTCGCTGCTCAACCTGTGGGCGCACGCCCCCTTCATGCACAACAACGCGGTCGGCCCCGAGCTGTGCGGCCAGCCCGAGAACAAGGCCAACGCCTTCTACGCCATGCGCCCGCGCTATGTGGATGGCAAGGACCTGTCGCTGCTGCCGCCGGAGCAACAACCGGCCTGCTGGGCCTACGACCCCAGCGTCGAGGGCCGCTTCGCGCTCTACAAGGCGAGCATGGACGCGCTGCTCCACCCCGACCAGCGCATGCCCAAGGTGACCCTGCTCAACGAGGACGTGACCCTGCGCGTCGGCCCGCGGCTGTGGGACGGCACCGACAAGGAAAAGCTGGTCGGCTTCTCGCTCACCATCCCGGCCAACATCGACGGGCGCGGCGTCAATGCCGGCACGGTGGGCAACTTCCAGCACAAGACCTTCGTGGTCGACCTGGTGCAGGCCAAGTTCAAGCCCGACGAGGTCGAGGCGCGGCTGGTCAAGCAATGGGGGCCCGAGGAGGGCAAGCGCATCCTGGCCGACCTGAAAGGCATCACCGAGGAGGTCACCAGCCAACCCAACGGCCTGATCGAGGCGCTCAAGAAGCGGCCCTACCTGGTCAAGCAGATCTACAGCTCCTGCTTCGCCGAGATCGAGAACGCCGGTCACCGCTTCGGCGAGGACCTGTCCGACGACGACAAGAAGGCGCTCACCGCCTTCCTGGCCACCCTGTAAGCGAGGAGGACTGCCATGACACTGCATCGCACCGCCCGCCTCCTCGCCACGGCCGCCGCCGTCACCCTGCTCGCCGCCTGCGGCGCCAAGGAAGACAAGAACCCGCCGGACATCCCCTTCGCCCCCTGGGGCGAAGCGCACAACGCCAAGCCCGACTTCGCCGAGCTGGAGGCCCAGCACCCGCTGTCGGTCGAGGATCTGTACAAGATCACCCCCAAGAACCTCGCCCTGCTCGACCAGGAACAGGTCGACCAGATCTACGCGCGGCTGTCCGCCGGGCCGATCCCCGAGGGCCCCTTCGAGGGCGACCTGTTCTTTCCCAAGGGCGGCAGCGGCAAGCTGCGCCTGTCGGAGATCGCCGGCGGCGGGCTCAAGGGCCTGCTGGTGAATGTGGCCGGCAAGAAGCTCGACCTGATGGGCGAGATCCTGTGGAAGGGCAAGGTCTTCTACCGGGACGAGCGCCTGCTGCGCAACCGCATCGAAGACCTGGGCCCGCTCAAGACCGTGGGGCTGGTCGAAGAAGGCAATGACAATCCGCTGACGAAAATCACCGTCGATGGCAAGGACCAGTGGCTGCTCTTCCCCGCGCGGCTCTACTGCGGCCAGAGCCTGCTCGACGGGCGACGCGAATCGATCATCATCGACTACGCCTTCACCGACCAGCTGCCCGGCTACCGCCGCATGCCCGACATGATGGCCGGGCGCGACGGCTTCGCCATCCGCGACGAGATCCGCATGGTGCGCCCCGGCCTCTACCTCGGCCGCGCCTACATCGACCGCAGCTTCGTGGTGAACTTCGTGCTCTACAACAAGGCCATCGACGAGGCCGGCAAGGCCGACTACCTGAAAACCGGCAAGACGGCGGAAGACTGCTGGACCGGCACCCAGCAGCGCAAACTCGTCGCCGCGGCGCAATGAGGCCGCGCCCATGCGCAGCCTCTGGCGCCGCCTCGGCCAGTGCGTGTTCGCCGCCTGCCTGGCGCTGCCGGGCAGCGCGGCGGCCGAGCCGCCCGCCTCGCTGTTCGCGCACGTGATGACACCGCCGGGCCACACGCAAGCGCAGATCCCTTTCCCCCTCGGCGCACTGCTGGCGCAGATCCGCCCGCTGCTCGAAAGCGACGGGCCGGACCCCATGCCCCTGGTGCTGATCCCGCTTGGCCGCTCGCTGCAGCGCCACACCGCCGGCGCGGCGCACTATTTCGAAGCGCCGCGCGTGGTGGTCGCCGTCACCGGCGAGCCGGCCGGCACCGACCGCCCGCTGCTGCGCGACCGGCTCTACATCGGCTACCACGAAGCGGCCGGCGTGCTCGAAGTGATCAGCTACAACGAAGGCGCCGGGCGCTTCGACTTCGAGATCGTCGACGACTACCGCGCAGGCGCCACCCCGCGCCTGCGCGCCGGCAACCGCGGCCTGTGCCTGGCCTGCCACCAGAACGCGGCGCCCATCTTCTCGCGCCAGAGCTGGGACGAAACCAGCGCCAATCCGGCCATTCGCCGCCTGCTGGCGGCCGCGGGCGGCGACTTCTACGGCCTGCCCTGGCGCCACGGGGTAGACGTGGCCAACGCCATCGACGACGCCACCGACCGTGCCAACCGGCTGTCGCTGGCCCAGACCGTGTGGCAGCACGGCTGTGCCAGCGCCGAGCCGAGCGCCGCCGTGAACTGCCGCGCCCGCCTGCTATCGCGCGCCCTGCTGGCCCGCCTGAGCGGCACCGCCGCCCCCGGCCTGCTCGCCGACGATCCGGCGCTGGCCCCGCTCGCCGCCCACTGGGCGCAGCACTGGCCCGAGGGCCTGCCCCTGCCCGACCCCGACATCCCCAACCGCCAGCCCTTCGCCGCCACCCTGCCATGGCAGGCCCTGCCCACCGACCCGGCCGCGCTGCGCCGCCTCGCCGATGTGGCCGAGCGCTTCGACCCGCTCGCCCTGCGCGCGCCGCTCGAACACTGGCGGGGCGACGACCCGGCCACCCTGAGCCACGTGGTGCACGCCGTCGGCCAGTTCTTCGCCGATGCAGACATCGCCGCACTCGACCAGCGGCTGCGCACCGCGCCGACGCCGAGCACCGAGACGCTCACGCTCGCATGCACACGCCGCACACGCCCCGGGCGCGAAGACCTCGACTGCCACCACGCCAGCGGCATCGCGCTCAGCGCCCGGCGCACCGACACCCGCCTGTGGCTCGACCAGCTCAGCCTGGGCAGCGGCCGTGCCCATGCCGGCCTGCGCTTCGAACGCGCCGCCAGCGGCCGCTTCGTGCCGAGCGGGCCGGCGCCACGCACCGCCGAGGGCGCCGCGCTGGTGGCGGTGGCCATCACCCCGGACAGCGTCTCGCTCCAGCTGGCCGACGACCTCGCCCCGCTGCGCGCGCATATCGAGCGCCTCGCCGCCGACACCCTGGCCGGGCGCAGCGATGCGCTGGCCGATGCGCCGCTGCGCCGCGCCACGGTGCTCGCCGCGCTGCTGCCGATGCCGCCCGAGCGCACGCAACCGGTGGTACCCAGGATCGCCGAGCGCAGCGGCGTCGACGACCCGGAGCTCGCGCCCTTCTATCGCCACTGCGGGTTGTGCCACAACAGCACCGAGGCCTTTCCGCCCGGCTTCCTGCATGGCGACCGCGACACCGTGCGCGCGCGCATCGACACCTGCGCCCCGCGCATGGCCCGCCGCCTGGCGATGTGGGCGGCGCCGGCCGGCGCGCGCGAGAAAACGCCGATGCCGCCGCCGGCCTCGTCCCAGGCCGGCGACATCCGCCACAGCGGCGACCTGGCCTCGATGCAGCAGTGGCTGGCCACCCGCCTGCAAGCGAGCGGCCACGCACCGAGCCGCCTCGCCGCCCAGCCCTATGCCGACCTGCCCGACTGTGCGGTCTTTTAGAGAGACGACGCCATGTCCCCCACGCCCCGAGAACCTTCCCACTGGCTGCTGCGCACCCTGCTGTGGCTGCCCTGGCTGCTGGCCCTCATCGCCGCCATCTACGCACTCGGCCGCTTCACCGCCGACATCCCGGTGGCCTATGCCGAGGCACCCATGCACTTCAAGTACGGCTCCACCGGCGGCGAGCGCGAATCGGGCTTCCCGTACTGGATCTGGCAGGCGCTGCCCAAGGTCTGCCCCGAGCACCTGCCCGGCGAGGGCTACCGCTCGATCGGCTTCACCTACGAGCCGGGCAAGGACCTGCCGGTCGGCGTCTCCAAGCGCTTCAACCTCGGCATCGACCGGGTCTTCCTCAACTGCGCCGCCTGCCATGTCAGCACCGTGCGCGACGCGCCCGGCGCCGCGCCGCGGGTGATCCTCGGCATGCCGGCGCACCGGCTCGACATCAAGGCCTTCGAAACCTTCTTCTTCAACTGCGCGGCCGGGCCGAAATTCCGCAGCGAGTTCATCGTGCCGCAGATCGAGGCCATGGCCGGCCGGCTCAGCCCGCTCGACCGCTACGTGGTGTATCCGGTGGCCATCGCCCTGATGCGCGAACGCCTGCTGATGCTGCGCGACCGCTTCGCCTTCGCCTTCGACCAGCCCGACTGGGGCCCCGGCCGGGTCGATACCTTCAACTCGGCCAAGGTGCTGTTCAACTTCCCGATGCACCAACTGCCCAAGAAAGAGCTGCTCGGCGCCTCGGACTTCCCCTCCATCTGGCTGCAGGGCCCGCGCATGAAGCGCGACGACGGCCAGCGCATGGAGCTGCACTGGGACGGCAACAACACCCGCACCGAAGAGCGCAACAAGAGCGCCGCCTTCGGCACCGGCACCACCCCCCCGACCATCGATCTGCGCGCCATCGGCCGCATCGAGCAATGGCTGCTCGACCTCACCCCACCGCCCTGGCCCTATGCCATCGACAAGGAAAAGGCCGAGCGCGGCCGCGCGCTGTATGCCGAGACCTGCGCCGCCTGCCATGGCGCCAGCGGGCGCGACTTCTCGGGCAAATATGTCGGCCATGTCACGCCGATACAGCATATCGCCACCGACCGCGCGCGGCTCGACTCCTACACCTACACCCTGGCGGTGAACCAGGGCACGCTCTACGCCGGCTACCCGCACCGCTTCCAGCATTTCCGCAAGACCTTCGGCTACGCCAACATGCCGCTCGACGGCCTGTGGCTGCGCGGCCCCTACCTGCACAACGGCTCGGTGCCCACCGTGCGCGACCTGCTCGAACCCGCCGACGCGCGCCCCGCCAGCTTCTACCGCGGCAACGACGTCATCGACCGCAAGCGCCTCGGCTTTGTCTCGAACGTGGCCAGCGAACCCGACCGGCAATACTTCCTGTTCGACACCACCGCGCCCGGCAACGGCAACACCGGCCACGAAGGCGCCGCCTACGGCACCACGCTGGCGCCCGAGGACAAGGACGCCATCGTCGAATATCTCAAGACCTTCTGAGGCCCACGCATGAACGCCCGCCCACAAACACGTCGCCCGGATGCAGCGCAGCGGAATCCGGGGACACCGCCCCACTCCGGCACCACCACCCCCGGCGTCGGGCCTTCGGCCCTCGGCCGGGCTACGCCGACCGAGGCCCACGCATGAACGCCCGCCCGAAAACACGTAGCCCGGATGCAGCGCAGCGAAATCCGGGGACACCGTCCCACCCCGGCACCACCGCCCCCGGCGTCGGGCCTTCGGCCCTCGGCCGGGCTACGCCGACCGAGGCCCACGCATGAACGCCCGCCCGCACAAACGTAGCCCGGATGCAGCGCAGCGGAATCCGGGGACATCGCCCCACTCCGGCACCACCGCCCCCCGCGTCGGGCCTTCGGCCCTCGGCCGGGCTACGCCGACCGAGGCCCACGCATGAACGCCCGCCCAAAAACACGTAGCCCGGATGCAGCGCAGCGAAATCCGGGGACACCCACCCGAACCGGCATACCGTATGCCAGTGCGGTGCACCACTTGGACCAGCAACCGTTGAGATTCGGCACGCCGTTCCCGGATTCCGGCCTGCGGCCTGCATCCGGGCTACGCACAGGAGACGCCCCATGAACACGACGACCGGATCCCATCGCTGCCGCACCTGGCTGGCCGTACTCGGCTTGCTGCTCATCCTCGGCATCGCCGCCGGCGTCTATGGCTGGGTCAAGTTCTTCCGCGAGGTGCCGCAACCGGCCTGGGTCACCGAGGACCCGCACATGCGCTTCAAATACGGCTCGATCGGCGCCGAGGCCGACGCCGGCATCCCTTACTGGATCTTCTACGTGCTGCCCCGCGTGTTTCCCGACAAGCTGCCCGGCCCGGGCGGCTATGCCGCCTTCGGCGTGGCCTGGGAGCAAGGCATGGAGCTGCCGGTCGGCTTCACCAAGAAGACCATCGGCTTCGACCGCGTGGCCAACACCTGCGCGGTGTGCCACACCGCCAGCTACCGCGTGTCCGAGGACAGCAACCCGGTGTTCGTGCCCACCGGCCCCAACCACACGCTCGACCTGGCCGCCTTCTTCCGCTTCCTGATCGACTGCGCCAAAGACCCGCGCTTCACCCCCGACGTGCTGATGCGCGAGATCAACCTGGTCACCGACCTGGCCTGGGACGACGCCCTCATCTACCGCTACCTCATCATCCCGATCACCAAGAAGCGCCTGCTCGAGCGCGAAGCCCAGTTCGCCTGGCTGTATCACCCGGCCTTCCCCGACTGGGGGCGCGGGCGCGACGACTCGATGAACCTCACCAAGTACTTCATGATCCGCTGGCCGATGGACGACAGCTTCGGCCCCACCGACATGCCCTCGATCTGGAACCTCGGCAAGTACCAGCCCGACAAGGGCCACCGCATGAACTTCGCCGGCGACAGCCACAACGCCCGCTCGGTGGTCATCGATTCCGCCCTCGGCCTGCTCGGCGCGCCGCCCAAGGACAACGCCGAGTTCCTCGCCGAGATCGACTGGATGCTCGACTACCTCAAGGCCGCGCGCGCACCGGCCTACCCCTTCCCCATCGACCCGGCGCTGGCCGAACAGGGCAAGGCGGTGTTCGACGCCACCTGCGCGCGCTGCCATGCCTCCGAGCGCACCGGCACCGTGGTGCCGGTCGAGGAGGTCGGCACCAGCCGCGATCGCATGGAGACCTGGAACGAAAAGGCGGCGTATGAAGCCAACCAGGTCGTCACCGAGATGGGCATCGAGCGCGAGGGCCTGGTCGAAGAACCCCTGCGCGGCTACATCGCCGCCTTTCTCGACGGCATCTGGCTGCGCGCGCCCTACCTGCACAACGGCTCGGTGCCCACCCTGCGCGACCTGCTCGACCCGCCGGCCGCGCGCCCGGTCACCTTCTGGCGCGGCTACAACCTCTACGACCCCGAGCGTGTCGGCTATGTCACCTCGGGCGAAGCGGCCGAGCAAGCCGGCAGCCTGCACGACACCCGGCTCAAGGGCGGCGGCAACCAGGGGCACGACTTCGGCACCGCGCTGCCCGACGCGGACAAGACCGCACTGGTGGAGTATCTGAAAACCCTGTGACGCCGCGCGCGGCGGCGGACCCGCTCAGGAGCGTCGCCGCGCCTTGGGCCGCGCCCGCGGCGCACCGAAGATCTCGTCGCGCGCGGCCTGCTGGATGGCAAGCACGGCCGGCAGGGTGGGCTTGCCCTCGGTGGTGATCGCGTAGAGCTGTTCGACCACTTCGTCGATCTTGCCCAGGGCGTCGACGCCATACTGCCGGCACACATAGTCGCAGGTGGCGCTCGGCGTCACGAAGAAACCGGTGCTGGCCTGGCCGAAGGCCTTGAGCAGGGCGCCGTCATCGAACTCCGCCACGATCTGCGGCCGCAAGCCGCGCGCCTCGAACCATTCGATCAGGGGGCCATGGATGGCGGTGTCTTCGCCCGGCATCAGGAACGGGGCTTGGTCGAGGAAGTCCGGAAAGGGCGCCGGGTGGCGCGCTCGCAGCGCCGCGCTGCCCATCACCGTCAGGCTGCTCTCGCCGAGCAGGTGGTTGAAGCCGCGCACGCTCAGGCGCGGCGGCATCGGGCGGTCGGCAATCACCACGTCGAGCCGGTGGATCGCCAGGTCGGCCAGCAGCAGGTCGAGGCGCCCTTCGCGGCAGGTCAGCTTGATCGGCGTCTCGAGACGCAGGGTCGGCGACACCAGCCGGTAGGCCACCGCCTTGGGCACGGAGTCGGCGATGCCGATGCGCAGCGGCTGGGTGTCGCGTGTCGCCGTGTCGCTGGCCAGGGCCAGGATCTCGTCGCCCAGGCTGAAGATGGTGTCGGCATGCTCGAGGATGCGCCGCCCGGTGGCCGACAGCGTCAGCCGCCGCCCCGCACGGTCGAACAGCCGCGCCCCGAGGCTGGCCTCCAGCGCCGCCAGCTGCCCGCTGATGGCATGCGGCGTCACATGCAGCGATTCGGCCGCCCGCGCGATGCTGCCGGCCTTGGCCACGGCCCAGAAGTAGCGCAGGTGTTTGTAATTGAGCGAAGCCATGCGACGGGCGCCCCGTTGATCGAAAAAACTGATTTTGCATCTCAGTATATTCGAGTTTTATCGATGAGCAGACC
Source organism: Denitromonas iodatirespirans (assembly GCF_018524365.1). Classification (GTDB taxonomy): domain Bacteria; phylum Pseudomonadota; class Gammaproteobacteria; order Burkholderiales; family Rhodocyclaceae; genus Nitrogeniibacter; species Nitrogeniibacter iodatirespirans. The sequence goes on from NZ_JAEKFT010000036.1 coordinate 11,888, forward strand.
GCCCTAGAGTGGGGCCGTCTTCCCCACCCACCAGGAGCTGAGATGCAAATCGAGATCACGAGCCAGGGGTTTTCCATGACCCCGGGCCTGCGCAACTACACCCTGCAGCGGCTGCGCGCACCGCGGGCCGTCTTGGCGGCGCGCGTCCATCGCATCAGTGTCCGCCTGTCCGACGAGAATGGCCCGCGCGGCGGCATCGACAAGCGGTGCCAGATTGCGATCCACCTCAGCGGTCGCCCGCCGGTGGTCGTCGAGCACACCCAGGACGACCTCTACCGCGCGATCGACCATGTCGTCAAACGGGCGCTGAACAGCGTGCTGCGCCACCTGTCGCGCCGCCGCGGCCGCGGGGCAAAGGCCATGCACCCTGCCGCCCTCGCCCCCCACGATGAACCGATGCCCGACCGGTCCGCGGTCGCCGCCGACACAGGAGCACGTTGATGCGCAGTTATCCCGATGACAGCACCGAGGCAGTCGCCCGCGTCGTTTCCCTGGCCATGCTGGTCGACGGCGGTCTCGATCCGGCCGAAACCGCCCTGGTCGCCCGCAGCGGCATGATCGAGCAGCTGGGGCTGAGCCCGGACGGGTTCGACCGTGTGGTGCAGGACTTCTGCCACGACCTGCTGCAATGCTCGGCGCACTGGAGCGCTGGGCGCTTGAGCCTGTCGCCCGAGGTGGTCGAGCAGCTGCTGGGCGAAATCCATCAGCCGGCCCAGCGCGTCCGCCTGCTGCGCACCATGCTGGAAATCGTCGCCGCCGACGGCCGGGTCACCCAAGCCGAGGCTGCCCTGCTGAGCCATGCCATGCGCCGTTGGGGCGACGACCTGGAACACTGAACGCCTTCCATCCTTCGAGGAAAAAACATCATGCCCAACCGTTCCGTCAGCACCCTCATCCACGACCGGTTCTTCATCGCCGCGCCGCTGGATCTCGATGTCCTCAGCGCTGCCACGCTGATGCGCCAGCACGCCCTCGGCGCCGTGCTGGTGGTCGACGACGGCCGCCTGATCGGCATTTGCACCGAGCGCGACATCGTCTTCGACGTGGTCGCCAACGGGCTGGACCCGGCGGCGACCCCGGTGAGCGCCGTCATGACCCGCAACCCGGTGGCAGTCGGCCCGGACATGCCCTTCGGCCACGCCTTGCACCTGATGTTCGAGGGCGGCTTCCGGCATGTGCCGGTGGTCGGCCTGCACGGCGAGGTGCTGGGCGTGGTGTCGGCCCGCGATGCGCTCGAACTCGACATGATCCGCTTCAAGCGCGATCTGGCCACGCGCGAGGCGATCACTGAAATCCTGTAGCCGTGTCGCCCCACACCGACAGCACCGCCGCCCGCACCGCGCGCAGCACCGGCTCCTCGGCGCGCTGGCGCAGGCAGGCGAAACGCAGGCTCACCGTCGGCGTCGGCGTCATCGGCAGCGACACGGCAAACACGGCGCCGGCCTCGGCGGCGCGTTCGATGTCCTGCCGCCGCGTCACCGCCAGCCCGACCCCGGCGGCCACCATCGCCAGCACCGCATCCTTCTGGTTGGCCAGCATGCTGCGCGCCGGTTCGACGCCATGCGGCTCGAACAGGGCGCGCATCACCGCGTGCTGCACCCGGTCGGGCGAGGAGTGGATCCACGGCTGGCGCGCCAGCGTGGCCACGTCGCCCGCCCCGATGGCCTCGCGCAGTGCCACGGGGGCGGCGATGGCCATTTCCTCTTCGCGCAGCACCTGGCTGTCGAACTGTGCCTCGTCGAGCGCGCCGCTGACGAAGCTGGCGTCGAGCCGGCCGCTCTTCAGCTTGGGCAGATTGGCGCCGGTGGTGCCGCCGAGGAACTCGATCTCGAGGCGAGGATGACGCGCCTTGAGCTCGCCCTGCAGCTCGACCAAGCGCAGGAAACCGGCATCGGTATTGAGCCCGATGCGCACCGTGCCGATCACCTCGCCGCGCAGCTCTTGTGCATGCAGCCCGACCGCGCCGACCGCCGCCAGCGCCTGACGCGCCCGCTCGAGCAAGGCCTCGCCGGCACTGGTCGGCAGCATGCCCTTGGGCGTGCGCTCGAACAGCACCAGGCCGAGCTCCTCCTCCAGCGCCTTGATGTGCGCGCTGATCGCCGGCTGGCTCACATGCAGGCGCTCGGCCGCGCGCGTCAGGTGGCGCTCTTCGGCCACCGTGACGAAGGTTCTGAGGTGATAAAGCTCCATGGCAGGCCCTGCGATGATCGTTGCGTGCGGCCAACACCGCACAGACGCAGTACACACCAGATCCGGCCCCCATGCCATGACGATTTCGTCGCCATTCGCCGGGCCACCTTGGCGCACCGCGCGGCTTGACGGGTCGCCCGGCACAGCGTGCGGAGCGTGGCAAGCGGGAACCATCGCACGCTTAGAATGACGCCATCCCTTTTTTGGAGAGCACCATGAACGAACGGAAAGTCGCACTCATCATCGGCGGTGGCAGCGGCATGGGTGCCGACGCGGCGCGCGCGCTGGCCGAGGCCGGCTATGCGGTGGCGGTATTGTCCTCGTCCGGCAAGGGCGAGGCGCTGGGGCGGGCGCTGGGCGGCATCGGGCTGACCGGCTCCAACCAGTCGGCCGAGGACCTGCAGGCGCTGGTGGAGGCGGCGATGGCGAAGTGGGGCCGCATCGACGCGGTGGTCAACAGCGCCGGCCACGGGCCGAAGGGCGACATCCTCGCCATGAGCGATGCCGACTGGCAGGCCGGCATGGACACCTATCTGCTCAACGTGGTGCGCATCGCGCGGCTGGTCACGCCGATCATGCAGGCACAGGCCGGCGGCGCCATCGTCAACATCTCGACCTACGCCACCTTCGAGCCGGAGGCGGCCTTTCCCACCTCGGGCGTGTTCCGCGCCGGCCTGGCCGCCTTCACCAAGCTGTTCGCCGACCAGTACGCCAAGGACAACATCCGCATGAACAACGTGTTGCCGGGGTTCATCGACAGCCTGCCGGAGAAGACCGAGCGGTGCGCGCGCATCCCGATGGGGCGCTACGGGCGGGTGGACGAGGTGTCGAGGGCGATCGTCTTCCTCGCCGGTGACGATTCAAGCTATATCACCGGCCAGAACCTGCGGGTGGATGGCGGCATCACCCGCTCGGTGTGAGGCGGGGCGACGCCCCCACGCTCAGTCCAGATGCAGCGCTTCGCGCGGATCGTGGGCGGCGCGCGGGTCGTCGGCGTCGAACAGATGGTCGAAATGCTGGTGCGCCGGGATGTGGAAGGTCAGTGCCCGCCCGCGGTGATAGACGCCCCGCAGACGATTGGCGATTTCCCACACGTGCATGTAGCTGTCGCTCACCGCGACCTTGGCCAGCGGGTGATCGGCGTCGCCGTCGCGGTAGATCACCACCTCGGTCACGGTGAAGTACCGGCGCAGCCCGTCGGCAATCATCTCGGTGGACGTGTCGGCCTGCAGGCCGCCCAGAATGAAGTACATCGAATCACCCAATCGTCGGAAAACGGTGCCGGCCAGACGGTGTGCAGCGCAACACGCGTGGCGCCGGCCTGCGGATACTAGCGCCGGATGCCGACAGTACAAACCCCTGGGGTCTGGTCGCCCAACGGCGTCCGACGGCCGGTCGCCGGTCTCAGTCGGTGGGCAGGTACAAGGTTTCCTTGATCTCTTCCATCACCACCGAGCTGCGCGACTCGGCCGCGCCCGGCAATTTGAGCAGGATGTTGCCCAGCAGGCGGCGGTATTCGGTCATCTGCGAGATGCGCGCCTTGACCAGGTAGTCGAACTCGCCCGACACCAGGTGGCATTCCATCACCTCGGGGATGAACATCATCTCCTTCTTGACCTTGTCGAACACGTCGCCCGACTTGGCCGACAGCTTGATCTCGACGAACACCAACAAGGGCTTGCCCAGCGCCACCGGGTTGAGGTGGGCGTGGTAGCCGGTGATCACCCCTTCGCGTTCGAGCCGGCGCACCCGCTCGGTGCACGGCGTGCTCGACAAGCCCACCTTCTCGGCCAGTTCGGTGATCGGCAGGCGACCGTTCTTCTGCAGCAGATCGAGGATCTTCCGGTCCAGGCGATCCAGTTCGCGCATTTCACTTCTCCATGACAAAGGACGGGCTCAAAAAAAGTGATTGTCTTGATATTTTGCCGCATATCGCAGTTAAATTCACTGCGCAATTCGCACTAAAGTAGAAAATCACTACAGCAACGGATCAGGAGACAGGTCATGGACGTTATCGTACTCGGAAGCGGTGTCATCGGAACCTCCACCGCGTACTATCTCGCCCGCAACGGCGCCCGCGTCACCGTGCTGGAGCGCCAACCCGGCCCCGCACTGGAGACCAGCTACGCCAACGCCGGCCAGGTCTCGCCGGGCTACTCCACGCCGTGGGCCGCGCCCGGCATCCCGCTCAAGGCCATGAAGTGGCTGTTCCAGCGCCATGCGCCACTGGCCATCCGCCCCGACGGCACGCGCTTCCAGCTCGAATGGATGATGGCCATGCTGCGCAACTGCGCCGCCGACCGCTACACCGTCAACAAGTCGCGCATGATGCGCCTGGCCGAATACAGCCGCGACTGCCTGCGCGCGCTGCGCGTCGACACCGGCCTCGACTACGAAAGCCGCACCCGCGGCACCTTGCAGCTGTTCCGCAGCCAGGCCCAGGTCGACGCCGCCAAGCGCGACATCGAGGTGCTGACGGATTTCGGCGTGCCTTTCGAATTGCTCGACCGCGACCAGATCGCTGGCGCCGAACCGGCGCTGGCGCACGCCCGCGACAAGCTCGCCGGCGGCCTGCGCCTGCCCAATGACGAGACCGGCGACTGCCACCTGTTCACCCGTCGCCTGGCCGAGATGGCCACCGAATTGGGCGTGGACTTCCGCTTCGGCCAGGCGGTCGACGGCCTGATCGTCGACAACGGCCGCATCGGCGGCGTGCGCGTCGGCGACGAAGTGCTGCGTGCCGACCGCTATGTGCTGGCCTTCGGCAGCTACAGCCGCGACTTCCTCGCCCCGCTCGGCCTCAAGCTGCCGGTGTATCCGGTCAAGGGCTACTCGCTGACGATTCCGATGACCAACGCCGAGGCCGCACCGGTGTCCACCGTGCTCGACGAAACCTACAAGGTCGCCCTCACCCGCTTCGACGACCGCATCCGGGTCGGCGGCATGGCCGAGCTGGCCGGCTTCGATCTGTCGCTCAACCCGCGCCGCCGCCAGACCCTGGAGATGGTGGTGAACGACCTCTTCCCGGGCAGCGGCGACGTGCCGGCCGCCGAGTTCTGGACCGGCCTGCGCCCGATGACGCCCGACAGCACGCCGATCGTCGGCGCCACCGACTACCCCAACCTCTACCTCAACACCGGCCACGGCACCCTGGGCTGGACGATGGCCTGCGGATCGGGCAAGCTCGTGGCCGATCTGGTCGCCGACCGCCCGGCCGACATCTCGACCGACGGGCTGTCGCTCGACCGCTACCGCACATCCGCCGCCGCGCAGCGCGCCCCGCGCCTGCAAGGTGCCCACCGGAGCGCCGCTTGAGCCGTCCCGCCGCAGCCCGCATCAACCTCGCCGCCCTGCGCCACAACTATCGCCTGGCCCGCACCCGCCATGGCGGGCGGGCGCTGGCGGTGATCAAGGCCAATGCCTACGGCCATGGCGCCGTCGCCTGCGCCCGCGCCCTGGCCGGTGAGGCCGATGCCTTTGCCGTCGCCATCGTCGAAGAAGCGCTTGAGCTGCGCGAGGCCGGCATCACCCAGCCGATCCTGGTGCTCGAAGGCGCCTTCGGCCCCGACGACCTGATCCACGCCAGCACCCACGATCTGTGGATGGTGGTGCACCAGGCCGAGCAGATCGACATGCTGGCGGCCCACCATGCGGCGCGGCCGCTCACCGTGTGGCTCAAGATGGACAGCGGCATGCGCCGCGCCGGCCTGATGCCGGCCGACTATGCCGCCGCCCACGCCCGCCTGAGCGCGATGCCGCAGGTCGGCCAGATCGTGCTGATGACCCACTTCGCCCGTGCCGACGAGCCCGACGCGGCCGCCACCGCCGAACAGATCGCCGTCTTCGACCGCGCCACCGCCGGCCTGCCCGGCGCGCGCAGCCTGTGCAACTCGGGCGGCGTACTGGGCTGGCCGGCGGCGTATCGCGACTGGGCCCGCCCCGGCATCCTGCTCTACGGTGCTGACCCGATGCCGAGCGACGATCACGGCCTCACGCCGGTGATGACGCTCGAAAGCGCGATCATGAACGTGCGCAATCTCGCCCCCGGCGAAGCACTGGGCTACGGCGGGCGCTTCGTCGCCGAGGTGCCGACCCGCGTCGGTCTGGTGGCCATGGGCTATGCCGACGGCTACCCGCGCATCGCTCCCACCGGCACGCCGGTGGCGGTCGACGGGCAGCTCACCCGCGTCATCGGCCGCGTCTCGATGGACATGATGACGGTCGACCTCACCGACCTGCCGGGCGCCCACATCGGCAGCCCGGTCGAGCTGTGGGGCCACACCGTGTCGGTGAACACCGTGGCGCAGGCCGCCGGCACCATCGCCTACGAGCTGCTGTGCAACCTCAAACGGGTGCGGCGCGAGTACATCGACACCGCGCCCGCCTGAGCACCGACAGGGCATACCCGTAGGTTGGGTTGAGCGCAGCGAAGCCCAACGTGCAATACCGTGCCATGCTGCAACGCTGCCCGTTGGGCTTCCTGCGTCAGCCCAACCTACGCTCCCGCCACAACACCCTCAGCGGCACAACACCTCGTCGCGAATCGATTCGGCAATCTTCGCCACCTCGCCGATCAGCGCGTCGCTCACGCCCAGTTCGCTGAGCGTGGTGGCCAGGTTCTCGACCACCGCGTCGAAGTGCGTGTCGTTCAACCCGAGCTTGTCCACCAGCGGCTTGTGCGCCTCGCGCATGCCGCGCCCGTTGTAGCCGGGCTGGCCGCCGAAGGCCCAGGTGAGGAAGGTCTTCTGGTGCTGGCGTTGCTTGGCCATGTCGGTGTTCACGAAGAAGTGCTTGATGCGCGGATCGGCCAGCACCTTGTCGTAGAACTTGTCCACGGCGGCATCCACGGCGGGGGCGCCACCAATCTTTTCATACAGGCTCATGGCTACGGTCGTCGTCATTTTTCGGCTCCTTGATTGAATCACGAATACAACTAGGGTTTGACGGTCTGGCTGGCCTGGACCATGTAGTCCACCGCCGCCTTGACGTCGTCATCGGACAGATCGGGATTGGCCCCGCGCGGCGGCATCTCGTCGCCGAGCGGGCCCATGAAGCCCTCCAGCGCATGGCGGTAGAGCACCGCCTTACCCTGGGCCACGCGCGGCGCCCAGGCCTGGGCATCGCCCAGCTGCGGGGCGCCGGTGGCCGGCTCCGCATGGCAGAGCTGGCAGGTGCCCAGCCACACCGCGCGGCCGCGCTCGAAGCCGGCCAGCTCCGGCGGGCGTCCGGCGTGAGCCGAGGCGGCACCGAGCAGGGCCACCGCCAGGCCAAAGGGGGTCTTCAAGCGCATCGCCATCGCCTCACATCGGCAGGCGCAGCACCACACCGCCCATCACGTCGCCCATCTTGAAGTCGGTGCGCGGGCTGTCCTTGTGGTCGTTGTGACAGCTGATGCAGGCCTTGGCCACGGCCTTGTCGGGATACACCGCGGTGAAGTAGGTCTTGCCGCCCAGCGTCTCTTCCTTGTAGAAGGGCTTGCCGGTGGCGGCGATGGCCTTGAGGCCTTCCTTCTCGACCTCGGTCTTGGGCGCGTTCTGCTTGTTCACCGGCCATTCGGAGAGCAGCGCGTAGCTGAAGCCGGCGTTCTTCTCGGCCACCATCTCGGCGCCGAAGCGGAACATCTGGGCCGGCAGCACCAGCGCCTTTTCGTCCTTCCAGTGCTCGCTGGCCTTGATCACCTTCTCCTGGTTCTGCAGACGGTTGACGATCAGCCGGGTGTAGACCGTACGGTCGGATTCCATCACCGCATGCAGCGCATCGGCGATCTGCTGGTAGCTCCAGCCGGCGGCCATCGCCGGCGTGGCACAGCCAAGGCCGACGGCGATGGCCGCGGCACCCAGGGGCAGTTTGAAATGCGTTTTCATGGTCACTTCTCCTTCCAGGGGTTGAAACAAAATCGGGGCAGCGCGCGGGCCGGTCATGAGCGACCATCCTTGTCGGCAGACTCCGCCTGCGTCGCCTTGGCCGCGCGCGCCTCGCCCTCGCGGGCCACGGCCATGTCGATGCTCTTCACATGCCGGGTCGGCGCGTGCGGGAAGTTGTCTGCGCGCAGCACCGGATCGGCAAGCGCGTCGATGGCATAGCCCAGGCCGTGGCAGGCCAGGCACACCTGGCGCGCCATCTTGACCGGCGGGTTGAGACTCTTGCCCTGGGCGTGATCGACCAGGGTGCGGCGCACGAAGTCCGGGGTGTCATGGGCGACCCGTGGCAGATGGCAGGTGGCACAGGTGACCGCCGTCTCGGGCGCCGCCGCCTCGACGGTGCGCGCATGCGGCGAGGCGAAATAGGCGCGGGTGTGGGTATCGTCATGACAACTGGCGCAGGCCTCGACCGCCGCGCGGCGGGTGTCGAAGCGGTGGCCGGCGTGGCAGCTGGTGCAACTCAGCGCCTCGTGCTGGCGCTCGGCCTTCATCGGCCGGCGTGCCTCGGCCGGGGTCATCGCCGGCAGGCCGGCCTTGAGGCGCATGCCGTGCAGGCCGGCAAGAAAGCCCTCGACCTCGGGGCCGTGGCATTGCACACAGGCTTTTTCGGTCGGCTTCTCGACCCAGGTCGCCGTGGCCACATCGCTGCCGTGCTGCGCTGCCGGCACATGGCAGGCGCTGCAATTGACGCCCGACCGGGCATGCGCGGAGGCGGCCCAGTCTTCATGCACTGTGTCGGCGGCCGGCAGGGCGGTGCCGGCGTCGGCATCGGCACGCGCCAGCTCGACCGGCGGATACGTCTCGCTGGGGTAGTCGCCCAGCTCTTCGATGACCTCGCGCAGGTTGCGCGCCAGCACCTTCGGCTCGTCCTGCATCCGCCCCACCCCGGCATGGCGGACCAGGAAGTCTTCATACAGCGCGGTGTTGTCGTGGTAGTTGTGGCAGCCGGCGTCGGTACAGCTGGTGAAGGCCATGCCCTGGTGGCTGGGGCGCTCCTTGGCGACGTCCTTGTGGCAGATCACGCAGTAGTCCTGCGGCAGCGTGACGCCGGCGCCGCGGGTGATGCCCGGCTTGTGCTCGACATGGCAGGTGACGCAGTAGGTAGCGTCGAGCAAGGCGGCGCGGTCGGCGTTGCGCGGGTCGGTGAATTTGGCGCGCGGGTGACTGTCGTCGACCGCCTTGAGGTCCTTGGCATGGCAGGACTCGCACTTTGCCTGCACGTCGTCACGGCTCGGGAAGGCGCCGGCATGGCAGGCCGTACAGGCCAGCTCGATCTGGTAGTGGCCGTGGCTGGTCTGCCCGGGCAGCAGCCATGATCGCAGCACCAGGTCGGCCTTGCCGGGGCGCGGGTTGCCGAGGCTGTCGAGGCCGGCATACACGGCACCGGCAACGACGAAGGAGATCGCCAGCCACAGGCCCCACCAGCGCAGATTGGTCTTCTTCTTCATCGGCGCCTCAGAAGTAGTAAGCCTTGAGGATGTGCACGCCGAGCAGCACCGGCAGCGGCCACAGGGCGAGGATGTGCACCCAGGTGGCGCCGCGCTGCAGGCGCCGCACCCGCGCCGGCGGCAAGTCCTGCTGGCGCGACACCACCAGCGCGATCGCCGCGCCGGAGAGGATCGCCAGCACCGCCATGGCGCTCATCAGCGCATCGAGGCGCACGCCCAGCCGGCCACCGGTGTGCACCCACATCACCGCCACCAGCAGCGCGCCGAGCAAGCCATGCACCACGCGCCAGCCGGCGAAGTCCCACAGCGCGGCCAGCCGCGGCCAGCGCTTGCGCAGGCCGATGACTGCCAGCAGCACCATGGCGCCGAGCGCGGTGTAGCCGGTGGCCTGCTTCCACACGCTGTCGCGCCAGATCACGTCCCAGCGCCAGGCCAGCTCGGCGGTGTCGGGGAAGGGGATGGTGGTCAGCAGATAGACCAGGGCCAGCAGCAGCGCCACCGCGCCGAGGCCGACCAGCGCACGCCAGCCGCGCACCGCCGGCAGCGCGCCGGCATCGGCCAGCTCCGCCAGCAGCGGCCGGCAGCTACCGCACACGCTGCCGGCGCCGGTGTCGGCCCCGAGCGCCTCGACGCTGGCGCAACCGCGTGCCAGCGCGCCCGTCAGCTGCCCGCGCGTCACACCCGTGCAATGGCACACCGTGGCCTCGGCCGGCCACAGGCGTACATCGCCGGCGTCGGCATCCGGCCACAGCTGGCCGATGCGGGCAAAGCGCAGGCGCTGCCAGGGCAGCACCCGGCGACCGCTGCGCACCGCTTCCTGCACCCGCGACATCTCGGCCCACGGCCCGACCGCCTGGGCGCCGACGATGCGGCCCTGGCGGATCAGCACGCGCCGGTAGCCGTCGCCGTCCGGGTCGGCAAAGGCGCTCGCGCGCGCCGTGTCGGCCGGGCCCTGGCGCTCGACCTCGCCGATGCTGAACACCGCGCAGCCCATCACCTTGAGCCGTGTCGCCGCCACGCTGCCGGTATAGACGGCATCGCCGCCGCAGATGCGGTTGGCCGCCACCGCGGCCTGCTCCAGGCCGGGCGCGACCAGCCCATACACCTCGCCGCGATGCTCGGCGCACTCGCCCACCGCATGGATGCGCGGATCGGCGGTGCGGGTGTCGTCCTCGATCTTGATGCCGCGCCCGACCGGCAGGCCGGCACGCAGCGCCAGCTCGATGTTGGGGCGGATACCGGTGGCGACGATCACCGTGTCGCAGGCGATCACCTCGCCGCCACGCAGCAGCACGCCGCTCACCTCGCGCCCGCCCTCGATGCCCTTGACCGCCGCCGACACCCGCGTCTCGATCCCCGCCGCATGCACCGACTGCGCCAGCCAGGCCGCGCCCTCGGCATCGAGCTGGCGCGGCATCAGGCGGTCGGCATGCTCGATGACGATCACCCGGGTGTGGTAGCGGCGCATCGCCCGCGCCGCCTCCAGCCCCAGCAGCCCGCCGCCGATCACCACCGTCACCCGGCTGCGCACGGTGCGCGCCTGCAGGCGCTGCGCGTCGTTCAGGTCGCGGAAGGTGAACACGCCGGGCAGATCGATGCCGGGGATGTCGGGCAGATGCGGGCGCGAACCGGTGGCCAGCACCAGCGCGCCATAGGCCTGGCGCAGGCCCTGCGCATCGATGACCTCGCCCGCGGCCCGATCGATGCGCGCGATGCGGCAACCGAAGCGGGTCGTCACCGCCGCCGGCAGCACCGTCGGCACCGTCAGCGCCTCCCAGCGCACCTCGCCGACCAGCAAGGAGGACAGCTTGATCCGGTTATACGGCGACCACGGCTCCTCGCCATACCAGACGATGGCGCGCCCGGGCGCCTGGGCGCCGATCGCCTGCACCACCCGGTGGCCGGCGGGCCCGCTGCCCACCACCACCACCGGACGCTCCGAAGTCTCTGCCGCTGGTCGCATCGCCTGCCTTCCGCTGATCATCACCCGGGTGCCGGAAACGCAAAAGGCGCCACATCTTCAGGCACGCCGCACAACCGGCCCTGCCTGAAAATGGACGCCTTTGTCCTTGTTCCTGCCTGTCACCCACCGCCATTGGCGGGCTCACCCCACCCGTAGCGAGGGGCGTGCCAGGATCTACAACTTTTTGATTAGTCTTGATTTACTTGCAAAACCCGCCAATCCCAGCGGCTCGACTTGCACTGCTGCAGTGCAGCAAGAGCAGCTCATGCACCATGCCGACGCGCCATATCGCATCCCGACGAATCAGCCGATCTGCAAGCCCTCATCAACCGGACCAAGCCGGCGGAGCTCACGCACAGCCACATGCGAGGTGTTGCGTCTTCAACAAGCGTCGGCACACACAGCAAGCCCGACGCACGCAACCTGCCGGTGGAAGCCACTGAACGTCGCCCCCTTCCGCTCCTGAGGCTACCCGCTGAAACACGGCAACAAAACCGTCACATGATTGCCGTCTGAATCCGCTATCTTCGGCCGGACACAGTGTCTGGCGCCGTGATCGGCCCGCATCGCGGCCGAGCGGCGCCGGGCTTCGATCGCCACGCCCGGGCGGTTCGCTCCGCATGGCAGGCGCGCACCCACCGGAGTCTCATCGTGAGCGAATGCAGCTACAACGTCCTCTTCCTCTGCACGGCCAATTCGGCCCGCAGCATCCTCGCCGAATCGATCATGAACGCCCTGGGCAAGGGGCGCTTCCGTGCGTTCTCGGCCGGCAGCCACCCCGCGGGCGAGGTCAACGCCCTGGTGCTCGACATCCTGCGCCGCAAGAAGCTGCCGACCGACAACCTGCGCAGCAAGAGTTGGGAGGAATTCGCCGGACCGGATGCCCCGCACCTGGATTTCGTGTTCACGGTCTGCGACAAGGCCGCCGGCGAAGTCTGCCCGGTGTGGCCCGGGCAACCGATGACCGCCCACTGGGGCGTCGACGACCCGGCGGCCGTGGCGGGTAACGATGCCGAGCGCGCCGAGGCGGTGAATCACGCCTTCCGGGTGCTGTCGCGGCGGATCGAGATCTTCCTCAACCTGCCGCTGTCCAGGCTCGACGCGATGGCTCTGCAGGACGAACTCGACGACATCGGCCAGTCGGACCGCTGAGCGCCTCCTCAGGCGATCAGGACAGCGCGCCCAGCAGCGACTGGTACTCGGCCTCGATGTCGTCGGCGAGCGAGGCCAGTTGCTCCTCGTCCAGCGGCACAGGGGCGCCTGTCGGCGCCTCGCTGCCGAACAGCCAGCCGGCCGTGCCGCCGGCCAGTGCGTTGGCCACGTAGACGACGTCTTCCAGGGTTTTCAGGCCGCGTTCGAGCGGCCGCGACTGCTCGTGTTCGCGCGTGGCCTGGATGATGGTTTCGGGCAGGCCGAGCGCATGCATCAGCGATTCACCGATGCTTTCGTGCCACTGGGCGATGAGGTGTTTGACCGAGTCGGGGCGGATGCGCAGCTCTTCGTACTGGGTGGCGCGATAGAGCATGTAGAAGGCGCCCAGGTCGTGCACCAGGCCGGCCATCATGGCCTCTTCGCGGTTGACCCGGGTCAGCCGGCCGGCAATGACGCGGGCGGTGGCGGCGGTGCGCAGGGTGTGCAGCCACAGCGCCTTGGGCAGTTCGCCGAAGCACAGCAGCCCCTTGGAGCGCAGGAGCTGATCCATGGCGGTGGAGATCGCGATCGTCCGCGTGGCCTCGACACCGATGCGGGTCACGGCGGTCTCGATATCGGTGATGGCACGCCCTGAAGGATTGAGCGCCGCCGAGTTGGCGACGCGCAACACCTTGGCGAGCACCAGCGGTTCCATGCCGATGAGGCCAGCCACACGGCGCAGGGATACGCCCGGATCGCGCAGGGCGTCGCGGATCATCAAGGCGGCGTCGAAACAGGTGGGGAAGGAGACGTCGCGGGAGGAGAGCTCTTCGGCGATATCCTCGAGCATCCGAAAGCGTTGCGCCCGCAGCGCCATGTCTTTCTTGTCGACGGCGGGATCATCCGGGAGAGCGTGGGTCATGAGGTCTACCTGTCCAGGCGGGCGGGGCCGGAGGCGATTTTCGCACAGTCCCGCCTACTTCGTGCCGTGGCGCCCGCATGGCCCTCTCTTGCGCTGCGTCAAACCGCCGCGCCTCCCCAGCGGCGATACTTCAGCGATCCCTGATTGACAGTTCTGCCATGCCATTGCGTCCGCTCCGCCTTGCCCTGTTTGCGTTGTGCCTGCCCACGCTGGCCGTCGCCGCCGAGCCCGATCTCGACAACGGCCGCGCCGTCAACGGCACCTGTGCGGCCTGCCATGGCGAGAACGGCCAGGGCGGCAAGCAGGGCGAATACCCGCGCATCGCCGGGCAGAGCGCCAAGTTCATCGAATTCACGCTGAAGAGCTTCCGCGCCCGCGAGCGCATCAACCTGCCGATGTTCCCCTACACCCAGGAGCGCGAGCTGCCGGACGAGGACATCCGCGACATCGCCGCCTACCTGTCGGCCATCGAGCTGCCGACCAAGCCGCCCAAGTTCAAGGACGACGACGACGCGCTGACCCGCCTCACCGCCATGCAGAAGGTGATGATCATCCCGCGCGTCGAGGGCGACATCGCGGCCGGCGGCGCGATCTACCAAGACCGCTGCACCACTTGCCACGGCAACGACGGGCGCGGCAAGCGGATCGTGCCGATGCTCGCCGGCCAATACACCAACTACCTGATGCGCCAGATGGAGCAGTTCCGCGAAGGCGTGCGCCCGCATGATGAAGAGCAGCCCGGCGAAGGCGTGCTGAAGGACCTCAAACCCGCCGACCTGCAGAACATCCTGGCCTACCTCACCACCTTGCAGAATCTCGAGGACAAGCAATGAAAACCGCCATCCATGTCGTCATCCTGCTCGCCCTGTCGGCCCTGTTCGCCGTCCTGCCCGCCCGCGCCGCCGATGCCGGCACCGGGCTGATCACCGAATTGGGCGACGCCAACGGCATCGCCCTGGCCTGCAAGCAGGCGGCCAACATGTCGGCGATCAAATCGCTGATGATCAACACCGTGCCCAAGACCCGCGCCAACGGCGAGCTGTTCGAGCACGCCACCAGCGAAAGCTTTCTGCGCCAGGGCAGCGCGGCATGCCCGTCGAGCGACGCGCTGTCCGCCCGCGTGACCGAGCTCGAAGCCCGGCTCAAAGCGCAGTTCAAGCAAGGCTCATGATCCGCGCGCTTGGCCGCTTCGCGCTTACCGCCCTGCTCGCGCTCGGCGCCTCGGCCGTGCCGGCCGCCGATGCCACTACCGACGACACGCCGCTGCGACCGCGCTATCTGCTGATGGACGCCAAGGGGCGGGCGGTCACCAACGAGACCTTTCCCGAGCAGTTCCAGCTGCTCAGCTTCGGCTACACCTTCTGCCCCGACGTGTGCCCCACCACCCTGGCCGAGGTGGCCGAGGTGATGAAGCAGCTCGGCCCGCTGGCCGACCGGGTGCAGCCGGTGTTCATCACCGTCGACCCGGCGCGCGACACCCCGGCCCAGCTGCAGCAGTATGCCGACTTCTTCGATCCGCGCATCATCGGCCTGTCCGGCTCGCCGGCGCTGGTCGAGCGCGTGGCGCAGAACTACAAGGTGCGCTACGAAATCGTGCGCGAACCGGGCGCCGCGCCCGACGCCTATGCGGTGGATCACTCCGCCGGCCTGTACGTGCTCGCCCCCGGCGGCAGCTTCGTCAAGAAGTTCGCCTTCGGCACCCCGGTCAATCAGATCACCGACTCCCTGCGCCAGCTCATCGATCAGGCGCCCGCCCCGCGCCAATGACTGGGCGCGCGTTACAATCGGTCGCGCCCGCCCACCGATACGCCCCCTGCCCATGACCGCCCCCCTGGACGACACTTTCGGTTATCAGAACGTCGTGCCCGCCGAACGGCAGCGCCGTATCCGCCAGGTGTTCAACGCCGTGGCCGGCCGCTACGACCTGATGAACGACATGATGAGCTTCGGCATCCACCGCCTGTGGAAGCGCCGCTTCGTGCGCGACCTGCCGCGCGAGGGGCTGATCGTCGACCTGGCCGGCGGCACTGGCGACGTGGCGCGCCTGATGGCCGACGCACCCGGCCGCACCCTGGTGGTATGCGACCCTAGTCTGGCCATGATGCAGGCCGGCCGGGCCCGCGCCGACGGCCCTGCGCTGCACTGGCTCGGCGGCGAAGCCGAGCGCCTGCCCTTTGCCGACGGCAGCGTGCGCGCGCTCACCGTCGCCTTCGGCCTGCGCAACGCCACGCAGCTGGCTGCCGCACTGGCCGAGATCCACCGTGTGCTGGCCCCGGGCGGGCAGTTCGCCTGCCTCGAGTTCTCGCGTCCGCAGTGGTGGCTCAAGCCCTTCTACGACGCCTACTCCTTCCTCGTCATCCCGCGCCTCGGCGCCTGGGTGGCCAAGGCCCCGGCGGCCTACCAATACCTGGTCGAATCGATCCGCCGCTTCCCCGACCAGCGCGCCTTCGCGCAGATGGTGCGCGACGCCGGTTTCGACACGGTGCGCTGGCGCAATGTCTCCTTCGGCATCGCCTGCATCCACACCGCCACCAAAGCGACACGGGAGGCGGCATGAACCTGCGCTCCGGCACCCGTCTGGCCGATACTGGCCGGCGCGGCCTCAAGCTCGGCCTGTGGTGGATGGCGATCCGCCCGCGCACCCTGTCGCTGTCGGCAATTCCGGTGGTGGCCGGCAGTGCGCTGGCCTGGCACGAGGGCGCCGGCGTGGCCTGGCTGCCGCTCGTCGTCGCGCTGCTGTGCGCCCTGCTCATCCAGGCCGGCACCAACCTGTTCAACGACGTGGGCGACGCGCTGCGCGGCAACGACGGCCCGACCCGCCTCGGCCCGGCCCGCGTCACTGCCGCCGGGCTGGCCACCCCCGGCCAGGTGCGCCGCGCCGCGCTGGCCACCTTCCTCGCCGCGCTGCTCGGCGGCCTCTACCTGGTGGTGGTCGGCGGCTGGCCGATCCTGGCCATCGGGCTGGCCTCGCTGGCTGCCGGCTGGGCCTACTCGGGCGGGCCGCGGCCGCTGTCCTACACCGCCTGGGGCGAAGTCTTCGTGATGGCCTTCTTCGGCCTGGTGGCCGTGGCCGGCAGCCACTACCTGCAAAGCGGCGCCTTCACCGGCTCGGCCCTGTGGCTGGGGCTGGCGTTGGGCTGCCATGCCGCCGCCGTGCTGCTGGTCAACAACGTGCGCGACCTCGAAGCCGACCGCCGCGCCGGGCGCCGCACCCTGGCCTCGGTGCTCGGCACGCGCCACGCTCGCAGCCTGTATGCCGCCCTGATGCTGGCGCCCTTCCCCCTGCTCACGCAGCCGCTCGGCATCGCCGGCATGGGAGCCGGCTGGCTGGCGCTGCCGGTGTGCCTGTGGCTGGCGCTGCGCTTTCGCCACCAGCCGCCCGGCGCGCAGATGAACCATCAACTGGCGCGCACCGCCCAGGCCCAGCTGCTGCTCGGTGCCCTGTTGTGCGTCGCCCTGCTCTGGTAGCGCCGCGATGATCAAACTCCTGCTGCCCCTCGGCCTCGCCTTCATCATGTTCAGCCTCGGCCTGGGGCTGCGCCTGGCCGACTTCCGGCGCGTGCTGCGCCGCCCCGATGCGCTCGCCCTCGGCCTGCTGGCGCAGGTCGTGCTGCTGCCTACTACCGCCTGGCTGATCGCCACCGGCCTGTCGCTGGCGCCCGAGGCGGCGGTCGGGCTGATGATCCTCGCCGCCTGCCCGGGCGGCGTCACCGCCGGCATGGTCACGCATCTGGCGCGCGGCGAAACCGCGCTGTCGATCAGCCTCACCGCGCTCACCAGCATGGTGGCCTTCATCAGCGTGCCGCTGATCGTCGGCGGCAGCCTGCTGCTGTTCATGGGCGACACCTCCACGGTGCGCCTGCCGGTCGGCCAGACCGCCGGCGGCCTGTTCCTGATCACCCTGCTGCCGGTCGGCCTCGGCCTGTGGCTGAACGAGACCGGGCGCATCGGCGCACGCCATGCGGCCCTCGTGCACCGCGTGGCGACCGGCCTGTTCCTGCTCATCGTGCTATTCACCTTTGCCAGCCAGTGGCCGGCCATGGCGCGCCATTTCCCCAGCGTCGGCCCCGCCGCCCTGTTGCTGAATCTGCTGACCATGGCCACCGGCGCCGCCCTCGGCGCACTGGTGCGGCTCGATGGCGCCGGGCGTGTCGCCCTGGCCATGGAATGTGGCATGCAGAACAGCGCGCTGGGCATCACCCTGGCGGTGAGCCTGCTGGGCGCCCCGGCGCTCGCCGTGCCGGCAGTGATCTACGCCTTCCTGATGAACATCACCGCCTTCGCCGTCATCGCCGTGCGCCGCGCGCGCCACGCCACGGCGCACGGCTGAGGCGCTCAGGCCATCGCCAGCAGGCTGACGCCGGCGAGCATCAACACGGCGCCGAGCAGACGGGTGGGCGTCAGCGCCTCGCGCAGCACCCGCGCCCCGATCACCACGCCGATCAGCATCGACATCTCGCGCAGCGGTGCCACGTAACTCAGGGGTGCCATCGTCATGGCCTGCAGCACCAGCAGATAAGCCAGCGGCGAACACACCCCGATCACCAGCACATGGCGCCGGCTGTCGCGCCAGCAGGCACGCAAGGCCGAGGGCGCACGCAGCACGCCGGGCGCCAGCATCAGCGTTCGGGCCAGCAGGCCGAGGCAGTAGTAGAGCGCCACCGGCACCCCGATATGGGTCACCGCCCAGGCATCGGTCAGGGTGTAGCCGGCGATGAACACGCCGGTCAGCGCGCCCCAGCGCACCCCCACCGCCGCCGCCTGGCCACGCGCCAGCACGGCCCGGCCGCCACCCAGCAGGAACAGGCCCAGCACGATGCTGGCAATGCCCAGCGCGCCCAGCGCCGACGGACGCTCGCCGAACAGCAGCAGCGCACCGAGCACCGCGAACAGCGGGCCGGTGCCGCGTGCGGTGGGATAGACCACGGAAAATTCGCTGTCGCGATAGCCGCGCAGCAAGGCCAGGTTGTAGCCGATATGGATCAACGCGCTGGCACCGATCGCCGCCCAACCGAGCAGGCTCACCGGCTGCCAACTGACCACCGCCAGCGGCGCGGTGACCGCCACGCTGACCGCGTTGAAGGCCCAGATGAAAGCCGTGCCGCCACCGGCCTGTTTGGCCGACAGGTTCCACACCGCATGCAGCAGCGCGCCGGCCACCACCAGCAACAAGGCATCGAACGGCACACACACTCCTCGGGCGGAAAACCCCGCCATGATGCCGCCACGCCCGGCATCGCGCCAGCGCGCGGCGGCGCGGGTAGAATCGCGCCTTTTCCCGCCTTGCCGCCGCCATGCCCTGCGCCATCGACGTCACCATTCTCACCGACGACCGCTATGTGAGGCCCGACCCGGCCGACTGGTACCAGCAGCAGATCGCCACCGAAGACGGCCTGGTGGCCGATGCACTGAGCGCACGCGGGCTGACCGTGGCACGGCGCAGTTGGTCGGATCCGGCGGTGGACTGGCGCGACACCCGCTGCGCGCTGTTTCGCAGCACCTGGGATTACTTCGACCGCTTCGCCGAATTCAGCGCCTGGTTCGAGTGCGTATCGGATCAGACCCGGCTGTTCAACGACGCCGCCACCCTGCGCTGGAACATGGACAAGCGCTACCTGGCCGAGCTGGCCCGCGCCGGCGTGGCCAGCGTGCCGACGGTGTATGCCGAGCGCGGCAGCCGCGCCACGCTGGCCGGCCTCCTCGCCGAGCAGGGCTGGACAGAGGCCGTCTTCAAGCCAGTGGTGTCGGGCGCCGCACGCCTCACCTACCGGATCGACACCACCACGGCCGCTGCACATGAAGCCCGCTTCGCCGAATGCGTGGCCGCCGAGGCGATGATGGTGCAGGCCTTCGAGCCGGCCATCGTGACCAGCGGCGAGCTGTCGCTGATCGTCATCGACGGGCGCACCACCCATGCGATCCGAAAGACCGCCAAGGCCGGCGATTTTCGCGTGCAAGACGACCACGGCGGCACCGTGCATGCCCACACCCCCGCCGCCGACGAGCGCGCCTTCGCCGAAGCGGCAGTACGCGCCTGCCCCACGCTGCCGCTCTACGCCCGAGTGGATTTCGTCCGCCGCGGGCCGGGCGACTTCCGCCTGATGGAGCTGGAACTGGTCGAGCCCGAACTGTTCTTCCGCTTCGCCCCCGCGGCCGCCGACACGCTCGCCGATGCGCTGGTGCGGCGGCTGGCGGGGTGAGGCAATAGTCCGCTTATCCGACACCGCAAAAGGTGAGGCGATACAAAAGCTGCGTCACAGAAGACGAACCGCTTGGAGGGGGAAGCGAGGGGTCTGGCGGTCAGCAAGCGGCCAGGAGTGGACGTCCGATGTAGGGCGGATCAGCGAAGCGTCATCCGCCGAACGCCCCCGCTCCAATCACCTCATGCGGTGGAGGGCACTTCACTTTTCCGTGCTACGCGGACAGGGAGTTTTCCCCTTTTAAGAGCAGCAGTCGCTCCGGTTGTGGAATCAGTTCATCAAGCAACTCTTTCGCCGCGTAGTGTGCGTCCAGATAAAGAGAGGGGTGTCCCCGTACGGTCAAGGTTGCGATGGCGCTCATGCATGGTCTAGCCATGCCTAGCCATCCTTGGAACGCTTTTTCGTCAAAGGTCGGAAAATGGGCTAAGGCATGTATGCCTTCCATGTGAGCCAATGAAGCAGAATGACTAAATTTGCATAGAGCCACGTAAGTTGAGCGGAGTTGATTGAGGTGGACATTCCGCCCGCCGGCGAAGGGCTCCGTTGCTCGAGCAATGTCAAATAGACCGGAGATGCTTGTGGTTGTTAGCGCCAAGTTGTCGAACGGACCAGCTGCGAATCGAAGAAAGTTCTCAATGCTGCTGCGGAGGGCCATATGCCCTGGCTTGTATGCTCCGTGAAGACAACAGAAAAATCCGCTCCCGGTATCGGATATCGCCTCGCGGAGGTGAGAAAGCTCGGGGTCTTTAGCGCCGATCGATCTGCCAAAGTGCATGAGGCTGCCCTTTGTAGCCTCATCCAAACAAATAGCCCAGAGCTGAAGAAACGGCAGGAAAGCTTTATGCGCCGACTTAACTGTGGCTAACTGCTGGGCAGTAGTTACAACTTGGCCGAGTGTGTAGCTGTTCAAGAAGTCCTTGAGTAGTTCAAAGTCTGCGTCGATTGCCCTCGCCATTTAGCCCTGCTCACGAAGTAGCTCTTGGAGCGTTTCGTTCCAAGAGAAGCTTCCTGTTCTCTTTCTCTCTGCCATCTGGGCGAGCTTGTCTTTATTCTCGACTAGATTTTCGAGTGCTTGTACGAGCATGCTTAGTTCGTTGTCGTCTAGCGTGTCGGTCTCGCAGACGACCTTTCCTATGATCTCGTACCGAGAACGCTTTTCCGTTCGGCTCATTTCAAGCTTGAGTGCGGCATTCGCGAAATCCGCGATGTCGTCATTCTGAGGGAATAGCTCCTTATCCTGAAAAAGCTTCGGAAGAACACCAATAAGAAACTGCTTGTTGGGATTGGAAGACTGGTACGTGCTTGCGACCGAAGGAGCGAAGTCTTCGCGAGTAAGCGAACTGCGTAGCAGATCAGCGGCCGCCCGTAACTGTTTAATATCCAGTTTTTGGATCGTCCAAACTAGATCATCGATGGCCATCGACGTCTTACGTAACTGTGGCAATGCCATGCGAGAAGCATCATTACTGCTTGTTTTCTTAGAGGCCATCAATGTCATCCATGAATTTATTTACTAAACCGGTCAGACCCGCACGAAGGTTGAAATCATCCATTTTCAGAATAAATGGCTGCGTAAGCTGCTGCTTTACTAACGCAGAGCGCTTTGGCAAGTATTCGTCGATTACGTAGCTTTTCCAGTACTTGTTGCTGGCGAGGTTCGCCTTTGCGGTGCTGTAGACCACGCTGTCCGGGCGTTCAACCATGGTCAGAACCACACCCAAGCATTTTAGCTTTAGGCCGTAGCTTTTTCGCCGACGGTCTATGATAGACCATAACAAATCGATCCCGATTAGCGAGAGCGGGTCGGGCTTGACCGGAATGATGTAATAATCTGACGCTATGAGGGCACTGGTCATCCAAACCGACGGCGTGGGCGGAGTGTCCACAATGGCGTAATCAAAGCCTGCTGGTTCGAGATTCTGCTCAATGAATCGTTGAATCGCGAATTCTCTGCCTTCACCGTTGGTCATTTCGAGTCGGTAGAGATCAATGTTACCCGGGAGAGCCCAAAGCAAATCCTTCTTTTGTAGGACTATTTCGCTCAATTCTTTCGGCTCTGACGTCGTTGCGCCTCCCACGACACTTGCAATTGGCTTGATACCTGAGTCAAAGAGGTCTAATACGGTATCAGCGCCATTCTTCAGGAGGCCCACGTACTCCGAGCCGCTGAAAAGACATTGCGTTGCATTGAACTGGGGGTCGACGTCGATGACTGCCACTTTCTTGTCATGAGTACGGGCAAGGCAATCAGCGACGTTTAGTGCGAGAGTGGTCTTGCCAACGCCCCCCTTCATGTTCACAAAGCTGATGGTCTTCATTTTCATCCTTCGGATGGGTTCCGCCCTGTCGATGTGAACTGGGGGCTATGTACGTAAATAGCCGGAAGCGTACTTCCAAAAAATACTGATGACAACATTGCCTTATATACGGCTTCGGGTCGATCTCTGCCATTCGCCAAAGCGAGCGAGGGAGAGCCCGACAGGGAGCCAGCTCGCCGACCGGACGCCGCGTGAAAGCCGCAGCGGGTTGCGCAGTTGGCACGAAACCCATCCCGCCTCCACCGCCAGCAAGCGTAGGTTGGGCTGACGAAGGAAGCCCAACACTCATCGCTCGATGTCTGCACTTCCGATGTTGGGCTTCGCTGCGCTCAGCCCAACCTACATGATGCTGTCGACCTCAGCCGACCGACCGCAACGGGGCGACTTCCACCTCCCCACACCACTCGACCATCAAGCACGAAGAGCGGCTGCGTCAGTTCCTGTCGGGCAAGCTCAAGTAGCCGCGGCGGCCGGTGCCGGATGGTGCACCGGTAGCCAGATGCGGAATTCGCTGCCCTCGCCCACGGTGCTGTCGACCGTGATGCGCCCGCCGTGGCGCTCGATGATGCTGTAGGACACCGACAGGCCGAGACCGGTGCCGGTGCCCACCGGCTTGGTGGTGTAGAAGGGGTCGAAGATGCGCTTCTTGACCTCCGGCGGGATGCCCACGCCGGTGTCGCGCACCGCCACGAACACGCCGTCGCCCTCGGTGCCGGTGGTGATGGTGACGGTGCCGCGCTCGGCGATGGCCTGGGCGGCATTGACCACCAGGTTCATGAACACCTGGTTGATCTGCGAGGCGACGCACTCGACCTCGGGCAACTCGCCGTAGTGCTTGACCACCTCGGCCTTGTACTTGATCTCGTTGGCCACCACGTTGAGCGTGGTGTCGAGGCAATGGTGCAGGTCGGCCCAGGCCGCCTCGCTCTCGCCCATGCGCGAGAAGTCCTTGAGGTCTTGCACGATCCGCTTCACCCGATCGAGGCCTTCGCGGCTTTCGGTCACCAGCGCGACCAGATCCTCGCGCAGGTAGGCCAGGTCGACCCCGTCGATCTGCGCCTCGACGGCCGAGCGCTGGGCGTCCGGCAGCTGGGCGTGCACTCCGGTGTAGGCGTCGAGCACCCCCATCAGTTCATCGACATAGCTGGCCAGCGTGCCGAGGTTGGAATTGACGAAGCCGATGGGGTTGTTGATCTCGTGCGCCACGCCGGCGGCCAGCTGGCCGATGGAGGCCAGCTTTTCGGATTGCAGCAGTTGGTTGTGCGCCGATTCGAGTTCGCGGATGAGCTTGCGCTGCTCGGCCTTCTCCTTTTCGATCTCGGCCAGACTGGCGGCCAGCTCCTGGTGGGCGACCGCGGTGTCGGTCACGTCCTGCACCGTCACGCACACCTGCTCGACCTCGCCGGCCTCGTTCTTGACCGGCAGGAAGGTGCAGTTCTGGCGCATCGCGTCCACACCGCCGGTGATCGGCCGGTTGTGATCGAAGCGGAACAGGTAGGGCCGCTGCGTCCACGAGGTGAAGGCGTAATTGCGCAGCGCCTGCACCTGGCGCACCTTGCGCTCCAGCCAGGCACGCGGCAGCTCCGGGAAGCAGTCGAACAGATTGCGCCCGAGCACGTCCGGCGCCGGACGCCGGCTGTGGGTGGCCATGAAATGGTTCCACAGCGTGATGTTGAAGTCGGCGTCCACGACAAAGACGCCGACCTCGACCCGGTCGGCGATGAAATTGCCCAGCGCACCGGAGGTCAGGCTGTCCATGTCAGAGGCTCGCCAGGAAGCGGTCGATGGCGTCGCGCAGCACGAGGATCTGGTCCTCCGGCAACAGCATCACCAGATGGCAGGCAAAGGAGCGCTTCTCGAGGCGGAAGTTCACCTCGACGAACAGGGCGCACGGCGAATCCATGCGGCTGACGTCGAGCAGGGTGGCCACCTCGGCTTCGGAGGCCATCAGCGAGGGCGCGGAGAAGCCCATCTCGGCGCTGATCTGTTCGGCCAGCCCGCCCAGGCAGGCGCCGACCAGCACATTGCTCACATCGAGCAGGAGCTCGCGTTCGGCGGCCTCGTCCAGCGAATCGTCGTAGCCCATCAGGTCGGCCAGCTCGCGGCAATGCGCGGCGCCGAACACCACCACCGCCTCGCCGCGCAGGTCGCCATGAAAGCCCTGGCGCACCGCAGTCACCTTCTCGGCGCCGACTATGCGCTCCAGCGCCGCGGGAATCAACGCCGGCTTGAGTACCAGGATGCGCGGCACCGATAGCTGCACGAACTCGCCCAGCACCGCCGCCACCGAGGCGCCGGCCTGGCCCATGCCGATGTTGGTCAGTTCCTGCAGCGCATCGCGCTGATCTTCGGAAAACAGCGCGGTCGTCATAGTGCCACCCCATAGTCGCGCAGGACCACGCCGAGCTTCTCGGCATCGACCGGCTTTTTGACAAAGGCGATCGCCCCCAGCCGCCTGACGCGCTCCTGCGCCTCCGGCTGGATGTCGGCCGACACCACCACCACCAGGCAGTTGAGCCCCTCGGCGCGCAGCGATTCGAGCACCTGGAAGCCGTCCATCTCGGGCATGGTCAGGTCGAGAAACATCACATCGACGTCGCCCTGGCGATAGGCCGCCATGGCCTCGACGCCATTGGACGCCTGCCTGACCTCGACATCCCATGACGCCGGCAAGGAGCGAATGAGCATCTTGCGCGCCATTGCCGAGTCGTCCACCACCAAAACCGTTGATGCCATTCAGTTCTCCTTGGCCCCTGGATCCCATGCCATCTGGCTGGGGCGAAGCACCCCATTGTCTACGGCTCAGACAACGGCGTCCCTCCCGCAGACTTTAACGCCACGGGCGCGGCCACCCGACAGGCGGCTGACCGTCGGTAAGGCCGGCCAGCACCTCGCGCAACACACGCCTCTCCAGCCGGGGCAGATAGCGGCTGCGGTAGAAGCGCCCCTGCGGGCCGAGCCGGAAGGCCTGCCCGGCCGGGGTATAGGCCGGCAGGCAGAGCCCGGTGTCGGCCAGGCCCGACCGCAGCTGCCGCCACACCGGCGCCATGTCGATGGCACCGCGCCGCAGCGCCGGCGGCATGATGAAGACGGTCTTGCCGAGCAGCCCCTGCGCCACCAGTTGCTGCACCTCCCAGCCGGTTTCGCCCTGATCGCTGGGGATCATGATGATCCAGCGGGCCGCATCGATCAGGCGCTGGAACATCGCCTTCCACTCGGCATCGCTCACCGCGATGCGCCCGGCCCCGATGGCCTCGCCCGGCCGACCGAGCGCCACCAGCGGCAAGGCCGGCGCCAGCGCACCGGCCAGCAGACGCTCGAACTCCAGCGTCGGCTCATGGGCGAAATAGCGCGGCAGGATCGGCAGGCCGCGCCAGCGGCGGTTCGTCACGGTGAGCCGGCCGGTGACCGAGAACGGGCGCAGGTACACCGCAAAGTGTGGCGGCGTGTCGCCAGGCGACGCGTTCAGCAAGCGCTGCAACACCCGCGTCGCCCGCGCATCGCGCCGACGCTGCACCCAGCGCCGCCCCAGGGCGGTGAAGCCCTGCCCGAGCACCAGCAAACAGCCGCAGGCGATGGCCGTGGCCGACACCGGCAGGCCGCCGCCCAGATCCTGGCGGGTCAACAGATGCACCGCCACCACCAGCGCTGCCAACAGGTAGCAGTAGTGCGCCAGCACCTTCATGGCCGCCCCCCGCAAGCGTCGACCTCGGGCAAGGGCTGCGCGAGCAGCACCGACGCGTCCCAAGTGCGCAGGCACTGCTCATAGTCCCGTTCGGCCGCCAGACGGGCCAGGATCGCGTCGATCACCGCGGCATGCGCCGGGTCGGTGACGCGCGCACGTGCCGCGGCAAACACGGCCGCCTCGGTCGCCCGGTTCTCGAACCAGGTGCGCGGCACGGCCAGTGGATCGGCCGCCCCGGCCGGCAGAGGCAACACCAGCACGGCCAGCCAGCGCAGGCGCATGCCGGCAAAGCCCATCAAGGCGTGATCCAGCCGATGGTCGATGGTCGCATCGCTCAGTCCGCCCTCGCCAAGCTGCGCCTCCAGCCGCGCCAGATCGCCATCCAGCGCGGCGTCGAGCCGGCGGATCGGCGCCAGCAGCTGCTGACGGTGCGCGGCATAGTGCCGGCGCAGCGCAGCCGCCTGCGCGTCCAGCGCCGATACGCTCAACCCGGGCGCTGCCGCCAGAAAAGCGCGCGCGGCCGGCACCAGCTGGGCTTCCGCCGCCCTGGCGGTGGCCGCCCGCTGCACGCTGAGATCGATCCACGGATCGGCCAGCAGGGCCAACGGCAAGGCCAGATAGGCCACCAGCTGACCGCTCTGGCGCATGAGCCCGGCCCCGCTGCGCCCCAACGCCCCCCCGGCGCGCAACGCCAGGAAACCGACACCGGCGCCGCCATGGCGCCACACGGTCAGCAGCCCGTCACGCAGGTCCTCCCCGGCGTGGCGCAAACGCCGCGCCCACGACCCGTGCCCGGCCCCCTCGCCGCGCCGCCGTTCGCGGCGCATGGCGCGCGCCCGGCGCAAGCGACCGATACGCCCCGCCGCCCGCGGCCGGGGGAGCGCCTCCGCCATCGCCCGCCAGCCGCGCCGGCCGGCCTCGCTCAACCCCACCGCCACGGCCACACAACCCGCCGCGCAAACCAACAGGCTCGCGAGGCTGGCGGCCGTGCCCGCCGGGTCCGCCGACAGCCCCGACAGCAACTCGCCCCCGGCCCGCTGCCACACCTCGACGCCCTGACGCCGGTCCGACAGCGCCAGCACGATGCCATCGACCGTCACCAGCGGATGCCACAGCCAATGGCCGAGGGCCGCGGCGACACGCTGCACGCCATCGGCCAGCCCCTCGCCGACGCCGCCCATGCTGTCCCCAAGCGTCGCCGCCCAGGCGGTGGCAGGCAGGCACCAGGGCAGGAGGCGAAAACGGCGCAGGGGCATGGGCAAGGTGGCGGCGCGCGGACGCTCAGCGGCAATGCGCGCCGGAGTGGGCATGCTTGAGCTATAGCCACTGGCCGGGCGCAGATCAAACCGGCTGACAGCCGCAAGCCCCCCTCCCGCCGCCGCAGTGGCATCATGCCGGAAAGGCGATTGGATGCGCCCACCCACGCAGGCATGGTCGCCGCCGACGCCTCCGCCGACGATCCTTGTCAGGCGCGTTGGCCGGCAATCGCACCGGATTTGCGTCCGCGCAAGGCGCGCCCGGGCCAGCGTCGGCAAGCTGGGCGCTTCATCTGCCTTTGCCACTCAAGGAGAACCGATCGATGTCGATGCTGACCCGACTGTGCGGCCTGCTGGCCATCACCGCGGCGCTCGGCCTGCCCATGCTGGCCGGCGCCGCCGACGCCAACCCCGGCGAACACCCCATCCACCAGATTGCCCGCACCGGCACCGGCGCCGAGGTCGCCGCCGCGCTCAAAGCCAACCCCAAGGCACGCGACGCGCGCACCGCGCGCGGCTCCACGCCGCTGCATCTGGCCGCCATGAATTCCGACCTCAGCGCCATGCGTGCGTTGATCGCCGCCGGCGCCGATCCCAACGCCCGCGACGAAGACGGCTCCACCCCGCTGCACATGGCCGCCTACGCCAGCCGCGCCGACAACGCGCAGATCCTGCTCGACGCCGGTGCCGACCCGGTGGCCAAGAACCTCGCCGGCCGCGACCCGGCCGCCATGGGCCGCAAGGTCAAGGCCGACGAAGCGGTCGGCATCATCTCGCTATGGATTCTCAAAGGCTGCCAGGCCGGCAAGCCGTGCTGAAGGAGGCCACCATGAAAGCACTGCTCACCGCCGCCCTGCTCGCCCTGACCGGCACCGCCGCCCATGCCGAGGCCGCGCCGCCCCAGATCGAGATGTACACCCCCACCGTCTGCCTGGCCTGCATCGACTACGCCGAGCACCTGCGTCAGCACGGCTTCAAGGTCACGGTGAACCGACTGCCGATGGACGATCTCGACGCCACCAAGCAGCGCCTGAACGTCCCAGCCGGCTACCGCGCGATCCCCTCGGCCACGGTCGCCGGCTACTTCATCGAAGGCCATGTCCCGGCCGAGGACATCCAGCGCCTGCTCAAGGACAAACCCGACGCCCGCGGCCTGGCCGTGCCCGGCCTGCCGCTCGGCGCGCCCGGCCGCGAGTACTCCAGCCCCACCTGCGAGACCGGCTGCACCACGCTCGACAAGACCAAGGGCACCGAACGCCCGCGGCGCGAGCCGTTCAATACCTTCCTGATCCTCAAGGACGGGGACAGCAAGGTGTGGTGGCGGCACTGAGGGGGTGATGGCGGCACCGGCGCGGCGCCCGGCAGAAGGCCGGCACCCACCCGCGCAGCCGCCTTCATCCGCCGCAGGCGATTGCTCAGACGAAATTGCCTGAATTGTCACATCGGGGCGCAGCCACATTGCGCCTTCGGTGGCTCGACGGACGTGCCTTCGGCGCGCTTGGATTGGCCGGGTCTCGCCCCGGCGGGCGACCTACTTTCTTGCTTGTGCAAGAAAGATAGGCAAAGAAGCACACCCCACTGTCGTGGCCCTTCGGGCTTCCCTCCCTCCGCAAGCACGGGGCGGGCAGCTTCGCAAACTCGCCCTGCGGGCTCAAACAGCGAAGCCGCTTTTTCCGCCCCGTACTTGCTGCGCTCGGCACGACAGAGGGGGATGGGTGCCAGCCGGCAGCAGCGGTGCAGGTTTTTGTAGGGCGGGTTCCAACTCGCCAATGGCCTGCGAACGAATACCAAAGGCGGTTTGAAACCCGCCCTACGCAGCACCAAGCGGGCAATGGCGAAGCCGAGCCCGCGTGCCCTCCCCCTTCTGTGCCGCCGAACGGAGAACGGCGACGGCGGGAATTGTCGTGTCGCTGTTTGAGCCCGCAGGGCGAGTTTGCGACACGACCCGCCGGCGCCGGGCGTAGAGAGGGCACCGGCGAAGCCGGCGGCACAGTCGGGGGTGTACGGTTCACACTCATCGGTAACAAATCGGTTCAAAGACATGGGTAACAACTTCTACCCTGCATGGGAGCGGATAGGAGGGCAGCCCCATGCCTTGGAACGAGGTCAAACCGATGGACCAACGGGTTCTGTTCATAGCCGATCACCTGCGTGATCGCTACAGCTTCGGCGAGCTGTGCTCGCGCTACGGGATCAGCCGCAAGACTGGCTACAAATGGCTTGGGCGCTATCGGCGCGATGGCGTGGAGGGGCTCGAGGAGCGCAGTCGGCGGCCACATCACTGCGCCACCGCCTACCCCTTCGCCGTGCGCCAGGCCGTCATCGAGCTGCGCACCGACGGGGGCGACGTGCTCGGCCCCAAGAAGATCCAGGCCCTGCTGGCACGGCGCTATCCCG
>NZ_JAEKFT010000037.1 GCF_018524365.1 Denitromonas iodatirespirans
CCGCGGTGCTGGCGACGATCGCCAAAAACAGATGCCGCATCCAGTCTGGACGAAGCTACCCAAGACCGGCCAGAGTCAAGCCGCATTTGCATTTGGCATACAAGGCGGCTTAAGTTGAGAGCATTGCGGTGAGCCCCACCAGTTTTCGCTTGAATGTGTCCGCCGACAACAACAAAAAATAGACCAGGAACACCACCATGATCACCTGACCTGCAAAGCCCAATACTCCTTTGGAACCCGCCCAGAGATAGTCATTGAGTTTGAAGGCCGGCGGATCGATGACGACATGGGTGGCACGAGCTTTCGGCGCAATGCCAGTCACCTGGGAAGTCGCCTTTTCCATCTCGGTCGCGGCGGCCTGAACGTTCTGCATGTTCTCTTGCTGCCCCTTGCCCATGCTGGCCAGCCCGGCGGAAAAGCGGCTGGTGGTTTCAGGCAACTGAGCCAGGATCTTCTGCACCTGCCCCTGCAAGGCGTACGAGCCAAGCAATAATGTACCGACAACGCCTGTCATGACGATGCTGGCGCTGAAAACACGGGGGATCCTGAAACGCTCGAACCACACGACCAGTGGATTCAACGTGTACGCGAAGAGAATGCCAAGCAGCAGTGAGATAACAAAGCTCTGCGCCCAGCTCAACGCAAAAACCACGGCGACTGTTGACAATATCGCCAGCGACACGCCACGTGCGTCCACCAGCTGCCGAATCGCCGTTGCAGGCAGAACACCGGATGCACTGACATTATTCCGCGCCGTTGCCGGGGAAACCGGTGTTGTTGCTTTATCCGGCGCCTCGGGGGAAGGCGTATCGGGCGCCCCGCAAACGGCATCTGATATGGCTGCGATATTCATGGTCTCTTAGATAATGCCTCGTCAGTTCTCGCAGACAGTCGGTCGATGCAGGAACACAGGCAGCACATCAGTATTTTTGCTGCAGATGTGGCTCGCAGTTCGCACATACCGGCTTCGATTGCTGGAGCTTAGGTCGAGAGCGCATCATCGTCTGTCTGCTGGCGCACACAGCGATCGACGCCCCTGCCAGAACCACCTGTTCGTGGCCCTGAATCGGCAAGGGGGGGGAATTGCAGGCTGGGGCGAGCGGTTGACGCTGATCACATGGGCCGGCGCTCAGCCACATGCATTCGGCAAATTTTCTCGCGCGGGAGGAAGGTGTTTGGCCGCAAAGGCCCTGCAGGCCAAAAATGCTTAAAGAATTTTGCAGCAGGTGAGAAAAAAGCCTGGCGTTTTCAGGCGCCAGGCTTCGTTAGCTCACTCCCACTCGATGGTCGCTGGCGGCTTGCCGGAGATGTCGTACACCACCCGGTTGATGCCGCGTACCTCGTTGATGATGCGGTTGCTTACCCGGGCCAGCAGCGAATGCGGCAGCTCGGCCCAGTGGGCGGTCATGAAGTCCTGCGTCTGCACCGCGCGCAGGGCGACAACATACTCGTAGGTGCGGCCATCACCCATCACGCCCACGCTTTTGACCGGCAGGAAGACGGCGAAGGCCTGGGAGGTTTTTTCGTACCAGTCGGCCGCGCGCAGCTCGTCGATGAAGATCGCGTCGGCACGGCGCAGCAGGTCGGCAAACTCCTGCTTCACCTCGCCGAGGATCCGCACCCCAAGGCCCGGCCCCGGGAAGGGGTGGCGGTAGACCATGTCGTGCGGCAAGCCGAGGGCAATACCCAGCTCACGCACCTCATCCTTGAACAGCTCGCGCAGCGGCTCGAGCAGCTTGAGGTTGAGTGTCTCGGGCAGACCACCGACGTTGTGGTGGCTCTTGATGGTGTGGGCTTTCTTGGTCTTGCCGCCGGCCGATTCGATCACGTCCGGGTAGATGGTGCCTTGCGCCAGCCAGCGCGCCTTGGGCAGCTTGGCGGCCTCGACCTGAAACACTTCGACGAACTCGCGGCCGATGATCTTGCGTTTCTGCTCCGGGTCGCTCACGCCGGCCAGATGGCCGAGGAACTGTTCGGTGGCGTCCACATGAATGACCTTGACCCCGAGGTTGCGACCGAAGGTCTGCATCACCTGCTCGGCCTCGTTGAGGCGCAGCAGGCCGTTGTCGACGAACACGCAGGTGAGCTGGTCGCCGATGGCGCGGTGGATCAGTGCGGCAGCGACGGACGAATCCACGCCGCCGGACAGGCCCAGGATCACCTCCTCGTCGCCCACCTGCTCTCGGATCGCGGCAACCGCTTCGGCCACGTAGTCGGGCATGTTCCAGTCATGGCCACAACCGCAGATGTCGTGCACGAAGCGGGTGATGATCTCCTTGCCCTTGAGGGTGTGGGTCACTTCCGGGTGGAATTGCACGCCGTAGAAGCCGCGCTCTTCGTCCGCCATGGCGGCGATCGGCGTCGACGGGTTGCTGCCGATCAGGCGAAAGCCCGGCGGCAGTTCGGTGACCTTGTCGCCATGGCTCATCCACACGTCCAGCAGGCCGTGCCCCTTGTCGTTGGTGCGATCCTGGATGCCTTCGAAGAGCTTCGAATGCCCCTGTGCGCGCACCTCGGCGTAACCGAATTCGCGCGTGTCTGAGCCCTCGACCTTGCCGCCGAGCTGCGCCGCCATGGTCTGCATGCCATAGCAGATGCCGAGCACCGGCCGGCCGAGTTCGAACACCACTTGGGGGGCGTTCATGATCTCGCTGTAGACCGAATTGGGGCCGCCCGACAGGATGATGCCGTCGGCACCAAAGCTGCGCAGGAAGTCATCGGACACGTCGCAGGGATGGATTTCGCAATACACCTGCTGTTCGCGCACGCGGCGGGCGATCAGCTGCGTGAATTGGGATCCGAAATCGAGAATGAGAATCTTCTGATGAGCCATGTTTTTCGCTCGGCGTGAAAATGGAAAAAAGGCGGCCTCGGCCGCCTTGTGTGACCGGGAAACGCCTCAGTCGACGTGATAGTTCGGCGCTTCCTTGGTGATCTGGACGTCGTGCACATGCGACTCGCGTACGCCGGCCGAGGTGATCTCGACGAACTGTGCGCGCTCGTACATCTGCGTGATGCTGGCCGCACCGACATAGCCCATGGAGGCACGCAGGCCGCCGATGAGCTGATGGATGACGGCGGTCACCGGCCCCTTGTAGGGCACGCGACCTTCGATGCCTTCGGGTACCAGCTTGTCGGTATTCGACGAGGCGTCCTGGAAGTAGCGGTCGGCCGAGCCCTGCTGCATCGCGCCCAGCGAACCCATGCCGCGATAGGACTTGTACGACCGCCCCTGGTAGAGCACGGTCTCGCCCGGCGCCTCTTCGGTACCGGCGAACAGCCCGCCGAGCATCACGGCATTGCCACCGGCCGCAATCGCCTTGGCGATGTCGCCCGAGAAGCGGATGCCGCCGTCGGCGATCATCGGCACGCCGGTACCGGCCAGCGCCTTGCACACATTGGAAATGGCGGTGATCTGAGGCACACCCACGCCGGCCACGATACGCGTGGTGCAGATCGAACCGGGGCCGATGCCGACCTTGACACCGTCGGCACCCGCGTCCATCAAGGCCTTGGCGGCGTCACCGGTGGCGATGTTGCCACCGATCACATCGACCTGCGGGAAATGCTTTTTAACCCAGCGCACGCGTTCGAGCACGCCACGCGAATGACCGTGGGCCGTATCGACCACGATCACGTCGACGCCGGCTTCGGCCAGACGCTCGACACGCTCTTCGGTGCCCTCACCCACGCCGACCGCTGCGCCACAACGCAGACGGCCATGCTCGTCCTTGGCGGCATTGGGATGCTCGGTGGACTTGAGGATGTCCTTCACGGTGATCAGGCCGCGCAATTCGTCCGCCGCATTGATGACCAGCACCCGCTCGAGGCGGTGCTTGTGCATCAGGGCCTGGGCCACCTCGAGGCTCTCGCCTTCGGGAACGGTGATCAGACGCTCGCGCGGGGTCATGATCGACGACACCGGCTGGTCGAGATTGATTTCGAAACGCAGGTCGCGGTTGGTCACGATGCCGACCACTTTCTGCCCATCGACCACCGGCAGGCCGGAGAACTTGTTCAGGCGGGTCAGCGCAACGACCTCGCGCACGCTCATGTCGGGCGGAATGGTGATCGGGTCCTTGAGGACGCCGGACTCGAACCGCTTGACCTTGGCCACCTCGGCCGCCTGCTGCTTGGCCGAGAAATTCTTGTGAACAATGCCGATTCCGCCTTCCTGGGCCAGCGCGATCGCCAGCCGGGCTTCAGTGACCGTATCCATGGCAGCCGACACCAGCGGAATGTTCAGGCGAACGTTCCGGGTCAGCTGCGTCTGGAGGTTGACGTCCTTGGGCAGGACGTCGGAATGGGCGGGGACAAGAAGGACGTCGTCGAACGTCAGCGCCTTCTGAATCACTCGCATGGCTATAATCCTCTCAACCAAATCCGTATTATACAGATGGAAACACAGTCTGTTGACACTGCTTTGTCGGAGGCAACGATGATCGGACGGCAGCCAGGCGATGGCGCGAATCCGGCACCATGCACGGGGCGCGCGCCCTACGATGCGCCGCCCCCGATCCGCCACCCCCTGCTATGCTATCGGCACGAATCACGGTGTCATGCCCGGCCGGCATCGCCCCGACCTTCCTCCAGTCCCAGCCAGGATTGATTCCATGCGTACTCGCCACTCCGCCTTGTTTGTTCTCACCTTGGTCGCGCTGACGGCCCACGCCGGTCAGGTCTTTGAATGGACCGATGCCAGCGGCAAACGGCATTTCTCGGACACCCCGCCCAGCGGTGTCGATGCCAAGCCGACCGGCATCCGCACCAACGCGCCCACGCCGACGGCTCAGCCAGCCGGAGGCGCCGCCCAATCGACTGGCGGCGCCCCGACCACCTGGGCCGAAAAGAACGCCGATTTCGCCAAGCGCAAGGCCGAACAGGCCGAAAACACCGCCAAGGCCAACGAGGAAGCCGAACAGGCGCGGCGCAAGAAGGAGGCCTGCGAGCAGGCCACCGCCCAGCTCAAAATGCTCGAAAGCGGCAGCCGGGTCCAGCGCATCAACAATGCCGGCGAGCGCGAGGTGCTGGACGATGCCGGGCGTGCCGAGGAAATCGCCCGTACCCGCGACGTCATCAAGCAGGCCTGCGACAACTGACGCCGCCGCGCCGCATGTAAAAAGGGCCCCGCATCGCCGGGGCCCTTTTGTTCGGGACGTGCCGTTCGCCCAGGCGTCGAGCTTACTGAGCCTCTTCGCTGGCGTCCTTGTCCTCGCCACCGCCTTTCTTCATCACCTTGCCTTCCTTGGCCCGTTTGCGCCGCACCTCTTTCGGGTCGGCGATGAGCGGCCGATAGATCTCGACACGATCGCGTTCGCGCAAGACGGTCGACAGTGGCGCCAGCTTGGCGTAGATGCCGATCTTGTTGGCCCCGTCGAGATCGATCTCCGGGTGCTTTTCCAGCAAGCCGGAAGCATGGATCGCATCCTGTGCCGTGGCACCGTCGGGCACCTTGACCGGCACCACCTCCTGGCGCTCACGCAAGGCATACACCACTTCCACAGAAATCTTTTCGGTCATGATCTCAGGCGCTCCGGTAGACCTGCCCGGCGCGTTTGACGAACGCGTCGACGAAGGTGTTGGCAATATGGTTGAAAACAGGTCCCAGCACCTTTTCCAGCAGGCGGCTGGCGAACTGGTAGGTCAGGCTGAACTCGACCTTGCAGGCGGTGTCGCCCAACGGGGTGAACACCCAGCTGCCATCGAGATGCTCGAAGGGCCCTTCCTTGAGGCGAATGTGCATCTCCCGCGGCGGCAGCTTGCTGTTCTCGGTCGAGAAATGCGCTTTGATGCCGTGGTAGTTGATATGCAAGGTGGCTGCGGTGAGGATCTCGGTGCGCTCGATCAGCTCCGTGCCGCCACACCAGGGCAGAAACTGCGGATAGTCCTCGACCCGGTCGACCAGGGCGAACATCTGGGCGGGGGTAAATTCGATCAGAACGACTTTTTTGACGGCGGCCATGTGTTCGGGGCGGAAGAGGGCGGAACTGCTAGAATGCCCGATTTTACCGCAAGCCGGCTCCTGTGGCCGCCCGGGACGTCATGAGCATCATCGACAATCGCAAAGCTTTCCACGATTACTTCATCGAAGAGAAGATCGAAGCCGGTCTCGTCCTCGAAGGCTGGGAAGTCAAGGCGATCCGCGCCGGTCGCGCCAATATCAAGGAAGCCTACGTGCTCATCCGTGATGGCGAGATTTTCATCATCGGCATGCACATCACACCGCTGAGCGCCGCGTCCACGCACATCCATCCGGATCCGGTGCGCACCCGCAAACTGCTGCTGCACAGCAACCAGATCGACCGCCTGATCGGCCAGGTCGAGCGCGCCGGCTACACCCTGGTGCCCCTCGATCTGCACTATGCCAAGGGACGCATCAAGGCCTCGATCGGTCTGGCCAAGGGCAAGAAGCAGCATGACAAGCGCGAGACCGAAAAGGCCCGCGAGTGGGAGCGCGAAAAAGGCCGACTGATGCGCAACAAAGTCTGACGCGCGCGGCAGCGACCAGCACCCGCCCAACCCCGGCGCCACGGCCACGGGGTACGTGTTCTCCAGAAACTTGATCCGGATCCTGTGCCCTTTGCTCAAAATGCGTTATCGTTCGCCAACAATAACGCTAGCCGGAGAGTCCCGTGCCCGCCCGCCTTCGCCCCACGATCTTCGCCGTCCTGCTGACAAGCACTGTGCCCGTCGCTGCGGCTGAACTCACGGTTGCCGTCGCCTCCAATTTCGTCAAACCCCTCGAGGCCATGGCACCGGTCTTTGCCGCTGCCGCCGGCCACCAACTCAAACTGTCCACCGGCGCCACCGGCAAGTTCTACGCGCAGATCCAGCGCGGTGCGCCTTTCGACGTCTTTCTCTCCGCCGACGAAAAGCGCCCGGCCCTGCTCGAATCGGAAGGCCGGACCGTGGCGGGCAGCCGCTTCGTTTATGCCATTGGCCGCCTCGCGCTGTGGCGTCCGGAGCCGGGCCAGGCGGTGCGGCCCGACATGCTGACGGCCGACCCCGCCACCCGCATCGCCATCGCCAACCCCAAGACCGCGCCGTATGGCGCCGCCGCCGAAGCCGTCATCGCCCATCTAGGCCTGACCGAGGCGCTCAAGGCGCGTCTCGTGCAGGGCGAGAACATCGCCCAGACCTACCAGTTCGTCGCCACCGGTAACGCCGCGATGGGCTTCGTTGCCTGGTCCCAAGTGAGCCGCGACGGCGCGGCCGCCAGCGGGTCCGCCTGGCTGGTGCCGGCCGATCTGCATCC
This sequence comes from Denitromonas iodatirespirans, assembly GCF_018524365.1. Taxonomy (GTDB): domain Bacteria; phylum Pseudomonadota; class Gammaproteobacteria; order Burkholderiales; family Rhodocyclaceae; genus Nitrogeniibacter; species Nitrogeniibacter iodatirespirans. The sequence goes on from NZ_JAEKFT010000037.1 coordinate 7,256, forward strand.
GCCGATCCGGCAGAGTGCGGTCATACTCACGCGTGCAGCCGACAACCCCGCCGCCCACGCCTTTGCCGCGTTTCTCAAGAGCGAAGCGGCACGCAAGATCATCCAGCAACACGGGTACGACACCGAATGACTCCCACGCCGGCCGACCTCGACGCCATCTGGCTCACGCTACGGCTCGCCGGCACCGTGACCGTGTTGTTGTTGCTGCTCGGCACGCCTTTGGCCTGGTGGCTGGCGCACTCGCGGGCGCGCTGGCGTGGCGTGGTCAATGCGCTGGTGGCGCTGCCGCTGATCCTGCCGCCGACGGTGCTCGGCTTCTATCTGCTCGTGGCGCTCGGGCCGGACGGACCGCTCGGGCAACTGACCCGCAGCATCGGCCTGGGCGCCCTGCCCTTCACTTTTGCCGGCCTGGTGGTCGGCTCGCTGATCTACTCCCTGCCCTTCGTGGTGCAGCCGATCCGCGATGCCTTCATCGCCATCGGCCCACGGCCGCTGGAGGTGGCGGCCACGCTTGGCGCACGCCCGCTCGACGCCTTCTTCTCGGTGGTGCTGCCGTTGGCGCGGCCCGGCTTCCTGACCGCCACCGTGCTCGGCTTTGCCCATACCGTGGGGGAATTCGGGGTGGTGCTAATGATCGGCGGCAACATTCCGGGTGAGACCCGGGTAGTGGCGATCCAGATCTACGACCATGTCGAAGCGCTGGAATACGCCCAGGCCCACTGGCTGGCGGGCGGCCTGCTGCTCTTCTCCTTCGCCGTGCTGCTGGCCCTGCACACGCTCAACGACCGGCAGGCACGCCGATGAGCCGCGACGACGCGCTGCATTTCAGTGTCGCCATCGACCTGCCCCAACTGCGGGTCGAGGCCGAAGCCGCCTTGCCGGCCCGCGGGGTGACGGCGCTGTTCGGCCCCTCCGGCTCGGGCAAAACCACCGTGCTGCGCCTGCTCGCCGGACTCGAAACGCATGGCCGCGGACGGATCGCGCTGGGAGAGTCCGTGTGGCAGGACGACGCCAACGGCATCCGCCTGCCGACCCATCGTCGGCCCATCGGCTATGTCTTCCAGGAAGCCAGCCTGTTCGCCCACCTCACGGTACGCGACAACCTGGCTTTCGCGCTCAAGCGCGCACGCACGACCGAACACCCCGTCGGCTTCGACGACGCAGTTGCCTGGCTGGCGATCGATCACCTGCTCGACCGCCGCCCCGAACGCCTCTCCGGCGGCGAGCGCCAGCGAGTCGCCATCGCCCGCGCCCTGCTGGCCCAGCCGCGCCTGCTGCTGATGGACGAGCCGCTGTCGGCGGTCGATGCCGACGGCCGCGACGCCATTCTCGATACGCTCGAACAGCTGCCCGAGCGGCTCGGCATCCCCATCGTCTACGTGAGCCATTCGATCGAGGAAGTCTCCCGCCTGGCCGACCACCTGGTGCTGATGTCGGCCGGCCGTGTGCTGGCCAGCGGCCCGCTCAACACCGTGTTCACCCGTTGCGATCTGCCCTTGGCCCACGGCGCGCATGCCGGCGCGGTCCTGCAGGCGCGCGTAGCCGAGCATCGCGACACCGAGCATCTGAGCTGCCTGCGTTTCGACGGCGGGCAGCTGCTGGTCAGCACGGTCGGCCGCCCTGTCGGTGCCGCCGTGCGGGTGCGCATCACCGCGCGCGACGTGGCCATCGCGCTGAGCGCGCCGACCGACAGCAGCGTCGTCAATCACCTTCGGGCGGTCATCAGCGCCATCAGCGACGACCCCAACCCGGGGCATTGCCTAGTCACACTACAGGTGGGCGCGGCGGTGCTGCTGGCGCGCATCACGGTGCACTCGTGCCACCGGCTGGCCCTGGCCCCCGGCATGGCAGTGTGGGCGCTGGTCAAGGGCGTCGCGGTGCGCTGAGGGGTGTCCTGCGCCATGTGACAGTGTCACGAAACCGTCACACATGATCGCGAGAATTGCGCGCTCCCTATTCCTTTCGTCTGACGCCCACCGTGACGCTACGCATTTTCGCCGCTCTGCCCGCCCTCCTCGTCTGCCTGAGCTTGAGCTCGGCGCATGCCGACACCCCGCCCGTCCGAGGTGCCGGCTCGTCGGCCGCCAAGCTGGTCTACCAGGCCTGGTCCGAAGCCTTCGCCCGCGACGGTGGCAGCGCCATCGACTACGCAGCGGTCGGCTCGTCCAAGGGCCTCAAGGCGATCCAGGCGCGGGAAGTCGACTTCGGTGCCTCCGACGTAGCCCCCGCGGCCGAGGTACTGACCAGAGACGGTCTGGTTGTCATCCCGACCGTGGTCAGCGGGGTCGCGCCGATCGTCAATCTGCCCGAACTGAATCAACGACCACTGCGCCTGGACGGCCCGACGCTGGCCGCCATTTTCATGGGCGAAGTCACCCGCTGGAACGATCCGGCGATCCGAGCGCTCAACCCGGGCGCGGCGCTGCCCGCCGCCGGCATCCGGGTCGTCACCCGCAGCGACGGCTCCGGCACCACCTACAACTTCACCGATTACCTGAACAAGGTCAGCCCCGCCTGGAAAGCCCGTTTCGGCGCCAACACCGCCATTGCCTGGCCCGACGCGGTGATTCCCGCCAAGGGCAGCGGCGGCGTAGTCGCCGCGGTCGGCCAGACGCCGGGGGCCATCGGCTATGTGGACTACACCTATGTCCTCAAGGGGGCGCTGCGCACCGTCGAGATGAAGAACAGCGCCGGGCGCTTCGTCTCGCCAAGTATCGACAGCTTCCGCGCCGCGCTCAACGCCAGTGCCTGGCACAGTCGCGGCGACTTCTCCCAGACGCTGACGGAACAGCCCGGTGCCGAGAGTTGGCCGATCACCATGGGCACCTTCGTGCTGTTGCCCAAGGTCATGGACGAGGCAGCCGGCGTCGCCACCCTGCGCTTTTTCACCTGGGCCTTCATGCACGGCGACGAGCTGGCCAGCCTGGCGCATTTCGTGCGCCTGCCCGACGGGGTGCAGGCCAAGGCCTACCGCGCGCTGGCCACCATCACCAGCCCCGACGGCGCGCCCATCGCCTACGCCAGCTTGGGCCAGTAGAGCGCCGATTTGCCGGCCGCTGACTGTATAATGCGCGGTTTGCATTGATCAGCCGGAGACCCCTGCCATGGACGCAGAACGCATCAACGACATCGCCGAAGCCCTTGCGGACCTGAAGCGCCGCGGGGAAGAACTTCGGAGGTATCTTTGACTACGATGAAAAAGCCTCGAAGCTAGAAGAAGTCAACATCGCCCTCGAAGACCCCGACGTCTGGAACGACGCCGCGCGCGGTCAGGCGCTGGGCAAGGAAAAGAAGCTGCTCGAAGGCGTGGTGGTCACGCTGCAGCATGTCGCCCAGCAGTCGGGCGACCTGCTCGACCTGTTCGAGATGGCCGAAGCCGAAGGCGACGACGACACGCTCGAAGCCATCGAGACCGACGCCAAGGCGCTCGAGGCCATCGTCGGCGGGCTCGAATTCCGCCGCATGTTCTCCGGCCCGATGGACGAGAACGCCTGCTTCATCGACATCCAGGCCGGCGCCGGCGGCACCGAGGCGCAGGACTGGGCCGGCATGCTCGAGCGCATGTACCTGCGCTACTGCGAGCGCAAGGGCTTCGAGACCGAGCTGCTCGAAGAGTCCGAAGGCGAAGTGGCCGGCATCAAGAGCGCAACCATCAAGGTCTCGGGCGAGTACGCCTACGGCTTCCTGCGCACCGAAACCGGCGTCCACCGTCTGGTGCGCAAGTCGCCCTTCGACTCCAACGCGCGTCGCCACACCAGCTTCTGCTCGGTGCAGATCTACCCGGAAATCGACGACTCCATCGAGATCGAGATCAACCCGGCCGATGTGCGCACCGACACCTACCGCGCCTCGGGCGCCGGCGGCCAGCACATCAACAAGACCGACTCGGCGGTGCGCCTGACGCACAACCCGACCGGCATCGTCGTGCAATGCCAGAACGACCGCTCGCAGCACCGCAACAAGGACGAAGCCTGGAAGATGCTCAAGGCCAAGCTCTACGAACTGGAGCTGCGCAAGCGCCAGAGCGAAGCGCAGGCGCTCGAAGACGCCAAGAGCGACATCGGCTGGGGCCACCAGATCCGTTCCTACGTGCTCGACCAGTCGCGCATCAAGGATCTGCGCACCAGCTACGAAGTCGGCAACACCCAGGCCGTGCTCGACGGCGACCTGGACGACTTCATCGAGGCCAGCCTCAAGCAAGGCGTCTGACCCCACGCACCGCCCCGGCGGTGCGCACACGCATGACCGACAACGAACTCGCCGACTACCTCGCGACCGGCTACGCCGTGGACGATGTGCCCGAACTCTCGGCACTGACCGCGGCTCAGCCGGTCATCGACACCTTCATCTCCCTGTTTCGCGGCAGCGAAGCAGAGGTGCTGCTGCGCGTGCTGGTCTTGCGCGAGGTCGGCCATGATGTCGAGCAGCCGCGCTGGTCGCCCGACGCGCTGCGCCGCCGCTTCGCCTATCTCGACCCGGTCAAGCTCGAAACCACGCTCAAGCGCCTGCGCGAGTCCGGCCTCATCAGCTATGCCGACGACGGCCTCTACCACCTGTCCGACGCCGGCCGCAACGCCGTGGCCGCGCTCGACATGCTGCTGCGCTTCGGCGAATCCGAAGACGCCGAGCTGGGCTTTCTCACCGCCCAGCTCGCCGGCCTGCAGGCCACCGACAGCATCACCGCCGAGGCGCTCGGGCATCTGCTCGCCAAGCTCAACGACCTTACCTTGCATTTCGAGGAGGCCATCGCCTCCGGCTCCGAATTTCGCATCGTCGAGTCCCGCCGCCGGCTGTCGGCCAACGGCAAGTGGCTGGACCGCGGCACCGACATCCTGCGCTCACTGCTGGCCGACCCCGAAGCCCCCTTCGATGTGGCGCGCATCGCCCAGCGCATCGGCCTGGCACAATCGCGCCTGGCGCGGGTGGACGCCGCCTTCCAGCGCGCGCTCAACAAGATCGAGACCCAGCGCGTCACCCTCGGCAGCTCCGGCATCTCGTCCAGCGACGTGGCCGCCTGGCTCGGCCAGCAGGGCATGGACGCCCTGGCCGCGATGGCCGCCGAGGCCATCACCGACACCCCGCAGATGCCGCTGCTGGCCGGCGGTCACGAACTGCTCGACCGCGCCGAAACCGCCCTGTGCGACCTGCAGCGCGGCGAGGCCGACGACACCCCCCTGCCGGCCGCCGACGACGCCCCCACGGCGCTCGCGCCCGAAGAAGAAGACCTGCGCCTGCTCACCCATTTCGCCGAGCGGCTCGACGCCATCGATACCGAGCCCGCCACCTTGCACGCCATGGTCGCCGGCGGCGGCTTCGGCCATGCCGCCTACCGCCTGTCGCTGCTCGCCCTGCTCGCCGACAGCCAGGACAGCGCACCGTCCGACGGCCCCATCGGCGCCTTCATGCGCCTGCCGCTCAAGGTGGACTTCGAACCCACGCTGGTCGAGGTCGGCCATGACGACATTGCCCGCATCAGCGCCGGCAGCATCCGCCGCCTGAGCCCCCACACCACGGACTGACGCGCCCATGGAACACGACATCCGCGCCCTCACCGCGCGCCTCATCGCCCAGCGCTGGCTGCCGCGCAAGGACCCGATGGTGCGCCGCGCGCTCATCGACGAAACCTTCCGCCACGAGATCGACCAGCGCTTGGCCAGCGTCGGCCTGCGCCTGCTCGACAACCCCTACGCCGCCCATGTGGCCGTCGGCCTGACGCCCGACGCGCTCGAACCCACCTTCGGCAGCGGCCGCGAATACCAGGCCAGCAACATGGGCCTCACGCGTGACGAGATCGCCCTGCTCGTCGTGCTGTGGGCGCTGATCATCCTGCCCAAGCGCGAGCGCCAGGTGACCCGCCAGAACCTCGCCAACGAAGGCCAGGAAGAGTTGTTCGCTGCCGAGCAGCCGGTCGCCCATGGCGCCGAGGTCTCGGCCGGCGTGTCCGAAGCCTCGCTCATCGCCGACTTCGGCCCGCGCCTGGGCGGCAAGACCAAGGTGCGCAACTTCATGCTCGGCCGCCTCGCCCGCCTCGGCTTCATCGAGCGGCGCAACGGCATGCTGCTCGAAGGCCCGCTGCTCGACGTGGCGCTCGACTACCGCCTGATGGCCGACCGCATCATCCACGGCACACTCGCCGGCGTGCTCTCCGACGCCGGCCACCCCGTGCCCACCGCCGACGCCTTTACCCTGGCCGGCGCCGACGACGAAGACGAATTCGACGGCGACATGCCCGAACCCGGCGCGGAGGATTTCTGATGGCACCTCGAAGCCCGCTGTGCGTCGCCCTGCTGCTCGCCCTCGCCACCACGCCGGCGTTCGCCCTCAGCGGCGCACGTGCCGGCGGCGACTATCGCCAGACGCCGACAAGCTCGGATCGCAACTGCGCCCGCTATGAAAGCGCCATCGCGCAGCTCGACGCCCAGCTCGCCCGCGCGCCGAGCGGTAATCGCGCCAACCAGCTTGCCGAGCGCAAGCGACACTACCAACAACGCATGCGCGAGGGCGGTTGCGGCCGCAGCCTGCGCTGAGCCGGCACAGAACACATGTTCCATATCAAACAGATCGAACTGGTCCACTGGGACTTCTGGCGCCGCTTCACGCTGCCGCTGGACGCCCAGATCATCACCATCGTCGGCCCCAACGGCTCGGGCAAGACCACCCTGCTCGACGCCCTGCGCACACTCTTCGCACTGCGCTGCTCGGGCAAGCGCGACTTCCGCCGCTATGTGCGCCGCGCCAACCGCAGCCATGCCTGGATCCGCGCCACCGTCGCCAACCTGCCCGGCGCCACCGGGCGTCGGCCGTTCTTCCCCTGCCTTGACGACACCGTCACCCTGGCCTGCCGCATCCGCCGCGCCGGCGGCGAGTGGACACGCGATTACGCCATCATCGACGGCGACGTCGAGATCGAGGCGCTCGACACCGGCAACGACTGGATCGGCCTGCGCGACTACCAGAGCCGGCTCGCCGCCGGCGGCCTGACCCCGGCCATCGCCAAAGTGCTGGCGCTGGAGCAAGGCGACACCGACAAACTCTGCGAATACGCCCCCAAGGCACTGCTCGAACTGGTGTTCGACGTCTTCGGCGACAAGGAAGTGCTCGACAACTACGATGTCGCGCGCGAAGAGCAGCAAAACGCCGAACGCGAAATCGACAGCCTGTCGATCGACCTCGACCGCCTGCGCGCCCAGGCCGAAGCCAAGCGGCTCGAAGCCGACCGCTTCCTGGAATGGAAGCAGATCACCGACGAGCTCTCCGCCCTCGATGCCGAGATCGTGCCGCGCCTCGAAGCCTTCGAGCTGCGCCGCGACATCCGCGCCGAACGCAGCCAGCTGCGCGCCCAGGACGGCGAGCGCCGCGAGCGCCAGCAGGGGCTGGTGGCCGCGCGCCAGCGCATAAATCAGGTCGAGGCCGAGCGCCAGGCCGAAGAAGCCGCCCGCGCCAAGGCGCGCAGCGAATTCCTCGCCGTCGAGCAGCGCCATCTCGGCGCCCACGACCGTGTGCGCGATCTCGAACGCGTGCTCACCGAACGCAACGCCCTGCGCGAGCTGCTGGCCCGCGAAGAGGGTCAGGACGCCGTCGCCATCGAAGCCGAGCACGAAGCGGTCGAAACCGAGCTGACCGCCCTGCGCGCCCAGGAACGCGAGCTGATCGCCCGTTTCGAAGCGGCCAAGGACGCCCTCGCCCATGCCCACGAGCGCAGCAGCCCGCCCTCCGATCCCGAAGTACGCACCTTCCGCGCCCAGCTCGCCGAGGCCGGCATCGGCCACCGTGCGCTGTCTGAGGCCATCGAGATCACCGATGCCGCCTGGCAAGGCGCCATCGAAGCGGTGCTGCGCCCCTACCGCCATGTGCTGCTGCTCGAACGCGCCGCCGACCGCCACCAGGCCTGGGCGTTGGGCGAGCGCGAGCGCTTCCGCCACTTCATCGTCGCCGACTGCGAAAACGCCCCGCCCGCCCAGCGCGACACGCTGGCCGAGGTGGTGCGCTTTGCCGGCCCGGTGCCGCGCTGGCTGGCCGATTTGCTGAACCGCATCACCCGTGTCGAGGATGCCGCCGCCGGCAGCGCGCTGCCGCGCGACACCGAATGGATCACCCGCGACGCCTACCACCGCGAGCGCCGCGGCGCGCGCCACCTGGGCCGCCCGCGCGAATTCCACTTCGGCGAGCTGGCGCGTCAGGCGCGCATCGATGCGCTCTCGGCCGAGGTGCGCGAGCTGGACAAGGCGCTGAGTCCGCTGCGCCCGCAAATGGACGTGCTGCGCGACCGCCTCGCCACCCTGCGCAGCCAGCTGCTCGGCCTGAGCGCCGCACCGCAGCTGGCGGCCCGCGCCCAGGCCTTTGCCGAGGCTGAGGCCGAGCTGCCGGTCGCGCGAAAGGCACTCACGGAGGCGATTGCCGAGCGCACCGAACTGCAGGCCACGCTCGACGGCATCGGCGAACGGCTCAACGGCATCCAGATCGAACTCGACCGCCGCCGCCGCGAGCTGGCCACGCACGAGCAACGCCTCGGCCTGCTCGACAGCGAAGACCGTCCGCGCCGCCAGTCCCAGGCCCAGCGCGTGCAGCGCCTGCGCCGTCTGCGCCGCGGCATGCCGGCCGCCTGGCGCCGCGGCGAAGGCAACGAGGCGCTGATCGAACGCTATGGCGATGCGCGCAGCGCCCGTGCCGAAGCCGAGCGCTTGCGCCAACGGCTCGACCAGGGCGACTGGGTGCAGGACGCCGCCGTGCTCACCCTGCGCGACCGCCTGCTCGACGAGCTCGGCCGCCGCGAGCGCGACTACGCGACACGCCAGGGCTACTGCGCCACCGCCCGCCGCCACACCGACGAGGCGCGCGCCGCCTACATCGGCAAGCTGCGCGCCACGGTGCGCCAGTACAGCCGCAACCTCAAGGCGCTGGGCGAGCTGGCGCATGTGGAGGTGGACTGCCCGGTGCCGCATCTGGACAACGACGATGCGGCGCTCAACCGCTCGGGGCTGGAGGTGCGCTTCGACTTCGACCGCAAGGGCGCGGTCGGCCTCAACGATGGCGAAGCCTCTGGCGGCCAGCAGGTGATGAAGTCGCTGATCCTACTGATTGCGCTGTTGATGGACGAGACCCGCCCGGGCGGCTTCGTCTTCATCGACGAGCCGTTTGCGCATCTGGACGTGGCCAACATCGACCGGGTCGGCGCCTTCCTGCGTGCGACACGGGCGCAATACCTGATCACCACGCCGGTCACGCACAACGCCAACGTCTTCGCGCCGGCGCAGCTCACCCTGGTCACGCGCAAGAAACCGCCGGCCGAGGAATGGGCACCGCCGATCGGCGTGCTACAGCGCCAGCGGGACTGACCGCCGCGCGCCGCCGAGACTCAGAAGTACTGGTCGGCGTCCTGCTGGGCGCTGCTGGTCGCCTCGGTGCTGGCGAGCTCGCCGGCGGCCACCAGGTCGTCATAGGCCCAGGTGCAGTTGCGGCCGTGCTCTTTGCCGTAGTAGAGCGCCGAATCGGCGCGCCCGAGCAGTTCGGCGGGCGTCAGGCGGTCATCGACCTGGGCAAAGCCGATCGAGCAGGTGACCGTGCCGACCTGCGGAAAATCATGTTGTTCGACTTCGGTGCGAAAACGCTCGAAGATGCCGGCCACCGTGTCGGCGGGCACGTTGCGCAGCATCACCACGAACTCTTCACCCCCGAAGCGGAACAGCTTGTCCGAACTGCGGAACGATCCGCGCATGCAATCGGCCAGACGGATCAGCACCTCGTCGCCGAACAGATGGCCCCAGGTGTCGTTGATGTTCTTGAAATGGTCGATGTCGACGATGCCCAGCCAGGACGGCTGGGGCTGCTCGGCGTTTTCACGGCGCTCGCCGTCTTGCCGGCGGGCGCGCTCGGCCACCGCGATCAACTGGTCGAACTGTTCGTCGAAAGTCTTGCGGTTGAGCAGGCCGGTCAGGGTGTCGAGGTTCGCATAGTCCCAGTTGGCCATCAGGCGTTCGAAACAATGGATGTAGGTGCGCATGCCGTCGATGGTCGCCGGTGCCACCGCGCTGTCGGTCTGCACATCGAGAATCCATCGGAGGCGCCCGGCATGCATGATCTGGAAGGCCAGCCGCCAGCCATGATCCACGCGCAGCCGGCTGAAGCTCGCGCCCCGGTCGGTCGCGCCCGCCAGGAACGGATCGTCCGCCAGGGGCGTCATCTCGTCGCCGGCATCGTCCCAATCGCCGCTCACGCCCTCGGCGCAGCTGCCGCCGATGCGCTTGAACCGCCGACGGGCAACCGCGCTGTCGAGCACATGCAAATCGCAACGCTGCGCCCGCAGTGCGCGTTGCGCACCAACACAGAATGCCCGCAACAGCGCCTCGCGCACATGCAGCGAGGTCAGATGCTGCGCGGCCTTGAGCAGCGCCAAGAGAGTGTCACCAGTCCGAGTCCGCATCATCGCCTTTCCATCAGTAGGTCTATTACGGCAGCAGATCGGCAACTTTAGGCCGTCCGTCATAGACGGAACGACATGACAGGCGCGGCCACGAGCGACTTATCGCATCGGTTATGCGAAAATCGCCGTTTTTCTGCGTCGGCACCTGTCAAGGCGCCGCCGCCGATTGACCACCATTCAAACGAGTCGCACATGTCAGAACAGAACCCCTCGCCTTCCGCCGACGAAAACCATCTCATCGCCGAACGCCGCGAAAAGCTGCGGGCATGGCGCGAGAGCGGGCGTGCCTACCCGAACGATTTCTCGCGCGAGAACACCGCCGGCAAGCTGGACGAAGCCTACGGCGAGAAAACCCGCGAAGCGCTCGAAGAAACCCCGGTCGAAGTGCGCGTGGCCGGCCGGGTGATGCTCAAGCGGGTGATGGGCAAGGCCAGCTTCGCCACCATCCAGGACCTGTCGGGCCGCATCCAGCTGTATGTGAGCAACCAGGGCGTGGGTGAAGAGGTGCACGGCGACTTCAAGCACTGGGACATCGGCGACATCGTCGGCGCGGTGGGCACGCTGTTCAAGACCAAGACCGGCGAGCTGACGGTCAACTGCACCGAGATCCGCCTGCTGTCGAAGAACTTGCGCCCGCTGCCGGAGAAGTTCCACGGCCTGACCGACCAGGAAACCAAGTACCGCCAGCGCTACCTCGATCTGATCATGAACGAGCAGTCGCGCTTCACCTTCGTGGCGCGCAGCCGCATGGTGCAGTCGATCCGCAACTACATGATGGCGCACGGCTTCCTCGAGGTCGAAACGCCGATGATGCACCCCATCCCAGGTGGCGCCTCGGCCAAGCCCTTCACCACCCACCACAACGCGCTCGACATGGAGCTGTTCCTGCGCATCGCGCCGGAGCTCTACCTCAAGCGGCTGGTGGTGGGCGGCTTCGAGAAGGTGTTCGAGGTCAACCGCAACTTCCGCAACGAAGGCCTCAGCCCGCGCCACAACCCCGAATTCACCATGATGGAGTTCTACGAGGCCTACGCGAACTACCAGAGCCTGATGAACTTCACCGAAGGCCTCATCCGCCAGGCCGCCCGCGAGGCGCTCGGCACCGAGACCTTCCAGTACCAGGGCCGCGAGCTCGACCTGTCCAAGCCCTTCCACCGGCTGACCATCGTCGAGGCGATCCGCAAGTACCACCCGGGCTTCACCGTCGAGCAACTGGCCGACGCCGAATGGCTCAAGGAAAAGATCGTCGCCTTCGGCGAGAGCGTCAAACCGGGCGGCCTGGGCAGCCTGCAGCTGCAGCTGTTCGAAGCCTGCACCGAGGCCGATCTGTGGGAGCCGACCTTCATCATCGACTACCCGGTCGAAGTCAGCCCGCTGGCGCGCGCCTCCGACAGCAACCCGGAAATCACCGAGCGCTTCGAGCTGTTCATCGTCGGTCGCGAGATCGCCAACGGCTTCTCCGAGCTGAACGACCCGGAAGACCAGGCGGCGCGCTTCCGCGCCCAGGTCGAAGCCAAGGAGGCCGGCGACGACGAGGCCATGTTCTACGATGCCGACTACATCCGCGCGCTCGAGTTCGGCCTGCCGCCGACCGGTGGTTGCGGCATCGGCATCGACCGTCTGGTGATGCTGCTGACCGACAGCCCGGCGATCCGCGACGTGATCCTCTTCCCGCAGATGCGGCCGGAGTAAGCGCGGCACGCAATGCAGATCCAGCAACTCCAGGTGGCCTACGATGCGCGGGCCGATCGCCTGCTCCTGCGCATCGCCAGCGCCCAGCGCGAAGAGATCGGCGTGCTGATCACCCGGCGCCTGCTCAAGGCGCTGTGGCCGGCCCTGCAACGCATGCTCAACAGCCATCTGTCGGCCAAGCCGCTCGCCGCCCATGATCCGGGCGGCGAGTCGAGCCCGCGCGGGGGGCGCTTCGATGCGCCCTTCGACGGCGATAAACTCACCCACCCGCTCGGCACCGAACCGCTGCTCGCCGCCGAGAGCCGTCTGCAACCGCTCGAAGGCCCGCTGTGCCGCATCATGCTGGGCGAGCCCGGCGCCCGGCAGGTCAGCTTCGATTGCGACCGCGACTTGATGGAAGCCCTGTGCGCCATGCTGCGCGGTACCGTCACCAAGGCGGAGTGGGATCTGCCGCTCGACGACCTGCCGCTGCCCGAGGCCCTCACGGGCGGCCCGTCCGACCTACCGCCCACGGTCCACTGATGATCGAGCGCATCACGCCTGCGTCCTTGGCCTTTGCCGACGACGGCACGCCCTACTCCGAGCACTTCGGCGACGTCTACCACGCCCAGCAAGGCGCCATCGGCCAGAGCCGGCATGTCTTTCTGGCCGGCAACAGCCTGCCGCAGCGCTGGCAGGGGCGCGAACGCTTCGTCATTCTCGAGACCGGCTTCGGCCTCGGCCTGAACTTCCTCGCCACCTGGGCGGCCTGGCGCGAAGACCCGGCACGCTGCGCACGCCTGCATTTCGTCTCCATCGAAAAGCACCCGTTCACCGTCGACGATCTGGCCACGCTGCACCGCCGCTGGCCCGAGCTGGCGCCGCTGGCCGAGCGCCTGCGCGCCCAGTGGCCGCCGCTCATGCCCGGGGTGCACCGCCTGTGGCTCGAAGACGGGCGGGTCGCGCTCACGCTGTGCTTCGGCGACGCGACGACGGCGCTCGGTAAGCTCGATGCCCGCGTCGACGCCTTCTACCTCGACGGCTTCTCGCCCGCGCAGAACCCCGAACTGTGGTCGGCCAAGCTCTGCCACCAACTCGCCGCCCTCGCCGCGCCCGGCGCCACGCTTGCCACCTGGTCGGTGTCCGGCACCGTGCGGCGGCATTTGAGCCATGCCGGTTTCACGGTCGACAAGGCGCCCGGTTTCGGCGGCAAGCGCCAGATGCTGCGCGGCCGTTTCGGCGACGCGCCATCAGCCGATACGCCCGCCCCGCCGCGCGAGGCCATCATCCTCGGCGCCGGGCTGGCGGGCACCTCGCTGGCCCACCGGCTGGTCAGTCGCGGCTGGTCGGTGCAGCTCTTCGAAGCGGCCGACGGCCCCGGCCAGGGCGCCTCCGGCAATCTGGCCGGTGTGCTTCGCCCGTTGCCCAGCCTGGACGACAACCGCCTGGCCCGCCTGACACGCGCCGGCACCCTGGCGGGCGTCCGCCACCTGAATGCACTGGCACACGCGGGTCACCCCGTGCGCTGGGCCCCCACCGGCGTGCTGCACCTGGCCCGCGATCCGGCGCACGAGCAGCGCCAGCGCCAGGTGGTCGAAGCCCAGCTGCCGCCCGCCGACTACCTGCGCCAGGTCGAGCGCGCCGAAGCCAGCGACCTGGCCGGCTGGCCGCTCGACACCGGCGGCTGGTGGTTTCCGGGCAGCGGCTGGGTGCAGCCGCCCAGCCTGTGCGCCGCCAACATCGCCGCCGCCGGGCCAGGGCTGACGCTGCGCTACGGCGTGCGCGTGGCGCAGCTCAAGCGCGTCGGCGAGCGCTGGCAGTTGCTGGATGACGATGGCTTGGTGATTGCCGACAGCGCCTGCGTGATCCTCGCCAACGGTGCCGACATCCGTCGCCTCGACGTCGCCGCCACCTTGCCGGTGCGCGTCGCGCGCGGCCAGGTCAGTCATCTGCCGGCGGCCGAGGGCAGCGCGCCGCGCGTGGTGGTGTGCCGGCTCGGTTATGTCAGCCCGGCCATCGACGGCCTGCGCTGCGCCGGGGCCACCTTTCTGGTCGATGACGACGAGCCCGCGCTGCGCGAGAGCGAGCATGCCGACAACCTCGCCAAGCTCGACTTCATCCTCCCCGGCTTCAGCCGGACCCTCGGCGACGCGCCGATGGCCGGGCGAGTCGGCTTTCGCCCGGCCTCACCCGACCGCCTGCCGATGGTCGGCGCCATCGCCACGCCGGCCGAGTACCCGGCCGACGCCCGGCTCGACCAGGTGGCCCGCGCACCCGGTTTGTATGCTGTCTCAGGCTTCGGCGCGCGCGGGCTGGTGTGGTCGGCGATCGTCGCCGAGACCCTGGCCAGCCAGCTCGACGGCGATCCGCTGCCGCTGGAACGCGATCTGGTCGAGGCCATCGACCCCGGTCGCTTTCTGCTGCGCCGCGCCCGTCGCGAGCGCCCGCCCGCGGACGACTGAGCCTGGCTTTTGTAAGGCTTTCTTTCCACCGTCAGCGCGCCACGCGCTGTCGCGTTAAATGCGCATGACTTCCATCCACGGGACACCGCATATGCGCAAGACGCTCCATCCGATGCAATGGCTGATGACCGGCGCCATCACGACATTCTGCCTGGTCGGCACCGCCGCCCTGCTGGGCTGGCTGCCCGGTTCGGACGCCGCCCTCAAGCCCGAGCCGGCAACCGGTGCGGCGCAGATCGCCGAAAACGCTACGCCCGAGGCGCCGATGGTGCTCACCCCGGCCGACATCGCACCGGGCCCGAAAACGGCCGAACCGCCTGCACCGAGCGTGGCCGAAGCGCCGGCCGAGCCCGCCCCCAAGCCGACGCCGGTGCCCGTCAAACCGAAACCTGCGCCCGCCCCGGTGCTGGCGCAGACCCCGCCCCTCGCGCCGGTGCAAGCCGTCGAGCGCTACTGCCCCGATTGCGGCGTGGTCGAACGTGTCGAAACGCTCGACCGGCGTGGCAAGGGCAGCGGCCTGGGCGCCGTCGCCGGCGGTGTGGTCGGCGGCCTGCTGGGCAACCAGGTGGGCAAAGGCAAGGGCAAGGATCTGGCCACCATCGCCGGCGCGGTGATCGGCGGCGTGGCCGGGCACAACGTGGAGCGCAACATGACGCCCACCACGCGGTACCGGATCACCGTCCGCATGAACGACGGCAACCTGCGCACGCTGGAGCAGGACACCCCGCCCGAATGGATGCCGGGCGACCAGGTGCGGGTCGACGGTGGCCAGCTGACGCCGTCGGGCGGCGCCGCATTCTGAGGCCACCGGTGGCGCAAAACCGGTCACAATCGGCCGTATGCGCCACACACTGGAACCCCCTTTCGAGCACGTACGCGTGCTCGACTCGATTGCCGAACTACAGCCGGACGACCGAGGGCAGATCGTCGTCTGCGGCTCGCATGGCGGCCAGAGCGCTGCCGACTACGCGCTGGCCCATCCGCCATCGCTGGTGATCTTCAACGATGCCGGCATCGGCAAGGACAAGGCCGGCATCGTCGCGCTCGACCTCCTCGACGCGGCCGGCATTTGCGCCGCGGCCGTCGGCCATGACAGCGCCCGCATCGGTGACGCCCTCGACACCTGGCACAGCGGCCGGCTGACCCACTGCAACCGGCGCGCCGAGCGCATCGGCTGCCGCCCGGGCGACACAGTGCCGGCGAGCGTGCAGCACGCTCTCGCCCTGCAACGCTACCGGCTCTGCCGCATGGACGACAACGGCAACCGCTTCGTGGTGATGCGCGCCCTCAGCCGCGAACAGGCGGACAGCGAACGCGCCCGCTTCGAATCGCTCGGCCACAAGCAAACCTACTGGATCGAGCCCGAGGCGCCCGCCGACATGTCGTCGGACAGCCAATGAAAAACCCCGCCGCGGCGGGGTTTGGCGACGATGCGCGAGGTGCCGTTACAGGTAGCGGCGCATCCGGGCCAGCACCGTGTCGCGCCCCATCGCTTCGAGCACTGCGTCGATGGCCGGCGTCTGCGGCTGCCCGACTAACACCACCCGCAGCGGAATGGCCACCTGCGGCATCTTCAGTCCATGGGTTTTCATGGTCGCCTTGATCGCCGCGCTGATCGCCTCGCGCTGCCATTCGCAGGCCTCGAACTCGCCGGCCAGATCGGCCAGTGCGGCGCGGGAGGCATCGGTCAGGTGCTGGATCAGCAGTTCTTCGGACGGGTGCACATCGATGTAGAAGGCTTCGACGGCATCGGCCAGCTCGTTGAGCGTGGACACCCGCTCTTTGTACAGCGCCACCAGCGTATCGAGCGCCGGCCCGATCTCCGGATTGACCTGCCGGCGCGCCAGCCGGCTGGCCGTGTCGGCGGCCAGCACCTTGTCGTCGGTGGCCTTGATGTAGTGCGCATTGAGCCAGTTGAGCTTCTCGGTGTTGAACTGCGCGGCCGAGGGCGTGATGTGGTCGAGGTCGAACCAGCGTACCAGTTGGTCGCGCGAGAACACTTCGTCGTTGCCGTGGCTCCAGCCCAGGCGCGCCAGGTAGTTGATGACCGCTTCGGTCAGGTAGCCGTCTTCGTGATACTGCATCACGCTCACCGCGCCATGACGCTTGGAGAGCTTCTGTCCGTCGTCCCCGAGGATCATCGACAGGTGCGCATAGGCCGGCACCTCGGCGCCCAGGGCGCGCAGGATGTTGATCTGGCGCGGGGTGTTGTTGACATGGTCGTCGCCGCGGATGACATGGGTGATGGCCATATCCCAGTCATCGACCACCACGCAGAAGTTGTAGGTCGGCGTGCCGTCCGGTCGCGCGATGATGAGGTCGTCGAGCTCGGCATTGGCGATCTCGATGCGCCCCTTGACCAGATCGTCCCAGGCCACCGTGCCGTCGATCGGGTTGCAGAACCGGATGACCGGCGCCACGCCGTCGGGCGGTGTCGGCAAGGTCTTGCCCGGAGCCGGGCGCCAGCGACCGTCGTAGCGCGGCTTTTCGCCACGGGCGCGCTGCGCCTCGCGCATCTCGTCGAGTTCCGCCGGGCTGGCATAGCACTTGTAGGCCAGGCCCTTGTCCAGCAGCTCGGCTACCACCTGGCGGTAGCGATCCATGCGCTGCATCTGGTAGAACGGGCCTTCGTCCCAGTCGAGCGCCAGCCATTTCATGCCATCCAGAATGGCCTGAACCGCCTCGGGCGTGGAGCGCTCCACGTCGGTGTCTTCGATCCGCAGGATGAACTGGCCGCCATGGTGGCGCGCGAACGCCCATGAGAACAAGGCAGTGCGTGCCCCGCCGATGTGAAGGAAACCGGTCGGGCTCGGTGCAAAACGGGTGCGGACAAGGGAGGCCATGGGCAGATCGGATCGGTGAAAAATCGAGCGCGTATTCTACGTCAAATCACAAAGCACACAGACGACTTGACGTCTGCCTAAACGCCGCCTAAAATGCGCGCTCTTCTTGAGTGGGCGGTTAGCTCAGCGGTAGAGCACTGCCTTCACACGGCAGGGGTCACTGGTTCGATCCCAGTACCGCCCACCACTCGAAATCGGCCCGCTCATGCGGGCCTTTTTTGTTTTTGCGGCATCGCGCCGCTCGCGGCGCATGACGGTTCTCTGCCGTTGCAATGCTGCCGCCCACCTCGCGTTCGATCTGCGCCTGCGCGACGCTCAGTGCCGAGGCGACCGGACCGACCGAAAGGCCTCGGGCTGCGCCACATAGTCGAACTGCTGGGCGCCCACACCGGCCAGATGCAACAAGATCAGGGCCTCGAACGCATCACTCGATGCGGCCTTGGCTGACCCCAGCGTCGATCGCGGCGGCGCGTGCCAGCCAAGCGCCGAGTGGCAACGACGGGGCGCCGGAAGATACTGGCATCGGGGGTGCCCATGACCGCAATCCTCCCTTCTGCCCGAGGCCGGACGGCGAGGCGCTACCCATGGGCCGCCCTGCCCCGCACCAGCATCCGCCGGCACCGATCGCGAACCAAACGGCCGAGGGCGCTCATGCGCCTGCCCTCAGAACCTCCGCATCAGCCAAGCCGTGCCCGACACAGCACTCACTTGATCGCGTAGCGAAAATCACCGCCACGGGTCGCGCTGACCTTGATCCGTGCAATGGCCTCGCCATCGGCCATTCGACTCAGCACCGCCTCCGCCATCTCTGGCAGCAGCGTCCCGTTGAGGATGTGATCCACGTTGCGCGCGCCGGAATCGACCTCTGTGCATCGCGCCAGCACGGTGTCGACCAGCTTGCCATCCCAGCCGAAGTCGGCCTTGTGGTTGGCCCGGACGCGATCCCGGATGCGGCCCAGTTTGAGGGCGATGATGTCGAGCAGTACCGCATCCGAAATGGGGTAGTACGGAACGACTTTCATGCGCCCGAGAAAGGCCGGCTTGAACACCTTGTAAAGGGCCGGACGCAGGGCCTCGGCGAGCGCGTCCGCCGCGGGCAGCGCATCGGCCGCCTTGTTCAGGCAGGCCTGCATGATCTGACTGGAGCCGACGTTGCTGGTGAGGATGATCAGCGTATTGCGGAAGTCGACTTCTCGTCCCTCGGCATCGTCCAGAACCCCTTTGTCGAACACTTGGAAGAACAGCTCGAGGACATCGGGGTGGGCCTTCTCGACCTCGTCGAGCAGCACGACGCTGTACGGGTTGCGACGCACGGCCTCGGTCAGCACCCCACCCTCGCCGTAACCGACATATCCGGGCGGGGAGCCTTTGAGGCCCGACACGGAATGGGCCTCCTGGAACTCGCTCATGTTGATGGTGACCAGCTTGCGCTCGCCGCCGTAGAGCACATCGGCCAGGGCAAGCGCCGTCTCGGTCTTGCCGACGCCGGAGGGGCCGACGAACAGGAACACGCCCTTCGGCTTGTCGGGATCATCAAGATTGGCGCGGGCGGTCCGTACGCGCTGAGCGATGGCGTCGAGGGCATGATCTTGCCCGATCACCCTTTCCTTGAGCAGCGCCTTGAGATTGAGGACGGTCTTGATCTCGTCCTTGACCATCTTGCCCAGGGGGATCCCAGTCCAGGACGAGACGATCTCGGCCACCACGACGCCATCGACCTGCAAGGGCACCATCGGGCTCTCCCCCTGCAGGGCATGCAGTTGGGCGGTGAGACGTTCGAGTTCGGCCTGGGCTTCGTCCTGATCGGCGGCGGACCCGCCGTCCGTCTGGCCACGGCGTTCGAGCTGTTGATGCAGCGTCAGCAGGCGCTGAACGAGCTCGGTCTCTTGCGCGCAGCGATCACGCAGCGCCGTCAGCGAGGCTTCGGTTTGTGCAATGGCCGTCACCAGTTCGGCGATGCGCTGACGATGGGCCGCCGTGCTGGCCGCTTCGCGCTCGAGCGCAGCCAGTTCGGCCCGCTCGCGGAGCAGGCGCTTTTCGGCGTCGTCGATCTGGGCCGGCGTTGCACTCTGGCCCAGTGCTACTTTGGCGCAGGCGGTATCGAGCACGCTGACCGCCTTGTCGGGCAGCTGGCGGGCGCTGATGTAGCGATGCGACAGGCGAACGGCTTGGGTGACGGCATCGTCGAGCACACGCACGCCGAAGTGCGCTTCCATTAAGGGCACCATGCCGCGAAGCATGGCGGCTGCCAGCACTTCCGAGGGCTCGTCCACCTTGACGACCTGGAAGCGCCGCGCCAGGGCGGCATCCTTTTCGAAGTATTTTTTGTATTCCGCCCAGGTGGTGGCGGCAATGGTGCGCAATTCGCCGCGGGCCAGCGCAGGCTTGAGCAGGTTGGCCGCGTCGTTCTGCCCGCTCTGGCCTCCGGCGCCGATCATGGTGTGCGCTTCATCGATGAACAGGATCACGGGCGTCGGGCTCTGTTTGACCTCGTCGATGACGTTCTTGAGACGGTTCTCGAACTCGCCCTTGACGCTGGCGCCCGCCTGCAACAGCCCGAGATCGAGCAGGTGCAGGCCCACGTCCTTGAGCGGCGGCGGTACATCGCCGGTCGCGATGCGCAGCGCCAGCCCTTCGACGACGGCGGTCTTTCCGACGCCGGCTTCACCGGTGAGGATCGGGTTGTTCTGCCGACGCCGCATGAGGATGTCGATCAGTTGCCGGATCTCGGCATCCCGGCCGATCACCGGATCGATCTTTCCGTCGGCGGCGCGCTGCGTGAGATTGGTCGTGAATTGGTCCAGCGCCGGGCGTTGGGTCGCGTTCTCGTGCGCCGTTGCCAGCGGCTCTGCTGCGCCCGCCTCCGCGGATGCCGCCGCGTCGGCCCGGGCTGCCGCATCGAGGGCTTCGCTCGATTCGGCCGTCAAGTTGTCGAAATCGTGCTTGAGCTCGTCGAGCCGAACCCGTTTGTAGAGCGCCGAGGCGCGCAGCGCCAGTTGCGACAGGTCCGGATCGGTCAGCAAGGCAAGCAGCAAATGCCCGGAGCGGATGCGCGGCAGCCGGGCATCCAGCGAGGCGATCAGCCACGCTTGCTCGAACAGGCGCGGCAGATGCGGGGAGAACACCGGCGTCCGGCTATTGCCCGACTTGAAGCGCTCGATTTCGCGCCCCAGATCGCGTTCGAGCGCGCCCGGACTGATCCCGCAGCGTTTGACGATGACCATCAAATCGCTGTCGGCCTGTTCGAGCAAACTGAGAAAGAGGTGTTCGAGATCCACTTCGTAGTGGCCGCGGGACATGCAGATGCTGGCGGCACGCTCGGCCGCCGTGCGGCACAGGGGATTGAGTTTGCTGATCAGGGTTTTGAGAGACGTACTCATGGCTTACCGAAGGTGAGATAGAACGGATCAATGGGCGGAATGGAGTTCGAAAACGGTGTCGCTGCGGTCGGCGGCGGCGGGGCGGGTGATCATGAAGCTGTCGAATCCCAGGCGGGCACCGCCGCCGGCGCCGAGGCGAACCGGGTGCACATCGGCCGCCCGCAACACCGGCCGCACTTCGTACTCGAACTGGTAACCGGTGGCCAGGGTGAGGAGCTTTTCGAGCACTGCGGCGAATTCGCCGCCTGGCAGAAAACTGAGGTAGGACGCGTGATCGAGCGGCCCGATATGCACGCGCACCCGCAAATTGCGCTGCCAGACGCGCTCGCCAAGCAGACAGGTCTTACCGAGGGCGGCATTCTGGCCGCCGAGGACGGAGCGCTGCCCGGCAGGCAATGCATACCATTTGCCGACGAACTGCTCGATCCGGATCGGTACGCCGAAGTAGGTGGCGAGCACCGACTGCAGGGCGGCGGCCGACACCGGCCGCTGGCGCAACAGGCCGGCGAAATGCGCGATGGATTCGTCGTCGATCGACCCCGGCCCTTGGTGCAGGCGATCGCGCAGCGCGTCGAACCCCAGCCCCGACAAGGCGAGCACCAGTGGCAAGAAGCGGTTCTTGCGGTCGTATTCGTACTGCACCGGGAGCCGGTACTTTTTCCAGGCCCGGTAGAAGTGGCCGACCAGACGATTCGACAGCATGTCGAAAAACGCCCCCGAGCCGAGCTCCCGCTGCGTGCGGTCGAGCCGGGCAATCCGCTCGGTGTAGTGGGCTGGCAGGCCACCATGCAAGCCGAGCAGACCGATGAAACGGGGCGTCACGTGCACATAGGCTGCCCGCGTGCCCTGTCCGGCTTCGGCGGGCGGCGTGATCTCGAGATTCTCCAGATCGCTCGGCGCGAAATTCAGGGAGAGCGAATTGCGAAAGCGGATCCGGTCGGACACCGGATCGCCGTCACGCAACGGCCGTGAGCGACGGGTCCAGTGCTCGAGCATGCGCACGGCCTGGAAGAACTCGAAGCGCTGCGGCGCTTCGGCGAGCTGGTCGATCAGGCCAGGATCGATTCGCCGGTGCGCGGCGCACATCGGATCAGCTCCTCGCCGGTTCGACCGGAAATCAGGACCAGTTGGATATAACTATTGAGGTGCACATACAAACCGAGAAAGCGGTCGATGCAGCGGGCGAAGATGTCGAGCCCGCTGCCGACGAAACTGCCTTCGTCGAGCGTGAGCGTGACCTCCAGACCGCGAACGAAGCTGGCGAACGGTTTGCCGGGCAACCAGGCCGTGGCCGCGCGATGATCGATCGCCTGTATACCGTCGATCTGGCGTCGCGACGCGGCGGTGCGCTGCAGATCGTAGAGCGCGAGCATTTCCTTGAAGGCGTCGAGGCCGCTGCTGGTCAGCGACAAATGATTGAGCGACAAATGGGAAATCAATCGCCACTGGCCGTCATGCCGGTGGTCGAAGCGACAGGGTTGTGTCGGCTTGCGCAACAGCCTGACCGATCGAGCGCCCGTGCCGCCTTCGAGAAACAGGTCGCCGGTCGCCATCCCGACGCTCATCAGCGTCGGCAGGTCGCGGTTGGTGCAGGTGAGCTGGACGCTCAGCACATCCGTCTTCGGCGTGACCGGGTCGAAATCCGCATCGACCAAGGACAGCTCGGTCTCGAAACCCGGGCTGTGCTCGGCCACCAGCGCATTGCGCTGTGCGAACCAATAGTTGCCTTGGTTCCCCGGCGTTTCCCCATGGCGCAGCGAGAAGAAGGGGCGGTATTCGACGATCGACTCCCCGTGGGGGCTCTGGCGCACGCGCTGCACCGCATCGATCGCGTAGACCTCGTAAGCGAAGGCCCGTCGGCTGTCGGCCACGACGGGATAGGTTGCCGTGCGATGGCTCAAGCGGATGGGGTCGCCACGCTGCGAAAACAGGTTCACCACCGGCACGCAACCCAGGCGAAGATTTTGCGCCGTCAAGGTCTGGAGCAGCCGGGAAGCGTCGCCATCGGCACGCAGACCGGTCAGCGCGAAATGTACATTCAGACGACGACCCTGCTTCGCAGCTGCCGGCAGGGACGCCAAGCTCAGATCCACGAAGTTGTACTTTTCCGGAAACGCGAAGTACTCGGTCAGATGACGATAGGCCGCATGCCCGGTGGCCGGCATGTCGATCAAGGCCTCGTCGTCGCCGAACCCGACCTCCTGCACAACGCCCTCGCCTGCCCGCTGCCAAATGGCATCGTCCATGGAAACGAAGGTGGCCGCCAGGCGGAGAAACAGCGCGTCACGCAAGGCCGCCGAAACCGAGGGCTCGGCATCGATGTAGAAGCGCAGGCGATCGATGGCGGAGGTCGCCCAACGCCCTTCCGGCGCCGAAATCTCCAGGCTGACCGACAGGATCGCGCTGCACCCGACCGGCAGGCGCACACCGGAGGGCGCCCGGGCCACGGGGTCGAAGCTCAGCCCGGCCACCGTCACCGGCAGCAGGTCGACCGCCCAGGCCGTGCGGAACCGGCATCGCGCGCCTTTGATGGGGTGCGACAACAACTCGGTGCCACGTTCAATCCGCTGTGGCGACGACAGCTGAAGCTCGGCACCGCTGGTGTCGAAGAACGCGATCGAACAACTGGGAAACGGCCGCAGGTAATGTGGATAGAGGACGTTGAGCAAGGCCTCGGTGAAATGCGGGTAGCTGTCTTCGAGCTTCTTGCTGACCCGCGCCGTCAGCAGGGCAAGCGATTCGATGATGCGCTCGACATGGGGGTCGTCGCACCCTTCGCCAGACAGAAGCAGTTGCCCGGCGATCTTCGGATAGCGTTCGGCAAACTCCCGCGAATGCCCCCGCAGGAAAGCCAGTTCGCGCTCGTAATGCGGCAGGAGCTCTTCCATCGAAATATTTCCGTCGCGTCAGCGCTGTCGGCTGATCGAGTACTGCAGCGTGGTCGGCTTCAGCATGGCGTCAAAGTTCACGGGCTCCTGCGCCGGACGCACCACCAGCATCGCCCGGATGGAGAAAAACAAGGCATTGATCGAGCGCCGATCGAGTTCCAGCTCGACCTGGACATCCTGCAGGCGCGGCTCGTGCCGTGCGATGGCCCGCTCGATGGCCTCGCAGATCGTTCGACGATCATTGACACTCGCCAGACTCATGCCGGAAAAATCGGTCAAACCGAAACTGGCGACGGAACGCAATCCTTGGGGAAAACGGCTTGCCCGGGTTTCGTCGACGACGGTACGCGTGTTGAGCAAGGCCTCGAGATCCCGCGCGACCGAATCCTTGAGTTCGTCCAGCGATAGGCGGCGGCGAGAGGCCTGGACCGGCGAATCGTCGAACAGCTTGTCGAACAGTGACGGTTCGAAACCTTTCATGCAGACATCCCAAAAGAATGGCGGAGGATGCCTCCGCCATTCGTCGTCATCGCAGGTGCGATCAGGTCAGGTTCGGCGTGTTCTTGGCCAGGTTCCAGGCCCCCTGGATATTGACCTTGCCGGACTTGGTGCCGTCGATATTCAGCTCATCGTAGGTCCACTTCACGGCCGAGTACTTCAGCGAGAAGGTTTCCTGCGGGATGCCTTCGTCAGTGACTGCCGGCGACACCGAGGCGATGATGGCATTCTTGAGTTCGATCTTGAGGTACTGATGACGGTTCTGGGTCCCGGAGGGGTTGCCCGCGGTGTTTTTGCCGCCATAGGCACGGTAGAAGTAGATCACCACATCGTTGATCACCAGACCCGACGAGCACGCCTGATAGAGCTTGGGGCTGGAGCCGTCGATATCCTTGGTGAACACCATCTCACCATGCTCGACCCGCTCGGCCGTATGGCCGCCCGAACCCGACGCGGTGGCCGATTTCGGCTGGCGAATCGTGTGGCTCCAGGTCGACACTTCGACCGTGTCCTTGTGTTTGGCATCGCGGGAATCCCCCTTGATGTCACTACCTTTAAACTCGACGTAAATATCCTTCACGTTTGATCCCCTC
Source organism: Denitromonas iodatirespirans (assembly GCF_018524365.1). GTDB lineage: Bacteria > Pseudomonadota > Gammaproteobacteria > Burkholderiales > Rhodocyclaceae > Nitrogeniibacter > Nitrogeniibacter iodatirespirans. The sequence continues at coordinate 32,011 of NZ_JAEKFT010000037.1, forward strand.
TAGGGTTATGGCAGAGAAAAATCATCCCTTGCTCGACTGGGGCAACTCGGCCACCAGCCGCAGGGACACAGACAGTTCATCCAATTGGAAATGCGGTCGAATGAACGAAACTGCGCGATACACACCGGGGCGCCCCGGAACCTCGCTGACCTCGATGGAGGCTTCGCGGAGCGGGTACTGCGCCTTGGTTTCCTGAGACGCCGAGTCGTCGGCCGTGACGTACTGATCGATCCAGCGCTGGATATAGGTTTCGACGTTGGCCGAGGAGGCGAAGCTACCGATCTTGTCGCGCATCATGGCCTTCATGTAGTGGGCGATCCGCGACACGGCAAAGATGTACTGCAGCTGGGCAGACAGCGACGCGTTGGCATTGGCCGAATCGGTGTCGTATTTCTTGGCCTTCTGTGCCGACTGGGCGCCGAAGAAGGCGGCAAAGTCGGTGTTTTTGCAGTGAACCAGCGGGATGAACCCCAGATCGCTGAGTTCCTTCTCGCGCCGATCGGTGATTGCCACCTCTGTCGGGCATTTGAGCGCGATCTCGCCTTCGTCGGTGCGGAAGGTATGGGTCGGCAGATCCTCGACCAACCCGCCGCCCTCGACCCCCCGGATGGCGGCGCACCAGCCGTAGTTCTCGAAGGCATTGGTCAGCCGGGCACCGAATGCGAACGCCGCGTTGCACCACAAATACTTGCTGTGGTCTGCCCCATCGACGTCTTCGACGAAATTGAAGCCTTCGGTCGTGACGCCGTCGATCGGGTTGTACGGCAGCCGCCCCAGAAAGCGCGGCAGCGCCAGACCAACGTAGCGGGAGTCTTCGGAATCGCGGAACGACTTCCACTTCGCGTACTCGACGGTATCGAACACCTTTGACAGGTCGCGCGGCTTGCTCAGATCGGTGAAGGCATCGAGCCCGAACAGTTCGGGCGAAGCGGCCGTCACGAAAGGAGCGTGCGACGCGGCCGCCACATGCGACATCTGCTCGATGAAGTACATGTCTTCCGGCTGTCGCGTGACCTCGAACTGCCCAATCAGCGAACCGAAGGGGGCGCCACCGAAGGTGCCGAACTCCTCTTCGTACACCTTTTTGAACAGTGCGCTCTGGTCGAAGTCGATGGCGGTCTTGAAGTCCCGTACGAGCTCCTTCTTGGTCGCACTCATCAACTTGATCTTCATCTGCTCGCCGGTCGACGTGTGCTTGCACAGATAGTGCAAGCCGGTCCACGCGCCCTCCAGCGCCTGGAATGCGGGCGCATGCATGACTTCGCTGAGCTGTTCGGAAATCAGTCGGTCGAGCTCGGCCACCCGCGCATCGAGCGATGCCGCCAGGTTTTCGGAGACGACGACCTCGCCCTCGAGCACCTGGGAGGCGAACTCGCTGATGATGTCGCGCGCCCGGGCGCGTTCGTTGTCCGAACGGGCGACCCGGCTGTCTTCAATGATCTTGTCCAGCAGATTGCTGTCAGAGGCCTCAGCAACCGACGCCTGCGCTGCCACCTGGGTATTCATTCGCCCGACTCCTCTGCCTTGTCACCGCCCAAACGCTGGAGCTGTTCGGTGCTCTTGAGCACGTCAACCAACAGATCCTCCAGCTTCTCGTTGCCCGCGAGCTTGTTGCGCAGATCAGCGATCTTCGAGCGCGCTTCAAGCAGACGACGCAAGGGTTCGACCTGCTCGACGACGGATTCGGGGCGGAAGTCTTCAAAGCGATTGAAGGTCAGATCGACGGCAAGCTCGCCCCCCTCGGGGGTGAGACGGTTCTTGACCCGGAATGCCGCACGCGGCGCAAGCCCCTCCATCACATCGTCGAAATTGTCGAGATCGATGTTCACGAACTTGCGATCCCGCAGCTTGCCCTGAGGTTGCTCCGACTGACCCGCATAGTCACCCAGCACACCGACGACAAAGGGAAGCTCCTTCTGCTCGATCGCATCGCCCCGTTCGACGTCGTACGTCAGCTGTACGCGCGGCGGTCGCACCTTCTGCAGTCGCTTCTGAACGCTTTCTTTTTTTGCCACAACACTTCTCCAATCAGACCTTCAGATCTCTCTGCCGGAGCACATAGGCCACACGGCGCACATCGACGCTCCAACCATTACCTACTTGAGCACGCTGAATGGGTCGCCGTTCACTACGGGTACGGATGCCTGGCGCGGCGCCGGAGACGACACCACGGGGGCACGGCGAACCTTGCGGCGGGCCTTGGCGCGCGCCTCCTTCGCTTCGAGCGCCTCCTGCTCACGTCGCGCCTCTTCGGACATCGGGGGGACGAGCACTTCCTCGCCCAGCGTCTCGCGCAACACCTTGGCCAAACTGACGGCATCGGCACGCGCCGATCCCTTCAGGTTGACGTCATCGCGCAACTCGGCAAGCGACTCGGTCGCGACACGCAAGCCACTGACGGCGCGCAAGCCTTTGGCAGTCCGGTCGGTGCTGTCGCGCTGCAGTGCCTCATCGGCCGCCACGATGGCACCGCCGTAGTTCTCGGCATCGAAATGGATGCGAGCCAAGCGAACCCAGGGCGCCTTCTGCGCCGGGTTCTCTTCCGCCAACCGGGTCAGCACGCCGACGGCTTCGTCGAGCTTCTTCTCGCCCACCAGCGCATCCACCTTCGCACCGGACAGCTCCATGGCGGCGGAAAAGCCCTCCTGCGTCAACGCCACGGGCTGCGTGGCACACCCCTGCAGTCCGACCAGCACCAACAGCCCGAGCAGCGCGTACATACGATTCATTGCCATCAACCCAAAACCCCCTACAAATCAAACCTTTCCACGCCGACGCAATCGACGATATGCCAATAGATTGCGCCGCGAAGGGCAAGATAGTACAGTCTCGCCTTCTTTAAAACAACGTTTTGGCATACGACATGCGCATGCTAGCATGACGGATCAAAAAATTTTCACGTCATACAACAACAGGCAACCGAAGGCCGCCATGAGATCCATCATCTGGTTTTGCGTGATTTGTGTCGCGAGCGCGCTTGCCGTCAGTGGATGCGCCGCGACCTCCGCGGTTCAGGCGGCCGGGGCTGCCGTCAACATCGCCATGCAACTCGCCGGCATCAAAACGGACAACGGTGGGGACGCGCCAAAGACGACAGACGTGCCCTTGAGCATTTCGGCGGGCAAGGAGCTCAACACCACCGCCGACGGGCGCGCGCTGTCGTTGGTCGTCCGGATCTATCAGCTGCGCAGCCACCGCGCATTCGATACGCTCCCCTATGCCATGGCCAGCGGCGAAGATGCCGGGCGTGCCCTGCTTGGCGACGAACTGATCGCCACCAAGGACGTCGTGCTCATCCCCGGAAAGCACTACGAGCTGCTTCAGCAGCTGCCCCAGGGCGGCACCACCATCGGTGTCGTGGGTTTGTTCCATGCCCCTGCACGCGGCCGCTGGAAGATCGCCTTCGATGCAGAAGCTTCGCGGGATACCGGCATCACGGTCGGCGCTCACGCGTGCGCGCTCACCGCCGGCCGCGGCGTACTGTCCGACACCTCCTCCACCGATTTCGTGCGGACGCTCGCTGGCGTCCAGTGCAACGCATAGACCAAGGATCTCGATGCGCAGTGCAAAAATTCTCTGGGGCGAGGGGCTGTTCCTGCGTCCGCAACACTTCCAGCAACAAGACGCGTATGCCGAGACCCTGAGCCGCCATGCATTGATGACGGCTCAACCGTTCGCCTGGGGCATCAAGGATCTGGATCTCGACGCCGACGCCCTGAAGAGCGGGACGCTGCGTTTCAACCGCATCGACGCGATCCTGCCCGACGGCACGCCCTTCACCGCCCCCGATGTCGATCAACTCCCGCCCCCGGTCGCGCTGGACCCTTTGGTCAGCGACCAGGCCAGCACGGAGTTCTACCTCGCCATCCATCAGGTCAAGATGCATGGCGGCAACGCCGCCGACAACGCCTCGGATGCCGGCCAGGCACGCTTTCTCATCGCGCCGCGCGATATCTCCGATTTGTTCACCGACGCCTCGGAGGCGCAGATCAGCACGCTCAGCACGCTGTCGTACCTCAAGTCTTCCAGCGAGCCTCGCGATCAGTACACCACGCTCGCGCTGGTGCGCATCCGCCGCACCACCAGCGACGGCTTCGAACGGGACCCCGCCTTCCTGCCGCCCTCGGTCAGCCTGCGCAGCGCCCCCATGCTGGTGTTGATGCTGCGGCGTCAGATCGATGCCTTGCGTGCCAAGGTCGAAGCTTTGTACGGCGTCCATCGGGAACCGTCGCAGAACATCATCGAATTCCGCTCAGGCGATATCGCATCCTTCTGGCTGCTGCACACCGCCAGCAGTGCCTGTGCCGCCCTCACCCATCTGTTCAAGAATCCGGAGCTTCATCCCGAGCGCCTGTTCCAGGAGTTGCTGCGACTGGCCGGCGGCCTGCTGACGTTCTCGAAGCAACACTCGCTCAACGACCTGCCGTCCTACGACCATGCCGCGCCGGGGCCATGCTTCACCCGCATCGACATCATCCTGCGCGATCTGCTCGACACGGTGATTTCAACCCGCTACTTCTCGATCGCGCTGACCCAGCCCAAACCCGCATTCCATGCCGGACGCCTCGACTCCGACAAGATCACCGACGAGACCACCTTCTACCTGTCGATCAGCGCCTCCCACCCGCAATCCGAACTGATCGACTCCGTCCCGCTGCGCTTGAAGATCGGCGCTCCGGACGATGTCGAGAAGCTGGTGCTGTCCGCCATGTCCGGCGTGCAGCTGAATCACGCCGCCCAGGTGCCCGCGGCCATCCCTGTCCGCCCCGGTGCCACCTACTTCGCGCTGGACACACGCGGCGCGCTGTACGAACGCATGCTCAAGGCGCAATCCATCATGATCTACGCGCCCGAAAGCTACCAGGACCTCAAGCTTGAACTGATTGCCGTGACCCCATGAACTCGCCTCCGACACTCTTCGCAGACACCCCCGCCCCTCGCAAATCCGCGCCCGAGACCAACGCCCGCTCGCTGGTGGACCTGCTTTACGACGGCTTCTACATGCTCATCCTGCTGCGCAACCAGACCGCGCCCAGCGATGCCGACACCTTCACGACGCAGATCCAGAAATTCCTGGACCATTTCGAGCGCACGGCCAAGAAGCACCACTTCAATAGCGAAGACGTGTTCGACGCCAAATACGCCTTTTGCGCCGCCGTCGATGAAACCATCCTCTCCTCGCGCAGCACCATCCGCGACGCCTGGGAGCGGCGCCCGCTCCAGCTGGCCTTGTTCGGCGACCAGCTCGCCGGCGAGCACTTCTTCGACAAACTCGAAACCGCCCGCAATGGTGGCGCCGGCAGACTCAACGCGCTCGAAGTGTTCCACATGTGCCTGCTGCTCGGCTTCAAGGGCAAATACCTGCTCGAGGGGCCCGAAAAGCTCAAGTACCTCACCGCCCAACTCGGCGAACACATCGCCCATCTCAAAGGCAAGGCGGCCACGTTCGCCCCGCGCGCGATGCCGCCGGACCAGGTCGTTCACGTGCTCAAGCGTGAAATCCCCGTCTGGGCCCTGGCCTCGGTGCTGTCGCTGTTCGGCCTGCTCGCCTTCATCGGCCTGAACCACTACGCCGAAACCACCGTCGACGCGACCCTGGCGCCCTTCCAGGAGATCGTCCAGCTGGCGCCGCGCGCACCGACCCTCACGATCACCCTGCCCTGAACGCCCCCACCCAAGGCGCAGCATCCGCCATGACACCGTTGTCGCTTCCGCCCTTCATTTCACAGCATGCCCGGCTCATCGACATCGCTACCGCGCTGCCCGACGCTGCCCTGGTGGTCGAACGTTTCAGCGCCCGCGAAGCCGTCTCCGAAACCTTCCGCTTCACCATCGACTGCCTGTCGACACACGCCTACTTCGCGCTCGATGCCCTCATCGGCGAAGAGCTCACCCTCCGGCTGCAACTGGCGGACGGTAGCCGCCGTGTCTGGCATGGCTATGTGACCCAGGCAACCCAGCTGGGCAGCGACGGTGGCCTGACGCGATACCGCATCGTTGCCGAACCCTGGCTCGCCCTGCTCGATGTCCGGCAAAACTGCTGCCTCTTCCAGGATGTCGACGTGCTCGACACGGTGGGCACGGTGTTCGCCGCCTACCCGCAGGCCGACTGGCATGCCGACGTCACCCAATCGCTGCGCCAGCACAGCCGGCTGACCCAGTATCGCGAGACGG
>NZ_JAEKFT010000038.1 GCF_018524365.1 Denitromonas iodatirespirans
CGCCCGTGCAGCGCCATGCCCTTGAGGACCGAGCGATCCTGGCCGCGCGCCATCAGACGTATCTTGAGGCTCGCGAACGCCATCCTGCACGCTGGTCCCGCGGGACACGCGACTGGACGCCAATCGGTGCGGTCACGCTCAATCCGGAGCGTGATGCGGCCATTTGCGGCCACGGTCATGCTGAAGACATAAAACGGTTGGTTGCATGAATCAGGCGACAACTATCTTGACTTGCTCCGCATGACTTCGTGCGCTGGTACAACTTCGAGCACCGGCACAGCACCATCCGCTACGTGACGCCCGTGCAGCGCCATGCCCTTGAGGACCGAGCGATCCTGGCCGCGCGCCATCAGACGTATCTTGAGGCTCGCGAACGCCATCCTGCACGCTGGTCCCGCGGGACACGCGACTGGACGCCAATCGGTGCGGTCACGCTCAATCCGGAGCGTGATGCGGCCATTTGCGGCCACGGTCATGCTGAAGACATAAAACGGTTGGTTGCATGAATCAGGCGACAACTATCTTGACTTGCTCCGCTCCTGCGAAGGCTCGTGATCGATGCGGACGTACCGGTCATCAAGCCGGTGCGACACCAGCTGGTCGACGAACTGCTGCTGGGAGGAAATGATTACGTTGAACAGCCGCTCGCCTTCCATCCAATCGGCGATGCCGAAGTCCCGGCCCATGCCGAAGGAGACGGAATAGCTTTTCGTCGTTGTGCCGACACTGAGCACCCGAACCGCGTCGATAGGCACACGGAAGTAATACTCCGCCTCGTGGATCGCTATGAGGTCGGGCGCGTTGGCGAACAGGCCTCCGTCCGCGTAAAGGTTGCCGCCGACCTCCGCCAACTCGAAAAAGGTCGGAGCCGCCGCCGTCGCCAGCGCTATATCGACGGCCTTGTACCGCCAGTCCCGGGACCATTCTTCCTTGTGCCTCGTTTTGAACACCTGGGGCACGCCCTGCGTCACGTTGACGGCGGGAATGGCCACAGGATGGACGGCGTCCCTGAGCAGGGTGTCCTTGCCGATCAGCTTGGTGACCGCCTCCCTCAGGGGGTCGGCAGAGTACCGCGGCTTCCGGCTGTGACGCCATAGGTCGTTCAGTTTTCCGAGCTTAGTCGACGGAGGTTCGTGCTCGGGGAATATGTCGAGGCCGTGGCTTTCAAAGACTTCCACCACCGATTCCATCGGGACTTCGAAGGCAACGGCAAGCGCTACGATCCCTCCTATCGAAGTTCCGCAAGTAAGGTCAAAATGCCTTCCGATACGGCCGCCGACGTACTCCTCGATCGTCTGTAACGCCCTGGCGGTGAACAATCCGCGGAACCCCCCGCCGGTAAGCGTCAACGCCTGAAACGGCGCGTCCTTATTCCATTCCATCGGTTCCTCAAGGCTCTGTGCTTTTGGAACCACATTCTATGCCCAATGTATGCACTCGCACACTTGTCGACTTTACATTCGGGCAAGGTTTGCGGACATCGGCTTAGGGTTGGAAGGGTGAATGCGCTGACTGGAAAGCTAGCGTCCAGCTTGATTTATTTCTGGAGGGCTGCTTACCGACACATTGCTGACGGATTCAGCAGGCCGGCCCAATGACCGGATTGGCCGATAAGGCGACGCCCCCTCTCCTCAAAATTCTCTGCGACCCACCACTGTACCGCCCTCCCCCTTCCCCAACCCATCCGCAATCCCCAACATGAAATCCACCACCACCCGCACTCTCGGCGCGCGGTAGCGGTCGGCGTGGTAGATGAGCCAGTTGCTGCCCTGGTAGCGGCCGAGCAGTTGCCAGCCGGGTAGCACGGGCACCAGCGTGCCGTTGGCGAGTTGTTGGCGGGTGGTGAAGTCGGGCAGGCAGGCGATGCCGTAGCCGGCTTGGGCGGCGTCGCGGCGGATTTCGCTGTGGTTGCTGGCGTAGCGGCCGCGCACGTGTACGACGCTGCGTTCGCTGCCGCGGACCAGGCACCATTCGTCGTCGCCGGGCAGTTCGGCCAGGTGCAGGCAGCTGTGCCGGGCGAGGTCGGCGGGGTGTTGCGGGGTGCCTTCGCGGGCGAGGTAGGCGGGGCTGGCGTAGAGCAGCGTGCGCACTTCCATGAAAGGGCGGGCGACGAAGCCCGGAGGCGGGTCGCCGAACTGCAGGGCGATGTCGACGCCTTCGGCAATGAAGTCCACCACTTGGTCGCTCGCCACGAGTTCAAGGTCGAGCTGGGGATAGGCGCCGAGCAGCGCTGGCAGTTCCGGGTGGATGAGCTGGCGCAGCGCGGCTTTGGGGGCGGCGATGCGAACCCGGCCTTCGACAGTGCTGGCATGGCTGGCGGCGCCGTCGCAGGCGGCGTGGGCGGCGTCGAGCATGGCGCGGGCGTGGCGCAGCACTTCTTGCCCGCCGGCGGTGAGGCGCAGGCGGCGGGTGCTGCGTTCAAGCACGGTGAGGCCGAGCGCAGCTTCGAGCCGGCCAATCTGGCGGCTCACTGCGGACGGCGTGGTGCCCTGCGCGCGGGCGGCAGCGCTGAAGGAGCCGGCTTCGGTCACGGTCACCAGCGCAGCAAGGTCGGACAGTAGGGGCAGCAGCTCATTTATTCTCACGGCGCACAAATCCTTTGCTTTTACGCCGGATTATCGGCACAGCGGCTAAGTTTCATACTGTTTGCCTGTCGATGCAAGTCTGCTGAGTGAGCCGAAAATATGATCCGCCTGCCCGCCGCCCCTGCCCTGCCCCAACTGCCGCCTGCCCTGTTGCTGCTGCTGACCGCCGCCATCTGGGGCAGCAGCTACAGCGTGGTGAAAACCGCGCTCGCCTGGTATCCGGTGGCAGGGGTGATTGCGATCCGTTTTCTGCTCACTGCGCTCTTGCTGGCGCCGTATTGGCTTCGACTACCATCCGCACAAAGGCGCCAGACGCTGGCGGTGGCGGCGCCGACCAGCCTCGGCCTGCTGGCGATCTTCTTTGCCGAGACGGCGGGCGTGGCACACACCAGTGCGGGCAATGCGGCGTTTCTGATCAGCCTGTGCCTGCTGCTGACGCCGCCAGTGGAATGGGCATGGTTTGGCCGCCGCCCGGCCGCGCGGCTGTGGCTGGCGGCAGGCATTTCGCTGCTGGGCACCTGGCTGCTGACCGATGTGGCTGCCGGTGGGCTGAATGGCGGTGACGCCCTCATGCTGTTGGCGGCGTTGCTGCGGGCTTTTCAGGGTTGCCTGACGACACGCCTGCTGCGTGGCAAGGCGGTGGACCACCTCGGCCTCACCGCGGCGCAGGGTTTGCTGGTGGGCGGCGGCGCGCTGGCGGTGCTGGCCTTTACGGGGGGCGTGCCGGCGCTGCCCTCGGCGGGCGCCTTCTGGGTGGCGCTGGGTTATCTCACGCTGGCTTGCACGCTGTTTGCATTCTGGGCGATGAACCGCGCGCTGGCGCAAAGCGACCCGACCCGGGTAGCCCTGCTGCTCGGCAGCGAACCGCTGTGGGGGGCGCTGTTCGCCGTGCTCTGGCTCGGCGAGCCGCTCGGGCCGAGCGGCTGGCTGGGTGGGGTGATGATTGCAGGGGCGGCGCTGTGGACGTCGGTGCCGAGAGATCGGGGGGCGGATCGGGCGAATGGCGCGGCGCGTGAAGCGGCGTCATTGGCGGGTTGAAACCCGCCCTACGGGGTGGTCTGCGACTGCGTGGGGCCGGTTTCAACCGGCCGACGGGTTCTGTATTCGTCAGCCTGCTGACGACAAATGGGAGCCGAGGTGGGTGCGCGTGGTTCAGTAGCAGCGCTACCGCACTAAGCACCGCCCCCTGCCAGGACTTTCCGCGCGAGATACAGCGCGGCCAGCGATTTTCCATCGGTGACTTCGCCAGCCGAGACTGCGGCATCCAGTTCATCGAAGCTGAGCGACAGGATTTCGAGGAATTCCCCTTCATCCCATTGGTGCCCGACATAGGTCAGCTCACGCGCGACAAACGCCTCGATGCGTTCGTTGGAGTAGCCAATGCATGGGTGCAGCGTGCCCACATGCTGCCAGTGTGCCGCCTCGTAGCCGGTCTCTTCGCGCAGTTCCCGCCGGGCGCAGGTTTCGATGGCTTCGCCCGGGTCGATCTTGCCGGCGGGCAGTTCGATGAAGCTGCGACGTAAGGGGTAGCGGAACTGCCGCTCAAGAATGACGCGCCCATCAGGCAGGATGGCGATGATCACCACCGCGCCGGGATGGGTGATGTATTCGCGCACGGCCGTTTTCCCGTCCGGCAGTCGCACCTGGTCGCGGTGCACTTTGAGCAACACGCCGTCGAATACCTGTTCGCCATTGAGGCGAGTCTCTTCGAGACTGTCTTCGTTTTGTATCAACATCGCAGGAGCGTCCTGAAAAACGTCGGGCCGCAGGACCTTCCGGTCGTGCGGCCCGCGATGGATTCGGTGGTGGTCAGCCCTGGAAGCTCGCCACCAACGCCAGCTGGCACAGATCGATCAGTTGCTGAGGCAGCAGGCCGAGGAACGCGATCGCCAAGCAGTTGGCCGACAATAGCACACGGATGTCGGCCGCCGCATGGATCGGCGCCGTGTCGACCGGCTCGTCGAAGTACATGACCTTGACCACGCGCAGGTAGTAGAAGGCGCCGATCAGCGACATCATCACGGCCAGCACGGCGAGCCAGACCATGTCGGCCGCCACCAGCGATTGCAGCACCGACAGCTTGGCGAAGAAGCCGATGAAGAACGGAATGCCGGCCATCGAGAACATGATGATCATCATCATCGCGGCGAACCACGAGCTGCGCTTGTTCAGGCCCTTGAGGTCGTCGATGTTCTCGGCCTCGAAGCCGGCACGCGACAGCAGCACGATCATGCCGAAGGAGGCCAGGCTCATCACCACGTAGGCGATTGCGTAGAACATGCTCGAGGTGTAGGCGTTGAGCGCGTTGAAGTGGTCGCCGTCGACCACGCCCGAGAGCAGGCCCAGCAGCAGGAAGCCCATGTGGGAGATGCCCGAGTAGGCCAGCATGCGCTTGAGGTTGGTCTGCGCGATGGCGGCGATGTTGCCGAGCACCAGCGAGCCGACGGCCATCAGCATCAGCATGGTCTGCCAATGCTCGGCCAGATCGAACAGGCCACCGACCAGCAGGCGCATGGCCATGGCGAAGGCGGCCAGCTTGGGCGCCGTGCCGATCATCAGCGTGACCGAGGTGGGCGCACCGTGATAGACGTCGGGCACCCACATGTGGAAAGGCACCACGCCGAGCTTGAAGGCCAGGCCGGCGACGATGAAGACCAGGCCGAACATCAGCACCGTCTTGCTCGACACGCCGTCATACACGGCCGCCTGATTGTAGATGGCCTGCGCCACGCCCGACAGCGACAGATTGCCGGTTGCGCCGTACACCATCGACATGCCGTAGAGCAGCAGGCCGGAGGCCAGTGCGCCGAGGATGAAGTACTTCATTGCCGCTTCGGTCGAACGCGCCGAATCGCGATCGAGCGCGACCAGGGCATACAGCGACAGCGACAGCATTTCGAGGCCGATGTAGAGCGAGAGGAAGTGGTTGGCGGTGACCATCACCATCATGCCGAGCGTCGAGAACAAGGCCAGCAGGTGGTACTCGGGCTTGTCGAAGCCGCGATCTGCGGCATAGCCGCGACCGTAGATCAGCGCGGTGATGACCGAGAAGCAGATCAACACCTTGAGCACGTCACCCATCAGATCGTCGACATACATGTCGCTGAGGGTGACCCGCACCTGGCCGTCCATGGTGAAGATGGTGATCAGCGTGGCGACGATCAGCGTCAGCTGGGTCATCACGTAGCCAAGGTGACGCGCAGACTCGCGCATGAAAACGGTCAGCAGCAAGATGACCAGCGACATGCCGGCCACGAACAGCTCCGTGGCGGCGGGGGCGAAGTCGGGGACTACAAAGTTCATCGTCGGACCAATCCCGTAAATATGTTCGGCTGGAGGCTCAGAGCTTGCTCGTTGCGACGTGCTGCAGCAGATCGTTGACCGAGGCGTGCATCACCTCGGTGATGGGCAGCGGATAGATACCCATGATCAGCGTGCAGATCGCCAGGATGGCAAGGAAGGCGAACTCCCGGCCGTTGATGTCTTCAAGCTTGGCCACTTCTTCGTTGCCGATCGCGCCGAACACCACCCGCTTGTACATCCAGAGCGTATAGGCAGCGCCGAGGATGAGCGTGGTCGCCGCGGCGAACGCCACCCAGAAGTTGTATTGCACCGCGCCGAGCGCCACCATGAACTCGCCGACGAAGCCGCTGGTGCCCGGCAAGCCGGCATTGGCCATGGCGAAGAGCATGAAGAAGGCGGCGAACTTCGGCATGGTGTTGACCACGCCGCCGTAGTCGGCGATCTGGCGCGAGTGCATGCGGTCGTAAAGTACGCCGATGCACAGGAACATGGCGCCGGAGACGAAACCGTGGGAGATCATCTGCACCAGTGCGCCTTCGACGCCCAGCGGATTGAAGATGAAGAAGCCCAGCGTAACGAAACCCATGTGGGCAATCGACGAGTAGGCCACCAGCTTTTTCATGTCGGCCTGCACCAGGGCGACGAAACCGATGTACACCACGGCGATCAGCGACAGCACGATCATCATCGGTGCCATGGCCTGCGAGGCATCGGGCACGATCGGCAAGGTGAAGCGCAGAAAACCATAGGCACCGAGCTTGAGGGCGATGGCGGCCAGCACCACCGAACCGCCGGTGGGCGCTTCGACGTGGGCGTCGGGCAGCCAGGTGTGCACCGGCCACATCGGCACCTTGACCGCAAAGGCGATCAGGAAGGCCCAGAACAGCAAAGTCTGCGCGCTCATGCCGATCGGCAGTTCATGCCAATCGAGGATGTTGAAGCTGCCGCTTTGCATGAACAGGTAGATCAGCGCGACCAGCATCAGCAGCGAGCCGGCCAGCGTGTAGAGGAAGAACTTGAACGCGGCATAGACGCGGTTGGCACCGCCCCACACACCGATGATCAGGTACAGCGGAATCAGCGAGGCCTCGAAGAAGACGTAGAACAGCAGGCCGTCGAGCGCCGAGAAGATGCCGTTGAGCAAGCCCGACATGATCAGGAAGGCAGCCATGTACTGGGCCACCTTGGTTTTGATGACCTCCCAGCCGGCGACCACCACGATCACGGTGATGAAGCTGTTGAGGATCACGAACAGCATCGACAGGCCATCGACGCCGAGGTAGTAATGGACGTTGAAGGCCGGAATCCAGCGCGCCAACTCAACGAACTGCATGGCGCTGGTGGTGTTGTCGAAGCCGGTATAGAGCGGAATCGTCACGAAGAAGCCGATCACCGCAGTGACCAGGGCGAGCGAGCGCGCCATCGGCGCATTCCGGTCGGAGCCCGTGGCAAGCACCAACAGGCCGCCGATGATCGGCACCCAGATCGCGAGACTGAGAAGAGGCATACCCGTCATCGTAACTATCCGTTCATGGCGTCGGCAGGACGCGATTGTTTCGTATTAAGCATGGCTGGCATGGCGCCTCAGACGACGCTGAACCACAGCGACAGCAGGATGCACACACCGATGATCATCGAGAAGGCGTACAGGTAGATGTGCCCGGACTGCCACAGGCGGCTGAGCTGCGCCACCAGGCTGACCGAACGCGCCGTCCCGTTGATGATCAGCCCGTCGATCACGCCTTGGTCGCCGCCCTTCCAGAGGCCCTGCCCCAGCAGGCGGGAACCGCCGGCGAAGACCACCTCGTTGAACTTGTCGAAGTAGTACTTGTTGTCGAGCAGCGTATGCAGCGGCTTGAAGGTGCGCATGATCGCGGCGGGGATCTCGGGCTTCACCAGGTAGAAGAACCACGCCACGACCACCCCGGCCATGGCCAGGAAGAATGGCAGGGTCGTGAAGCCGTGAATGGCCATCGCGGCAGCGCCGTGGAAGTGCTCAGCGAACTGTCCGATCGTGTCATGCGCCTCGGCCACATGGATCGCGCGCTTGAACCACTCGCCGAACAGCATGGGCTCGATGGTCATGAAACCGATCAGCACCGACGGAATCGCCAGCAGGATCAGCGGCACCGTCACCACCCAGGGCGACTCGTGCGGCTTCTGTCCGGGCGCCAGGCCGTGATGGTGATCGCCGGACGGCTCTTCGTCGTCATGGTCGCCATGATGGTCGTGATGTGTCTGACCGAAGCGCTCCTTGCCGTGGAAGACCAGGAAATACATGCGGAAGGAGTAGAAGGCGGTAATGAACACCCCGGCGATGACGCAGACGTAGGCGTAACCCGCGCCCGGGATCTGCGAGAAATGCACCGCTTCGATGATCGAATCCTTGGAGAAGAAGCCGGCAAAGAACGGGAAACCGATCAGCGCCAGCGAGCCGACCAGCGAGGTGAACCAGGTGATTGGCATGTATTTCCACAGGCCACCCATGTTGCGCATGTCCTGGTCGTGGTGCATGCCGATGATCACCGAGCCGGCACCGAGGAACAGCAGGGCCTTGAAGAAGGCATGCGTCATCAGGTGGAACACCGCTGCGGAGTAGGCCGACACGCCCAGCGCCACGGTCATGTAGCCGAGCTGGGACAGCGTCGAGTAGGCCACCACCCGCTTGATGTCGTTCTGGACGATGCCGAGGAAACCCATGAACAAGGCCGTGGTCGCACCGATCACGATGACGAAGGACAGCGCAGTCTCGGACAGCTCGAACAGCGGCGACATGCGCGCCACCATGAAGATACCGGCGGTCACCATGGTCGCCGCGTGGATCAGCGCGGAGATCGGCGTCGGGCCTTCCATCGAATCGGGCAGCCACACATGCAGCGGCACCTGGGCCGATTTGCCCATGGCGCCGATGAACAGGCAGATGCAGATCACGCTGATCAGCAGCCAGGGCGCGCCCGGGAACAGCTCGATGGTCTTGGCGGCCAGCGCGTCGGCCTGCGAGAACACTTCGGCGTAATTGAGGCTGCCGGTGTAGGCGGCCACCAAGCCGATACCGAGCAGGAAGCCGAAGTCACCTACGCGGTTGACCAGGAAGGCCTTCATGTTGGCGAAGATGGCGGTCGGGCGGGTGTACCAGAAACCGATCAGCAGGTAAGAGACGAGGCCCACCGCTTCCCAGCCGAAGAACAGCTGCAGGAAGTTGTTGGACATCACCAGCATCAGCATCGAGAAGGTGAACAGCGAGATGTAGCTGAAGAAGCGCTGGTAGCCGGGATCCTCGTGCATGTAGCCGATGGTGTAGACGTGCACCATCAGCGATACGAAGGTCACCACCAGCATCATCATCACGGTGAGCTCGTCGATCAGGAAGCCGACCTCGAAGCTCAGGTTGCCGCTGGTGGCCCAGGTGTAGACCGTGCCGTTGAAGGTGTTGCCGGCCTGAACATCCTGATAGATCAGGACCGAGGCGACGAAGGCCACGGCAACGCCGAGGATGGTCGCGATATGCGCCCCGGTGCGCCCGATGACCTTGCCGAACAGACCGGCGAGGATCGCCCCCGCCAGCGGCGCCAGCGGAACGACCAGGTAGAGACTATTCATTTCCGACATCGAGACGCTTCCTTAACCCTTGAGGCTATCCAGATCATCCACGTGGATGGTGCGCAAGTTGCGGAACAGCACCACCAGGATCGCCAGGCCGATCGCAGCTTCCGCAGCGGCCACGGTGAGGATGAAGAACACGAAGATCTGGCCGGCGAGATCGCCCAGGTAATGGGAGAACGCGACGAAATTCAGATTCACCGACAGCAGCATCAACTCGATGGCCATCAGCAGGACGATCAGGTTCTTCCGGTTGAGGAAGATCCCGACCACGCTGATCGCAAACAGCGCCGCGCCCAGGATGAGATAGTGGGAAAGCGAAAGCATCAATGACTCCCTGAAAGCGACCGTGCGCTCCGATTATTCTTTTTCCGCCGGCATCGACAGCAATTCGATGCGATCGGCCCGCTTGACGGCGATCTGGCGTGCCGGATCGAGATAGCGGCTACCGGCGCGCTTGCGCAGCGTGAGCGCCACGGCGGCCACCATGGCCACCAAGAGCACCAGCGAGGCGAGTTCGAACGGATACACGTAGTCGGTGTACAGCACCCGGCCCAGCTCGCGTGTGTTGCTGTAGCCGGCCTGTGCCGCCGGCGGCTCGGGCATGGCGTCGAGACCGAAATACGGGCCGCTGAGCACCAGCACCATTTCGGCCAGCATGATGACGCCAACCACTGCGCCCACCGGCAGATAACTCCAAAAGCCCTCGCGCAGGCGGTCGACGTTGATGTCGAGCATCATCACCACGAACAGGAACAGCACCATCACCGCACCGACGTACACCATCACCAGGGTGATGGCGAGAAACTCGGCCTGCAGCAGCAGCCAGATGCCCCCTGCATTGAAGAAAGTCAGCACCAGGAACAGGGCCGCATGCACCGGGTTGCGGACGGTGATGACGCGCAGCGCCGCCAAGACCATCACCGTGGCCAGCAAGTAGAAAACGAAAGTCTTGAAATCCATGCTCGGGGTTCTCCGGAGACCGCTCGGGCCTCGCGTTACGCGCTTTACCGGTACTGCGCCTCGATCTCGCGATCCTTGGCAATCTGGGCTTCGTTGCGGTCGCCGACGGCCAGCAGCATCTGTTTGGTGTAGTACAGGTCGCCGCGCTTTTCGCCGTGATATTCGAACACCCGCGTCTCGACGATGGCATCCACCGGACAGGCCTCTTCGCAGAAACCGCAGAAGATGCACTTGGTCAGGTCGATGTCGTAGCGCGTGGTCCGCCGCGAGCCGTCGTCACGCTGCTCCGACTCGATGGTGATCGCCAGCGCCGGGCACACCGCCTCGCACAACTTGCAGGCAATGCAGCGCTCTTCGCCGTTCGGATAGCGACGCAAGGCATGCAGGCCACGGAAACGCGGGCTTTGCGGCGTTTTTTCTTCCGGGAACTGCACCGTGATCTTGCGCGCAAAGAAGTGACGCCCGGTCAGCGCCATCCCCTTGAGCAATTCCTTCAGCAGAAGGCTGCCAAAAAAGTCTCTTGCACCCATCGTTCGCCTCTCAGTTCCAGATCGACAGCGGGGACATGATCCACACTGCGACAACGAGGACCCAGAACAGCGTCAGCGGCAGGAACACCTTCCAGCCCAGACGCATGATGTGGTCATAACGGAAGCGCGGGAATGTCGCCCGCGCCCACAGGAATACCAGCACGACCAGCGAGGTCTTGACCGCCAGCCAGTGGAAACCGTCGGGAATGAACCCGACCGGCGACAGCCAGCCGCCCAGGAACAGGATGGCGGTCATGATGCTGACCAGCCACATGTTGGCGTATTCGGCCAGGAAGAACAGCGCGAAGGTCATGCCGGAGTATTCGACCATGTGCCCGGCCACGATCTCCGATTCGCCTTCCACCACGTCGAACGGTGCGCGGTTTGTCTCGGCGATGCCGGAGATCAGGAACACCACGAACATCGGGAACAGCGGCAGCCAGTTCCAGCTCAGGAAGCCCAGGCCCATGTCGGCGAACTGCCCCTGCCCTTGCGCACGCACGATCTCGGTCAGGTTCAGAGACGCGGAGATCATCAACACGCAGACCAGCGCGAAACCCATCGCCAGCTCGTAGGACACCATCTGCGCGGCGGCGCGCAAGGTGCCGAGGAACGGGTACTTGGAGTTCGATGCCCAGCCGGCAATGATCACACCGTAGACCTCGAGCGAGGTGATCGCCAGCAAAAACAGCAGACCGGCATCGACGTTGGCCAGTACACCACCATCCCAGAACGGCACCACCGCCCAGGCGGCCAGCGACGGCGCGATGGCGAGAATCGGGCCAATGATGAACAGGCCCTTGCTCGTGGCGGACGGTACCAGCACCTCTTTGAGCAACAGCTTGACGCCGTCGGCAATCGGTTGCAGCAGACCGAGCGGACCGACCCGGTTGGGGCCGATACGCACCTGCATGTAGCCGATGACCTTGCGCTCGGCGTAGGTCAGGTAGGCCACGCAGATCATCAGCGGCGCGATGATCGCGACGATCTTCGCCAAGGTCCAGACGGCCGGCCAGGCGGCGCCGAACAACGAAGCGATCGGTTCGAGAAAGGCTTCCATCAGACGCGCTCCAGGGTCACGACGGCAAACGGCGCACCCAGGCCCGCCGTGCTCTCATGTGCGGTGGCAATGCGCACGCAGCCCTCGGCCAGCGTATCGTCGATCGCCACATTCAGTTGGGCACTGCCCTGCCCGCTCTTGGCTTGCACCGTGTCACCGGCGTTCAGCCCCTGCGCGCTCAGGGTGGCTGCAGACAGGTAGGCCAAAGGCGCCGCCGCATCGCGGGTGCGTTGAAGCGCCGGCGCACGGCGCACGATGGCGTCGGTGGCGTAGATCGGCACCTCGGCCACACGCTCCAGGCCGTCCACCGCCGCAATAGATGCGATCGACAGACCGTCGAGTGTGTTGTCCAGCCCCGCCACCGGGAATGCCGCAACATCCAGCACCTCGGCACGCACCGCCTCGGAATCGGTGTACTCGAAGCCGTCGAGCGACAGCAGATTGCCCAGCACGCGCAGCACCTTCCAGGCCGGGCGGGTGTCGCCCTGCGGCTTGGCCACGGCGACGAAGCTCTGCGCGCGACCTTCCGCACTGACAAAGGTGCCGGAGGTTTCGGTAAAGGGCGATACCGGCAGCAGCACATGACTGACGGCCCGCAGCTCGGGGCTGTCGAAGGCAGAGAGGCTGACGACGAAGTCCGCCCCGGCGATCGCGTCGCGAGCGGCCGCACCGCCGGCGCAATCCAGCGACGGCTCGACATTCAGCAACAGGTAGGACTTGAGCGACTGGGTCAGCATCGCGGCGGCATGCTTGCCACCACGGCGCGGCAGCGCCCCGGCCAGATGGCCGCCAACGCTGTTGGCCGCCTCGCCGATCACACCGAAGCGTGCGCCGGTGATGGCGGCGATCTCCTGCGCGATGCGCTGCAGCGTCGCCGCTTGCGGATGCTGCGCGGCGAAATTGCCCAGCCAGATCGCGACGGACTGACCACTGCCCAGCAGCTCGGCCACGGCCTTGGCCTCGGCAGACACCACGGCCGGCAGCAGCGACTGCAGCGAACCATCGACCGCTTTGCCACCGGCGTCGGCCACAGCCTTGAGCACCGCCGCCAAAGCCGCCACCATCTCGGCGGGCTTGGGTTGGATTCTTGCAGCCACCGGCAGCAGCCAATCGTCGGCCGTCGGGTGAATGCTGGCGATCTTCAGGCCGCGTTTGGCCGCCTGACGCACCCGCTGACTCAGCAGCGGGTGATCCTTGCGCAGGAAGCTGCCGACCACCAGCAGGCGATCGAGCTCGCCCACCTCGGCCACCGGCAGGCCCAGCCACGGCGCGCCCTTGGCAACGCCATCGGCCGAGAAATCGGTTTGGCGCAGACGGAAGTCGATGTTGTCGCTGCCCAGTGCGCGCACCAGTTTCTGTGCCAGATACAGCTCTTCCACCGTGGCACTGGGCGCGGCCAGCGCACCGAACTGCTCTGGACCGGCAGCGGCCACGACGGCCTTGAGGCGGCTAGCGGCGAATTCGAGGGCGCTCTGCCAGTCGGCTTCCTGCCAGGTGTCGCCCTGGCGGATCATCGGCTTGGTCAGGCGCGAGGCGCTGTTGAGACCTTCGTACGAGAAACGGTCGCGGTCGGACAGCCAGCACTCGTTGATCGCTTCGTTCTCGAGCGGTAGCACGCGTTTGACCACGTCATGCTTGACCTGGACGATCAGGTTGCTGCCCAGCGAATCGTGCGGGCTGACCGACTTGCGACGGGCCAGCTCCCAGGTGCGAGCGGCGAAACGGAAAGGCTTGGAGGTCAGCGCGCCGACCGGGCACAGGTCGATGATGTTGCCCGACAGTTCGGAATCGACCGTCTTCTCGACGAAGGGCATGATTTCCGAGTGCTCGCCGCGGAAGGCCTGGCCCAGTTCCATCAGGCCGGCGATCTCTTGGGTGAAGCGCACGCAGCGGGTGCAATGGATGCACCGCGTCATGTCGGTCGATACCAGCGGGCCGAGGTTCTTGTTGAACACCACCCGCTTCTCTTCCTGGTAGCGGGACTTGCTCTCACCGTAGCCGACCGCCAGATCCTGCAGCTGGCACTCGCCACCCTGATCGCAGATCGGGCAATCCAGCGGATGGTTGATGAGGAGAAACTCCATCACCCCTTTTTGCGCCTTGACGGCCGCTTCGGAGTTGGTCCACACCTTCATGCCGTTGGTGACCGGCGTGGCACAGGCCGGCAGCGGCTTGGGCGCCTTCTCGACCTGGACCAGGCACATCCGGCAGTTGGCCGCGATGGACAGTTTCTTGTGATAGCAGAAGTGGGGGATGTACACGCCCACCTGGTTGGCAGCATCCATCACGGTGCTGCCGTCAGCGACCTGAAGCTGCTTGCCGTCGATCTCGATTTCTAGCATGACGGGCCTACGTAGATTTTGCTGCCTTCACGCTGGACGTCTTCCGGCACGAGACAGGTCTTGTGTTCGATGTGATAGGCGAATTCATCGCCGAAATGCTTGATGAAGCTCTGCACCGGCATGGAGGCGGCATCGCCGAGCGCACAGATGGTGCGGCCCATGATGTTGCCGGTGACACTGTTCAGCAGGTCGAGGTCGTCGGGCCGGCCCTGGCCGTGCTCGATGCGATGCACCACGCGGTACAGCCAGCCGGTGCCTTCGCGGCACGGCGTGCATTGGCCGCAGGACTCTTCGAAATAGAAATAGGACAGACGCTCCAGCGCGCGCACCATGCAGGTGGTCTCGTCCATGACGATCACTGCGCCAGACCCGAGCATCGACCCCGCCTTGGAGATCGAGTCGTAGTCCATGGTGCAGTCCATCATGATGTCGGCCGGCACCACCGGCGAGGACGAACCGCCCGGGATCACGCCCTTGAGCTTGCGGCCGCCGCGCATGCCGCCAGCCATTTCCAGCAACTCGGAGAACGGGGTCCCCAGCTCGATCTCGTAGTTGCCCGGCCGATTGACATGCCCGGAGATCGAAAACAGCTTGGTGCCGCCGTTGTTCGGCTTGCCGTAGTTGAGAAAGGTCTCGCCGCCGTCGCGCATGATGAAAGGCACGGAAGCGAAGGTCTCGGTGTTGTTGATCGTCGTCGGCTTGCCGTACAGGCCGTAGCTGGCCGGGAACGGCGGCTTGAAGCGCGGCTGCCCCTTCTTGCCTTCGATCGATTCAAGCAGCGCGGTCTCTTCGCCGCAGATATAGGCGCCGTAACCGTGATGCGCGAACAATTCGAAGCTGAAGTCGGAACCGAGGATCTTCTGCCCGATGAAGCCCGCTTCGCGCGCTTCGGCCAATGCCTCTTCGAAACGTTCGTAGATCTCGAAGACTTCGCCGTGGATGTAGTTGTAGCCCCGCTCGCAGCCCATGGCATAGGCGGCGATCGCCATCCCCTCGATGACCGAATGCGGGTTGTAGCGCAGGATGTCTCGGTCCTTGAAGGTGCCCGGCTCGCCTTCGTCAGAGTTACAGGCCAGATACTTGGCCCCCGGGAAGGAGCGCGGCATGAAGCTCCACTTGAGACCGGTCGGGAAGCCCGCACCGCCCCGCCCCCGCAGCACCGACGCCTTGACCTCGGCGATGATGTCCGCCGGCGGCGTGCTCTCGGCAATGATCTTCTTCAGCGCGGCATAGCCGCCACGCGCCATGTAATCCTTCAGCCGCCAGGTGCGGTCGCCGTCCAGGCCGGCGAGGATGAGATTGCGTTCGCTCATTTCGCCAGGTCCGCCAGCATTTGATCGATCTTCTCGGTGGTCATCCAGCTGCACATCCGGTGATTGTTGTGCAGCAATACCGGCGCATCGCCACAGGCACCCATGCACTCACCCTCTTTGAGCGTGAAATTGCCATCGGGCGTGGTTTCGTTGAAATCGATACCGAGCTTCTGTTTCAGGTATTCGGCCGCCTGCACACCGCCGGACAAGGCACAGGGCAGATTCGTGCACACCGTGATCTTGTGTTTGCCGACGGGCTCAAGGTCGTACATGTTGTAGAAACTCGCCACCTCGAAGGCGGCGATTGCCGGCATCTCGAGATATTGGGCGACCTCATCGATCGTTTCCCGGGCCAGCCAGCCCTTCTCCTGCTGCGCGATACGCAACGCGGCCATCACCGCGGACTGCTTCTGGTCCGGCGGATACTTGGCGACCTCTACATCGATCAGTTTCAGCGATTCCTGGCTCAGCATCTTCTGCCCATACCCGATAATTTGCGTTCTTCGGCCCGTCTCAGCGATCGATCTCGCCGAACACGACGTCCATGGTTCCGATGATGGCGACCACGTCGGCAATCAGGTGCCCCTTCGCCATCACGTCCATCGCCGACAGGTGCGCGAAACCCGGTGCGCGCAGCTTCAGGCGATACGGCTTGTTCGCCCCATCCGAAACGGCATAGACGCCGAATTCGCCTTTCGGATGCTCGACAGCGGCATACACTTCACCGGCCGGCACATGCATCCCTTCCGAGAAGAGCTTGAAGTGGTGAATCAGCTCTTCCATGTTCGCCTTCATCGACTCCCGCGACGGCGGCGCCACTTTATGGTTGGCGCAGATCACCGGTCCGGGATTCTTGCGCAGCCACTCGATACACTGCTTGATGATCCGGTTCGACTGGCGCATCTCTTCCATGCGCACCAGATAGCGATCGTAGCAATCGCCCTCCTTGCCCACCGGAATATCGAAATCCAGCCGGTCATACACTTCATACGGCTGCTTCTTGCGCAAATCCCAAGCCACGCCCGAGCCGCGCAACATCGCCCCGGTAAAGCCCCAGGCCTTGGCCTGCTCAGGCGTCACCACACCGATACCGACGGTCCGTTGCTTCCAGATCCGGTTGTCGGTGAGCAGCGTTTCATAGTCGTCGCAGTATTTCGGGAAGCGATTGGTGAAGTCTTCCAGAAAATCGAGCAGCGAACCTTGACGGTTCTCATTTAATTGACGAACCGTCTCGGCATTCTTCCACTTCGACACTTCGTACTGCGGCATACGATCCGGCAAATCGCGATACACACCGCCCGGCCGATAGTAAGCCGCGTGCATCCGCGCACCGGACACCGCTTCATAGGCATCCATCAGGTCTTCACGTTCGCGGAACGTGTAGAGCACCATGGTCATCGCGCCGATATCCAGCGCGTGCGTACCGATATTCAAGAGATGATTGAGAATCCGGGTGATCTCGTCGAACATCACGCGGATATATTGGCCGCGCTCCGGCACCTCGACACCCAGAAGGCGTTCGATTGCCATGCAATAGGCATGCTCGTTGCACATCATCGACACATAGTCGAGGCGATCCATGTACGGCACCGACTGTACCCAGGTGCGCGTCTCGGCAAGCTTCTCGGTGCCGCGGTGCAACAGACCGATGTGCGGATCGGCACGCTCGACCACTTCGCCGGCGAGTTCGAGCACAAGGCGCAGCACACCGTGCGCGGCCGGGTGCTGAGGCCCGAAGTTGATCGTGTAATTGCGAATTTCAGCCATGACCGACATCTCCGTAACTGGCCTCGCGCACCACCCGCGGCGTATTCTCGCGCGGCTCGATGGTGACGGGCTGATACACCACCCGACCCTGCTCGGGGTCGTAGCGCATTTCCACATAACCGGAGACCGGGAAATCCTTGCGGAAAGGATGGCCGACAAATCCATAGTCGGTCAGGATGCGGCGCAAATCGGGATGACCGGAGAACATGATGCCGAACAGATCGAAAGCTTCGCGCTCGAACCAGTTCGCGCTGGGCCACACATCGCAAAGTGAATCGAGCACCGGAAAGCCATCATCCGGCGCAAAGGCGCGCAGACGCAAACGCCAATTATTGACAATGGACAGCAAATGGGTCGACGCGGCATAGCGCTCACGCGTCCATTCACGATTACCCCAGGTGGAATAATCCACGCCGGAAACATCGATCAACTGATCAAAGCCAAATTCCGGACGGTCCCGCAACTCAATGGCAACCGCATGGCAATCATCAGCCGCAACCTCGATGGTCACTTCGCCCCGATCAACCACGATCGACTTGGCGCGTTCGCCAAAATGCTCGCTGAGCAAGACCGAGAGACGTTCAATTTTCGTCGTCATTTCATTACCTTCCGGTCAGCGCGCAATGGTATTGGTCGACCGGATCTTCCGCTGCAGCTGAATGATTCCGTAGATCAACGCTTCTGCAGTCGGCGGGCAGCCAGGCACATAGACATCGACCGGAACAACCCGATCGCAGCCCCGGACCACGGAGTAGGAATAGTGGTAGTACCCACCCCCATTGGCACAGGAGCCCATGGAAATCACCCAGCGCGGCTCGGCCATCTGGTCGTAGACCTTACGCAGGGCCGGCGCCATCTTGTTGCACAGCGTACCGGCAACAATCATGACATCCGACTGACGCGGGCTAGGCCGAAACACCACGCCGAAGCGGTCTAGGTCATAGCGCGAACAGCCGGCATGGATCATTTCAACGGCACAGCAGGCCAAACCGAAAGTCATCGGCCACAACGATCCGGTACGGGTCCAATTGATTACCGTATCCAGAGAGGTCGTGACAAAACCCTCTTTCAAAACACCTTCGATACTCATGTCACCTCTTGCCGCAAGGCAGATTCAAGGGTGAAGCAGCCGGAGAATCACTCCCAGTCCAGAGCGCCTTTTTTCCACACCCAGACGTAACCGATCAGGAGAATGCCTAAGAAGACAAGCATCTCGAAAAAACCGAACAAGCGCAGGGATTCAGTACCGGCAATTTCCTGGAGAATCGTTGCCCACGGAAACAGGAAGGCAATCTCCAGATCAAAAATAATGAAAAGAATAGCGAGCAGGTAATAACGCACATCAAATTTCATGCGCGCATCTTCGAAGGGCTCAAAGCCGCACTCGTAGGGGGAGAGTTTTTCGCTATCGGGGCGGTGCGGCCCAATAAGCCGACCCATGACGATCGGCGCGACACCAAAGGCGAGCCCGACCAAGATGAAAACAAGCACGGGGAAATAGTTTTCGAGCATCATCGATCCCGGTCTTTGTTTGCGGAAAATCCGCATGGAAACGCCCGCATACTGCGGGCGTCCAAGTATTTCTGGTGCCGACGGTGAGACTCGAACTCACACGACTTTACGTCACCACCCCCTCAAGATGGCGTGTCTACCAATTTCACCACGTCGGCACACATAGCGTTACAGCGGGACGAATTATACGACTTCTACCGCGCTGCGCAAACTTTTTTGCACCTTATTTGGGCACCGTATTCACTTTCGAATCCGAACCGCTCGTCGGGGCCGGAACCGTCTCGCCAGCCGCGGGAACGGCCTGCTCCATCACGCTGGCGGGCACCGTCCGCGCGCTGCTGGCAAGGTAGCTCAGCCCGAGGCTGGTCACAAAGAAGACGGTTGCCAACACGCCGGTCGTCCGGCTCATGAAGTTGGCCGAACCGGATGCACCAAACAGGCTACCCGACGCACCACTGCCGAACGCGGCCCCGGCATCCGCGCCTTTGCCGTGCTGCAGCAAGACCAGCCCGATGACACCGATACCCACCAGGACATGCACGGTCAGTACAATCGAAAACAGATAGCTACCCATGATTCACTCGTTCCTGAACTAGAAAGTTCTTATCAAACGACGACTGCCGCATTGCAGATCGCCAAAAAAGCTTCGGCATCGAGCGCGGCGCCCCCGATCAGGCCACCGTCGATGTCATCCACCGCAAACAAGGCCGGCGCGGTTTCCGGCTTCACGCTGCCGCCATACAAAATTCTGACCGTCTTCGCCGCCGCAGCCGACACCTTCGCCAGCGCAGCGCGGATGTCGGCATGCACCTCGGCCGCCTCGGCCACACTGGCGGACAGGCCGGTGCCGATCGCCCAGACCGGCTCGTAGGCAATCACCAGCCGCTCGACCAGCGACGCGCCGAGCGCCAGCACCGGCGCCAACTGGGCCGCAATCACCGTAGCGGTGCGCCCCGACAAGCGCTCCTCGCGGGTTTCCCCCACGCATACGATCGGGGTCATCCCCGCACGCAAGGCCGCCGCCGCCTTTTCTGCAACACGCTGACTCGACTCGGCATGCCTCGCCCGACGCTCGGAGTGACCGACGATCACGTAGCGACAGCCCATTTCGTTCAACATGCCGGCACTGATTTCGCCGGTAAACGCCCCGTCTTCGCACTCGCTGACATCCTGCGCACCGAGTTGCAGGCGCGCGCCGCCGATGGCCGCCTGGGTATCGCTCAGGTACACGAAAGGCACACAGACCGCCACCTCGGGCCCCTGCGGCAAGCGGGAAACCAGCGTCGGCACGAGCGATGCCACCATCTCGCGCCGTCCGTGCATTTTCCAGTTCCCGGCGACCAGTTTTGTTCTCATACG
The DNA here is from genome assembly GCF_018524365.1 of Denitromonas iodatirespirans. Classification (GTDB taxonomy): domain Bacteria; phylum Pseudomonadota; class Gammaproteobacteria; order Burkholderiales; family Rhodocyclaceae; genus Nitrogeniibacter; species Nitrogeniibacter iodatirespirans. The sequence goes on from NZ_JAEKFT010000038.1 coordinate 20,335, forward strand.
CGTTGTGGCAAGGGCGGAAAAATCCGGCGATTGTAACCGCCCACCCCCGGGCTCGGCAAACTGGCGAGCCGCGGGCGCACTCAGACCATTTCACCAAATGCGGCGCGAACCGTGTCGGCCAGCAGCGTGGCGTAGCGGCTGACTTCGTCGGCATCCCGCCCTTCGACCATCACCCGCAGCAAGGGCTCGGTCCCCGACGGGCGCAAAAGTACACGCCCCCGCTCGCCAAGCGCTTCGGCCGTTGTCTTTTCCACGCTGGCGATACGGCTGTCGGCCCGCCAGTCGAAACCTGCCGGCATGCGGACGTTGATCAGACACTGCGGATAGAAGACTAAGTCCGCACAGGCCTGCTTGAGCGAGACGCCACGCAGGCGCAGCGCGGCCAGCACCTGCAGCGCCGAAACGATGCCGTCGCCGGTGGTGTGATGATCGAGGCTGATGATGTGCCCGGAATTCTCGCCCCCGAGCCGCCATCCCTTTTCCTGCATGAGTTCAAGCACATAGCGATCGCCGACCTTGGCGCGGGCGAACGCGGCGCCCAAGCGACCGATGGCATGCTCGAAGCCGAGGTTGCTCATCAGCGTCCCGACGACGCCCTCGAGCCGGTTGGCGGCCTTCATCGCCACGGCGATGACATAGAGCAGCTTGTCGCCATCGTAAATTTCGCCGGCCGAGTCGACCATCACCAGCCGGTCGCCGTCACCATCGAGCGCAATGCCCAGATCGGCGCCATGCGTCAGCACGGCATCGCGCAGATGCGTCGGAGAGGTCGCCCCGACGCCGTCGTTGATGTTCAGGCCGTCGGGGCGCACGCCCACCGACACCACCTCGGCACCCAGTTCGTGCAGCACTTTCGGCGCAATGTGGTAGGCCGCCCCATGGGCGCAGTCGAGCGCGATCTTCATGCCGCGCAGGTCGAGATCATTGGGGAAGGTGCTCTTGCAGAATTCGATGTAACGCCCCGCCGCATCTTCGATCCGCCGGGCCTTGCCGAGACGGTCGGACGACACGCAGCCCATGCCTTCGTCAAGATGCGCCTCGATCTCCTTCTCGACGGCATCCGGCAGCTTGGTGCCGCCCGCCGAAAAGAATTTGATGCCGTTATCGTAGAAGGGGTTGTGCGAGGCGGAGATGACCACGCCCGCCTGCAGACGCAGCGCCCGCGTCAGATAGGCCACGGCCGGTGTCGGCATCGGGCCGGCCAGGATGACGTCGACACCGGCGGCCGAAAACCCGGCTTCCAGCGCCGCCTCCAGCATATAGCCGGAGATTCGCGTGTCCTTGCCGATCAGCACCGTCGGGCGCTCGCCCTTGGGCAGCTGCTCGCGCATCACCAGCGTCACCCCGGCGGCGTAGCCGAGGCGCATGACGAAATCCGGGGTAATCGGCGCATCGCCGACGCGACCGCGCACACCATCCGTACCAAAATACTTTCTACTCATAGAGAAGCAACCTCAAAATCCGATCCGATCGCAACGGCCGCACGCCCTGCCGGCCGCCGCTCGCAAACTAACGGCGCATTATGACATCTGCCGATCGCCGCCCGCGAGGACATGCTCACGGTGCCAGCGCTTCGAGCACCGCCAACGCGTCACGCGTGGCAGCCACATCGTGCACACGCACGCACGCCGCACCGGCCTGCACCGCCAAGGCCGCCGCCACCGCACTCGCCACCCCCCGTCCTTCCACCGGCTGGCCGGTCAGTGTGCCGAGCATCGACTTGCGCGACACGCCCACCAGCACCGGCGCCTGGAGGGCGAATGTCGGCAGTGCGCGAAACAAGGCCACATTGTGCGCCAGCGTCTTGCCAAAGCCGAAACCCGGGTCGATCAGGATGCGCTCGGGCGCCACCCCGACGGCCAGCAGGGCCGCCATGCGCTCGGCCAGCGCAGCGGCGACTTCCGCCACCACGTCATCGTAGTGCGGCGCCGCCTGCATCGTGCGTGGCGCACCCTGCATGTGCATCAGGCACACCGCCGCCTCGCTATCTGCGACTGCCTCGAGCGCGCCCGGTGCATGCAATGCGTTGATGTCATTGATCATCGCAGCGCCGGCCGCGATCGCGGCCGACATTACGGCCGGCTTGACGGTATCGACCGACACCGGCACATCCCAACCGGCCAGGGCCTCGACGATCGGCAGCACCCGATCCAGTTCCTCGGCCTCGCTCACCGACTCGGCGCCTGGGCGCGAAGACTCGCCGCCCAGATCCAGCAGATGCGCGCCGTCCTTGAGCGCCGCCTCGGCGCGACGTAGCACCGCATCGCGCTGCTTGAGCATGCCGTCGCCGGAGAATGAGTCCGGCGTCAGATTGAGGATCGCCATGATCTTCGGCGAGGACAAATCCAGCGCGAACCGCCCGCAGCGGAGAGTCGATACGGTCATCACGAGGCTTCCGCTTCATCCGGCGACTCGGCATCGTCGCCCTCTGCCGCCTGCGCCTTGGCGGCGTCGATCATCGCGGCGCGGCTCTGTGGCGTTTCCAGACTGATCTGGCCAAGCGCCCCGCTGCGGTAGTCCGACAGCAGGATCAACGCCGCCTTGTCCACATCCAGCCCGCCGCCCTTGAGCCGGCAACCGCGCCGCTGCGCCACCTCCTCGACCAGACGCACACCGTCGAAACCGGTGATGTCGGTCTTGTAGCGCTCGATCAGGCGCGCCGGATAGCGATCGAGCAGAATCTGCCCCAGCACCGCCGCCACCTCGAACTCGGCGACCGCGTTGACGCCGATCGCATGGCTGGCCGCCAGCATGAAGCCATCGGATTCATAGGCGATCTTCGGCCACAGCATGCCCGGCGTGTCAATCAACGACATGGTCGGACTGATATCCAGGCGCTGCTGCGACTTGGTCACCGCCGGCTCATCGCCCACCGCCGCCACCCGGCGCTTGAGCATGGCGTTCATCAGCGTCGATTTGCCGACGTTGGGAATCCCCATGATGATCATGCGCAGCGGCTTGGTGCCGTCGTTGCGGTGCGGCGCCAACTGCTGGCACAGCTTGGGCACGCGGGCGACTTCGCCGGGCTTCTTGCAGGAGATGGCCACCGCCCGCACCCCCGGCTGGGTATTGAAATGCGCGAGCCACGCCTCGGTGGCCTGCGGGTCGGCCAGATCGGATTTATTGAGCAGCTTGAGGCAGGGGCGCTGGCGATGGGCGCGCAGCGTCTCGATCATCGGGTTGCTGCTGGCCGCCGGCAGGCGTGCGTCGACCACCTCGATCACCACGTCGACCTTGGCCAAGGCCTCGGCCGCCTTCTTGCGCGCCGAATTCATGTGCCCCGGGAACCACTGGATTGTCATGCCATGCCTTTTTTGCTCATCGTTGGCCGCGATTATCCCATCTCGACGCCCCGAGCGGCGCACCGTGTCGGGCGCCGGCGCTGCCAGAAAGCACTAGACACCCCGTAAAAAACGTGTATTGTGTCGGAGCAGTCGCTTCAAGCAGTTGTCCTTGCAGGTGTTTCTTCGCGGTGTTAGGTCAAACCGCCCACGTTTGAATCCCCTCAGCACGTTTCTTGATAGTTCCTGCAGGTGGGCCCTCGCGCCCAGATTTTGTTTTTTTATGGAACACGATATACATGAGCACTCAAACCGGCACCGTGAAATGGTTCAACGACTCCAAGGGCTTCGGCTTCATTACGCCCGATGGCGGTGGTGACGACCTGTTCGCACACTTCAGCGAAATTCAGGGCAACGGCTTCCGCACCCTGGCTGAAAACCAGCGCGTCGAGTTCGAAGTCCGCACGGGCCCGAAGGGTCTGCAGGCTGCTGCCATCCGCGCAGTCTGATCGGATTCATATCGATCGCATGAGCGCGGCTTCGGCCGCGCTTTTTGTTTGTGGACCCGGCACGCTGGCGATCATTGCTCCTTGCCGGGTCATGCGCTAACGTTGCGCCTCCGCTCCCCCATCCGGCCTGACGCTCTTGCCCGCTCGCGACATCACCACCCTCGGCCAGGTCTTCACCCCACCGCACATCGTCGACCTGATGCTGGCCTTGCGCCAACGCAGCGGGCGCGTGCTGGAACCCTCCGCCGGTGCCGGCGCCTTCAGCAGCCGACAGCCCGGCTGCACCGCCATCGAGTACGACCCCAAACTGGTCGCCGGATCGGTCGTCCAGGGTGACTTCTTCGCCTATCCACTCGCCGAGCGTTTCGACACCATCATCGGCAATCCGCCCTACGTGCGCTTCCAGGACATTCCCGAGCCGACGCGGGCGCGGCTCGACATGGCGCATTTCGACGGACGCAGCAACCTGTTCCTGTTCTTCATCGACAAGTGCGTGCGCCATCTGGCAGACGGTGGCGAGCTGATCTTCATCGTGCCGCGCGAGTTCATCAAGCTCACTGCCGCGCGCAAGCTCAATCGCTGGCTGTTCGACACCGGCACCATCACGCACTGGATCGAAACCGGCGACACCCGCATCTTTGCCGGCGCCGTGCCCAACTGCGCCATCTTCCGCTTCGAAAAGGGCAATTTCAGCCGCCAGACCCGTTATCGCCGCCTGCAGGACGCCGATTGGGAAACGCGCCAATTCATCGAGATGGACGGCCAGCTTGCCTTCGCCCCGACGCATATGAGCGTGCCGCTGGCCACGCTGTTCAGCGTCAAGGTCGGCGCGGTGTCCGGCGCGGACGAGGTGTTTGCCCATCCCGACGGCAATGTCGACTTCGTGTGCTCGCACACCATCGACACCGGCACCACCCGCCGCATGCTGTACAACCAGCCGCACCCCGATCTGCTGCCGCACAAGCCGCGGTTGCTGGCCCGGCGCGTGCGCCCCTTCGACGAGGCCAACTGGTGGCACTGGGGGCGCGGTTATCCGCAGTCCGACGCGCCGCGCATTTATGTCAACGGTCGCACCCGGCGCGAGGCGCCCTTCTTCCTGCATCCGGCGCCCGCCTACGACGGGGCCATCCTGGCCTTGTTTCCGCACGATCCGGCCATGCCGCTGGCACAAGCCGTTCATCTGCTGAACACCGCAGTGCCCTGGGAGGCACTGGGCTTTCGCGTCGATGGCCGCTTCCTGTTCACCCAGCGCAGCCTGCAAACCGTGCTCCTGCCCGACAGTTTCCGCGCCCTCGCCTGAAATCGGCGGAACCCTCGGCCGACCGAGATTGCCCAACGGATCGATCCGAAACCGGCGATAGTCGGTCTGGATGCCAATATCGTCCGCGCCCCTCGCTGACCGCCGAGCGGCGATGAAATCGCCGCCAAACTGCGCTCTGCGCAGACCGAACCTATTACTTTCAGATTATCATCGGGCAAACGCGCCGCTTGCCTATGGGTCATGTCGAAGGCCCGTTCGGTATTTCGCCCTCCGACCATGAGCACTCCTCGTTTGACGGTACTACGCTTCCTGCTCCATCTCGCGCTGTGTATCGTCGCCGCGATCATCGGCACGGCGGCGCATGCGCAATCACAGAGCTCAACGATCCTGTCGGACGAAGAGCGCGCATTCCTGACCAAGACCACCCCAGTCGTCTTCGTCAGCCAGACCGCCTATCCGCCTTTCGAATTCGTCGATCCCAATACCGGCGCGCGCAAGGGCATGATGATCGAGCTGGCCACCTGGATCAGCACCGAGTTCGGCTTTCATGCCGAATTCACGGACACCGTGTTCCTCGAGGCCCAGCGCGCCGTGCTCGAAGGCCGCGCCCAGGTCCTGACCAGCTTTTTCTACAGCGAAGCGCGCGACAAAACCTTCGATTTCACCGATACGGTCTTCGACGTCCCGGCCACGATCTTCGTCAAGGCCGATCGGCCGGACATCACCACACTGGCCGATCTCAACGGCAAGCGCATTGCCATGCAGCGCGGCGACTACGCCGAGGGATTCCTGCGCAGCAAAGGCGTCGACTTCACCCTGGTGGCGACGGACGAGTTCGGGACGGCCGCGGCCGCCGTCATCGACGGGCGGGCCGATGCGCTCATCGGCGATGAGCAGATCGTCTTGCACTACCTGTACAGCAATGATTTGAACCCCCACATGAAGAAGGTCGGAGAACCGCTGTACGTGGGCCACAACGCGATGGCGGTCGCCGATGGCAACCGCTTGCTGCGCTCGATTCTCAACAAGGGCATCGCGCATGCCCGCGAAAGCGGGGCCCTGAAGCGCATCAGCAACAAGTGGGCGGGAACGCCGCTGCCCGACAGCGGCCTGAATCTGCTGGCCTACTGGCCCTATGCCGCCGCACTCGCCGCGCTGCTGGTGTGGGGGTTTCTGTGGAACCTGCGCCTGCGCTACGTGGTGCATGGCAAGACCGCCCAGCTGCTGCAAAACCAGATGCGGCTCGAAGGCATCATCCAGGCCACGCGCGCCGGCACCTGGGAGTGGCAGCTCGCGAGCGGCCGGATCATCATCAACGACCAGTGGGCCGAGATGCTCGGCTACACCCCCGACGAATTGCAGCCCTTCTCCGCCGCCCAGCGCCAGCGCCTGCTTCATCCCGACGATCGCGAGAAATCGGCGGCCCTGCTCAAGCAGCACCTGTCGGGCGAGCACCCCCACTACGCCTGCGAAGTGCGCATGCGCCACAAGAACGGCGACTGGGTGTGGCTGCTCGAACGCGGCCAAATCACCAAGCGCTCGGCCGCCGGTCAGCCCGTGATCGTCTCCGGCACCCAGATCGACGTGTCGGCCAGCAAGCTGGCCGAGGTCGAATTGCAGCTGACCGCCAGCGTCTTCGGCAGCGCCCGCGAAGGCATCATCATCACCGACGCAGACGGCAGCATCCTCGATGTCAACGACGCATTCATCCGCATCACCGGCTACACCAAGGACGAGGCCATCGGCAAGAACCCCAGCCTCCTGCGCTCGGACCGCCATGAGAACGAGTTCTACGCAACCATGTGGCGCAGCCTGCACGACAAAGGGTTCTGGGAAGGAGAGATCTGGAATCGCCGCAAGTCCGGCGAAGTGTTCCCGGAGATCCTGACCATTTCGGCGGTGCGCAACGACAGCGGCGCCGTCTCCCATTTCGTCGCCGTCTTCTCGGACATCAGCCGCCTCAAGGAACACGAACACCAGCTCGAACGCCTGGCCTTCTTCGACGACCTCACCGGGCTGCCCAACCGCGTCCTGCTGGTCGATCGCCTCAGCCAGACGATGGCGCGCGCACGTCGCAACCGGGGAGAGCTGGCGCTGGCCTACCTCGATCTCGATGGTTTCAAGGAGATCAACGACTCGCTGGGTCATGCCGTGGGCGACCGGGTGCTGGTCACCATCGCCGAGCGGCTCACCACCGCACTGCGCGAAGAGGACACGGTGGCGCGATTCGGCGGCGACGAATTCGTCATCGTGCTGCCCGATCACCGCGCCGACGAGTCGCACGAAGCGATCATCCGTCGCCTGCTCGACACGATCTCGGCACCGATCCACATCGGCGACCAACGCCTCCAGGTATCCGCAAGCATCGGCCTGGCCCACTACCGCGACCAGACGGATCTCGACTCCGACCAGCTGATCCGCCAAGCCGACCAGGCCATGTACCAGGCCAAGCAGGCGGGCAAGAACCGCTTCCATCTGTTCGATGCCGAGCTGGACCGCGCAGTGCGTGGCCGCCACGAACACATTGCCCGGATTCGCCATGCCATCGCGGCCAACGAGTTCGTGCTGCACTACCAGCCCAAGGTCAACATGCGCAGCGGCGCCCTGATCGGTGCCGAAGCGCTGATCCGCTGGCAGCACCCCCAGCGCGGCCTGCTGGCGCCCGGCCTTTTCCTGCCCGATGTCGAGTCCCATCACGCAGTGGCCGAACTGGGCGAATGGGTCATTTCCACCGCCTTGGCGCAGATCGACCATTGGCGGCGTAGCGGCTTCGACCTGACCGTCAGCATCAATCTGGCCGCCTACCATCTGCAGCAAACCGACTTCCCCTCGCGCTTGCAGGCGCTGCTTGCCAAGCATCCCGACGTGCCCCCGGCCCGGCTCGAGCTCGAAGTCCTCGAAAGCAGCGCGCTCGAAGACATCAACCATGTCTCCTCGGTCATCGCCGCCTGCACCGAACTGGGCGTGCGCTTTGCGCTGGACGACTTCGGCACCGGCTACTCCTCGCTGATCTACCTCAAGCGACTGCCGGTGCACGTGCTGAAGATCGACCAGGGCTTCGTGCGCGACATGCTGCACGACCCCGGCGACCTGTCCATCCTGGAAGGTGTTCTCGGCCTGGCGCGCGCCTTTCACCGCGAAGTCATTGCCGAGGGAGTCGAAACCGAGGAGCACGGCAAACTCCTGCTGCAACTGGGCTGCGAGCAGGCGCAAGGCTACGGCATCGCCCGGCCGATGCCCGCCGACGCACTGGTCGACTGGGTCGCCAACTGGACCGCGCCGGCAACGTGGACACAAACCGGCCGGCTCCCGCAGCACGAGATCGAACTGATCTATGCCGCCTCCGAGCACCGCGCCTGGCTCGATACGCTCGACGCTTTCCTGCAGGGACGATCCGCCGTGAAACCGGAAGCGGACCCACGCCGATGCCGCTTCGGCCATTGTCTGGATGCCAAGCGTGGCAACGCCACGGGAGCCCACCCTTTCGACGAGATCGACACCCTCCACAAGCGGCTGCACGCGATCGGCGAGCAGCTCATGGCCGGCGGCCCGGCGCAAGATCCTGAAGCCATCCGCCAAGGTTCGGCCGAACTTCACGCGTGCAGCGAGGCCTTGCTGACACGATTGCAAGCGGAGACCGACGCGCGCTCACACCGTGTCGCCGTCATACCCCCGCCGGTCGGGTGAGCGCAACGCCCAGACGCGACATCCCACACAGCCTCGGACGCAACACCGTCATCGCCGCCTGACCGGCGCCCTTGGCGCCTCCGCCCAAGGCTGCCGGGACAGATATCGCCCCCTTGGTGACACATTCCTTTACTCGCGACCACCGGCAAGCCCTACAATCGGTCCCTGGCGCACAGCGCGCAGCCCTCTGCCGGCTGCGCCAACCGATGAAAAAGTCCCTGCAACGATTCGCCCGCACCGCACTACGCCCGCTGTTGGACAGACTGCCGGCGCGCTGGCGTTTTGCGGCCTACAGCCGCGCCATACGTTGCGAACCCGAGCTGTCGGACAAATTTGTCTTCAAGCTGGCCGAGACCCGCGAAGAGCTCGAAGCCTGCTTTCGCCTGCTCCACGATGCCTATGTCGACGCAGGCTTCATGAAGCCCGCCCCGTCGGGGCTGCGGGTCACCGTGTATCACGCGCTACCCACCACCTCCACCCTGCTGTGTCGCCATGGCGACCGCGTGGTGGGCACGGTGTCGCTGGTGCGCGAGAGTGCGATGGGCTTTCCCATGCAGCGCATCTTCGACATCGCCTCGATCCGCGAGGCCGGCGGCAACATCGCCGAGGTCTCCGCACTCGCCATCGACCGCCGCTTCCGCTCGGCCAGCGGGCGCATCCTGATGCCGCTGCTCAAGTTCATGTACGAGTACGCAACGCTGCAGTTCGATACGCGGCACCTGGTGATCGCCGTCAATCCGCGCCACATCGGCTTCTACGAAGCCATCCTGTGCTTCCGGCGCCTCAAACAACGCCCGGTGGAGCACTACGATTTCGTGGACGGCGCCCCCGCTGTCGGCGCCCACCTCGACCTGGACTTCGCCCTGACGGCCTTTCGACGCCGCTACGACGGCCTGCCGCCCGAGAAAAACCTCTACCGCTACTTCACCCGCATCAACCTGCCCAACATCCAGTGGCCGCTCAAGCGCTTCTACACCACCACCGATCCGATCATGATCCCGGCGCTGATGGACCACTTCTTCAACCAGCGCACCCAGACCTTCGCCCGCCTGCGTTTGCGCGAACTGATGTTGCTGCATTCCATCTACGATCTGCCCGAGTTCAAGAGCGTCCTGCCGCCGGTGCCCGACGACGCCCCCCGCTCCGAGATGCGCCGGCGCACGCACCGGCGCTTTTCGGTGGTCTGCCCCGGCGAATTCTCCACGCGCCAGTTCGGCGTGCGGCGCAACTTCGACATCACCGTGTTCGAATGCTCGGCCTCCGGTTTTCGCGCGCGCAGCACCACCAAGCTGCCTGCCGGCACGCAGGGCACGGTCATCATCGAGCTGGGCGTCGCCGACTGGAGCGTGATGGCGGTGACCGTGCTGCGGCTGGGCTCGCATGATCACCATATCGCCCTGCTGCGCATCGACCATGCCGACCGGGCCTGGCAGAAGTTCGTCAACGTGCTGGGCAAGGCGCGAACCCATGGCGAGCTGGAAGAAGCCACCCGCTTCCTCGAAGTCCCTGGCGAATAGGCACCGCCGCACAGACGAAGCGGGCACCATCGTCTAAGTTGAAGTGTTCCGATCCTCGTCCCCCCTGCCCGCCATGTCCGGAATCTTCATCAGTTATCGCCGCGACGACAGCGCCGGCCACGCCGGTCGGCTGTACGACCGGCTCGAGCGCGAGTTTCCCGATATCCGGGTGTTCATGGATGTCGAGAAAATCGCCGCCGGCGAAGACTTCACCCATGTCATCGACCAGACCCTGCGCCAATGCGAGGGCTGCCTGGTGGTGATCGGCAAGCGCTGGCTCACCACCGCCGACAACTACGGCCGGCGGCGCCTCGACAAGCCCGACGACTGGGTGCGCCTGGAGATCGGCGCAGCGCTCACCCGCGGCGTGCGCGTGATCCCGCTGCTGGTGGACGAAGCCTCGCTGCCGCCCCCCGAGGCCTTGCCACCGGAACTCGCCCGCCTGTCTGCGCTGCAGGCCCATCCGGTCCACCATCTGAGCTTTCACCAGGACGTCGGCACGATGATCGCCCGGCTGCGCACGGCGATCGACGCACGCCGCCAAAACCTGGCCCAGGCCGCCCAGCTGGCCGCTGGCACGGTGCGAGTTCATCCGCAGGACGAGCTTGACTACGTGTGGATCCCGCCCGGCGAGTTCTTCATGGGGCGCGCTCCCGGCGATACACTCGCCGACGAACGCTACGACGACGAAAAGCCCCGCCATCCGGTGCGCCTCACCCGCGGTTTCTGGCTCGCGCGCGGCCCCATCACCGTGGCCGCCTACAAGCGCTTCGCACTCGCCGCCGGGCAAGCGATGCCGCCCGCGCCCAAGCACAATCCGGGCTGGTCCAAGCTCGACCACCCGGTCACCAACGTCACCTGGGCACAGGCGCGCGCCTACTGCGCCTGGGGGGGCGGCCGCCTGCCCAGCGAAGCCCAATGGGAATACGCCGCCCGCGGCGGCCACGCCGACCGCCTCTATCCCTGGGGCGACACGATCGGCCCCGCAGACGCCAACTACATCGACAACCACGACTGGGAAGGCAGCACCTCGCCAGTGGGATGCTTCGCCCCCAACGGATTCAACCTGGTGGACATGGTCGGCAACGTCTGGGAATGGATCGCCGACTGGTACGACCCCGAGGTCTATCAAAGCCGCTCGTCGCGCGAGCCGACCGAAGACCCGGAGGTGTACGTCGACAAACTGCACAAGCGCGTCGTGCGCGGCGCCGCCTGGGGCTCGATCGCGGTCGAAATGCGCCAGTCCAACCGCGGCTTCTTCACGCCGGCCGATGCGGTGCGCGATTTCGGTTTTCGCTGCCTGGTGGACGAGATTCCGGCGGCACCGGCTCCGCCATGAGCTGCGCGAACAGCGCCCGGTAACGCTGGCCCATCGCCAAATCGGTAAAGGCCTCGAGATAGCGCGCCCGCGCCCCTTCGCACAGTGCCGCGAGCGCGGCCGGCGAGGCGGCATCCCAGCAACGCATGGCCTCGCGGAACGCCGGGTAACTGGTGTCTTCGCAATAAAAGGCGTACTCGCCCAGCACCTCCACCAGCCCGTCGGTGCGCGGGCACACCACCGGAATACCGCGCGCCGCCGCCTCCAGCGCCACCAGCCCGAAGGGCTCGTAGATGGTCGGCACCGCCAGCACGTCGATGGCGTCGAAGAAAGCCTCCAGTCGCGGCCCGGCGCACCACCCCAGAAAGCGCACCCGGTCCGCCAAGCCATGCCGATCCAGCAGGTCGCGCGCATAGGGGCTGAAGCCGCGCCCGGCGATCAGCACCTGGCGTGTCTCGAAACCCGGCTCGGTGAGCATCCACTGCACGTACTCCGGGTGTTTGCGCGGCACCAGGCGGCCGCAGAAACCGAGCACCCGCTTGCCGCGTGGCGCCCGGTACGGCGCCGCACAGCGCACTCCGTTGTGGATCACATGCACCCGAGCGTTCAACGCCTCGTAGCCCAGCGCGTGATACTTGCTGCGCTCCGACTCGGACAGCAGCACCACGCTGTCGGCCAGCGAAATCATGGCCTCCTGGCCACACACCGCCCCACCCAACGCGACGCCGTTGGACGACTCCTCGAAGGCGAGCAGCGAGTGCACGGTGTAGATCGCCCGGCGGCGGCGCAACTGCGCATGCAGGGCAGGATTCTGCTGATAGCTGTGCACATGCAAGAGCGGCGCCTCGAAGGCGTCGAGGTCTTCAGCGCGGCCAACGGCCACCTCGGCAAAACACGCCAGCAAGGCCTCGACCTGCCCCGGCCGATAGCCGTGATCGGTGACGAACCACAAGGGCCGAAGGCCCTCCGCCGTCAGCCCGCTCATGAGGCTCTCCATCACCGTGCCGACACCGCCCATGCGGTGAGTGGGCATCTCGTTGGTCACCTCGATGACATCGAAGGCACGGCGCGTGGCATTGGTCAGCATGGCGGCTCGTGCGTCAGGCGCGGATGCGCGGCGTCGCGCAGATCGAGCTCGCCGATGGCGGCGATGCTGCGGCACTCCACCGGCCAGTTCTCCGCCGCCTCCCACTGGCCATCGCGCCGGCGCCGCGCGAGAAAGATGCCGGCCAGGCACTGCGTCAGATCAGGGTTGGGATCCTCGATCCAGAAGTTCTGCACCACCATGATCCGATACCGGTCCGGCACCAGGTTCGCCAGCTCGATGCGCATCGGCTGCCAGTGAATGAACCATTGGTTCAAGAAGCACACCCGGAACGGCGGAATCACCAGCGCCCCATGCGCCAGCTGCGGGGCCGGCAAACAGATATCCGGAGATTCTTCCGACATGCCCGTCGTCGCCGTTTCGCTCAGGCCCGTAGACGCCATGCAACGCCCCACCTTCGTCATATTTGACCATCACCAGCGCCTTCATCGCCGCCCCTGACGCCTCGCCGATCGAACTACCGGGCGCCCGAACGGCGCACTATCGGCGACGACTCGACCACGCGCCGGTCATACGGATGCGTACGCCGGGGAAACCACGTGGCGATGCGCGCCACGTAGGCACGTGTTTCCGGGTAAGGCGGCACGCCGCCATAGCGCTCCACCGCCCCTTCGCCGGCGTTGTAGGCGGCCACCACCAGCCGCACGTCACCCTCGAAATAGGCCAGCAGCCAACGCAGATAAGCAAGCCCGCCCGCCACGTTCTGCCGCGCATCATGCGCATTGCCCACGTTGAAGCGTGTCGCCGTCTCGGGAATCAGCTGCATCACCCCAACCGCGTTCTTCGGCGAACGGGCCGCCGGGTTGAAGTTCGACTCGACCGCCGCAATCGCCAGCGCAAACTGCGGGTTCACGCCGTAGTCCGGCGCCAGCCAGGCCACCAGATCGGCCACCTTGCGGCGCGCCGGCGGCAGATCCGCAAGCAGCGCGCCGGTCGGACCGCTCGGTCGCGTCACCGCCAACTGCCGGCACGATGGCAGGCGGCCGTTGCCCGGACCGGTATACCGCAACATGCGTTTGGCCTGCGCATGCCCCTGCTTGGCCGCAACGGAGAACAAAGCGCCCGCCGCCGCATCGTCGCGCGCCACCCCGCGGCCGTTCGCATACATCCACCCCAACGCAAACATCGCCTCCACGCTGCCCAGCCGCGCCGCCTTGCAGTAGTACGAAACCGCCAGTGCCGGATTGCGATCGACGCCCTCGCCATGCTCGTAGGCCGTCCCCTTCTCAAGCAAGCGCGCCGCCGACGACGATGCCGCCTGGACGGTCGCGCTCCCCGCCAAGGCGACGATAAGCAATCCCGCCAACGTGCGCGCGGTTCTCCCGCCGAGCGTCTGCGTCACTGATCGTCCATCAGCACCTAGCACCGCCCTGCCCCTGGCGTGCGGATCTGCAGGCCGTGGCCTCCCGTCGTCCCGTCTCCCCCATGGATCGTCCATGCGCCCTCCCAATCCCACCATCCGCGTCGCGCGCCCCCGCAAACATCCCAAGGTGTCGCAACCGCTTTGTTCTAGAAAGGTAGTCCAAGCACGACGACATTGCCGCCCTCGATCACGCGACCGCCTCGCCAGCAACACGCACCGGTCGAGGCGATCGGTCCTGATCGGCCGGTGAACCCATTGACGGAGTCCGCGGGGTGCAACAGGGAGGCTTGCGCCTGCGCAAGAAGCCCAGCTGGCAATGCGCTCCGCCCCTAGCCGGGACCACGCCCAATGACGATGAAGCCCACCATGCTGGCGACCAGAACGACATCAACGAACCCGACCCTGCCGAACAGATCGACGAGCCAGCCCCTGCGCCCGCCGGCTGGTCTGGCCCCCCCTGAGTCAGAATAGTTGTCGCCTCGATAGAATCCAAAACCCGGGGGCGATGAGAAGAGAACGAAGTGGCTCGATACGGACAAAAATTCAAGGACAAAGCGCTCGCTCGACTGTTGCCGCCGGAGGGCGCCTCAGTGGAAGCGGTTTCCCAGGAACTGAGCATTTCGGTG
>NZ_JAEKFT010000039.1 GCF_018524365.1 Denitromonas iodatirespirans
CAGGTCGGCCACATCAGCAACAGCAGCAACGCCAGCTACCAGCTGTCGGTCGGTCCGGGCGTGGCCCCGGCCGCCGGCGAGAGCCAGACCGGCTACATGGTGGGCTTGCGCTACTTCTTCTGAGCGCGAGTGGACGATGCACGGGGCGGCCGCGCGCCGCCCCGTGTTGCTTCTTCAAAGGGCGCCCGACGAGCAAATGCGCCGCGCCCGTGCCTTGCGCTCTGGCCTCTGGCCCGCGCCGCGAGGCCTGTCTTACTTGTTGCCGTAGCCGATCGGCGCCGGCGCCAGTTCCAGGATCTTCCGGTACAGCCGCTCGGCGTCTTCCTTGGGTTTGAGCCCATACAGCGGGTTGTCGTTTTCACGGAAGGCGGCATGGATGCGTTGCCAGTCCTCCGTGGTGAGGACGCGCTCGGCCAGCGGTATCAGCTGGTCTTCTTCGCAGCGCATGTGCGCCCACTCGCGCTCGGCGTAGGACTCGGCCTCGCGGTAGAAAGGGGCTCCCTCCCTTGTCTGTTCGAAGGCGCTGAGCTTCTGCTTGAGTGCTTCGATGCGCGGGTGGCCGTCGACATGTTCCTGCGCCAGTCGGGCGATGAGGGCGTCACCATCGCGGGTGCGCGCCTTGACGGCGGCGAACAGGTAGTCGTTTTCCTTGGGATGGTGCCAGCGGTCGGGGTAGGAGACGATGTAGTCGAGGATCGCGTGCAGCAGCGGGAAGTTCGGCGCCTCGCCCTCGTCGCGCATCTTGCGCACCAGGTAGCGCAGGCTGTACATCACCGCGGCGATGGCAAAGTGCTCGTCCTTGATGATCTGGATCGCTTCGGGTCGCATGGTGGTTGCTTTCTCCGTCGAGGGTCAGAGACGTTCGATGGCCAGGGCGATGCCTTGCCCGACGCCGATGCACATGGTGGACAGGGCCAGGCGGCCGCCGCCGTGTTCGAGCTGGTTGAGCGCGGTCAGCACCAGCCGGGCGCCGGAGGCACCGAGCGGATGGCCGATGGCGATGGCGCCGCCGTTGGGATTGACGCGTGCGTCGTCGTCGGCCAGGCCCAGACGGCGGGTGACGGCCAGGGCCTGGGCGGCGAAGGCTTCGTTGAGTTCGATGACGTCGAACTGATCGATGCCGAGCCCCAGCCGGGCCATGAGTTTCTCGCTGGCCGGCGCCGGGCCGATGCCCATGATGCGCGGCGGCACGCCCGCGGCGGCCGTGCCGAGAATGCGCGCGCGCGGGGTCAGGCCGTAGCGCTGCACCGCGGCGTCGGCGGCGATCAGCAGTGCGCAGGC
Source organism: Denitromonas iodatirespirans (assembly GCF_018524365.1). Classification (GTDB taxonomy): domain Bacteria; phylum Pseudomonadota; class Gammaproteobacteria; order Burkholderiales; family Rhodocyclaceae; genus Nitrogeniibacter; species Nitrogeniibacter iodatirespirans. The sequence goes on from NZ_JAEKFT010000039.1 coordinate 1,282, forward strand.
GCCGTCATTGACGCCCGAGGCGTTGCCGGCGGTGACGCTGCCGTCGGGACGGACTACGCCCTTGAGCCGGGCCAGCGCGTCGGCCGAGGTGTCGGGGCGGGGATGCTCGTCCGTGGTGACGAGGAGCGGCTCGCCCTTGCGGCGCGGCACGCTCACGGGAACGATCTCGGCGTCGAAGAAGCCGCGCGCATGGGCGGCGGCCCAGCGCTGTTGGCTGCGCAGGGCGAAGGCGTCCTGGTCGGCGCGCGAGACGCCGAAGTCGTCGGCCACGTTCTCGGCGGTCTCGGGCATGGTGTCGACCCCATGGGCGGCCTTCATTGCCGGATTGACGAAGCGCCAGCCGATGGTGGTGTCTTCGAGCCGGGCGCTGCGCGAGAAGGCGCTGTCGGCCTTGCCCATCACGAAGGGGGCGCGGCTCATGCTCTCGACGCCGCCGGCGATGATGAGCTCGGCCTCGCCGCTGCGGATGGTGCGCGCGGCCATGCCGACGGCGTCGAGGCTGGAGCCGCACAGACGATTGACGGTGGTGCCGGGTACCTCGACCGGCAGGCCGGCGAGCAGGGCGGCCATGCGGGCCACATTGCGGTTGTCTTCGCCGGCCTGGTTGGCGCAGCCGAGGATGATGTCGTCGACCGCGCCCCAGTCGACGCCTGGGTTGCGTTTGACGAGTTCGGCGATCGGCAGCGCGGCCAGATCGTCGGCACGCAGGCTGGAGAGCGCACCGCCGTAGCGGCCGAAGGGGGTGCGGATGGCGTCGCAGAGGTAGACGTTGGGCATGGTGATGGGGGGGCGTCAGGGGGAAGTCGAAGGGCGTCGCGGTGGGGGCGGGTATGGCGGCCGGGCACGCACGGCCCGCCGTTGCCCATCACCCGTCACCCCATCACGAATCACCGCCGTTCAGTAGGTCTCGACATGGAAGCGGGCCTTGGCGAGCAGCTGGGGCTGCAGTTGCTCCCAGTCTTCGCCGTGGGCACGGCAGATATCGCGGAAGGCGTCGAGCACGCCGGCTTCCATGCCCTTGAGGCCGCAGATGTAGATGTAGCAGTTGTCGTCCTTGAGCATGTCGACCACCTTGTCGGCGCGTTCGCGGATGAGGTCCTGCACATACTGCTTGGCCTGGCCGGGCTGGCGGGAGAAGGCCAGGTTCATGTCGATGAAGTCCGCGGGCAGCTTCTGCAGCGGGCCGAAGTAGGGCAGCTCTTCGGGCGCGCGGGCGCCGAAGAACAGCAGCAGCTCGCCGCCTTCCTTCAGCTCGCGGCGGCGGCGACGGCGTTCGGTCATGGCGCGCATGGGCGCCGAGCCGGTGCCGGTGCAGATCATCATCAGCGAGGCGCCCGGATGGTTGGGCATCAGGAAGGTGGCGCCGTAGGGGCCGGTGACCTTGACCTTGTCGCCCTTCTTGAGATCGCACAGGTAGTTCGAGGCCACGCCCAGCGCCGGCTGGCCGTCATGGTCTTCCTTGACGCGTTTCACGGTCAGGGCGACGTTGTTGTACTGCGGGCGCTCGCCTTCGCGCGGGCTGGCGATGGAGTACATGCGCAGCAGGTGCGCCTTGCCGCGCGCGTCGGTGCCCGGCGGGATGATGCCGAGCGACTGGCCTTCGAGCACGGGGAAGGGGGTCGCGCCGAAGTCCAGCACGATGTGGTGGATGTCGCTCGAGGCGTCCGGCGCGGTGAGCCGGTAGTTGCCGGTCACCGTGGCTTCGACCGGGTTGTCGACGGTGTAGAGGTTCACATAGGGGTGCGCCGCAGACCACGGGGCCATGGCGCGGCCGCCCTGGCCTGCGGTGGCGATTTCGGTGATCTCGCGCACTTCGGCGGGCAGCGATGCCTCCTGGCCCGAGACGTCGATGGCGTCGAGTTCGGTCTCGTCGGGCAGCACATCCCAGTCCAGCTGTTCTTCGAGCGAATAGGCCCGGTCGCGGGCCACGTTGCGGGCGTTGTCGATGGCGCCGGTGGGGCAGGGGCCGATACAGGCGTTGCACCAGTTGCAGACATCGAACTTGACGACGTAGTTCATCGAGTCGTGGGTGATGGCGTCGACCGGGCACATCTCCTCGCAGGTGTTGCAGCGAATGCAGATTTCCGGGTCGATGAGGTGCTGTCGGGCGAGGTCGTGCTCTGCAGGCGCGTTCATGATGTCTTCCTCTGTGTTGGCGTTGGGGGGCGGGCCGACGCCCGCCCTGTGCGTTGTGTCCGGCGTCGCCCGGAGGCCGGCCCGCGGCCGTCCTCCGGGCGACGATCGCCGCTCAGTTGAAGCGGACGTAGTCGAAATTCACCGGCTGGTTGTTGATGCCGCGCGACGGCGGTGCGATCCAGCCGGCGAACTTGCCCGGCTCGATGCAGCGGCCCATCAGCGAATGCACGAACAGGCGGTCTTCCTCGGTCGGCAGCCAGTGCTTGTGCTGGTGCGTCCATTCGGCCTCGGAGATCAGGCGGCCGTCGGGGGCGACATGCACCTCGGCGAACATGCCGATGCGGCGGTTGAAGCCCTTGTGCGGCAGCGTGAACACCCAGTCGATGCCCAGCTTCTTGGGAATGCGGTTCCAGCGATCGACGCCGGCCTGCACATCGGTGACCCAGTCGTCGCGCAGGCGCTCGTTCAGCGCCGTCAGGGCCGACACCTGGCGGGTGAGGATCTTGTCGCCGGCCACATCCATGACCTCGTACTCGTTGTTGTCGAGCTTGTGGTCGTCGTCGATCTTGGATTCTTCGAAACGTCCCTTCAGGCCGGTGGTGTAGTAGGTCGCGGCGTTGGAGGAGATCTCGGCGCCGTAGAGGTCGCTGGTGACGCTGTGGTGGAAGTTGATGTAGCGCTGGATGGTCGGCAGGTCGATCACGCCGGCGGCACGCAGCTTGACCGGATCGTCGGTCTTCAACTCCTTCATCACCTCGCAGGTGCGCTGGATGGCGCGGCCGACCCCTTGCTCGCCGACGAACAGGTGGTGGGCTTCCTCGGTGAGCATGAACTTGCAGGTGCGCGACAGCGGGTCGAAGGCCGATTCGGCCAGCGAGGCGAGCTGGTACTTGCCGTCCCGGTCGGTGAAGAAGGTGAACATGAAGAAGGACAGCCAGTCGGGGGTCTTCTCGTTGAAGGCGGTCAGGATGCGCGGGTTGTCCTCGTCGCCCGAGCGCCGTTCGAGCAGGGCCTCGCCTTCCTCGCGGCCGTCGCGGCCGAAGTGGGCATGCAGCAGATAGACCATGGCCCACAGGTGGCGGCCTTCCTCGACGTTCACCTGGAACAGGTTGCGCAGGTCGTAGAGCGAGGGGCAGGTCATGCCGAGGTGGCGCTGCTGCTCGACCGAGGCCGGCTCGGTGTCACCCTGGGTGACGATGATGCGGCGCAGGGTGGAGCGGTATTCGCCCGGCACTTCCTGCCACACGTCCTCGCCCTTGTGGTCGCCGAAGCTGATCTTCTTGCCCTGTTCCTGCGGGGTCAGAAAGATGCCCCAGCGGTAGTCCGGCATCTTCACATGATCGAAGTGCGCCCAGCCCTGCGGATCGACGCTGATCGCGGTGCGCAGATAGACGTCATGGTGGGTGGTGCCCTCCGGCCCCATCTCGCCCCACCAGTTCAGGAAGGCGGGTTGCCAGTTCTCGAGCGCCCGCTGCAGGGTCTTGTTGGTCGACAGATCGACGTTGTTCGGAATGCGTTCGCTATAGTTGATCGACATTGCGATGTCTCCAGTTTGGTGTGGAATGCACGAGCGCGTGCGCTCGCCGCGATTCCGCTAGCAAGAACCTCCTGACCCGGGCGTGCGCGCCGACGGCTACGGCAGAGGGACGGCCGATCTCCGGTCAGTCGAGGGGTGTGGCAATGGCACGCCGCGATGGCGTGCCGGTGGGATCAGAGCCTGAGCGTTTTTCGGACGTGTCCGAGCGGCGTCCCAAGACGGTCTGATCAAGGCGCAAAGCGCAGCCATAGCTCGGGCTATGGCGAGCATTTGCAACGACGAGCAGGTCGTCTTGGGGGGGGCGAGCGGGCATGAACGAAAGATGCTCAGGTTCTCAGACCCGGTTCCAGTCGAACTGCGGCTTCTTGCCGGAACCGAACAGCTTCAGCGCGCCCCCCTCGCCGACGGCGTTGGGGCGGATGAAGATCCAGTTCTGCCAGGCCGACAGGCGGCCGAAGACGCGGGTATTCATGCTCTCGGTGATACCGAAACGCAGGTTCGCTTCGAGGCCGGTGAGCGCATCCGGGGAGAGCCCGGCGCGCTCTTCCATGGCGATGCGCACCTCGTCGGCCCAGTCCAGCGGGTCCGGGATCTCGGTCACCAGGCCCAGCGCCATGGCTTTCGCGGCGGACAGCGGCTCGCCGACGGCGGCGTAGGCGGCGTCGACCGGTTCGCGCTCCTGGTAGAAGCGTGCGGCGATGCGCGAGAGCCCGTTGGCCATCGGCAGCAGGCCGGTGTTCATGGGGGAGACGGCGATGGCGTTGGTGCCGGCCTCGTCGTCGAGCATGTAGCTGCGGTCGGCCGCCAGGGCCACTTCCAGCAGCGTGCCGGCAAAGCAGCTGCCCGGTTCGATCAGGGCATAGAGGCTGCGCGAGGACACGTCCAGACGGCTCAGGGTCCGGCGCAGCATGCCGACGGTTTCGCGCACGAACCAGTGGTTCTGGTGCGCGACCAGGGTCGCGTCGCTGTCGAGCACCACGCGCGCATCGCCTTCGGTGCGCAGCACCCACAGGCCGAGGTCGAGGTGGTTGGTGCGCAGGTTGAGGATGGCGTCGTCCAGCTCGCGGGCCATCTGCAGCGGCCACCAGTTCACGCCCTGGGCAAGCATCTGCTCGGGGGTGGTGGCGGTGACGGCCGACGGCGCCTTGATGGTCAGCGTCACGCGGCGGGCGGCGGTGTCGAGCGCGGCGTCGACGAATTCGTAGTGGTAGCCGGCCTCGTCGATGCGGCGCTTGAGCGGGGTCAGGGCCACGCCCTTCCCGTCGGCGGGGCGGTCGCTGGTGTCGGCCAGGGCGAGGGCACGCTCACGCACATGCGACTCGAATTTCTGGGCGCGCTCGACGCTGTCGACCAGGCGCCAGTCCACCGCACGCTGGCCGCGCACGCCTTCGGAGATGGTGCAGAAGATGTCGGCATGGTCGCGGCGCACCTTGCGCTTGTCGGTCACCCGGGTCAGGCCGCCGGTGCCCGGCAGGACGCCCAGCAGCGGCACTTCGGGCAGGCTCACGGAGGAGTTGCGGTCATCGACGAGGATGATCTCGTCGCAGGCCAGCGCCAGCTCGTAGCCGCCGCCGGCGGTGGTGCCGTTGCAGGCGGCGAGGAACTTCAGGCCGGAATGCGCGCTGCTGTCCTCGATGCCATTGCGGGTCTCGTTGGTGAACTTGCAGAAGTTCACCTTCCAGGCATGGGTGGACAGGCCCAGCATGTAGATGTTGGCGCCCGAACAGAAGATCTTGGGCTTGCCGCTGGTGAACACCACGCTGCGCACTTCGGGGTGTTCGAAACGGATGCGCTGGAGAGCGTCGTGGAGCTCGATGTCAACGCCCAGGTCGTACGAATTGAGCTTGAGCTTGTAGCCGGGGCGGATGCCGCCGTCTTCGTCGATGTCCAGGGTCAGCGTGGCGACCGGGCCATCGAAGGCCAGGCGCCAGTGCTTGTACCGGCTCGGGTCGATCTGGTAATCGACGCGCTCGATCGTCGCTTCTGTTTGGGTGGCGAGTGCTTCCACGTTGTCTCCTCCGTTAGGCGTGCTAGCTCGTGACGAGCTGTTTTAGTCTTGAAAAACTCATGTCGACCGTCTCACCCGACGTGTCGATGGTGTGGTCGGCGCGGCTGTACAAAGGCTCCCGGGCTTCCAGGATCCGCCGCAGGTCTTCCATGGCTTCGTCGTTGCCGGCCATGGGGCGCATGTCGCCCTGGGCAATGACGCGGGCCATGTGTTCTTCGGGCTGGGCCTTGACCCACACCGTGAAGCAGGACGAGAGCAGGAAGTCGTAGGTGTCCGGCCGGGCGACGATGCCCCCGCCCACCGAGATCACGCCTTCGGTGTGGTCGCGCATCACGCGCTCCAGGGTCTGCTTCTCGATCCGTCGATACCCGGCCTGGCCATAGAGCGAGAAGATCTCGCTGATCGGCATGCCGGTGTCGCTGACGATGACTTTGTCCAGCTCGATGAAAGGCACTCCCAGCTCGGCCGCCAGCATGGCGCCCAGCGTGGATTTGCCAGCCCCGCGCAGGCCGAGCAGGGCCACGCGCTTGCGCCGCACCGCCTCGTCGTGACCGAAATCGCGCATCAGGCGGAAGATCACCTCTTCGAGCCGGTGCTGCGGCAGCCGCTCCAGGAAACGGCGGATCAGGCGGCGCTCGACCGAATCCTCGACTTCGCTGGTCAGCAATTCGACCAGCGACACGCCGAGCGCCTGGGCGATGTGCCGCAGCAACACGATGGAGACGTTGCCGTCGCCGGTTTCCAGGTGCGCCAGGTGGCGCTCGGACACCTGGGCCTCGCGAGCGACCAGCTTGCGCGTCATGCCGCGGCGCTCGCGCAACTCACGGACACGCGCGCCCAGTGCCTTGAGAAACTCGGCATCGGTGTGTGTCTGCTCATCGGCCGGTTCCGGCAGTGAGCTCAGGCGGGCAGGAAGGGTGTCGGCAGGCTTTGACATGAAATAAAGTTCCTTGTTGTGCTGAACAATAATGCTCATGTTTCAGAAGGTCAACAGATTTTGTGCAGTTTAATGCATGCGACCTGGCGGGTGATTCGATGCTTTCCAGAAATAGGGGCGGTTTTTTGAGAAATAGCGCCTGTTTCCAGTAGAGCGATAGCGGGTCATGGCGCAAAACATGAAATAAAGTGCTTGACCGCGGTTTCTTCGTGTGTATTCTATATCCAGTCGCTGACGTTCCGACGCCTGCCATGTGCTCGCCAGGGGAGTCGTCAGCTCCGGTCCGAAACTGACAAGAGGCGCAGCAGCGTCCTGTGCAGGAGGCAAACGATTCATGAAGCTGGATAACTTCGTCTGCGGCCAATGGCGTGCAGGACAGGGTGAAGGGGTCGCACTGGTCGATCCGATGGATGGGGAAACGCTCGTCCGGGTCGGCACCGACGGCATCGATTGCGCCGCCGCCCTGGAACATGCGCGCTCGGTCGGCGGTACGGCCTTGCGGGCGCTGACCCATGCGCAGCGCGCCCAGCGGCTCGCGGCCATCGCCGAGGTGCTGGGCGCGCATCGCGACGCGTACTTCGACATCAGCCTGCGCAACTCGGGGGCGACCCCCGCCGATGCCGGTTTCGATGTCGACGGGGCGATTTTCACGCTCAAAACCTATGCCCGGCTGGGGCGCTCGCTGGGCGACACCCGCGGCCTGGTCGACGGCGCGGTGGTGCCCTTGTCGAAGGAAGGCAACTTCGTCGCGCGTCACTTCCTGACGCCGCAGAAAGGCGCCGCCATCTTCATCAACGCGTTCAATTTTCCGGCCTGGGGCTTGTGGGAAAAAGCCGCCCCGGCCCTGCTCGCCGGCATGCCGGTGGTGCTCAAGCCGGCCACCCCGACGGCCTGGCTGGCGCAGCGCATGGTGGCCGACGTGGTGGCCGCCGGCATCCTGCCCGAAGGTGCCTTGTCGATCCTGTGCGGCAGCGCGCGCGACTTGCTCGACCATGTGAACGAATCCGATGTGGTGTCCTTCACCGGCTCGGCCGATACCGCGCGGCACATCCGCAGCCATGCCCGGGTGCTGGCGGGCTCGGTGCGGGTCAATATCGAGGCCGACAGCGTCAACGCGGCGGTGCTCGGCCCCGATGCCGTGTCGGCAAGCGCCGAGTTCGAGCTGGCGGTCAAAGAGGTGGTGCGCGAGATGACCATCAAGGCCGGGCAGAAGTGCACCGCCATCCGCCGCGTGTTCGTGCCCGAAGCGCAGACCGCGGCGCTGGAGGCTGCGCTGGTGGAGCGCCTGGGGCGCATCACGGTGGGCGACCCGCGCCAAGAGGGGGTGCGCATGGGGCCGCTGGTCAATCGCGCGCAGCAGGCCGCGGCCCTTGCGGGGATCGAGCGGCTCAAGGCCGAGTGCGTGGTGGTGTTCGGCGGCGATCCGGACTTTGCCCCCGAGGGGGTGGATCCGGCGCGCGCGGCCTTCGTCCAGCCGACCGTGCTGCGCTGCGAGCATCCGGCGCGTGCGCGGGTCGTCCATGAGGTCGAGGTCTTCGGGCCGGTGGTCACGATCGTGCCCTATGCCGATGAAGCGGCGCTCGGCCGCATGCTGCGCCTGGGGCAGGGCTCGCTCGTGGCCTCGGTGTATTCCAGCGATGGGGTGTTTGTCCACGCCCTGGTGGACGAGGTCGGCGATCTGCACGGCCGCATGATGCTGGTCGACGCCACCGTGGGGGCGGCCCATACCGGGCATGGCAACGTGATGCCGACCTGTCTGCATGGCGGGCCGGGGCGTGCCGGCGGCGGCGAGGAGCTGGGCGGCTTGCGGGCCCTCGGGCTCTATCTGCGGCGCCATGTGGTGCAAGGCTCGCCCGAGCGGCTCGCGTCGCTGGCGAGCGCGTGTGCGGATGCGGCGCTGCTTGCCGCCTGAGAACCGGGAGATCCAAGAATGAGTGTCGACAATTTCATCGCGCTGGTGGCCGAAGTGACCGGCGCGATCGCGGGCAAAGCGGTGGACAAGCAGCTCGAGGCCGAGCTCAACGCGCGCTTTCCGGCCAATGGAGAGGTGTTCAAGGCGATCGCGGCGGCCTGTCGCCAGGGCGTGGCCGAGGGCTGGATGTGCAATCGCGAGCATGGCGGCATCAAGTTCGGCCGGGTGGCCAAGCCGGGGCCGGCCTTGCACGGGTTTTCCATCGACGTGGTCGACATGGCCGACGTGGTCGGGCCGCACCACCAGCACCCGCAGGGTGAGGTGGACATGATCATGCCCCTCGACGCCGGGGCGCGCTTCGACGGCGCCCCCGAGGGCTGGCTGGTCTATGGGCCGGGCAGCGCCCACCGGCCGACGGTGAAAGGCGGCCAGGCGCTGGTGCTCTATCTGCTGCCCGGGGGCGAGATCACCTTCACGGGGCAGTGAGCGGCGGTAAGAACGGCATATGAGGGCGCTTCAGCGGCGTGCTCATCATTACGATAATCAGGAGACAAACATGCCGGAGCTGAGCCAGGCGGACCACAGCGTCAGTCCGCCGATCATCACCATTCCCCGCAGCTACAACGCTGCGGCGGATCTGCTGGGGCGCAATCTGGCGGCCGGGCGTGGCGACAAGACCGCCTTCATCGACGATCGCGGCCGCTGTACCTACGCCGAACTCGACCGCCGCAGTTCGGCCTGTGCGAACGCGCTGCGGGCGCTGGGCCTGATGCGCGAGCAGCGGGTGCTCATGTGCCTGCATGACACCATCGACTTCCCCACGGTCTTCCTCGGCGCCATCAAGGCCGGCATCGTGCCGGTGGCGGTCAATACCCTGCTGACCCGTGGCGACTACGAGTACATGCTGCGCGACAGCCGCGCGCGGGTGGCGGTGGTGTCCGCGGCCCTGATGCCGCTGTTCGAACCCCTGCTCGACGAGATTCCCTCGCTCGAGCGCATCATCGTCTCCGGCGGCGCCGACGGCCCCGACGCCCTGGCGCGCCTGATCGCGGACCAGCCCGAGGCGTGCGAGATCGCCGACACCCTTGGCGACGAAGTGTGCTTCTGGCTGTACTCCTCGGGCTCGACCGGCGCCCCCAAGGGTACGACCCACCGGCATTCGAGCCTGATCGCCACCGCCGAGCTGTTCGCCCGGCCGATCCTCGGCATCTGCGAGCAGGACACGGTGTTCTCGGCGGCCAAGCTGTTCTTTGCCTATGGCCTGGGCAACGGGCTGACCTTCCCGATGTCGGTGGGCGCCACGACGGTGTTGATGGCCGAGCGGCCCACGCCCGCGGCGGTGGCAAAGCGCCTGGTGGACCACCAGCCGACCCTCTTCTACGGGGTGCCGACCCTGTTCGCCAGCATGCTGGCCAGTGCCGACCTGCCCGACAGGGCGCAGGTCGGCCTGCGCCTATGTACCTCGGCCGGCGAGGCGCTGCCGGAAGAGATCGGCCTGCGCTGGCGCCGGCATTTTGAGGTGGACATCCTCGACGGGATCGGCTCGACCGAGATGCTGCATGTGTTCCTGTCCAACCGGCGCGGCGACGTGCGCTACGGCACCACCGGCCGGCCGGTGCCCGGCTACGACATTCGCCTGGTCGACGAGGACGGCCGCCCGGTGGCGCCCGGCGAGGTCGGCGAGCTTCAGGTGCGTGGTCCGACCGCCTCGAACGGCTACTGGAACAACCGCGCCAAGACCTGTGCCACCTTCCTCGGCGACTGGACCCGCAGCGGCGACAAGTACAGCCTCACCGAGGACGGTTACTACGTCTATGCCGGCCGCAGCGACGACATGCTCAAGGTCAGCGGCATCTATGTCTCTCCGATCGAAGTGGAATCGGTGCTGGTGAGCCACGAGGCGGTCCTCGAAGCCGCCGTGGTCGGCTGCGAGGACGACGACCAGCTCATCAAGCCCAAGGCCTTCATCGTGCTCAAGCCGGAAGTGGTGCCCAGCGAGGCCCTGGCCGACCAGCTCAAGGCCCATGTCAAGAGCCTGCTGGCGCCCTACAAATATCCCCGCTGGTTCGAGTTCGTCGAGGAATTGCCCAAGACCGCGACCGGCAAGATCCAGCGTTTCAAGCTGCGCCGCCGCGCCTGATCCGGAGAGTCCAATGACCCAGGCCATCGACATCATCAAGGACGAGCACCGCTCCATGGGCGCCGTCATCAAGGGGTTGCAGGCGCAGGTGAGTGCCGCACAAAACGGCGACGAGGCCCCCGACTTCTTCCTCTTCGGCGCCATGCTCGATTACATCGAGGCGCTGCCCGACCGGGTGCACCACCCGAAGGAAGACGAATACCTGTTCCGCTTCGTGCGCCTGCGCTCGGCGGAGGCGGCCGCCATTCTCGACACGCTGGAGGCCGAGCATGCCCGTTGTGCGGAGCTGCTGGCAGGGCTGCGCCAGGCGCTCGGCGCGGCGCGCGACAGCAGCGACCTGTCGGGCTTTGCCGCCGCGCTCGACCATTACGCCAGCTTCCTGTGGGCGCACATGCGCATGGAAGAGGAACAGATTCTGCCGCTGGCCGCAGCACATCTGACCGACGAAGACTGGCAGGTCATCGACGCGGCCTTTGCCGCCAACCGCGGCGGTCAGTGGTGACGATTCAACCTAGAAGCCGTAGTTGGACGCGCTCGAGTGCGCGCCTGGCGGGTTGTCTGGCAGGGCGCGACGACGCACAACCTACACGTTGTAAGGAGGAGCAACGCAGCCAGGCGGCCCGCCAGACGAGCAATCGGGTGCGTAGCGCTGTCACCCGCCGGGTGATCGGCCTCGAAGCCGAAACGGTTCGTATGGTCAATACCTTGCTTATGGGCATAAGCGGTCAACTGCGGTTTCTAGGTTCAAGGCGGGCCGGCGATGGCGCCGGTTCGACCCCGGCGGGAGGTGTCGCCCTGCGGTGCATCCCGACTCATCAGAGAAGAGACAGGAGACAAACATGAATAACCGCATCCACAAGTTGACCGTGGCGCTGGCCGGCGCCGTGGCGCTCGGCGGCGCGACCCTGCCGGCGGCCCATGCCGCCGAGAAGATCAAGGTCGGCCTGATGCTGCCGGCCACCGGTACCTATGCCAAGCTGGGCACCGCGATCACCAACGGCTTCAAGCTCTATGTCGACGAGAACGGCGGCAAGATCGGCGGGCTGGATGTGGAATACGCCGTGGTCGATGACGAGTCCGACCCGGCCAAGGCCACCGAAAACGCCAACAAGCTGGTCAAGCGCGACGAGGTGGACGTGCTGGTCGGCACCGTCCATTCGGGCGTGGCCATGGCCATGGCCAAGGTGGCGCGCGGCACCAAGACGCTGATGATCGTGCCCAACGCCGGGGCCGACGAACTGACCGGCCCGCTGTGCGCGCCCAATGTCTTCCGCACTTCCTTCTCCAACTGGCAGCCGTCCTACGCCATGGGGCCGGTGCTGCTGGAGAAGGGCATCAAGAAGGTGGTGACGCTGACCTGGAAGTACTCGGCCGGCCTGCAGGCGATCGACGGCTTCAAGGAGTCCTTCACCGCCGGCGGCGGGCAGATCGTCAAGGAACTGACGCTGCCGTTTCCCAACACCGAGTTCCAGCCCTACCTGACCGAGATCGCCGCGCTGAAGCCCGATGCGGTGTTCGTGTTCTTCGCCGGTGGCGGCGCGGTGAAGCTGGTCAAGGACTATGCCGCGGCCGGGCTCAAGGATTCGATCCCGCTGTATGGCTCGGGCTTCCTCACCGATGGCACGCTGGCCGCCATGGGCGGCGCGGGCGAGGGACTCGAGACCACCCTGCAGTACGCCGACGGCCTCGACAATGCGCGCGACCAGGCCTTCCGCGGGGGCTATGCCAAGGCCTACGGCAGCGCGCCCGACGTGTATGCGGTGCAGGGCTACGATGCGGCACAACTGCTGGCCGCCGGCGTGAGCGCCGTGAAGGGCAAGATCGAGGATCGCAAGGGCATGATCACCGGCATGGAAGCGGCCAAGATCGACAGCCCGCGTGGCGCCTTCAGCATCTCGGCGGCGCACAACCCGGTGCAGGACATCTACCTGCGCAAGGCCCAGGGCGAGCTCAACCCAGCGGTGAAAGTGGCGGCCAAGGCGCTGGCCGATCCGGCCCGCGGCTGCCGCATGCAGTAAGCCGGTCCGCCGGATTTTCTGAGGACGTGATCGAATCCTGGCGCCCCGAGAGGCGCCGGGAGGGGAGCTCGTATGGACATCTTTTCCTTCCTGGTGCAGACGCTCAACGCGGTGCAGTACGGCTTGCTGCTGTTTCTGGTCGCGAGCGGGCTGACGCTGGTGTTCGGCATCATGGGCATCATCAACCTGGCCCACGGCAGCTTCTACATGGCCGGCGCCTACCTGGCCTTCGGCCTGACCAGTGCCACCGGCAGCCTGGTGTGGGCCATCGTGCTGGGCGTCCCGCTCGCCATGCTGGTCGGCGCCGCGCTCGAAGCGTTGTTGTTCGTGCATCTGTACAAGCGCGACCACCTCGAACAGGTGCTGCTCACCTACGGGCTGATCTTGATCTTCGAGGAGCTGCGCAGCCTCATCGTGGGCAACGACGTGCATGGCGTGGCCATGCCCGACTTCCTGGCCGGCTCGATCCCGCTCAACGACACCTTGAGCTATCCGGTGTATCGCCTGGCCATCTCCGCGGTCTGCGTGGTGCTGGCCATCGGTCTGTACTTCCTGATCCAGCGCACCCGCCTGGGCATGATGATCCGCGCCGGCAGCCACGACCGCGACATGGTCCAGGCGCTGGGCATCAACATCACCGTGATCTATCGCGTGGTGTTCGCGCTCGGGGTGGCCATGGCGGCGCTGGCCGGCATGCTGGCCGCGCCGATCTCCTCGGTGGGGCCCAACATGGGCGGCCAGGTGCTGATCCTGTCCTTCGTCGTGGTGGTCATCGGCGGCATCGGCTCGGTCTGGGGGGCATTGCTCGGGGCCTTGCTGATCGGCTTTGCCGACACTTTCGGCAAGGTGATCCTGCCCGAGTTTGCCGGCGCAATGGTCTATCTGGTGATGGCCGCGGTGCTGCTGTGGCGCCCCGAAGGGCTGCTGAAAAAAGGGGCATGAGATGACGATCAAGACGCACACGGCAGGCATTGCCCAGGCGGTCGTGCTGGCGGCGCTGGCGGCCTACCCGCTGGTGGGCTCCGAGTTCTATGTCGAGATGGTGGCCAAAGTCCTGGTGCTCGGCATCTTCGCCATGAGCCTGGACCTGCTGGTGGGCTTTACCGGGCTGGTGAGCCTCGGGCACTCGGCCTACTTCGGTGTGGCCGCCTATGCGGTGGCCCTGATCGCGCCCGAGTTCGCGCCGGCCAACCTGTGGTTCGTGCTCGGCGCGGCGGTGCTGATCTCGGCGGCGGTGGCCCTGGGCATCGGCCTGCTGGTGCTGAGGACGCGGGGCATCTACTTCATCATGGTGACGCTGGCCTTCACCCAGATGGCTTTCTTCCTGTTCCATGACACGGCGCTCGGCGGCGGTTCCGACGGCATCTACCTGAACTTCCGGCCAGAGCCGCGCATCGGCGGGTGGATGCCCTTCGATCTGGCCGAGGGCAGCCAGTTGTACTACTTCATCCTCGCCGTCGCGGTGCTGGTGTTCGTAGGCATCAAGCGGGTGCTGCGCTCGCCCTTCGGTCGCGTGCTGGTGGGCATCAAGAGCAACGAGCACCGCATGCGCTCGCTCGGCTATTCGACCTTCAACTACAAGCTCGGGGCCTTCGTCCTCGCCGGGGCGCTGGCCGGTCTGGCCGGCGTGCTGTACGCGGTGCTGTTCGGTTTCGTCACCCCTGAGCTGCTCTCCTGGCACGAGTCGGGCCATGTGCTGATGATGGTCATCCTCGGCGGCATGGGCAGCCCGGTGGGCGCCGTGCTCGGCGCCGGGGCGATGGTGGCGCTCGAAGAGGCTTTCTCGCTGCTGACGACGCATTGGCAGCTGTTGATGGGCGGCGTCATTCTGGCCGTGGTGTTGTTTCTGCCGGGCGGGCTGATCGCCTTGCCGGGCAGGATGCGTCAGCTGATCAAGTCGGGAGGCCCCCATGAGTGATCAACTGCTGGTGGCGGACAAGCTCACCCGCCGCTTCGGTGGCCTGAGCGCCAACGAGGCGGTCTCCCTCACGCTCACCCGTGGCAGGCTCCATGCGCTGCTCGGGCCGAACGGCGCAGGCAAGTCCACCTGTATCAACATGCTCTCGGGCGATCTGCCGCCCAGCGAGGGGCGCATCTATTACCAAGGCCGCGACATCACCGCGCTGGATGCGCCGCAGCGCTCGCGGGTCGGCATCGGGCGAAGCTATCAGCGCACCAACATCTTCCCCGGCTTCACCGTGCTGGAGAACTGCCGCCTCGCCGCGCAGTCGCGACACCAGCGCGCCTGGCGTCTGTTTGCCAATGCCCTCGGCCTGCGCGACACCCTGGACAAGGCGCATGCGGTGATGGCCGAGGTCGGGCTCGAAGCACAGGCGAACCGCATCGCCGGCACGCTCTCCCACGGCGAGCAACGCCAGCTGGAGATCGCCATGGTGCTGGCCACCGACGCCGACGTGTTGCTGCTCGACGAGCCGCTGGCGGGCATGGGCTCGGAGGAGGCCTCGCGCATGGTCGGGCTGCTCGACACCCTGCGCCGCAGCCGTGCCATCCTGCTGGTCGAGCACGACATGGACGCCGTGTTCGCGGTGGCCGACGAGATCACCGTGCTGGTCAACGGTCAGTTGCTGGCCACGGGCACGCCGGCACAGATCCGGTCGAATCACGAAGTCCAGCAGGCCTATCTGGGCGAGGAGGCGTTTCATGCTTGAGTCGAACCTGGCCACCGCTGCCCCCGTCGCCCGGATGGCGGCCGACGGCCGGCATCCGGGCACCGCGCCCGTTGCTGACTCGGATTCCGCTGTGCGGCGTCCGGGCGACGCAAGCGACACACCTCAAGCAAGCGCCGACGCCCTGCTCGCGGCGCGCGGCCTGCACACCTACTACGGCAGCAGCCACATCCTGCATGGCGTGGATTTCACGGTGCACAAGGGCGAGGCGCTCGGTCTCATGGGGCGCAACGGCATGGGCAAGACCACGCTCATCCGCAGCCTCATGGGCCTGGTGCGCACGGCCAGCGGCTCGGTGACGGTGCGCGGGCGCGAGATGCGCGGCGCCGCCACCCACGCCATTGCCAAATGCGGCATTGCCTACGTGCCCGAGGGGCGCGGCATCTTCCCCAACCTGTCGGTCAAGGAAAACCTGTTGATGGCGGCCCGGCCCGGCGTCGATGGCCAGTGCGAATGGACCTTCGAGCGGGTGATGGCGACCTTCCCGCGCCTGGCCGAGCGCCTCACCAACGGCGGCGGCCAGCTCTCCGGCGGCGAGCAGCAGATGCTCACCATCGGCCGGGCCTTGATGACCAATCCGGACTTGCTGATCCTGGACGAGGCCACCGAAGGGCTGGCGCCGCTCATCGCCCGCGAGATCTGGCGCATCGTGCGCGAGATCCGGCTGTCGGGCATCGCCACGGTGATCGTGGACAAGAACCATGCGGCGGTCAGTTCCATCACCGACCGCACCATGATCCTGGTGAAAGGTCAGGTGGTCTTCGACGGGTCGAGCGAGGATTTCCGCGCCGACCCCGATCTGGTCACCCAGCATCTTGGAGTCTGAATGAAATTCATCCCCATCGACGGCCGCCAGCTCGAGGTTGTGCGCCTGCCCTCCGCCCACCCGCGCGAGGACGCGCCGGCCATCGTCTTCCTGCACGAGGGCCTGGGCTCGGTGTCCATGTGGCGCGATTTTCCGCAACGGGTGGCCGATGCCACCGGCTGCGAGGCCATCGTCTACTCGCGCGCCGGCTACGGGCGTTCCGACCCGGCACCGCTGCCGCGCACGACCCGCTACATGCATGACGAAGGGCTCGAGGTGCTGCCAGCCCTGATCGACGCGCTCGGCCTCGACCAGCCGATCCTCTTCGGCCACAGCGACGGCGGCTCCATTTCGCTGATCTGCGCCGGCGGTACCGACACGCCGCTGTCCGGCGTCATCGTCATGGCGCCGCACGTGATGGTCGAGGACATCTCGGTGGCGAGCATCGCCGAGGCCGAGGTGGCCTGGCAGACCACCAACCTGCGCGAGCGCCTGGGCAAATACCACGTGGACGTGGAAGCGGCCTTCCGCGGCTGGAACGACATCTGGCTGCATCCGGATTTTCGCGCCTGGAACATCGAGGACTCCCTGCCGGCCATCCGCGTGCCGGTGCTGGCGATCCAGGGCGAGGACGACGAGTACGGCACCATGGCGCAGATCGACCGCATCGCCGCCGGTGCGCCCGACGTGGAACTGGTCAAGCTGGCCGACTGTCGCCACTCGCCACACAAGGACCAGCCCGAGGCGGTGGTCGAGATGGTGCGCGAGTTCGTGGGGCGCATCCTGGATGGAGACATGACGCGATGAAGTTCAAGACCTCGAAGCTGGTGCGATTCCACCAGTGCGATCCGGCCGGGATCGTCTTCTATCCCCAATACCTGGTGCTGTGCAACGAGACCGTCGAGGACTGGTTCGCCCAGGCCCACGGCGTCGACTTCTTCGACCTGCATGCCAAGCTGCAGCGCGGCGTGCCGATGCGCCATCTGGAGGCCGAGTTCCTGGCGCCCACCGTGCACGGCGAGACGCTCGAATTCTCGCTGGTGGTGGAGAAGGTCGGCGGCACCTCGATCAAGATCCGCATCGAGGCCTGGCACGGCGAGCAACTGCGCTTCTGCGCCCATCAGACCCTGGTGTGGGCCGACGTGAGCGGGCCGCGCGCGGTGCCCATCGATGCCGAATGGCGCGAGCGCTTCACACGCTATCTTGAAACTCCGAACGAATGAGCGCGCCCATGGACTACCGCCACTACCACAGCCTGACGATCGAGAAGACCGGCAACGGCGTCGCCGAACTGATCATGGGCGAGGGCGGCCGCCTGCCCGCCGCCGATGCCCGCGGCCATGCCGAACTGGCCGCCATCTGGCGCGACATCGACCGCGACCCCGAGATTTCCGTGGTGATCGTGCGCGGCCAGGAGAAAGGCTTCTCGGCCGGCGGCACGCTCGAGCTGGTCGAGCAGATGGCCGAGCACTTCGAGGACCGCGCCCGTGTCTGGCGCGAGGCCCGCGAGCTGGTCATGAACATGGTCGACTGTTCCAAGATCGTCATCTCCGCCATCCACGGCCCGGCGGTCGGCGGCGGGCTGGCTGTGGCCTTGCTGGCCGATATCCCGGTGGCGGCGCGCAACGCCCGGCTCATCGACGGCCATACCCGCCTCGGCGTGGCGGCCGGCGATCACGCCGCCATCATCTGGCCACTGCTGTGCGGCATGGCCAAGGCCAAGCTGCACCTGCTGCTGTCGGACGAGATTTCCGGCGAAGAGGCCGAGCGCATCGGCCTGGTGGCCAAGGTGGTCGAGCCCGAGGCGCTGCTCGACACCTGCCGCGAGCTGGCCGCCACGCTCGCCGCCGGCCCGCAGACCGCGCTGCGCTGGACCAAGCACAGCCTCAACCACTGGCTGCGCCTGGCCGGCCCCGCCTTCGACAGTTCGTTGGCGCTGGAGATGCTCGGCTTCGGCAGCCCGGAGATGCGCGAGGGGCTGGCGGCGGTCAAGGAACGGCGTGCGCCGGTGTTTCCGCCCTCGCCGCTGCAAAGCGCCGGAGCGCCGGAATGAAAGCCTTCGTCTGCCATGAATTCGGCCCCCTCGGCCAACACACACCGGGCGAGCTGCCCACGCCCGTGGCTGGCCCCGGGCAGGTGCTGATCCGGGTCGCCGCGGCCGGCGTCAATTTCTACGACACGCTGATCGTCCAGGGCAAATACCAGCTCCAGCCGCCGCGGCCTTTCGCA
Source organism: Denitromonas iodatirespirans (assembly GCF_018524365.1). Lineage (GTDB taxonomy): Bacteria > Pseudomonadota > Gammaproteobacteria > Burkholderiales > Rhodocyclaceae > Nitrogeniibacter > Nitrogeniibacter iodatirespirans. The sequence goes on from NZ_JAEKFT010000039.1 coordinate 19,691, forward strand.
CCCGGCGGCGAAGTGGCCGGTGTCGTGACGGCGGTGGGCGAGGGCGTCACCCGCTGTGCGCCCGGCGACCGGGTCATGGCCTTCACGCGCTACGGCGGCTATGCCGAGCAGGCGCTGGCCGACGAGGGCATGACCTGGCCGCTGCCGGCGGCGGTGTCCTTCGACACCGCCGCGGCCGGCCTGATCACCTATGGCACGGCCTGGTTCGCCTTGCAGGATCTGGCGGCGCTCAAGCCCGGCGAGACCGTGCTGGTGCTCGGCGCGGCCGGCGGGGTCGGGCTGGCCGCCCTCCAGATCGCGAAACGGGCCGGTGCGCGGGTGATTGCCGCGGCGGGCAGCGAAGAGCGGCTCGACCTGTGCCGCCAGCACGGCGCCGACGACACCATCGACTACGCACGCGAGGATCTCAAGCTCGCCACCAAGACCCTCACCGGCGGGCGGGGCGCGGATGTGGTGGTGGACGTGGTCGGCGGCGATTTCACCGAGCAGGCCGTGCGCGCCATTGCCTGGCGCGGCCGGCTGCTGGTCATCGGCTTTGCCGCCGGTGCGATCCCGAAGATTCCGGCCAACCTGCTGCTGCTCAAGGGCGCGGTGGTGGCCGGCGTGTTCTGGGACGAGATGCTGCGCCGCGAACCGGACACCGGTCGCCGCCACATCAACGCGATTACTGCGGCCTGGGCCGACGGCAGCCTCGCCCCGCCCATCTCCGCACGCCTGCCGCTGGCGCGCGCGGCGGAGGCGCTCGATGCCCTGGCCGGGCGGCGCAGCGCCGGAAAACTCATCATCGAACCCGGCGCCTGAACAGACCGGGTCACCCCTGCAAGAACCCACCCAACCGAGAGGACACCATGGCGAAATACCAATGTAGCGCCTGCTACTTTCCCTACGACGAAGACACCGGCCTGCCCGATGAGGCCATCGCGCCCGGCACCTTGTGGGCCGACATTCCCGACGACTGGATCTGCCCCGAGTGCGGCACGCCCAAGGCCGGCTTCATCGGCTACCACCCGGAAGGCTGAGGGTGAGCCGCGCGTTCGAGACGCTCGGCGTCGAGCTCGCCGATGCCGTGGCGACGATCACCCTCAACCGGCCCGACCGCCTCAACGCCTTCACCCGGCAGATGCATGCCGAACTGCGTGAGGCCCTGGCCGATGTGCGCGCCGGGCGTGAGCGCGGCACGGTGCGGGCGCTGGTGCTCACCGGCGCCGGCCGGGCCTTCTGTGCCGGCCAGGACCTGGGCGACCGCCAGAGCGGCCCGGCGGGCGCGCCGCCGGACCTGGGCGCCTCCATCGAGGAGAACTACAAACCGCTGGTGCTCGCCTTGCGTGCGCTCGAGCTGCCGGTGATCGCCGCCGTCAACGGGGTCGCCGCCGGTGCCGGTGCCAGCATCGCGCTGGCCTGCGATCTGGTGATCGCCGGGCGCTCGGCCAGCTTCATCCAGTCCTTCGCCAAACTGGGGCTGGTGCCCGACACCGGTGGCAGCTGGATCCTGCCCCGCCTGGTCGGGCCGGCGCGTGCCATGGGCTTGGCCTTGCTCGGCGAGCGGCTCAGTGCCGAGCAGGCGGCCGAGTGGGGCCTGATCTGGTCCTGCGTGGATGACGGCGAGCTGCAGCCGGTCGTGCGCGAACTGGCCATGCGGCTCGCCGCCGGGCCGACGTGCGGCTACGCCCGCACCAAGCAGAGCCTGTGGGCCAGCAGCACCAACGACCTCGATACCCAACTCGACCTGGAGCGCGACTTCATGCGCGAACTGGGCCGATCCGACGATTACCGCGAAGGGGTGGCCGCGTTCATCGAGAAACGCGCCGCGCGCTTCACGGGCAGGTGAACCTGCGGGAGTCCTTGAATGAAACCCTTGCCGACAACTGAAACCGTCGCCGTGATCGGCGCCGGCGCCATGGGCAGCGGCATCGCCCAGGTGGCGGCGCGTGCCGGCCACACGGTGCGGCTGTTCGACATGAACCCCGAAGCCATCGAACGGGGCATCGCGTCGATCACCCGAAACCTGGACTTTCTGGTCGAGCGCGGCAAGCTCGACGCGGCCGAACGCGAGGCCACCGCGGCGCGGCTGGTGCCGACGACCCGCCTCGAGGCGCTGGCCGATGCCGGCCTGATCATCGAAGCCATCGTCGAGAAGCTGGAGGTCAAGCAGACGCTGTTTGCCGAGCTCGAACGCATTGCGCCCCAGGCGATCCTGGCCAGCAATACCTCCTCGCTGTCGATCACCGCCATCGGCTCGGTGCTGCGCGCGCCCGAGCGCCTGGCCGGCCTGCATTTCTTCAACCCGGCCGATCGCATGCGCCTGGTCGAAATCGTCTCGGGGCTGGCCACGGCGCCGGCGCTGGCCGGGCAACTCTTCGCAACGGCGAAGGCCTGGGGCAAGGACCCGGTGCACACGCGCTCGACGCCGGGCTTCATCGTCAATCGCGTGGCGCGCCCGTTCTACGCCGAAGGCCTCAAGGTGCTCGCCGAGGGCGCCGCCAGCCCGGCCAGTCTCGATGCGGTGATGCGCGACGGGGCCGGTTTCCCCATGGGGCCCTTCGAGCTGACCGACCTGATCGGCCATGACGTGAACTATGCCGTCACCGCGTCGGTGTTCGAGGCCAACTATGGCGACGACCGCTTCATCCCCTCGCTGATCCAGCACGAGCTGGTGCTCGCCGGCCGTCTCGGGCGCAAGCGCGGGCAGGGCTTCTATGCCTATGGCGAAGGCGCCCAACGGCCCGCGCCCGACTATGCCGAGCAGGCGCCGCGACCGGCCGCGGTGACGCTGCGGGGCGCGCCGGAGATCTGGGCGCCGCTGGTGGCTCGCCTCGAAGCGGCCGGGGTGCGGGTCGAGCGGGCGGCCTGCCCCGACGGTGTGGCCGCGCATCTCGCGGTCGGGCCAGTCCGCCTGGCGCTGACCGATGGCCGCACGGCGACCCGCCGCAGTGTCGACGAGGGCTGCGACGACTTGGTGCTCTTCGATCTGGTCAAGGATTTCGCCACCAGCGACACCCTCGCCGCGGCCGTCAGCGACCGTGCCTCGGCCCCCGCCTGGCAAGCCGCGGCAGGCACGCTGCAGGCCGCCGGCTTCAAGCTCATCCAGCTGGACGACGTGCCCGGCCTGCTCGCCATGCGAACGGTGGCCATGCTCGCCAACGAGGGCGCCGACGCCGTGATGGTCGGCGTGGCCTCGCCGGGGGATGTGGATCTGGCCATGCAGCGCGGCACCAATTATCCGAAGGGGCCGCTGGCCTGGGCCGACGAGATCGGCCTGGCCCGGGTCGCGACCGTGCTCGGCCACCTGCTGGCGCATTACGGCGAGAGCCGCTACCGGGCATCGCCCCTGCTGCAGCGCCGGCAACTGGCCGGCAGGCCGCTGTCGCAGGCGGCGCCGCGCGCGTGAATCGGCGGTGGCGATGGCGTGCCCCGGCGAAGGCGCCGGTCTCATTTTGAGACTCGCGTTCTCGGATTGCGACCGGTGGCTGGGGTGCTGCGATGAATGCCAATGGCAAGCCGATGAAAAGAAAGTGTTTTTTTGATTCAGGGCGCCGATCGGGTCGCTGGCACGTGGATTGCACGGTAGGGCGCAGGGGCGTTTAACGCTTCCGCTTACTACAACAGGAGACAAGTCGCGTGAATCCAATCCACTGCAATCGCATCCTTTCCCGGTCGGCCGCCACCGTGCTGCTCGCCGCCTCTGCCTTCGGCATCGCGCACGCCGCCGAGATCGCCACCGACCCGGGCGACTATCAGGCCCTGCCGGCCGGCACCAGCGCAGGCGTGCTCTACATCCAGCACACCGAGCATGACACCCTGAGGTCCGACGGCAAGACCGTGCCGGTCGATGCCAAGCTGAGGACCGACATCGGCCTGGCGCGCTACATTCATTTCATGGAGATCGGCGGCTTCATCGCCGACCCGCAGCTCATCATCCCGTTCGGGCAGGTCGATCTGGACGTGGCCGGCACCAGCGCATCCGCCAGCGGCGTGGGCGACCCACTGGTCGGCGGCACGCTGTGGCTGGTCAATCGGCCCGAGCAGAAGCAGTGGTTCGGCGTGTCGGCCTTCGTCTCGCTGCCCCTCGGCGACTACGACAACGACCGGGCCGTGAACATCGGCCAGAACCGCTGGAAGACGATTCTGCAAGCGGGCTACGTGACCGGTCTGGGCGACAAGTTCATGCTCGACCTGCTGGCGGAAACGGCCTTCTACGGCGACAACGACGAAGCCGGCGCGTCGAAGGCGACGCTCTCGCAGGCGCAGAGCTACGGCCTGCAGGCCCATCTGCGCTACCTGATCTCCCCGACCTCCCATGTGGCCTTGAGCTACTACCATGATTTCGGCGGTGAGACCGAGCTGAACGGCGTGAGCCAGAACGACGAGATGAACAACAACCGCTGGCTGCTCACCTTCGCCACCTTCGTCGCGCCGACGATTCAGTTGCAGCTCCAGGCGGGGCAATCGATCCATGTCGACAACGGCTTCGAGGAAGCGCCGCGGGTCAACCTGCGTCTGCTCAAGGTCTTCTGATGACTGCCGGCGACCGTTTCGACCTCTCAACAGGACAACAGCGATGACACAGATCACAACGATGACGCCCGATGTCTTGCAGGCGATCGAGCATGTCGGCCGTCTCGGTCGGCGTGACTTCCTGAAATTCAGCGCCGCCGCCGCAGGCCTGGCCGCCGCGGGCGGTCTGTTCGCGCCGCTGGCCTCGGCGGCCGACCTGCCGCCGGGCATCCGGCACCTGTCCGGGCCCGAGTACGCCGTCTTCCATCGGCTCATGGAGGTCGCCTTGCCGACCCGGGGGACCGCGCTCGTGCCCACCGCCCGGATCCCGGTGCTGCAGACGCTCGACGGCGCCCTGCTGGCGACCATGGAGGCGCACATCCTCAAGGGCCTCAAGGGCGGGATCGCCTATTTCAACGAGGGGCCGACCGCGATGTTCGGCAAGCCCTTCGTGGCGCTGTCGGACATCGAAGCGCGCGCCTTCTGCGACATCTGGGCGGATTCCGACGAGCTGCCGCAGCGCGCCCTGGTGGTCGGCCTCAAGAAGCTGGTGGGCCTGGCCTACTGGGCGAATCCGCCCACCTGGGCACCGCTGGGCTATGACGGCCCGGTGACCGACAAGTGGAACCTGAAGTCGCTCGGCAATGCGCCGATGCCCACGGCGTGAGGACGGATCATGACAAAGACAATCGAAGTGAAGGTGCCCAAGCACGGCCTGCCGGTGACGCAGGCGGCGGACGTGACCGACAGCCGCATCCATCTCAAGGTCGACGCGGTGGTGGTCGGCTCGGGCGCCGGGGGCGCCATTTCGGCCTACGAGCTGGCCGCTCAGGGCAAGCGCGTGGTGGTGCTCGAAGCCGGCCCCTACGTGCCCTCGGAGAAGTTTGCCGAGATGATGGCCATCGCCATGGGCACGCTCTACCAGGACCACGGGGGGCAGAACAACAGCCATGGCGACATCGCCGTGCTGCAAGGCGCCTGTGTCGGCGGCTCGACGGTGGTCAATGCGGCGCTGTGCTTTCGCACGCCCGACTACTATCTGAAGCGCTGGGCGAAGGAATACGGGCTCACCAACCTGAACCTGGAAACGCTCACGCCCTATTTCGAGAAGGTGGAGCGCAATCTGGGCATTGCGCCCAACCAGCGGCATGAGACCAGCCCCGGCGCCGAGCTGATCAACCAGGGTCTGAACAAACTCGGCATGAAGGGCGGCGTGGCCAAGCGCAATGTCAAAGACTGCGGGCTGACCGGCTTCTGCTTCGCCGGCTGCAAATCGGATCGCAAGCAGTCCATGTTGGTGACCTACCTGCCATGGGCCGCGGCCAAGGGCGCGAAGATCTACGCCGACACCCGTGTCGTCCAGGTGCTGGCCGACCAGGGGGTGGCCAAGGGCGTGCGGGCCGAGATCATCGACCCGGCCACCGGCATGAAGAAGGCCGACCTGCAGGTCGACGCACCCATCGTGGTGCTGGCGGCCGGCCCGGTGCAGACACCGGTGTTGCTGCTGCGCAGCGGCCTGGGGAACTCGAGCGGGCAGGTGGGCAAGAACTTCGCCTGCCATCCCACCCTGTCGCTGACGGCGGAATTCGACCACCCGGTCGACGACTTCCATGGCGCCACGCACTCGCTCTACGTGGACGAACACACCTTGCCGGAGGAAGGCGGCTACCTGCTGCTCAACGCCGTGCAGGACCCGGTCGAGGCCAGCTTCCAGGCCGAGCCGGGCACGGGCGAGCGCTACATGGCCTACATGAGCCGCTATCGCAACACCATCCGCCTGATCACGCTGATCCATGACAAGAACGTCGGCGAGGTGAGCTGGAAAGACGGCGTCAAGCAGATCCACTACACGGTGGACGACGAAGACTTCGAGGCCATGAAGGCCGGCCTCAAGACCAATGCGCGGGTGCTGTTCGCCGCCGGCGCGGCGCGTGTCTGGGTGCCGTCGTCGCAGCGGCTGATGATCGAGAGCGAGGCCGAGATCGACCGTGTCATCGATGGGCTCAAGAACCAGCCGGCGCGCTACCGCTACACCTCGTTCCACCCGCAAGGCACCTGCCGCATGGGCGCCGACCGGACGACGAGCGTGGTCAATCCGCGCGGCGAGACCCATGACGTGAAGAATCTGTACGTGGCCGACGCCAGCCTGTTGCCGACCTCCATCGGCTACAACCCGTCGGAAACCGTCTACGCCCTGGCCAGCTACATCAGCGACCAGATCAACGCGGCCCATCCGTGACAGGGGAACGAGAGATGACTGACAAGCACCAGAATCGCTGGGCGGGCAAGATCTTCAACGGGGCATGGGTGGCGGGCCGCGGCGCGCCCGCCCAGGCCATCGAGGCGGCCACCGGCACCCCGCTGGCCGACCTCGGCACCGCCGATGCGGCGGATGTCGATGCGTCGGTGGCCATCGCGCGCAAGGCACAGGGGGCCTGGGCGGCCACGCCCTTCGACCAGCGGGCCGAAATCCTGCGCCGTGTCGCGCAGCTGATCAAGGCGCGGGCGGAGGAGATCAACCACTGGAACATACGCGAATGCGGCTCCATCCCGCCCAAGGCCGAGTGGGAGCTGCAGGCCACCTACGAGCAGGCGCAGATGGCCGCGGCGATGCCGATGCAGCCGATCGGCGCGGTGTACCCCTCCGCCATGCCGGGGCGCACCAACACCTGCCAGCGTGTGCCCGTCGGCGTGGTCGGCGTGATCGCGCCGTGGAACTTCCCCCTCCTGCTGGGCATGCGCTCGGTGTTGCCGGCGCTGGCCGTGGGCAACACCGTCGTGCTCAAGCCGGATCTGCAAAGTGCCGTCTGCGGCGGCGTGCTGATGGCCGAGATTTTCGAAGAGGCCGGGCTGCCGGCGGGCGTGTTCCACATGCTGCCGGGCGGGCCCAAGACCGGCGCCGCGCTGGTCGCCCATCCGGAGGTGGACATGATCTCCTTCACCGGCTCGACCCGGGTCGGGCGCGAGATCGGCCAGGTGTGCGGCGGCATGCTCAAGAAAGTCGCGCTGGAGCTCGGCGGCAACAACCCCATGGTGATTCTCGACGATGCCGACCTGGATGTCGCCGCGTCCTGCGCCGCCTGGGGCGCCTTCCTGCACCAGGGGCAGATCTGCATGCAGGCGGGCCGCCATCTGGTGCATCGCCAGGTGGCCGAGGCCTATGCGCGGCGCCTCGCCGAGCGCGCCGCACGGCTGGTCGTGGGCGATCCGGCCAGCGGACCGGTCCACCTCGGGCCGCTCATCAACCGGCAGCAGGCCGAACGGGTCGAGGACATCGTCAACCGCTCGGTGGCCATGGGCGCGCGGGTGGTGACCGGCGGCATGCGCGACGGCGCCTTCTACCCGGCCACGGTGCTGACCCATGTCACGCCGGACATGCCGGCCTTCACCGAGGAGATCTTCGGCCCGGTGGCGCCCATCACGGTCTTCGACTCGGACGACGAGGCGGTCGCGCTGGTCAATCGATCCGCCTACGGGCTGGCCGCCGCGGTGCACAGCGCCTCGGTGCCGCGGGCCACCGCGCTCGCCACGCGCCTGCGGGCCGGCATGATTCACGTCAATGACCAGACGGTGAACAACGAGTTTCACATCCCCTTTGGCGGCATGGGGGCGTCGGGCACCGGCGGGCGCTTCGGCGGCCCGGCCAACTTCGACGCGTTTACGCAATGGCAATGGCTCAGCGTGATGCCCAGCGGCATCGAGTACCCCTTCTGAGCGCGGTAGGTCTGCGCCCGTTCTGCAGGCAGCCCGCGCGGGCTGCCTGCCCGCTGCATGATCCGCGGCCTTTGGCCTGAAGGGAGTCGCAACACACCGGAAAGAAGAAAGCGGCATGACACACATAACAACAGGAGACAGACATGGGCCAATCGGCGCCAGCTTCGCTGGAAGACATTCTCTCGGCGCGGCACGACTACTTCGAAAGCGGCAACGAGGATCACCGCGCCATCGATCCGGCGGTCTACCGGTCGTGGCACCGCTGCGTGTCCACCGCCAAGCGAACCCATGAGTCGGTCGAATTCGAACCGATCCGGCGCGACAGGCTCAGTGAGCTGGTGCTGCGCAACACCCGCCTGCTCGACGCCGCGCGCGGCCCGCTGAGCGAGCTGGAAAAGGCCGTCGCCGGTGCGGGCTACGCGATACTGCTGACCGACCCCGAGGGGCATGCGGTGACCGTTCGCGGAGATGTCGAAGGGCAGCAGCCGCTCATCCGGCAAGCCTTTCGGCAAGGCGTGAATCTGTCGGAAGAGGCGGTCGGGACCACCGCGATGTCCTGTGCGGTCTATGAGCGCCGGCCGGTGCGCGTGTTCGGCCCCGAGCATTTCTACAATGCCAACGGGCTGTTCCACTGTGCGGCCGCGCCCATCTTCGACCCCGAGGGCGGGGTGCTCGGCGCCATCGACATCACCCGCGGCGCGTCTCGCCCCGATTTCGGCGCGCTGACGCTGGTGGCCCGCTGCGCGTCGGTCATCGAGTTCGACCTGATGATGCGCACGCCGGCCGCCGCCATCATCACGCTGGCCTGGCAGGCCCACTCGATGGCGCCGCATGCGGACCTCATGTTCGCGCTCGACGAGGCCGGCAGCATCATCGCCGTCAACGAGGCGACTCGCCGCTTTACCGGCATCGACCCGGTGCGCGCGAGCTTCCGCTTCGAAGACATCTTCGACGCCGGCTATGCGCAAACCCTCAGCACCTTGCGCCGCGCCGCGCATCCGGTCTCGGTGCGCCTGCGCTCGGGCATCTGCATGCTCGCCTCGCTGGTCGGCAACGTCGCTTCACCCGCGCGCCAGACCGCTCCCAGGCGGAGCGCCGGGACAGGCCTGCGCGCCCCGCAGGCGGCGCTGGACGAAGTGTCGTTCGGCGACCCCGCCATCGACAAGAACCTCGATGTCGGCCTCAAGGTGCTGGAGAACGGGCTGCCGCTCCTGCTGCTCGGCGAAACCGGCACCGGCAAGGATGTGCTCGCCAGCCATCTGCACCGGCGCAGCGCCCGCGCGAGCGCGCCTTTCGTGGCGATCAACTGCGCGGCGATCCCCGAAACGCTGATCGAAAGCGAGCTGTTCGGCTACGAAGACGGCGCGTTCACCGGCGCCCGGCGAGGCGGCGCGGCCGGCAAGCTGGAGCAGGCCAATGGCGGCACCCTGTTCCTCGACGAGATCGGCGACATGCCGGTCAGCCTCCAGGCCCGGCTGTTGCGCGTGCTCGAAACGCGCGAAGTCTGCCGCCTGGGCGGCACCGCCATGAAGGCCGTCGACTTCCAACTCATCTGCGCCACGCACCAGAACATCGAAGAGGCGACCCGTAGCGGTCGGTTCCGGCTGGATCTCTACTACCGGATCAACGGCTTCACGATCAGCCTGTTGCCGCTGCGCTCAAGGCGCAACCTGCGCGCCCTGGCCGAAAGCATGCTCAAACAGCTCTCGGACGGCGCGCGCGGCCTGTCCGACGCCGCGGCCGACGCCCTGGCGCGTCACGACTGGCCCGGCAACGCCCGCGAGCTGCGCCATGCCCTGACCTACGCCAACGCCATCGCCGCGCCCGGCATCGACATCACCCCGGCGCATCTGCCCCAGGAGATCGGCGCGCACATGACCCGCCCGGCCGTCGCCGAGACCGACACGCCCTGCGGCGTGCTGAAGACCCTCGAACGAGAGGCCATCGGCCAGGCGCTCGACCAGTCGAATGGCGACGTCCGCCAGGCGGCCCGGATGCTGGGCATCAGCCGGGCCACCTTGTACCGACGGCTGAAACCGTCGCGCTGAGCCCGGAGGGGGAAGAGGGCGCGGGCGTCCTGCGGTGGGTATCGCCGGCCGGCGGCGGGGGCGGGATGGGTTTCGTGCCAACTGCGCAACCCGCTGCGGCTTCCACGTAGTGCTCGGTCGGCGAGCTGGCTCCCTGTCGGGCTCTCGCTCGCTTCGGCGAATGGCAGAGATCGACCCGTTGCTTCCCGTCAGCCGGTAGGTTTCCGAACGGCAAGTGACGAAGTACAGCTGCCGTTCCACATGCCCTCTTACTGGCAAGACCTCGGCCTGAACTGCCGTTGAGTCGCCTGGAGTGGAAGGCCGCTTTTTGTTCCGTTGCCGCCATGACCTTAGAAAGCCGGATGCAGGTATGCTGGACCGGCCCCCATGATTCTCTATGGACTTGCAGTGCGGCATATCGCTGAATATGACGAGGCGTTTTCCGACGCCCGGCGGCTCGAACGTGACGTGGCAACTTTGGTATCTGCAGCAACCGTCGTCCGTCTGGACAGCTGTCCCGCTGGCGGCGTTTGATACCAGCGGATCCTGACGCGCAACACGGGGCGAAGATGAGCGCTCAAACTACGTTAATATCCGGGGCTTCTTGATTGTCTAAAATCGAACAAAAAGGGTTTAAATGAGCAAGATCGTCGCAGAATTTAGCGAGTTCGTTCTCTTTTCTGAACAAGAGGCACTGGCTCTCGATAAGCGAGTATCTATGCGTGAAAGCCGAGGCAAAGAGGTGCCTTACGTGACCTGCCTCGTCCGCGACAAGGAAGTGCAACTCAAGCCCGAGGAACGGACCCGTCAACTTTGGCTGGCCCGCCTGATCGACAAGCTCGGCTATGCCAAGTCGCGCATCGCTGTCGAATACCCGATCACCTTCGGGCGCGACAGTTCCAAGCGGGCCGACATCGTGGTGTTTGACGCCGACCGCCCGACTGTCCCTTACATCATCGTAGAGGTGAAGCAGGCCAAGTATAAGGACGGCAAGGAGCAGCTTCGGTCTTATGCACATGCGACCGGCGCACCCCTCGCGGTGTGGAGCGACGGCATCTTGGTCGAGGTCTGGCATCGCAAGAATCCCAACTACTTCATGCCGATCCACGAACTGCCCCGCGCAGATCAGACCATCGAACAGGTCGTGGATCAACCCTGGACCATCCAGACACTGATCGACCTTGAGGAAGAGCGGGTAAAGGAGGGTAAGTTTGCACGGTCCCTGCGCGACCTGATCGAGGACATGGAAGACGAGGTGCTGGCAAATGCCGGGGTCGATGTCTTCGAAGAAGTCTTCAAGCTGATCTTCACCAAGCTCTATGACGAGATGACCTCGCACCGGCTGGGTAATGCATTGCGGTTCCGCAACCAGAACACCTCCGCCCAGCTCAAGACCGCCATCCAGAACCTGTTCGACGAAGCCAAGCGGAAATGGCCAGGCGTCTTCCTCGACGACGAACGCATCCGCCTGTCGCCCGATCACCTGCAAGTCTGTGTCGGCTCGCTGGAAGAATGGAAACTGTTCAACTCCAATCTCGACGTGATCGACGACGCCTTTGAATACTTGGTCTCCAAATCGTCGAAGGGCGAAAAGGGCCAGTACTTCACCCCCCGCTGGGTGATCAGGGCAATTGCATCCAACCATCATATCGGCAGAATCTGTAACACCCGCATGCGCTCATCGTCGTCCCAGCCGGCGCACTTTCGCCGCAGCCTGACGCTGCGCTTTGGATGTGTCGTGTCGAGCTTG
>NZ_JAEKFT010000004.1 GCF_018524365.1 Denitromonas iodatirespirans
CATTGGTGACCGTCACCGCGATGGCCTGGGTGTCGGTGGTGGTGCCGTCGCTCACCTGCACGGTGACGTCGTAGATGTTGTCACCGCCGACATCGGTGGGGGCTTCGAAGTTGGGCGCGGCGTTGAAGCTGAGCACGCCGGTGCTGCTGTCGATGCTGAACCGGGCCGCATCGGCGCCGCCTGCGATGCTGTAGCTCAGCGTGTCGCCCACATCGGCGTCGGTGGCGGTGACGGTGGTCACGGCCGTCTGGTTCTCGGCCGCGTTGAGGTTGGCGCTGGCGCCGCCGCCGTCGCTGGTGATGGTCGGGGCGTCGTTGACCGCAGTGATGTTGATCGTCGCGGTATCCGAATCGGTCAGCGCGCCCCCCGAACCGCTGTTGCCCAGATCGTTGGCCTGCAGTGTCAGGGTGTCGCTGGACGGCGGCGTATCGCTGTTGATGACATAGCTCAGCGTACCGCCCGAGGTGCCGGCAAGCAGCGTGTTGATCTGCGTGACGGTACCGGTGAGCGTGATGCTGTTGCTGCCCGAACCGGACACGCTCACCCCGGTGCTGCCGGCCGTCGCGCTCAACGTGCCCGAAACAACGGACACCGTTGCCTGCACACCGACGCCGCCGTCGTCGACATCGGCAATGCTCAGACCGGTGCCGTGCAGCGTGAGCGTGGTCTGCTCGGTGGCGTTGTAGCTTGTGGGGACGATGGTGGCGGTCGGCGCATCATTGAGCGCATTGACGGTGATCGCGACGTTGTCGGTATCCCGCTGGCTCAGATCCGAGGCCAGTACCTCGATTTCACTGGTACCCAATGCACGGTTGTAGACGCGCGCTTCGTCGATCCGCCCAGTGAAGTCGTAGCCGGCCCCCCCTGCGCCATGCGTGCCGATGAAGCTATCGGGCCCGCCACCCACGCCGCCCCAGTCGATGGCGGTGATGCTGTTGCTTGTCGCCACTGCGATGCCGTCGAGATACAGCACCTGCGTGTGGCTCCCCGAATCGATCGAGAACGCGACGTGATGCCATCCGCTGCCGGCGAGCGTCGTCGCATACACGGTGAAGTTGTAAGTGAAACCGTCGTTGTAGAAACCCTTGAGCTTGCCCCCCTGGTCGAGACGCAAGCCGACAATGTCGCCCAGCGAGATCACCTCCGCACCGTTCGTGTCCGCGCTCGTCAGGTCGACCCACGCCGACACGGTAATGCTGGCCGGCATGCCGTACAGACCGCTGACCTGCACGTAGCCGGTACCGGACAGACCCAGGACATCGCCCCGCGTGGCGTCGTCGACCGCGCTGACATTGACCGGCGTGCCCACATTGCCCGCGGCGGGACTGGTATCGTCGCCCAGAGCGCCGGTGTTGTCGAAAGCATAGCGCCCGATCAGGGCGGTATCGATATCAAGACTGAGCAGCGAGCTGCCGAGCGTGGTGAGCGTGAGCGTCGCGCCACCGTTGTAGTCGGCGGTTGGCGTATAGCTCAGCCCGTTCAAGGCGTTGTTGATATCCGTGACCGTTCCACGGAACGTCATGGTCGCGTCCGCCGTACCGTCGCCACTGATGAAACTCAGGCCGGTGGTGCCGGCGAGCGTCAACGCACCGTGGGTGACCGACAGCGAGACCTCCACCGGATTGCCGCCCGCGTCGGGGTCGCTCACCGAAATGGCGTTGCCATTGCCCACGGAAAACACAAGCGCCGTGTCTTCGTTGGTGCTCTGCGCACCGGGCACGGTATTCACAGGCGCGGCAAGCCCGTACTCATATGCGCCGATATCAGCGCTGGCGTCGCGGGTGACACCGCGTTGATCGGTCGCGGGCGCGATTGCGTCGGCGGCGTTGTAGGCGATGCTCGACGAGGCAATCGCATGCACATACTGACCGCTACCGCTATCCACGGACACGGCCGCCAAACCCGGATCGCTTGTCTGATCTGTACCATCGAGCGTGAAACCCGAGTAGCTCTCAACGATGTTGTGCCCGCCACTGGTGACGGCACCGGTGATATCACCGCCATTGAACTGCGAAGTATTGTCCGCCACGATCGAGTTGCTCAGCGTGGCCGAGCCACCGGACAGGTAAATCCCGCCGCCGCTGCCAGTGCTGGTCGTCGCATTGCCTGCGATGGTCACGAAGTCGAGCGTCGCGCTGCCCCCCGCAACCGTGAGACCGGCGCCATTGTACGGTGTCGTGTTGCCACTGACCGTCACGTTGATCATCGACAAGCTGCCGCTGGCCAGGTAAATCCCAACGTCCGAGTTGCCGTAGACCGAGACACGCTCCAGGGTTGCCGAACCGCTGTTGTAGAGGCCGCCACCAGCGTTGTTGACCACCGTGTTGTTGCTGAGCACCACGTCGGTCGCCGAGAACGTACCGGCGTTATTGACCGCTCCACCAAACTGGTTGGTGGTGTTGGCATCGGAGACTGTCAGGTCGTTCAAAGTCAGTGCCGCGCCGCTGTGGACGTCGAAAACGCGATCGCCCAGCCCGCTCGCGCTGATGGTCGTCTGCCCCGCACCGGCCCCCTGGATGGCGATGTCGCTGGTGATATCGAGATCGCCGGTAGCGGCAGCATCCTCGTAGAGCCCGGTGATCGACAGCGTATACGTCCCCGACGAAAGGGAAATGGTGTCGGCCCCTGCAGTGTTGTTGGCGGCGATGATCGCTTCGCGCAGCGAGATCTTGCCGTCCGCGCCCTTGTTGGCGACGAGGTTGGCGATGGACGAGGTATCGCCATCGGCAACGTCGTTCGTCGTATCGGCAGTGAGACTCCCGAGGGTCCCCTGCCACGACAGCGCCCCCCAATCGCTCATGGCCGACACGCTACCGATCTGCCCGACTGCATATTCCAGCGTCCAATCGCCACCCAGCACGGCTGCGCCGGTCAGATCGTCACTGGCCGCCACATCAGCCCCGGTGAGCACCGCCAGATCGCGCACCAGCGCCTTGCCGGCGTCGTTGCCAGCCACATCGCAGCCGTAGAACAGCAGGTCGGCATCGGCGGTCAGCGCCTTCGACCACTGGGCGATCTCGTCGCTGCGCGCCAGCACACAGGCCTCGTCGAGCAGGAAGCTGCCGAACTGGATGGCGCCGGCCTCGCCGTGCGTCAGCACGTGAATCGCGCTGACCGGGCCCGAAGCCTGCAGCGTGCGCGATATCTGCGTGATGCCGTCCTCGGCCGGATCGAGCCGCACGATCTCGAGCGGCCGTCCGGCCTCGATCTGTCGATTCAGGTCTTCGAGCAATACATCGACATCGTTGAGCGAGGCATCGACAAAAACGATTTCGTGCGCGGACTGATCCTGCTGCGTATCGAGGCCATGGCTGAGCGTAGCGTCGCCAACCGGCACCAGATCCGCCGAATACAGAATCCGGGCCTCGAGCTGTTCGACCGTCGCAGTCGGCGTCGCCCTGCTCATGAGGCTATCTCGCGGCCGGTAGGCGCGACAATCGTACGTCCAGCAAGAGTGGGCGTGCCGGTCGCGCTGCGGGCGGCTGCGCCTCGCCCGACGCGCTCGGCATCGGCGCGCCGACGGAAGCGTCAGCCGCAGGGCGCAGCACCGCGAAATCGACATGGCACCGCACGCCGGCGGGCACCGCACCATCGGCATTGTCGAGCGCCAGACGCACGCGGAAGGTGTTGCTGGCCGCGTCGACCATCGGGTCGACCAGGCTCACCTTGGCCTGCACGGCCGACACGCCTGGCACATCGGGCTGTACGGAGGCTAGGTCACCCGCGGCAATGGTGCCGAACTGGGCCGCCGGCACGACCACTTCGACCTGCAGTGCATCGAGCGCGGCCAGGTGCAGCAAGGGGCGATCCTCGACCCGCTCGCCCGGTTGCGTCATCCGGTCGACGACCACACCGTCGAACGGCGCCCTCAGAAAACGCTGGCTCAACTGTGCCTGCGCCAAGCGCGCCTCGCTGCCCGACACCCGCAGTTGTTCGCGACTCTGGGCCACGCGCTGGCGCGCCACCTCCCGCTCCGCCGCCGCCTGGTCGAGCGCCTGGCGGGAAATGAAGGCACGCCCATGCAGGTCCACGGCGCGCGCGTAGCGTTGATCGGCGAGCGTCATGTTGGCCCGGGCGGCCCGTAGTTCGGCCGCCACCCGCGCACGCAAGGTGGCGACGTCGACGTTGGCCGCCTCGACAGCCGATTGCAGCACCACCAGAACCTGGCCCTGTTTGACGCGGTCGCCCCGATCCACCGCCACCGATTCGACGACGCCGACCACCGGCGTGCCGATGTCGGCCTCTCGTGCGGGCGTGATCAGACAGCCGAGCGGTATCGCCGATACGCCGAATGCCGCGCTGGTCAAGATCATGCCGAACAAGCAGTGAATGCGTCGTTGTGTCATCAATCCACTTCTTCGTTGCGTACGGCCATACAAGCGTCCCAGTGGCGCGCGCTGGCCAGCAGCCGCGCACGCTGGCGCCGGGCCCGGCCCGCGCGCCGGTGCTGGTGGTGCCGCAGGCTCAGCGGAACGAGCTTGTCGGCCAAATCCCGGCAGCTGCACTTGAGCAGCCAACGGATCATCTTGGTTAACGGCATTGGGGCCGTTTCCATTAGGGGTAGCGTCAGCCAGTGCTCGACACTGCCCGGATCGCCCTGGCGGGCACATCGCCCGGCCAATTGGCGATCCTGCCGTCTGCAATCGTTCAACTGCAGGCTCAGGACATGCAGCCCACCGGCCGCCACCGCACGGGGACTGAGTCGAATGTCGGTACCTCGGCCGGCCATATTGGTCGCCACCGTCACCACGCCGGCCGCGCCGGCGGCAGCCACCACGCGGGCTTCGGTGGCGCTCTGGTCCGCGTTGAGCACCTGATGGACAATGCCCGCGCCTTCGAGCGCCTGCGCGACCCGGGTCGACTGCGTGACGGTGTCGGTGCCGATCAACACGGGCCGTCCGGCGGCGATCAGCACACGGACCCGAGCGACGAGCGCCTCGACGCAGGCGGCTTCATCGGCGAACACGCGATGCGGCAATTCGCGCCGAAGGCATTCGCGCCGCAGCGGCATCCGCAACACCGACAGCCCGTACACGCGGGACAGTTCTCGGCGAACTTCACGCAGACTGCCGCTCATCCCGCCGATGCGCGCATACCGCGGAAAAAAGCGTTGATAGCTCGTCTGCGCCACCGTCGCCAAGGCCGGCGGCGGTTCCAGCCCCTCCTTCAACGCGAGAAGACCGTGCAAACCCTGCCCCCAGATCCGCCCCTCGGCAATCCGTCCGGTGACCGCATCGACCACGCACACCTGAGCGTCGCGTACCACGTAGTCCCTGCCGGCGAGGTAGCAGTGTCGCGCCTTCAAGGCCATCACGAGCCACTCGTCGCGGTGCCGCGCGTTGATCCATGCGCCGCCCAGGTCGGGCAGCGACGGCGACTGCAATCGGACCGTCCGGTGCCGTTCGTCGAGGTGGTAGTCTCGCCCCGCCACCAGCGCGCTGGCCAATCGCCATGCCTGCCAGCAACGCACGCGTTCGGCCGGATCTGGCCGCAGCGCCGACACCACCAGGGGCACGGAAGCCTCGTCGACGAGAATGCTGTCCGCTTCGTCGATGAATACGGTATCGAGGCGCGGCAACACCGGTGCGGCGTCCGTCCCTTCGACGAGCACGCGCGCGCCCACCATCAGCGCCCCGGTCGCGCCGTGCGCGCAGGCCTCGTCGCGCAGGGCGTCGAATACCACGGCCTTCGCGGTGGCATACACCACCTCGGCGCGATAGGCGACGCGCCGCCCCGCCAGCGCATCCGTTTCCGCCACGGTCGCGACTCGCAAGCCCAGCGCGTCGTAGAACGCGGCGAGCCAGGCCGCATCCCGCTCGACGAGGTAGGGGTTGGCGGTCAGCACATGCACCCGATGCCCGGCGAGCGCCGACACCGCCGCCGCCAGCGCCGTCGCGAGCGTCTTGCCCTCGCCGGTCGCCATTTCCACCAGACGCCCGTCCATCATCGCCAAGGCGGCCAGCCACTGCACCTCGTACGGGGTGATTCCCAAGTGTTCGCGACACGCGCGATCGACCCGCGCACAGGCCGCCAGCCACGGCGTGCTGCCGGCCCCGGCATGCATCAGGGATGCCCGCCAGGACATGCTCGGCATACCGCCCGCGTCGGGCATGTCGCGCAGGCGGGCATACTGGCGGCGATACCGCGCCAGGGCACCGCCGGAAAGCGGCGGCCATCCGAGCGGCCCAGCGCCGGTCGGATCGTGCGGACGATCGAGCGCGCGCGCCGGGCTCATGTCCATCACACCCCCTCCGGATCGAATCGTCCCAACAGCAATTGCCACCCGCGACGCCACAGCAGCGTCGCCAGCGAACTTCGTCCGTGCTCGAACCGCGCCTGGACACGACCGCCGCTGAAGGCCTGGGGCACGTCCGGCACGATCAGATCGACCCATACCACGGGCGTCGTCGTGCGCAGCCCTTCCTCGTCCTTCGGGTCGACCGCGAAAGGCCCCCCTGCGGGCATCCCCAACGCGGCCGCGGGCAACTGCCGGCGGGCTTCGGGCAGTTGCCCGATCAGCTGCGCCGGATGGAAAACGCCGGGCGACTCCGACAAGCGCACGCTCACGCTGCTCAGATCGACCAGGCCGGCCGCATCATCGTCGGGTACCGCGAGGCGCACCCGCGTGGCACTGCCGTCGCGGATGATGCCGATCTCCTTGCCACGAGGCACAAAGCGTCCGGGCAGATCGCCTTGCGCCGGCAGCACGAGGCGTCCGGCGATCGCGGCACGTACCGACAGGCCGTCGATCTGCTCCTCGGTGCGTCTCAGCGCACGCTGGACGCTTTCGACGCGCTGCGCGAACTGGCCAGCGGTCACCGGATCGTCTCTGAGGGCATTGAACAAGGCCGTCTGAAGACCATCGCGCTCACGCACGAGTTGCTCGCGCTCGGCCACCAGCTCGTCGTCTGCCAGCTGCAAGATGACGTCACCGGGTTCGACATGCTCGCCATGCTGCCGCACCACCGCCGCGACAAAACCGGCCGTTTCGTTCCGGATCCGTGCCGTGTCGGGCCACCAGGCCACGCCGTGCGCCAGCGTGACATCGGGAACCGGAACGGCGAAAAGGCCGACCGGGACGAGCCCGGCGAGCAGGATGGCGGCCATGCGGGAACGCAGTCGATTGGATTCGGCCACCCGCCCATCGAGCAGCGCACGAACGGCAGACACGATGGGCGAGAGGAACAACGACCAGACGAACCAGAAGCCAGCCAGATAGCCGAGCACCGCGGCCAGATGGCCGAGCCAGAGCGTAATTGCCAGACTGAGCCCGAGCCGGTACAGCCATGACAAGGGCTGATAGAGCCACAACCAGGGGGTCTCTCCCCGCAAGGGAATCAGCGGATCTCCCGATTCGTACCCCTGGATCCATCGCTGCAGGTGATCGAGCCACCAGCGACGCGAGCGATCGGCCAGATTGGGCAGATCGAGCAGATCCGTGAGCACGAAGTAGCCATCGAAACGCAGCAAGGGGTTGCCGTTGGCAAGCAGGGTCGACACCGAGCAGATCACCACCACGGTCAGGGCCACATCGCGCACCAAGCCCGGCTGGACGAGCAGCCAGATGCCCAGGGCGATGGAGGCCATCATCAGTTCGGCCATGATGCCCGCGGCGGAAACCACGGCCCGTTGACGGGCCGACCTGAACGCGCTCGCCGCCGAGGCATCGACATAGGGCATGGGCATGAACACGAGCAAGGCCACACCCCACTCGCTCACTTCGCCATCCCAGCGCCGCACCGCCAGACCGTGCGCCAGTTCATGCACCAGCTTCACGACCGGATAGACCCCCCATAGCAACCACAAGCGGCCGTTGCCGTGCAGCAATTGCGAGGCATGCGCGCTGAGGGCATCGGACTGGGTCAGGGCAACCAAGACCGCCAGCACCACGATCACCCACCACACCCCCATGGCAATGGGCGTGATCAGCAGCTTCCCCAACGGCGCCAGGGCCTCGAGCACACGCGTGGGGTTGCCCAGCCTGACGCGAAAGGCCAGCGGGTTGAGCTTCTGGGTCTTGAGACCCTGTCGAGACACACGACGCGAAAACAGGCTGCCGATATCGGCATGGTGGTCGAAATACAACAACCCCGCCGCCTGCAGACGGACCATGAGCCTCAGCAACGCGCCTTGCGACGGCACGCCATCCCCGAGTTCGGCGCACACCACGTCCCATATGGCCTGTACCGTATGCGCCCCGGTACACCGCCCCACGAAGGCATAGGCGGCCGCATCGAGCCGAAACACGCGATCGGCCTTGGCCTCATCCGTCAGCACATACCAGACCTGTCCGCGCACCGTCTGACGACGCACACGCACGCTCGCACGCAAGCACGGGGTGCGCTGGGCCACCCGGAACCACTGATCACTGAAGAGTGACTCGCTCACCGGCCTATCCGCCCCAGCGCCACCAGGCCATGCGCGCGTTGTCCGCAATCCAGCGCCAGAGGACGCCGAACAGCGGCGCACTGCCGATGTCGATTTTGCCGACGCCTCGCAAGCCGGGGCGCAGCGAGGTTTCATCGCCGAGCAAGCGTGCCTCGACCCGATAGACGTTCTCGCCGTCCTCCACATGAGCCACGGGCGTCACCCGCGTCACCTCGAAAGGCAAGGTACGGCTGGCCATCGCGCCCAGCAGCAGCACGCCGTGCTGCCCCGCCTGGATGCGGCCCACATCGCGTTCGTGGACACTCAGCGCCACGCGGTATCCCTGGGCGGGCGCAAGCGTCAGCAGTACGTCGCCTCGGGCCACGGGCGCACCTTGGAGCCGACCCATGTCGCCTGCGATCACCACCCCGTCGATGCCCGCGGCGATCTTCGTGCGCGCCAGGCTGCGCCGCGCCAGATCGAGACGCGCACGCGCCTCTTCCGCACGCGAGAGGCTCACCATCATGTCGCTGCGCTGCGCGCGCGCCAAGGCCGCCATGTAGGCGCTTTCGTGCTGCGACAGTTCGGATTCCCAGCGACGCGCTTCGAGTTCGAGATCCTGCGCGGCCAGTTCGATGAGCACCTGCCCGGTCTTGACCGCATCGCCCGGGCGCACCATCACGGTGTCGATGAACCCATCCACGGGCGCAACCACTGCGCGCTCGACCGCGCCTTCGAGCGACGCGCGCGCACTCAGCGCCTGCCCGACCGGCACGAACAGCCCCGCCATCGACACCAGCGTCGCGGCGACCAGCGCACGGCGGTACCAGCGCCCTTCCTCGCTCCTCAGGGTGCGTATCGTTTCGCCGAACCACTCGCGCACGCGCACCGACATCGGTCGGGTGTCCCGGTACATCAGGTAGAGCACCGGCCCGGCCAGGTCGACGATGTGGCCCAGTGGTTCTGGCGCCATGGGCGAAATCGAGGACGCACCGCGCCACTCGAAGCAAATGGCACCCACCCATGCGCCCAGGACCTTGAGCGGTACGGTCTGAACCTGCCCGCCGAGGCGCGAGCGCAACCGCTGGTTCGCCATCACGATGGCCGGACGCTCCTGATCGTTTTCGGGCACCTGCAGGCTGCGCCGCTGATCCAACGCCTCCTCCATCGCGTCGCCAATATCTCGATAGAGCTCGCCGCGAAAATGATTGTCGACATCGTGCGACATGGCCTTCACACGGAGCGTGCCGGACTCCACGATCCCGAAGCTCACCCGCGCGCACCCCAGGCCGGAGGCGATCTCGGAAAGAAAGGCCACCGCAGCGCCGTCGAAGCGACGCTGACTCAACGCTGCCGCGAGCGAACGCAGCGCAATTTCAGCGAACTGCGGCACCTCGTCCATCGTCGGCGCGGCCGTTTCCTCCTGCGCGGTCGAGAAGGGGTGAATTTTTGCTGGCATCCGGGATCCGATTGAGCGCCAATACGACGCGGCGTTACCAGCATCAACGGTTGGACTCCATGGGAGTTGAGGAGAACACGCACGCCAAGCGTGATGAACTGCGCAACTTCACCCCACCCGCCAGCCCAGCGGCACGACTTGGCCGGATGCAGCGAAGTGGCGTCCGGGCTACGGCCTACAAGCGCGAAATCACCCGCACCGGCACCTCGCTGTAATCTTCGAAGCCCATGCGCTGATACAGCCCGTGCGCGGTCGTGTTGTCGCACATCACATGCAAAAAAGGCGTCTCGCCGCGCTGCATCTGGCGGCGGATCAAGGCCAGCATCAGCCGCCGCGCCATGCCCCGGGCCTGGTAGTCCGGGTGGGTGCACACCCCGCTGATCTCGCGATACCGCCCGGCCTGCATGCGCTCGCCGGCCATCGCCACCAGCCGGCCGTCGGCGAAGCACCCCAGGTAATCGCCCAGTTCGATGGTGCGCGGGCCGAAGGGGCCGGGTTGCGTCAGCTTGGCCAGCGCCAGGGCCTGCTCCCCATGCTCGGCCGTGAGTGGCGCCATCCCGGCCGCATGCGCGTCCTCCGGCAGCTCGCCGGCCCACACCATGCGGAACATGCGCGATTCCGCTTCCAGCTGCCAGCCGGCCGATACCACGCCCGACCAATCCGCGCAGTACAAGTGCTCACCCGACTGGCAAAACGGCGCCAGGGCCGCCAGATCCGGTGCCTCGGTGTCGGCCGACGCCAAGATCGGCGAAAAGCCGGGGGCGTAGCGACGGATGGTCGCGGTGCCGATGGAGAAATCGGCGTGCGGGCCTGACAGGGTGTGCCAGGTGATGTTGTCGAGAAGTTCGTTCATCGCGATTCCAAAGCGACTGCGCCGTCGAAACGGTCAGTCGCGCAACCAGCCCAGCGCTCCGAGGAAGGCCAGCACACGCGCGTTGGTCACGTCGAAATACTGCCGGTCATCCCCGCGCAGGTTGAAAAAACCATGGCGCGCGCCTTCATACAAGGCCAGCTCGCAGTGTCCGCCCTGCGCACTGGCCGCCTCGCAAAACGCCTGCGCCGTCGCCACCGGCACCTCGCGATCCTCGGTGCCGAGCAGGATCAGGCTCGGCGGCAGCGCCGCATCCACCTGTTGCAAGGGCGACACCGCCTGCCAGAACGCCGCCACCAGATGGTGGTCCGGCGTACATGGCGACAGGTCGAGCATGGGGTTGTACAGCACCAGCGCCGCCGGCCGGCCCCGTGCCGCCGCATCGCCGCCCGTTTCCTCGGCCAAGGGCAAGGGCACACCCAGCGCCGCGGCCAGATGCCCACCCGACGATCCGCCGCCCGCGGCGATCCGCGACGGATCGATGTCCAGGTCATCGGCCTGAGCGCGCAGATAGGCCAGCGCCGCCCGGGCGTCCTGCACCGCGGCCCGCGGATCGGTGCCGTGGCGCGCGGCGATGCGGTACTCCGCACTCACGCAGGTGAGCCCGTGTTGGGCGAAATGGCGGCACTGCGGAAAAAACGCGTCCGGGCTTCCGTACTGCCACGCCCCGCCATGAAACAGCAAGAGCGCCGGATGCCCCGCCGCCGGCCTTGGCCCCTTGGCCTCGAACACATGCAGATGCAGATCATGGCCGTCGATGGAACGGTAGACCATCACCCGGTCCGGCCCGTTCAGCCAGGCGGCCAGCCGCTTCACCACGGCCGGCCCGAGGGCGAGCGACAGCCCGAGCGCCAGCCCGGCCAGGAAATAGAGCAGTTTGTGGTCGGACATGAAAGCAAGCCAGACGGACGTTGAACACAGCGCCAGGGGAATCGCTGCCGTCGACGGGGGCGCGCGATCTCGAATGCCGTCGAGTCTAGTGGATGCGGGCGTTTTGCGCATGGCCGGGCGGGCGCATGGGTTCCGTAATTTCTGTCTTGACAGAAATTACGGAACCGCGCAGCATCACGCCCATGGAACTCAAACCCGTCGCTCAACGCTTCGTCCTGCACTGGGGCGAGATGGGCTCCCGCTGGGGGGTCAATCGCTCCGTCGCGCAGATCCACGCCCTGCTCTACCTCGTCGGACGCCCCATGCATGCCGAGGAGATCCAGGAAACCCTGGGCATCGCCCGCTCCAATGTCAGCAACAGCCTCAAGGAGTTGCAGAGCTGGGAGCTGGTGCGGCTGTGTCATGTGCTGGGCGACCGGCGCGATCATTTCGACACCTCGGCCGATGTGTGGGAGCTGTTCCGCACCATCGTGCTCGGCCGCAAGCGCCGCGAGATCGACCCGACGCTCGAAGTGCTGCGCGACTGCTTGGCCAGCCCGGATCTGGCCCTGGAAGATGCCGCCGCCCGCAAACGCATCGAAGACACCCTGGTGCTGATGCAGACGCTGACCGGCTGGAGCGAGGAGATGCTGCGCCTCAAACCCGACACGCTGATGAAGATCATGAAACTCGGCGCCAAGATCCAGAACCTGGTGCGCAAGGGCTGACATGCGCAAGCGCGCCTTCATGCTCCTGCTCGCAGTGGCGATGGCACCGGCCATGGCCGGCCAGCTTCGCCCCTTTGCCAGCGACGGCTGCAGTGCCTTCCCCGACGGCACCCCGGCGCAACGCGAGCGATGGCTGGGCTGCTGCCGGGCGCACGATCTGGCCTATTGGCAAGGTGGCACGGCCGAGCAGCGAGGCGCCGCAGACGAGGCGCTGCGCCAGTGCGTGGCCGATGTCGGCGAACCCGCGGTGGCGGCGCTGATGCTCGCTGGCGTGCGCGTGGGCGGCACGCCGTTCGCGCCAACGCCGTTCCGCTGGGGCTATGGCTGGCCGTTCGGCCGCGGCTACCAGGCCTTGAACGAATCGGAGAAAGCGCAGGTGCAGGCCTTGCTGCCGGCCAACGCACCGGCGCATTGAGCATCGAAGCGCTACGCGGAGGGTCATGCCCTCATTTTTTTAAGGCAGTAATTTCTGTTTATACAGAAATTACTGCAACACAAGCCACAACAAGGAGTCCCGATCATGCCTCAGCCACACCCCGAACTCACCCTCCTCTATGACGGCTCCTGCCCGATCTGCCTGGGCGAAATGGAAGCCCTGCGCCAGCGCGACACGCACGGCCGCCTGGCCGGCATCGATGTCTCGGCGCTGCCTGCCGGCGCGTCCGTGCTCGGCGTCACCCGCGAAGCGGCCATGCAAGCCATGACCGGGGTCCATGCCGACGGCCGCATCATCCGCGGCGTCGAGGTGTTCCGCCGAAGCTATGCCCTCGTCGGCGTGCCCTGGGTCGCCACGATCACCCGCCTGCCACTCATCGCGCCCGTGCTCGAAGGCCTCTATCCGGTGTTTGCCCGGCATCGTCAGCGCCTGCCGAACTGGCTGGTCCGCTGCCTGTTTGGCCGGGCACTCGAACGTGCTCGCCGCCACTGCCGCGGCACCTGCCCGCGCCCCTGAGGAGAACGCAAGATGCACATTCTGCTATGTGGCGCGGACGGCTTCATCGGTCGCGCTCTCGAACAAGCCTTGCGCGCCGCGGGGCATACCGTGCGCCGCGGCGTGCGCCGGGCGGCCCGGCCGGACGATGTGGCGGTGGATTTTCAGCATGACATCACGGCCGACCGCTGGCACCCCCGCCTGGCCGGCATCGACGCGGTCATCAACGCCGTCGGCATCCTCAATCCACGACACGACGCCACCTTCGAGGCCGTGCATCATGCCGCACCGGCGGCCTTGTTCGCGGCCTGTGCCGACGCCGGCGTGACACGGGTGATCCAGATCTCCGCCCTGGGCGCCGCGCCGGGCGCAGCCACGGCGTATCTCGCCAGCAAGGGCAGCGCCGACGCGGTCCTGGCCAGCTTGCCTGTGCGCGCCACGGTCGTGCGCCCATCGCTGGTCTTCGGGCCGGGCGGCACCAGCAGCCGCTTCTTTCTCGCCCTGGCCAGCCTGCCGGTCGTGGCGCTGCCCGGGCGCGGCCAGCAGCGGGTGCAGCCGGTGCATGTGACGGATCTGGCCGAAGCCGTGGTGCGCCTGCTCGCCGACCCGGCCCCGCCCGCAACGCTGGACGTGGTCGGGCCTCGCCCGGTCAGCTACGCCGACATGCTGCGCCACTACCGACGCGGCCTCGGGCTGCCGCCGGCGATATCGCTCCCGGTACCGATGCCGCTGATCCGCGCACTGGCCCCGCTCGGCCGCCATCTGCCCGGCGCCGTGTTCAGCCCCGACACGGTGCATATGCTCCAACAAGGCAGCACCGCCAGCGCCGCGCCGCTCACCGCGCTGCTCGGACGCCCACCGCGCGACATCGATCAGTTCGTGACTACCGACGATCCGGACGCGCGCCGCATTCGCCAGCGACTGGAGACATGGGCGATCCGCGTGGTTCTCGCAGCCGTCTGGCTGGGCAGTGCCCTGGCCTCCGTGGCACTGGTCGGGCCGCCCGACGGCTTCGCCCTCGCCGCCCGCGCCGGCATCCCGGCCGCGTTGCTGGCACCGGCGCTGTATGGCGGCGCCGCGCTCGACGCCGTGCTCGGTGTGCTCACCCTGTGGCGCCCCACCCAAGGCCTGTGGCGCACCCAACTGATCGTCGTGCTCGGCTACAGCGCCTTCCTCAGCGTGCAGTGGCCGGCCCTGTGGCTGCACCCCTTCGGTCCGCTGCTCAAGAACCTGCCTGTCGTGTTGCTGCTGCTGGCCCTGCTCAACCGGCCGGGCGAACAAGGAGAACGCGCATGAACACCTACTTGCTGATCAAGCTCGTGCACATCCTGTCGTCGGTGGCCCTGGTCGGCACCGGCTTCGGCACAGCCTTCTACCTGTACCGCGCCAATCGCAGCACGAGCCTTGAGGCGCGCGTGGTGGTGGCGCGCAACGTGGTGCTGGCCGACTGGCTGTTCACCACCCCGGCGGTGATCCTCCAGCCCGCCACCGGCCTCTGGCTGGCCCACCTCGCGGGCTGGCCGCTGAGCACCCCGTGGATCGCACTCAGTATCGGTCTGTACCTGTTTGCCGGCCTGTGCTGGCTCCCCGTGGTGTGGCTGCAGATCCGCATGCACCGACTCGCCGAGGCCGCGCTCGATGCCGGCCGGCCGCTGCCCGCGCAATACCGCGCGATGGCGCGCTGGTGGGAGGGGCTGGGCTACCCGGCCTTCGCCGCCATGGCCGGCGTGTTCGCGCTGATGGTGCTCAAGCCCGCGCTCTGAGGCGCCACCCCCTCACCCCGCCTGCCGGACATCGCTCCACGCGACGCCGGTCAGGCGCCGGAGCTGCTCGGGGCTGAGGGCAAACACCGAAAACGGCGTCCCGGCCGCAGCCCAGACGGTGTCGAAGCGCTGCAGATCTTCGTCGAGCAGCAGCTTGACCGGCTGCGCATGACCGATCGGCGCCACCCCGCCGATGGCGTAGCCCGTGGCCGCGCGCACGAAATCGGCATCCGCCCGCGCCAACGCCTCGCCCACCGCCGCGGCCACCTTGGCTTCGCAAACCCGGTTGTCGCCGCTGGCCACCACGACCACCGCCTGACCGCTGGTCTTGCCGCGGAACACGATGGACTTGGCGATCTCGGCCACCGAGCACCCGATGGCCGCCGCCGCTTCGGCGCTGGTACGAGTCGGTTGCTCGAACTCGACAACCTGGGTGTCGATGCCGGCATCGCTAAGCCGTTGCGCGGTGCGCAGCGCGGTGGGGTGTTGGGCGGGTTTCATGGATGCATCTCTGGGTGGGAGCCTTTGCCGGACGGTATTGCATCGCTTTGCTGCAAGGTCGCGCAACACCGATGGCGGACCGATGACGAGAATGAGTGCCGCCGTTGCCGGCAGGCACCCCATCCCCCTCTGTCGTGTCGCGGTGTCGAAACCGCCCCGCCCCTCGCAATCACTGCTTGGCAAACAAGCGGCCGATATCGGCAAACGCCTTGAACTCCAGCGCATTGCCCGACGGATCGAGAAAGAACATGGTGGCCTGCTCGCCGGGCAGGCCGGCGAAGCGGATGTGCGGCTCGATGATGAAGCACACGCCGGCCGCCTTGAGCCGCGCGGCCAGGGCGTTGAAATCGGCCATGTCGAGCACCACACCGAAATGCGGCACCGGCACGTCGTCACCGTCGACCGCGTTGCTCGCCTGCCGGCCACTTCGGCCAGGGGCGAGATGGGCAACGATCTGGTGACCGTAGAGGTCAAAATCGATCCAGTGATCGGAGCTGCGCCCCTCGGGGCAGCCGAGCACCTCGCCATAGAAATGGCGCGAGGCGTCGAGATCGTCGACGGGAAAGGCAAGGTGAAAGGGTTGGATGGCCATGAGGAATCTCCGCGTGGGGGCTTCATTGTGCGCCTGTGGCGGCGGCAATTTGAAGCGCCGGCGGAATCCCTAAGCGACGACCAGATGCCGCCGCAACCAACCGCTGATGGCATCCACCACCAGCGACAGCCCCAGCATGGCGACGATCAGGGTGGCGGCCTGGGCCTCCTGGAACAGCGACAGCGCGTAGTAGAGCTGCGCGCCGAGGCCGCCGGCGCCAACGAAGCCGAGAATGGCGGCCATACGGATGTTCATCTCCCAGCGATACAGCCCGTAGGCCACCCACTGCGGCGACACCGCCGGCAAGGTGCCGTAGAGGAAGGCGGCCACCGCGCCGCTGCCCGCGCCACGCAGGGCCGCCTCGGGCGCGGCCGGGGCGTTCTCCAGCGCTTCGGCATAAAGCCGGCCGAGCACGCCGGTGGTGTGCAGGGCCAGCGCCAGCGTGCCGGCAAACGGGCCGAGGCCGGCGGCGAGGACGGTGAGCGTGGCCCACACCAGTTCGGGCACCGAACGCAGCAGGTTGAGGCAGAAGCGCGCCGCCGCCTGGCCGGGCCGCCCGAGGCGGCCGCTGGCCGGCAACGCGAGCAGCACGCCGCCGATCACGGCCAGCAAGGTGCCGATGAGCGAGATGGCCAGGGTCTCGATGGCGCCCTGCCCCACCTTGGCGAGAAAGGCCGGCGAGGTATCGGGGGCGGCGAAGCGGCGTAGAAAACCGAGCAACTCGCCGAGGCTGTCCGAGCCTTCGGCAAAGGCGGTCACCAGATCGAGCCGCGACACGCTGGCGAGCACCGCCACCAGCACGCCGGCCGAGATGAGCAAACCGCGGCGCGGCATGCGCTCGCTGGCCATCAGCGCACCTGCCGGCGCAGCCAGGCGCTCAGGGCATCGGCCGCCATCACCAGCAGCAAAAAGGTGATCAGGATGCTGCAGGCTTCGCCGCCGTTGAGCATCTTCATCGACTGGTCCATCAGCTGCCCGAGCCCGCCGGCGCCGACGAAGCCCATCACCACCGAGGCACGCACCGCGCATTCCCAACGATAGACGGTGTAGGACATCAGCTCGTCCGAGGCCACTGGCAGCAGGCCGTAGCCCAGCGCGCCGAGCCGGCCGCTGCCGGCGGCGAGCAAGGCGCGGGCGGGGGTCAGATCGGTGGATTCGAGAATTTCGGCATACACCTTGGCGAGCATGCCGCCGTAGGTGATGGCCAGCGCGGCCACGCCGGCGGCTGGGCCAAGCCCGAAAATGCGCACGAACACCAGCGCCCACACCAGCTCCGGCACGCCGCGCAGCACCAGCGTGAGGCCGCGGGCGCACAGGCGGAGAGCTTCGGAGAGGGGCCGCAATCGGCCGTCGAGCCGACCGATCGACAGGCTGCGCGTGGCCAGCAGCGCCAGCGGCACGGCGATCAGCAGCGCCAGAGCGATGCCGACGGTGGCGATGGCCAGGGTGTCGAGCGTGGCGGCGGCCAGCAGGCCGAGGAAATCGGCGTCGGTGGCCGGCGGCAGAAAGGTGGCGAGAAAGCCGCCGAGCGTGGCGAGGTTGCCCGGCGCGAACAGCACGGCCGGATTGAATTCGGCGATCTGCAGCAAGGGCCACAGCACACACAGGCCGAGCACCAGCGCCGTGGCCCGACCGCGCGCGGCCGGATCGCGCACCACGGCATTCATGCGCAGCGCGTCAGCCGTGTGCGGGGGGCGGGCTCGGCGGCCTCGGCCGCGTCGCCGACGGGGGCGCCGGCATACAAGGCGTCGACCTCCGCCTGGCCGACCTGTGCCGCGGGCCGATCGAAGGCCACGCGGCCGTCGCGCAGGCCGATCACTCGGGCAAACTCCGACAGCGCCAGATCGACCGCATGCAGGCTGGCGATGAGCGTCACGCCGCGGCGCCGGGCGTCATCGTTGAGCGCCACCGCCACCGAGCGGGCCAGCGCCGGGTCGAGGGCGGACACCGGCTCGTCGGCCAGCACGAGCTTCGGTTGCTGATACAGCAAGCGGGCCAGGGCGATGCGCTGCAACTGGCCGCCGGAGAGCTGGTCGCAGCGGTCGAACAGGCGCTCGGTCAGACCCAGCGGTTCGAGCGCGGCGCGGGCACCGGCGATATCCAGCGGGTAGACCAACGAGGCCATGGCGCGCCACAGCGGCCATTGCCCCAGCCGCCCGGCCAGCACGGCGGTGACGACACGCTGGCGCGGCGGGATTGGCGGGGCCTGGTGCATCTTGCCGATGCGCGCGCGCAGGCTTTGCAGCGCACGGCCGCTCAAGGCCCAGGGATCGACGCCGTCGACCCGCACGTGCCCCGCCGTCGGCCGCAGGCTGGCGCCGATCACGCGCAGCAAGGTGGTCTTGCCGGCGCCGGAGGGGCCGATCAGCGCCACCCGCTCGCCGGGCGCGATCGACAGGTCCACCCCGTCGAGCGCGCGCCGGCCGTCGGCATAGGCCACGCCAAGTGCGGCGAGCGAGATCATCCGCTTACTTGAGCAGGCCGGCGGCGCGAGCAGCCGATTCGATACCGTCGTAGTTGGCCGGCTCGGTCGGGATGAAGCGTGCCGCGCGTTGCAGCTCGAGAATCGCCTTGTGCTCGGGCTTGGCCGGGTCGAGCGCCAGGAAGGCCGCCCGGATCTTGGCCTGCAGGCCGACGTCGAGATCGCCGCGCACCGTCCAGTTGTAGTCGAAGTACGGCGGCGTGGTGGCGAACACGCGCACCTTGGCGGTATCGACCTTGCCGCTGGCCACCAGCTTGTCCCACACCGAGGCATTGAGCGCGCCGGCGTCGACCTTGCCGGCGGCGACGAAGGCGGCGGTGGCGTCATGCGCGCCGGAGAAGGCGATGTTGGCGAAGTCGGTATCGGGCGCGATGCCTTCCTTGCCGAGGAAGAAGCGCGGCATCAGGTGGCCGGAGGTGGACGACGGCGAACCGAAGGCGAAGCGCTTGCCTTTGAGGTCGGCAAAGCTTTTGATGTCGTCGCGGGCCGTGATGAACTTGGAGGTGAAGCGGGCATCCTCCTCGCGCTGCACCAGCGGCACGGCCGTGCCGTTGGTGCGCAACTTGGCTTGCACATAGGTGAAGCCGCCGAGCCAGGCCAGGTCGACCTTGCCGGCGCCAAGGGCTTCGACCACAGCGGCATAGTCTGTGACCGGCACGAACTTGACCGGCATGCCGAGCTGCTGCTCGAGGTATTTGCCGAGCGGCTCGAACTTGCGCTGCAACTCGGTGGGCGATTCGTCGGGGATGGCGGACACGCGCAGGGTGTCGGCGGCGAAGGCGGAGCTTGCCGGCAGCGCAAAGGCGACGCCGGCAGCGGTGAGCGCGCGCAGCAGGGCGCGACGCATCGACAACTGCATCATGGTGGATTCCTTGTTTTCAACCGTCGGGGCGCGATCCGTCACACCTCGACTTACATCGGCACCGTAGTGCCCGGGCAGCAAAAGCGGTATCTCAGACCGCGGCCGGACTATAGCTGCCGCTGCGTGTCAAAACAAGGAAGGCGCTGCGTCAAGCCGCCATTTTCTGCCCGGCTGGCAGGAGGATGATCGCCGTGCCGGCCAAGCGGTCGTGGGCGAACTGGCGGTCGCGGTCGATCAGCGCCCACCACAGGCCGGCGCCGAACAGCCACACCGACGGCCAGGCCAGCACATAACGCAGCAGGCCCTGGCGCCACGGCACCGGCTTGCCCTCGTCGGCCGTCACGACACGCAGGCGCCAGGTCTGCATGGCCAGGGTCTGCCCGCTGCGGCACCAGTAGTACAAAAAGTAGGCACCGAGCACCACGGCGATATGCAACCAGCTGAACCAGCCCGGTGCCGCACGTTCGGCCACGATGCCGTAGACCAGGTGCGGGATGAGGTAGAGCAAGGCCAGCACGCCGAGCAGCAGCAGGGCTTCGTACACCAGCGCGGCCAGGCGGCGGCGCAGGCCGGCGAGTTCGACTTGGGGGCGATCGGTCACTTGCGGTCCTTGTTTCTCTTCGATTTGCCGGACTTGCGCTCGTCGTTGCGGGCGCGGTCGCGCTCTTCGGGCGACAGTTGCTGGTATTCCTGCCAGCGTTGCTGCAGGGCCTCGCGCTGCTCGGGCGGGATGCGCCGCAGCGCCCGGTACTGGTCGACCGCCTGTGCCCGTTCCCGCGGCGAGAGGTTCGACCAGTTGCGCATGCGCCCCTGCACGCGCGATTGCTCTTCGGGGGTGAGCTGGTCGAAACGCTCGGTCATGCGTAGCCAACGCTCGCGCGAGGCGGCGTCGAGTTCATTCCAGCGCTCGGCCAGCGGCGACAAGGCGCGCTGCTGCTCACGGCTCAAGGCGCGCCATTCGGTGTCGGCCCAGGCTTGCGCGGCGAACAGGCTCAGGAGCGCGAGGCAGACGAGTCGGCGAGCAGCCATGCACGGAATCCTTGATCGAGGTAGGCGTCGATGGGCAGGTCATCGGCCAGCAGCGCGGTTTCGACCTCGCCCTGCATGGCCTGTGTCCGCAGCGTATTGACATAGTCTCCGCCAAACAGCACCACCAGCACCAGCGCGGCCGCCATGGCCGGCTTGAGCGCCGGCCACCACGAGCGGCCGAGATGCGGGCGAAACACGCCGGCATGCCGCTCGCGGGCAGCCGTCACCGCCTGCCGGCGCGCAGCCGCCAGGGCGTCGCGCAGCGCCGGGTCGAGCTGCCTGTTGCGCTCGCTGAGCAAGCCGGCCAGGCGTCGGCCGAAGCGGGCCTCGTCTTTCATAACGTGATTCCTTTTGCACTGAGGGCGGCCGCCAGGGTGTGGGTGGCGCGCGAGCAATGCGTTTTCACGCTGCCCTCGGAGCATCCCATGGCGGCAGCGGTCTCTGCCGTACTCATGTCTTCCCAGTAACGCAGCAGGAAGGCCTCGCGTTGACGTGCCGGCAAGCGCGCCAGCTCGGCCTCGATGGCGGCCAGCACCTGCTCGCGTCCGACCAGCTTTTCGGGCGACAGGTCGAAATTGCTGCCGTCGGCGGCCTCGAGCGTGTCGAGCGGGTCGTCGGCCTCGTCGCCGTCCTTGTTGCCGAAGCCGGACCACATCGACACCCACAAATGACGCACCTTCTGCCGGCGCAACATGTCGCGGATCACATTTTGCAGGATGCGCTGGAACAGGGGCGGCCATTCGTCCGCGCCGCGATCGCCGTACTTGGTCGCCAGACGCATCATCGCCTCCTGCACCGCATCGAGCGCCGCCGCTTCGTTGCGCAATGCGAGCATCGCGTGCCGGAAGGCATGACGCTCCGCACCGGCCAGAAAAACGTTCAGTTGGGTGGCTGAATCCAGGGGGGAATCCTCGCGGCGCAGGGGCTGTTCAGCGCTTTGTGCTGCGCACAAGATAGGTCTTGACCTGCCTTGACCCGATGCGTACTGTTACGGGTTTCCCACGCAAATACAGAGAATTAGGGGCAGTAATGGTCTTGACTGGGGCGGAAATTGTAATCAGGTGCCTGCAGGAAGAAAAGGTCGATTATGTATTCGGCTATCCTGGCGGCGCGGTGCTGTTCATTTACGACGCGCTGTTCCAGCAAGAAAAGGTCCGCCATGTGCTGGTGCGTCATGAGCAGGCCGCCGTCCATGCCGCCGACGCCTACGCCCGCTCGACCGAGTCCGTCGGCGTCGCGCTGGTGACCTCCGGCCCCGGCGCCACCAATGCCGTCACCGGCATCGCCACCGCCTTCTGCGACTCGATCCCGATGGTCATCATCAGCGGCCAGGTGCCGACCGCAGCGATCGGCCAGGATGCCTTCCAGGAAGTGGACACGGTGGGCATCACCCGCCCCTGTGTGAAGCACAACTTCCTGGTCAAGGATGTCAAGGACATCGCCGCGACCATCAAGAAGGCCTTCTTCCTGGCCAAGACCGGTCGCCCGGGCCCCGTGCTGGTCGACATCCCCAAGGATGTGACCGCTCAGAGCGCCGAGTACAGCTATCCGAAAACCATCGACATGCGCTCCTACAACCCGGTGGTCAAGGGTCATCAGGGGCAGATCAAGAAAGCGCTCAAGCTGCTGCTCGAAGCCAAACGGCCGATGATCTACACCGGCGGCGGCGTGATCCTCTCCAACGCGGCCGATCCGCTGACCCGCCTGGTGCGCAAGCTGGGCATGCCGGTCACCAACACCCTGATGGGTCTGGGCGGCTATCCGGCCACCGACAAGCAATACCTGGGCATGCCGGGCATGCACGGCACCTATGAAGCCAACATGTCGATGCATTTCTCCGACGTGCTGCTGGCCATCGGTGCGCGCTTCGACGACCGTGTGATCGGCGATCCGAACCACTTCGCCGCCGAGCCGCGCAAGATCATCCACATCGACATCGACCCCTCCTCCATCTCCAAGCGGGTGAAGGTGGACGTGCCCATCGTCGGCGACGTCAAGGAAGTGCTCGAAGACCTGATCCGCCTGCTCGACGAGAGCACGCAGAAGCAGGACACCGATTCGCTCGCCACCTGGTGGCGCCAGATCGACGAGTGGCGCAGCCGCGACTGCATGAAATACAAGAACTCGGACGAGATCATCAAGCCGCAGTTCGTCATCGAAAAGCTGTGGGAAGTCACCGGCGGCGACGCCTTTGTGACCTCCGACGTCGGCCAGCACCAGATGTGGGCCGCCCAGTACTACAAGTTCGACAAGCCGCGCCGCTGGCTCAACTCCGGCGGCCTGGGCACCATGGGCGTGGGCATGCCCTATGCCATGGGCGCGCAGCTGGCCCATCCCGAGGCGCAGGTCGCCTGCGTGACCGGCGAGGCGTCGATCCAGATGAACATCCAGGAGCTGTCGACCTGCAAGCAGTTCCGCCTGCCGATCAAGATCTGCAACCTGAACAACCGCTACCTGGGCATGGTGCGCCAGTGGCAGGAGCTGTTCCACGGCGGCCGCTACTCCGAGTCCTACATGGATTCGCTGCCCGACTTCGCCAAGCTGGCCGAGTCCTACGGCCATATCGGCATCCGGGTAGACCGGCCGGCCGACGTGGAAGGCGCGCTGCGCGAGGCCTTCTCCCGCAAGAACGATCTCGTGTTCCTGGATTTCCAGATCGACCAGACGGAAAACGTCTATCCGATGGTCCAGGGCGGCAAGGGTCTGACTGAAATGATCCTCTCCGCCGAGGATCTGTAACGCGGCTTGACCGATGCGGGGCCCGGCGTCCACCGATGCCGGGTCGTCGCCAGCCCTCACCGGGGCGGGCGACAGCGGATGCCGGCCACCGGCAGTCCGTACGGCAACGCAAGCGGCTCTTCAACACTCTCCCACCGAGGGAACACCATGCGTCACGTCATCGCACTGTTGATCGAGAACGAATCGGGCGCCCTGTCACGGGTCTCCGGCCTGTTCTCCGCACGCGGCTACAACATCGAGTCGCTCACCGTTGCGCCCACCGAGGATGCCTCGCTGTCGCGCATGACCATCGTCACCACCGGCTCGGACGACATCATCGAGCAGATCACCAAGCAGCTGAACAAGCTGGTGGACGTGGTCAAGGTGGTGGATATTTCCGAGTCCGCGCACATCGAGCGCGAACTCATGCTGATCAAGGTCCGTGCCACCGGCAAGGACCGCGAAGAGATGAAGCGCATGGCGGACATCTTCCGCGGGCGCATCATCGACGCCACCGATTCGAGCTATGTCATCGAGCTGACCGGCGCTCAGAGCAAGCTCGATTCGTTCATCGGCGCCATCGACAACGCCCTGATTCTCGAAACGGTGCGCTCCGGTATCGTCGGCATCGGCCGCGGCGACCGCATCCTGAAGCTCTGACCCCACGCAGTTTTTGCGACCCCGCGGCCGGCCGGTTATCATGGCCGCCGCCAACGCGATTCCGCATCTGAAAGGACCATCATGAAAGTTTATTACGACAAGGACGCCGACCTCTCCCTGATCAAGGGCAAGAAGGTCACCATCGTCGGCTACGGCTCCCAGGGCCATGCCCACGCCCAGAACCTGAACGACTCCGGCGTCAAGGTCACCGTCGCCCTGCGCAAGGGCGGCGCCTCGTGGGACAAGGCCAAGAATGCCGGCCTCAAGGTCGAAGAAATCGCCAAGGCCGTCAAGACCGCCGATGTGGTCATGATCCTGCTGCCGGACGAGACCATCCCCGAGGTCTACAAGGCCGACGTCGAGCCGAACATCAAGAAAGGCGCGGCTCTGGCCTTCGCCCACGGCTTCAACGTGCATTACAACCAGGTGGTGCCGCGTGCCGACCTGGACGTGATCATGGTCGCCCCGAAAGGCCCCGGCCACACCGTGCGCTCCGAGTACCTCAAGGGCGGCGGCGTGCCCTCGCTGATCGCGGTCCACCAGGACGTCTCCGGCAAGGCCCGTGACATCGCCCTGTCCTACGCGGCTGCCAACGGCGGCACCAAGGGCGGCGTGATCGAGACCAACTTCCGCGAAGAGACCGAAACCGACCTGTTCGGCGAGCAGGCCGTGCTGTGCGGCGGCGCCGTCGAGCTGGTCAAGATGGGCTTCGAAACCCTGGTCGAAGCCGGCTACGCGCCCGAGATGGCCTACTTCGAGTGCCTGCACGAGCTCAAGCTGATCGTCGACCTGATGTACGAAGGCGGCATCGCCAACATGAACTACTCGATCTCCAACAACGCCGAGTACGGTGAGTACGTGACCGGCCAGGAGGTGATCAACGAGGAGTCGCGCTACGCCATGCGCGAGGCGCTCAAGCGCATCCAGACCGGCGAGTACGCCAAGATGTTCATCCAGGAAGGCAAGACCGGCTACCCGTCCATGACGGCCCGCCGTCGTCTCAACGCTGCCCACCCGATCGAGCAGGTCGGCGGCCAGCTGCGCGAGATGATGCCGTGGATCATGAAGAACAAGCTGGTCGACCAGTCCAAGAACTGAGCCTGACCGTCGCTTGACCGGGCCGGAGTCCTCCCCATGGTGGATTCCGGCCCGTTTTCATTGGAGCGCCGCCGATGTCCTCACCGTCGTCCCCTCTGCCGTCCTATCCGCATCCGATCATCGCCCGCGAAGGCTGGCCGTTCATCGGCATCGCCCTGGCGCTGGCACTGCTGGTCAACAGCGCAGCCGGCTGGTTCCTGGCCCTGCCGTTCTGGCTTGTGTTCCTGCTGTTGCTGTCGTTCTTCCGCGACCCGCCGCGCGCCATCCCGAGCGACGAGCGCTCGATACTCTCGCCCGCCGACGGCCGTGTCATCGCCATCGAGCGCGCACACGACCCCTACCTGGACCGCGACAGCCTGAAAATCAGCATCTCGCTGAACCTCTTCAACGCGCATTCCATCCGCAGCCCGGCCGACGGCGAGGTCAAGCAGCTGTGGCACCACCCCGGGCGCGGTCTCAAAGCGGCGCTCGACAAGGCCTCGAGCGAGAACGAGCGCAACGCGATGTGGCTGCGCACTACCGATGGCACCGACATCACCTGCGTGCAGATCGCCGGCCTCTCGGCACGACGCATCCTGTGCGATCCCCGGGCAGGGGCCTCCTTGCAACGCGGCGAGCGCTACGGTTTCATCCGCTTCGACGCCCGGGTGGACCTGTATCTGCCGGTCGGCAGCAAAGCCCGCATCACCCTTGGAGACAAGGTGTTGGCCTCGGCCAGCATCATTGCCGAACTTCCCTGACGCCCCCGGCTGCGCCCCGCACGGGGCCGCCAGCTGGGGTAAAATTGGGCCCATTGTCCCGCTCGGCGGGCGTTTTCAAAGGTCTTCCTCATGGCCGACGTGCCTCCGCGCAAACCCCTCTTCGACCCTGACAAGCGTCGGCGCGGCATCTACATCCTGCCCAACCTGTTCACCACCGCGGCCCTGTTCGCCGGCTTCTACGCCATCGTGCAGGCCATGAACCAGCGCTTCGAACATGCCGCCGTGGCCATCTTCATCGCCATGATCCTGGACGGGCTCGATGGCCGCATCGCCCGGCTCACGCACACCCAGAGCGCCTTCGGCGCCGAGTACGATTCGCTCTCCGACATGGTGTCCTTCGGTGCCGCGCCGGCCCTCGTCGCCTACGAATGGGCGCTACGGGGGATGGGCAAGCTGGGCTGGATCGCCGCCTTCATCTACTGCGCCGGCGCCGCCCTGCGCCTGGCGCGCTTCAACACCAACATCGACGTGGTCGACAAGCGCTACTTCCAGGGCCTGCCCAGCCCGGCCGCCGCCGCACTGATCGCCGGCCTGGTGTGGGTGGGTATCGACAACGGCTTCAGCGGTCCCGACCTGCGCTGGGCGGTCTGCTTCATCACCGTCTTCGCCGGCCTGACCATGGTCAGCAACGTGCTCTACTTCAGCGGCAAGGAGTTCAACCTGCGCCGCCGCGTGCCCTTCTTCGCCGTGCTGGCGATCATGCTCGGCTTCGCGCTGGTCTCGCTCGACCCGGCCTCGGTGCTGTTCCTGCTGTTCCTGCTCTACGCCGCCTCGGGCTATGTCCTGCTGGTCATGCACCGCCTCGGCAAGAAGATCCCGGGCCACGAACCGCCGGCCTCATGAGCCGGTTGTCAGGCGCTCGACGATTGGCCTATATTCAACGACATGCCTGCCATCGAGCCGCCTCACAGCCCCCTCCCGCGCGACACCGCCCTGGGCGCGCGGCGGCCGCTCGGCCCGCGACTGCGGCGCACGCGATAACCCAACACGACGATCTCGCGTCCCGCCCTTCGCGGCGGGCGACGTCCTGACCCCCAGACTTCGGAACCCGACAGGAGCCGACCATGAGTGACCAACTGATCATTTTCGACACCACCATGCGCGATGGTGAGCAAAGCCCCGGCGCCTCGATGACACGCGATGAAAAGCTGCGCATCGCCCGGCAGCTCGAGCGCATGCGGGTCGACGTGATCGAAGCCGGCTTCGCCGCCGCCTCCAACGGCGACTTCGAAGCCGTTCGTGCCGTCGCCGAGGTCATCAAGGAATCGACCGTCTGTTCGCTGGCGCGCGCCAACGAGAGCGACATTCGCCGTTCCGGCGAGGCCATCGCGCCGGCGGCCAGGGGGCGCATCCACACCTTCATCGCCACCAGCCCGATCCACATGGAGAAGAAGCTGCGCATGAGCGCCGACCAGGTGCTCGAACAGGCGGTCAAGGCCATCGGCTGGGCGCGCGAGTACACCGACGACATCGAGTTCTCCGCCGAAGACGCCGGGCGCTCGGAAATCGACTACCTGTGCCGGATCTTCGAAGCGGTCATCAATGCCGGCGCCACCACCATCAACGTGCCCGACACCGTCGGCTACAACGTGCCCGAGCAGTTCGCGGCGACCATCCGCACCCTGATCGAGCGCGTGCCCAATTCCGACAAGGTGGTTTGGTCGGTGCATTGCCACAACGACCTCGGCCTCGCCGTGGCCAACTCGCTGGCGGCGGTACGCGCTGGTGCACGCCAGATCGAATGCACCGTCAACGGCCTCGGCGAGCGGGCCGGCAACGCCTCGCTCGAAGAGGTGGTGATGGCCGTGCGCACCCGCCGCGACATCTACCAGTGCGACACGCATATCGACACCACCCAGATCGTGCCCGCCTCCAAGCTGGTGTCGGGCATCACCGGCTTCCCGGTGCAGCCGAACAAGGCCATCGTCGGCGCCAACGCCTTCTCGCACGAATCGGGCATCCACCAGGATGGCGTGCTCAAGCACCGCGAAACCTACGAGATCATGCGTGCCGAGGACGTGGGCTGGGGCGCCAACAAGCTGGTGCTGGGCAAGCACAGCGGCCGCAACGCCTTCCGCAGCCGCCTGATCGAACTGGGCGCGGCAATCGAGTCCGAAGCGCATCTCAACCACGCCTTTGCGCGCTTCAAGGAACTGGCCGACAAGAAACACGAGATCTTCGACGAAGACCTGCAGGCGCTGATCTCCGACGAAGCCGTCACGCCGGAACTGGAGCATTACCGCCTGGTGGCCTCATGCTTCCATTCCGAGACCGGCGAAACCCCGGCCGCCCGCCTGACGCTGAACGTGGGCGAAGCCGAGGTCCAGGCCGAGGCCAACGGCTCCGGGCCGGTGGATGCCGCCTTCAAGGCCATCGAGACCGTCGCCAAGAGCGGCACCGAATTGCTGCTGTACTCGGTCAACGCCATCACCACCGGCACCGATGCGCAGGGCGAAGTGACCGTGCGCCTGTCACGCGATGGCAAGGTGGTCAATGGCCAGGGGGCAGACACCGACATCATCGTCGCCTCGGCCAAGGCCTACCTCAATGCGCTGAACAAGCTGCACGGCAAGTTCGAAAAGCTCAACCCGCAGATCTGACGCCACACCGATCGCCGCCGCATTCCGCGGCGGCGATCACTCCGCCTTGGCCTGGCGCGAGGGTGCGGTCATCCGCGCATACCACATCATCACGACGAAGGCGGCCACCGTCAGCACGATTTCGATCCGCGCCAGCAGCGCCACGCCGCCAGGATCGTTCATCCGCACCACCCCTTCCATGAAGTACAGCAACACGAACATGCAGCCCCACTGGTAGGTGTAGCGCCGACCGTGCAGAAGGCCGAACAGCGGCACCAGCAAGGGCGCCGCCTTGAGCATCAGCCACG
This sequence comes from Denitromonas iodatirespirans, assembly GCF_018524365.1. Classification (GTDB taxonomy): domain Bacteria; phylum Pseudomonadota; class Gammaproteobacteria; order Burkholderiales; family Rhodocyclaceae; genus Nitrogeniibacter; species Nitrogeniibacter iodatirespirans. The sequence goes on from NZ_JAEKFT010000004.1 coordinate 28,580, forward strand.
AGCCTTCGGGCCGCAAGGGCGCCAGCCAGACCTCCCAGACCACGCACAGCACGATCAGGGCGATCCACAACAGCGAAGCGATCCACGCCACGGTCCGCGCCTTCATCGTGCCGCCTCCAGGGCCAGGGCCGTGCGCGCCAGGCGCTCGCCCTGCACCTGCGCCAGCTTGCGCTCCTCGACCGTCAGCACCGGATGCCCGTCCGAGCCGGCCACATGCGAGGCCCCGTAAGGCGTGCCGCCGCTGCGGGTCGAGGACAGCAGGTGTTCGGTGTAGGGCAGCCCCATCATCAGCATGCCGTGATGCATCAACGGCAGCATCATGCTCAGCAGGGTGCTTTCCTGGCCGCCATGCTGGCTGCCGGTCGAGGTGAACACGCAGGCCGGCTTGCCGACCAGATCGCCATTGACCCACGGCGCGATGGTGCCGTCGAGAAAATACTTCATCGGCGCCGCCATGTTGCCGAAACGGGTCGGGCTGCCCAGCGCCAGGCCGATGCACTCGGCCAGATCGGCGGTCTCGACATAGGCCGGCCCGGACGCCGGGATGGCGTCGGCCGTCGCTTCGCAGACGGTGCTCACCGCCGGCACCGTGCGCACCCGGGCGCCGACGCCGGGCACCCGCTCGATGCCCTCGGCGATCGCCTCGGCCAGTGCGCGCACCGAGCCCTTGCGGCTGTAATACAGAACCAGCACTTCTTTCATGTTCGACTCATTCGCTAGAATGGCGCGATTATAGCCAACCGCCACGCCGGCCCCGGTCGCATTGCCCAAACTGTTCATCCACTTGCGGGATTTCGCCCGCCTGCTCGCCCAGCGCTTTGTCGATACGCGTTGCCCCCAGGTCGCCGGCAGCCTCACGTTCACCACCCTGCTGGCGCTGGTGCCACTGCTTACTGTGACCATCGCCGTGTTCAGCAACTTCCCCGGTTTCGCGCATTTCGGCGAGATCCTGCGCGAGTTTCTGCTGCAGAACCTGTTGCCCGAAAAGGCCGGCCAGATCGTCGCCACCTACGCGCTGCAGTTCTCGCAGAAAGCCGCCAACCTGACCCTGATCGGCACCGCCCTGCTGATCGTCACGGCCCTGATGCTGATGCTCACCATCGACGGCGTGCTCAACACCATCTGGGGCGTGCGCAAGGCCCGCCCGCTCCTGGCGCGCATCTCCATCTATTGGGTGGTGCTCACGCTGGGGCCGATCTTTCTCGGGGCCAGCCTGGCGGCCACCAGCTATCTGATCAGCACCTCGCTCGGCTTCGTGAACGACCCGCCCTGGCTGCGCATCATCGTCTTTCGCACCCTGCCGGTGCTGCTGCTCGGGCTGTTGTTCGGCTTTCTCTACTTCAGCATTCCCAACACCCGGGTCAACGCCTGGCACGCCCTGATCGGCGGTTTCGCGGCGGCGATTGCCTTCGTGCTGATGCAGCGCGCGCTCGGTCTGTACCTCGCCCGCTTTCCGAGCTACACCCTGATCTACGGCACCTTCGCCACCTTGCCGATCTTTCTGCTGTGGATGTATGCCTCCTGGGTGGTCATCCTGCTCGGCGCGATTCTCGCCGCGACCTTTCCCGCCTACGCCTCGAGCGTGCGCACCCTGCCCGACTTTCCCGGCGCAACCGCCTACAGCGCCCTGTTGATGCTCGACCGCCTCGCCGACGCCCAGAGGCGCGGGCAAACGGTCGATGCCGACACCTTGTTTCGCGCCGCACGCCAACCGAGCGCCGTGGGCGAGAATCTGCTCGAACTGATGCAGGAATTCGGCTGGATCACCCGCTCGAACGAAGACGCCTGGCTGCTCGTGCGGCGCGCCGAAGACATCACCCTCTCCGACGTAGTCCGCCGCTTCGCGCTATGCCCATGCGACGCCCGCCCGCTCGCCGACAGCGAACTGGCCCGGCGCATCGACGCACGCATCGCCCATCTGCTGGCCACCGGCGACGTGCCGATCACCGCACTGCTGGACGACGAGGCATCCGCTCACAGCGGATAGGGATCGTATTCGAACTGGAACAGCTCGACGCTGGAGGTTTGCATGTCGAGGCTGAGCAGCCGCCCCTGGGCGACATACAGGCGCTCAGCCTCGTGCACCAGCACGAAGCGGCGCGAACGATAGGCCCCGGCCGGCGCCAGAATCGCCTGATGCCGGCGCACCGCAGCCACCGGCGGCAGCACCAGTGCCGGCACCATTTCGCCCGGGCCGTCGCCGCCGCGAAAACCGATGCGCACCGGGGTCGCCGCAGAACTGATGGTCTGCAGCCCCAGCTCCACCTGCGTCGGCGAATCCGAGCGCACCCAGCGCACCACGCAGATCGACCAGGCGCTGTCGGCGGCGCGCCGCACGGCCATCGCCATGCCGGCCGACAACGAGCCGGTATTTGCCGCCACGCTCATGATCGCGTAGCCGCCGGGGCTTTCATTGAGCACGCGCCAGCGGACGATCTCGGCCGCCGCCTCGCCCGCATGCTTGAGCCGCCAGATACTGCGCAGGCCGACGCACACTTCGACGTCGTACTGGCAGCGCCGGCGCAACTGCTCGCGCCGCGGCGGCATCGCCCAACGCTCGCGCAGGCATCGCAGCAACTTCGAAATCTCGCCCGGCGGCAGCCCGGCCGGCAGCTCGGGCAGGTCGGCGCCGGGAATCACTTCGCCACCGGCATCCAGCGCCGCTTCCAGCCGCTCCAGATGCGTGGTGGCGCTGCGCGCCAATTCGGCCGCCGAGAAATACAGCATGCCATCGACCGGCGGAGGCGCCCGCCGCACCATGGCGATCGGCCCGACATCCTGTGCCGGATCGATCCAGTAGTCCCAGGTTTCGATGTCGGTGCGCGGGTCGGGCGACAGCTCCGAGCGCCACGCACACTGTTCGAGATAGCGCACGGTCCAGTCCAGCTCGCGCGCCGTCAATGCTTCGGGCTGCGCCGCAGCCAGCGCCAGCAGCCGCTTGTAGGCGGCCTGCACCGTGCCTCGGGGAAGTTCGGCGGGCAAGGCGGGCGAGCCGGCATCCACCGTCGCGCCACCAAAAATGCGATGCGCCTCCTGCCACAGGCCGGCCCGCGGCGTGGCGCCCTTCATGCCGGCCAACCACAGCACGTCGCCCAGCAGCATCAATGCCTGGGTGGCGAGCACTTCGGGCCGCCGCCGCTGCGTGACCACGCCGGTCCCCGGATCGTTGAGCACCTTCACGTAGCCCCGGGCCAGGGTCAGGCAGATGGCTTCGAGGCGGCTGATGGCATTGAAGAGATTGGACGGCAGCGGCAAGGCGCGTTCGACCAGGCGCGGCACCAGCACCTCGCGCACATCGCGTATGCGCACGAAAAACAGCTCGACGCCGCGGTGCAGCTGCACCGGCGTCAGCGCCGAGCGCATCAGCTCGTCGAGCTTTTCGGACAGCTCGGGCAGGCTGTCGACGGGGTCGTCCGCCGGTTCGCCGGCCAACCAGGCAAGGACTGATGCTGCCGGTCCGGCATCCTGCATAAGAGGGTCTGACATGGGGTGCGGGCTCGCCATTGATCCGGTCCAACAGCCATTCTAATGAAGAATCGGGCAATTCTGGCACAATGCCAGCCGCCCGGCTCGACCCGATCGCCAAAGAGGCGGGATAATGGTCACTACTTTCCCATCGACTGCCCCCAAAATGCAAACATCAACTCCGGATTTCCGCTCCGCCAAGGCCATCGCGCCCGCCGATCGCCTGATCATGGCGCTCGATGTCGCCGATGCCGCCACCGCCCGCGATCTCGTCGAACGGCTGGAAGACAGTGTCAGCTTCTACAAGATCGGCCTCGAGCTGTTCATGACACACGGCTACTTCGACCTGCTCGACTGGCTGGTGGCGCGCAACAAGAAGGTCTTTGTCGATCTGAAATTCTTCGACGTGCCGGAAACCGTGCGCGCGGCGGTGCGTGCGCTGTCGGGCAGCGGCGCCACGCTGGCCACCATCCACGGCAACCAATCGATCATGGAAGCCGCGGTCAAGGACAAGGGCGAACTCAAGGTGCTCGCCGTCACCGCGCTGACCAGCCTCGACCAGGGCGACCTGGACGACCTCGGCTTCCAGTGCAAGGTCGAAGAACTGGTGCTGTCGCGCGCCCGCCGCGCGCTCGAGACCGGCATCGACGGCATCGTCTCCTCCGGCCTCGAAGCGCCGATGATCCGCCGCGAGCTGGGCGATCGCCTGCTGGTGGTCACGCCGGGCATCCGCCCGGTCGAGAACCGCCCGGTCGACGATCAGAAACGCACCGTCGACGTGGCGCAGGCCTTCCGCAACGGCGCCGACTACATCGTCGTCGGTCGGCCGATCCGCCAAGCTGCCGATCCCTTGGCCGCAGCGCGCAGCATTCAGCAGACCATCGCCGAAGTGTTTCCCGGCTGAATCCCAAAGAGATTGTTTTCCCTGAGGAAATCGCTTAAAATCTCGCCCTTTTCTCGAATCATTAGTCAGGACGAACACAACATGGTGGTTATTCGCCTTGCCCGTAGCGGCGCCAAGAAGCGCCCGTTTTACAACATCGTTGCCGCCGACTCGCGCAATCGTCGTGACGGCCGCTTCATCGAGCGCGTCGGTTTCTACAACCCGATGGCGCCGGAAGCCGGTCTGGTGATCAACACCGAGCGCCTGGCCCACTGGCAGCAGCACGGCGCCCAGCTGTCCCCGACGGTCGCCCGTCTGGTCAAGCAGGCCGCCAAAGCCGCCTGAACGGCTGCATCGGGAGCCGTCCGGTGATCGTCATGGGGCGCATTGTCGCCCCTTTTGGCGTCCAGGGCTGGGTCAAGATCCATCCTTTCGGGGACGATCCGCTGTCATGGAAGTCGATGCCGCAATGGTGGCTCTCGCCTGACGACACGGCAGAGCCCGCGGCCTGGAAAGCCTTCAAGCTGACCGGTTGCCGGGCCCACGGCAAGGGCTGGATCGCCGCCTTCGACGGCGTGACGGACCGGACCGCCGCCGAAGCGCTCACCCGGCAGTTCATCGCCGCGCCGCGCGAGGCGATGCCCGACACCGGGGCCGACGAGTACTACTGGGGCGATCTGATCGGCCTCAGGGTGGAGAACGAAGCAGGCGAGGCGCTGGGCACGGTCACTTCCCTGCTCTCCGCCGGCGCCCATGACGTCCTTCAGGTCACCGATGGTGACGACGAGCATCTGATTCCCTTCGTCGCCGCCTATGTGCTGGATGTCGACGTCGCCGCAGGATGCATCCGCGTCGTGTGGCAGAAGGATTGGTAGACGGGTGCGTCGCTACGATGTCGTCACGCTGTTCCCGGAGATGTTTTCCGCGCTGACCGGCAGTGGCATCAGCCGACGCGCCCAGGAACGCGGCCTGTATCGGCTGCAGTGCTGGAACCCGCGCGATTTCGCGCATGATGTGCATCGCACGGTGGACGACCGGCCCTATGGCGGCGGACCCGGCATGGTGATGCAGGCACCGCCGCTGGAAGCGGCCATTGCCGCCGCCGGCGAGGCGCAGCGCGAGGCGCTTGGCGTGGCCGGACGCGTGATCTACCTGTCGCCCCAGGGGCGGCCGCTGGACCACGACATGGTGATGTCACTGGCGCAGGCACCGGCGATGACGCTGTTGTGCGGGCGCTACGAAGGGGTCGATCAACGGCTGATCGACCGTTGTGTGGATGAAGAAATTTCGCTGGGCGACTTCGTGTTGTCTGGCGGCGAACTGCCGGCGATGGTGCTGCTCGATGCCATCATCCGCCAGTTGCCCGGGGCGCTGAACGATGCGGACTCGGCGGTCGAAGACTCCTTTGTCGACGGCTTGCTCGACTGCCCGCACTACACCCGCCCCGAGGTGGACGCCCACGGCCAGGCCGTGCCGCCCGTGCTGCTCTCCGGCAACCATGCCGAGATCCGGCGCTGGCGCCTGAAGATGGCGCTGGGGCGCACCTGGCAGCGGCGCCCGGAATTGCTGGCTCAGCGCAGGCTGAGCCGTGAAGAGATGAAACTGCTTGACGCGTTCAGGCAGGATCATGAGGCGGCCTCGCCGACACCGTCGGACGGAGCCGAATGAAGAAACGCATGCATCAGGTGGCGACCTGCTCTGCCTGCAAGGCCAACGGCCATCGCGAACTGACCAAGGAGTCACGCACATGAATCTGATTGAACAACTCGAGCAGGAAGAAATTGCTCGTCTGACCGAAAACAAGACCATCCCCGAGTTCGCCCCGGGCGACACCGTGGTGGTCCAGGTGAAGGTCAAGGAAGGTAACCGTGAGCGTCTTCAGGCATACGAAGGCGTGGTTATCGCCAAACGCAACCGTGGTCTCAACTCCAACTTCATCGTGCGCAAGATCTCGTCCGGTGAAGGCGTTGAGCGCACCTTCCAGACCTACTCCCCGCTGGTGGCCAGCATCGAGGTGAAGCGCCGTGGTGACGTGCGCCGCGCCAAGCTGTACTACCTGCGCGGCCGTACCGGCAAGTCGGCACGGATCAAGGAAAAGCTCACGCGCAAGCAAGGCTGATCCTGGCAGGCTGGAAAGAAAACGGGACCTTCGCGGTCCCGTTTTTTTATGCCAGGCTCCTCGCAGCGCAACCGCGTCAGCGCCGCTCCACCGCATACAGCATGCCGGCCGCGGCGATCAGGAACATCACGCTGGGCGCCAACGCGGCCACCGGCGCGGGCCAGGCGTTGATCACGCCGAGGTTGGAGAACAGGCCGTTGAGCAGGTGGAAGGCCACCCCCAGCATGATGCCGGCGAACACCTTGACGCTGACCCCGCCCATGCGGTCATGGGTGTAGGCGAAAGGCAGCGCAAGCGCCATCATCACCAGCACCGCAAAGGGGTAGACGATCTTTTTCCACAAGGCGATGGCGTAGCGGTCGGTCTTCTGGTTGTTCTCGGTCAGGTGGCGCAGATAGGTCACCAGCGTGGACACCGACATGCGCTCCGGCGTCACCATCAACACGCTGAGCACGTCGGGAGTCAGTTCCGACTGCCACTCCATCGCATCGAAACGGGCCACGCGGGTGCGATCTTCTTCGAAAATCGTCTGGGCGATATCGGTCAGGTGCCAGCCGCCGTTCTCGTCATACACGCCGGATCTGGCATCGCTGATGGTCCGCAGCACGAGCTGATCGTCGAACTCATAGATGCGCACGCCCTCCAGCGTACGCTCCGGCGTCAGCACCTGCACATTGATGAAACGCCGCCCGTCGCGCACCCACAGGCCGGAGCGCAGCTCGTTGGCGACCGTCGACCCGGTCGCCGTCAGGCGCCACTGCTGCGCCGCCTTCTCGGCCGGCGGCGCCACATACTCGCCGAAGACGAAGGTCAGCACCACGAACAAACCGCCGATCAAGGTCAACTCGCGCAGCAGCCGGCGGGTGGACAGGCCGGAGGCGCGCATCACGGTGATTTCGGAATGCCGCGCCAGGGTGGTCAACGCGTAGAGGGAGCCGATCAACACCGCGATCGGCATCAGCTCATACACCCGCCCCGGCAGGATCAGCGCGACATAGATCAACGCATGGTGGACCTGATAGCCGTCCTTGCCGATCTCGTCGAGTTCGTTGATGAAGTCGAAGAAGGCGAACAGCCCGAGAAAGGCCAGCAGCACCATGAAGGTGGCACCGATGATTTCACGTGCCAGATAGCGTCGCAGAATGCGCATCAGGCCCGCCTCCGCCAGATCGAGTACACCGACAGGCGCCGGTAGAACAAGGCCGCCAGCACCGTCACCATGACCACATGCGGCGCCAGCGCGCCGACCACGAAGCCGACCTTGCCTTGCGAGATCCAGGCCTGACTCACGCTGATCGCGTTGCTGTAGATCAGATAGGTGAGGATGGCGATGATGAGGTTATTGGTGCGCCCGGCACGCGGATTGACGAAAGACAGCGGAATCGCCAACAAAGCCAGGATCAGCGCCGCCACCGGCAGGCCGATGCGTGAGGCCAGTTCGCCCAGGTTGGCGCGGTTCGGCTCGTCGATCAGGGTCTTGAGCGGCAACATGCGCGTCTTGACCGGCAGGTCGGCCGCCGCCTGCGCGGCCATCTGCAAGGTGTAGCGTTCGAAGTGCATGATGCGGTAGTCGGGCGTGCCGGGCGTGCCGTCGTAGCGCCGCCCGCGCTCGAGCACCACGAAGCGCTCGCCGTTCTGGCCGGTACGCAGGTAGCCCTCCTCGGCCACCATCACGCCGAGCTTGCCGTCCTGCACCGAACTGACGAACACATTGCGCACCCGCCCGTCCTCACCGGCCCCGACCTCGACGAAGAACACCCGTCGCGCCCCGGCCGACTCGCGGAACACCCCGGGCGCCACACGCGCGGCATCGTCCTGGTTGTTCAAGCGTTCCTTGTATTCCACGCTCTTGAACTGCGCCCACGGCGCCAGCACCAGCGTCACCCCAGCGATCACCAGCGACACCGGCACGGCGAAGCGCAGCACCGGACTGATCCAGCGCGTCAGCGGCACGCCGGCGGCGAACCACACCACCATTTCGGAATCGCGGTAGCTGCGCGACAGGCTCATCAGGATGGCGATGAACACCGTCAGCGACAGCACGATCGGCAGTTGCGCCAGCGCGCCGAAGCCGATCAGCGCCAGCACGGCATCCGAGGGCACACGGCCGCCGGCCGCCTGACCGAGCAGGCGGATCAGCACCGTGGTCACCAAAATGGCGAACAAGGCAACGAACACCGCCATGGCGGTGTTGGCGAATTCACGCTGGGCGGCGCGCAGAAAGATCATCGCGCTAATGACAGTTGAATGATCGGGGGCATTTTGACGGCGTATTGCGGACGGGCCATAATCGTTGCCACCCTGACCGAGACGTCGTCTTAAAGGAATAGCCGTGGAATTTACCATAAAGACCGGATCCCCTGAGAAACTCAAACGCGCCTGCATCGTAGTCGGCGCCTATGCCGAGGGGCGTCTGACGCCGTCGGCCGAGGCCGTCGATCACGCCAGCGGCGGCGCGCTCGGCGCGCTGCTCAAGCGCGGCGATCTGGACGACAAGGCCGGCGCCACCCTGACCCTCCCCCTGCTGCCGGGGGTCGAGGCCGATCGGGTCGTGGTGGTCAGCCTCGGCGCGGTGGACGAACTCAACGACAAGGCCTACCGCGACGCCTTGAGCGCCGCCGGCAAGGCGCTGGCCGGCCTGCGCGGCAAGGACGCCAGCGTGAGCCTGGCCGAAGTCGAGGTGCCCAATCGCGACCTGGCATGGCGCCTGCGGCAGGCGGCCCGGCTGGTGGCGGCGGCCGGCTACCGTTTCGATGCCCCGAAGAAGTCGGCCGACGACAACGGCAAGCGCGGCATCAAGAAGATCCAGTTCCTGATCCCGGGCAAGAGCACCAAAACCCTCACCACCGCCGTCGACCAAGGCCTGGCGATTGCCGAGGGCATGGCACTGGCCCGCAACCTGGGCAACCTGCCGCCCAACGTCTGCTCGCCGACCTACCTGGCCGACACCGCCAAGAAGCTGGGCAAGGAATACAAGCTCAAGGTCACGGTGCTCGAAAAGGCCGAGATGAGCAAGCTGGGCATGGGCGCCCTGCTCGCCGTGGCCCAGGGTGCCGAGCAGCCACCCAAGTTCATCATCATGGAACACGCCGGCGGCAAGGCAGGCGATGCGCCGATCGTGCTGGTCGGCAAGGGCATCACCTTCGACACCGGCGGCATTTCGCTCAAGCCGGCCGCCGAAATGGACGAGATGAAGTACGACATGTGCGGTGCCGCCAGCGTGTTCGGCACGCTCAAGGCCGCCGCGCAGCTCAACCTGCCGATCAACGTGGTCGGCATCGTCCCGAGCACCGAGAACATGCCCGGCGGCAACGCCACGCGGCCGGGTGACGTGGTCACCTCCATGTCCGGCCAGACCATCGAAATCCTCAACACCGACGCCGAAGGCCGCCTGATCCTGTGCGATGCGCTGACCTACGCCGAGCGCTTCAAACCCGCCTGCGTGATCGACATCGCCACCCTCACCGGCGCTTGCGTGGTGGCCCTGGGCAAGATCCCCAGCGGTCTGCTGACGACCGACGACGCCCTCGCCCGCGAGCTGACCGAGCTTGGTCAGAGCAGCGGCGACCGCGTGTGGCAACTGCCGCTGTGGGACGACTACCAGGAGCTGCTCAAGAGCAACTTCGCCGACATGGCCAACATCGGCGGGCGCTACGGCGGCACCATCACCGCCGCGGCCTTCCTGGCGCGCTTCACCAAGGCCTATCCGTGGGCGCACCTGGACATCGCCGGCACCGCCTGGATCTCGGGCGAGGCCAAGGGCGCCACCGGCCGCCCGGTGCCGCTGCTCACCGAGTTCCTGATCGCCCGGGCCGGGCTGGCCTGAGACCCGCGTGACGGACATCCACTTCTACCACAACGCCGACGACCTGCTCGGCGTCACCTGCCACCTCGCCGTCCGCGCCTTCCGCTCGGGCCGCAAGGTGGCGGTGCTGCTGCCGGACGCGGCCGTGGTGCGGCAGCTCGATCAGTTGTTGTGGACCCGTCCGCCGATGGACTTTCTGCCGCATGCCCTGTTCGGCTCGCCGCTGGCGGCCGAGTCGCCGATCACGCTCGGCGACATGCCGCCCGACGGCGGCTGGCCGCATGACGACGTGCTGATCAACCTGGCCGCCGACGTGCCGCCCGGGTTCGAGCGCTTCAAGATGCTGGTCGAAGTGGTCGGCACCGACGAAGCGCACAAGATGCCGGCGCGCGACCGCTGGCGCCACTATGCCGGCCAGGGCCTGAGCCCGACCGCGCACAACACGGCGAGCCGCTGACATGGCCGAGCCGCACGAGCCCTTCATCATCCTGCCCGAAACCGAGGCGGCCGACCGCCTGCTCGACAAGGCCGACGCGCTGCTCCAGCGCCATCGCGCGCCCGGGCCGGACACCGACGTGCCGCTGCTCACCGAGCAGGTCGAGGACGACGACATCCCGGTGCTCACCGGCGCCGTCCCCGAGGTCGCACCCTCGCCCCCCACGCCGGCGCCCGCCAGCTTCGTCGAACAGTTGATCGAGCTCGACGCCATCCTCAACCGGCGCATCGACGAATGGATGAGCCAGGAGCTGCCCCAGGTGCTGGCCGAAGAAATCGAGCAGGCGCGCATGCGCATCCTGCAACAGGTGCGCGCCCGCGCCCGCGCCACCCTGCTCGCCGACATCTCGCAGGAAATCTCGCAGCTGCTCGACGCCAACGATCCGCGCAATCGCTAGCGATCGTTGTGGTGCCGGCACCGGTCAGCACGGCTGCCATCCGTTATAATCGCGGATTCGCCCCCACAGCCATGCTTACGGAACCCCATGGAACTGGCCAAGAGTTTTGAGCCGGCGGACATCGAACGCCGCTGGTACCCCGAATGGGAGTCGCGCGGCTACTTCGACGCCGGCCTCGACACCTCCAATAAAAACGCCTTCTGCATCCTGCTGCCGCCGCCGAACGTCACCGGCACGCTGCACATGGGGCATGGTTTCAACCAGACCATCATGGATGCGCTCACCCGCTACCACCGCATGCGCGGCGACAACACGTTGTGGCAGCCGGGCACCGACCATGCCGGCATCGCGACGCAGATCGTCGTCGAACGCCAGCTCGACGCGCAGGGCGTGAGCCGCCACGACCTCGGCCGCGAGAAGTTCCTCGAAAAAGTGTGGGAGTGGAAGGAATACTCCGGCGGCACCATCACCGGCCAGATGCGCCGCCTCGGCACCAGCCCCGACTGGAAGCGCGAGCGCTTCACCATGGACGCCGGCCTGTCCGCCACCGTCACCGAAACCTTCGTGCGCCTGTTCGACGAAGGCCTGATCTACCGCGGCAAGCGGCTGGTGAACTGGGACCCGAAGCTCGGCACCGCGGTGTCCGACCTCGAAGTGGTGCAGGAAGAAGAAGACGGCAAGCTGTGGCACATCCGCTACCCCTTCACCGACGGCCCGATCGGCGATCTGGCCGGCCTCACGGTCGCCACCACCCGCCCCGAGACCATGCTCGGCGACGTCGCCGTGATGGTGCACCCGGACGATGAGCGCTACGCCCACCTGATCGGCAAGACGGTGCGCCTGCCGCTCACCGAGCGCGACATCCCGATCATTGCCGACGACTATGTCGACCGCGAGTTCGGTACCGGCTGCGTCAAGGTCACGCCAGCGCACGACTTCAACGACTATGCGGTCGCGCAACGTCACAACTTGCCAATCGTTTCGATTCTCACACTTGAAGCAAAGATCGAAACCAACTTTTGGAATCGCGCGCGCCAAGTCGGCGACGCTTTCGGCCCCGCTCCGATCAGAGCAGGCGAAGCACGAGTTGCTCGGCAACTCGACGGGTTCGGCATTCGCGAAGTGCTTGAAGCGATTCCCGATAGATATGTCGGCCTTGATCGCTTCGACGCACGTGAGAGAATCGTCGTCGACCTTGAAGCCGCTGGCGCGCTGGTGGCGGTGGAAGCACACAAACTCAAGGTGCCGCGCGGCGATCGCACCAATGTGGTCATCGAGCCGATGCTCACCGACCAGTGGTTCGTCGCCATGAGCAAGCCGGGCAAGGACGGCAAAAGCATCACCGAGAAGGCGCTCGAGTGCGTCGCCTCGGGCGAGATCACCTTTTACCCCGAGAACTGGGTCAACACCTACAACCAGTGGCTCAACAACATCCAGGACTGGTGCATCTCGCGCCAGCTGTGGTGGGGCCATCAGATCCCTGCCTGGTACAGCGACGATGGCCGCGTATGGGTGGCGCGCAACGAAGCCGACGCTGTCGCGCTGGCTGCGGCCGACGGCTACACCGGCACGCTCACGCGTGACGAAGACGTGCTCGACACCTGGTACTCCTCCGCCCTGTGGCCATTCTCCACGCTGGACTGGACCGCCGAGTGGCCGGCCAAATCCAACGACGCGCTCGACCTCTACCTGCCCTCGACGGTGCTGGTCACCGGCTTCGACATCATCTTCTTCTGGGTCGCCCGGATGGTGATGATGACGAAACAGATCACCGGCAAGATCCCCTTCAAGCATGTGTATGTGCACGGCCTGATCCGCGACGCGGAAGGCCAGAAGATGAGCAAGTCGAAGGGCAACGTGCTCGACCCGATCGACCTGATCGACGGCATCTCGCTCGACAAGCTGGTCGAGAAGCGCACCTTCGGCCTGATGAACCCCAAGCAGGCTGCGAGCATCGAAAAGAAGACCCGCAAGGAATTCCCCGAAGGCATCCCCGCCTTCGGCACCGACGCCCTGCGCTTCACCTTCGCCTCGCTCGCCAGCCCGGGTCGCGACATCAAGTTCGACCTGGCCCGCTGCGAGGGCTACCGCAACTTCTGCAACAAGCTGTGGAACGCCACCCGCTTCGTGCTGATGAACACCCAGGATCAGGACTGCGGACTGGAAGACCATGACGCCGCCGCCTGCGAAGGCAGCTATCTCGACTTCTCCTTCGCCGACCGCTGGATCGTCTCCAAGCTGCAGCGCACCGAAGCCGAGGTGGCGCAGCATTTTGCCGACTACCGCTTCGACCTGCTCTCCAAGGCCATCTACGAATTCGTCTGGGACGAGTACTGCGACTGGTACCTGGAGCTGGCCAAGGTGCAGATCCAGGGTGGCACGGAGGCCCAACAGCGCGCCACCCGCCGCACCCTGCTGCGCGTGCTCGAAACCGTGCTGCGCCTGGCGCACCCGGTCATGCCCTTCATCACCGAAGCGCTGTGGCAGACCGTGGCGCCGATGGCCAAGCGCCAGGACACCGCGTCGCTGATGCTCGCCCGCTACCCGCAGGCCGACACCAGCCGCATCGACGAAGCTGCCGAAGCGAAAGTGGCCGAGCTCAAGGGCATGATCTACGCCTGCCGCAACCTGCGCGGCGAAATGAACATCTCCCCGGCGCAGCGCCTGCCGCTGGTCGCCGCCGGCGACCAGGCAACGCTGGACGCCTACGCGCCCTACCTCGCCGGGCTGGCCAAGCTGTCGGAAGTGAGCGTGGTCGACGACATCGGCGCCGATGCCCTGGCACCGATCGCCGTGGCCGGCGAGTTCAAGCTGATGCTCAAGGTCGAGATCGACATCGCCGCCGAGCGCGAGCGCCTGGGCAAGGAAATCGCCCGCCTCGAAGGCGAGATCGCCAAGGCCGAGGGCAAGCTGGCCAACGAGAGCTTCGTGGCCCGCGCGCCGGCCGCCGTGGTCGAGCAGGAACGCACCCGCCTCGCCGGCTTCCGCGACACCGTGGCCAAGCTCAAGCCGCAGCTCGACAAGCTCAACGCCGCCTGAATTTGGGCGTGTTCACAGTAGATCCGTCAGTCCCGCTCGCCTGCCTTGGCACCCAGTGCAAGGCGCGCCGACGCGGCCTGGGTGGCCCCCAGGCGAGGAGGCGCAACGCAGCAATGGGTGCCAAGGCAGGCGAGCCCTTCGGGTTGGGCCCGAATGCGCCCGCTACCGCGTTGCGCTCCTTGCTCAGGGGGCCCACTGAGCGGCGTCGCGCGCCTTGTGTCGGACGCATTCGGGCCCAACGGGACTGACGGATCTACTGTGAACACGCCCTAGTCCCCGGCGCCCGCCCTGCGACGGAACCCGGGGACGCGTTCGACGGTCGCACAGGCATCGACGCCACCGAGCACACCGCATGCCGATCCCCTGGCTCACCGCCGCCAAGATGATCCCCTGGACCGACGTCATCGCTGCCGCCCCGGGCATTGCCCGTGGCGCGCGCGAATTGTGGAAGCGGGTCCAGGCCCGGGACGACGCGCAGGCTGCGCCCGACACCGTGGTCGACGATCCGGTCGCCCGGCTGGCGGTGCTGGAGCGCAGCGTGGCCGATCTCAACCAGGAAGCGGCGCAGCGCTCGGAGCTGATCGCCCAGCTCGCCGAACAGAACGAACGCCTCATCGCCGCACTCGACCGCCAGCAGCGCAGCACCCGCTGGGCGCTCGGGCTGGCCATCGCCGCCGTGATCGGCCTGGCGATCGTGCTGCTGACCACCTGAAGCCCGCTATTCGGCCCGTCGCTTGACGAGGTGATTCACCACGTAGCTCAGCACGGTATCGCCGTGCTGGTTCACCGCCAGATACTTCAGCTTGAGGATGCCGCGATCGGGTTTGGAGCGCGAGGGCGTCACCTCGACCACCTCCACCTCGGTATGCAGTGTGTCGCCCGGGCGCACCGGCGCCAGCCAGCGCAACTCGTCGATGCCCGGCGAGCCCATGCTGCAGGCGGCCAGCACACCGCTCTGGATGAACAGGCGGAAGGACAGCGACAGCGTCTGGAAGCCGCTGGCGATCAACCCGCCGTAGAGCGATTCGGCCGCCGCATTCACGTCCAGGTGAAAGGCCTGCGGATCGTACTGGCTGGCAAAGTCGATGATCGCCGCCTCGGTCAGCGTGAAACCGGGCGAGACGAAGCGCTCGCCGAGCGCAAAGTCATCCAGATAGCGTGCAGTTGTCATCAGGCAAGCTCCAACGAGCGCCACCGCCCTCCGGTGGCAGGGCGCTACAACAGAACGTGATCGACCGGTGCCAGCGGCGCCGGCACCGGCTCGTCGAGCGCCTCGGCGATCGAAATATCGACACTGCGGCAGATCGCATCGAGCGACAGGGCATTGGCCGTCTCGCCGAACGGCTGCTCGAGCTCCTCGGCCAGGGCGTCGAGACCGAAAAACGTGTAGGCCACGATGGCGGTGAACACCGGCGTAAACCAGCCCATCGACCCCACCAGGCCAAAGGGCAACAGGTAGCAGTACAGATAGGCCGTGCGATGGACCAGCAAGGTGTAGGCGAAGGGCAACGGCGTGCGGCGAATCCGCTCCGACGCCGCCTGCACCTCGGCCAGGCCGGTCAGCCGTTCATCGAGGATCCGCAGCCCCTGGCTGTCGATCCGCCCCGCCGCCAGGCATCGGCCCAGCGACCGGCCGGCCTCGCGCAGGCAGCGGTCCGCGGGGTTCTGCGCCGCCAGCGCCCGGGCCGCACGCGCTGCGCCCAGCACCGCGGTCAACGCGTCGCGGACATCCTGCTCACGCAGATTGCCTTTGAGCGCATGCGCAAAGGCCGACACCCAGGCCAGCAGTTGGCGCCGCTCGGGATGCGTCGCGCCCAGCAGCGCCTCGCTCGCCCGCGCCAGGCTGCGCACTTCAAAGACCATGCGGCCCCATTGCTTGCGCGCCTCCCACCAGCGGTCGTAGGCCGCGTTGTTGCGAAAGCCGAGGAACAGCGACAACGCAATGCCGAGCAGGGTGAAGGGGCTGGTGGTGTACTGCGCAACATTGGCGAAATGGCTGCTGTGCACGGCGGCGACCACCAGGCCGAACAGCCCGGCACACAACACCTGCGGAAAAATGCGCGGCAACACCGAGCCTTGCAGGGCAAACAGCAAGGCCAGCGCGTTCAGCCGCTTTCGAACGATCATGACGAGAACTCGATCCGGGGCAACCGTCAGAGAAGCAGATACTGTCACAACTGCTCGCAAAAAACCCACCACCACCGCCGCACGGGCCGCTTGCCCCCGCACCGGTTCAATGCCACCATCCGCCCCCACATGGAATCGCTCATCAAACCCTTCATCACGCTGCTGGCCATCGTCAATCCGATCGGCGTGGTGCCCTTCTTCATCCACTTCACGCGCACGTTTTCGGCCGTGGATCGTGCCCGCACGGCACGAGTCGCGGCGTTCTCGGCATTTCTGGTGATCTCGCTGAGCGCGCTGATCGGCATCCGCATCATCGAATTCTTCGGCATCTCGCTGGCTTCCTTCCAGGTCGGCGGCGGCCTGTTGCTGCTGATGAGCGCCATCCAGATGCTGCAGGCCGAGCCGGCCGAGTCGAAGGCGCAGGACATCGACGAAGGCGCCCAACGCGCCGACACCGGCGCCAGCATCGCCGTGGTGCCGCTCACCATCCCCCTGCTCACCGGCCCGGCGACCATCTCGACCATGGTCATCTATGCCGAAAAAACCACCCACCTGTGGGAGCTCGGCGTGCTGGTGCTCTACGGCGTGGTGATCGGCCTCGCCGCCTGGCTGGTGCTGTCGGCCGCCGAGCGCATCGGCCGCTTCCTCGGCCAGACCGGCATCAACGTCATGACGCGCCTGATGGGCCTGATCCTGGCGGCGATCGCCGTCGAAGTCATGGCCGACGGCCTCGGCACGCTCTTCCCCGGCCTGCTCGGCTAAATCGCCTCGCTCGACTATCCTCCAAACAGCGCATTGCCCATGACGCAGTCGTAGGCGATACGCATGGCACGCGTCGCATGGGGCGACGCACGGAGGATGCCGATGAGAAAGTTCGTTTCGATCCTGCTGATCGTACTGCCGCTCGGCCTGTTCGCCGCCGTGCTGATCGATCACCTGACCCTGGACACCACGCTGCACCGGATCAACGCCGGCCAGCTCGCCGACGCCGACCTGCGACGCATCGACTACCTGTCGATCCGCGGCGGCAACATCGCCGCCGACGGCCCCTACCTGCCGCAGCGCATCGGCAACTACGACTACGTGCCGGTGTTCGCCGCCACGGCGCCGGTCGGCAGCGAAGCGACGCCTCGCTTCATCGCCATCCTCCCCGCCGGCGCGCTCGGCGACCGGCTCAATCCCCCGGCCTCCGCCGACGAAGCGCCCAGCCTCGACATCACCGGGCAGCGCTCCGCCGGCTGCCACGATCTGGCCAAGGCCGGTTTCCCGGCGGCAACGGCCAAGCTGCCCTGCATCGTGCACGATCGCCACCCCGCGCCGCTGGGCACCCTGCTGCTCGGCGCCGCAGTCATACTCCTGCCGATCATCGGCGTCGGCCTGTGGCTATGGCCGCGTCGCACCCCGACAGGCGCCCGCAGGGCTGCCAGCGGCTGCCTCGTCAAACTGGCCAAACCGCTGATCGCCATGCTGATCGTCGCCGCCATCGCCTTCGGCAAGGTCGGCGACGAGCTGTGGCCGGCTGCCGGCAAACTGGCTCCCCATGGTGCCGGTGCTGTGCCGGACGTGGTCAAGGTTGTGGACGGATTGGCCGCACCGCATGGCGGCGAGCGCTTCGTGCTCGAGGCCATGAACTACGGCAACAAACTGGCCTCATGGAAGAAAAACCTCGACGCACTGGCGCTCGGCGCCGACGACACGGTCGAGGTGCAGCTGATCCAGCTCGATGCGCGCACCACCTACCACCGCGACCCGCTCGGCGCCTACCGCCGCAGCGCCGCCAGCGCGCTGGTGGAGCACCAGTTGCGCCGCAACGGCGAGGTGGTCGGCGGGCAGTTCTTCGCCACCGACGCGAGCGATCACTGGGAGGCTGTCGCCCTGCAGCAGTTGGTCAAGGACGGTCCGGTCGACGCGGTGGCGGAGCTATCCGTCCACACCGACAAGGGCGTTCGCCGCATCCGCCTGCGCGGCGAGATCGAGTTCCTCGAAGGCGACGCGGCCGCCTATCTGGCCGACCGGAAGGTGGTCTTCCGCTACCGCGCGCCGGCCCTCGCGCAGATCGCCGACAAGCGCGAAAAACTCGCCCAGGCAGTGGCGCGCAATCCCCGCCAGCAATTCCACATGGCCAACCTGTTGTTCGAAGCCGAAGGCGACACCCTGATCATCCGCTCGATCGGGCCGAGCCGGCGGATCTTCAAACCCTGACCGCACCGCACCAGCCACCGCCATCGGTCGGTTTTACCCGTCCGGTTGATCCAGCGCAACGTACGCCAACGCCATGGCGCGAAGATATGACCGAGAGATCGCCGCGGCGCAACACGGTGGCCGACGGAGAAGGCGTCTACCCGGGCACGCTATCGCGGACCCGAACGCGTTGAATGGAGGTGCATCATGAAACGACTGAACCGGATACTTTCGATGAGCGCGATGGCTGCAGCGCTGACGCTGGCCGCGGCGCTCCCCGCCCAGGCCCAGAGCGCGCCGCCGCGCGGGCCGGCACCGTTCTCGGCCTATGACCGGGACGGCGATGGCGCCGTGACCGAGGCGGAATTCAACGCCTTCCGCACCGAGCGCCAGGCAGAGGCCGCGGCCGCCGGACGGCCGATGCGCGGCGCCGTCAATGCGCCGCCCTTCGCCAGCTTCGACACCAATGGCGACGGCCGGCTGAGCCCCGAGGAGCTGGCCGCCGGCCAGGCCATCCAGTTCCAGAATCGCCCGGGGGCCGGGATGGGACCCGGTGCCGGACGCGGGGGTGCTGGGATGGGCCCGGGTGCTGGAATGGGTCCGGGCGCAGGAATGGGCCCCGGTGCCGGCACGGGCATGGGCCGCAATCAGCCGGCCTTCGCGGACTACGACCTGAACGGCGACGGTCGGATCGATGCCGACGAATTCACCCGTGCGCGCAACGCGCGCATCGGCGAGCGGGCTCAGCAGGGCTACCAGATGCGCGGCCTGGCCAATGCCCCCGCCTTCGGCGAGCTCGACGCCAATGGCGACGGCACCGTCAGCCCTGAGGAATTCGCTGCGCACCAGCAAAGCCGCCGCGGCCCCGTCCCGGCGCAATGAGCCGCAGCGCGCCGGGCCCGGCCGCCCGCGGGTGGCCGGGCACCCGGGGCGATCGGCTCAGTCCGACCGGAAGCCTTGCGCCACATGGCTGCCGTCGCAAAACGGCTTGTTCTTCGAGCCGCCGCAGCGGCACAGTGCCACCGTCGTGCCGAACCAGGCCGCCCGCCCGGCGGCGCTGTAGATGCGCAGATGGCCCTTGCACACCAGCGGGCCGTTAAGGGTCGGGGTGATGCGCAGCTCACCGTCGCCGGCAACCTGCAAGCTGCCGGACTCGCCCACCGCGCCATAGTCCTTGAAGCCGATGGCCTCGTGGCTGTTGTCGCAGAAGGGCTTGTTCTTCGACGCCCCGCAACGGCACAGCGCGGCGCGAAAGCGCAGCCCCGGCGGCATCTCGGCCAGACCTTCGACATGCAGATTGCCGCGAAAGAACAGCGGCCCATTACAGGCCACGACCATCGTGTTGTCGACCGCGGCCATCTCCACCGGCCCCCCGGTCTTGTCGGCATAGCTGAGCGCGCCGCTCGGGCAGCGCTCGACCACCTCGCGCACCCGCGCCACTTCCGCCGCATCCGGTTGGCACCACGGATCGCGCCCATCGACAAACAGCTCGCCGGTCGCGCGTCCGCACTCGGCGGCGTGAATGCACAGGCGACTGTCCCAGGTCACGTCGACGGTCTTGCCCGGGTAGGTGAAGCGCACTTTTTTCCCGCTCATGGGAGGCCTCCTGTCCGGTCCGCTGTTCTTCCTCTATAGACCAGCGGATACGCCTTCGACAGCGCGGCGGGTCCGCCTCAGGTCGTCAAGGCCTGCCAGATCAGCCGGGCCGCGAGCAGGGTCAGGACGATATTGAAGAGCAAGGAGAAGTGCGTGTCCTGCATACGCTTGAGCAGATGCAGGCCGATCCAGGTGCCGGCCACGCCAGCCAGGATCATCGCGCCGATCAGCGGCAGCCAGTGCAGGAGATCAAAACCGGCCCCCTGAAAAACCACCGCCTTGAGGCTGTGCTGCACCGACATGGCGGCGGCGAAGGTGGCAATCGTCTTGAAGCGCTCGGTGTGGATCTGCTTGATGAACGCCGCCACCAACGGGCCGGTGGCGCCGACGAACAGGGTAATGAAGGTCGTCACCCCGCCGGCGACGAAGATCCCCGCCGGGCGCAGCGCCAGGCGCGGCAAGGCCGGCCCCCAGCACAGGTAGAGGGTGAAGGCGGCGATGGTCAGGTAGATGACGTTGGGCGGCAGGCTCACCAGCACCGCACTACCGATCAGCGCGCCGAGCACCGCGCCAGGCGCGAAGGTGCCGACCGCGCGCCAGTCGATATGCCGCCAGCTCATCGCCGCCCGGCCGACGTTGGAGCCCATCTGCACCACCCCGTGCACCGGGATGATGATCTGCGGCGGCAGCACCTGCGCCATGATCGCCAGCAGCATCACCCCGCCGCCAGCGCCGAGGCTGGCGGTGAGCAGCGAGGCCAGGCAGGCGCTGGCCAGCAGCAAGGCCAGCACGCCGGCCGACAGATCGCCGAACAGGGACAGGGTCATGCGTATCGCCCGGGGGAGAAAGCGGCCATTCTACGGGCCCGCCCTCCCCCGCGGCCAGCGGCGCTCACTCGTGGCGCAAGGCGTCGATCGGATCGAGCCGCGCGGCCCGGCGCGCCGGGAAGAAGCCGAACACCACACCGATCAGCGCCGAGATGCCGAAGGACAGCAGGTTGATGCCCGGGTCGAACAGGTAGGGGATGCTCATCAACGACGACAGCCCGATCGACGCGCCGGTGGCCAGCGCCACGCCGATCAGCCCACCCAGGCTGGAGAGCACCACCGCCTCGATCAGGAACTGCAGCAACACCTCGTGTTCGAGCGCGCCGATGGCCAGGCGGATGCCGATCTCGCGGGTGCGCTCGGTGACCGACACCAGCATGATGTTCATGATGCCGATGCCGCCCACCAGCAGGCTGACCGCCGCCACCGCGCCGAGCAGGGTGGTCATGATGCGGGTGGTGGTCGACAGCGTCTGGGCGATCTGCTTGGTGTCGAGCACGTTGAAATTGTCGTCCTCGTTGGCGCCGATCTTGCGCCGCTCGCGCAGCAGCGTCTCGACCCGCACCTTGACCGCCTCGGTCGCGTTGCTGTCGTTGGCCGAGACGAGAATCGTGCGCACATCCGGGTCGCCGGTCAGGCGGCGTTGCACGGTGCGGATCGGCATCACGATCGTGTCGTCCTGATCCGAGCCGAAGGCCGACTGCCCTTTGGCGGCGAGCACGCCGATCACCTGGCAGGAGAAGTCCGCCACCCGCATCGACTCGCCGAGCGGGTCGCCACCGCCAAACAGCTCGCGCTGCAAGGTGGCGCCGATCACGCACACCGCCTGGCCGCCGCGTGCCTCGGCCTCGGTGAAGATGCGCCCGGCGGAAAGCGTCCAGCCGGCGGCGGTGAAATAGTCGCGCGTGCTGCCGGTGGCCACGCTCGACCAGTTGCGCGCGCCCACCACCACCGACACCGCCTTGCGCGTCTCCGGCGCCACGGCCTTGATGCCCGACACCTGGGTGGCGATGGCCTGCACGTCAGCCAGCTTGAACATCGGCGCCCCGGCGCTACCGCCCGGGCCCATGCGCTGGCCCGGGCGCACCATCAGCAGGTTGCTGCCCAGGCTGGACACCTGGTCGGAGATCGACTGGGTCGCGCCGTTGCCGAGCGTCACCATGGTGATGACCGCCGCCACGCCGATGACGATGCCGAGAATCGTCAGGAAGGAGCGCAGCAGGTTGCGGCGGATCTCGCGCAGCGCGAGCAGCAAGGTATTCCAGATCATGTGCCCGCCTCCAGCGCCGGCGTGCGCGCATCGCTATCCACCCGGCCATCGACGAAATGCACCTGCCGGTGCGCATAGGCCGCCATGTCCGGCTCATGCGTCACCATCAGGATGGTGATGCCGCGCTGGCGGTTGAGCTCGGTGAGCAACTCCATGATCTCGACGCTGCGCTGGCTGTCGAGGTTGCCGGTGGGCTCGTCGGCCAGCAGCACCGCCGGGTTGGTGACGATGGCGCGGGCGATGGCCACGCGCTGCTGCTGTCCGCCGGAGAGCTCGGCCGGGGTGTGGTCTTCCCAGCCGTCGAGGCCGACCTGAGCCAGCGCGGCGCGCGCCGCGGCATGGCGCTTGGCCGCCGGCTCACCGCGGTAGAGCAGCGGCAGCTCGACGTTCTCCAGCGCCGAGGTGCGCCCCAGCAGGTTGAAGCCCTGGAACACGAAGCCGAGAAAATGCCGCCGCAGCAAGGCGCGCTGGTTGCGGTCCATGGTCTCGACATGCACGCCCTGAAATTCATAGCTGCCGCTGGTGGGCGTATCGAGGCAGCCGAGGATGTTCATCACCGTCGACTTGCCCGAGCCGCTCGGCCCCATCACCGCCACGAACTCGCCGGCCGAAATGGAGAGATCCACGCCGCGCAGCGCCTGGAAGGCCGCCTGCCCGCTGCCATACACTTTGGTGATGCCGGCCAGGCGAATCAGCGCCTCGGGGGCGTCATGCATGGCGCTCATCGTGCGCCGCTCACGGCATCGGTGATCACCGCCGTACCGGCGGCCAGATCGCCCGCCACGATCTCGGTCATGCGGCCATTGGTGGCGCCGGTTTTCACCGTCACCGCCACCGGCTGGCCGTCGCGCAGCACCCACAGCTGGCGCTCGCCGGCGGCCGGGTCCTGGAGCTTGACGGTCTTGGCCTGGCGCGGCGGGCGCGGCATCAGGCTGGCGACCAGGCTCTGCTTGCGCTCGCCGCGGGCCGCCGCGGGCGTGTAGCGCAGCGCGGCGTTTGGCACCAGCAGCACGTCCGCCTTCTCCAGGGTGGTGATTTCGGCCGTGGCCGTCATGCCTGGGCGCAGGCTGAGGTCTTCGTTGGCCACTTCCAGCGTGGTCAGGTAAGTGACCACGTTGTCGGTGGTGGTGGCGCCGTAGCTCACACGGGTGATGTGCGCCGGGTAGCGCCGGTCGGGGTAGGCATCGACGGTGAAGTTCGCCTGTTGCCCCTCCTTCACCTGGCCGACATCGGCCTCGTCGACCTTCACCTGCAACTCCATCTTGGCCAGATCCTCGGCCAGCACGAACAGCGTGGCCACCTGCAGCGAGGCCGCCACCGTCTGCCCCGGCTCGACCGCGCGCGACAGCACCACGCCGTCGATCGGCGAGCGGATCGAGGCCTTGGCCAGATTGGTTTCGTTGGTGCGCAGCGTGGCGCGCGCCTGCAGCACGCCGGCCCGGGCGCTGGCGAGGTTGGCCTGCGCCCGGGCCACGCTGGCTTCGGCCGCTTCGATCTCGGTCTTCGAGGGCACCTTGCCGCCGGAGAGCTTGAACACCTCGTTGAGCCGCGCGAGGCTGCTGCGCGACTCCTCCACCGTGGCCTCGGCCTGCTGCACCGAGGCCTCGGCCACCTTCACCGCAGCGCGCGCATTGGCCACCTGGTCCTCGAGCTTGGACACATCCAGCCGGGCCAGCACCAGCCCCTTGCTGACACGGCTGTTGTCATCGACGAACACCTGCTGGACGGTGCCGGACAATTCACTGCCGACATTCACCTGGTTGGTCGGTTGCAAGGTGCCGGTGGCCGACACGGTCACCACCAGCGCCCCGCGCTCGGCCGGGCTGGTCTGGTAGCGCACGGCGGCCGCCGTGTCCTTGCCGCCCCACATCGCATAGGCGCCGGCACCGAGCAGCAGCACCACGCCGGCCGCCAGCCACCCGCGCCCGCGGCGGGGCTTGCGCGTGGTCACATCGAGGATGGCCGCGGGCGCGATGGCGGCCGGCGCGCCGATTTTTTCGGGTGAGTTCATGAGTGCTTGTCCTGCGGGTTGTCTGCGGGTTCGGTGAGATCGGCGCGCGACCAGCCGCCGCCCAGCGCCTTGTAGAGCTGGATCAGCGCGCTCAGGCGCTCGCCTTCGGCGCTGGCCAGGCTGTCTTCGGTGCTGAGCAGGCTGCGCTCGGTGTCGAGCATCGTCTGGAAGTCGATCAGGCCGCTGCGATAGCGGTCGGCGGCCAGCAGCTTGGCGTTGCGCGCGGCGGCGCTGGCGGCGGCCAGCGCATCGCGCCGGCGGGCGGTGTTGTCGAGTGCCGTCAGGGCGTTCTCGACATCTTCCAGCGCGGCCAGCACCGTGCTGCGATAGCTGTGCAGGCGTTGCTCGCGCACCGCGCCCTGCTGCTCGACCCGCGCGGCCAGCGCGCCACCATCGAACAGCACGCCGCCGATGCCCGCGGCCAGCGTGCGCAGCACCGAGGCGCCGTTGCCCAGCGCACCGAAAGTGACCGCCTCCAGCCCGATCGACCCGCTCAGCGTAAAGCCCGGCCAGCGCGCCGCCTCGGCCACGCCGATGCGCGCCGTTTCCGCCGCCAGGGCGCGCTCGGCGGCCTGCACGTCGGGGCGCTGGCGCAGCACCTCGGCCGGAATGCCGACGGCGATGGCGGTCGGCACCGCCGGCAGGCCGCCGTCGGCGAGCGTCGTCTGCAGCGCGCCGGGTGCCTGTCCGGTCAGCACGGCGAGCCGGTTGGCGGCGCTGGCGATGCCGGTCTGCAGGCTGGGGATCTGGGCGCGCGTCTGCTCGGTGTTGGTGCGTGCCTGCTCGACCTCCACCGAACTGGCCAGCCCGGCCTGGGCGCGCCAGTCGGTCAGCTGCAGGGTCTCCTGCTGCGCGGCGAGGTTGCGCCGGGCAATGGCGAGGCGCGCCTGGCCGGTGCGCAGCGTCACATAGTTGAGCGCCACCTCGGCGGCCAGCGAGGCATGCGTGTTGGCCAGGTTCGCACTGGCCGCCTCGCGGTCGGCGCGCGCCGCCTCGACGCCGCGGCGCACGCCGCCGAAAATGTCGATCTCCCAGCCGGCATCGAAACCGGCCGTCCAGCGCTCGCTCACCGCGGCATCGCCGCGGCCACTGGCGCTGGCGTTGCCCGAAGCGCCGACGCTCGGCATCTGCCCGGCCCGCGCCACGCGCTCCTGCGCACGCGAGGCCTGCACCGCCGCACGGGCGGCCTGCAGATCCGGATTGGCGCGCAGCGCCTGGTCGATCAACTCGCTCAAGGACGCATCGCCCAATTGCTGCCACCAGCGCTCGATCGAGGCGCTACCGGTGGCACTGCCCGAAGCCGGTGCGGCATGCCAGGCCTCGGGCACGGCCGCGACCGGTGCCTGGTAGTCGGGGCCCAGCGTGGCACAGCCGGCCATGAACACGGCCAGCGCCCCGACGCCGAGGCGGGTTGAGCAGCTACGGAGTGAGGTTTTCATCGCATTCACAAAGACATGGAAGGATCGGCCGACGAGGCGCATCGCCCCTTGGGCAAGCAGATGGTCGGATGGTGCTACCGCGCCGGGTTAACCACCGTTAGTGCGATGTAAAAACGGGTAAAGCCCCACCCGACCGCTTGCTGCCGGCCTGCGGGAACCGCTGCGATGCGGCTTGAAAAATTTTATGTCGTATGCCCCTCACGACGCAGCGAGGCTATGATGTTGGGGCACCCTGGCCCACCAGAGCGCCACGGAGCCCAACCTCACAACCTACTCACCGGAGCGACTATATGCACCCTGCCTATCGCACCCTTGGCCTCGTCATCACCGTCGGCCTACTTTCTTCGCCCGCCCTGGCCGCCGAACAATCCCACGGCCACGCCGACGGCGGCGCGGCCTGTGTCGGCTTCGGCCCGCAAACCCCTCGTGACATCAACAGCCTGGCCGGCGAGAACAAGCGCAGGATCGCGCTCGCGCCGCCAGCCAGCCAAATGAACCTCTGCAACATCCACTTCCACAAGAACGCCGAGCACAAGGCCGCCGCCTTTTCCATCTACGCCGGCGAAGGCGATGGCCATGGCTACCAGAGCGGCTACCAGTGCACCATCAGCAAGACGCTGACACCCGCCGAGCTGGCGCCGACCAAGGAGAGCATCTGCGACAGCGAACATGGCAACCTGAAGCCCGGCGACACCATCGAGGTGCACTGGGTGCACTCATCATGCGACGTCCAGCCAGGCGCCGGCCTGGGCGCCTGCCTGTCCGAGAAGTGCGCCAATCCCGACCTGCGGGTCGAATCGCAGGTCTTCACCCTGGTCAACGACCCGCAAGCCCTCAACATCAACGACATGGACTACGACGGCAACATGGTGAACGGCCTGCATCAGGCCAAGAGGCTGCCGACCGACACCGGCAAGCCGGTCGAGTTTCTCGGCTCGACCACAGGCCCGAAGTACACCGACCAGACTTGCTCGCCGCTGCAGGTCACCTGGAGCGTGCGTCCGCAATGCGCCAAGCTCGACATCAACAGCGTCGGCGAATGGTGCAAGAACAACGCCTTCAAGGAAGACCACGCCCATGGCGTGCGCAAGCTGGTGACCAACCCCAAACTGTTGGCACCGATCACGAAGTAAGCACCGCACTCCGGCCGTCCGGCCTGCAACACGCCGGACGGCGGACCGCTGAAACCCGCCCGGAGGCGCAACATCCCCTCGAGGGTCGCGGGCGTGCGTCGGGTGATGCGTGCATTTGCCCTCGCATCCGGCAAGTCACCAGATGCGCCGTCTGGGCGGCCAGACTCAGATCCGGGCCACGCGAAGGGCCACGGCATTGGCCGCTCCCTACACCTTTTCACCGCCCTTGCCAGCGTCCGACATCAAACCCCGGGTATGCGATGATCGGCCTCATGAATTCCCCAGACACCGATTCGCTGGACGTGGTGCGCCACTACCACACGCGCACCAAGCACCATCCCCAGCGCTATGCCGCCTCGCTCGGCTATCTCGACTGGGCCACCCAGCCCGACCCGTTCCGCCGTTTCGACGGCGCACCCACGATCGCCCTGCCGCACCCGCCGCTGCGCGCGGCGCCGAGCTACGACAGCCTGTTCGCCGCGCCGCCCGTACCCGCCCCGCTCGATGCCGACACCGTCGGCCGCCTGCTCTACCACAGCCTGGCGCTGTCGGCCTGGAAGCAGGTGGCGCCCGGCCAAGCCTGGTCGCTGCGCATCAACCCCTCCAGCGGCGCGCTGCATCCGACCGAGGGCTATGTGATCAGCGGCCCGGTGCCCGGCCTGATCGATGCGCCCGGCGTCTTCCACTACGCGCCCTACACCCACACGCTGGAGCGGCGCGCCGCGCTCACCGAGGCGCAATGGGCGGTGCTCACGGCCGGCCTGCCGCACCCCTGCCTGTTGATGGGGCTCAGCTCGATCCACTGGCGCGAAGCCTGGAAGTACGGCGAGCGCGCTTACCGCTACTGCCAGCACGATGTCGGCCACGCCATCGGCGCCATCGCCTTCGCCGCGCGCACGCTCGGCTGGCAAGCGCGGGTGATCGACACGATCGCCGACGCCGACCTCGCCCGCCTGCTCGGTACCGACCGTCAAGCCGGCCCCGAGGCCGAGCAGGCCGACTGCCTGATCCTGCTCACGCCGGCCGGCATGCCTGTCATCGATCCAGACGCCAAGGCCTGGCAGGCACGCATCCCCGCCCTCGACCTGCTCGGCTCGCCCAGTCGTCTGAGCCACGATCACCACCCCTGGCCGATCATCGACACCGTGGCAGCCGCCGCCGCAACCCCCGGCCCTGCCCCGGACACGCCCTCGGCCGAACCTTGCCTCGACACCGGCCCCGACCGCGGCCACAGCGCCGAGCAGCTCATCCGCCAGCGGCGCAGCGCGGTGGATATGGACGGCGAGAGCCCGCTGGCGCGCGCCGACTTCTACCGCCTGCTGGCACGCACCCTGCCCGGCGCCTTCCCCGCCGCCGCGCTCCCCGGCCCGCCGCGGGTGTCGCTGGCGCTGATGGTGCACCGGGTCACGGACCTCACGCCCGGCTTCTACCTGCTGGTGCGCGACCCGGCGCACGAAGCCAGTCTGCGCGCATCGCTCTCGGGGGAATTCGTGTGGGAGACGCCCGAGGGCTGCCCGGCGGATCTGCCGCTGTTCCGCCTGATCGCCGACGACACGCGCCGCGCGGCGCAAACGGTGAGCTGCCAGCAGGCGATTGCTTCTGACGGCGCCTTCGCCGTCGGCCTGCTGGCCGAGTTCGATGCCGCGCTGGCGGCCGGTGGTGCGCGCGCCTATCCGCGCCTGTTCCGCGAGACCGGCCTGGTCGGCCAAGTGCTGTATCTGGAAGCCGAGGCCACCGGCCTGCGCGGCACCGGCATCGGCTGCTTCTTCGACGATCTGATGCACACCTTGATGGGCATCACCGACACCACCTGGCAAAGCCTCTATCACTTCACCCTCGGCGGCCCGGTCGACGACGACCGCCTGCAGACCCTGCCGCCCTACGCCCATCTCGACCGCGAGTAGCCTGCCCACCATGTCCTACGTTCAGAGTTTCCCGCCGCTGGCCGGTCCCGACGCCCGACTGCTGATTCTCGGCAGCATGCCGAGTAGACGCTCGCTCGCCGAGCAGCAGTACTACGCCCATCCGCACAACGCTTTCTGGCCGATCATGGCCGAGCTGTTCGACATCGAGGTCACCGCGCCCTATGCCGAGCGCTGCGCCGCGCTGACCGCCGCCGGCGTGGCGGTGTGGGACGTGCTGGCCGCCTGCACGCGCGAGTCCAGCCTGGATTCGGACATCGTCGAGTCGAGCATCGTGCCGAACGATTTCGCCGGCTTTCTCGACACGCACCCGCACATCCAGGCCATCTACTTCAACGGCGCCAAGGCCGAGACCAGCTTTCTCAAGCATGTGCTGCCGTCGCTGAGCGACCCGCACCTGGCCATTCCCCGCCATCGCCGCCTGCCCTCGACCAGCCCGGCCCACGCCGGCCTGCGCTTCGACGCCAAGCTGGCCGCCTGGCAGCGCGCCATCGCGCCCTGAAGCGCGTCGCCTAGACCGGGTTGCGCACCACGCCGTCGGCCGCGGACGGCGCCGCGTCGATGACCGGTGTGCGACGCGGCGGCGACATCGCCCACTGCACCGCCAGCACGCTGCCGAGCACCATCACCAGCCCCAGCAACGACAGCCCGCGCATGCTCTGGCCGAGCAGCAGCCAGCCGAGCAGCACCGCGGTCAGCGGGCTGAGCAGACCGAGCGAGGACACCGCCACCGGCGACAGGCGCGCCACGCCGCGAAACCACAAGCCGTAAGACACCAGCGCGCCGAACACCGCCAGATAAGCATAGCCGGCCACATTCAGCAGGCTCAGCGCGGGTAGCGGCGGGTCGATGATCCACGCCACCGGCGCCAACATGGCGCCGCCCAGCAGCAGCTGCCAGCCGGTGAAGGCCAGCACCGGCAGATCCGGCCGCCAGCGCCGCGCCAGAAACGTGCCGGCGGCCATGCAGGCCGCGCCGGCCAGCGCCGCCGCAATGCCCACCGGCTCCCACACCGTGTCTGGCGACAGCAAGAGCGCCCCCATGCCGAACACCCCCGCCACGCTCGCCCACACCGCCAGGCGCACCGGCCGTTGCTGGTCCACCGCCCAGGCCAGCGCCATCACCAGCAGGGGTTGGATGGCGCCGACCACCGCCGCCAGCCCGCCCGGCAAGCGGTAGGCGGCAACGAACAGCAAGGCCTGGAAGACGCCGATGTTGAGCGCCGAGAGCAGCGCCATCCGCCCCCAGAAGCCGGCGGCCGGCAGGCGCCGGCACCACAGCACCAGGGCCAGGCCGGCCGGCAGCGTGCGCAGCAAGGCGGCGGTGAACGGCCGGTCCGGCGGCAGCAGCTCGGTGGTGACGATGTAGGTGGTGCCCCAGATGATGGGCGCCAGCGCGGTGAGGAGCCCATCGCGCCAAACGGAAGTGGAGGGTGTCGTGCTCATGGCTTTATCTTCATATCAAGATAAAATGGAGCCTGACACGGATTTATCTTGAACTCAAGACAATAGCCGGGAGCAAGCGATGAACGGACCGACACATGGCGACGCAGTGGACACCATCCTGGCGCAATGGCGCCGCGAACGGCCGGACCTCGATCTGGCGCCGATGAGCATGATCGGCCGTCTGGCCCGCTGCGCCTCGCTGATGCGGCGCGAGCTGGACACCGTGTTCAGTGCCTTCGGCATCGGCCGCGGCGAGTTCGACGTGCTGGCCACGCTGCGCCGCGCCGGTGCGCCCTACGCCCTGACGCCGACCGCGCTGTTCTCCTCGCTGATGATCACCTCGGGCACCATGACCCATCGCCTGCAAGGGCTCGAAGCGCGCGGCTGGATCGAGCGCCAGCCCGACCCGAAGGATGCGCGCAGCAAACTGGTGACGCTGACCGCCGACGGTCTCGCGCTGATCGACCGCGCCGTCGAAGCGCACCTGGAGAACGAGCGGCGCATCCTGGCGCCACTCGCAGCGGCGGATGTCGCCGCGCTGGACGCGCGGCTGGCGCAGCTGCTGGCGGTGCTGGAGCCGCGTTAGGCGCAGCCGTCTGCCGCGCGCCAAGGCGGCTGTTTTTTCATCACCGCGGCGAACAGATCCGACCCCAGCCAGCCGGCCAACCACCTCCGCAGCGCCGGCAGCGGCGCCATGTCGAACCATGCCGGATCGACACCGGCGAACTGGCGCACGAAGGGAAACAGCGCCGCATCGGCGAGCGCGGGCGTGGCGCCGAAGAGGTAGGGGGCGTGCGCGAGGCGCCCATCGAGATCGGCCAGATGCACGGCGACTGCTTCGTCGCGCCAAGCGGCTGCCGGCTTTTCGGGGAAGCGTTCGGCGTATTTGTAGCGGTCGAGCAGCGGTTTGAAGCCGATGTCGTTGCGGGCGATGAGCGCGGCCTGCGTGTCGGCGTCGCCAATCGTCAGCCAGTTTTCGGGGTCATGCCGGCCGAGCGCCCAGCGCATGATGTCGAGGCTCTCGTCGATCACCCGGCCGTCGGGCAGCTGCAGCACCGGCACCGTGCCCTTGGGCGAGATCGCCAGCATCGCGGCGGGTTTGTCGCGCAGCACCACTTCGCGCAACTCGACCGCCACCCCGGCCTGCCCCAACGCCAGCCGCGCACGGATCGCGTAGGGGCAGCGGCGGAAGGAATACAGGACGGGCCGGCTCACGGCTTGAGGCGATACCCCGTGCGGAAGATCCACGCCACGACGCCGATGCACACCACCAGGAACAGCAACGTCATGCCCAGGCTGAGCGCCGGGCTGACGTCGGCCAGGCCGTAGAAGCTCCAGCGGAAGCCGCTGACCAGGTACACCACCGGGTTGAACAGCGTCACCGTCTGCCAGAACGGCGGCAGCATGTGGATGGAGTAGAAGCTGCCGCCGAGGAAGGTCAGCGGCGTGACGATCAGCATCGGCACCAGCTGCAGCTTCTCGAAGCCGTCGGCCCAGATGCCGATGATGAAGCCGAGCAGGCTGAAGGTGAAGGCGGTGAGCACGAAGAACAGCAGCATCCACAGCGGATGCTCGATGCGGATATCCACGAACAGCCCCGCCGTGGCGAGGATGATGCTGCCCAGGATCAGCGACTTGGTGGCCGCCGCGCCCACATAGGCGATGACGATCTCGAGGTAGGACACCGGCGCCGAGAGCACCTCGTAGATGGTACCGGTGAAGCGCGGAAAGTAGATGCCGAAGGAGGCGTTCGACACGCTCTGGGTGAGCAGCGCCAGCATGATCAGGCCGGGCACGATGAAGCTGCCGTAGCTGACCCCGTCCACTTCCGGAATGCGCGAGCCGATGGCGGCGCCGAAGACCACGAAGTAGAGCGAGGTGGAGATCACCGGCGAGATGATGCTTTGCGTGAGCGTGCGCCAGGCGCGCGCCATTTCGAAGCGGTAGATGGCTTTGATGGCGTAGAGGTTCATTGCTTTACCAGGCTCACGAAGATGTCTTCGAGCGAGCTTTGTGTCGTGTTCACATCCTTGAAGCCGACGCCGGCGGCGTTGAGGTCGGCCAGCAGGTCGGCGATGCCGGGGTGCTCGCGTTCGGCGTCGTAGGTGTAGGTCAGCGCATGGCCGTCGTCGGTGCGCTCCAGCGCATAGGCGGCTAGCGCCTCGGGCACCGTGTCGATGGGCTCGTGCAGATGCACGGTCAGCTGCTTCTTGCCCAGCTTGTGCATCAGCGTGGCCTTGTCTTCGACCAGGATGATCTCGCCATGGGTGATGACGCCGATGCGGTCGGCCATCTCCTCGGCCTCTTCGATGTAGTGGGTGGTGAGGATCACCGTCACCCCGTCCTCGCGCAGGCCGCGCACCAGGTTCCACATGTCGCGGCGCAGCTCGACGTCGACCCCGGCGGTGGGCTCGTCGAGGAAGAGCACGCGCGGCTCGTGCGAGAGCGCCTTGGCGATCAGCAGCCGGCGCTTCATGCCGCCCGACAGCGTCATGATCTTGTGGTTGCGCTTGTCCCACAGCGACAGCGAACGCAGCACCTTCTCGATATAGGCCGGATCGGCCGGCTTGCCGAACAGGCCGCGGGTGAAGCTCACCGCCGAGAACACCGACTCGAAGGCCTCGGTGGTCAGCTCCTGCGGCACCAGCCCGATCAGGCTGCGCGCGGCCCGGTAGTCGGTCACGATGTCGTGCCCGCCCACCTTCACCGTGCCGGTCGAGGCATTGACCAGACCGCAGACGATGCTGATCAGCGTCGTCTTGCCGGCGCCGTTGGGCCCCAGCAGCGCGAAGATCTCACCGCGGCGGATGTCGAGATCGACGGCCTTGAGCGCGGTGAAGCCGCCCTCGTAGACCTTGGAAAGATTGGAAACGGAAAGCATGGTCGTCATGGGCGGTGACGATACCAGAGGCGGGCCGCCTGCGTCCCGGAACAATCGGCGAGCGCCGGACGGTACGCGTCCCGCCCCATTGTCATGCCGCCTGGCCGAGCAGGCTGAAGCCGTGCGTCCAGTGGCCGCGGCGCACGCCGTAGTCGATCCACAGCATGGCCAGCGGCTCGAGCAGGCGCGAGGCGTCGATCGCCCCGACGTCGATCGCGCCGCGCCAGCCGAAATCGCGCAGGATCGCCGCCACCTCATCCTTGGCCGCCGAATCATTGCCGGCGATGAACATGTCCGGCGCACCGCCGGTGAAGGCCGGGCGGACGAACAGGCCGGCACCGATGCTGTTGAAGGCCTTGACCACCCGGGCCGCCGGCAGCCGGCGCTGCACCGCCTCGCCCGCCGAATCGGAAAAGCCCAGCGCCAGGCGCGGGGCGCCCTGCGAAAAATCGAGCGGATTGGTGGCATCGATGACCAGCGTACCCACCGGTACCACCGGCGCGATCTCGGCCAGCACCGCCTCCAGCGCGCTGCCAGGCACCGCCAGGCAGACGATGTCGGCCGCGGTCAGCGTCTCGGCCAGCGTGCCCGCTGCGCTGCCGGGCACGGCGTCCAGCGCCTGGCGTGCCGCCTCGCCCTGCGGAGCGCGGGAGGCGAACACCACCCGGTCGCCGCGCGCCGAAAACCCCCGGGCCAGTGCCGTGCCGACATTGCCCGTACCGATGATGACCACATGCTTGTTCATGTTGGGTGCTCCTGTTGTGAAAAGGTGCGCCCAGTGTGCCGCGGTCGATTACCATCGATAAGCCATAAACTCATCGAATCGCTATCAACCAAAAGTTATCAATCAAGGCCTGCCATGACCATCACCCCGCACCTGAGCGGCATCCAGTCCTTCGTCCGCGCGGCCGAACTCGGCAGCTTCTCGGCCGCCGCCCGCCATCTGGGCATTTCCGCCGCCGCCGTCAGCAAGAACATCGCCCGGCTCGAAGCGAAGCTCGGCATCCGTCTGATGAACCGCAGCACCCGTTCGCTGAACCTGACGGCCGAGGGCGCCGCCTTTTTCGACCAGGTGCGCGGCGCGCTGCAGGCGCTCGACGGCGCGGTGGACGATCTGGCCACCCGGCGCACCGGGCCGAGCGGCCGGGTGCGGATGTCCGCCGGCGGCAGCATGGTGCGTCACTTCCTGGTGCCGCTGCTGCCGGCCTTTCGCCGCCTCTACCCGGGCATCGCGCTGGAGATCGATTCGGACGACCGCTTCGTCGACATCGTCAGCGGCGGCTACGACTGCGTCCTGCGCGGCGGCGTGATCAAGGACAACAACCTTGCCGCGCGGCAGGTCTGCCGTTTCTTCTCGGTGCTGGTCGCCTCGCCCGACTATCTCGCCCGCAAGGGCGTGCCGACGGTGCCGCGCGAGCTGGTGGCGCACGACCTGCTGGCCGCCCGCTTCCTGTCGAGCGGCGAATGGATCTGGCTGTTCGATACCGACGGCGATGCGCAGCCCCATGCCTACCCGGCCGCCTTCACCTTCTCGGACCCGGACGCCCTGCTCGCCGGCGCCCTGGCCGGCCTGGGCATCGCCCAGCTGGGCACCCAGCATGTGTGGCCGCACCTGCAGGCCGGCGGGCTCAAGATCGTGCTGTTCGACGCACTGCGCAGTCCGGACATGAGCCTCAGCCTGCAATACCCGCACCGCGCGCTGATCGCGCCGCGGGTGCGCCACACCATCGATTTCTTCGTCGACCAACTGCGCGCCGATGCCCGCCTGACCGTCAGTCGCGCCGACCTGGCGCCCTTCGTGGCCAGCGCTGGCGACTGAGGCCGGGGGCGGCGTCGGCCGGATCAAGTGCGCGGGATCGCGTGGCGCGGGCATGTCTGACGTAAGAACTTTTTCTGCGCGGCGGCGGTCATCGGAACAAGTCGCACGCGCCTGCTCGCCCCTGCCCCGGAATGCAACACGCCCCTTTGAACTCCGCGCTTTGCCTTGAGGTGCCCATGAAAATCCTCCGCCCCGTACTCGTCTCGCTGGCCATCTCCACCACCTCTGGCCTTGCCGTTGCCCAGCCCCCTTCAGGGCACGGCACGCATGAAGCATCCCGGCATCCCGGCACCACAACCGCGCCCTATGCCGGCATGCAGCAACGTGAAATCAAGGCGTTGTCCGAGCAGCAGATGGCCGATCTGAGAGCGGGCAAGGGGCTGGCGATGGCCTTGCCTGCCGAGCTGAACGGCTACCCGGGCCCGGCCCATGTGCTCGATCTCGCCGCCGAGCTGAAGCTCAGTGCGGATCAGCACCACAAGACACAAATGCTATTTACCCGCATGCAGGAGGAGGCCCGGACCCTGGGCGAGCAGCTCATTGCCGCCGAGCGCCAGCTCGACACCCTGTTCCGATCGCGGCAGGCCGGGCCGGATACCGTCGCGGCGAGCACGGCCGCTGCCGCCCAGCTCCAGGGCCGGCTACGCGCCACCCACCTGCGCTATCACCTCGCCATGATGGACATTCTCACAGCCGAGCAGGTCGCGATGTATCAACACATCCGCGGCTACTGACACACCGCGGACGGCCTCATCCCCGATCGGCCGCAATCACCCGCGACAGGCCAGGCGCAAGGCGCCGAATGACGCCCAAGCCCTACTGCGACCTTGCTCGAACGTGCGCTTCGCGTGAGTGAGCGGCCCGAGGTCGGATGAATCCAGCCCGGCAACGATGATCGATACTTACTCCGCCGAGCCGACACACAGCCGGTTGCGGCCGCCGCGCTTGGCGTCGTAGAGCCGGCGGTCGGCCTGGATGATCAATTCGGTGGGGCTTTGCGCGCTGTTGGGCACCAGCACCGCCAGGCCCATGCTGATGCTGACCGTCCCCTGCACCGCCGGGTGCTGGTGCGGCAGCGCCAGCTCGGTGACGGCGCCGCACATGCGCTTGGCGACCGTCTCGGCGCCATGGAGATCGACGTCCGTCATCAGGCAGGCGAACTCCTCGCCGCCGAAACGCGCGAGCAGATCGCCGGCGCGTTTGACCTCCTGGCGCAAGGCCTGGGCCACGCGCCGCAGGCAGTCGTCGCCGGCGGCATGGCCGTGGTGGTCGTTGTAGGCCTTGAAGTGATCGACATCGGCCATGATCAGGGCCAGCGGTTGATTCTGTCGCATGGCGCTGCGCCAGGCGGTGTCGAGCGCCTCGTCGAAGCAGCGGCGGTTGGCGATCTGGGTGAGCGCGTCGACCGTCGACAGGCGCTGCCAGTGGTCGCGCAGGCGCTTGAGCTCGACATGGGTGCGGATGCGCATCTTGAGGATGGCCGGCGAGAACGGCTTGGTGACGTAATCCACGGCGCCGATGCGCAGCCCCAGCGCCTCGTCGTCCTCCTCGCCCATGGCGGTGATGAAGATCACCGGAATGTCGCGGGTGGCGTCGCTGTCCTTGAGCTGCTTGCACACCTGATAGCCGTCCATGCCGGGCATCATGACGTCGAGCAGGATGAGGTCGGGTCGGGCCGCGGCGGCGGCGCGGCGCAGGGCCGATTCGCCGTCGGTGGCGACCACCACCTCGCAGTCCGGCTGCAACAGGTTGCCCAGCAGGCTGATGTTGGAGCGTTCGTCGTCGACGATGAGGACTCGGGGCTTGTCGTCAGTCATGCGTCTGTTCTCCGGGGATCGTCGCCAATTGCCGCGACAAGTCGGCCAGCGTGGCCTGCGCGGCGTCGAATTCGAAGGCCCGCACCTGGCGGGCAAGCCGTTGGTAGGGGTCGGCCAAGTGGCCGCCCAGGGCGCGGGCCAGGGGATCGAGCCGCTGCACGGCGTCGAAATTGCCGTCGCCCAGCGCTTGCGCCAGCGCGGCCACACTCGCCTGCAGCCGTACCGGGTCGATCGGGCCGGAGGCGACCGTCGGCGCCGGCGTGTCGAGGCCGGCGATGCCGTCGCCCAGTTGCGTGAGCGCATCCTCGACCGCCGCCAGTGCCGCCTCGGCATCGACCTCGCTGCGCAGCGTGCGCTCGAGTGCCCGCACGTTGCGCTCCAGGGCCCGGGCGCCGAGGTTGCCGGCGGTGCCTTTGAGGTTGTGGGCGATGCGCAGCGCTTCGCCGGGCGTGCCGGCTGCGATCGCACGGCGCATCCGCACGACGCTGTCGGCATGGTCCTGGCGGAAGTCGCACAGCAGCTGGCGGTAGAGGTCCCGGTTGTGGCCGGCCCGGACCAGGCCGGCGGCGGCATCGAGGCCGGGCAGATCGAAGGCCGGATCGTTCTTGGCGACAACGGCAGGCGACGGTGCCGGGGCAGCGCCGGGTGCCGAGGGCGCGGCCGGCAGCCAGCGCGCCAGCGTACGCGCCAAGAGCGCCGGATCGACCGGCTTGCTGAGGTGGTCGTTCATGCCGGCGGCCAGGCACTGCTCGCGGTCTTCGTCACGGCCGTGGGCGGTCATGGCGATGATCGGCAGGCTGAGCGGATCGTGTTGCGCACGGATGCCGGCGGTCGCCTGGTAGCCGTCGAGCCGCGGCATCTGCAGATCCATCAGGACCAGATCGAAGCGCGCCTGCGCAACCGCCTCCAGCGCGGCCTGACCGTCACCGGCCAGACTCACGTTCAGGGCCATGTGTTCGAGCAGCTCGCGCATGATGCGCTGGTTGATCGGGTTGTCCTCGACCACCAGCACGCGCGCGCCCGGGCGCGGCTGGCTCGCCTCGGCAGCG
Source organism: Denitromonas iodatirespirans (assembly GCF_018524365.1). Classification (GTDB taxonomy): domain Bacteria; phylum Pseudomonadota; class Gammaproteobacteria; order Burkholderiales; family Rhodocyclaceae; genus Nitrogeniibacter; species Nitrogeniibacter iodatirespirans. Next base: position 66,301 of record NZ_JAEKFT010000004.1, read on the forward strand.
GCCGGGGCAGGCGCCGGCGCAACCGCGCTCGCAACGCCCAGCTCGGCCGTAAACCAGAAGGTGCTGCCCTGCCCCGGCGCGCTGCGCACACCGATCTGCCCGCCCATCAGGTCCACCAGGCTGCGGCAGATCGCCAGGCCCAGGCCAGTGCCGCCATGCTTGCGGGTGATCGAGCTGTCGGCCTGGGTGAAGGATTCGAACAGGCTGGGCATGACGTCTTGCGCGATGCCGACGCCGGTGTCGCTGACCTCGAAACACAGCCGCAGCCGCCCCTCGGCGCCCGGCTCGCGCCCGATCCGCAGCTGCACCCCGCCCAGTTCGGTGAATTTGAGCGCATTGCCCAGCAGGTTGATGATCACCTGGCGCAGCCGTTGCGGGTCGCCGTTGACCCGGCCGGGCACGTCGTCGGCCACCTCGGCGGCGAGGCTCAGGCCGCGCTGGTCGGCGAGCACGCCGAACAGGCCGAGCAGGTCGTCCACGAGGTCGGCGAGGCTGAAATCGACCGCTTCGAGCTCCAGCTTGTCGGCGTCGAGCTTGGAGAAGTCGAGAATGTTGTTGATCACCGCCAGCAGTGCGTCGGTGGCCTTGCGGATGTTGCCCAGGTAGTCGCGCTGCTCGTCGCTCAGCGGCGTGCGCTGGGCCAGGTGGCAGAAGCCGAGCACGGCGTTGAGCGGGGTGCGGATCTCGTGGCTCATGTTGGCGACGAACACGCTCTTGGCCTGGGTAGCGGCTTCGGCGGCTTCCTTGGCGATCGTCAGTTCCTGCTGGACGCGCTTGAGCGCGGTGATGTCGGCATAGCTGAGGATGTGCGCCGCCTCATCGAAATAGCCGATCGCATAGGCCGAGGCCAGCGCCCAGTGATGTTCGCCGCGGCGGTCGGTGAATTCGATCTCGCGGCTATCCACATTGCGCGAATCGGCGTCCGGGCCGCACAAGGGCTTGTGCCCCGCGGCATCGCCATGGAAGGTGTAGGCGGGTTGGTCCGCCAGCGCGTCGGCGGGCACGCCGAACAGTTCGGCCGCAGCCTGGTTGCCGCGCAGGATGTGGCCGTCGCGCCGCCGCGCCAGCACCATCGGCACCGGCGCCACTTCGAACAGCGCGCGCAGGTTGCGTTCGCTGCGCACGAGCTTGCGCAGCAGGCTGACCACCGCCCACCAGATGCCGCCGATCACCACCAGCAACAGGGCGGCGCCGATCGACAGCTTGTCGCGCACATCGGTCTTCAGCTCGCTCACGAACTGCATGTTGGCGCTGAAATGGGCAATGCCCAGCAGCTCCCGGCTGCGGCGCGCATACAGCGGCACGTCGATGTCGAGGCAGTCGCTGCACGCCCCGCTGTCCTTGGCGATGTCGAGCATGCCCGGCGGCGCATTCACCACGTCGTAGTCGATTTCGGTCTTCAGGCCGAGGAAGATCGGCGCGCCGGTGGTCGGCTCGCGCGCGATCAGGATTTCGTCCATGACCCCGGCCAGGCGGCGCTGCGCGGCGTCCGCGTCGCCCCCGGTGAGGGCGTCGGCCAGCGTCAGCGCCTGGGAGCTGGCCAGTGCCGTGGCGTTGGCGCGGGCGTTGGCGTCCAGCCGCGGCGCCAGTACCGCGAACCAGTAGTAGGCGAGAATGGCCGCCAGGCACACCGCAAGCGCCAGGAACAGTGCCGTCACCGCGACCCCGGCCGGCAGCTTGATGCGGCCCCGCCGCGTCTTGTCAGCGCTGCTCATAACGCTCCGCGATTTTCAGGAAGAAGGGCTTGATGCGGACACCGGCCGCATCGACCGCGCCGGTATTGACGTAAGGCAGCACCCGGTCGCTGACCACCAGACCGGCGGCCACGCCGCGCTCGACATCGCCGGCAAACGGGGAAAAGCTCAGCAGTTTCTGACGGCGGCTGAAATCGAGAACGGCGCCGAGGTCATCGCCCATGCGCTGGGCGACGAAGACGCCGGCAACTTTCGCCTTGGCGTAGTCCGGCAGCTGCGACACCGCCACCGACTTGACCTTGAACGGGATGCCGCGCACCGCACCCTTGTCGCGCAGCACGGCGGCCAGCTGCTCGACCAGCACCGCCTCGTCGCGGTGAACCAGTAGCAACAGCAGGGGCTCGTTGCCGTTGCGCTTGTCGCCGATGTCCTGGTCGGCGGCCAGCACGGCGGGAAACAGGTTGATGCCGACCATCACGCGGCGAGCATCCTGCTCGTCGGCGGCAATCGCCCCCAGCCAGGGCGAGCCGGCGATCAGCAGCGTCGCCAGCAGCATGCACATCAGGCGACGCGCGCTCATCGCGCGGCTCATGGCCGCCACCGCGACACCGACAAGACACGGCAGTGCGACACACCGGGGCTCGGCGGCGGTAGCGACCGTGTCAATCGTGCGTCCCGCCCATGCGCTGCAGCCTGTTCATGCTTCCCGTCTCACTTCGCCCCGGCCCGCGCGGCCGGGGGCCCTAAAACGCCAGTGTGCCTTCGACGCCGCGGCAGAATCCGTTGAGCTCGACATAGGCCTTGCCCGGGCTGGCACCGCCGACCGAGGCGGCCCCCTCCCAATATTCCGGACCCGGCCAAAAACCGTGTTTGGCGCGCAGTTCCTGGTCGCGCACCATCGGCTGGACCTCGAAGGTTTCGCCCTCGACGATAACACGCCAGCCCGACGGATAGATGCACCCGGTATGCGGGCTCTTCCACTTTCCGAGCACCTCGACCTGGAACTGATGCCCGGCCAGCGCGCGGGTGTTGCCGTCGGCATCGGTGATCGACCCGGCGCGCTCGACCTGGTTGGATTTGCCGAGGATGTCGTAGAGCATGATCTGGCGGTTGTCCGCCAGCTCGATGGCGAACCACTGCCAGCCCTTGACGATGGCCTGGTAGAGCTCGCCGTATTGGCGGTCGTACCAGCTGGTGCCCTTGACGTGATAGGTCTTGCCATCGACGGTGATGGTGCCGCGGGTCTTCATCTGCACCCGCGAGTAGTAGTAGGTGTAGCCGCCGAAGCGATAGGGGTGGGCATCGCCGCCGTAGTGCAGCACCGGCGCCTTGCTGGCTTCGAGCTCCAGATCGAGCACATAGCCGCCGACCTCGCTGTGCAGCCGATCGAACTGGCTGTCGCCCACCGCCCGGATGATGTCGCCCGGCCCGGCTTTCAGGTCGAAGCGCTTGCTCGTGCGTTGCGGCAGGTGAAAGGCCAGGTGTTCGTCGAACTTGAAGGTGTCGGCCTCCACATCGGTGATCGCCACCTGGGTGAGCTGGTCGCGCATCACCAGGAAGCTGTCGAAGCTGAAGAACACCACTTCGAAGCCGAACTTGCGCCCCTCCTCCGTTTCCAGATGGCCGGTCCAGTACCACCACTGCACATCCTGGCTGGGCAGGAAGGCATCGTCGCCGGGCAGATTCACCGGCCCGATCAGCCCCTTGTCGGGCGTGGCCGCGGTGAGGCCGACACCGGCCACCGCACCGACGAACAGCATCGCCAGCATGCGCTTGCGCGACACCGACGAGGCCACCGGATGCGCCGCCGCCCGCGATGCCATGCCCAAGGCGGAACGATACGGCCACAGGAAACCGGCCATGCCAAGCAGCGTGAAGGCCGGCAGCACCAGCACCAGTTCAGGCGCATGCCGATGCAGGGGCGTGCCGAAGAGGATCGCCAGCGAGGCACAGAACAGGAACAGCGGCGCCGCCAGCGTCCACCCGCTGAGCGTGTTGTCGCCGCGCAGACGGGCCAGCTGCGACAGGACGATGAGCAGCCACAGGCCGAAGAACATCGCCACCAGCGTCTCCGGATCGACGATGGCACGACTTTCCAGCCACAGGTAACCGAGCATCGTGCCGACGAAGATACCGAAGGCCGGCGCGATCGCCAGCCACGGCGCAAGCGCCGGGAACACGCCGCGCTTCGGGCCGAAACGCGTCACCAGCTCGAAGCACGCCGTGTAGGACGCCACGATGACGAACCAGCCCACATAGTTGGTCCACGGAATGCCGAACCATGCGCCGGGCTCGGCCCACACCCAGAAGCCCAACGAAACGAAGGCCGGGTCCGAGACGAAATCGATCGACGTGGCCAGCAAGCCCGCCACCACCGGCGCCCAGCGCGCCGGCACGGCCAGCGAGCGGACCGTGGCCAGCACCGCGTAGATGATCGTCCCCCAGCTGAGCACCACCCCCAGCGGCACCGGCCCGGGCAGGGCGAGCAACGCTTCGGTGTAGTAATACGGTGGCACCGCTTTCGAGACCTGCGAATACTCGATCACGAAACCGAACACGATGGCCGCAGGGATGACCCAGAACAACGCACGCTGCTTGCGCCAGGCATGGACCAACAAGGCCGCGGTGAGCAGATAGTTGAGGGTTTGCAGCAGGACGAAGCCGGCCGATGGATTCAAAGAGTGCATGTCGGACTTCCGGTGATCGGCTGACGCCGGGAGTGGAAAGGAACGCCGGCTTACATGGCGTAGGACACTTGCAGCCAGCCGGCACGGCCGGGCTGCGGATAGTCGTTGGCATAGGAGCGGATCGTCTGTCCCGCCAGATCGAGCGTGTTGAAGGCCGGGTAGCGCACTTCGCGATCGAACACGTTGCTCACGCCGATGCGCAACGTCAGCCCCTTGACACCCAGGTTGCCGAAGCTGGCGGCCAGATCGACGGTCTCGTAGCCCGACAGTTTCTCGCGCGGGTCGCTCGCTTCCCGGCCCCGCTCGCCCACATGGCGCAGCCACATCGCGTAGGTCTGCGTGGAGCGCGGCTCGTAGCGCAGCACCAGGTTGGCCAGCCGGTTGGCCGCCCCGGCCACCGTGCCGCCGCCGGCCTGTTCGGTATCCGTGACCGTCAGGTTGGCCTCGATCCGGAAGTGCGGCCCGAAGCGCTGCTGGATCTCGCCCTCGGCGCCTTTGACCCGCACCGTGTCGGCATTGCCGTAGCCAAGAATGCCGTTGTTCACGATGAGGTTGCTCAGGCGCGAGCGGAAGGCGGTGAGATGCACCTCGGTCTCGGCCGACTTGAACACATAGCCCAGCTCCGCGGTGCGGATCGTCTCGGGCTTCAGATCCGGGGCGAAGCCGGTCTCGTAGAAGGTGGGCGGGCGGAAGGCTTCGGCGTACTGTGCCTTGAGGATGTGACTGCGGTCGAGGCGCCACACCGCGGCCAGGCGGGGCGAGGTGTTACTGCCGAAATCGTCGTAGTCGTCGTAGCGTGCGCCGGCGGTCAGGGTCACATCCTCGGAGAGGCGGTATTCGTCCTGCAGCGTGAAACTGGCAATGCGCCGCGAGCGATGCTCCGACGGCCAGGGGATGCCGTCTTCCTTGAAAAAGCGCTGCGTCGGGGTCGGATTGTTGGTCGCCGGATCGACGTTGTTCTCCTGCCACGAATCGCCCACCGAAATGCGCGCCAGCCCCAGGCTCGCCAGCCAGCGATGCCCTTCCCAGCCGTCCCAATGCACGTCCAGGTCGGCCGACAGGCGCTGCTCTTCGTAGTAGCCCTTGGAGAGGTAGCCGCCGGGCAACTGCGTCAGCGCCGGCGTCTTGTTGAACCAGAAGAATCCGTCCGGCAGCAGGCGCGTGTTGTAGCGGTTCTCGTAGTACTGCCAACCGAGTGCCAGCTCGGTCCTCAGGTGCTCGGTCAACGCCCAGCTCCCCTTGCCGCTGGCCATCAGGTAGCGGTTGCGGTAGTCGATGCCCTGATCATTGTCGAGCACGTTGATGGTGCCGAAATGGTCGCCATGACCATCTTCCACATACACCAGCGACAGGGACAGCGCGTCGCGGTACAGATCCAACAGCACCGAGCGCTGCTCGACCTCGTCATCGATCCGGCCCGGCGCGTTCGACAGGGCCGACTGGGAGGCGTTGAACCCGTTGTAGAGCGCGTCCTGGCCGGCATTCGTACCGGCCGCGCCATGCCAGCCGCCCACGTTGATACTGCCGCCGCCGCGCCCGTCCTCGCTGCGCCAGTGGGCGAAGCCGCCGGCCGCATACACCTCGGACTCACCGGCATGCAAGAACACTTCGCGGCCCTGCTTGCGGGTGATCACGTTCAGCACGCCGGCATAGGCGAACTCGCCATGCACCGCCGAGCCCGGCCCGCGCACCACCTCGATATGGTCGACCTGCGCGATCGACAGGTTCAGCACCGGGTTGGCCGAGGCCGACAGGGCCGAGTTCATCGCCCGGCCATTGAGCAAAATCTTCATGTTGCCCGAGGCGAAACTGCCGCCGATGCCGCGCACCAGGATCTGGCGTGCGCCGATGGCGTCGGCCGACGGTTCGATGCCGGGCACCAGGCGCAGGGCGTCCCACACCGTGCGCGCCCCCAGGGCCTCCATCTCCTCGCCATGCAGCACCGTCACCAGGCCCGGCACATAATCCGCGTTGAGCTTGGTCTTGGTGGCGATCTCGGTCTGCTGCTCGAGCACCTCGAGCAAGCCCTGCAGTTCGGCCGCATCCTCGCCGTCCGATGCCGCCCAAGCCAACGCAGACATCCCGGCGACCCCGATCAACATCAACCCCGTCGCCCAGCGGCGGCGTCCCGTTTTCGTCATTTTTTTTTCTCCCTGGCGCGGCGAGGGTACCGTGCGTAGTGCGCTTCGCCAACGAAATTTCATATCGACGAAAATTCCTACATCTTTATATATATCGGCTGCTGGCGGCGGCGCCCGCCCCCGCGGCCACATGCCGTGCTCGACGCCGACGCCCTGCCTTCGCTACGCTGGTGTCTGCGAGTCACCCGAAAGGAGTCCTCATGAAAGCCCTCCTCACCGGCACCAGCCGCGGCCTGGGCGCCGCGATTGCCGCCAATCTGCTCGACCGGGGCGCCAGCGTGCTCGGTCTGGCGCGGCATGAGAATGCCGCGCTGGGCGAGCGTTTCGGCAAGCATTTCAGTCAGGTGGCGATCGACCTGTCCGACACCGACGCCCTGGCGCGCTGGCTGGCGGGCGACGCCCTGAGCCGCTTCATCGGCGATGCGGACGACGTGCTGCTGATCAACAACGCCGGCACCGTCGCCCCGGTCGGCCCGCCCGGCCACCAGGGCGCCAGGGCGGTGGCGCAGGCGGTCGCCCTCAATGTCGCCGCACCGCTGATGCTGGCCGACGCCTTCATCACCGCCACCGCGCGTGCCCGCGACCGGCGCATCCTGCACATCTCCAGCGGCGCGGCCCGTTCGGCCTACGCCGGCTGGAGCGTGTATTGCGCCACCAAGGCGGCGCTCGACCACCATGCCCGCGCGGTGGCCGAAGACGCCCTGCCGCGCCTGCGCATCTGCAGCTTGGCGCCTGGCGTGATCGACACCGACATGCAGCAGCAGGTGCGCATCAGCGACAAAGCGCTCTTTCCGGCGCGGCCGCGCTTCGAAGCGCTCAAGCGCGAGGGCGCACTGGTGGCGCCGGCGGATTGTGCGGCGCGACTGGTCGATTTTCTCTTGTCGAGCGGCTTCGGCGCACAGCCGACGGCCGATCTGCGGGCCGCATGACGCCGGTCGCTTGACCGCGGCGGACGGCCTCTGATCAAATGCGAACCGTTTTCGTTTACTCCCTCCGCCCCGGCCGACACGCCCTGCCTCACCGACCGGCCGCCGCCTGCGCCCCCCTCCCATACCCCGCGCCATGACGCCAGACGCACCTCGCCCGTTTCGCCGCCGCCTGCTGGCCGCCGCCCTGCTGCTCGCCCTCGTGGCCGCCGGCCTCGCCGCCTGGGTGCACTTCTCCGCCGCACCGCCGGCCGCCGAGCGCTACCTGCTCGCCACCGTGCAGCGCGGTGAGCTGGAGGATGTGGTCACCGCCACCGGCACGCTGCAGCCGCGCGACCATGTGGATGTCGGCGCCCAGGTCTCCGGCCAGCTGCGCAAGATTCATGTCGAGGTCGGCGAACAGGTCGAGGCCGGTGCGCTGCTGGCCGAGATCGACCCCACCGTGTATCGCGCCCGTGTCGACGAGCGCCGCGCCCAGCTGCGCAGCCTGCGCGCCCAGCTCGACGACCGTGGCGCCCAGCTCGAACTGGCGCAGCTGCAGGCGCGCCGCCAGAAGAACCTGATCGCCGCCGACGCCACCACCACCGAGGCGGTGCAGGCGGCCGAGGCCACGCTGCGCTCGGCGCGCGCGCAGATCGAGGCGCTGCGTGCGCAGATCGCGCAGAGCGAATCGAGCCTGCGCGCCGACGAGGCCAACCTCGACTACGCGCGCATCTACGCACCGATGGCCGGCACGGTGGTATCGATCACCGCGCGCCAGGGCCAGACGCTCAACACCAACCAGTCGGCGCCGGTGATTCTGCGCATCGCCGACCTGTCGACGATGACCGTGCAGACCCAGGTCTCCGAGGCCGACATCGGCCGCCTGCGGCCGGGCATGGCCACTTACTTCACCACCCTGGGCGATGCGCGCCGGCGCTGGCCGGGCACGCTCGAAAAGATCGAGCCGACGCCCACGGTGACCAACAACGTGGTGCTCTACAACGCGCTGTTCGACGTGCCCAACCCCGAGCACGCGCTGATGACGCAGATGACCGCGCAGGTGTTCTTCATCACCGCGCAGGCGCGCGATGCGCTGCTGGTGCCGATGGGCGCGGTGCGCTTCGCCGGCCGGCGCGGCACCGCCACCGGCGAAGGGCGGCGCGCCATGGTGCAGGTGGTGGCGGCGGACGGCAGCCTGGTCGAGCGCGAAGTGACCATCGGCACCACCAATCGCATCCAGGCGCAGGTGCTGTCCGGCCTCGAAGCCGGCGAGCAGGTGGTCGCCGGGCTGCGCGACGGCACGGCAGACGACACGCGCCGCCGCCCGCTGCGCGGCCTGTGACGACGATGAAGCGCGACGCGGCGCCCTCCCTCGCGGCCACGCCGACGCCGCCCGCCGTGCCGCTGATCGCGCTGGCCGGCGTCACCAAGACCTACCGCAACGGCGAGCTGGCGGTCGAGGTGCTGCACGGCATCGACCTGACCATCCACGCCGGCGAGTTCGTCGCCATCATGGGCGCCTCGGGCTCGGGCAAGTCCACCCTGATGCACCTGCTCGGCTGCCTGGACCGCCCCAGCAGCGGGCGCTACCGCTTCCTCGGCCATGACGTCGCCACGCTCGACGCCGACCAGCTGGCCGCGCTGCGCCGCGAGGCCTTCGGCTTCGTGTTTCAGGGCTACCACCTGATCGCCGGCGCCAGCGCACGCGAGAATGTCGAGGTGCCGGCGGTCTATGCCGGCATGCCGACCGCCGAACGCCACCGCCGCGCCGGTGAGCTGCTCGACGCGCTCGGCCTGGGCGACCGCCTCGACCATCGCCCCAACCAGCTCTCCGGCGGCCAGCAGCAGCGCGTGTCGATCGCCCGCGCGCTGATGAACGGCGGGCGCGTGATCCTCGCCGACGAGCCCACCGGCGCGCTCGACACCGCCAGCGGCGCCGCGGTGATGCGCCAGCTCGCCGAGCTGTCCGCCGCCGGCCACACGGTGATCCTCATCACCCACGCGCCCGAGGTGGCCGCGGTGGCCGAGCGCTGCATCGAGATCCGCGACGGGCGCATCGTCGCCGACCCCGGCCCGCAGCCGCCCGCCGCGCCGCCGCCGGCCTTCGTGCTGCGCCCCGACCATGTCTCGCATGTCGCCGACCTGATCGAGGCCACCCGCACCGCGCTGCGCTCGCTGCGCGCCAACGTGTTCCGCGCCGTCCTCACCCTGCTGGGCATCGTCATCGGCGTCGCCTCGGTGATCGCCATGCTGGCGATCGGCGACGGCGCGCGCCAGGAGGTCATCGACCGCATCTCCGCGATGGGCAGCGACCTGCTCTCGGTGCGCCCCGGCGCGCCCAACCAGCGCGGCCGCGCGGGCATCACCACCCTGGTGCCAGCCGACGCCGAGGCCATCGCCGAGCTGCCCAACGTGCGCGCCGCGGTGCCCGAGCAGAACGCGGCGATCACGCTGCGCTTCGGCGCCAACGACCACCGCACCGACGCCAACGCCACCAGCGCCGACTACATCGTCGCCCGCCACTGGCCGCTGGCCAGCGGCACCTTCTTCTCCGCCGAGGACGAGCAGCGCTACGCCAGCGTGGCGGTGCTCGGGCGCACCGTCGCGCGCGCGCTGTTCCCCGACGGGCGCGACCCGGTCGGCCAATACGTGCTGGCCGACAACATCCTCTTCCAGGTGATCGGCGTGATGGCCCCGAAGGGCGCCACCAGCTGGGGGCGCGACCAGGACGACGTGATCTTCGTGCCCTATTCCACCGGCAGCATGCGCCTGTTCGGCCAGCGCCACCTGCGCAACATCACCGTAGCGGTCGAGGATGTGGCGCACATCGACGACACCCAGGCCGCGGTCGAGGCGCTGCTGCTCGAACGCCACGGGGTGGTCGATTTCCAGATCCGCAACATGGCCTCGATCATCGAGACCGCCGCCGAGACCCAGAACACGCTCACCGTGCTGCTCGGCTCCATCGCCGCCATCTCGCTGCTGGTCGGCGGCATCGGGGTGATGAACATCATGCTAGTGTCGGTCACCGAGCGCACCCGCGAGATCGGCATCCGCATGGCCACCGGCGCGCGTATGCGCAACATCCTGCAGCAGTTCCTCATCGAGGCGGTGGTGATCTCCGCACTCGGCGGCGCGCTGGGCGTGGCGATCGGCCTCGGCGTGGCGGCGATCATCGGTGCGCTGGGCACCCCGGTGGCCTACTCGCCGGCCCCGGTGCTGCTCGCCTTCGGTTGCGCCTTCGCCACCGGCCTGGTCTTCGGCTACCTGCCGGCACGCAAGGCCGCGCGCCTCGACCCTGTCGTGGCGCTGGCCTCGGAATGATCATGCGACCGCTGTCCGCCCTCCTCCTGCCCCTGAGCCTCGCCGCCTGTGCGCTCACGCCACCGCCGGCGCCGCCGTCGATCGACATGCCCGCCGCGTGGTCGGCACCGACACCCGCCGGCGCACCGGTCGCCGACCCCTGGCCGGCCTTCGGCTCGCCGCATCTGGCGCAACTCATCGACGAAGCCCTCGCCGCCAGCCCGGATGTCGGCATCGGCGCGGCGCGCGTGCGCCAGGCCGAGGCCGCGCTGCGCAGCGCCGGCGCTTCGCGCTACCCCACCGTGGACCTCGACGCCGGCACCGACGCGCGGCGCAGCGACGGCGTCGAGCGCCGCAGCACCCGCGCCTCGCTGGGCATGGGCGTCGAGCTCGACCTGTGGGGCCGCATCGCCGCCGGGGTCAGCGGCGCCGAGGCCGGCCTCGCGGCCAGCCGCCACGACCTGGTCGCCCTGCGCCTGAGCCTCGCCGCCGGCGTCGCCGGCAGCTATGTCGACGCGCTGGCGCTGCGCGCGCGCCTGGCCATCGCGCGCGACAACCTGGCCATCGCCGAGCGCCTGCTGGCCATCGTCGAGGCGCGCTACCGCAACGGCGCCGCCTCGGCGCTCGACCTCGCCCGCCAGCGCGCCACCGTGCTGGCGCGGCGGGCGGCGATCCTGCCGCTCGAAGAGCAGCTGGTGCAGACCCGCTCGGCGCTCGCCCTGCTGCTCGGCCGACCACCGCAGGGCTTCGCCCTCGGCGACGAGGCGCTGGACACACTGACGGTGCCCGAGGTCGCCCCCGGCCTGCCAGCCGAGCTGCTGCTGCGCCGCCCCGACCTGGCCGCCGCCGAGGCACGCCTCGCCGCCGCCTCGGCCGACGTCACCGCCGCGCGCGCCGCGCTGCTGCCCGCCTTGCGCCTGACCGCCGCCGGCGGGCTGGCCAGCGAGGCCCTGCTCGCCTTCACCAACCCGAGCCGCAGCGCCAGCCTGGGCGCCGCGCTGGCCCAGCGCCTGTTCGACGGCGGCGCGCGCGCGGCCGCCATCGACAGCGCCGAGGCGCGGCGCGAAGAGCAGATCGCACGCTACCGCCAGACGGTGCTCGCCGCGCTCAAGGAAGTCGAAGACGCGCTCGGCAACGTCGCGCTCGGCGCCCGCCAGCAAACGGCCGCGCAGGCCATCGTCGCCGAGTCGCGCCGCGCCCTGGCGCTTGCCGAGCTGCGCTACCGCGAGGGCGCCGACCCCCTGAGCGAGGTGCTCGACGCCCAGCGCACCCTGTTCGACGCCAAAGACCAGCTCGCCGGTTTCCGCCGCGACCGCCTCACCGCCGCCATCGCGCTGAGCCTCGCGCTGGGCGGCGGCTGGCAGTCACCCACCGATCCGATCGCCCACGAGCCCGCCCGATGACCCACCGCCCGCCGCCCCTCGAGCGCATCCCACGCGAGATCGCCGCCGTCACCGACTACGAAGCCTTCGCCCGCGAGCGCCTCGACGACAACGCCTGGGCCTACCTCAACGGCGCCGCCGCCGACGAGTTGAGCGCGCGCTGGAACCGCGAGGCCTTCGAGCGCCTGCGCCTGGAATCGCGCGTGCTCGCCGAGGTGGCCGGCGGTCACACCCGGCTGGAACTCTTCGGCCAGCCCTTCGCCCACCCGGTGATGCTCGCCCCGCTCGCCTACCAGCGCCTCGCTCACCCGCACGGCGAGCTGGCCAGCGCGATGGCCGCCAGCGCCATGGCCGCCGGCATGGTGGTGAGCACGCTGGCCAGCGCGAGCCTGGAAGAGATCGCCGCCGCCAGCGAGGCGCCGCTGTGGTTTCAGCTCTATGTGCAGCCCGACCCCGGCGCCAACCGCGCGCTGATCGAACGCGCCGAGGCGGCCGGCTACCGCGCGCTGGTGATCACCGTGGACGCGCCGATCAACGGCGTGCGCAACCGCGAGCAACGCGCCGGCTTTCATCTGCCGGCCGGTGTCGAGGCGGTCAACCTGCACGGCCTGCCCACCCCCGCGCCGCGCGAACTGGCGCCCGACGCCAGCATCGTGTTCGATGGCCTGATGGCACGCGCCCCCACCTGGCGCGACATCGCCCGGCTGCGCGAGCACACCCGCCTGCCGGTGCTGCTCAAGGGCGTGATGAGCGTCGCCGACGCGCGCCAGGCGCAGGCGATCGGCATCGACGGGCTGATCGTCTCCAACCACGGCGGGCGCGTGCTCGACACCCTACCGGCCAGCCTCGACGCCCTGCCGCCGATCGCCGAGGCGGTCGGCAACGCCATGCCCCTGCTGCTCGACGGCGGCATCCGCCGCGGCACCGACGTGTTCAAGGCGCTCGCCCTGGGCGCCCGCGCCGTGCTGATCGGCCGCCCCTACGCCTACGCCCTGGCCGCCGCCGGCGCGCTGGGCGTGGCCCACGTGCTCAAGCTGCTGCGCGAGGAGCTGGAAGTGGCGATGGCACTGACCGGCTGCGCCACCCTGGCCGACATCGACCGCTCGCGGCTGGCCTGAGCCACCCAGCGCAGCGTCCGTTTGGAAAACCGGGCGATCGCCTCAATTCGCCGGTGTATCGGTGACGGGCCGGAGGGTCTTCCGGCTTGCCGACAGCAAACGCCCGTTCCGCTTCTTCCACCACACATACACACCGGTCAGCGACAGCATGGCGACGACGAGTCCGAGCGCAGTGACGAAGAGCCGGTAAGGCAAGCCCCAGATCTGCGCCCGGTGCAGCGACGTGAGCCAAGTCGTGATCGTATCGCCGGCCGCTTTGCCGGTCGGCAGATAGGAGAGCAAGCGGTCGCCGCTTTCGGCGTCGAACAGCACTTGGGTGCTGCCTTCCGCACGGATGTCGAGGCTGCTGGTGACCCGGTAGCGGTAGCTGGCAGAGGCCGGCTGATACTGCAGGCTCTCGGCACGAATCACCTCGAACCCCTCCCGGACGGCCATCGCCGCCATGTGTCGCTCGCCGATCGCCAGGGCCGCCGTCCAGTCGAGGCGGGGCGTCGTCGATTCGGAACGACGCGGCGCAAGCGCTTCAGGGAGCGGCTGAAAGACAAAGGCTTGCTGCATGGCAGGCAGATAGACCTCGCGCCCGAGATTGAAGGCGACCCCACTCCAGGCGAAGACCAACAGCATCGCCCATGTCCAGAGGCCGCCGGCCCGGTGCAAGTCGTAGTTGAGTTTGTAGACGCCGCCTCGCAAGCGCAGCTGCCAGGCCCGCCACCAACGCGCCGGCCACGCACGATCAGGCCGGCGCCCTCCACGCGGCCGGGCGGGAAAGGTCAAGTAAGCGCCGTTGAAACAATCGATGGTCCACAACAAGGCCACGACACCCATCAGCCACACCCCCAGCCGGTCGAGGGCCAGGGCGTAATGCAGCCGATCGATGAACGGAATGAGATTGTGCCAGCCCTCTTGGATCGCCCCGCGACGGCGGGCGCCGAGAATGTTGCCGGTGTAGGGGTCGACGAAGACCTCGTCGACGGTGAGGGGGAGCGATGCTCCGTCTGCCGCCGTCGCACGGGCTTCGAGACCGAAGACAATTGAAGCCTGTGGTCGAATATGCAGATTCACGTCATTGACCGCAGCCTGGGGATAGGCCGCAGCGACCCGCTCTCGCAGCGCGAGCGGGTCGAGCGGGCGTGCCTCCGGACTCGGCGGATGGACCTTGAACCACCGCGGATTCAAGGTCGCATCGAGCTCGTGTTGCCACACCAGCAGCGCACCGCTCAGGCCCGCGACGGCGAGGAAGATCGCCAGCGCAAGACCGACATAGCGATGCAGCACGACGAGTCCGGCACGCATCTCAGAACGTGTACCTGAGCGCCAGCATCGCGCTGCGCGGCGCCCCCGGGTAGAGATAGTTGCCCTGGGTATCGTAGTAGGTCTTGTCGGTCACGTTCTTGATATGCAGCGCGAGATCGGTCTGGCGATCGATCTTCCAGTAGGCGGAGGCATCGATGCGCGTGTAGGCAGGGATCTGCCATGTGTTGGGCAGTTCCGCCTCGCGCTTGCCGACATAGAACGCGCCCACCCCGATACCCACGCCGGGCAAGCCCCGGAAATCGTGGCGAACCCACAGGCTGGCCTGGTTGCGCGGCGTGTTCAGCAGACGGTCACCGACCGGCAACGTCGTGTCCTGGGTCAGTTCGGCCTGCAGATGGGCATAGCTGCCGATCAGGCTCCAGCCGTCGCCGAGCTTGGCATTGAGATCGAACTCGATGCCACGCACGCGCTGCTCGCCGCTGAGGATCAACTGGTTGCTGTCGCTGGGATCGGTGGTTGCCACGTTTTCTTTGACGATCTGGAACAGCGTCACGCCTGCAATCACCGACTCGTCCAGCGAAGTGTATTTGTAGCCGGCTTCATATTGTTCGCCCCGTTCCGGTGTTGGGCTGGTGCCCGGTGCCAGCTGCGCATAGTTGGCAAATTGCGGAGTGAAACTACGGCCGTAGCTGGCAAAGATGCTGTGTTCGGGATTGAATTTGTAGAGCACGCCAAGACGCGGTGTCGTCTCCGACTTGTCCAGCGAGGTGTCGCTGTTCTGGTCGCGGGCGCGGTTGCGCTGCTCGTACCAGGTGTAGCGCAGGCCCGCGAGAATGCGCCAATGCTCGCCGAGCTCGATCAGGTCCTGCACGTACAGCGAACGGCTTTGCGTATCGATGTCGTAGCGGTCCTGCGGACCGCGCTCGCGCGGATACTGGCCGTAGACCGGATTGAAAATGTCGATCGGGTAGAACGGCGTGCCGCTCGCATTGAAGTTGCGCCGGAAATCGTACGATTGCGCCTTGTCGACCTGCTCGATGCCGGCCACCAGCGTATGGATGGTGCCGGCCAGGTGCAGGTCCCCGCGCAGCTCGGCAAAGACCGTCGTGTTCTCGTCGGTCTGCGGCATATAGACATACTGGCGGAACATGGTCTGGCCGGACAGTTGCCCGTTCTCGATGGAGTCCCGCACGCTGTCGGCGCGATACCAATTCACGCCGCCGCGAACCGACCATGCCGCGTCGAGACGATGGTTGAGCACGGCCGAGAGGTCGGTCTGTTCGAAATCGTAGCGGTTCTTCGGCTCGTCGAGGAAGCGGCTGCGCGGCAGCTTCAGCACGATCGGTCCGGCATCGTTGGTGAAGCCACGGTCGGCTGTATTCGTACTGTCGAGCCAGTAGCCGGACAACGCCAGGCGGGTATCCGGCTGGATGTCCCAGTCCAGCGTGGCGCCCAACGTGGCATGGCGGTTGTCGACATGATCGCGGAAACTGTCGGCCTGCTCGAAAGCACCGGTGAAGCGCATACGCACCGAGCGATCCTCCCCGGCCGTCGCCCCCACGTCAAATTCCGGACGCAGCAGATTGTCGCTGCCGACCGTCAGTTGCACGCTATTGACCGGGTTTCGCGACGGTCGCTTTGTCACGTAGTTGATGATGCCGCCCGGCTCCAGGTCACCGTAGGTCACCGACGCCGGCCCTTTGATGACTTCGACACGCTCCAGGTGCGCCGTGTCGGTAAAGGTGAAGTAGAAGTCGCGGCGAAAACCGTTCCACAGGCCGGTATCAGACAGGAAGCCGCGTACGCGATAGCTGTCGGTGAAACCGACATAGGCCGGATTGCGGGTAACGCCGCTGACGTTGCGCACGGCTTCGGCCGCACGGATCACGCCCTGATCCTCGATCACGGCCCGCGGAATGCTGACACCGGCCACCGGCAAATCCATCGGGTCGGCCGGCAGACGGGCGGCGGCATTGCTCGACGCGCCGGAGTAGCGGCTGATCGGCTCGCTGCCCGCCCGCACGATGACTTCGGCCAGCTGCACGTCCCGGTTCAGCCCGGCTGCGCCGGGCCGAGGCAGGATCACCACGCTGCTGCCGTCGATCCTGGCCGCCAGGCCGCTCCCCGCAAGCACTTGATCGAGCGCCTGGCGCACCGTCAGATCACCGGTGACGGCCGGGGCCTGTTTGCCCGTGAGCAAGTCGGGATTGACCAGAAGCTGAAGCCCCGCCTGCTTGGCCAGTTCGTTCAAGGCGGCGCCGAGCGGCTGGGCTTTCAAGGAAATGTCGACCGCCGCCGTACCTTGCTGTGCATGGAGCGGCGCGACGACGCCGATGGAAAACAACGCAAACGCCGTAGCCACCGCGAGCGGCTTCAGGCAAAGAGACGGTTGGCGCATCAACGAACCCTTAATGAGATTGATAAGTATTTCCAACCGTGAAGACGGATGACGCAACAGAGTGTTGAGGTGGGCGGTGCAAGAAGTGTTTGCCGGCCAAGCCGGCCGGCGCATGCGGGCACCGCTGCCGTCAGGCGAACTTGGCGCACCGGCGCTCGCGATGGAGCCGGCGCGGTCGTCCGAGCACCGGCCGGCACGGGCAATCGCCCCGGGGAACTGGAAGCCGCCCGCGAGCGGCTAACCTGCGCGGATGATCTCGACTTTGCCGCCGCTCCGGCGCAACCGCACGGGCAGTACCTCGGGCAAAGCCTTCAGGAAAGCGTCCAGCCGGCGCAGCTCAAAACTCCCGTGAACCCGCAGTCTGGCCACGACCGGATCGTCGATGACCACCCGCGTGTCGCCGTAGCGCTCGAACTCCGCCACGGCCTGAGCGAGCGTGGCTCCCGCGAAGCTGACGCGACCGAGCCGCCACGCCTCCGTCATGTCGACGGAACGATCCGCCAAGGCCACACGGCCGGCCGCATCGACGGTGGCCGACTCGCCCGCGCCGAGCACCAACACGTCGCCCTCCTCGCCGCGCACCGCCGCGTGTGCTTGGGCAACCCGGACCCGCCCTTCTTCGACGGCAACGCCGACACCGTGGTCGAGCACGCCGGAGGGCGTTCGCCGGACGGTAAAGCGGGTGCCCACCACGGTGACCTCCGTCGTCCCCGCATGAACATGGAAGGGGCGCCGGCTATCGGGGCTCACGCTGAAATGCGCCTGCCCTTCGTCCAGGCGAACCGTTCGACGATTGCGGTAGAGCACGACATCGGCCCGTGTGGCAGTGTCCAGCAAGATGGTGCTGCCGTCCGGCAGGGTAAATTGCTGCTGCATGCCGCGGTTCGTGGCCAGATGTTGCTGATATACCGGCTGCGCTTGCCACTCCTGCCACCCCATCCAGCCGCCGCCCAGGACGGCTAAAACCAGCGCCGCAGTCGCCAGTTGCGGCACGAACCGACCGATACCGAGAAAACCCGTGGGCTTGTTGGCGTGGCAGACAGCCGACGTCCGCGGGGAAACCGATGGCCGCGCCAATGCAGCCTTCAGGCTGTCGACCCTGTCCGGCGGGATCTCGTCCATCCGGCCCCAAGTCCCTTCGAGGTCCTGCAGCGCCTCGCCATGGACCGGGTCCGCCGCCAGCCAGGCGTCGAGTTCGGCCTGTTCTTCCGGACCGAGCCCGTCCTGTCGTCGCACCAGCCAACGGGCGGCGACCACCGTGGCGGCGTCTTGAGCGGCCAGGAACGCCGCCAGATCCCGCCCCTCATCTAACGCCTGCGAACTGGCAGCGACGCTCAAGGGGTTGTCGGTCGGGCGATGTGCGTTCATGGGCGGGTACGGGCGTGATGTCTTTGTAGACGAGCGAGACCATGGCATGTTGAGGTCACACACATGTAGGTGTCATTCGCCAGCCTGACCGACACCGCCCCGGTCGCGATGGCGATCGTCACAGGCCTTGCAGACCAGGACACCGCGCATGATGTGCTGCGCCACCATGTTGCGGGAAATCCCCATGCGATCGGCAATCTCCTGGTGCGATAGCCCATCGAAGCGATTGAGGATGAACGCCTCCCGGCACCGGGGCGGCAGGCTCTCGATGGCCTGAACCATCGCCCGGACATACTGAAGCGCCGCGTACTGCGCTTCGGGCTGCAAGTGGGTCGGCGCGTGCGGACCCTGGTCATCCCCGAGCGCATCGAGCGAGGCGAGGCCGCGGACGGCATCGTGGCGTGCCCGGTCGACGAGCAGATTCCGGGCCACCCGATAGAGCAGCGCTCTGGGATCGCCGATTACCGCCCCCGACTGCTGTAGCGCCAGGACCCGGATGTAGCTTTCCTGCGCCAAGTCCGATGCGGTATCGCTGTCATTGACCTTGCGGGTGAGGAAGTTTTTCAGCTCGCGGTAGTAGCGCTCGAACATGGGCCAGGGAGGAAGGCTGAAGAGATCACCGATGTGCCTCCTGGCGGCGGCTTGGCTACACGACCGGTAAATGCGATTGCTTCTCAATGCGCAGCATTCTAGCGCAGTTCCCCGCGGTTGAATCCACCGGACCGATCATGGCATGCGCCCCTGCGCACTCCCGATGCACCGGCGCCACGGGCATCACGGCAGCCTCCGCCGCAATGCCCGCGTCTGACACCGATTCACATCAGCGGGCGACCACCCGCTGACCGATGTGGACCAGCGCCGCGTCCACCTGATCGATGAGGATCAGGCACAGGTCGCCCTCGTCCAGGCAATCCTGGCTACCGTCGGCGCGCTGGGTGTCGCCCACGTGCTCAAGCTGCTGCGCGAGGAACTGGAAGTGACGATGGCGCTGACCGGTTGCGCCACCCTGGCCGACATCGACCGCTCGCGGCTGGCCTGAGCCACGGGGGCACAAAGCTCACCCTCGCTCGAATGCAGCGCAGGGAAATCCGGGAAATCGGAGGACCCCCGGATTCCTACCAGCGGCCTGCATCGGGTCGCACCAGCCACGGTGTCGCCCGCACCAGCGGGCAGCTCGCGCCCATGTCGACGGTGCGCACCGTGCTGCAGAAGAAGGCGATTGCCGGCAAGCTTTACTACATACTGACGGCGTTCCCGATCCCTTGAGTTTCCCGATGAGCGACACCTCATATCCCGCACTCGAACAGCTCTTGAGTGCGTACTTTCATCAGGACTGGTGCGATGACCACAACACCGAAGCCGACGTGCTTGCCGATTACCTGAAATCCACGTGGCGGGATGAAGTGATATGGACAATTGAGCAGATCGATCGGTATCTGCGCGACCATCCGACAAACCTTCTGGAGGCCTTTGAACGCGAGTTCACGCCGATGATTGCAACCGGCACGAACGACGATGAAGCGCAAGCGTGGCTGAGGCGCGCGCGGGATCAGCTCCAGTCCGACAAAGAGAGCGCACCGGTTCGTCCGGCGTCGCCCAGTTGAGATTGATGGGGCTACTGATCAATGACACCGGCCCCAATGATCCTCTCAACGCGGCCCGGCGCACATCAAACGCAAGGTTCTGGCATCACCATCGGCCCCCACGGCACCCAAATCAAACGCCTTCAATCCACCGGATTTCAGATTCACTTCGCCGCGATGGAGCAGGATCTGCCTGCCTCCCTGCAGAACCAGGCTGTGATACCCCGCCATGGCGGACACACAGCCGCAGGCCCCGATCGGTTGAATCACGGTGGCATCCGCATCAAGCCAGAGCGAACCGTGCTCGACACGCAAGCTCCTAGGGACGAGATCCACGCAGTCGGCCAAGCGATTATCCATGGCAGGCAACGGCATCACCGGGCCGTCAACAGCCGCGCATGCCGTTGAAAGAAAAACAGCACCGAGCAAACAGAAGGGCCTAAACACGCGTGCCCCCATTGGTCCGCCTACCTTCCGCGTACTTCACCCGCAGCAGGAAATAGCCTTTCGTCGCCCCCACGGAGCGCGCACGCAAGACAGGGAAAAACCCGGGCTCCACCTCGATGCAACCGTGGCTGTAGCCTTTGGTCGAGTCATGCAGATAAAAGCCCCCGCGGCGCGGTGAGCAGGCGTTTCGCGTCTCGGCATCGGCCGGCTCCAGTCGAACCCGGTTGCGCCCCCAGTTGGCCCAGTAGGGCTCGCAGTCGCCCGCATCGACACCGCGCGGAATCGACTGAACCCCCCAGGCCGGCGACAGGTTGCAGGTGCCGCTGCCGTCATCCTTGGCCACGCCCCGATCCGCCACATAGACCTTGTACAATCCCTGCGGCGTCGGCCCCGCATCCGGCACACAATCGTTCGTCGGCATCTGAAAACCCACCATGCCCGATGTCGCCTTGAACACCCCGGAGCCGGACCAGGTCAGACGTTGTCCGTCGAAACTCATGTCTGCGTGCATGCTTCTCTCCTCTTTGCCGCTTGTGCGTTGACCATCAGCGCGCAAAATAGCACATCAGCATAGTCGCAAGACAGCAAACATCGCAGATCCCATGGCGCGGAACGCATGATCCGCCTGATCGTCGTCTTTCTGATGCGGACGGTCGTCGTCCCGTTGGCCTTGCTGTGGGGGCTGTATCGAGTGACGATGGGCCTGCCGACGGTGGGCGCTGCGAGTTCGGGCCGGGTCGATCGATGACCTAAACCCCGGGGGGCATGCCGCCACGGGCATTGCGGCAGTCTTCGCCGCAATGCCCGCGTTTGATACCGATTCACATCAGCGGGCGACCACCCGCTGACCGATGTGAGCCAGCGCCGCGTCCACCTGATCGATGAGGATCAGGCACAGGTCGCCCTCGTCCAGGCGGTCGAGGGCGGTGTCGATGGCCAGGAACTCGCCGTAGATCTCGTCCACCCGGGCGGTGCGGCGCGCGTCGGCCAGCCCTTCGCGCAGCAGGCGCAGCACTTCGCCGTCGGCACGGCCGCGCTGGCAGGCGTCCTCGTAGAGGATCACGTCGTCGAAGGCGTCGCCGAGCTGGCGCGTCTGGGCGGTGATGTCTTCGTCGCGCCGGTCGCCGGCGCCGCTGATCACCACGCTGCGCCGCTTGCCGGGCATGGCTTCGACGGCCCGCACCAGCGCCGAGATGGCATCCGGGTTGTGGCCGTAGTCGGCGATCACGGTGGCACCGCGGTGGCGGAACAGGTTGAAACGCCCCGGCGCGGAGGCCGTGGTGCTCTCGAAGGTTTCCAGCGCACGGTCGATCACCGCCCAGTCGATGTCCAGCGACCACGCCGCTGCCATGACGGCCATGACGTTTTCGACCTGGAAGGCGATCGCGCCGCCCAGCGTCAGCGGCACCCGCGCCAGGGGGATGCGATGAATCACCTCGCCTTCGACCGCGCACAGATCGTCGCCCTCGCGCACCACCACCCGGCGCCCCAGCGCCCGGTGCAGGGCGGCGGCCGGCGCATCGGCCTGGCTGGCGAAGAACACCACTTTGCCGGGGCAGTGCACAGCCATCGCCACGGTGTGCGGATCGCAGGCATTGAGCACGGCGGTGCCGGTGGGCGCTACGTTCTGCACGACCACGCGCTTGAGCACCGACAGATCTTCGACCGAATTGATGTAGTTGAGCCCGAGGTGGTCGCCCACGCCGATGTTGGTGACGATGGCCACATCGCACATGTCGAAGCCCAGGCCCTCGCGCAGCATGCCGCCGCGCGCGCATTCGAGCACCGCGGCATCGACCTCGGGATGGCTGAGCACGTTGCGCGCGCTCTTCGGTCCGCTGCAGTCGCCGGTGTCGGTGCAGCGGCCGTTCACATGCACGCCCTCGGTGCCGGTGAAGCCGGTGCGGTAGCCGGCCTGCGTGAGCAGGTGGGCCATCAGGCGCACCGTGGTGGTCTTGCCGTTGGTGCCGGTGACGGCCACCACCGGAATGCGGCCGTTGTCGCCGTTGGTGTAGAGCATGTCGACCACCGCCTGACCCACGTCGCGCCCCTTGCCGTAACTGGGCGACAGGTGCATGCGCAGACCGGGCGCGGCATTGACTTCGACGATGCTGCCGCCCTGCGCTTCGAGCGGCTGGCCGACCGTCTCGCACACCACGTCGACACCGCAGATGTCGAGGCCGATCATCTGCGCGGCCTCGATGGCACGCGCCGCCACCTCGGGGTGGACATCGTCGGTCACGTCGGTGGCGGTGCCGCCGGTCGACAGGTTGGCATTGTTGCGCAACACCACGCGCGCCCCCTTGGGCGGCACGTCTTCCGGGGTGAAGCCCTGCAGCTTGAGACGGGCCACGGCGATCTCGTCGAAGCGGATCTTGGTCAGCGAGGTGGCATGGCCTTCGCCGCGGCGCGGATCGGCATTGACGATGTCGACCAGCTGGCGCACGGTGTGCTCGCCGTCGCCGATCACGTGCGGCGGCTCGCGCCGCGCAGCGGCAACCAGCGTGTTGCCCACCACCAGCAGGCGGAAGTCATGGCCCGGGCTGAAGCGCTCGACCATCACCTCGTCGCTGTAGTCGTGCGCGGCGTGATAGGCCACTTCGAGGTGGTCGCGGGTGAGGATGTTCACCGTCACGCCCTTGCCCTGGTTGCCGTCCTGCGGCTTGACCACCACCGCGTCGCCGATCTCGCACATCGCCGCCCAGGCGTCTTCGGCGTCCGTCACCGGCCGACCGTCGGGCGTGGGCACGCCGGCGGCGCGCAGCAGCTGCTTGGTCAGGTCCTTGTCCTGGGCGATCGACTCGGCGATGGCCGAGGTGGAATCGATCTCGGCCGCCTGGATGCGCCGCTGCTTGCTGCCCCAGCCGAACTGCACCAGCGAACCGTCGGTCAGCCGGCGGTAGGGGATGCCGCGCGCCACGGCGGCATGGACGATCGATGCGGTGCTCGGTCCGAGGCGGATGTCGGCATCGAGTTCATGCAGCTGCTGGACGATCGCGGCCAGATCGAAGGGCGCATCGGCCAGCGCCGCGGCGATCAGCTGCTCGGCGAAATCGACCGCCATGCGCCCCACGGCCTCTTCGGTGTATTCCACCACCACCTGGAACACCCCGCGATCCACGGTGGCGTTGCAGCGCACGAAGCTGACCGGGCAACCGGCCTCGGCCTGCAGGCCGAGGGTGGCGAAGCCCAGCACATGGGCCAGTGTGATGTCGCCTTGATGGCCGACCGGCCGCATCGCGCCGATGGTCGGGAAGCGTTCGCGCAGGCGCGCTTCGAAGCCGGGCAGATCGGCCAGTGCCAGCTCGGTGTCGGTGCAATGCACCAGGGCTTCGAAGCTGGTCAGCCGGCTCCACAGGTTGGGGCCGCGCAGGGCACGCAGACGGGTGATTTCCATGATTCACGAATCCTTAAAGGGCGCTGACGGGGGCGCGATAGGTATCGAGCGCGGCCTGGACGAGGTTGCCGGCCAAGCCGGCAGCCAGGGCTGCGGCGATGGCGGCGACGGCCCAGCGCGGATCGAGCCCGGCAATGCCCTGGGCCGTCCGGCGAGCGACGCTGGTCGACTCGCCGCCGCGCCCGAGCATGATCTCGTCGCCGTCGAGCCACACGGCGGCGCCGCCACCGGCCAGATGCTCGGCAATCAGCGGCGAATCGGGCCGCGCGCTGTAGAACCACACCGCGCCGTCGCTCAGCTCGGCCAGATCGGCCACCTGCGCGTCGTCGGCGTTGAGCACCGCGGCACCAGCAGCGAGCACCACGTCCACCTGGGTGCGCCAGACGTTGCGCAGATGCGTCTCGTCGGCGATGTGCCAGGCGGCCAGATCGGCCGGCGCCCCGGCGGTGGTCACCACCCCGACGGCGCAGCGATCATAGGCCAGGCCTTGGTCGAGGATCACCTCGGGGCCGTTTTCGATCACCGCGGTTTGCACGCAGCGGTTCATCAGCACCCGCCGGCCCGAATCCCAGCTGGCGCCCTTGCGTGTGGTGATCAGCCGCCCGCCCATCCACAGGCCGTCTTCGCAGGCCAGACCGACATAGCGGTGCTCGCTCTGCATCAGCCATGCCACCAGATGCGCGATTGCCGAGCGCCCCTCGGCGCCGCTGACGCCGATGACCGGCACACGGCCCGAATCGCCCTCGGGGAACAGATGCGCCACGATCGCCTCACCCACCGGCTGGGCCTCGCCCTCGGTGGGTTTCAGATGCATCAGCAAACCGGGGCCGGCATTGACCTCGACCACCGCACCGCCCTGCTCGCGCAGCGGCCGGTCGATGGCCGTGCACACCAGGTCGACCCCGGCGATGTCCAGCCCCACCACCTTGACCGCCAGCACCGCATCGGCCGCCACCTCGGGATGCACCCGCGCCGTCACGTCGGCCGCGTAGTTGGCATTGCGCTGGATCAGCACGCGACGACCGGCGGCGGGCACCGACTCGCCGCTCAAGCCCTGGCGTTCGAGTTCCAGCACCACGGTCGGGCAGTCCTTGAGCACGATGACGTCGAGCGGAAACATCTCTTCGCTGCCGCGCCGCGGATCGACGTTGATCTGCGCGTCGATCAGCGCTTCGACCGTGCTGACCCCATCGCCGACCACGCACACCGTCTCGCCGCGGCAGGCGGCGACCACGCGCCCGCCCACCACCAGCAGGCGGTATTCGTCACCGGGGATGTATTGCTCGACGATCACCTCGCTGCCCTCGCGGTCCGCCACGGCCCAGGCCGCCGCGACCGCCTCGCGCGAGTCGAGCGCCATCGACACGCCGCGCCCGTGGTTGGCATCGGTGGGCTTGACCACCACCGGCAGGCCGAGGTCCTCGGCGACCGACCACGCGGCCTCGGGCGAGGCGGCGATCTCGCCGGCCGGCACGGGCACGCCGCAGGCGGCGATCAGCTGTTTGGTGAGCACCTTGTCGCTGGCCACGCCTTCGGCGATGGCGCTGGTGCGGTCGGTCTCGGCCGTCCAGATGCGCCGCTGGCACACCCCGTAACCCATCTGGATCAGGTTGCCGCCGGTCAGGCGAACGGTCGGGATACGCCGCGCATAGGCGGCCTCGACGATGCAGCCGGTGCTCGGTCCGAGCGCGTGGCGGTCGACCACCGCGCGCAGTCCGGCCAGCGCGCCATCCAGATCGAAGGCCGTGTCGTCGATGGCCGCCTGCAGCAGCTCGACGCCGAGCGCCAGGCAGATGCGGCCGATAGCCTCGTTGCGGGAGCGGAAAGCCACTTTGTAGACGCCGCGCACGGGGGTCATGCGCGCCTTGCCGAAGCCTTCCGGCACGCCGACCATGCCGTGCAGTTCGATCACCACATGCTCGAGGATGTGCGCCGCCCAGGTGCCCTCGCGCAGGCGCTCGAGAAAGCCGCCGCGTTCGCCCACCCCGCATCGATGCTCGACCAGCCCGGGCAGCCGGGCGGTGAGGCGTTCGTAGAGACCGGGGATCAGGTTCGACGGCGCGTCTTCCAGATCATGGATGTCCACCCAGGCTTCGATCACCGGACGGTAGGTCCAGATGTTCGGGCCATCGAGGTAGCGCACGCGCAGCACTTGCAGGGTTCGTTGGGTCATCGCGAAAAAGGACCACCAAAGCGGAAATCGGACCCGTGCCCCCCGAGGGCAGCACGGTACAACCGGCGCGTATCATAGCGACCATGGCGGCCGATTCTACGGCAGCACCCCCCCTATCTTTTGTGAGGAATTGAAAGGAACGCGTCAGCCCGGCGCGGGCGGCGTATAGTTCGCAGCCTTGCAGGATTGCGCCCATGCCGGGCGCCGCCAAAACCGATTCTCCGACCGACGCCATGTCCATCGCCGACACCGCATCCCAGGCCGCTCCGCTCCTGCCCGCACCGTGGCAATCCCGCCTGCACGACACGCTCGCTGCCGATGAGTCCGTCGAGGCCGTTCTACCGCTCGATCTGGACGACACCCTGCGTTTTTCCGAGGCGCTGCTGGTCCTCACCGACCGCCGCCTGATCAGCTGCCCGGCCGAGGGCGACCTCCGCATCTGGCCGCTGGATACCTGTTTCGAGCTGCATCTGGGCGACCATGCCGGCGTCGCCAGTCTGGCCCTGCAGGACGACACCGCCCGCCTGGCGCTGTGGCGCTTCACGCTCACCCACAACCCGGCCGCGCTGCGCTTCACCCGCCGCTTCGAGCAGCTGCGCGACGCCCTGCGCGAAGGCCGCCCGGCCGGCCCGATTCCGGCCGTGCTGTGCGCCCAGTGCCACGCCCCCCTGCCGCCGGACGAGGACGACTGCCCGGCCTGCTCGGGCACCATCGACCGGCCGCCATCCACCTGGACGCTGTTCCGCCTGTGGCGCTTCGCCAAACCCTACAAGGGCCAGTTGCTGCTCGGCTTCCTGCTCACGCTGGCCGCCACCGGCGCCACCCTGGTGCCGCCCTACCTGACCATGCCGTTGATGGACAACGTGCTGATCCCCTACCAGAACGGCCAGCAGATCGACACCTCGCTGGTGACGCTCTACCTGGGCGGCCTGTTCGCCTCCGCGCTGGTGGCCTGGTTGCTCGGCTGGGCGCGCACCTACATCCTGGCGCTGTTCTCCGAGCGCATCGGCGCCGACCTGCGCACCACCACCTACGATCACCTGCTGCGCCAGTCGCTCGAATACTTCGGCAACAAGCGCACCGGCGACCTGATGGCGCGCATCAGCTCCGAGACCGACCGCATCTGCGTGTTCCTCTCGCTGCATGCGCTCGACTTCGCCACCGACGTGCTGATGATCATCATGACCGCGATCATCCTCGCCTCGATCAACCCGTGGCTGGCGCTGGTCACGCTGGTGCCGCTGCCCTTCATCGCCTGGTTGATCCACCTGGTGCGCGACCGCCTGCGCACCGGTTTCGACAAGACCGGCCGGGTCTGGGGCGAGATCACCAGCGTGCTGGCCGACACCATCCCCGGCATCCGCGTGGTCAAGGCCTTTGCCCAGGAGAAGCGCGAATCCGAGCGCTTCCACGAAGCCAACCGCATCAACCTGCAGGCCAACGACAAGCTCAACCGCGTGTGGTCGCTGTTCTCGCCCACCGTCGCCCTGCTGACTGAAATCGGCCTGCTGGTGGTGTGGGCCTTCGGCATCTGGCAGGTGGCCAACAACGACATCACCGTCGGCGTACTGACCGCCTTCCTGGCCTACATCGGGCGCTTCTACGGCCGGCTCGACTCGATGAGCCGCATCGTCTCGGTCACACAGAAAGCCGCCGCCGGCGCCAAGCGGGTGTTCGACATCCTCGACCATGCCTCCAGCGTGCCGGAGCCGACCAACCCGGTGCACCTGGGCCCGGTGCGCGGCGAGATCACCGTCGCCGGTGTCGGTTTCCGCTATGGCAACCGCTCGGTGCTGCGCGATGTGGACATGGTCATCCAGCCCGGCGAGATGGTCGGCCTGGTCGGCCACAGCGGCTCGGGCAAGAGCACGCTGGTGAACCTCATGTGCCGCTTCTACGACGTGAGCGAAGGCGCCATCCGCATCGACGGCATCGACGTGCGCTCGGTGCCGGTGACCGAATACCGCAAGCACATCGGCCTGGTGCTGCAGGAGCCCTTCCTGTTCTTCGGCACCATCGCCGAGAACATCGCCTACGGCAAACCCGACGCCACCCGCGACGAAGTGGTTGCCGCCGCCCGTGCCGCCCATGCTCACGAGTTCATCCTGCGCCTGCCGCAGGGCTACGACTCGCTGGTCGGCGAGCGCGGCCAGGGCCTGTCGGGCGGCGAGCGTCAGCGCATCTCGATCGCCCGCGCGCTGCTCATCGACCCGAAGATCCTGATCCTCGACGAAGCCACCAGCTCGGTCGATACCGAGACCGAAAAGGAAATCCAGAAAGCGCTCGACAACCTGGTGCGCGGGCGCACCACCATCGCCATCGCCCACCGCCTGTCTACGCTGCGCAAGGCCAACCGCTTGGTGGTGATGGATCGCGGCCGTGTCGTCGAAGAAGGCGATCACGACACCCTGATCGACCACCGCGGCTTCTACTGGCGCCTGTACGAAGCCCAGCAGCGCCAGGTCGAGGGCGAAGCCATCAGCCCCGCCACGGCGCCGGCCATGCCCAGCGCCCACACCGCCGGCATTGCCGCCGAGCCCGCGCTCAAGTGAGCCCCGCATGACGACGCCCGCCATGGACTTCACCCTCACCCGCAGCCCCTTCGGCCACCTCTGCCTGACCGACGCCGAGGGCGTCCGTCACGAACAGGTTCAGGTGGTACGCGCCTTCCCCATCGCCGCGCCCGACGAAGGCATCTCGCTGCTCAGCGCCGACGGCCACGAGCTGGCCTGGATCGCCCATCTCGACCAGCTCGATGCCAACACCCGCCGGCTGATCGAAGACACCCTCGCGGCACGCGACTTCATGCCCGTGCTGCTGCGCCTCAAATCGGTCTCCAGCTTCGCCACGCCCAGCACCTGGGAGGTCGACACCGACCGCGGCCCCACCCGCCTGGTGCTGCGCGGCGAAGAGAACATCCGCCGCCTGCCCGGCGGCATGCTGATGATCGCCGACGAACACGGCATCCAGTACCTGATCCGCAAACTGCGGGGCCTCGACGCGCACTCGCGCAAGCTGCTCGACCGCTTTCTCTGAACGAACGACACGGTCGGGCGCCACGGGGTATCCGCACGCGTCCGGATGACAGATTCGTCAGCATCCGGTCATGTGCGCGTTCACCGGCCGGCGCGAGAATGGTTCCGGCACACCAGCGCCCGACCCGTTGCGCCCACGACCGCCGGCACCTTTGGCCGGGCATCGAGTCACAGTCAGGACAACGACGCGGTGACGAAGGCTTCGGCGAATCCACCGCTCGGCGCCTGCCGACGGGCGGCACAACTCGCGTCACCGCACCGATGGAGCCACCCCATGGAACATCGCGACGCCAAAGCGGCATCCGCCCCCGCTCCAGACGATGACCGACCCGCGCAGGAAACGGCCAAGGCATCGACCACCGATCCGGTCTGCGGCATGACGGTGGTGCCCGACGCCGACACGCCGACGGCAGATGTCGGGGGCCACCGCTACCACTTCTGTTCCGATCGCTGCCACGACAGATTCGTCGCGGCGCCCGAACGCTTCCTGAGCGACTCGCCGCGCGCGAAGGCGGCCGAGGGCACGCGCTACACCTGCCCGATGCATCCGGAAATCATCCGCGACGCGCCGGGCGAATGCCCCAAATGCGGCATGGCACTCGAACCGGCGGACGCACCCTCGCCAGACGACGGCCCCAACCCCGAGTTGGTGGATTTCAAGCGCCGGCTGGCGATTGGCGCCTGCCTGACCGTTCCCCTGATGATGCTCACCATGGGCCCCCTGGTCGGTCTCGGTTTTCTACGCAGCGCGCTCGGTGAAGCTCGCGCCCAGTGGGTCGAACTGGCCCTGTCCTCCCCGGTCGTGCTGTGGGCCGGCTGGCCGTTTCTGGTGCGGGCCGTCAAGTCGGTCGTCAGCCGGCATCTGAACATGTTCACCCTGATCGGTCTGGGCGTCAGCTCGGCCTACCTGTTCAGCGTGGTCGCCGTGCTGTGGCCCGGCGCCTTCCCCGAAGGCTTCCGCGACGCCGACGGCCATGTCGGCGTGTACTTCGAAGCCGCCGCGGTGATCGTCGTCCTCGTGCTGCTGGGTCAGGTGCTGGAGCTGGGCGCCCGCGCGCGCACCGGCTCGGCGATCCGGGCCCTGCTCGATCTGGCTGCCAAGACCGCGCGCATCGTCCGCGACGACGGGCAGGAAGAAGAGATTCCGCTCGAAGACGTCGCGGTCGGCGACCGGCTGCGGGTGCGCCCCGGCGACAAGGTGCCGGTCGATGGCGTCGTGCGCGAAGGCCGCTCGTCGGTCGACGAATCGATGATCTCGGGCGAGCCGGTGCCGGTCGAGAAGACCGAGGGCGACCCGGTCACCGGCGCCACCCTCAACGGCACCGGTTCGCTCGTCATCGAAGCGAAGCGGGTCGGCGCCGACACGCTGTTGTCGCAGATCGTCGATATGGTGTCGCACGCCCAGCGCTCGCGCGCCCCCATCCAGAAGCTCGCCGACTCGGTGGCGGGCGTCTTCGTTCCGGCCGTGGTCGGCATCGCCATGCTGGCCTTTGCCGCCTGGGCGCAGTGGGGCCCCGCGCCGGCACTGGCCTATGCGCTGGTCTCGGCCGTGTCGGTGCTGATCATCGCCTGCCCCTGCGCCCTCGGGCTGGCCACGCCGGTATCGATCATGACCGCCACCGGCCGGGGCGCCCAAGCCGGCGTGCTGATCAAGAATGCCGAGGCGCTCGAGCGCTTCGCCCGGGTCGATACGCTGATCGTCGACAAGACCGGCACGCTCACCGTCGGCAAGCCGAAGCTGGTCGCGGTCGTGCCGTCCGACGACCGTGACGAGGACGAGGTGCTGCGCCTGGCCGCCAGCCTGGAGCGCGGCTCCGAGCACCCCTTGGCCGAGGCCATCGTCGCGGGGGCCGGGGCGCGCGACATCTCGCTCGCCAAGGCGGACGATTTCGAGGCCATCACCGGCAAAGGCGTGACCGGCACGGTGGATGGCAAGGCCGTGGCGCTGGGCAACGCCAAGCTGCTGGAGGACATGGGCGTCAGCCCAGACGCTGGCGTGAGCGACGACGCCGACACCCGGCGCGACGCGGGCGAAACCGTGATGTACCTGCTCGTGGATGAAAGGATCGCCGGCCTGATCAGCGTCGCCGATCCGATCAAGGACAGCACGCCGGCCGCGCTCGAGGCCTTGCACGGGCTGGGGCTGCGCATCGTCATGGCCACCGGCGACAACGCGCGCACCGCACGGTCGGTGGCCAGCACGCTCGGCATCGACGACCTCCACGCCGAGGTATTGCCGGCCGACAAGGCAGACGTCATCAAGGCGCTACAGGCCGAGGGGCACCGCGTCGCGATGGCCGGCGACGGGGTCAACGATGCGCCAGCGCTGGCGCAGGCCGACGTGGGCATCGCCATGGGCACCGGCGCCGACGTGGCCATCGAAAGCGCGGGCTTCACCCTGGTCAAGGGCGACCTGACGGGCATCGTCCGCGCCCGGCGCCTGTCAGTGGCCACCATGCGCAACATTCGCCAGAACCTGTTTTTCGCCCTGGTGTACAACGCCGCCGGCGTACCCGTGGCCGCCGGGGTGCTCTACCCCTTCCTCGGAATGCTGATTTCGCCCATGTTCGCCGCCGCGGCGATGAGCCTGTCCTCGGTGTCGGTCATCGCCAACGCCCTGCGGCTGCGACGGATCGATATCTGATGCCGGTCCAACGAACACCGAAAGACACGTCCGCCATCCCGTCCAACACCTCGCTCAGCGGATGCCGGCGCGGCGCTGGTGCATGCGCACATAGGCAGTGATGTGAGCCACGTCGTCAGCGCTCACGCCGGGCACCGGCGGCATGTCGCCGAATTGCCAGTGATGGGCGCGGGTGCCGTTCCTGGCCGCGAGTTGGAAAGCAACGTCTCCGTGGTGCGCGGGTTCATAGATCTTGTGAATCAGCGGCGGCCCTTTGTCGCTGCCTTTCAGATCGGTGCCGTGGCAGCTGGCGCAATGCGTTTCGAACAGGGGCTTGCCCGCGGTCGGATTCGGCATCAAACCCGGTGACGGTTTGGGTATCTGCATCCCCTGGGCCCAGGCGCCGCCCGCCAGCACGGCAACTGCGAGCAGCATGACGGATGCGCGTGACGTCCTCATGGTGTCGCCCTTCCGGAATCAGACGGCTGCCGACCTGCGCCAGGCGGCGGGGCCGAGCAGCACGGACGCGGGCGGGCGTTGGCGTGAGCTGCCGCGTTCTGACGCATCCCGCTGCGCAGCGCGCCGTAGAGTCGCCAGAACAGACGCTGCAGCATCGTTACTTCGCGGGTGGCAACGGCTGGCCACCCATCATGTGTTGCATCATCATCTGCATCATCCCCATGCGGGCCTCGATCGCCTGCAGGCGCGCCGCCTCATCCGCACCGCCGCCCCCGCAGCCCATCATGCCCGGTCCCATCATGCCGTAGCCCATCATGCCCATGCCGCCCCACCCCATCGGGCAGTTCACACCGTGCGGATCCAATGCGCGGGCCAGCATCATGCCCTCGCCCAGACTCTGCATGTACTCGGCAACGGCCTTGCCACGCGCCTCGTCGTTCCCCGCCTCGGCAATACGCGCCACCTGGGCCTGCAGCCGGGTGGCGTTTTCCTTGAGTTTCTCGACAGCCTGTGCCGGCTCGATGGCCGATGACGCCCCGCCCATGTAGGGGCCACCATGGGCCAGCGCCGGCACGGACACCATCAGCCCCAGGCACAGAGCGATCGCTTGAACGGATTTCATGATGTGTCTCCCTCGAAGGATCATCGGTGTTCAGCTTGCGCCCGGATCACCGACACTCGCCTGACGACAAGATGACATTTCCGTCAGCTTGACGGCTCCAGCACCGGGCGCACCGTCACCCACTCCTCCATCCCCCGCTTGAGCCGCCACTGCTTGACCAGCGCGTACAAGGCCGGGATCACGCCGAGGGTGAGCACCGTCGAGGAGATCATGCCGCCCACCATCGGCGCGGCGATGCGGCTCATCACCTCGGAGCCGGTGCCGGTGCTCCACATGATCGGCAGCAGGCCGGCCATGATAGCCACCACTGTCATCATCTTCGGGCGCACGCGCTCGACCGCGCCTTCCATGATCGCGTGATAAAGATCGGCCACCGTCGGCTCGCGCCCCTCGGCCGCCCGCTCGGCACGGATCGCCTGCCAGGCCTGATCGAGATAGATCAGCATCACCACCCCGGTCTCCGCCGCCACGCCGGCCAGGGCGATGAAGCCGACTGCTACGGCCACGCTCATGTTGTAGCCCAGCCACCACATCAGCCAGATACCGCCGACCAGCGCGAAAGGCACCGACAGCATGACGATGAGCGTCTCGGTGAGCCGCCGGAAGTTGAGGTACAGCAGTACGAAGATGATCGCCAGCGTCAGCGGCACCACCACCGCCAGCTTGGCCTTGGCGCGCTCCATGTACTCGAACTGGCCGGACCAGGTGGCGTAGTAGCCGGGCGGGAAGCTGACCTTGTCGGACACCGCCTGCTGCGCCTCTTTCACATACGATCCGACGTCGCGATCGCGGATGTCGACGAACACGTAGGCAGCCAGCAGCGCGTTCTCGGTCTTGATGCCCGGCGGACCGTTGCGTAGCTGCACCTCGGCCAGCTGCCCCAGCGGGATCATGCCGCCGCTGCTGGGCACGAAGACTTCATTGGCGATGCGCTGCGGATCGTCGCGCAGCGCACGCGGGTAGCGCACCGACACTGTGTACCGCTCCAGCCCTTCGACGGCGGTGGTTACCGGCGCGCCGCCGAGGGCAGTGGCCACCACCTGCTGGAAGTCGCCCACCGTGATGCCGTAACGCGCGAGCTGGTCGCGACGCGGCTCGATGTCGAGGTAATAGCCGCCGGTGACCCGCTCGGCGTAGGCGCTGGAGGTGCCCGGCACGGTCTTCACCGCCTGCTCGATCTGGCGGGCCAGCTTCTCGATCTCGCCCAGATCATTGCCGAACACCTTGACCCCCACCGGGGTACGGATACCGGTCGACAGCATGTCGATGCGCGCCTTGATCGGCATGGTCCAGGAATTGGCCACGCCGGGGAATTTGAGCGCCGCATCCATCTCGGCGATGAGCTTGTCGACGGTCATGCCCGGCCGCCAATCGGCCTCGGGCTTGAGGTTGATGACGGTCTCGAACATCTCCATCGGCGCCGGGTCGGTGGCGCTCGCGGCGCGGCCGGCCTTGCCATACACCGATTCGACCTCGGGGAAGGTTTTGATGACGCGGTTGGTGGTCTGCAGCAGCCGCGCGGCCTCGGTCACCGACATGCCCGGCAGCGAGGCCGGCATGTAGAAGATGGCGCCTTCGTTGAGCGTGGGCATGAACTCGGAGCCGATCTGGCGCGCCGGGTAGATGGTCGCGCCCATGGCCACCGCCGCCAGCACCAGGGTGGTCCACTTGCGGCGCATCACCCACTGGATGATCGGGCGGTAGGCCCAGATCAGGAAGCGATTCACCGGGTTCTTCTGCTCGGGCATGATGCGCCCGCGGATGAAGAACAGCATCAGCACCGGCACCAATGTGACCGACAGCAGCGCGGCGCCGGCCATGGCAAAGGTTTTGGTGAAGGCCAGCGGGCTGAACAGGCGGCCCTCCTGCCCCTCCAGCGTGAACACCGGCAGGAAGGAGACGGTGATGATCAGGAGCGAGAAGAACAGCGCCGGGCCGACCTCCTTGCAGGCGCGGATCATCGCCTCGCCGCGCGCGCGCTGGGTAGCATCGTCGGGCAAGCGCTCCAGGTGCTTGTGGGCGTTCTCGATCATCACGATGGCCGCATCGACCATGGCACCGATGGCGATGGCGATGCCGCCCAGGCTCATGATATTGCTGCCCATGTCCATGGAGCGCATGGCGATGAAGGCGATCAGGATGCCGATCGGCAGCGTGAGGATGGCGACCAGCGCGCTCCTCACATGCATGAGGAAGATCACGCACACCGCGGCGACGATCAGGCTCTCTTCGAACAGCGTCCATTTCAGGTTGGCGATGGCGCGCTCGATCAGCGGCGCGCGGTCGTACACCGGCACGATCTCGGTGCCTTCG
This sequence comes from Denitromonas iodatirespirans, assembly GCF_018524365.1. Classification (GTDB taxonomy): domain Bacteria; phylum Pseudomonadota; class Gammaproteobacteria; order Burkholderiales; family Rhodocyclaceae; genus Nitrogeniibacter; species Nitrogeniibacter iodatirespirans. The sequence goes on from NZ_JAEKFT010000004.1 coordinate 101,206, forward strand.
GGCAGGCCGGGTTTGAGTTCCTCGATCTTGGCCTTGACGTTGGCGATCACATCCAACGCGTTCTGGCCGAAGCGCGCCATGACGATGCCCGACGCCACCTCGCCCTCGCCGTTCAGTTCGGTGATGCCGCGCCGCCCGGCCGGCACCAGCTCCACCCGCGCCACGTCGCGCACCAGCACCGGCGTGCCGCCGTCGGCCTTGAGCACCAGGGTTTCGATGTCCTCGACACCCCTCAGATAGCCGAGGCCGCGCACCATGAATTCCTTCTCGGCCAGCTCGACCACCCGGCCGCCGACATCGCGGTTCGATTCGCGGATCACCTGCGAGACGCGCGCCAGCGCAATGCCGTAGCTCGCCAACCGGTGCGGATCGACGATGACCTGGTATTCCTTGACGAAGCCGCCCACGCTCGCCACCTCGGCCACGCCGCCGGCCTTGGTGAGCTGGTAGCGCACATACCAGTCCTGCACGCTGCGCAGATCGGCCAGCGACTGATCCTTGCCGGTGAGCGCGTACTGGAACACCCAACCCACGCCGGTGGCGTCCGGCCCGAGTTGCGGCGAGACGCCCTCGGGCAGGCTGCCCTGCACCGAGCTGAGGTATTCGAGCACCCGCGAGCGCGCCCAGTAGATGTCGGTGCCGTCGGCGAAGATCACATACACGTAGGACGCGCCGAACATCGAAAAACCGCGCACGACCTTGGCCTTGGGCACCGCCAGCATGGCCGTGGTGAGCGGATAGGTGACCTGATCCTCCACCACCTTGGGCGCCTGGCCGGCATACGGCGTGTAGATGATGACCTGCACGTCCGACAGATCGGGCAGCGCGTCTAGCGGCGTCTGCTTGACCGCATACACGCCGCCAGCCACCACGGCCAACGTCGCCAGCAGCACGATGAAGACGTTGCGCGCCGACCATTCGATGAGCCGATCGAGCATCTCAGTGCCCCTTGTCCGCGGCGGCGGCCGGATCGGCCTTTTCCATCTTGAGGATCACGAATTCGCCATCGCCGCGATCCTCGAAGGTAAAGCGCAGCGGCTCGCCGGGCAGCAGGCCCTTGGCCACCTCGGCCGAGTCGAGCCCGAAATCCATGGTCATTGCCGGCCACTTCAACGCAGGAATCGCCTCGTGGTTCATCGACACGCTGTTCGACGCCGCGTCGAGCGCATCGATGCTGCCCACCGCCTCGTAGGTCTTGGCTGCCGCCTTGGCCGTCTCCGGCGCGGAGAAGGTCGCCAGCGCCGCCTTCAGGTTGCTCTCGGCATCGATCAGGAAGTTCGCCGCCACCACCACGTCGTCACCCTCGGCGAGCCCGTCGACAATCTCGACATGCTCGCGCCCGCGCTGCCCGACCGTCACCGGCTGGGGCTTGAAGCGTCCCTCGCCGGCCACCCGCAGCACCACCTGGCGCTCGCCGGTATCGATCAGCGCCGAGCGGGGCACCGTCAGGCGCGGCGCAGCACCACCGTCGGCCAGCTCGACATGAACGAACATGCCCGGGCGCAACAGGCCATCCCGGTTGTCCAGTTCCAGGCGCACCGGCGTCGTGCGCGTCGCCGCGTTGAGTGTCGGATAAAGATAGGTCACCTTCGCCGCGAAGCGCTGGGCCGGAAAGGCCTCGACCTGCACCTGTGCCACCTGGCCGACTTTGACCCGGGCCAGATCCTGCTCATACACATCGGCGATCACCCATACGGTGCTCAGGTCGGCAATGCGATAGATCGCCATGCCGGGCGAAAAGCGCATGCCCTCCACCGCCTTCTTGTCGAGCACCACCCCGTTCGCCGGCGAGGTGAAGGTGATGTTGGCCGCGTCGGCTCCGCCGCCACTCACCTGCCAGTGGCGCAAGCGTTCGCGCGCTGCCGCGAGCAGGCGGCGGGCACTCTCGCGCGCCACCGGATCGGCCTGCCCGGCCTCGACCAGGCGTTCGGCAATCTCCATCTCCTTGCGCGCCGACACCAGCTCCGGGCTGTAGACCGTGAACAAGGCCTGGCCACGCTTGACCGGATCGCCGCTGGCATTCACGTGCAGCCGTTCGATCCAGCCTTCGAAGCGCGGTGACACGTCGTGGATGGCACGCTCGTTGATCTCGACCCGACCGACCGCGCGCAAGGCGGCGTCGAGTGGCTGGACCTGCGCCTTTGCCGTCTTGACACCGAGCGTCTGCAGCCGCGCCGGGCTGACCGCGACTGCCCCGCTGTCGTCGGGCGCCTCGTCGGCATAGACCGGGATGTAGTCCATGCCCATCGAGTCCTTCTTGGGCGTGGGCGAGGTGTCCGGCAGCCCCATCGGGTTGCGGTAATAGAGGATCTTGCGTTCGCCAGCAGACGTGTCGGCCGCTGCCGGCGCGGCAGCCTGAGCGTGGACATCGCCCACAGCCGGCAAAAGGCCGGACTGGGCAAGGTAATAACCACCGGCTGCGGCAGCGGCAGCGACGACGAGGGCGAAGAATGAGGCGCGTTTCACAGGGGCGCTCCGGTCAGTTGTTCCAATTCAGTCGCCCGCACGAAGCGGTCGACCTCGGCATCGAGCAGGGCCAATCGGGTCCGCAGGATCTGGCGCTCGGCCTCGATCACGGTATTGAAGTTCACCCGGCCGGTCTCGTAACCGGCCTCGGCCGCGGCATAGGCCGCTTCGGCCTGCGGCAGCAGTGTGTCGCGCAGCAGGCGGGCCTTGTCGCGGCTGGCTTCGAAACCGGCCCACGATGCGCCGATACGCCCTTCCAGCGCCAGCCGGCCGGCCTCGATCCGCTCCTCGGCGGCATCGCGCATGCGCTCGGCCTCGCGTTCGCGGGCTCGGCGGGCCGATTGCTGAAGCGGAATGGCGACTTCGAACATCACGTCCCAGCTGTCGGTGCCGCTGCGCGGCCGGTTGTTGGTGAGCGCGAACGCCATGTCCGGATAGCGATCCCGGTAGGTCAGGTCGCGGGTATGTTCCGTCGCCTGCCGGTCGGCGCGAAGCCGGGCCAGCTCGGGCGAATGCGCATCCATGCGGGCGCGCAGGTCGGCCAAATTCAACCGCTCGGGCATGGCAGGCAGCGCCTCGGGGACGGCGAGCGGCGCATCGGCCGACCGCGCCAGCGCGGCATTGAGGCTGGCGGCGGCATCGCGTTCGCGTCGGGTGACATCCAGCAAGTCGACACGCAGCGCCGAGATCTCACTCTGAACGCGGATCGCGTCCTGCTGGGGGACCAGCCCGACGCCATAGCGGGTCAACACGATCGGTTCGAGCGCGCCGAGCAGGCTCAACGTCCCTTCCAGGATCCGGCGCTGGCCGGCCGCCTGGTAGTACCGCGCGAAGGCGGTCTTGACCTGAGCTTCGATCCCGACGCGCGCGCCGACCACATCCGCTTCCGCCAGGCCGGCCCGCGCCTCGGCGACCGCCGCACGCAGGTCGCGTTTGCCAGGAAACGGTACGGCCTGAATGACGCGGTACCGGGTCTGGCCGACCTCGCCGGGAATCAACGATGCACCGCGCCTGGACATGGTGTTGGTGGCATCCATGAGTTCGAGCTGGAAGCGCGGATCAGGCAAGGCGCCGGCGGGCTCGATCCGCGCCTGCGCGGCCTGAGCCTCATGGCCACGAGCGGCCAGCGACGGGTTTTGCGCAACGGCATGGTCGATGAGTGCCTGCAGGTCGCTGCCGAGCGGGGCGTCGCCGGCCAGCGCCGGCCCGGCCAGCAAGGGGACGAGCGCGAGCGCAAGCATGCGCAGGCCGCGCCGGCCGCGCACCGGATGAAGAGGAGGCATGGAAGGCTCCGGGTTCGGGGAGTCGATCCGGGCGAGCTGCAAGGCCCACCCGAAGACGGAAGTTACTGGGCCGCTTCCATGCTGGTGACCGTCAGCTTGCCGTCGCGATCCTCGGCGAGGAAGCGCACTTTGTCGCCCGGCTTGTGGTTCTTGAGCATCGCGCCATCGGCCCGGAAGGTCATGGTCATGGCGCCCATGCCAAGGTTGTGCAGCGGCCCGTGCTTGATGGTCACCTGCCCCTTGCCCGCATCGAGCTTCTTGATCTCGCCATCGGACATCTGGGCATGCTGCTCAGCCATGGGCATGGCACCATGGCCATGCCCCGAGCCAGCCATGGCCGGAACTGAGGCCCCGAGGGCAAGGAAAGAGGCAGCGACGGCAAAAAGGCGTTTCATGTTCAGGACTCCAAGATGAGTTAAGCAACAACCGAATGACATGGAGTATGTCGGGCACTGGCCGTCACCCGGCTGACGCGAAGATGACATTCCTGTCATCTTTCTCCGCATTCGCGGATCAATGAACGTGCGATTTGCCGTCGGCATGGACATGCGTCTTTCCGCCTGGCTTGGGAGCGGCGCTGACCGGCTCAACCGGCGCCGGAACCTCGGGTGCCGCCGGTTGAGCGTGGTGGTCCCCCACGGGATGGTGATCGTCGTCCGCCGTCGGATGCTTGTGCCCCCCCTCCGCCGAATCGTGATGCTCGTCCATCATGTGCTCGTCACCACCGTGCGAATGCCCGTCGCTGGCTGCAACCACGGCCGCATACTGCTCGCCCCCCATGGACGGCATGCGCTGCAAAAAGGCCACCATGTCCCAGATGTGCTCATCGGCCATGCTCTTGCCCCAGGCCGGCATGCCGGACCCCTTGATGCCGTGTTTGATCGTCCAGAAGGCGACGGCCGGGTCGGGCGCAGCGGCGGTCAGGTCCGGCGGCACCGGGTACAGCCCTTCACTCAGTTCGGTCGGACCGCTACCCGGTCTCAGGTGACAGCTGACACACATCGCGGCATAGTTGCCCGCGCCACGCCGCACTCGTTCATCGTCGTCCAGCGCAGGCACGTCGATGCCCGCCGCGCTGGCGGCGACCGCGCGCGAACGGGCCAGTTCGAAGAAACCGAACACCGCCTCGCTGTGCGGCTCGTCGGCCGCCACGCTGACCGCCCCCGTCATCACCACACCGGCACCGGCGACGCCCAGACCTGCAAGCGCCGTCAGCGCACCCAGCACGAATCGATTCATTAGACTTTCCCCATTTGACACTAAGCGACTGAGCATGCAGACACGTGGTCGACTTCAAACTGACCGTCAGATTACATCTTCGTTATCTTTCCTCGGCGAAGAAACCCATGGGGCACAATGAAACCTTCTGATTCGGGAGGCGAACCATGCGCATCCTCATCGTCGAAGACGAGGCCAAGACCGGTGATTACCTCAAACAGGGGCTCACCGAGTCCGGCTATGTCGTCGACCTGGCCCGCGACGGCATGGACGGCCTGCATCTGGCACTGACCGGCGACTACGACCTGGTGATTCTCGACGTCATGCTGCCCAAGCTCGACGGCTGGCAGGTGTTGGAGACCGTTCGCCGCAGCGGACGGGACTTGCCAGTGCTATTCCTGACCGCCCGTGACCAGGTCGAGGATCGGGTCAAGGGCCTGGAACTCGGCGCCGACGACTACCTGGTCAAGCCCTTTGCCTTCGCCGAGCTGCTCGCGCGGGTGCGCACGCTCTTCCGCCGCGGACGCAATGGCACCGAACCGACCACGCTGGGCGCCGCCGATCTGGAACTGGATCTGCTGCGCCGGCGGGTAACCCGCGGCGGCCGGCGGATCGACCTCACCGCCAAGGAATTCAGCCTGCTCGAACTGCTCCTGCGCCGCCAGGGCGAGGTGCTGCCACGCTCGCTGATCGCCTCGCAGGTGTGGGACATGAATTTCGATTCGGACACCAACGTGATCGAGGTGGCGGTGCGCCGCCTACGTGCCAAGGTGGACGACCCCTTCGAACCCAAGCTGATCCATACCGTGCGCGGCATGGGCTACGTCCTGGAGGCGCCCGACGCCGCATGAGCCGCCACGCCTCGCTCACCGCGCGCCTCACCCTGCTCTTTGCCGCCGCCTCGAGCGCGGTGCTGCTCGCCCTCGGTCTGGTCATCGGCTCGGCCATGGAACGCCATTTCGAGGAGCAGGATGTCGACATCCTGTCGGCCAAGCTGGGGCTGATCGCCCATACCCTCCAGCAGCACCTGGGGGCCAAGCTACCCGAGCCGCTGCCGCCGATGCTCTCACATACCTTCATCGGCCACGAGGCCATGTCGGTGCGGGTGCTCGACGCCGACCAGGCACCGGTATTCGAGGCGGGTGACGCCCACTTCCCTGCCATGGCGCCCTTCCCCACGTCTGATGGCGGAGACGCGCGTCCCTTCGTCTGGACGCAGCAGGACACGGTGTACCGGGGGCTGGCCACACGCATCACCTTGCCCACGCAACCCGCCCGAGCGCTGACGGTGGCCGTGGCGATCGACATCGCCCACCACATCCAGTTCATGAACGCGTTCTCCTATACCTTGTGGGCTTTCGTGCTGGGCGCGGCTGCGCTGAGCGGGCTGCTCGGCTGGGTGGCCGCCCGGCGCGGACTCGCCCCACTGGCCGCGGTGGCGGCGCGCACCGCCTCGATCACCGCGCAACGGCTCGACGAGCGCCTGCCCGACGTCCAGCTGCCCGAAGAGTTGCGAACGCTGGTGGCCAGCCTCAACGCCATGCTGGCCCGGCTGCAGGAGGCATTCGCCCGCTTGTCGGACTTTTCCTCCGACCTCGCCCATGAGCTTCGCACCCCGATCAGCAACCTGATGACGCAGACCCAGGTGGCGCTGTCCCGGGAGCGCCCGGCCGAGGACTACCGGGAGATCCTCGCCTCGAATGCCGAGGAATTCGAGCGCCTCTCGAAGATGATCGCGGACATGCTCTTTCTGGCCAAATCGGAACACGGTCTGGTCATTCCCAACCGGGAGGCGGTCGACCTGCGCGCCGAGATGGCGGCGCTGTTCGATTTCTATGATGCGCTGGCCGAGGAAAAGGCGATCCGCCTAGTCATGAGCGGACAGGCCTCGGTGACCGGAGACCGCCTGATGCTGCGCCGCGCCTTGTCGAACCTGCTGTCCAACGCCGTGCGCCACGCATCGCCGGGCAGCACGGTCGACGTGGCGATTGAAACGGGTCACGACGGCGCCAGGGTACGCGTGCGCAATGCGGGCGACACCGTGCCGGCAGAGGCCCTGACACGCGTGTTCGAACGCTTCTACCGTGCCGACCCGGCCCGCCGCCACACCAGCGAGGGCGCCGGGTTGGGTCTGGCGATCACCCGCTCGATCGTCCTCGCCCATGGCGGGCGGATCGACGCCGACTCCGCCGACGGGGCAACCACCTTCACCATCCGCCTGCCAGCTTCCCCGTGATCAGGTGGCGTCGCCGAGCGCCTTCTCCAGCACCTCGCGCACATCTGCCGACAGCGCCTTGTCCGCCAACAGCGCCTTGATCTGCGCCTGCGCCGCGCTTTGCAGGGCCGGGGTGAGACGTCGCCAGTTCTCCAGCACCCGTGCCATGCGCGAGGCCACCTGCGGGTTGCGGCCGTTGAGGTCGCGGATGCGATCGGCCCAGAAGCGGTAGCCGGCGCCGTCGGCGCGGTGGAATTCGGCCGGGTTGGCGCGGAAGTAGGCACCGAACAGCGCATAGATCTTGTTCGGATTGCTCAGGCTGAAGGCGGGGTGGCCCATCAGCGCTTCGATGCGTGCCAGCGCCGGTTGGGCCGAGTCGATCCAGCGCCAGGCACCGGCCTGGATGGCGAACCACTTGTCCATCACCAGGGCGTCCTTGGCAAAGCGGCGCTCGAAGTCGGCCAGTGCGATCGCGGCCTCGGCGCTGGCCGGACTGTTGACCAGCGCGGCCAGGGCACCGAAACGGTCGGTCATGTGGCTCTCGCCGGTGGCGCGGGCCAGCGCCCGCTCGACGCCCTGGCTCACCCCGGCCGCACACAGGTAACGCAGCCCCAGGCTGCGCAGCGCGCGGCGGCCGGCGTCGGCCGGGTGGTAGCGGTAGTCGCCGGCGACTGCCAGGCGCGTGTCGAGCCCCAGCCAGCTGTCGGCCAGGCGCTCGCCGAGATGGCGCATCAGCACGATCAGCGCCCGGCGCAGGGCGACCGGATCGGCCGGGCTCATTTGCTCGAGCAGATAGGCTTCGGCCGGCAGCGTGAGCGCCACGGCACGGTAGGCCGGGTCGAGTTTTTCGTTGTGCAGCAAGGCGCCGAAGGCCGACATGAAGGGCTCGGGCACCTGCGGCAGCTCGCCCTTGGCGGCGTCGGCACTCATTGCCAGGATCACCCGCAGCATGTAGCGCTGGGCGGCATCCCAGCGGTTGAAGGGGTCCGAATCGTGGGCCATGCGGAAGGCCAGGCGGCGGTCGTCTTCCTCCAGTTCGAGGATCACCGGGGCGGAGAAACCGCGCAGCAGCGAGGGCACGGGTTCGGCGTCGATGCCTTCGAACACCAGCGTGGTCGTGGTGTCCTTGAGCTCGACCAGGCGGGTGGTGACGGTGCCGACGGCCTCGCCGGCCAGGGTCAGCGGCAGGTCGGCGCCCTTCGGGCCGATCAGGCCGAGCGCAACCGGAATGTGCAGTGGCGCGTCACCGTCCGGGCGCACTTGGGTGAGCGTGAGCGTGTATTGGCGCGCAGCGGCATCGAAGCGCCCCTCGGCACGCAGGCGCGGCGTGCCGCGCTGGCTGTACCAGCGCATGAACTGGTCGAGGTCCACGCCGTTGGCCTCGGACATGGCTTCGACGAAATCGTCGCAGGTCACCGCCTGGCCGTCGTGGTAGCTGAAGTACAGGTCCATGCCGTTGCGGAAGCCCTCGGCGCCGAGCAGGGTGTGCAGCATGCGGATCACCTCCGCGCCCTTCTCGTACACCGTGGCGGTGTAGAAGTTGTCGATGGCCTGGTATTCGTCCGGGCGGATCGGGTGGGCCATGGGGCCGGCGTCTTCGGGGAACTGGGCGGTACGCAGCACGCGCACGTCCTCGATGCGCTTGACCGCGCGGGCCGACTCGCCGCCGGCAGCAGCCAGCATGTCGGCCGAGAACTGCTGGTCGCGGAAGACGGTGAGCCCTTCCTTGAGGGTGAGTTGGAACCAGTCGCGGCAGGTGACACGGTTGCCGGTCCAGTTGTGGAAGTACTCATGCGCCACCACGCTTTCGATGTGCTCGTAGTCGACATCGGTGGCGGTCTCGGGCTTGGCCAGCACGAACTTGGCGTTGAAGAGGTTGAGCCCCTTGTTCTCCATGGCGCCCATGTTGAAGTCGCTGACGGCGACGATCATGTAACGGTCGAGATCGAGCTCCAGGCCGAAGGTGGCTTCGTCCCAGCGCATCGAGTGCACCAGCGAGTCCATGGCATGGCCGGCGCGGTCGAGGTTGCCGTCTTCGACCCACACCTGCAGCAGCACCTCGCGGCCCGAGCGGGTGGTCTCGCGGCGTTCGAGCACCACCAGGTCGGCCGCCACCAGGGCGAACAGGTAGCTGGGCTTGAGGAAGGGATCGTCCCACTTGGCGAAATGCCGACCATCGGCCAGATCGCCCGAATCGACGAGATTGCCGTTGGACAGCAGGACCGGGAAGGCGGCCTTGTCGGCCTCCAGCGTGACGGTGAAACGCGCCATCACGTCCGGCCGGTCGGGGTAGGCGGTGATGCGGCGGAAGCCCTCGGCCTCGCACTGGGTGTAGAGCCCGCCCCCGGAATGGTAGAGGCCGGACAGCTCGGTGTTGGCCGACGGATCGCAGCGGGTGACGACCTCGACCACCGCTTCGTCGGCGTCGTCGGGCAGATCGATCTCGAGGCCGGTATCGGTCTCGCGCACCGTCTCGGCCGGCGCGCCGTCGATCGTCAGCGACAGGCGCTCCAGCCCTTCGGCCATCAGCACCAGCGGCCCCGTACCCTGACGGCGGCAGCGCATGCGGTTGCGCACCACGGTGGCCGTCGCATCGAGCGTGAAATACAGATCCACGGCCTCCACGGTCCACGCCAGGGGCTGGTAGTCGGTACGGCGGATGGTCGGGGCGTGTTCGGTTTTCATGGGAGTCGCCTTGGCTGCGGCCGGAGGAATCGGAAGACCTGCAGTGTACCGGCGCAGCCTTGCAAATGCAGCCGGCCGCTGACGATAGCAGCTGCCTATGCCGACCATTGGTCATTCCAATTTCATCCAGCCCGGTGGCACACCTATGTTGAGACTACCTTCCGGCAGTGTTTGGCCGGTTTGGCGCCATCCGATCAACAGGGAGAACGACCATGCAACTCAAGGGAAGCAAGACCGAGGGCAATCTGAAAGCCGCGTTCGCCGGCGAATCGCAGGCCAACCGTCGCTATCTTTACTTTGCGAGCAAGGCCGACGTGGAGGGCTACAACGATGTGGCCGCCGTGTTCCGTTCCACCGCCGAAGGCGAAACCGGCCATGCCCATGGCCACCTGGAATATCTGGAGGCCTGTGGCGACCCGGCCACCGGCCTGCCCTTCGGCAGCACATCCGACAACCTGGCCACCGCCATTGCCGGCGAAACCCACGAGTACACCGACATGTACCCCGGCATGGCCAAGGAAGCCCGCGACGAAGGCTTCGACGAAATCGCCGACTGGTTCGAAACCCTGGCCAAGGCCGAGCGCAGCCACGCCAACAAGTTCCAGCGCACGCTCGACGAGGTCAAGGCCAACGCCTGAACCTGCCCCGCCGGTCCGCCCATGCGCGGCGGCCGGCCCATTTTCTCCGCTCCCACTCACCACGAGGTGCCCCATGGCGTCCAAGGGAACCGTGCGCGAAGGCAGTCTGGAAGCACCCACCCGCCACCCGCTCGACTGGAAGAACCCCGACTTCTGGGATGCCGCATCGCTCGACGCGGAACTGGAGCGCGTGTTCAACATCTGCCACGGCTGCCGGCGTTGCGTGAGCCTGTGCGGCGCGTTCCCGACACTGTTCGACCTGGTCGACGAGGGGCCGACCGGCGAGGTCGACGGCGTGCCCAAGGCGCGCTACGGCGAGGTGGTGGACCAGTGCTACCTGTGCGACATGTGCTACATGTCCAAATGCCCCTATGTGCCGCCGCACGAGTGGAATGTGGACTTCCCGCACCTGATGCTGCGCGCCAAGGCGGTCGAGCGGAAGACGAACGGTCCGCGCCTGCGCGACACGGTGCTCTCCTCCACCGACAAGACCGGTCTGTTCGCCGGCATCCCGGTCGTGACCCAGACCATCAACGCGGTCAATCGCAGCAAACCGATGCGCGCGCTGATGGAAAAGACGCTGGGCGTCGATGCCAAGGCCTGGCTGCCGAGCTTTGCCACGCGCAAGTTCCGCAGCGCAGCCGGCGAGGCCGCCTCCAGCGTGGTGAAGGTGGGCGAGCGCACGCCCGGCAAGGTGGTGCTGTTTTCGACCTGTTTCATCAACTACAACGAACCGGGCATCGGCCTCGACCTGGTGGCCATCCTCGACCACAACGAGATTCCCTGGCGGCTGGCGAAGAAAGAGGCCTGCTGCGGCATGCCCAAGCTCGAACAGGGCGACCTGGACGGCGTCGAGGCACTCAAGGCCATCAACATCCCGCAACTGGTGGCGCTGGCGCGCGAAGGCTACGCGATTCTCACCGGCGTGCCCTCCTGTACGCTGATGTTCAAGCAGGAGTTGCCGCTCATGTTCCCCGACGACGCGGACGTGCTGGCGGTGCGCGACGCCATGTGGGAGCCCTTCGAATACCTGGTGGCACGCCACCGCGACGGTCTGCTGAAGACCGATTTCAAGGACACCCTGGGCAAGATCGCCTACCACGTACCCTGCCACGGCCGGGTGCAGGCCATCGGCCGCAAGACCGAGGAGTTCCTCAAGAAGATCGCCGGCCTGGACGTCGACACCACCGAACGCTGCTCCGGCCACGCCGGCACCTTCGGCGTGAAGAAGGAGTTCCACGCCATGGCGATGAAAATCGGCCGGCCGGTGTTTCGCAAGATGGCCGAGTCCGAGCCCGACTTCATCAGCTCGGACTGTCCGCTGGGCGGCCATCATCTGGCCCAGGGCATCGCACAGAACCACCAGAAAACGCCGGAACTCGCCCACCCGATCAGCCTGGTGCGGCGCGCCTACGGCATCTGAAGGAGACCGACTCATGCCCCGACTGACCCGTGACGCGCTGTGGTCCCTCGAAACCTACGCCGAGCGCCGCCCCGCTTTCCGCCAGGAAGTGATGGCCCACAAGCGACGCCGGACCGTGCATCTGGGGCCGAACGTGACCTTGCTGTTCGAGGACGAGACCACCATCCGCTACCAGATCCAGGAGATGCTGCGCATCGAGCGCACCTTCGAGGCCGCCGGCATCCAGGACGAACTGGATGTCTACAACCCGTTGATTCCGGACGGCAGCAATCTCAAGGCGACGATGTTGATCAAGTACCCCGACCCGGCCGAGCGCGCCGCCCGCCTGCAAGCGCTGAAAGACATCGAGCGACAGGTATGGCTGCGCGTCGACGGCCACCCCAAGGTACTGGCCATCGCCGACGAAGACCTGGTGCGCGAGAATGAGATCAAAACCTCCTCGGTGCATTTCCTGCGCTTCGAACTGAGCGCACCGATGATCGCCACGCTGAAGGATGGCGCCGCGCTCGGCATGGGCATCGACCACCCAGCCTACACCGTGGCCGTCGGTGAAATCGCGCCGGAAACCCAGGTGTCGCTGGTGGCCGATCTGCGCTGACGGCGAAGCTATCCATCAATGAACAAGGGGCCTATCACGGCCCCTTGTTCGTTCTGCATGCTTGCGCCTACTTCTTCTCTTGCTCGCTGCCTTCGCGCAGCGCATCCATCAGCGCCGCGTTCGGATCCGGCTCGGCCGCCGGCGCGGCATCACTGTCCTGAAGGCTCGGGAAGGACGGCGTGTCGTAGGCGCCCGACCCCCCGTAGCTGTCCTGCTGGATGTTGATCTCGACGGCATCGAGGTCCACCTTTTCATGCTCTTCGAGGCCACCGGTCACCAGCTGCGGGAACACCAGGATCATGATCAGGGCGAAGACCTGGATGGCGATGAACGAGATCACGCCACGATAGATCTGCATCGTCTTGATGCCGGCAATGGTCTTGCCCGTCTGGGTGTCCTCATAGGCGGCCGCTGGCGCCACGCTGCGTAAGTAGAACAACGCGAAGCCGAACGGTGGCGTGAGGAAGGAGGTCTGCATGTTCATGCCGACCAGCACCAGGAACCACACCATGTCGATGCCCAGCTTCTCGGCCACCGGTGCGAACAAGGGCAGCAGGATGAAGGCGATCTCGAAGAAGTCGATGAAGAACCCGAGGATGAACACCAGCAGGCTGACCACCACCAGGAAGCCCCACTGGCCGCCCGGCACCAGGCTGAACAGGTGCTCCACCCACAGGTCGCCATTCACCGCCCGGAAGGTCAGGGCGAAGATGGTCGAACCAATGAGGATGAACATCACGAAGGTGGCCAGGTTGGCCGTGGTGTCCAGCGCGCTGCGCACCATTTCGTAGTTCAGCCGCTTGCGGATGCCGGCCAGCGCCAGCGCGCCGACGGCACCCATCGCACCGCCTTCAGTCGGCGTGGCCAGACCGATGAAGATCGTACCCAACACCAGGAAGATCAGCACCACCGGCGGCACCATGGCCACCAGCACGCGCGCAAGCAGCGCCTTCCCTTGCAGGGTACGGGCCTCCTTGGGCAGCGCCGGCACCGCATCGGGCTTGATGATCGTCAGCACGAAGATGTAGAGCACCAGCAGCCCGACCAGCATCAGTGACGGGATGATCGCGCCGGCGTAGGCATCGCCCACCGACACGCCCAGCACGTCGGCCAGCACGATCAGCACCAGCGACGGCGGGATGATCTGCGCCAGCGTGCCCGAGGCGCAGATGACGCCGGCAGACACTTCACGCGAGTAGCCGTAGCGCAACATGACGGGCAGCGAGATCAGGCCCATCGAGATCACCGAGGCCGCCACCACGCCGGTGGTCGCCGCCAGCAGCGCGCCGACGAAGATCACCGCATAGGCGATGCCGCCGCGGATCGGACCGAACAGCTGGCCGGCCGATTCGAGCAGATCCTCGGCCATGCCGCTGCGCTCGAGGATGATGCCCATGAAGGTGAAGAACGGAATGGCCAGCAGCGTGTCGTTGGACATGATGCCCAGCACCCGTTCGGGCAGCGCCTGCAGCAGCGCCGGCGTCAGCAGGCCCAGCTCGATGCCGACGAAACCGAAGAACAGACCGTTGGCGGCGAGCGCAAAGGCCACCGGGAACCCGCTGAGCAGGAAGATGACCAGCGAGCCGAACATGATCGGAGCCATGTTTGCAATCAGGAACTCCGTCATTTCGTGCCCTCCTGAGCATCACCACTTGCCGCCACACCATGTTCGACCGGCTTCTCGAGCGGATCGGGGCCCGCACCTACCAGGAAGGCCACCCGCTTGATCAATTCGGACAGGGCCTGCAAGGCCAGCAGGGCGAAGCCCACCGGGATCAGCAAGCGCACCGGCCAGCGGATCAGGCCGCCGGCGTTGGAGGACTCCTCCATGTTCACGTAGGAATCGACGAAACCGGGCCACGACATCCACATGATCATCACGGCGACCGGAATCAGGAAGACGACGATGCCGATCACGTCCACCCAGTTGCGGCCCTTGGCCGACATCCGGTTGGAGATCAGGTCGATGCGCACATGCTGGTTGCGCAGCAGCGTATAACCCGCACACAACATGAACACCGCGGCATACAGATACCACTGCACTTCGAGCATGGCATTCGAACTGAGGCTGAAGCCGTAACGACTGAACGCATTTCCGGCACTGATCACCGACGCGGCCAGCACCAGCCAGATCGAGAATCGACCAACGCGCGTGTTGATCCAATCGATCAGCGCGGCAAGTTTTAGTAATAAGGACACGAACAGCCCCCTCCCGACTCGTTTTAGAATGGCCGAACTCCAACCTTCGAAATCCGGCTTTCGACGGGCCGCATTATCCGGGCTCAGCCCGAAAAGGCATATCAGGGGAAACGCCTAAGCAGCGCACCCCGACCGACCCCATGACACTCAGCCTGCGCATCTGCCTCGTCCGCCATGGCGAAACCGACTGGAACGCCCAACGTCGCCTGCAAGGCCATACGGACATTCCCTTGAACCACACCGGGCGGGCCCAGGCCGAAGCCACCGCGGCCCTGCTCGCCCCGCTGCACTTCGACGCCGCCTACACCAGCGACCTGTCCCGCGCCGCCGACACCGCACTAGCCATCGGCCGGCGCCGCGGCCTGGATGCCACACCGCTGGCCGCCCTGCGCGAGCGCCACTATGGCGCCTTCCAGGGGCTGACCTACGACGAGGCACGCGCCCGCCACCCGGCCGCCTACGCCCATTTCGAAGCGCGCACCCCCGATGTCGCCCTTCCTGACGGAGGCGAAAGCCTGCGCGCCTTCGCCGCGCGCATCACCGGCGCGCTTGACACCCTCGTCTGCCGCCATGCCGGCCAGCAGATTCTGGTGGTCGCCCACGGCGGCGTGCTCGACATCGTCCATCGCATCGCCAGCGGGCGAGCGCTGCATCTACCACGCGACTTCAAGATCCCGAACGCTGCACTCAACTGGATCCGCCACGACGCGCCGGACACATGGGTCATCGAGCGATGGGCCGAACAGGCCCACCTGGATCGTGCCCGCGACGAATTGCCCAACAGCTGATCCCCGCTGGCACTGGGAATTTCACCCAGGCTGCGTGATAGAATCCGCTTTTGACCCAGCCATGTAGACCCAAGACCATGTTTTCCAAGCAAAACACGCTCGCCAAAGCCGATCCGGACCTGTGGGAGGCCATCCAGGCCGAGAACCGCCGTCAGGAAGCCCACATCGAACTGATCGCCTCCGAGAACTATGTGAGCCACGCGGTCATGGAAGCCCAAGGCTCCCAGCTGACCAACAAGTACGCCGAGGGCTATCCCGGCAAGCGCTACTACGGTGGCTGCGAGCATGTCGACGTGGCCGAGCAGCTGGCCATCGACCGCGCCAAGGCCTTGTTCGGCGCCGACGCAGCCAACGTGCAGCCCAACTCCGGCTCGCAGGCCAACCAGGCCGTGCTGATGGCCTTCCTCAAACCAGGCGACACCATCATGGGCCTGAGCCTGGCCGAAGGCGGCCACCTCACCCACGGCATGGCGCTCAATATGAGTGGCAAGTGGTTCAACGTGGTGTCGTATGGCCTGAACGAAAAAGAAGCCATCGACTACGACGCCATGGAGCGTCTGGCCCATGAACACAAACCCAAGCTGATCATCGCCGGCGCCTCGGCCTACTCGCTGCGCATCGACTTCGAGCGCTTCGCCAAGGTCGCCAAGGCCGTCGGCGCCATCTTCATGGTCGACATGGCCCACTACGCCGGCCTGATCGCCGCCGGGTTCTACCCCAACCCGGTGCCGCATGCCGACGTGGTCACCACCACCACCCACAAGACCCTGCGCGGCCCGCGCGGCGGCCTGATCCTGATGAAAGCCGAGCACGAGAAGGCCATCAACTCGGCCATCTTCCCCGGCCTGCAAGGCGGCCCGCTGATGCATGTCATCGCGGCCAAGGCAGTGGCCTTCAAAGAGGCGATGAAGCCGGCCTTCAAGAACTACCAGGAGCAGGTCATCGCCAACGCCCGCGTCATGGCGCGCGTGCTGGGTGAAGAGCGCGGCCTGCGCATCGTCTCCGGCGGCACCGAAAGCCACGTCTTCCTGGTCGACCTGCGCAACAAGCATGTCACCGGCAAAGTGGCCGAAGCCGCGCTGGGCATGGCGCACATCACGGTCAACAAGAACGCCATCCCCAACGATCCGGAAAAGCCCTTCGTCACCTCCGGCATCCGCCTCGGCTCGCCGGCCATGACGACCCGCGGCTTCACCGAGATCGAAGCCGAGAAGATCGCCCATCTGGTGGCCGACGTGCTCGACGCGCCGGACGACACCGAGAACCTCGAGCGGGTGCGCAAGCAGGTCGCCGACCTGTGCGCCAAGTTCCCGGTCTACGGCGACTGATCCTTGCCGCAACGGGTGCCCCGGCGCCCGTTGCGGCGGATGAGCATCACTCATGAAGTGCCCCTTCTGCGGCGACCCCTCGACCCAGGTCACCGATACCCGTGAGAACGAGGACGGCGACATCGTTCGCCGTCGCCGGCGCTGCGTGAAGTGCGACAAGCGCTTCACCACCTATGAGCGCATCGACCTCAAGATGCCGCTCATCGTCAAGCGCAACGGGCACCGGGCCGAATTCGACCGCAGCAAGGTACTCGCCAGCATGACGCTGGCGCTGCGCAAACGCCCCGTACCGGTCGAGGACATCGAGGCCGCCGCGGGCCGAATCGAAGGCCGCCTGCTGGCCATGGGCGAGCGGGAGCTGCCCTCGGTCAAGGTCGGTGAACTGGTCATGCGCGAGCTCAAGAAGCTCGACAAGGTGGCCTATGTGCGCTTCGCCTCGGTGTATCGCAATTTCGAGGATGTGGACGCCTTCTCCGAAGCCGTCCGCGAGGTGACACGCCGCTCACGCGGCACCAAGACCGACTGACCTTTCCCATGGCATTTTCCGCGCTCGACCATCAGCACATGGCCCGTGCGCTGCAACTGGCCGAACGGGGGCTGACCACCACCTCGCCCAATCCGCGCGTCGGCTGCGTCATCGCCCGCGACGATCAGAGACTCGGCGAAGGCTGGCACCAGCGCGCCGGCCAAGCGCATGCCGAGGTGTATGCCCTGCGCGCCGCCGGTGATCGCGCGCGCGGCGCAACCGCCTACGTCACGCTGGAACCCTGCGCCCACCATGGCCGCACCCCGCCCTGCGCCGACGCGCTGATCGCCGCCGGCGTGGCACGAGTCGTCGTCGCCATGACCGACCCCAACCCGCTGGTCGCCGGCCAGGGGCTGGACCGCATCGTCCATGCCGGCATCGTCGCCGAGGTCGGCCTGCTGGGCGACGAAGCGCACGAGCTCAACATCGGCTTCGTCTCGCGCATGACTCGCGCCCGGCCGTGGGTACGCCTCAAGGCGGCCAGCACGCTGGATGGCAAGACGGCACTGGCCAACGGCATCAGCCAGTGGATCACGGGCCCTGCCGCACGCACCGACGGCCATCGCTGGCGCGCGCGAGCCTGCGCCATCCTGACCGGCTTCGGCACCGTCCGCGCCGACGACCCCCAACTCACCGTACGCGACGTGCCCTGCGACCGGCAGCCCTTGCGGGTGCTGGTGGACGCCCGCTTCGAGGTCAGCCCGACGGCACGCTTGTTCAACGGCGATCCGGTGCTGGTGGTCATCGCCGAACCGAATCCGGAAAAAGCCGCCGCACTCGCCGGGCGCAATGTCGACACCTTGTTGCTGCCCAATGCGCACGGCAAGGTCGATCTGCCGCTGCTACTGACCGCATTGGCCAGTCGGGGCATCAACGAACTGCATGTGGAGGCAGGCTTCAAGCTCAACGGCTCGCTGCTGCGCGAAGGGTGTGTGGACGAACTGCTGCTATACACCGCGCCGATGCTGGTCGGCGATGCGGCCCAGGGGCTGTTCAACCTGCCCGAACTGAGCACCCTGACGCAAGCGCATCGCCTGACATGGCGCGACATCCGCCAGGTCGGCAACGACACCCGCTGGATCGGCCGCTTTCAGCGCGGCGGCTGAGCACACACGGCGCAGGCCGGGTCCTTGGTCAGGCCGATGCTGCGCCATTCCATGTTCAAGCCGTCGAGCAACAGCACCCGCCCGGCGAGCGACGTGCCGACACCGGCCAGCAGCTTGAGTGCCTCGGCCGCCTGCGCGGCGCCAATGATGCCGGTGGTCGGCGCGAAGACCCCCATCACCGCGCAGCGCACCTGCTCGACATCTTCCCCTTCCGGAAACAGGCAGTGGTAACAGGGGCTGTCGTCGGTGCGCAGATCGAACACCGACAACTGGCCGTCGAAACGGATCGCAGCCCCCGACACCAAGGGTGTGCGATGGGCATGACAGGCCCGGTTGATGGCATGGCGCGTCTCGAAGTTGTCAGAGCAATCGAGCACCACGTCGGCCAGCGCCACTTCCCGCATGAGCGCCTCTCCAGCCAGTCGCAGCGCGAACGGCACCACCTCGACCTCGGGATTGAGGCGGCCCAGCGTGGCGCGACCGGACTCGACCTTGGGCCGGCCGACCGCCTCGGCGGTATGCAGGATCTGGCGCTGGAGATTGGTCAGGTCAACATCATCGTCGTCAACCAGCACCAGGGTTCCCACCCCCGCCGCCGCCAGATACATGGCGGCCGGCGAACCGAGTCCGCCGGCGCCGACCACCAGCACCCGGGCATCGACAAAGGCCTGCTGGCCCTCTACGCCGATTTCGGGCAGCAGGATATGGCGGCTGTAGCGCAGCAGTTGGTCGTCGTTCATGGCGTGGGACGCAGAGGCTATTTGTAGTCGCGCAACTCGACCGGCGTTTCGTCGTGATCGCCGTGCGGATGGTGATCGTAGACGTTGATATAGACCTCGTTGGACTGCTTGATCAGTCGCTCGGGCGAGGCGATGTTGTGCCGTTGCGTTTCTTCGCTGAAATACACCAGGGCGCGCACCAGCTTCACATACAAGGAGTTGTCCAGATGGAAGCCGGCGTCACGTAGCGCGTTTTCGAGCAGTTCGAGCGAATAATCGATGACCGAATATTCCACCTCGAGATGCAGGGGCCGCGCACCAGGCGTGACCTTGAGGTCGCGCAACCGGCGCAGGGCAGCCAGCGCGCGGTCGACCTGCCCGGGGGGCAGCGGACGGAAACGGATCTCACGCGTCTTGATCAGCCCGCTGGCCCCGGCGCCCACATGGGACTCATGCCGCCTGCCTGCCAGCTTGTAGGCCGTTTCCCGGCGCATGATCACCCCCGCTGCGTCATGGTTATTCGATTACTTCGCATTCTGGACGATCTCGCGCCCCTTGAGAAGATTCAATGCCTGCTGGAACTGGAAATCCTCCTCGCTGGCCGGCTCGATCCGCTTGGGCAAGGCCTCGTCGCCCGACGCCTCTTCCGAGGCCGCGCGCGCCGCCTCACGGGCCGCCGCGGCCTTGCGTTCGGCTTCCGGATCCTTGTCGTTCTCAAGGTGGCCGCGCAGGTCCGCTTCGCGAACGCGCAGCTGGGCCGACTTGTCCTGCGGATCCTCGACGGTGTAGTCCGGCTCAATCCCCTTGGCCTGGATGGAGCGGCCACCTGGCGTGTAGTAGCGCGCGGTGGTCAGCTTGATCGCCGTGTTGTTGGTCAGCGGCAGAATGGTCTGTACCGAGCCCTTGCCGAAGGTCTGGGTTCCCAGCACCTTGGCCCGCTGGTGATCCTGCAGCGCGCCCGCCACGATCTCCGAGGCCGAGGCCGAACCGCCATTGACCAGTACGACCATCGGCACATTCTTGACCGCCGCCGGCAGGTCTTTCAGGAAATCGGTCCGGGTGCCGCGCAGATAGTCATCCGGCGTGGCCAGATACTTACGTTTGGCGTCCGGCGTGCGGCCATCCGTCGACACCACCAGCGCCTCCGGCGGCAGGAAGGCCGCTGCCACACCGACCGCGCCATGCAGCAAACCACCCGGGTCATTGCGCAGATCGAGCACCAGCCCCTTGAGCGGCTCCTTGGCATACAGCTTGGTCAGATGCTCGGCCAGCGACGCCGCGGTCGCCTCCTGGAATTGAACCACCCGCAGGTAACCATAGCCCGGCTCGACCAGCTTCGACTTGACGCTGCGCACCTTGATGATCTCGCGCACGATGGTCACCACCAGCGGCTTCTCATCGCCTTTGCGCACGATGGTCAGGACGATCTTGGTGTTCGGCTTGCCGCGCATCTGCTTGACGGCATCGCCCAGGGTCATGCCCTTGACCGGCGTGTCATCCAGCTTGACGATCAGGTCGCCGGCCTTGATGCCGGCGCGGAACGCGGGCGTGTCCTCGATCGGCGAGATGACCTTGACGAAGCCATCCTCCATGCCCACCTCGATGCCGAGGCCGCCGAATTCGCCTTGCGTGCCGACCTGCAGATCCTTGAACGCATCGGCATCGAGATAGGCCGAATGCGGATCGAGCCCGCTGAGCATGCCGCTGATGGCATCGGTGAGCAGAGCCTTGTCCTCGACCGGCTCGACATAGCCCTGCTTGATGGCGTTGAACACATCGGCCAGCGCGCGCAACTCCTGCATCGGCAAGGGCGCCAGCGCGGCCTTGTCGGCATTGGCCGGGAAATTCAGACTGATCAGGACGCCCGCACACATACCGGTGAAGATCAGTCCAAACTGCTGCAGTTTGCTACGCATGACTACTCCAAACGAAGGGACGCCGCCTCCTGGCGCGCCCCGGGAATTCAGTTCAGGCGGATCCAGTCCATCGGATCCACGGCACGCCCCTGATGGCGGATCTCGAAGTATAGCCCCGGCTCCGGATTTCCTCCGCTGTCACCGGCCGCGGCCAGCACATCGCCGGCCGACACACGCTCGCCGTTGGACTTGAACAGCGCCTCATTGTTTCCGTACACCGTCAAATATCCCTGGCCATGATCGATGATGATGAGATTTCCGAAGCCGCGCAACCAATCGGAGAAAACCACCTCGCCATCGGCCACCGCGTGCACCTCGTCGCCATTGTCGGCGCGGATGAAGATGCCTTTCCAGGTCGTCCCGCCCGCAGCGCGGTCGGCGCCGAAGCGACCCACCACCTGACCTTTGAGCGGCGCCTTGAGCTGACCGCGCAGGGCGGCGAACGCCTTGCCGCGTGCGCTCTGATCGGCGCTTTGCCTGGACGACGCCACCACTGGCTCGCTCGGCGCCTCCGTCGTCCTCGGCGGGGTCGGTCGAGGGCGGGCCCGGGCCTTGGCCAACTCGATCATCAAGGCCCGCAGCCGCGCTTCGTCGCGCTGCAGGCTGACAACCTCGTCCTTCTGGGTTTTCAATTCCTTCGCCAGCTCGGCCAGGATCTGTCCGCGCCGATCCCGTTCCTTCTTGAGTTCGGCCAGCTCGCGCCGTTGTTCGGCCTCGAGTCGGGCAACCTCGGCGCGGTGCGCCTCGGCCGTTTCCTGCTGGCGGGCCTGGAGCGCCATGGCCTCGCGCAAACGGCTCACGATGGCCTGCTTTTCGCGCCCGATCTGCTCCAGGTAGTAGGCATCGCGCGCCAGTTGATTGGGCTCGCGCGCACTGAGCAGATAGCCGACCCCCGGTTCGCCGCCATGCTGGTAGTAGCTGCGCAGCCAGTCGGCCAGCGCTGCACGCCCGGCCTCGATCCGGGACTGCGTCTGACGCAGGGCGGCTTCGATCTGCGCCACGGCCTCGTCCGCCGCCTTGCGCTCGCGCACCCGTTCGCGCACGCGCCGCAGGATTTTCGACACCGCGACATCGGCCTGCTTGAGCGCTTTGGCGGCATCCGAATGGGTTGACTCGGTGTCCGCCACCTCGGCTTCGGCCGCGCGCAGTTTCGCCTTGACCGCGTCCAGCTCGCTACGCGAAGCGGCGATACGCGCCGTGGCCTCGTCGGCACCGGCAAGACCCGGCATGACGACGAGCGCCAGCGTCAGCGCGATCGCCGTCATGGGCCGCCAGCGCTTGGCGGCAGAGGGGCTCACTGTGTCAGACCTTGGCTTTGCCCTGCCCCGCCACCGCAGCAGCGGCGGCCTTGATGGTGTCGGCATCGGCCAGGTAGTCGCTGCGGATCGGGCGCAGATTGGCGTCGAGTTCATACACCAGCGGCTGGGCCGTGGGAATGTTGAGGCCGACGATGTCGGCATCGCTCACGCCGTCGAGATACTTGATCAGGGCGCGCAGGCTGTTGCCGTGCGCCGCGATCAGGATCCGGTCGCCGGCCAGCACGCGCGGCACGATCACCGTTTCCCAGTAAGGCACCACCCGCGCCACGGTGTCTTTCAGGCACTCGGTGCGAGGGAAGCGATCGGCAGGCAGACTAGCGTAGCGCGGATCGTCCGGCGTCAGACGGGCGTCGCCGGCCTCCAGCGCGGGCGGCGGCACGTCGTAGGAGCGGCGCCACTGCAGCACCTGGTCGTCGCCATATTTGGCGGCGGTCTCGGCCTTGTTCAGCCCTTGCAGCGCGCCATAGTGACGCTCGTTGAGCCGCCACGAATGCTCGACCGGCAACCACAGCGCATCCATGCGCTCGAGCACCAGATTCAGCGTCTTGTTCGCCCGCTTGAGCACCGAGGTAAAAGCCACGTCGAAGGCAAAGCCCTTCTCGCGCAACAGGTCGCCGGCGACGCGCGCCTCCTCCACGCCTTTTTCGGTCAGATCAACGTCGGTCCAGCCGGTAAACCGGTTTTCCTTGTTCCAGGTGGACTCTCCGTGGCGAAGCAATACGATCTTGTACATGAGGGGCTATCAACTCGCTAGGGTGGTTAAGACGGGTTCTTGCGTCGCGCCAAGTCGCCGCTACGGCAAAAAATGGTATTTTATTACATTCATCTTTGTCGAATCGATCGCCGATCGTGAATAGTCATCCCATTGTTGATCTGATCGGCAAGACCGAGCAGATCGAAACCGCCGCACGGGCCCTCAAGGCCATCTCCCACCCGCTCAGGCTCAAGATCCTGTGCGTGATCGGTGAAGGAGAGGTCTGCGTCCAGGACATCGTCGAGGCCGTCGGCACCTCCCAGAGCAACATTTCCCAGCACCTGGCCATTTTGCGTGACAAGGGTGTCTTGCTCACGCGCAAGGACGCCAACCGTGTTTACTACCGGGTCGGCGATCAGCGCACCTTGCAGCTGATCGTCCTGATGCGCGAAGTCTTCTGCGGCGAAGCGCCGGCCCAATCCTGACATTTCGAGAAGGAAATTTCCGTGGAGTTTTTGCAGCAAAATTGGTACTGGGCAGCCCTCGCGGTCGCCAGCGGCGCCTTCCTGGTGATCGAGACCCTGCGCCAGCGCGGCGACAGCAGCAGCCTGTCACCGGTGCAGGCTACCCTGATGATCAACCGCGAAGACGCCACCGTGATCGACGTGCGCGAGCAGAACGAGTTCATCCAGGGCCACATCCCGAACGCCCGCCACATCCCTCTCTCCGCCCTGGACAAGCGGACGGCCGAACTGGAAAAACTGAAACAACAACCGATCATCGTATGCTGCGCGTCCGGCGCACGCTCGAGTGCGGCCATGGCCACACTGCGCAAGCTCGGCTGCGAAAAAGTGTTCAACCTCCGCGGTGGCATTGCCGGCTGGCAGCAAGCGGGCCAACCCGTCTCGCGCAAGAGGAAATAACATGGTCGCTCGCATCCGCATGTACGCCACGCTCGGCTGCCCCTACTGCGTGCGTGCCGAAGCCCTGCTCAACCGCAAGGGCGTCACCGACATCGAAAAGATCCGTGTCGATCTCGATCCGGCTCGTCGGCAGGAAATGATGATGATCACCGGCCGGCGCACCGTGCCGCAGATCTTCATCGACGACATGCACGTGGGCGGCTGCGACGAGCTCCATGCGCTCGACCAGGCAGGCAAGCTCGATCCGCTTCTGAATGCCGAAGCGGCCTGAACGATTCATTCCAATCTGACACAAGGCAGAACCATGACCGAAAACACCCAACCCGTCTTCACCATCGAAAAGCTCTACATCCGCGACCTGTCGGTCGAAGTGCCCAACGCACCGACGATCTTCCTGGATCGCGAAACACCGCAGATCAATGTGCAGCTGCGCACCGACAGCAAGGGCATCGACGAAGGCGTGTACGAAGTGGTCCTGACCGTCACGGTGACCGCCAAGATCGGTGAAGAGAAAACCGTGTTCCTGGTCGAAGCCGCCCAGGCCGGTATTTTCCAGATCCGCAACGTGCCCGAGTCCGATGTCGAACCGATCATGATGATCGGCTGCGCCAACATCCTGTTCCCCTACGCCCGCGAAGCGATCTCCGACGCCGTCACCCGCGCCGGCTTCCAGCCGGTGCTGCTGGCTCCGGTCAACTTCGAGGCAATCTACCAGGCCCGTCAGCAGGAACAGCAGAACGCCGGCCAGGACGTACCGGTCCAGTGAGCATGCGCGCCCACCGTCTCTTCGCGCTGATCCTGGCCGGTGCCGCGTGCGCGCCGGCCATGGCGCTCGATTTCCGGTCGACGGCGGGCCCGGCCATCCTGTACGACACCCCGTCGGCCCAAGGCAAGCGGGTCTTCGTGGTGTCGGCAGGCAGCCCGCTGGAAGTCATCGTGACGCTCGAAAAGTGGGTCAAGGTGCGCGACCGCGAAGGCCACCTGGCCTGGATCGAGCGCAGCGCCCTGGCCGACGGGCAAACCGTTGTGGTGACCGCCGAGCGCGCGGTCGTCCATCAGCAGGCCGCCACCGATGCGCCGAAGAGCTTCGAAGCCTCGCGCGGCGTCATCCTCAACGTATCCGGCCCGGCCACGGGCACCTGGCTGCCGGTTCGCCATGCCGACGGCGATCGCGGATTCATCCGTCGGGTCGACGTCTGGGGCCACTAGCATTCGCGGTCGGGCGGCGTTCGCGGCCCGGCCTCTTCGCAATCAGACACCGGGGTGAACATGCAGATCACGGTCTATGGCGCCGGCGCCTGGGGCACGGCTCTGGCAATCGCCTACGCCAATTCGCACCAGGTGACCCTTTGGGGGCGCGACACCGAGGCGTTGGCACGCTGCGCCATCGAACGCACCAACCACGCCCTGCTGCCGGACGCGCCCTTTCCCGACGCGCTGGTGCTCGAGCCCGATCTGCACCGCGCCGGCCAGGGGGCGGACCTGCACCTGGTCGTCACGCCCGTGGCCGGCCTGCGCGCCGTTGCCCGGCATCTTGCGGCCGAAAAGGTCACCGCCCCGCTGATCTGGGCCTGCAAGGGCTTCGAATCCGGCACCGGCAAGCTCCCGCATCAAGTCGTCGACGACGAGTTGGGCACCGAGTACCCCTGTGGCGTGCTGACCGGCCCGAGCTTTGCCGCCGAAGTCGCTGCCGGCCTGCCTACCGCCATCACCCTGGCCGCCCGTGACACGACCCAGGCGGCCGCCTGGGTGGCCGAACTGCACCAGCCGCGCCTGCGCTTGTACGACAACGACGACCTGATCGGTGCCGAGGTCGGCGGTGCGGTCAAGAACGTGATGGCCATCGCTGCGGGCGTCTCGGACGGTCTCGGCTTCGGCCTGAACAGCCGCGCCGCGCTGATCACCCGCGGTCTGGCCGAAATGGCGCGCCTGGGCGTTGCGCTCGGCGCCCGCCAGGAAACCTTCATGGGACTGGCCGGCATGGGCGACCTAGTGCTGACCTGCACCGGCGATCTGTCGCGCAACCGCCGCGTCGGCCTCGCACTGGCCGAAGGCAAGCCGTTGGCGCAGATTCTGCACGATCTGGGCCATGTCGCCGAAGGCGTGCTGACCACGCGCGAGACGGTCGCTCTGGCACATCGCCATCAGGTGGAAATGCCGATCACCGAAGGGGTCGACGCCCTGCTCTCGGGTACCTTGAGCGCGCGCGAAGCGGTCGAACGCCTGCTCGCCCGCGATCCGCGCAGCGAGTGACGGGCCAGGGTGTCTACACGCCGCCCTCGAACCCCTGTTGACGCCAGGCTTCGTAGGCCACCACCGCCACCGCGTTAGACAAGTTAAGACTGCGGTTGCCGGCGCGCATCGGGATGCGTACCCGCTGCTCGTCGGACAGCATGGCGAGCATGTCCTCGGGCAGGCCGCGCGTTTCGCAACCGAACAGCAACACGTCGCCCGGCACGTAGCGCACCTCGCCGAACCAGCGGCCACCGCGGGTGGTCAGGGCGTGAAGCTGGCCGCCGGGAACGCATGCACGAAACGCGGCCCAGTCGGCATGGGTCTGCACATGTGTGAGCTGGTGATAGTCGAGCCCGGCCCGCGCCAGCGCCTTGTCGGACATGTCGAAGCCGAGTGGCTCGATCAAATGCAGGCGCGCGCCGACATTGGCACTGAGGCGAATGACGTTGCCTGTATTGGGCGGAATTTCCGGCTGATAGAGAACGATATGGAACATGGGGCGGCATTGTGCCCGCAGCGCCTGCACGGATCAACGCAAGGGCGTGCGGGCGATCACCAGATTGCACACCGATGCGGCGCCGGCCCGCTTCAGGCACAGCGCCAGCGCGTCGAGCGTGGCGCCGGTGGTCATCACATCGTCGATGATCAGCACGCGCGCGCCGTCGAGCTTCGCCTCGCAGGAGAAGGCATGCCGCAGGTTCTTCCGGCGTGCTGACAGCGCAAGCCCCACCTGGTCATCGGTGCGGCGCAGGCGGGCAACGCCGCGCGTCACCAGCGCAATTTCCCAGGCCTGGGCCAGCGGGCGGGCGATTTCCACCGCCTGATTGAAGCCCCGCTCCGCCAGCCGCGCCGGATGCAGCGGCACCGGCACGATCACATCGACCGATGGCCGCGCCACCGCACCGACGACATACTGCGCCAGCGCATCCGCGACGCCGAAATCGCTGGCGTACTTGAGCCGCTGAATGAGACGGTCGACGGGATAGTCGTAGCTGAACAGTGCCGTGGTGCCGTCGAACGCCGGGGGCCGCTTCAGACACCGCCCGCAAGTCTCACCACCGGTACCGGGCAATGCGCAGCGAGGACACGCCGACAGGCACATCGGCAGATCGCGGCGGCAGCCCGCGCACAGCCCTTCCGGGTGTCGCGTGCTGGCGCACAGCACACACTGTCGTGGCCACCATCGCTGCACGATGCCACCGATTTGACGCCGCCACCGCCCCACCCGGTTCGAGACAGCCTTCATCAATCCTCGCGCACTCACGGCCACCATGACTCGAAGTGCGCCATTCTCGCCGAAGATCAAGCGATTTGCATATTGACGCCCTCCCGGCACGGCGGGCGCAAAGTATCGTTGTCCCCGCGCGGGCAGTCCTCGCTCGGCATCGCAACATGCTCAAGGAACCTCAGCCACCTCCGCCGCATCACACGCTGACAGACTGCGCAACCACGCCCGGCAGTTGCTCTCCCGGCGCCGTTCCGTCAGCGCGGCGACGATGCGTGGCGCCACCTCGTCGAACGGGACCGGACCCCACGGGAGAATCTCGTCACAGCGCACCACGTGCAGCCCGACCGGAGACTCGACGATGTCGCTCAGCTGGTCCTGCGCCAGGGCGAAGGCCACCGCCTCGATGTCAGGGAAAAGCTGACCCCGGCGGACGGTCCCCAGCGAGCCAGCCTGCATGGCGGTCGGGCAATGCGAGTACTGAAGCGCAGCCTCGCCGAACCGAGCGGACGAAAGTGCCTGCGAACGCACGTGGGACAGTACCTTGCACGCGGTGACGCGTTCGGCGGCCGTATCGTAGGTCACCAGCACATGGCTCAGCCGGCGGGCTTCCGGTCGGTCGAACGAGGCCGGATGCGCACGGTAGTAGAGCTCGGCATCGACCAGACTGGCAGGGGGCGTGCGGGCCGCGACTTTCTCGATCACGGCTTCCACCCGCAACTCTCGGTACAGGGCGTCATGGACCATCGCTTCGTCCAGCCCATTGTCGGCCAGATCGGCATGGAACTCGTCCCCCACGGCGTAGCGACTCCGGATCTGCGCGAAATGCTCCTGCACCACGCGGTCGGGCACCACCACGCCCGCGGCCTCCATCGTGTTGAGGACCTGTTGCTCCAAGTCTGCCTGGCGACGGGCAACGCACTGCACGCGCTCGCTCTCGACCTCGGAGAGCCCACTCGGCGGCTTGCGAAAAAGCCGCCAGGCCAGTTTGAATTGCAGGTAGGCGATGCCCATCGTATCAATCCTCCGCGGGAGCGCCAGCCGACGCCGGTTGAAGCAGGTCTTCGGAAATCTGCAGCACGCGACCGGCCAGGACATCGAAATGCACGTGGTAGGCCACGCCCCCGGGCGCATCGCGCAGCACCTTGACGACTTCCCCGACGGCCTGTCGGGGCACCAGCACGGCCCCATTGATCGACAAGCCCTTGGCCGCAAGCACCTTGTCGCGGAACTCGAAACGCGAGGGCGTCCATGGATCGTCGGCGTCGATCAGTTCTTCCTCGCGACAGCCGACGATGCGGCCTTCATCGAGGAAGTTCACCGAGTAGATGACCTGATCCTGCAGGAAGGTACCCACATCGACGACGTAGCCGACACTGCCCCGGCGCACCAGCGGCGCGCCCGGATCGAGCCCCGGAAACGTGCCGTCGTTGCGGACGTTGCGGGTCAGTCGCACGGCCGCCCCATAGTCCCATCGCGCGTTCAGCATGTCGCCCCCTCAGGCCTGAAATACCTTGTCGATGGAGACGAACGACGTGGTACCGCCCGACGCGTTCGGCGCATGCTGGAACACGGCGAAAACCTTCTCGGTCTGGGCATCGGAGACCACGAAATCCTGATAGGCGCGTGCCAGCCACCCGGCGTACACGGCGCGTGCCGCCGCGTCGTCGTCGGGCATCTGCGGCACATGGCGGGTCAGGTAGTCGTGAAAGCGCTGCAGAATGTGCAGCCGGTTGACCTGCACCACCGCAGGCTCGTAGGGCACCTCGAAATAGGCGAGAAAGTCCTCGGCAGAACTCAGTTCGTCAAAGGCTTCGTCGAGACTCAGCGTGTTCTCCATGGGGGGCTCCTCAGGCGGCGATCTTGGCCGGTTCGTGCTCGGCCGGGGCGGACGGGTTCTGGAACTCGTCGATGACTTCGAGCAACCGGGCAACGCCAAGCTGGTCGCGCGACTCGAAACTGGCCAGTTTGGCGAGCCGGGCGCGCGATTCATCCACGCGGCGCAGGCGCAGCAACACCACGCTGGCAGCCTTCAAGGCAAACAGATAGAAACGCAGCAGGCCAAAGGAACGCTGCGCGGCAGTGCCGAAGTGCGCGTCGTCGAAAGCCCGCCAGTCGGTCGGCAGTCCCAGCTGTCGGCCCGACACGTTCATCGCCCGCTCGGCCACCAGCAGTGCGTCGTCGAGCCGGTGTTGGTAGAAGTAGTAGCGGTACAAGCCCACCAGCACGGTGAGATTTTCAGGCACTTCCAGATGCGCTCTGAGCAGGGCAATCTCGGCACTGTCTTGCCCGTATTCGCGCGCGGCCTGGTTCAGCAAGGCTTCGGCGCGCGCAGGAAGCGGGTCCTCGAAATAGAGCGTGCAGTCGGTGAAATCGAGTAGATCCATGGGGGTTGCCTCACATGATCGCTTCGTCTTGGGGATGCCGGGTGTCGCTCTCGCAACACAACTCGCCGGCCGAGCACACAGCGCACTCTTCGTGGCGGCCGGGCAGCGGTTCATGGCGCAGCGCAGCCAGTTCGCCCTCCAGCGTTTCGATGCGCTCAAGGAGGCACGACAGGGATTTGGCGACCGGATCGGGCATCAGGTGATGATTGAGATCGATGCCGTCGTCACGGGTATCGGCACGGCGCGTTTCGACGATGCGGCCAGGAATCCCGACCACCGTCCGTTCGGCCGGGACGTCCTTGATGACCACCGAGTTGGCGCCCACCCGCACCCGCTCGCCAACGCGGATCGGACCCAGTACCTTTGCCCCGGCGCCGACCACCACACCGTCGGCAAGCGTCGGGTGGCGCTTGCCCCGCCTCGACGAAGTGCCGCCGAGGGTGACGCCGTGGTAGAGCGTCACATCGTTGCCCACCTCGGCGGTTTCCCCAATCACCACCCCGGCGCCATGATCGATGAAAAGGCGCCGACCGATGACGGCCCCCGGATGGATGTCCACATTGGTCACCGCGCGCGCCAGAAAGGCCAGGAAGCGGGCACCGAACCGCCATCCGGAGCGCCACAGGCGATGCGACAGCCGATGGGCGAGAACGGCATGCACGCCCGGATAGGTCACGAGCACCTCGACGGTCGAGCGCGCCGCCGGGTCTCGTTCGAACACACAGGCAAGGTCCTCTCTCAGCGTGGCCCACAGACCGACTGCCGGCCCCTCCGCTGTCTTGCTGTCCGCGGTCAATGTATCGAGCATCAGGACACCTCGGCGAGCAGGTGGAACAAATCGGCGTTGTCCGGCGCGTGCTTGTGGTGGGTCACGAAGCTGCGCACCCGCGGCAGCAAGCGGATCGCATCGGCATCGTCGAGGCTCACCCCGAGACCCGCATACACCACCTGCACGGCATGCGCGCCCGAGTGCTTGCCGAGCACGATGCGATGGGCCTGCCCGACTTCGGCGGGATCGAATCCCTGATAGTTGTCGGGATGCTTCAGCAGGCCGTCCACATGGATACCGGCCTCATGGGTAAAGGCCCCGGCGCCGACGATGCTCTTGTGCCAGGGGACGGCGCGGCCCGACGCATGGGCGACACAGGCCGACAGTGCCGGAAAGGCGCGCAGGTCGACCCCGGTATTGCGCCCATACAACTTGGCCAGGGTCAGCACCACCTCCTCCAGCGGGGCGTTACCGGCCCGCTCGCCGAGACCGTTGACCGTGGTGTTCACATGGGTCGCGCCGGCCATGCATGCCGCCAGCGTGTTGGCCGTCGCCAGCCCCATGTCGTCATGGGCGTGCATCTCGATTTCCAGATCGGTGGACGCGCGCAACCGGCCGATGCGCGCATGGGTCGAAAACGGTTCCAGAATGCCGAGGGTGTCGGCAAAGCGCAGCCGCCGCGCGCCCGCCCGCTGGGCGGTCTCGGCCAATTGGCACAGAAAGTCGACATCCGCACGCGACGCGTCTTCACAGCCCAGCCCGACGTCCAGCCCCAGCGCCCGCGCGGTGGCAATGGTGCGAGGCAGGGCATCGAGCAACCACTGCCGGTCGCGGTGCAGTTTGTGCGCCAGGTGCTGGTCGGAGGCGGGAACGGAGATATCCACCATATGCACGCCGAGCCCGGCGCAGGCGGCCAGATCGTCCTCGCGCATGCGACTCCACACCATCAAGCGCACCGGCAGGCCCAGCTCGGCGACGGCACGGATCCCCGCTCGTTCTTCCTCGCCCATGGCGGGGATGCCGACTTCCAGCTCCGGCACGCCGATGGCCGCCAGCTGGCGCGCGATCTCCAGCTTTTCATCGAGTGAAAACGCCACCCCGGCCGACTGTTCGCCGTCGCGCAGGGTCGTGTCATTGACGATGATGTCGATAGCCGGGGTCATGGCATCCTCCTTGCCCGTTCCTTAGCAAGGCCGATGCCACTCCACAAGTCTTTGTTAAATAGACGCTTTACTGCCGACCCTTGGTGAATTGTCGGGTCGTTTGTGGCAAACCCGACAAGCGTCTGTCCCTTGTCCGGTAGCCGGCGCGGCTGCGGCGCTCACACGCCGTAGGGCGAATGCAGCCACCCGCGCACCACCTCGATGTCCCGATCCGGCAGATAGGCAAAGCCGGAAAGCATGTCTTCAACCACGCTTCGGGCCACCCAGTGCGGCACCGCCTTGGTGGTCAGCATGTGGAAGTACCAGGCCATGGGATAGCCGACCGCACGGTCGAAGCGGGTCAGCGCGCCGGCCAGGTCGACGCCGGAGGCCTGCGGATCGGCTTCGAAATCGGGCGGCTCACCGGCCATCGCAGGGATCGGCCGGGCGCGGAAGACCGGCTGATGATAGTGGTCGACATGTTCGCGGGTACTGACCACCCAATGATTGGAGAAACAGGTGGCGCCATCGGCACTGCTACCGGCCCAGTCGATCAGCATGCGCTCGATGCCGGAAGGCTGGCTGCTGCGTGAGCGCATGCGCTCGAAAAAGGCGCCGATATGCTGGAGGCGGCGAAACTGAAAGCATGGCAAGCCGATCGGCACCAGACCCGGCGCACCGTCGCGCGGATCAACGATCTCGTCGACGGTTGACGGGTGCGAGGCGAACAACCGATGGGCGCGCATTTCCTGCAACTCTTCCACTTCGAGTTGCAGGAAGGCGTCCGGATCGCCGCCGGCCGGAGCGACGAAGTAGTGGGTCTTTCCGGTCAGCCGGGTTGCATAGAGCGGCCGGCCGTCCTGGGCGTCTTCGAACGCACCCGCATCGCCGTTGCATGCGTCCAGCCCGGCCTGCGCCCATGCTTCCAGGTCGTGCATCACGGACTGTCCGTCGGCATCCACCACCCCGCCGAGACGGTACCAGCCACCACGTGTCAGCGCATGGCGGAAGCGCCATTCGGGCAACGCCGCCGCGAAAGCCTTGAGGAGCCCTGCCTCGCCCTTGCTGACCGGCGTTCTCAAGCAGCTCTCGACAATTGCGGGCGATAGCGATTTACAGTATTCCGGCCAAGCCAGCGGTGATTTCATGATGAGCTTCCTCGGGGGTGACCATGCGCCGGATCGCACAGGCGGGCCGCCGCCGCATCGCGCACCTCGGGTTCGGGGTCGGTGGCGGCGACGCGGGCCAGTGCCTCCGGTAGTGCGTTGGCCACTGCCGCCAGGCGGACCCACCATTCGGCGTCCTCCAGCATGCGCTCGGCCAGACCGGGCAGCGCCCGCTCGGCGACGATGGCCCGCACTTCGGGCGCACTGTCGCCGGCCAAGCGGCTCAGGGCGAATGCCGGCAGGCGCGCTGCGACGACCTTGCGGACTTCGCGGTCGGGGTCGCGCACCAAAGCCATCAGCTGCCCGTGCGGCAGGCGCCTGGCCACCGTGGCCCGAATGACATAGTCGGGGTCGTACATCATGCGCGGAAGCAACGGCACCGGCACCCGCGCGGCCACGGACTGGCGCACCTCTCGGTCGGGGTCGCCGATCATGCCGGCCAGCGCATCCTCGGGCAGGCGCAGGGCAACGGTGCGGCGCACGACTTCGTCCGGATCGTCCTTGAGGCGCATGACCTCGGTGAGCGGTGCGTAGCGTGCGGCGATGGCGCGACGCTCCCAGAAGATGTCGTCCAGATACGCCCCCGCCTCTTCCGGATTTGCCCGCAGAAACCGGTCGATCTGGCGCCCGCTGTGGGCCCGGATGCAGGTATCGCCCGGGATGCATCGCCCGACGTTCAGCAAGGCGGGCAGGTACACGCAGCCGGCACACAGCCCGCCGCCACGCGCCCCCTCGACGGACCCGACATCGGCGGCCATACGCTCACACCTCATCGACCTTGTCGGCGATGAGGATGCCGGTGGCGACGGCGGGGTCATGGGTCAGGGTCAGGCAATGGCCGGACGCACCGGCGATCAGGTACAGGCGGTGCTCGTCCAGTGCGAGTGCGGCAGTGAAGCGCGGCGACACATCGTCATCCGAGCAGGACGAAAAGTGCAAGGCCGGAAACCGTTCGCGCAGATCGGCGATCGACGCCTTGGCGGCCAGCGCTGCGCCCACCTCGGCCAGTTGTCGCGGGTCGATCATGACGACGATGCCTCGGCCTCGAGCCCGGCCGCGAAACGGGCCAGCGAGGTCGCCGGCACACCCATGATCTGGGCCAGCCAGGGCGGCGGACTGGCCAGGCGACCCTGCAACTCGATCAACACCTCGCGCGCGGCACCTCCATCTGCCTTCTTGACCGGATGCACGCCGGCACGCACCGCCTTGGCCGCGGCCGGCCCGCCGATGGATTGCACATAGACCAGCTGGCAATCGCCGATCAGGGCGGCGCGCGCCGCATTCTTGTCGTCGGCCGCGTCGGTGTCGGTGGTGCTGCGCACGTCGACCAGCCGGATCTCCGCCATGCCCACCTGATAGATGAGGAAGCGATCGCAGGAGCCAAAATGCCCGTCCAGGTTCTCGCCGCGGTTGGCGGCAACGGCCACCCGCAGCGAACCGGGCATGTCGCCGTCGGCATACGGCTGGACGACCGGAAAGTCACGGGCCTCGACGCCTTCGCCCCACAGCAGACGCACGGCGCGTTTGAGCTGCTCGTGATTCGCACTCACATGGCAGCCCTGTTCGGCGAAATCGCCGGCGAGCAGCTCACGCAAGGTATCGACCGTCACGCCGGCGAGTTTCCGCTCGGTCAACGGCGCCGCCAGGGTGTCGACCAGCGCGTCGACGAAAGCGCGGATCTCCAGGCCGTCCAGGGCGCGGGCAGCCAGCGCGATGCGCAGCGCCGCCTCGCGCGAAGCAATGGGGGTGTCGGACATGATTCGCTCCTGCCAAGTGGGCTCAATGGAGCGCCGGTGCGGCGACCGGCGCTCGGTTGAACCCGCTTACGCGGGGCCGATACAGCCCGACGGACAGACGTCCACACACAACGGCGAATCGGCATGACCGTCGCACTCGGTGCAGGTCGCTGCGTCAATGGTGTAGAAAATCTTGCCCTTGTGGATGGACTTGGTCGGACACACCGGGCGACAGTCGTCGCAGGCGGTGCACATGTCGGGATCGATGGTCATTGCCATGGTGGACTCCTCCTGATTCAGTCCTCGGCGGCGCCGAGGCGACGAGCACGCAGGGAGATGGGCAGGCGCGGGGGGCGGGCGATGGGCTCGATGTAATAGGCACCGCCGTTGTCGAGCTTCAGTTCGCCGCCCCACTTCTCCGGGGTATCGAACTCGATCGACTCGATGCTCGCCTCGAGGTCGCGCTTGGGCAGGTAGAAGCTCAGACCGCCGTGCTCAGCCTGTCGGATCATGATGTTGGCCATGGTGGGCTCCTGGGTCGTGGCGGGTGGTGGCTTGGCCGGCCAAAGCCCGCCCTGCGAGTGACGACGTGCGCCTTTCGCCGGGCCGGCTTCAGCCGCCAATGCCAGCCGATCAACGAATGAGGTCGAAGTTGTAGTCCGTCGTCCCCATGCCGATGGTTTCCTTGTCGAGTTGCTCGAGCACGGCGTTGGTCAGCGTGGTGACGACCTGGATCATGCCCTCGTAGCCCATCGTCGTCTGGCGGTGCAGATGATGGCGGTCGAACAGCGGGAAGCCCAGGCGGATCAACGGCACTTCGAACGCCTCCCCCTTGTAGCGGGTGTCGCGCTGGATGTACTTGCCGTAGGAGTTGCCGATCAGGAAATCGGGCTTGTCGGTGAAGCACAAGCTGCGCAGATGCCACAGGTCGTTGCCCACATAGACCTTGCCATTGACGCCGAAGGGGCTATCGTCGAGGAGCTTCTGCATCGCCTTGCCCCAGCGCTTGTTGGCGTTGTTCGACAGGATGTGCGTGGGCTCGGCGCCGCATTCGAGCAGGATCTTGACCAGGCCCATGACGAAGTCCGGATCGCCGTAGAGCGCGAACTTCTTGCCGTGCAGCCAGGCATGGCTGTCGGCGAGCACGTCCATGGCCCGGCCGCGCTCCTTCTCCAGCGACTCGGGGATCGCCTTGCCAGTGATCTCCGACACTTTCATCAAGAACGCGTCGGTCCAGTCGATCCCCATCGGAATGTTGAGCTTGGGGACTTCGTGGTTCCACGTGTTCTCGACGAACTTGCGGGTCTTCTCCAGTTGAGTCGGTTGCATCAGGAAGGTGGTGCAGGCGTTCGGCGCATCCTTGATTTCGTCGATGGTGGTCCCGCCGGAATACATCCGGAATTCACCATCGGACGGGGTATCGAAGACTTCCGACGGATCCGACAGCAGCGTGTGGCCGACCCCCATCTCGCTCAGCATGCGCTTGATGACGCGGTAGTTGCCCAGATAGGTCTCGAAACCCGGCACGATGTTGACCTTGCCGTTCGAGCCGACCTTCTTGTCCTCCATGCTGTTGAGCGTGAAGGAGCGCAGGATGCCCTCCTCCATGTTGTCCCAGCCGGTGGTGTGGGAGCCGACGAAGGACGGCGTATGGGCGAAGGGCACCGGATAGTCCTGCGGGATGTG
The DNA here is from genome assembly GCF_018524365.1 of Denitromonas iodatirespirans. Classification (GTDB taxonomy): domain Bacteria; phylum Pseudomonadota; class Gammaproteobacteria; order Burkholderiales; family Rhodocyclaceae; genus Nitrogeniibacter; species Nitrogeniibacter iodatirespirans. The sequence continues at coordinate 137,596 of NZ_JAEKFT010000004.1, forward strand.
CCCCTCCTTCTTCGAGTTGTTGATGAAGGCGTTGAGGTCGTCGCCGATGACCTCGGCCATGCAGGTGGTGGACACCGCGATCATGTCCGGCTGGTAGAGCGCCTTGGCGTTGGCCAGACCGTCGAACATGTTCTTCTGGCCGCCGAACACCGCGGCGTCTTCCGTCATCGAGTCGGACACACAGGAGCACGGCTCCTTGAAGTGGCGGTTGAAGTAGGTACGGAAGTAGGCCACGCAACCTTGCGAACCATGCACGTAGGGCAGGGTCTTGTGGAAACCCGAGGCGCACAGCACGGCGCCCAGCGGCTGGCAGGCCTTGGCCGGATCGACGGTCAGCGCCTCGCGCTGGAAGTTGAGGTCCTGGTACTCGGCGGTGGTGGTCCACATGAAGGTTTCCCACACCGTGTCCGCGGCGTGGCCTTCCTCGAAAGCGGCCTTCTTGTTGCCGAGCGATTCCTTGTAGTCGTCGTCGCGGAACAGCGGGTAGCAGGGCTTGATGGTGTCTGCGGTTTGCATTGCATATCTCCTTGCCCGCGCCGCTCATCCGCGGCGCCGGGCGCAAGAATGGGGTACCCGTAGGGCCGGCTTCAGCCGGCCTCCCACGTTGCTTGGCGGGTTGAAACCCGCCCTACGGTCAGGCAGCGATGGCCTCGTTCTCCGCGTCGCTCGTCTTCTTCCAGGGCGGCGTCATGTTGTGCCACACCGGATTGGCCAGCGCGATGTCCATGTCGCGGGCGAAGATGGCGAAGCCGTCATAGCCGTGGTAGGGGCCGGAGTAATCCCAGGAGTGCATCTGGCGCAGGGGAATGCCCATCTTCTGAAAGATGTACTTCTCCTTGATGCCGGAGCCGACCATGTCGGGTTTCAGCCGCTTGACGAACTCCTCGAGCTCGAAGCCGGTGACGTCGTCATACAGCAGGGTGGCGTCGCCCATCTCCTTGATCGTGCGGTCGTAGTCATCGTTGTGACCGAACTCGTAGCCGGTGCCGATCACCTCCATGCCGAGGTCCTCGTAGGCGCCGATGACATGGCGCGGGCGCAGGCCGCCGACGTAGAGCATCACCTTCTTGCCTTCCAGGCGCGGGCGGTACTTGGCGATGATCTCGTCCATCATCGGCTGGTAGCGCGCGATCACCTGTTCGCACTTTTCCTTGATGGAATCGTCGAAGAAGGCCGCGATCTTGCGCAGCGACTCAATGATCTTGGTCGGCCCGAAGAAGTTGTATTCCATGTAGGGAATGCCGTACTTCTCTTCCATGTGCCGACTGATGTAGTTCATCGAGCGGTAGCAGTGCAGCAGGTTGAGCTTGACCTTGGGCGTGTTCATCATCTCGGCGAGCGTGCCGTCACCCGACCACTGCGCCACCACCCGCAGGCCCATTTCCTCGAGCAGGATGCGGGTCGCCCAGGCGTCGCCACCGATGTTGTAGTCGCCGATGATCGCCACGTCGTAGGGCGTGCTCTCGTGAGGCTGCCCGTCGCGCTTGTCGAGCACCCAGTCACGGATCGCGTCGTTGGCGATGTGGTGGCCGAGCGACTGCGACACGCCACGGAAACCTTCGCAACGCACCGGCACCACCGGCTTGTCGAAAGAGGCCGAGGCCTTCTTCGAGACCGCCTCGATGTCGTCGCCGATCAGACCGATCGGGCACTCCGACTGCACCGAGATACCCTTGTTGAGCGGGAACAGGCCCTCGATCTCCTCGATCAGCTTGGCCAGCTTCTTGTCGCCGCCGAAGACGATGTCCTTCTCCTGGAAATCCGAGGTGAAGTTCATCGTGCCGAAGCTGTCCACACCGGTCGTCCCGACGTAGTAGTTCCGGCGCCCGGCGCGGGAATACTGGCCGCAGCCGACCGGGCCGTGGGAGATGTGGATCATGTCCTTGATCGGGCCCCATACCACCCCTTTTGAACCGGCATAGGCACAACCGCGGATGGTCATCACCCCCGGCAGCGACTTGCGGTTCGAGGTGATGCACTTCTTCGATTGCTCGACACTCTGGTCATTGACGGCCAAGTGCTTGGCACGGTCCTTCTTTGCTTTTTCGGGATAAACCTCCAGCACCTCGGCAATGAGGGCGTCGGTTTCGTCTCGGGTCAATACCGCCATTTCAGTTCTCCTTCGACATCTGCGCTCATCTGCGCAAGACACCAAAAAACGTGACTTCGATTTCGGGCGAGGCTTGGGATGAGTGCGTGCAAAACCCCACAGGCAACATGGCGGGTTCGCACGCCGATCGGCAGGCGTCTCTCGCGCCCAACCCAAGCGACGGATTCGCCCAGATCAACCTGCAGCCAACTCCTCGGCGGTCTTGCCGATGATGGTTTCGTCTTCGGCCTCCATGATGCCGAACTCCATCAACAGCTCTTCGAGCTCTTCCATCTCGATGGGGGTCGGAATGACGAAGTTGGTGTTGTCGTTGATCTTGCGGGCCAGCGCGCGGTACTCGTCCGCCTGCTTGTGCTTGGCGTCGTACTCGATCACCGTCATGCGACGGATCTCGGCATGCTGCACGGCGTTGTCACGCGGCACGAAGTGAATCATCGTGGTGCCCAGGCGGGCCGCCAGCGCCTCGATCAATTCGTCCTCGCGGTCGGTGTTGCGACTGTTGCAGATCAGCCCGGCCAGGCGCACGCCCCCCGAGTTGGCATATTTGACGATGCCCTTCGAGATGTTGTTGGCCGCATACATCGCCATCATCTCGCCCGAACAGACGATGTAGATTTCCTGCGCCTTGTTCTCGCGGATCGGCATCGCGAAACCGCCGCACACCACGTCGCCGAGCACGTCGTAGAAGACGAAATCGAGGTCTTCGTCATAGGCCCCCTCCTCTTCGAGGAAGTTGATGGCCGTGATGACACCGCGGCCGGCGCAACCGACGCCGGGCTCCGGACCGCCGGACTCGACACACTTGATGCCGCCATAACCGACGGAGAGCACGTCTTCGAGTTCGAGGTCTTCCACCGAGCCGGCTTCCGCCGCCAGGTGCATGACCGTGGTTTGGGCCTTCGAGTGCAGAATCAGGCGCGTGGAGTCGGCTTTGGGATCGCAGCCGACGATCATCACCTTCTTGCCGGACTCGGCCAGCGCCGCAACCAGGTTCTGGGTGGTCGTCGACTTCCCGATCCCCCCCTTCCCGTAGATGGCGCATTGACGCAACTTTGCCATGGTGTAATCTCCTTTTTGCTGTCAGTCGGTTTGCAGGAATTCATGAGTGTCGCGACTCACGTTCTGCACGTTGCGTGCCAGATCGACCGACAGCACACAAGCCGTTGAATTACCAATGCAAAAAGAAAATTCGCCGGTTTCCCCCGGCGCGGCGAGGTCCGACAAAACCCCCACGCCTTGTCGGGGTACCGACAAAAGCACCCTGCCGCGCGATGCCCGCCTGCCCATCAACCGCTGCAACCTGCCGGCCGTCATCCTCGGCAGCCTGACCTACCAGCGACATCCCGCCCCGCTGCGGATCGACGGCGTCGAGCAGCTGCACCGGGATCTGTTCCGACGGCTAGACGCCGCCCCGCCCGCCGCGCGCGCCGACGTCTTTCGCGACTACATGACCGTCGTATTCCGTCTGCAGCACCCCGAAGACATCGGCTACACCGGCAACACCGGGCGCGAAGGGCATGGCGGCCGCATCCGCGCCACCTGGGATCGCCTCCTGCGCGGCTGGAGTTTCGATGCCGACCGTCAGGAAGGCGCCGTGCTCAAGGCCTGGGTCGAGTCGCGCTTCGGCCTCGTGCCACGCTTCCATGGCGCGCCGCTGCGCGATCCGAACGGCGAGGCCTACCGCCGCTATCAAGAGATGCGCGCCCGCGGCCTGTACGGCACCAATGCCCTCGAAGCCCAACTCGACCTGGTCTATGCCTTTTGCCAGCATGCGCAGGCCAGCCGCCACCGGGCGACCCGCTCCATCACGCTCTACCGGGGCATCAACCAGCTGGCCGACCACGAAGTGCTCGACACCGGAGCCAATGGTCACCGTCGCGTGTTGCTCAACAACCTCAACTCGTTCACCGACAACCGGGATCGCGCGGGCGAATTCGGCGACTACATCCTCACCGCCGACATCCCGGTGCCGAAGCTCCTGTTCCATGACGGGCTGATGCCGGGCGTCCTGCAAGGCGAGGGAGAGTACTTGGTGATTGGCGGCGTGATCGAGGCCAAGATCACCACCTGGTGAGCCGCGTGTGAGGATGCCCACCCGCGCTGTGGCAAACCCCACAATGCGGGCCACCACGACACAGCAACCCATTGGTTTACCTGGCTTTCGCCTTGGGCCCGGATTTTGCTCCTTAGGCACCACGCATCTCTTGTGGAGCCAAACCCATGCCCCCCGACCTCTACGACACCCTGCAGGCCGGCCTGGCCGACGGCAGCATCGTGCCCTACCTGGGGCCCGGCGTTCTTGCCGACGTCACCCAGGTCGACAGCGCGGTCCGCATCCCCGCCGACAGCGATTCGTTGATCCTGGCCATGAACGATGGCCGCCCGATGGCCCCGAAGTTGATGTACGAATTTCCACGCGCCGCGATGAACATCGAACTCAAGCGCGGGCGCAGCGCCGTGACCCGCTTTCTGACACGCACCTACGGCGAAACCGCCTGGACCCGCGGCGCCGTGCATGAGTGGCTCAAGGCCCTCGCCCCGCGCTACGTGGTCGACATCAACCGCGACACCCAGCTGCAGGACAGCTACGCGCACACCCCGCACAACCTGATCGTCGGCATCGCCCGCATGGCCGGCACCGCCTTCCGCTACAAGCTCTACCGCTGGGACGGCAGCGCCTACCACCCGACCGAAGCGCTCGACCTGGCGCTGCCGATCCTCTTCAAGCCCATGGGCACCCCGCAGCCGGAGGCCAGCTACATCGCCTCCGACGCCGACTATGTCGACTACATCACCGAGCTCATGGGCGGCTTCGCCATTCCGCCGCAGCTCAAGGCCTTGCGCGCCGGCAAACGCTACCTGCTGATGGGTTTGCGCCTGAACCGGGACACCGAGCGCATGGTGATGGCCGATATCGTCTACAACGCCGGCACCCCGACCGGCTGGATCCTGCTGCCGGACGCCAACGCCAAGGAACGGCGGTTCTGCCAGAAGCTCGGCCTGCAGATCATCGACAGCGACATCTTCACCTTCATCGCGGGCACCCAAACGGCCCGCCCCGCGCTTGCGCAGGTCCATCCATGCTGACCGCAACCGACAGGGCCGGGCATGCCCTCGGCGTGACGGAAATGGATGACACGCACCGGACCTTCGTCGGCTACCTTGACGCGCTGGCCAAGGCTTCCGAGGCGGACTTTCCGGGTCTCTTCCACCAGCTGCTCGGCCACACTCGCAAGCACTTCGAGCGCGAAACGCAGCTCATGCACGAATGCAGCTTTCCGGCCATCGCCGAGCATGGCGCCGAACACGCCCGCGTACTGGCCGACCTCACGCACCTTGCGATCCGGGTTCAGCAAGGCAACCTCGTGATGGCCCGCACCTATGTCTCTGGCCTGCCGGACTGGTTTCGACACCACCTCGCCACCATGGATTCGGCCCTCGCCGCCCGACTCAAGGCACACGCGACGCACCAGGTTCCGTGATCGCAGCCGGGCACCGCGTATCGATGCTAGGCGTGGTGACGGGTGGGCTTAGCGCCGCGACACGCACGATGCCAGGCGGATGGCCTGCAGGCGACAAGCGGCGTGGGTCGCCGGGTCGAGCGCGGCAAGCCAGCGTTGGGGAATGCCACGGCGGCCGATGCGCGCCCCCATCAGCATGCCGACGATGGCACCGGTGGTGTCGGCGTCGCCGCCGCGATTGACCACGTCCACCAACCCCGCTTCGAAATCGTCGTGTTCGCCCAGGGTCTGCACCACGGCGTGCACGGTGTCGACGATGTAAGCGCTCGGATTGTCGACACGCCGCTCGGGCGGCACGAATACCGGGTGGCGGGTGAACAACATGTCGATGGCGCGAAGGGCGTCTGTCGGCCGACCGGCAAGGCCGGCATGGATGAGCGCAATGAGGCACTCGCAGGCGGCGTCGGACAGCCGGTTGTGATGGGTGACATGCGCCTGGGCGCGATTGGCCGCGGCAATGGCCTCAGGCGGCAGGCCAAAGGTGGCCAGGGCCACCGGCAGCAGGCGCATGGCGGCGCCGTTGCCGGCATCGTGTTCGGATTCGGGTGCGACCGGGTCGCCGGTACGTCGCCAGGCGATGAGGTTGCGGCGCACGGTGTTGCCGATGTCCACCGGCTTGGCGCGCATCCAGGCGTCGAAGGCGCGGGCGCAGGCCTCGGGCACCACCTGGCCGTCATGGGCGAGAATGGCCTCGCCGAGCGCGAGGGTCATGGTGGTGTCGTCGGTGACCGCGCCGGCCTTGAGCTTCAACCAACCGCCGCCGACGATGTGCTTGTGCACGCCGTATCGGTCTGCGATCTCGCGTGGCGTCATGAACTCGACCGTAGCGCCCAGCGCATCGCCGACCGCCAGGCCGAGATAGGCGCCGACGGCGCGGTCGCGCAAGGTGTCAGGGTGTCTGCCCGGAGCTGTCGGGTGCGTGGACATTTATCCGATGGACCGTGTTGAGGCCGGGAGCGCACGCAACGGCACCCCATCCCCCTCCCGGCCTCCCCCTTGAAGGGGGAGGTGATCGGTCATGCGCCTATCCACCGTCGGCGGCCGGATGAATCCGGCCTTACGCGTGGGTAGGCTTCGGCGGCATTCGTAGGGCCGGATTCATCCGGCCAGCGTTGGTCAGCGTCCACTTGAGCCTTCACGCTTCAGGTCCGAAGCACTTGGCGTAGTCCGCGCACTCGCCGCAGGACGGCGCGGGGCACACGTAAATGCCTTCGGCCGCGCAGAACTGGCGGTAGAGGAACTTCTTCCACTTCATGTCGCCGCTGTTCTGCCCGGCCAGCGCCGGGAAGTTGTGCGTGAGCAGGAGGGACAGTTCGCCGCGATCCGCCAGGCCGAGGTCCTGCCACAGGTGGTCGCGTCCGGCGCAGGCGGTGGCGACGATGTCGGCCATCCATAGCTCGGCACGATGTTGGTTGGCGCGGTGCGTGAGCAACAGCTTTTGCAGATCCTCCCACTCGGGAATGTCTTCGACTTCGCGGCCCAGGGTGCGCGGCACCGGGCCGGGGAAGAAGTGGTTGAGCATACGCACGAAGGCAACCGTGCCCAGGCCGAGGTCGGCCGGCAGACAGCCGAAGCCGGCGCTCTGGCCGGCGACCATGCTGGCAAAGACGCGCCGGTTGGGGTCTTGGGCGACGGCGGTGTCGACCGGTCGGCGCAGCAGCTCGGCATGCAGATTGGCACGCATGGCGATGGGGTCGGTGGCGTTCATGGCGCAGCCCTCCGGTGGGGTGCTGCCCGCGGCGCTTGGCGGCGGGCAGCGGTCGCGGTCATTTGCTGGGGTATTCGACCAGCAGGTCTTCGCCGCCGCGCACGATCATCTGGCAGGCCAGACGCCAGTGGTTGGGCGGGATGTCGTCCACATACATTTTGTCGATCTCTTCCTGGGTGATCCGGCCCATCTCCTTGAGCACCGCCACTTCGCGCACGTTCAGCGGGCCGCCCATGGGCCGGCGCTTGCCGTCCACCGAGGAGACCTTGACCAGACAGGTGCCGCAGTCGCCTTCGCCGCAGCCGAAGTCGATGGGGATGTGGTGCTCCTTGGCCAGCGCCAGGATGGTCTGGGTGTGGCTGCCGGCGACGGCATAGACCGTCTTGTCCTTGTGCAGGGTGCTGCTGAAAGTCACGAGTGACATGACAAAACCTCCAAATCTTGATGGTTCGAGGGACTCTCTGTTGCGGTTGTCGGGTAGTGATCAGCCGGGGCGCACGGTGATGTCGCCGCCGAGGACCTGCGCCTGGCAGGCGAGTCGGTGGCCGCGGGGGGCGAGGTTGTCCTTGAGCACCTGGTCTTCGAGCACCGACGGGTTGGCCAGGTGTTCGCCGCCGGAGACGATCTTCGTCAGACAGGTGCAGCACTCGCCCTCGCGGCAACCGTAGGTGATGCCGGCACCGACGCGCTCGGACACCTCGATCAGGCGGGTGCCGGCCGGTACGGTGACGGTGACGCCGATGTCTTCGAAGGTGACTTTGGCTTTGGGCATGGGGGGCCTCAGGCTCGCGGGGAATGGAATGGGGGGGTAGGTCGGATAAGCGAAGCGCCATCCGACGTTTGGGGCCGTCGTGAGCTTGCGGTGTCGGAAGGCGCTTCGCTTTTCCGACCTACGTGCTTGCGAGCATCGTGCGTCTTCATCCGACCAGCGCCGACATGTCGATGGCGCGGTGTTCGACCGTGCCGGTGAGGTGGCGCGCCACGTCCTGGCCCAGCGCCCGGCAGGCGTCCAGCTCGTCGTGGTCGGGCACCAGCTTGACGCGCAGGCCGTCGACCGGCACGCGCAGCTTGAGCCCGCGCAGGCGGTCCTCGATCAGGCGCACGGCCTCGCCGCTCCAGCCGTAGGAGCCGAAGGCGACGCCGAGCTTGCCCTTGACGTTGACGGAGGTAAGCGAGGAGAGCAGATCCCAGATGGGCTTGACCGCATCGGCGTTGATGGTGGGGCTGCCGAAGGCGAGGCCGTCGGCCTCCTCGACCAGATCGCAGAACACATCGGGTTCGCCGCCTTCGAGGTCGTACAGCGAGACGCGCACCCCGCCGACGCGCTCGGCGCCTTCGGCCAGGCATTCGGCCATGCGCCGGGTGTTGCCGTAGGCGGAGAGGTAAAACACCACCAGGGTCTTTTCGCTGCGCGCCTCGTTGGTCAGGCGCGGCGTGGCCAGCTCGCGGTAGCGATGCACGTAGTCGCGCGGGCGGTGGCGCAGGATGGGGCCGTGGGCCGGCGCGATGAGGTGGATGGCGAGCGGTTCGATCAGGGCCAGCGCATCGAGTACATGCTCGCGGAAGGGCCGCATGATGTGCGCGTAGTAGTACTCGAACGAGAAGCGGAAGTCGCCGGCTTGATCGTTGAACAGGCGCGCATCGCAGAAGTGGCAGCCGAACACGTCGCCGGAGAACAGAAAGCCGTCCTCGACCAGGTAGGTACATTGGGTGTCCGGCCAGTGCAGGTAGGGCGTGTGCAGGAAGCGCAGCGTGCGCCCGCCCAGGTCCACCTCGTCGCCGGTGCTCACCGGCGTGTAGTCGGGCAGATCGCTCATGGGCGGCTTGAGCAGGGCCTTGAGCATCATCTGCGCGCGGGTGGACAGATACACCTTGGCCTGCGGGGCGCGGCGCAGCAGTTCGGGCAATGCGCCGCTGTGATCGGGCTCGAGGTGGTTGAGCACGAGGGTGGAGATCTCGTCATAGCGGGCCACCGATTCGAGCCGGCGGAAGAACACCTCGGCGTAGTTCTCCTTCACCGTGTCGATCACAGCCACGCCTTGTTCGCCACGCACCACGTAGCTGTTGTAGCTGGTGCCGTTGGCGGTCTTGAGGATGATGTCGAAGCTGCGCAGATGCGGGTCGAGGGCGCCCACCCAGTGGACGCCCGGGGCCAGCTCGACGGCGTCGTCGGACAGCCCCCGATCAGCCATGGGTCGCCCCCTTGGGATCGGGGCAGGCCGCGTGCGGCACATCGCCCTTGACGCAGCCTTCCATGTTGCGTTCGGGCACCGCCACGTCGACCAGCCCGATCCAGGCATCGACCGCGAAGGTGTCGAAACCGACCAGGCGGGTGCCGTCGACCGCCATCAACGGGCGGCGGATGAGCAGGGGGTCTTCGAGCAGCAAGGCCATGGCCTGCGCGGCGTCGAGCCGCTCGGGCACGATGGCGCCATCGCGCACGGCCGGTGCGCTGCGGTTGAACCACTCGCTCACCGGCAGGGGGGCGAGGAAGGCGCTCAGGCTGTCCGCGGTCCACGGCTCGGCCAGCAGGCTGCGCACCTCTAGGGTGTGGCCCGCCGCTGCGAGCAGTGCCTTTTGTTGCGCATTGCCTGCGCAGCCGGGCTTTTCGAAGAAGATGACGTGGGCCATGGCGTATTCCCCCTTCGGGATCAAGCAAACTCCGGCGGCACCAGCCCGAGCGCGTGCAGCTTCTCGATCGGGATGTTGGTGAGCGATCCGGGGGGATTCAGGGCCTCGCCCAGCTCATCGACGATGGCGCATTCGATCGGGCAGATGGCGGCGCACTGCGGGTCCGGGTGGTCGCCCAGGCACTCGGTGCACTTGTCGTCGTCGATGAGAAAGTGCGGCTTGTCGTCATAGATGGCGTCGTTGGGGCAGACGTCGTAACAGGCCCAGCAATTGACGCATTGGGCGGTGATTTGCAATGCCATGTCGCTCTCCTCAGGCGGCCTTGCCCGCCGCCACCGGCGCAGCAAGCCTGCCGGCGTCGAACATTTCCTTGTACACCGCCATCACGGCGTCCTCGATCGGCGCCATGGCGTGCTCACCGTTGGGCGCGATGCCCGCCGCTTCGAGCATGCCCCAGGGCTCGTAACCGATCTTGGAACAGAGCACGACTTCGCAGCCCGACAGGGTCTTGATGTTGCGCTCGAGCACCGATTCGGGTTCGTCCTCGGTGGCCACGCCTCCCTCGCCACAGGTATCCAGGCCGGCGCAGTACAGCTCGGTCTTGCGGTGACCGATGAAGCGCACGCCGTCGGGTGAGGCCTCGTAGATGAGGAACTCCCTGGCATGACCGAAGTGCTCGGCCACCACGCCGCCCTTGCCGGCCACCGCCATCAGCACCGGCCGGGCATCGGCCGCGATGGACAGATGCACCGGTACCTTGGTGTTCTTGGCGGCCCGGTCGGCTTCCAGCTTGCTGAGGATGTCGTCGTGCACCACCTTGCGCCGTGCCATCGCGGCCTCGTAATCCACGTCCATGACGTCGATCTTGTCGAGGGTGAACTCGTCGCCGCGATCCTCGCCCAGCAGGCCGACCGCGTCGGCACGGCACTGGCGGCAGTGGCGCATCATCGACATGTCGCCCGAGCACTCGTCCTGCAGCGCCTGCAGCTCTTCGTCGGTGGGGCCGCGCTGTGCCATGAGGCCGTAGTAGGTGCCGTGCTCGGCCTCGGCGATGAGCGGCATCACGTTGTGCAGGAAGGCGCCCTTGGCCTTGACGATCTTCGACACTTCCTTGAGGTGCGCGTCGTTCACGCCCGGGATCATCACCGAATTGACCTTCACCAGGATGCCGCGCGAAGTCAGCGCCTCCAGGCCCTTCTGCTGTTGCTCGATGAGGATCTTCGCGCCTTCGATACCGCGGATGCGCTTGTTCTCCCAGTAGATCCACGGATAGATCTTGGCGCCGATCTCCGGGGCCACACAGTTGATGGTGATGGTCACGTGATCGATGTTGTGCTTGGCGATCTCGTCCGCGTACTGGGGCAGGTTCAGCCCGTTGGTGGACACGCACAGCTTGATGTCGGGCGTCTGCGCCGAGAGCATGCGGAAGGTCTCGAAGGTGCGCGCCGGGTTGGCGAGGGGGTCCCCGGGGCCGGCGATGCCCAGCACCGTCATCTGCGGAATCTGTGCCGCCACCGCCTTGATCTTGCGGATCGCCTGGTCAGGGGTCAGCAGCTCCGACACCACACCCGGACGCGATTCGTTCGAACAGTCGTACTTGCGGTTGCAGTAGTTGCACTGGATGTTGCAGGCCGGCGCCACCGCCACGTGCATGCGGGCGAAGTAGTGGTGGGCCTCTTCGGAATAACAGGGATGGTCCTGCACCTTGGCGCGGATGTGATCGGGCAGATGCGACAGGGCGTCGGGTGCGGTACCGCACCCGCTGGATGCGCAACCGCCTCCCTGGGCGCCGCTTGGAGCATTGCTGATGACCGGCAGTTCCACGATGCCTCTCCTTCCTGATGGGCAGTTGATTGCACTGCAGCAATCGTTGTGCCAGAAGTGAATTCGCTGAAAATCAGCATGTTGCGGCGCTGTTTGCGGCGGCTTGTCGGGTTTTTGTCGCATATGACACAAGCCCGCGGCCGACCGGGATCGCTCAACGCGCTGGCCAGTGTTGGCTCAGTTCCTCCGGCAAGACCCCCACCGGATCGCCGAGCGCACCCTCCGGCCCATTCTCGAAGCGCACCAGGTACACCGTCTGCGAAGGGTCCAGTTCGGCATGCCCGGACTGGACCACCATCCCGCACGTACCGGCCGGGGCAATCACGGCGTCTTCGGCCAGGCCCGGCATACCGCCGTCGTTCACGATGTCTTCGGCAGCAAACACCCGCTCACCCGCCGCGTACCGGGCTGCGCCCAAGATCCGCCCGCTCATGCCCACACCTCTGCCGGCGCCAATAAGCGTTCGACCGGTGTGTCGTTCAGCAGGTGCTGGTCGATCAGCATGGCCACATCGTCGGGCTGCACGCCGGTGTACATCACGCCCTCGGGGTAGACCAGCACGCTCGCCCCCAGATGACAGGGGCCGAGACAGCTGGTGTGAGTCAGTTGCAACCCCGACTCCCACAGCTTGCGGGCGGCAAAGGCGTCCGAAAACTGCTGCCACACCTGAGCGCAGCCCTTGTCCTGACAAGACCCGCGCGGATGCCCCGGCGGGCGCCCCTGGACGCAGACCAGGACATGTTTCTTCGGTTTTGCCATAACGTTCTCCTGTGGGACAACGCAGGCATTGCAAGGGAAGTGCCAGATTGAAAGTCGCTTTGAATCAGCAACTTGCCGGATCGGCGGTCTGTCGCCTTTGCGACAAACGGTGGCAGACGTCAGACAGCGGCGGGCCGCAGGGCCCACCCGCCCTGCCTCAGAACTGCTTCACCTCGATGCCCAGTGTCTGGATGCGATAGGCGATCTGGCGTGGCGTCATGTTCAGCAGGCGGGCCGCCTTGGCCTGCACCCAGCCGGCCTGCTCCAGCGCCACGACGACGCGCTCGCGCTCGGACAAGGCGGGGTCGTCGAGATCCGCCACCGGGGCTTGACCGGGCGCTGGCGACGACGTCCCGGCGAGCGCGGGAGCGCGGCCGAGCCCACGCTCGCGGATCACGGAGAACTGGATCAGATCCACGTCGATGTTGCCATCCTCGGACAGCACCGCGGCGCGCTCCAGGCAGTTTTCCAGCTCACGCACATTGCCCGGCCAGGCATGCTTGGCGAGGCGACGGATCGCCATGTCGCTCAGACTCAGGCGGCGCTGCTGATCGGTGCCGATCTTGCCCAGCAGGTGGCGGGCGATATCGGGAATGTCTTCAATCCGCTCACGCAGCGGCGGCAGAAACAGCGGCATCACGTTCAGTCGGTAGAACAGGTCTTCGCGGAAGTCGCCGCTCTCCACGGCGCTTTCGAGGTCGCGGTGAGTGGCGGCAATCACGCGCACATCCACCTTGATCGAGCGGCTGCCACCCACGCGCTCGAACTCTCCCTCCTGCAATACGCGCAACAGCTTGGCCTGGAAGGCGGGCGAGATCTCGCCGATCTCGTCGAGAAACAGCGTGCCTCCATGGGCCTGCTCGAAGCGGCCCTTGCGGCTTTCGACCGCGCCGGTAAATGCGCCCCGCTCGTGACCGAACAGCTCCGACTCGAGCAGGTTCTCCGGCAGCGCCGCGCAGTTGAGCCGCACCATCGGATTGCGTGCCCGCGGGGAGTTGTAGTGGATGGCGTTGGCGATCAACTCCTTGCCGGTACCGGTCTCGCCGCGGATGAGCACGATGGTGTTCCATTTGGCGACCTGACGCGCCTGATCGAACACGCGGCGCATCAGCGCCGAATGGCCGACCATGCTGTCAAAACCATGCTGGTGACGCACGGTGCGGCGCAGGGCATCGCGCTCTTCGCGCAGATGGCTCTTCTCCTGCTCGACCTCGGTGGCCAGGCGCAGGTTCTGACCGATCAGATTGGCAACCATTTCGACGAACTGCACGCGCTCGTCGAGCAGGCCCTCGTCGGGCGCCTCGGGTTGCACGGCCAGCACGCCCTTGAGGTCGCTGCCGATACGGATCGGCACGGCGATGAAGGGCAGTTCGGGCGCATAGACCCCAAGACGGTTCAGGAAGCGCGGTTCATCGGCCACGCGCACCAGCTTGACGGTACGCGGCTTGTCGAGAATCCGGCCGAGCACCCCTTCCCCCGATGCATAGCGGATGTCCGGCAGCACTTCCGCCTCCGGCAAGTGGGCGGCATGCGCCACCAGATCGCCGCTGTCAGCGTCGACCACGGCGATCAGGCCGTGCCTGAGCTCCGCCTCCTCGGCAAGCACGCGCAGCACTTCGCTGAGCGTACCGCCGAAATCCAGCGATCGACTCAGCGCCCGGCTGACCGCATACAGGGCGCCCAGCAACAGGTGATTGAGCTCGTGGGCGCGGCAGAAGCCGGTGGCCGGGTTCAGGTCGAGATGGGCTTTGGCATGATCGTGCATGAGCCGCCCACCCTCCGCTTCAGATCGGGTCGCCATCGATGCGTAGTTCCACGATCGCCGCGCAGCCGCCTTGCGGGCGCGGATTCAGATCGATGATGCCACCGTGGTCGGCGACGACATGCAACGCACGCGACAGGCCGGTGCCCAGATGGCGTCCGCCACCCGCCTTGGCGGAAAAGAAGGGCTCGAAAGCGTGCTGGCGAACCTCGTCCGTCACGCCGGGGCCGGTATCGAGCACGCACACCACGATGCGCTCGTCGGCCGTGCCGCTGGTGATCGACAGCTCGCGCCGCACCCAGCCCTTGATGTTCATGGCCTCGATCGCGTTGTCGACGAGCGCCTTGAACATCGTGCGCAGTTGCAACGGCCGGCCGGCAATCGCCGGCAAGGTCGCCGCCGGCCGCCAATCCACGGTAATGCCGGCGGCCAGCAGCCGCGACGTGCTCACCTCGAGCACGTCGCGCAGGATCTCGTTGAGGTTCACGCTGACCATGATCTCGGGCAGCGCGGGCGGGATCACCTGGCGCAACTGGTCCAGATGTTCGCGACTGGCGGTCAGCGCCTCGTCCAGCACGCTGGCGGCAGCCGGGTCGCGCCGGCGCAGCACGGCCACCGCCGAGCGCATCATGTTGAGCGGCTCATCCATGCGGAACACCGCCGCCGACAGCCCCTCGCGAATGGCCGCAGTTCGCTCCTCGTCGATGAGCGTCACCTTGAGCGCGGCGGCACGGGCGCGCTCGCGCTCCTCATGCACGCGGGTAACGTCGGCGATGACCAGCAGCAGTCCGCTCATGCTACTGACACAGAAGTAGGTGTCAGCGCAGTCGCTCTGCATCTCGATCACCGACGCCGTGATCGACAGCCAGCGCGCCCCGCCGCCGTGGCGATCGACCCGCGTTTCGCTGTTGATGAACAATGCCGTGCCCGGCTCGGTGGCCGCCAGCGCGGTGCGCCAGTCGGGCCGTGTGGCGTCGAGCAGGTGTTCCGCCGGCTCGCTGACGCCCAGATCGGACACCAGCTTCTTGTAGGCCTGATTGTCGAGCATCACGCGGCCGTTCTGGTCGAGCAGCACCAGCGCGACCGGCGCGGCATCGACGGCCGACTCGATGAGCTTTTTCTGGTTGCGCACGATCCGTTCGAGCCGGTGCAGTTCGGTCACGTCACGGTGGATCCCGAGGAAGTGGGTCACCTTGCCCGCCGAGTTGACCACCGGCGAAATCGCCAGATCCGCCAGGTACAGCTCGCCGTTCTTGCGCTTGTTGAGCACCCGCCCGGTCCACGCGCGCCGCTCGCCCAGGTGCGCCCACATGTCGCGATAGAGCGCCGGCGGCGTGGTGTGGTTGGACAGCAACGACTCGTTGCGTCCCACGACCTCGGCCGCTTCATAGCCGGTGATGCGGACGAACGCCTCGTTGGCAAACAGGATGTTGGCCTTCGGGTCGGTGATGGAGATGGCGATGTCGGCCTGGTCTACGGCCTGCCGGTAGACCTCGGGCGGCAACTCCACCTCCACGCCGGGCTGAAGGGCTTTTCCTTGTGTCGCAGCCGTCATGTGTCGGACTCCTCGCATCGGCGATGCCTGAGTCGAAGCAGGTTTCATGCCGCACCGCAACACACGGGCGTTCTGGCCACAAGGGGGAAATACTGGGGCAAATCCCACGCAGTCTTTGTCGGATTTGCCACAAAAAAGCGCCGCGCCCACGCACCTTTCTGGGGCGCAGGCGCCAAAACCAGCGCAACGTCAGGGCGATGGCGTCGCCGCCGGGCACTGGCACGTCTTGTGCAATGCGGTATGCAACACCCCGAGCGTGGAATGTCATGAAGGAAATCCTCCTCCTGCTGCTGAGCACGGCACTGGTCAACAACGTCGTACTGATCAAGTTTCTCGGCTTGTGCCCGGTGATGGGCGTGTCGAAAAGCACCGACAGTGCCTTGGGGATGGGAATGGCCACCACCTTCGTGCTGACGCTCGCCTCGGCCGCCTCATGGATGCTCGACAACTGGCTGCTGCAGCCGCTGGGGCTGGGCTACCTGCGCATTCTCACCTTCATTCTGGTGATTGCCTCGGTGGTGCAATTCACCGAGATGTTCGTCCGCAAGCGCTCGCCCGCGCTCTACCAGTCGCTGGGCATCTATCTGCCGCTGATCACCACCAACTGCGCCGTCCTCGGCGTCGCCCTGCTCAACGTCGAGCAGCAGTTCGGGCTCTTCAAGAGCTTGCTCTACGGCTTCGGCTCGGCGCTCGGCTTCACCCTGGTGCTGCTGATCTTTGCCGGGCTGCGCGAGCGCATCGCGCTTGCGCAGGTGCCCGCCGCGTTCACCGGCGCGCCGATCGCCTTCATCACCATCAGCCTGCTGGCCCTGGCCTTCATGGGCTTCTCGGGCCTCAACGTCTAAGGAGATTTGCTCATGCTTGCCGCTGTCTCCAGCCTCGCGCTCCTGGGTGCCGCCCTCGGCCTCTTGCTGGGCGCCGCCAGTCGCTGGCTGCGTGTCGAGGGCAATCCGATCGTCGATGAGCTGACCGACATGATGCCCGGCTCCAACTGCGGGCAATGCGGCTTTCCTGGCTGCGGCAAGGCCGCCGAAGCGATCATCGACGGCACGGCGCCGCCGACCTGCTGCCCACCCGGCGGCAAGCCGCTGGCCGCGGCCATCGCGGCCAAACTGGGCCTGACGCTCGATCTGACAACCGTGGCCGACGAGGGGCCGAAAGTGGCCGTGGTCGCCGAGGAGCTGTGCATCGGCTGCTGCCGCTGCAGCAAGGTGTGCCCCACCGACGCGATCATCGGCGCAGCCAAACAGATCCACAACGTCATGCGCGACGCCTGTACCGGCTGCAGCAACTGCATTGAAAAATGCCCCACCGACGCGCTGGCGATGCGCCCGACGCCGATCACTCTGCAGCACTGGGTGATGCCCAAGCCCGCCCTGCACTATCGGGGGATGCCATGCGCCTGACCCGCCTGCTCAAGCCATTTTCCGGTCGTGACTGGGGCATCCACCCGGACGACCACAAACGCCCGGCGGCCGACGCCCCGCTGCGCGTGATGCCCCTCCCCGCGCGACTGTACCTGCCAGTGCAGCAGCACTTGGGTGGCGCCGCGCGGCCGACGGTCGTGGTCGGCCAGAAGGTCCGCAAGGGCGAACGGATCGCGGACGCGCAAGGCATGGTGTCGGCACCGATCCATGCCCCCACCTCCGGCACCGTCGTGGCCGTCACCGACATCACCGCACCGCACCCCTCGGGACTGAGCCTGCCGGCCATCGTCATCGAGGCCGACGGCGACGATGTCTGGGGCACCCTGAGCCCCTGTCCGCGTCCGTTCGAGCTCGCCCCCCAGACCATCAGCGAACGGGTCTACGCGGCCGGCATCGTCGGCATGGGCGGTGCCGCATTTCCCGCCGCGGTGAAGCTCGACGGCGCGGCACGCGCACGGGTCGACACGCTGGTGATCAACGGCGGCGAGTGCGAACCCTACCTGTCCTGCGACGACCGCCAGATGCGCGACTTCGCCGACGAAGTGGTCGAGGGCATCCGGCTGATGCTGCGCGCCACCGGCGCCACCTCGGCCCTGGTCGGCATCGAGGACAACAAGCCGGAAGCCATCGCGGCCATGCGCACGGCCGCCGCAGGGCACGACTGCGTGCGCATCCGGCCGGTACCCGCCCGCTATCCGATGGGCTCCGAAAAACAGCTGGTGCAGGTATTGACCGGCGTGGAAGTGCCGGCGGAGGGCCTGCCGGCCGACATCGGCGTGGTGGTGCATAACGTCGGTACGGCGCGAGCGGTGCGCGCGGCCGTCGTCGAGGGCAAGCCGCTGGTGTCGCGTCTGGTCACGCTCAACGGCAATTGCATGAATGCGCCGGGCAACGTCGAAGTGCGCCTGGGGACGCTGGCCGAAGACGTCATCGCTTTCGCCGGCGGCCTCAAGGGCGATGGGCTCGGCCTGGCGCGGCGGGTGCTCGGCGGGCCGATGATGGGCCTGCAGGTCCCGCACTGGCGCGTACCGGTGGTCAAAGGGACCAGTGGCATTCTGGCGCTCGACGCCGACGAGGCGGCCGCCCGCCAGAGCCACCCGTGCATCCGCTGCGGCCGCTGCGTGCAGGCCTGCCCGATGGGCTTGCTACCCCTCGAGATGAGCGCGCGCATCCGCAACGATGCGCTCACCGACGCGGTCGACCTGGGCTTGAAGGACTGCATCGCCTGCGGCTGTTGCGCCTATGTCTGCCCCTCGCGCATTCCGCTGGTGCAGTACTTCGTGCATGCCAAGGGCGAGCTGTCCCGGCAGGACCGCAACCGCCTGCGCAACGAAGCCACCAAACGGCTCGCCCAGCAGCGTACCGACCGGCTGGCGCGCGAGGCCCGTGAAAAAGCCGAGGCCGCCGCCCGGCGGCGCGCCGAACGCGAAGCCAAGGCAGCCGCCAAGACCGACACCGCCACCGCGGGAGAGTCCGCATGAATCCGCTCACCCAGGGCGCCGCCACGGTCGCCTCCCCGCATGCCCACGGGGGCAATTCGGTCGCCCGTTGCATGCTCGACGTGCAGCTGGCGCTCACCCCCGCCACGCTGTTCGGCTTCTGGCTCTATGGCTGGCCGGCGTTCATCTTGTGGGTGGGCACCATCGCCGCCTGCCTGTTCTGGGAAGCGGTCTGCCTGCGCCTGCAGGGCGTCGGCCGTGTGCGCGAGACGCTGTTCGACGGTTCGGCCGCGCTCACCGGCTGGCTGCTGGCAATGACCCTGCCGCCGTGGGCCCCATGGTGGCTGGCGGTGGTGGGCGGTTTCATCGCCATCGTCATCGGCAAACAGGTCTTCGGCGGTCTCGGGCAGAACGTCTTCAACCCGGCCATGGTGGCGCGGGTCGCCCTGTTGGTGTCCTTCCCGTTGCCCATGACGGCATGGATCAGCCCGTTGCCGCTCCACGCACTGCCGGCACCGGAGCTGCTCGACAGCCTGCGGATCTTCCTTGGCGCGCCGATCCCCGATGCGATGACCAGTGCGACATGGTTGGGCCACGCCAAGACCGAACTGATGCGCGGCGTGGATCTGCTGCAGGTGACGGGCAGCGACACCGCCCCGCCCCTGCCCTGGACCGGGCTGCGCGCCGGCAGCCTCGGCGAATCGTCGGCCGTCCTGCTGCTCGCCGGCGGTCTATACCTGATCGTCCGTGGTGTGATCAGCTGGCATGCGCCCCTGGCGTTGCTGGCCGGGCTGGCCTTGCCGGCGCTCATCGGTCACAGCCTCGATCCGGCCCGCTACCTGGCCCCGTCGGTACACCTGCTCGGCGGCGGCGCCATGCTCGGCGCCTTCTTCATCGCCACCGACTATGTCACGTCGCCCAACACGCGCAGCGGGCAGCTAGTCTTCGGCTTCGGCATCGGCCTGATCGCCTGGATCATCCGCAGTTGGGGCGGATACCCCGAAGGCATGGGCTTCGCCGTGCTGCTGATGAACGCGCTCACGCCGATCCTCGATCGCTTCGTGAAACCGCGCGTGCTGGGGCGCGACCGCCGCGGCCGTCCGCTCGACCTGCCCGAACGGGAGGGCACCTGACATGCGCCACGACAGCCCTGCGACACCGGAGCCGATGACCGCCGCCGGCGCCGACGCAGCCCCAGGCGCCGGATTTCGCGAGCGAATCGGCTACCAGCCGGTGTTGCTCGGGGTGGTTGCTCTGCTCGCCAGCGGGGCCCTGGCGCTGGCCTCGCTGCTCACCCACGACGCCATTGCCGCCGCCGAAGCGCGCGACTTGCGCGAGTCGCTCACCCGAGTCCTGCCCGAGGGGCTGGCCGACAACGACATCCTGACCGATGTCATCGAGATCCCGCGGGGCGACACGTCGGTCACCGTCTACCGGGCGCGCCGCAACGGCCGCGTGAGCGCCGTCGTGTTCCAGGTGTCCGAACGCGGCTATGCCGCGCAGATCCAGCTGCTGATGGCGGTCGACGCCGATGGCCGGACCCTCGGCGTGCGCATCATCAAGCACAGCGAGACCCCCGGGCTGGGCGACAAGATCGAGCCCGCCAAATCGGACTGGGCGCAGGGCTTCGCCGGCAGGTCGCTGGACGATCCGGCCCCCGCGCAGTGGGCCGTCAAAAAGGATGGCGGCGTCTTCGACCAGTTTGCCGGCGCCACCGTCACGCCGCGCGCCGTGGTCCGCGCGGTGAAGGGTGGCCTGGATTTTTTCGCCGCACATCGCGAACAGATGTTGGGAGATGGGTCATGAGCACACGCTACGGGGAAATCGTCAAAGCGGGTCTGTGGGACCAGAACGTGGTCCTCACCCAGATGCTGGCGCTGTGCCCGGCCATGGCGGTGACCACCAGCGGCACCAACGGCCTCGGCATGGGGCTGGCCACCACCGCCGTGCTGGTGCTGTCCAACATGGCGGTCTCCTCGATCCGCAAGCTGCTCAGTCCCCAGGTGCGCATCCCGGTCTTCGTGGTCATCATCGCCTCGCTGGTCACATTGGTGGATATGACCATGCGCGCCTACCTGCACGATCTGCACAAGGTGCTCGGCCTGTTCATTGCGCTCATCGTGGTCAACTGCGCCATCCTCGGCCGGGCGGAGTCCTTTGCCGCCAGGTCGGCGATCCTGCCGTCGGCGGTCGACGGGCTGGCCATGGGGTTGGGCTTTACCGGTGCGCTGACCGCGATCGGCCTGGTTCGCGAATTCCTCGGCGCCGGCACCCTGTTTGCTCAGGCCTCCAGCCTGCTCGGGCCAGGCTTTGCGTTTCTGGAGCTCACGCTGCCCGGCGTCGGCGGCGCACTGCTGGTCATCCTGCCGCCGGGCGGCTTTGCGGTGCTCGGCTTCATGCTGGCCGGCAAGCGCCTGCTGGAAAACCGTCGCAGCGACGCACCGACCCCGACGGTGGCGACCGACTCGCCCCCGGTCACGGCCTGACAACGGAAGCCGGGAGAACATCTGATGCAGATTGGCGTGGCCTACTCCGAGCCCGGCCAACAGGTATGGCTCAACATCGAGGTGCCGGACGCGTCGACCGTACGCGACGCGATCGAGCGTTCGGGCATTCTCAAGCAATTCCCGCATATCGATCTGGATACGCAGAAGGTCGGCGTCTTCGGTCGCATGGTGAAGCTCGATGCCCCCCTGAGCGCCGGCGACCGGGTCGAGATCTACCGCGGCATCATCGCCGATCCAGCCACCATCCGGCGCAAGGACATCGACGAGGCGGATTGAGCCGGCCCCCGGACGTCGCCCCGTGGCGAATGTCGGACCTCCCCCTAAGTTGTCGTATTCACGACACGTGGCACCACGCAACATCGTTGATTATCAAAGCCTTGCACCTGGCACTCAACTTGCTGAATCGTCATCGAGACCGTGGAGAACGCCATGAAGACCAGCGAGATCCAGGCCCTGCTCGACGAGCCGGCCTGTCACCACAACAGCAAGGAAAAATCGGGTTGCGCGCGCCCCAAGCCCGGCGCTGCAGCCGGTGGCTGCGCCTTCGACGGCGCCCAGATCGCGCTGCTCCCCATCGCCGACGTGGCGCACATCGTGCACGGCCCCATCGCCTGCGCCGGATCGAGCTGGGACAATCGGGGCACACGCGCTTCCGGCCCCGCGCTGTTCCGCATCGGCATGACGACCGACCTGTCGGAAACCGACGTGATCATGGGCCGCGGGGAAAAGCGCCTGTTCCATGCCATCAAGCAAGCCATCGATTCCTACTCGCCCGCGGCCGTGTTTGTGTACAACACCTGCGTCACGGCACTGATCGGCGATGACGTGGAGGCGGCCTGCCGGGCAGCCACCGCACACTGGGGCACACCCGTCGTCCCGGTCGATGCCGCCGGTTTCTACGGCACCAAGAATCTGGGCAACCGCCTGGCTGGCGAAGCGATGTTCAAGCACGTGATCGGCACGCGCGAACCGGACACCGCACCCGCCCGCCCCGACGGCCTCCCGACGTGGGACATCAACCTCATCGGTGAGTACAACATCGCCGGCGAGTTCTGGCATGTGCTGCCGCTGCTCGACGCGCTGGGCTACCGGGTGCTGTGCACCCTCTCGGGCGATGCGCGTTTCGCCGAGGTGCAGACCATGCACCGCGCGCAGGCGACCATGGTGGTTTGCGCCAAGGCACTGCTCAACGTGGCGCGCAAGCTCGAGGAGCAATACGGCATCCCGTACTTCGAGGGCAGCTTCTACGGCGTCGAGGACATGAACAACGCACTGCGCGATCTGTCCCGCCTGATCGGCGATGCCGATCTGGCCGCCCGCACCGAAGCGCTCATCGCACGCGAGCAGGCCCGTGCCGACGCCGCCCTGGCGCCGTGGCGCGAGCGCCTGCGCGGCAAACGGGTGCTGCTCTATACCGGCGGGGTGAAGTCCTGGTCGATCGTCTCGGCGCTCCAGGATCTGGGCATGAAGGTGGTCGCCACTGGCACCAAGAAGTCGACCGAAGAAGACAAGGCGCGCATCCGCGAACTGATGGGCGACGACACCCGGATGATCGACGACGGCAGCCCCAAGGCGCTGCTCTCGGTCTATCACGAGTACCGCGCCGACATCCTGATCGCCGGCGGCCGCAACCTGTACACCGCGCTCAAGGCCAGGATCCCCTTTCTGGATATCAACCAGGAGCGCGAATTCGCCTACGCCGGTTACACCGGCATGGTCGAGCTGGCACGGCAGATGGCCTTGTCGATCGAGAGCCCGGTGTGGGACGCAGTCCGCCGCCCGGCGCCCTGGGCGCAACCGGTCAGCGGCACCCTGATGAGCGTGTAAGGAATCCGCCATGGCACACATCGTCCATTCAAAAAAAGCACTGGCGGTCAGCCCGCTCAAGGTCAGCCAGACCGTCGGGGCCTCGCTGGCCTTCCTCGGGCTGGCACGCGCCCTGCCGCTGATGCATGGCTCGCAAGGATGTACCGCCTTCGGCAAGGTCTTTTTCGTGCGCCACTTCCGCGAACCGATCCCGCTGCAGACGACGGCCATGGATCAGGTCTCGAGCATCATGGGCGCCGACGACAACATCGTCGAGGCGCTGCACACGCTGTGCGACAAGAGTGCGCCGGACGTGATCGGCCTGGTCACCACCGGCCTGTCGGAGACCCAGGGGACGGACATTCTCCGCGCGGTACGCGAATTCCGCGCCCAATGCCCGCAGTTCGCCGGGGTGACCGTGGTGCCGGTGAACACGCCGGACTACGTCGGCTGCCTGGAATCGGGCCATGCGCTGGCGGTCGAAGCGATCATCAACACCCTGGTGCCCGAAGGCACCGCAGGCGGTCGCCGGCCGCGGCAGGTCAACGTGCTGGCCTCGGCCATGCTGACGCCCGGTGACATCGAAGCGATCCGCGAGTGGGCCGAGGCCTTCGGTCTGCGCGCCGTGGTGCTGCCGGACATTGGCGATGCACTGGACGGCCATCTCACCGAGGCACAGTACTCGGCCCTGACCCTCGGCGGGACGCCCCGCGCCGAGATTGCCATCATGGGCGAATCGGCGGCCACGCTGGTGATCGGACCGTCGCTGTACGCCGCAGCCGACACGCTGCGGGCGCGCACCGGCGTGCCGGACTATCGTTTCGACAGCCTGATGGGGCTGGACGCCTGCGACGCCTTCACCCAGGCGCTGGCCACCATCTCCGGCCGGCCGGTCCCCGAGCGCATCGAACGCCATCGCGCCCAGTTGCAGGACGCCATGGTGGACAGCCACTTCATGCTCGGCTTCGCGCCGGTCGCCCTGGCCGCCGACCCCGACGTGCTCGGCCAGCTGTCACGCTTCCTGCTCGGCATGGGCGCGGAGATCGTCAGCGCCGTCACACCGGCCAAGGGCCCGGCGCTGACCCATCTGCCGCTCGCCGAGGTCGTGGTGGGCGACCTCGAAGACCTCGAAATCGCCGCCCGCCGCGGCGGCGCACATCTGCTCATCGCCAATTCCCACGCCGCCGAAACCGCACGCCGCCTCAACCTGCCGCTGCTGCGAGCGGGGTTTCCGCAGTACGACCTGGTGGGCGGCTACGCGCGGACCTGGGTGGGCTACCGCGGCTCGCGGCAGGCCCTGTTCGACCTCGCCAACCTGCTTTTGGGAGCACACCATGACATCGAACCCTATCAGCCCTCCTATCGGACAGGTGCAGCCGACGCCGAGGCCCCCCACGCGCCGGATGCAACTGGCCTGGTCCATTAAGCAGGCGCCGTCCACCGTGCTGCGCATCGCGTTCGCGACGACCGATCGTCAGCGCGTCAATCAGCACTTCGGGGCCGCGGAGGCCTTCGCCATCTACGAGGTGGCACCGGGCCGGGCTTCGTTTGTCGCGCTCGGCGAGTTCGCCGCGGAGGCCATGGATGGCAACGAAGGGAAGCTGGCCGCCAAGGTGGATTTTCTCGCCGGCTGCCACGCCGTCTACACCATGGCGATCGGCGCCTCGGCGATCAAGCAACTGCTCTCCCGCGGCATCCAGCCGATCCGCATTGGCGAACTCGACGCCATCCCGGTCCTGCTCGAGGAGCTGTCGGACGCGATGCGCGACGGCGGCGTGGCCTGGGTGGATAAAGCCATGGCGGCCCAGCGGCGCAGCGACGACCGCTTCAGCGCGATGGAAGACGAGGGCTGGGACGGATGAGCGCCGACACCATCGAGCACCGCGGCGTGGTCGTCCGGATCGACGGCGGGGACGCCTTGGTGAGCGTCGAGACCGGCGGTTGCCGCAGTTGCGGCCACGGCAGCCACTGCGGGATCGCCCGGTCGGCCGCCGGGCGCCCGGCCACGATACTGCGCCTGGCGACGGTCGACGGCGTCCGCACCGGCGAGCCGGTGATGGTGCGCCTGACGGCGCGCGCGCTGGTGCTCAACGCGGTGCTCGGCTACCTGCTCCCGGCACTGGCCCTGCTGATCGGCGCCGGCATCGGGCATGCCAGCGGCGGCAACCTGGGCGCGGCGCTCGGCGCGGCGACCGGTTTCGCGGTCGCGGTTCGGCTCGGGCGGACACTGAGCGCACGCATCCCCGGGCTCACACCGACACCGACACTGTCGCGCCTGACGCCGACTTCCTGATTCTTGACCGAGGAGTTCCACCATGACTGAAACGATTGCCGCCGATCCCATCCTGGAGACGGATTTCATCAAGGAGATGTCGCGCCAGACACGGGCGCTCGACACCTACGGCACCTACGCCGGGTACGGGATCGAGAAGTTGCTCGATCCCTTCGTGCTCACCAAGGAGCGCAAGGCACAGATTCCGCTGGTCGGCGACCCGGACGAGGAAACCCTGTCTCGGGTCAAAGCGTTCTACAACGCCATCGCCGTGCTCATCGAGAAGGAGTGCAAGCAGCTGGCCGTTCCGCTGATCCATCTGACCCACGAGGGCTTCGGACGGGCGCTGATCACGGTGGGCCGTCTGGTGGTCGTGGACAAGACCCTGCGCGACGTCCATCGCTTCGGGTTTGCCAGCCTGTCGAAGATGAAGGACGAAGCCGACAAGCTCTTGTCGGTCGCCATCGAACGCATCGGCCAGCATCCCGATGTGGCCGGCATGTAAGGGAGGAGCGCTGCCATGACCGATGACGAGCTCAAGCAACTCGACAAGGAAGTCAAGAAGCGCAAGCGTGTTGCCGCCGAGTGGGCTTCGCAATTGCACGACCTGGTGGAAGATCGCCTGCCGGCGTCCTACCACGAGATTCCCGACATCGCTCAATCCACGTTCGATGCCTGCCAGGCATGGGCCGAAG
Source organism: Denitromonas iodatirespirans (assembly GCF_018524365.1). Classification (GTDB taxonomy): domain Bacteria; phylum Pseudomonadota; class Gammaproteobacteria; order Burkholderiales; family Rhodocyclaceae; genus Nitrogeniibacter; species Nitrogeniibacter iodatirespirans. The sequence goes on from NZ_JAEKFT010000004.1 coordinate 163,612, forward strand.
CCAACGCGCGCCTGCAGGCCGCGCATCGGCACACGGCGAGTCCATCATGATCACCGGGCTGACCCGTGGCGGCGCGGAATGGACGCCGCACTTCGTCACCGATCTGGATCAGACCCGGTGCATCGGCTGTGGGCGTTGCTACAAGGTGTGCCCGCGCAATGTGCTCGATCTGGTCGAGCGCGAACTCGACGAGGATGAGGACGACGACGAAGACAACATGATGGTGATGGCCATTGCCAACGCCATGGACTGCATTGGTTGCGGCGCCTGCGGTCGTGTCTGCCCGAAGAACTGCTACCGCTACGCACCGGCATGAGCGCCGCCCTGCCCCCGACCGAGGCGTTCGGCCGTGCGGTGTGCTCCGCGCTGCGCGCGCAGGCGGCAAAGATCGGCATCTGCCTCGGCAACGAACCCACCTGGCCGGCCACCACGTCCGAAACGCGGGAGGATCCCTTTTCCCGCGCACCGGCCGTGGTGGTGACCTGGCGCGGCGGCCCGCGTTTTGGCACAGCCACGTTCTTTGCCGACGGTCGCGTGTTCGCCGACTACCAGGTGCTCGCCGCCCACCCGACCCGCCCCGACTACTATGTCGAGGCGGTGCAGGTATGGGGGAGCGCAGACGCGCTGCGCGGCGATGCGGTGATCGTGGCACAACCCGCTTGAGTCCCATGCCACCCCCGGAAACACGCCTCGTGCTGCTGCACAAACAAGCCACCAGTGCCCGCGTGCGATTTCTGTGCGGTACCCACGGCGTTGTCGGGTTTTCCCCGCTTCCCCCCCATGCCCGCCTGCGCCCACCGGACGAGGCGCCTCCGGTGTCCATTCACCCGGCCGCCGCACTCCGCCAGGCCGTCGCGCACTTGGCGCTAGCCCCGGACGCACTCGTCGCCGACACCGGCTTTCACGCCTGGGCGGACACCCCGACCTGCAAGATCCTCATCGGCCTGGCCCGATTCACCACCATCGACCCCCCGTTTGCGGCCGCGGAGCGGGTCGGCGCACATTTCATCGCCCTCACCGAGGCACGCGCCCTGTCCCCGATCGAGCGCTTGTTGCTGGGACGTGTCTACGAGCACGCCATGGGCTGACATTGTCGTAAACATGACAACATGCCGCAATGCAACAATCACTTCTTATCAAACACTTACAACACTTTTCAGGGGTGGCACAGGGATTGCACATATCTGCTCGTCAATCCTTGGAGACCGATCATGATCACCCTCACCCCTGCAGCCATCCAGGCCGTCGAACGCTTCATCCGTGGTTCCGAGACTCCCGTGGCCGGCCTGCGTCTGGTCGTCTCCGGCGGGGGATGTTCGGGGCTGCAATATGGCATGAAGCTCGAAGCGCAGAAGGACGCCGATGACTGGGAAATGGACATCGACGGCATCACGCTGCTGGTCGACCCGATGACCTTGCCAATGATCGACAACGTCACTATCGACTTCATCGACACCCTCACGCACACCGGATTCAAGTTCGACAACCCCAACGCGGCCGGCAGCTGTGCCTGCGGCCAGTCCTTCACCGTCTGATTGGAGAGCGCCATGTGGGAATACTCAGACAAGGTGCGCGAGCACTTCTACAACCCGCGCAATTCCGGCCCTCTGGACGCCGCCAACGGCATCGGCGACGTGGGCTCCATCCAGTGTGGTGACGCGCTGCGCCTGATGCTCAAGGTCGACCCGCAGTCCGAGGTGATCCTGGACGCGCATTTCCAAACCTTCGGTTGCGGGTCAGCCATCGCCTCGTCATCAGCGCTGACCGAAATCATCAAGGGCATGACGCTCGACGAGGCCCTGAACGTGTCGAACCAGGACATCGCCGACTATCTCGACGGCCTGCCGCCGGAGAAGATGCACTGCTCAGTGATGGGCCGGGAAGCCCTGCAGGCGGCAGTGGCCAACTACCGGGGAGAAGAATGGAGCGACGACCACGAGGAAGGCGCGCTGATCTGCAAGTGCTTTGCCATCGACGCCGTGATGATCGAGGAGGTGATCCGCGCCAACAACCTGACGACCGTCCAGGACGTCACCTTCTATACCAAAGCCGGCGGCGGCTGCGCCGCCTGTCATGAAGGCATCGAAGACATCCTCGCCAAGGTGCTGACCGAACACGCCAGCGATGGCGAGGCTCCGCCGCCACGCCCAGCCGGGAACACCGCCGAGGCGCCGGCACCCGCGGCAAAAATGACGCTGGTACAGAAGATCCACAAGATCGAGGAAGTGCTCGAATCGGTGCGCCCGATGCTCCAGCGCGATCACGGCGACGTGGCGCTGGCCGATGTGCAGGGCAAGAAGATCTACGTGCATCTGACCGGTGCCTGCGCCGGCTGCATGATGGAAGCGGCCACCCTCGGCGGCATTCAGCAAAAGATGATCGAAGCGCTCGGCGAACTGGTTCAGGTCCTGCCGGCCTCGCACATGCCGGTCGACGTCTGACCCCCGCCCCGACAGGTTTGAGAGGAGTCGCCCCATGAAACCCATCTATCTGGACAACAACGCCACCACCCGCGTGGACCCGGCGGTGGTCGAGGCCATGCTGCCCTTCTTCACCGAGCACTTCGGCAACGCCTCGTCCATGCACGCGTTCGGCAGTCAGGTGGGGCGCGCGTTGAAGACCGCGCGCGCCCAGGTGCAGGCGCTGATCGGCGCCGAGCATGAATCCGAGATCATCTTCACCTCCTGCGGGACCGAGTCCGACGCCACCGCCATCCTCTCCGCGCTCAAAGCCCAGCCCGAGCGCAACACGGTCATCATCACGGCGGTGGAGCACCCGGCCATCCTCAGTCTCGGCGAGTGGCTGGAAAAAGAAGGCTACATCGTGCACACACTCAAGGTGGACAAGCGCGGACGCATCGATCTGGATGAGTACAAATCGATGCTGCACGAGCGCGTTGCCGTCGTCTCCGCCATGTGGGCCAACAACGAAACCGGCACCCTCTTTCCGGTCGAGGAAATGGCCGAGATCGCCGCAGCGAAAGGCATCATGTTTCACACCGACGCCGTACAGGCCGTGGGCAAGATCCCGATCGATCTGAAGCGGACAAAAATCGACATGCTCTCGCTATCGGGCCACAAACTCCATGCGCCCAAAGGCATCGGCGCACTCTATCTGCGCCGGGGCTGCCGTTTCCGCCCCCTCCTGCGCGGCGGCCACCAGGAGCGCGGTCGGCGGGCCGGCACCGAAAACTCGGCCGCCATCGTCGGCCTCGGCAAAGCCTGCGAACTCGCCCTGGAGCATCTGTCCACCGAAAACACCCAGGTACGCGGGCTGCGCGATCAGCTCGAGCAGGGCCTGCTGAGCCAGATCACCCATTGCTTCGCCACCGGCGACACCCGCCATCGCCTGCCCAACACCAGCAACATCGCCTTCGAATACATCGAAGGCGAAGCCATCCTGTTGCTGCTCAACAAACTGGGCATCGCGGCCAGCTCCGGCTCGGCATGCACCTCGGGCTCGCTCGAACCGTCCCATGTCATGCGCGCGATGGGCATTCCCTACACCGCCGCCCACGGCACCATCCGCTTCTCGCTGTCGCGCTGGAACACGGCCGAAGAAATCCAGCACGTAATTTCCGCCACCCCGCCCATCATCGAGCAGCTGCGCAAACTCTCGCCCTACTGGAGCAACAACGGACCGAGCGAATCGCTGGGCACCGGCTTTTCACCAACCTACGCGTAGCGACCTGCGGCGGTTGCAGAAGGGCATCGTCGATGCCCGTCCGCAACCGCCCGCCCTTGGTCGAAGCCTCTGGACACACCCCGGTCCCGCGCCAACGAAGACGGTAGGCAGCCCCGCGCGAATCTGCTCGGCCCGATGCAAGCCGTCGCACCTCCGAACGCAGGCCGACGTACCGACACGCCCCTTTCTGCCGCTCGAAGGCTCGGGGCGAGCGCGGCGAGAAGCGCCCGCCCGCAGCGCCACCGACACAACTGCCCGCAGCACGATGAGCCGCGATACCTGCTAGCGCCGGACGACAGCTCTGGCCGGATGCCTTCCACCATGAAAATTCCGCCCCCGGGTTGAGTCCGGACGAAAAACGGTCTGCCATACGGGGCATGTCCACCAGCGATGCCCCGCTTGCAGTCCATCCCAGACAATGCGCGTGACCCGGTATCGGGACACAGCAGACCGCAGGGCGCCGTCGGCGCAGCGCGGTGCACCACAATCCAACCCAATCCCGGAACGAGCCTCTATAATGAAAAAATTTTTCGGCTCACCTCTCCCTAATTCTTAATTACAGAAACTCCCCACGCCATGACAATGACTTCTCAACAAGCAGCCCCCCAAACGGCAAATGCCGCCACGCCCGCGGCTCGCAAGTGGCAGGTCGCTGAAATCGAGGCGCTGTTCGAGCTACCCTTCAACGATCTGCTGTTCCGGGCACAGCAAGTGCACCGTGAGCACTTCGACCCGAACGCCGTCCAGCGCTCCACGCTGCTGTCGATCAAGACCGGCGGCTGCTCCGAAGACTGCGGCTACTGCTCGCAATCGGCCCGCTACGATACCGGCCTGGAGCGCGAACGTCTGCTGCCGCTCGACGAAGTGCTGGAAAACGCCCGCGCCGCCAAGGCCAAGGGCTCGAGCCGCTTCTGCATGGGCGCGGCCTGGCGCGGCCCGAAAGACAAAGACCTCGAACCGGTGATCGACATGATCCGCGAGGTCAAGGCCCTGGGGCTGGAGACCTGCGTCACCCTCGGCATGCTCAAGGACGGTCAGGCCGAAAAACTGCGCGACGCCGGCCTCGACTACTACAACCACAACATCGATACCGCGCCCGAGTTCTACGGCCAAGTGATCACCACCCACACCTTCCAAGACCGCCTCGACACCCTCGACCGGGTACGCAACGCCGGCATCAACGTGTGCTGCGGCGGCATCATCGGCATGGGCGAACGGCGCCGCAGCCGCGCCGCCATGATCGCCCAGCTGGCCAACATGAACCCGCCGCCCGAGTCGGTGCCCATCAACAACCTGGTGGCGATCGAAGGCACGCCGATGGCCGAGAGCGAACAGGTCGATCCGATCGAGTTCGTGCGCACCATCGCCGCTGCGCGCATCACCATGCCGAAGAGCTTCGTGCGCCTGTCGGCCGGTCGCCAGCAGATGAGCGACGAGATGCAGGCGCTGTGCTTCTTCGCCGGTGCCAACTCGATGTTCTACGGCGAGCGCCTGCTGACCACCGACAATCCGGACACCGATCGCGACGAACAGCTCTTCGCCAAACTCGGACTGAAGGCCATCTAAGCACTCGATGGCGGGCGACTTTCATCTCGAAGCCGGTTGCATCCGGCGGCACTTCGACGCCGCCGCCGACAGCTACGACGGCGTCGATGCGCTGGCACGCGCTGTCGCGCAGCAGATGGACGAGCGCCTCGAAGGCATCCTCCACCAGCCCGACGCCATTCTCGATCTGGGCTGCGGCACCGGCCGCGACCTGCGCCGGCTTGCCGAGCGCTACCCCAAGGCGCTGCGCATCGGGGCCGACATCGCGCCGGCCATGCTGCGCAAGGCGACCCCACCGGTCGGCCGCGTCCAGCGCCTGCTCGGGCGCGGTAGCCGGCCACAGCTCGCGGCCGCCGACGCTGCCGCCCTGCCCTTTGCCCACGGCCGCTTCGACATGCTGTGGTCGAACCTGATGCTCAACTGGCTCGACGACCCGGCCCCGGCCCTCAAGGAAATGGCGCGGGTGATGAAGGTCGGCGGCATGTTGATGTTCGCCACCCTCGGCCCCGACACCTTGCGCGAGCTGCGCGACGCCTTCGCCGATGCCGAGGGCCAGCGCGTGCACCGCTTCATCGACATGCACGACATCGGCGACGCCTTGGTGGCGGCCGGTTTCAGCGATCCGGTGATGGACATGGACCGGCTGACCCTGACCTACACCGATCTCGACAGCCTGTTCGCCGACCTGCGCCAATCCGGCAGCGCCAACGCCAGCGCAGCGCGCCCGCGCGGCCTGAGCGGAAAATCCGCCTGGCAACGGGCACGCGCGCGCTATGAGGCGCGCCGAACCGATGGCCGGCTGCCGGCCACCTTCGAGATCGTCTACGGCCACGCCTGGAAGCCCGAACCGCGCACCACCGCCGACGGCCACGCGATCGTCCATTTCCAGCCGCGCCGGGGCGGGCCGCGATGAGCCTTGGACCCGTGTGGCTGTTCGATCTGGACGATACGCTGCACACCGCCAGCGCGCACATCTTTCCGCACATCAACCGCAGCATGACCGAGTACATCATGCGTCATCTGGCGGTGGATGAAGGCGAGGCCAACGCGTTGCGCACCTGCTACTGGCACCGCTACGGCGCCACGCTGCTGGGCCTGATGCGCCATCACGGCACCGACGCCGCCCATTTCCTGCGCGAGACGCACCGCTTCGACCGGCTGCATGATCTGGTGGTCTTCGACCGCGCCCTGCGCCATGGCCTCAGGCGCCTGCCGGGGCGGAAGATCGTGTTCTCGAACGGGCCGGCCGACTATGCCAACGCGGTGCTGAGCATCATGGGGATTCGACATGCGTTCGATCGCGTGTTCGCCATCGAGCAGATGCGCCTGCAGCCCAAGCCCGGCCATCGCGCCTTCCGCCACCTGCTGGCCGACCATCGCCTGCAGCCGTCGCGCTGCATTCTGGTCGAAGACAGTCTGGCCAATCTCAAGGCGGCCAAGCGCCTCGGCATGCGCACGGTGTGGATCAGCCGCGCCAGCGGCCGGCCAGCCTATGTCGATGTGAAGTTGCCGAGCGTACTGGCGCTGCCGCGCGCCGTCGGACGGCTCGGTATCAGGGCGTGAGCGCGAGGCGCATGTAGCGTGCGCCCTCGCCGTAGCTGACCAGGGCTGCCGCCGGCTGCGGCACATGATCGACGAAGCCGGCCCGACGCCAGTACCCCACCGCATCGGCCAGCGACACCAGCGTCAATACCTCATGCCCGGCCTGCCTCACCCAATGGCGCACGGAACAGGCTCCGACCAACGCCTGTTCCGTGCGCCCTCGGAGCAACCGCCAGATCGTGCAGAAAGGCGCCCCGGCCACCAGCGACATCCGGCAGCGATGCATGCAACGGCGGCGGCGCCTCGCCCGGCCAGTCATGGGCCAGCACATAGCCCAACATCCTACCCGCCGCATCGCTGGCCACCCAGCATGCCGCAGGGCTGCGCTGACGCTTGGCGTCGAGCACCTCAGCCAGCTCCTGGTAGGCGTCGCCATAAGCCAGGCGCTGGACTTGCAGCACCGCCGGCAAATCACCGGCGGCCATCGGTCGGAGCGTGAAGCTCACTGTCCGGCTTTGAGCCAGCGCGCGGCGTCCAGCGCGAAATAGGTGAGCACGCCGTCGGCCCCGGCCCGCTTGAAAGCCACCAGCGCTTCGAGCGCGCAGGCTTTTTCGTCCAACCAGCCGTTGGCCCCCGCGGCCTTGAGCATGGCATATTCGCCACTGACCTGATAGACGAAGGTCGGCACCTGCAGCTCGGTCTTGACCCGCCGCACGATGTCCAGATACGGCATGCCGGGCTTGACCATGAACATGTCGGCGCCTTCCGCGATATCCAGCGATACCTCGCGGATCGCCTCGTCCGAGTTGGCCGGATCCATCTGATAGGTGTATTTGTTGCCGCCGCCCAGGTTGCCCGAGGAGCCCACGGCATCGCGGAAGGGCCCGTAGTAGCTGGAGGCGTATTTGGCCGAATAGGCGAGGATGCGCGTCAGGATGTGGCCACCGGCATCGAGTTCGGCGCGGATGCGGGCCACACGGCCGTCCATCATGTCGGACGGCGCCACGATGTCGGCACCGGCGTCGGCATGGCTGCGCGCCTGCTTGGCGAGCGCTTCGAGCGTCTCGTCGTTCATCACATAGCCAGAGGCGTCGATCAGCCCGTCCTGCCCATGGCTGGTGTAGGGATCGAGGGCCACATCGGTGATCACGCCCAGCTCGGGAAAACGCGCCTTGAGTGCACGCACCACGGTCGGCACCAGCCCCTCGGGATTCCAGGCCTCTTCGGCCGCCTCGCTTTTCTTGCCGGCCTCGATCACCGGGAACAGCGCCAGCGCCGGCACGCCCAGCGACACCGCCTGATCGGCCACGCCCAGCAAGCCATCCAGCGACACCCGCTCGACGCCGGGCATGGAAGCCACCGTCTGGCGCTGGCCCTGGCCGGGCAGGACAAACACCGGGTAGATCAGGTCATTGACCGACAGTTCGTTCTCGCGCATCAGGCGGCGGGAAAAGTCGTCGCGGCGCATGCGACGCATGCGGGTGGCCGGAAAAGCAGAATTCGAAGTCATCTCAACACTCGACACAGAACGAAACAGAACGAAAAAGTATGCCGGGAACTTTCCCGACCGCCTTTGATCTAGGAAAACAGATGGTGAAAGCCATCTCCCGCTTCAACCTCCCTGAGCGGGAGCCCTGCCGTTCAGGCAGGGCGTTCAGCCCCCGGCTTTCTCCCCTTTGGCCGGGGGTTTATTTTTCACCCTCGCCTTCGGTAGCGTCCATTGCCGGCAGGGCTTCCAGCCATTGGCCGACGACCTGCTCCACCTCGTCGATTCCGGTCTTCTTGAGACTCGAAAACATCTGCACGCTGACCGCCTCGCCCCACTCGGCCAGCGCCTTGCGCGTCGCCGCGAGGGTCTTCGCCGCTTCACTGCGGGTGAGCTTGTCGCTCTTGGTCAGCAACACGTGCACCGGTCGGCCGCTCGGGGCAAACCAGTCGAGCATCTGCCGGTCGAGCGGCGTCAGGGGGCGGCGTGAATCCATGATCAGCACCAGACCGATCAGATTCGGACGCTCACGCAGATAATTCTCCAGCAACCCTTGCCACTGCCGGCGGATCTTCTCCGGCACCTCGGCATACCCGTAGCCCGGCAAGTCGACCATCACCGCACCGCAGCGCAAGCGGAAGAAATTGATCAGCTGGGTACGGCCGGGCGTCTTGGAGACGAAGGCCAGACGCGTATGCGCCGCCAGCGTGTTGATGGCGCTGGACTTTCCCGCATTGGAGCGCCCCGCAAAGGCGATCTCGGCGCCGTTCGGGGGCGGAAGGCCGCGGGGTTCGGCAACGGAAATTTCAAATGCGGCGTGACGGAAGAGGGACATTCGGTGGGCGACTCGGGGAAATGGGGCGGGTGTTGCGTCGCGCAAACCCGGCAAGCTGTTATAGAATATCAGGATTTGAACCACCGACCACGGCACCCGAGGACATCAAGATCATGCTGAAGCGTTCCCTGCTGCTTTCCCTTTTTCTGGCCGCCGGTAGTGTTCAGGCCGAACAACAAGCTCCCGATCTGGAAAAAGGCAAGGCGACGGCCGAGGGCATCTGTGCCGGCTGTCACAACCCTGACGGCAACAGCCAGTTGTCTGCCAACCCGAAGCTGGCTGGCCAGATTCCGGAATACTTGGCCAAGCAACTCCATGAATTCCAGTCGACCGACGGCAAACCGCCGGTCCGCGTCAACGCCGTCATGAACGGCATGGCCGCCGCCCTGACCCCGGAAGACATCGTCAACGTCTCCCACTACTTCGGCAGCCAGACGCTTCAACCCGCCGTGGCCAAGAACGGAGCGACCGTCGAGTGGGGCCAGAAGCTGTGGCGCGCCGGCGATGCCTCCAAGGGCCTGCCCGCCTGTGCCGCCTGCCATGGCCCGGCCGGCAAAGGCCTGCCGGTCCAGTTCCCGCGCCTGTCCGGCCAGTTTGTCGAGTACACCGTGGCTCAGCTCAAGGCCTTCCGTGCCGAAGAGCGCACCAACGACCCGAACAAGATGATGCGGATGATCGCGCTCAAGATGACCGACAAGGAAATCGAGGCCGTCGCGGACTACATCGCCGGGCTGCGCTAAGCCGAATTAAGCGTAATCGCAGTGCAAGAAAAAGGGAGGTGACATGTCACCTCCCTTTTTCTTGGCGGCCCGGATCAAGCGCCGGTTCGCCGGCGGCTTCGCCGCTCGTGGCGCGTCGCGCAGGCAGCCTCAGGTCCGACCGCCAGGTCGCGGTGCCGAGAGCACGACGAGTTCCGCCTCGCTGAAACCGGCACGTCGCCGCGCCGGCAGATTGAGCGGCGGCTTGGGCCAAGGCGCGTTGAATTGTGCGATCAAGTTCAGATAGGTCGCCTCCGGCGCCAGGCCTTCGAGGCGGCAGAAGTAGCGGAACCAGTGGTCTCCCAGCGCCACATGGCCGACCTCGTCGCGCAGGATGATGTCCAGCACCCGGCAGGTGGCCTCGTCACCGATGGCCCGCAGCTTGTCCATGATCGGCGGCGTTGCGTCCAGACCTCGGGCCTCCAGCACGCGCGGCACCAATGCCATGCGCGCCAGCGGATCGTCGGCGGTCTGAACCGTCATCTCCCACAAACCGTTGTGCGCGGCAAACGCACCGTAGTCGGAGCCCAGGGCCTGCAGGCGCTCGCGCACCAGCAGGAAATGCGTTGCCTCTTCGGCAGCCACATCGACCCACCCCCGGTAGAAGGCCTCAGGCAGATTACGGAAACGGTAAGCGCAGTCGAGCGCGAGGTTGATCGCGTTGAATTCGATATGGGCGATGGCATGGAGCAAGGCGGCATGACCATCCGGACTGCCCGGTCGGCGCTTGCGCAGCTTGTTTGGCGCCACCAGCTCGGGGCGCAGCGGACGACCGCAGTCGACGATCGGCTCGGGCGGCGACGCGTCGCCGAGGCATAAACGCCCGCCGTCGAACGCGGCCTTGAGCGCATGCACGCGCTCGCACTTCTCTTCGCTGTCGCAGGCCAGCAGCGCGCCGCGCACGGCGTCGAACAGCGACGCCGGCGCCTGGCCAGAGGGCATCACCGCATCATGCCCGGCAGCATCCCCTTCATGCCGCGCATCATCTTGGCCATGCCGCCCTTGGAGAATTGCTTCATCACCTTTTGCGTCTGCTCGAATTGCTTGAGCAGACGATTGACTTCCTGCACCGACACTCCGGCTCCGGCGGCGATACGCCGCTTGCGCGAGGCCTTGAGAAGCTCGGGCTTTGCCCGCTCGAGCGGGGTCATGGAATTGATGATGCCTTCGACCCGACCGACCATCTTCTCCTCAGCGCCGCCCTGCAACTGGCTAGCCGCTTGGGCAAACTGCGCGGGGAGCTTGTCCATCATCGAACTCAGCCCGCCCATTTTGCGCATCTGGCCGATCTGCTCCTTGAAGTCGTTGAGGTCAAAGCCTTTGCCGGTCTTGAGCTTCTGGGCAAAGGCCTTGGCCTTTTCCTCGTCGACATTGCGCCGCGCGTCCTCGACCAGGCCCATGATGTCGCCCATGCCGAGAATCCGAGACGCCATGCGCTCGGGGAAGAACTCTTCCAGCCCGTCGAGCTTTTCGCCCACACCGGCAAACTTGATCGGCTTGCCGGTGACATGGCGCACCGACAGGGCCGCACCGCCGCGCGAGTCGCCGTCGAGTTTGGTGAGCACAACGCCGGTCAGGGGCAAGGCCTCGTTGAAGGCCGCCGCGGTATTGACCGCGTCCTGGCCCAGCATGGCATCGACCACGAACAGGGTTTCGACCGGCCGGATGGCGGCATGCAGGGCCTTGATCTCGGCCATCATCGCCTCATCGATGGCCAAGCGGCCCGCCGTGTCGACCAGCAACACATCGATGAAATGCTTGCGGGCATAGTCCAGCGCCGCCAGCGCGATATCGACCGGCTTCTGGGAAATGTCGGAGGGGAAGAACTCGACACCGGCCTGCCCGGCCACGGTCTTCAACTGCTCGATGGCGGCCGGGCGATAGACGTCGGCCGACACCACCAGCACCTTTTTCTTCTTGCGCTCGCGCAGCAGCTTGCCCAACTTGCCGGTGGTAGTGGTCTTGCCGGCGCCTTGCAAACCGGCCATCAGCACCACCGCAGGCGGCTGGGCGGCCAGATCCAGGCCTTCGTTCTTCTGACCCATCAGCGCGCACAACTCGTCGTGCACCACACCGACCAGGGCCTGCCCCGGCGTGAGCGAGCCGATCACCGCCTGACCGACCGCCTTCTCGCGCACCCGGGCAACGAAGTCCTTCACCACGGGCAGTGCCACGTCGGCTTCGAGCAAGGCCATGCGCACCTCGCGCATCGCCTCCTGGATGTTGTCTTCGGTCAGCCGGGCATGGCCGCGAATGGTTTTGACGACCTTGGAAAGCCGTGTGGTCAAATTGTCGAGCATGATGGTCCGGAAATCTGGCTTGGAGTAAACTTGCGGGATGCCATCGATTCTACTGCATCTGCTGCCCGCCTCCATGTATGCCGCGCTCGGCGTGCATTTCTGGCGCACCCGTTGGCATCCTTCCGGCGACATGCCGCGCCGCGGCCTGTCGCGCTGGGAACGGATTGCACTGCTGCTCGCCCTGGTGACGCATGGTGTCGTCCTCCACAGCGAGCTGTTTCCCGGAAAGGGCATGCATTTCGGGTTCGGCACGGCGCTCTCGCTGATGGTGTGGCTGGCAGTGCTGTTCTACTGGATCGAGAATTTCTTCTCCCGGCTCGACGGCCTTCAGACCTTCGTCATGCCGGCCGCGGCGGTCAGCGCACTGTTGCCGGGGCTTTTCCCGCCGCCGCATCTGCTCGATAAGGCCGGCTCGCCCGCCTTTCGCGCGCATTTCATCGTCGCCATGCTGGCCTACAGCTTGTTCACGTTGGCCACCTTGCACGCACTGTTGATGGCCATCGCCGAAAAGCGCCTGCATAGCGCCCGCCTGTCCAACGCCTTCGCCTCGCTGCCGCCGCTGCTGACCATGGAGCATTTGCTGTTCCGCCTGATCCGCATCGCCTTCGTGCTGCTCACCCTGACGCTGATCTCCGGCGTGGTGTTTTCCGAAGAACTGTTCGGCAAAGCGTTTTCGGTGGATCACAAGACCATCTTCGCAGCCATCTCCTGGCTGCTGTTCGGCGCCCTGTTGGTGGGTCGGCGGCTGTGGGGCTGGCGCGGCAAGCTGGCCCAGCGCTGGACCATTGCCGGCTTCGCCGCCCTGATGCTGGCTTATGTCGGCAGCCGCTTCGTGCTGGAAGTCCTGCTGCAGCGCGCGAGCTGAGGTCCTTGCCTTGACATCGTTCCGGCGCGCCGGAATACTCGATTCACCCCGTCCCTCCTAGCAGGCCGTGTCCGACATTCCCTTATCGGTGCAGATTGCTGCACTTGCCTTGCTGTTGGTGTTTTCCGGCCTGTTCTCGATGGCGGAGACGACCATGATGGTCGCCAATCGCTACCGCCTCAAAGCCTTGGCGTCCAGCGGCCACCGCGGCGCCGTCTTGGCGCTGAATCTGTTGGGCCAGACCGAAAAGCTGCTCGGCGTCATCCTGCTGTTCAACAACCTGGTCAATGCCGCCGCGGCAACGCTGGTGAGCGTCATCACCATCGCGCTGTTCGGCGAAGAGCGCTGGGCGCTGGGACTCGGGACGCTGGCGGTCACCTTCATGATCCTGGTGTTCTCCGAGATCACCCCAAAGGTCATCGGCGCCCGCTATGCCGACCGCCTGGCGGTGATCTATGCCTTTCCGCTCACCTTCTTGCTGCGCGCCTCCTACTTTGCGGTCTGGTTCGTCAATCTGTTCGTGGCCGTGTTGCTCCGCGCGCTGCGGCTCCATCCGCAGGGTGGGGATGGCCCGTCGCACCTGTCGGCGGAGGAATTGCGCAGCATGGTGCTGGAAGCCGGCCATGTGATCCCGTCAAAGCACCGCAGCATCCTGCTGAACATGTTCGAGCTCGAAGACATCACGGTGGAAGACGTGATGACGCCGCGCGGCGCCATCGAAGGCATCGACCTGTCCGATCCGATCGACGAAATCCGCCAGCAACTGGCCACCAGCTACCACACCCGCCTGCCGGTCTTCGACGGCGAAGCGGACAACGTGGTCGGCATCCTTCATCTGCGGCGCATGCTCAGCCACACGCTGGAGGACGAGCTGGACCACGACGTCTTGCGCAAGATGGCCACCAAGACCTATTTCATCCCGGCCGACACACCGGTGTACTCGCAGCTCCAGTTCTTCCAGGAGAACAAGCAGCGCATGGGCCTGGTGGTCGACGAATACGGCGAATTGCTCGGTCTGGTCACGGTCGAAGACATCATCGAGGAGATGATCGGCAAGTTCACGACCAGCGCCCCTGCCGGCGGCGATCGTCTGGCCTGGCATGCCAACGACAGCGTGCTCGTCGATGGCGGCCACAATCTGCGCGACCTCAATCGCAAATTAGGGCTCAACCTTCCGGTAAATGGACCGAAAACAGTGAACGGGCTGATCGTTGAGTACCTCCAAGACATTCCGGAGGCCGGTCTGTCGATACGTATCGGCGATGTGCCCATCGAAGTGGTGCAAACCCAGGATCGCATGGTGAAAACCGCCCGGCTGTTCAAGCCGAGAACATAAAGCCAGTGCTCACAAGGGCTTGCGCCGGAAGCTTTACAAGCCACATCAAGCGATGCAACATGCTATGTCGGTTCCATAACGGGTGGTCATGGCTGCAAATCCACAAATCGCACTGACGGGTCTGGCGCGCGCGCTGGTCCAGCAGAACCGCCTGACAGAAGCGGATGCCGTGGCGTGCACCGCCGAACAGCAGAACAAGGTGAACGGCTTCATCCTCGAAGCCGCCCGCCGTGGCCTGCTCAGCGAGCGGGATGTCGCCCGCTTTGCCGCCGACACCTTCGGCCACCCGGTCCTCGACATCGCGGCCCTCGATCCGAGCACCGTGCTGGCCGATGCGATCGACCGCAAGCTGATCGCCAAGCACCATGTGCTGCCCATCGCCAAGCGCGGCAACCGTCTGACCGTCGCCCTCGCCGACCCGACCAACCTGCGTGCGCTCGACGAAATCCGCTTCCAGAGTGGTCTGTCGGTCGACCCGGTGATTGTCGAGGCCAGCAAGCTGGGCGCCGCCATCGAGAAGAATGGCGAATCCGCCAAAGAGAGCCTCGAAGCCCTGACCGGCGACGAGTTCAACATGGACATGCTGGAGCAGGACGCGCCCAGCGCCGCCGAGGACGAGGCCCAGGCGGAAGTCGATGACGCCCCTGTCGTCCGCTTCATCCAGAAAGTGCTCATCGACGCGATAAACGAAGGGGCGTCGGATATCCACTTCGAGCCCTACGAGAAGTACTACCGCATCCGTGTGCGTACCGACGGCACCTTGCGCGAGATCGCCCAGCCCCCACTGATTCTGCGCGAGAAGATCGCCGCCCGCATCAAGGTCATCTCCCGCCTGGACATCTCCGAAAAGCGCGTCCCGCAAGACGGGCGGATGAAGCTCGTGCTGTCGAAGAACAAGGCCATCGACTTCCGCGTTTCCACCTTGCCCACCATCCATGGCGAAAAGATCGTCATGCGGATCCTGGACCCATCCTCGGCCATGCTCGGCGTGGACGCGCTCGGCTACGACCCCGAACAAAAGGCCGCACTGCTGGCTGCCATCCAGCGGCCCTACGGCATGATCCTGGTGACCGGCCCGACCGGTAGCGGCAAGACCGTCTCGCTCTACACCTGCCTGAACATCCTCAACAAGGGCGACGTCAACATCTCAACCGCCGAGGACCCCGCGGAAATCAACCTGGCCGGCATCAATCAGGTCAACGTCAACGAAAAGGCGGGGCTGACCTTCTCCAATGCCCTGCGCGCCTTCCTGCGCCAGGATCCGGACGTCATCATGGTCGGTGAGATCCGCGACCTCGAGACTTCCGAAATCTCGATCAAGGCCGCCCAGACCGGCCACCTTGTGCTATCGACCCTGCACACCAACGACGCCCCGAGCACACTGGAGCGCCTGCGCAACATGGGTGTCGCGCCCTTCAACATCGCGTCCTCGGTCATCCTCATCACCGCCCAGCGTCTGGCGCGACGGCTGTGCAGTTGCAAGCAACCCATGGACATCCCGTACGACGTGCTGCTCGAGGCCGGTTTTTCCGAGGCCGAACTCGACGGTTCCTGGAAGCCCTACGGCCCGATCGGTTGCGACAAGTGCAAAGGCAGCGGCTACAAAGGCCGCGTGGGCATCTACCAGGTGATGCCGATCACCGAGGACATTGCCCGTATCATCATGAACAACGGCAACTCTCTGGAGATCGCCGCCCAGGCAGAACTGGACGGCGTCGCCGATCTGCGCCGCTCCGGTCTGCGCAAGGTCAAGGCCGGCATGACATCCCTCGCCGAAGTCCTGGCCACGACCAACGAATAATTCGAGGCACACCACACATGGCAACCGCAACCCGCTCGTCCCGACGCCCGACCCACGAGATCAAGGAACACCTCTACGACTGGGAAGGCAAGGACAAGAAAGGCAAGATCGTCCGGGGCGAGGTGCGCGCCGGCGGCGAAGCCGTCGTGCAGGCCACGCTGCGCCGCCAGGGCATCCTCGTCACCAAGGTCAAGAAACGTCGCCTGGCCCGTGGGCGGCGCATCACGGACAAGGACATCGCGCTGTTCACGCGCCAAATGGCCACCATGATGAAATCCGGCGTCCCCCTACTACAGGCCTTCGACATCGGCATCAAGGGTTCGGGCAACCCGTCACTGGGTCGCCTGCTCAACGACATCCGCAACGACGTGGAAACCGGCAGCAGCCTGTCGCAGGCCTTTCGCAAGCACCCGGTGCATTTCGACCAGTTGTTCTGCAACCTGGTCGCGGCCGGCGAGCAAGCCGGTATCCTCGACAGCCTGCTCGATCGCCTGGCCACCTACAAGGAAAAGATCCTGGCCATCAAGAGCAAGATCAAGTCGGCCTTGTTTTATCCGATTGCGGTGGTGGTGGTCGCCGCCCTCGTGATTTCCATCATGATGCTGTTCGTGATTCCCGAGTTCAAGAAGGTGTTCTCCAGCTTCGGTGCCGACTTGCCGGCCCCGACGCTGATCGTCGTCGCCATGTCCGACTTCTTTGTGGAGAACTGGTACATCGCGCTCGCGCTGATTGTGGCCCTCGTTGTCGGCCTGAGCATGGCCTACAAGCGCTCGGAGAAGGCGCAGAACACCATGGACCGGCTCATTTTGCAGTTTCCGGTGATCGGCGACGTCATTCGCAAAGCCACCATCGCCCGCTGGACACGGACCTTGTCCACCATGTTCGCGGCGGGCGTGCCACTGGTCGAAGCCTTGGACTCGGTCGGCGGCGCAGCCGGCAACCATGTGTATAAAATGGCGACCAAACAGATCCAGGCCGATGTCAGCACCGGCACCAGCTTGACGGTCGCCATGCAGGCGGTGAAGGTCTTTCCGACCATGGTGGTACAGATGGTCTCCATCGGCGAGGAATCCGGGCAATTGGACGGGATGCTGGCCAAGGTCGCCGAGTTTTTCGAGCGCGAAGTCGATGACGCGGTTGCCGCTCTGTCCCAGCTGCTTGAACCGATCATCATGGTCTTCCTCGGCACCGTCATCGGCGGCCTCGTCGTCGCCATGTATCTGCCCATCTTCAAACTCGGCGCCGTCGTCTAACGCTCCAGGGCGCCTCGGCCGGGCCGAGGCGCAGACGCTCCCATGATCGAACTCCTCAACGAGCCACTCGCGCTCATCACGTTCGTCGGCCTGCTCGGACTATTCGTCGGCAGCTTCCTGAACGTCGTCATCTATCGCCTGCCGAAGATGATGGAGAACGAGTGGGCGGTACAGGCCGCCGAGCTGCGTGGCGAGACAGTCGAGCCGCCAGCGCGCTTCAATCTGGCCACGCCGCGCTCCCGCTGTCCGCATTGCGCCACGCCGGTGAGCACCATCGACAACGTCCCCTTGCTGAGCTACCTCATGCTCCGCGGTCGCTGTCGGCACTGCCAGGCGCCCATCAGCCGCCGCTATCCAGTCGTCGAGCTCGCCACCGCAGTGCTTTCCGCGCTGGCGGCCTGGAAGTTCGGTAACAGTGCGGCAACGATCGGCGCCGTGCTGTTCATCTGGGCCATGATCGCGCTGGCGGGCATCGATCTGGACACCCAGCTGCTGCCAGACGCCATCACCCTGCCGCTGATCTGGCTCGGCCTGCTGTTCAACCTGGGCGGCGTCTTCGCGCCGCTCGCCGACGCGGTCATCGGCGCCATGGCCGGCTATCTGAGCTTGTGGTCGGTCTTTCATCTGTTCCGGCTGGTCACCGGCAAGGAGGGCATGGGCTACGGCGACTTCAAGCTGTTGGCGGCCATCGGCGCCTGGCTGGGCTGGCAGATGCTGCCGCTGACGATCCTGCTGTCGTCGGTGGTCGGTGCCGTGGTGGGGGTGGGGCTCATGCTCTTCGCGCGCCATGGCCGCAACACGCCGATTCCCTTCGGTCCCTACCTGGCCGCGGCCGGCCTGATCGCCCTGTTTGCCGGCGATGCTCTGAACGCTCGCTACCTGCAATTGCTCTGAGACGACACGACGCATCGCTTCCCGGGCACAGATCAATACGATAGACTTACGGGCTTGATTTTTCGGAGCTTGTCATGCCGATCTACGCCTATCGCTGCACCAATTGCGGTGCCGAAAAAGAACATTTGCAGAAAATGAGTGATGCGCCGCTGACGGTCTGCCCCGCCTGCGGCGCCGAAGCCTACGCCAAGCAACTGACCGCCGCCGGCTTTCAGCTGAAAGGCTCGGGTTGGTATGCCACCGACTTCAAGAGCGGCAGCAAGGCAACACCGGCCAAGGCCGAATCCACCGCATCCGCCGGCGCATCCGACGCCGGTTGTGGCGGCGGGTGTGCCTGCCACTGACGCCGACGCATGAAAAAATACTTCATCACCGGGTTGCTGATCTGGATCCCGCTGGCCATCACCTTCATGGTCATCGCCTGGATCGTCAGCACGCTCGACCGCATCCTGCTGTGGATCCCCGAGCACTGGCAGCCCAAGGTGCTGCTCGGGCTCGACATTCCCGGCATCGGCGTGGCGGTCACCTTGCTGATCATCCTGCTCACCGGCCTGATCGGCGCCAATGTGCTCGGTCAGCGTCTGGTGCTGATCTGGGAATCCCTGCTGGCGCGGATTCCGGTGGTGAAGTCGATCTACTCCAGCGTCAAGCAGGTCTCCGACACGCTGTTTTCCAGTTCCAGCCACGCCTTCCGCAAGGCCTTGCTGATCCAGTATCCGCGCCAGGGCGCCTGGACCATCGCCTTTCTGACCGGCAAGCCGGGGGGCGACGCGGCACGCCATCTGAGCGGTGACTACATCAGCGTCTATGTACCGACGACGCCGAACCCGACCTCGGGCTTTTTCCTGATGGTGCCGCGTGGCGACGTCATCGAACTCGAAATGAGCGTCGACGAGGCCCTCAAGTACATCATCTCCATGGGGGTCGTCACCCCCGGCAAACGGGCCGAAGTGCCCCTGCCGGCCCCTGTCGAAACCTAGCCAGCGGCGGCAGCGGGCCGTCCGGCGAATCCAAACGGAATCAGAATCATGCGTACTCAATACTGCGGCCAGGTCACCGCCGCCAACCTCGACCAGATCGTCACGCTGTGCGGCTGGGTGCATCGCCGGCGCGACCACGGCGGCGTGATCTTCGTCGATCTGCGCGACCGTGAAGGTCTGGTCCAGGTCGTCTGCGACCCGGACCGTGCCGACATGTTCGCGGTGGCCGAGTCGGTACGCAACGAGTTCGTGCTGCGCATGACCGGCAAGGTCCGCCGTCGCCCGGCCGGCACCGAAAACGCCAACCTCACCTCCGGTGAGATCGAGGTGCTGTGCCATGAGATCGAAGTGCTCAACGCGTCGGTCACGCCGCCCTTCCAGCTCGACGACGAGAACCTGTCGGAAACCACCCGCCTGACCCACCGCGTGGTCGACCTGCGCCGTCCGCACATGCAGCGCAACCTGATGCTGCGCTACAAGGTCGCGATGGCCTTCCGCCGCTTTCTCGACGCCAACGGCTTCATCGACGTCGAAACCCCGATGCTCACCAAGAGCACGCCGGAAGGCGCGCGCGACTACCTGGTCCCCTCGCGGGTTCACCCGGGGCAATTCTTCGCGCTGCCCCAGTCGCCGCAGCTCTTCAAGCAGTTGCTGATGGTGGCCGGTTTCGACCGCTACTACCAGATCACCAAGTGCTTCCGTGACGAAGACCTGCGCGCCGACCGCCAGCCGGAATTCACCCAGGTCGATATCGAGACCTCGTTCATGGACGAGGCGGCGATCACCGAGCTCATGGAAGGGCTGATCCGCTTCGTCTTCAAGGAAGCGCTCGAGGTTGAACTGCCCTCCCCCTTCCCGCGCCAGACCTATGCCGAAGCCATGCACCGCTTCGGTTCCGACAAGCCCGATCTGCGAGTCGCGCTCGAGTTCACCGAGCTGACCGACGTGATGAAGGATGTCGACTTCAAGGTCTTCTCCGGCCCGGCCACCAGCGGCGGGCGGGTCGCAGGCCTGCTGATCCCCGGTGGCGGCGAGCTGTCGCGCGGCGAGATCGACGAATACACCAAGTTCGTCGGCATCTACGGTGCCCGCGGTCTGGCCTGGATCAAGTTCAACGAGGTCGCCAAAGGGCGCGACGGTCTGCAGTCGCCGATCGTCAAGAACCTCTCCGACACCGCCCTGGCGGCCATCATCGAGCGCTCCGGTGCCAAGGATGGCGACCTGATGTTCTTCGGCGCCGACAAGTCGAAGGTGGTCAACGATGCGCTCGGCGCGCTGCGCGTCAAGATCGGCCATGAGAAGGGCCATCTCACCGGCGAGACCTGGACGCCGGTGTGGATCACCGACTTCCCGATGTTCGACTACGACGACGAAGACAAGCGCTGGGTGGCCTGCCATCACCCCTTCACGGCCCCGAAAGACGCGCATGTCGACCTGCTCGAAAGCGCTCCCGGCGCCTGCCTTGCCAAGGCCTACGACCTGGCCCTCAACGGCTGGGAAATCGGTGGCGGCTCGGTGCGTATCCACCAGGCCGACGTACAGTCCAAGGTATTCCGCGCGCTCAACATCCAGGACGAAGAAGCCCGCCAGAAGTTCGGCTTCCTGCTCGATGCCCTGAAGTTCGGCGCCCCGCCCCACGGCGGCCTGGCCTTCGGCCTGGACCGTGTGGTCACGCTGATGACCGGCGCCGAGTCGATCCGCGACGTGATTGCCTTCCCCAAGACGCAGCGCGCACAATGTCTCCTGACCGACGCACCCGGCGACGTGGACGAGCGCCAGCTGCGCGATCTGCACATCCGCCTGCGCCAGAAAGTGGACACCTCGGTGGAAGTTGCCAAGGACTGAACACGCGTCCTGCGGTAACACCCCGGCAACGAGGCGGCTCCGGCCGCCTCGTTTTGTTTTCATGGTACCGCTCAAGATCGCAGCAGGATGGCCGACAATTCAGCTTGACACCCCCTATTTCACGGCGCCTTCGACTCCATGCCTGACCTGTCTGCCGTCACCGCCCTCGTCATCGAGGCCAACCCCAACATGCGCACCCAGCTGCGCAACATGTTGGGTGAGAGCGGTATCGACAAGGTCCAGCTGGCAGTCTCGGCGGGCGCGGCGGTGCGCAAGTTGCGCGAAAACACCTTCGACCTGATCCTGTGCGAGTACCACATTGGCGACGGACAGGACGGCCAGCACCTGCTCGAAGACCTGCGCCACAACGGCATCATTCCGCTGGCCACGCTGTTCGTCATGGTCACCGGCGAGCGCCAGTACGAAAAGGTCGTCTCCGCAGCCGAACTGGCGCCGAACGACTACGTCCTCAAACCGTTTGCCGCCGACACCCTGCACACCCGCATCGTGCGGGCCCTCATCAAACGCGACGCGCTGCTGCCCACCTACACCCTGATCGACGCTGGCGACACGCAAGGCGCGCTGCGCGCCTGTCTCGAGGGCGAAGCACAACACCCCCAATATCAACTCGACTTTCTTCGGCTGCGCGCCGAGCTGCACATCCTCTCCGGCGAGGCCGACGAAGCCGAACGGGTCTATCAGCAAGTGCTCGATTTGCGTGCAGTGCCCTGGGCCCGCCTCGGCCTGGCCAAGGCGCTCTACATGCGCCAGCGCTACTCCGAAGCCGAAGATCTCCTGGCGGGACTGGTCGAGGAGAACGACCAGTTCCTCGATGCCTACGACTGGCTGGCGCGCACCCGCGAAGCCGCCGGAGAGCTCGGCAAGGCGCGCGACATTCTTGCCCGCGCGGCCGCCGTCTCGCCCCATCGCCTGGGCCGCCTACGCCGTCTCGGCGCCATTGCGCTCGAAATGGACGATGCCCACACCGCCGAAGCGGTGCTCGGCGAGGTAGTGCGAAAAGGCAAATATTCGGATTTTCGCGACCCGGACGACCATGTCTGGTTGCTGCAGGCGCAGATCGGCAACAACAAGCTGGAAGACGCCGCGGCCACCTTGCGCGATCTCGACCGGACCATGGCCTCCAGCGAGCGCGGCAAGCTGTGCACGGCACTGTCGGCAGCGATGCTGCATGGCAAACTCGGCGACGAAGCCAAGGCCAAAGCGGCCGTCGAGACCGCCCTGAGCGAATCGACCCGCCTCGGCAAAGTGTCGCTCGGTCTCAAGCAGGAGCTGGCGCGCGCCTGTTTCGACCATGGCATGGAAGACGCCGGCGCCGAAGTCGTCCTCGACATCATGCGCACTGCGGACACCCCGCGCACCGTCGAAAACACCCGCAAGATGCTCGATGCCCGCGGCTATGCCGCCTTGGCCGAAGACCTCGAAAAGCAGGTCCACCAGGAAGTCCGCGGACTCGTCGCCACGGGTGCGGAAAAGGCCAAGGCGGGCGATTTCGACGGCGCGGTCCGGGAAATGCTGAGCGCGGTGGGCAAAATGCCGAACAACGTGCACGTGCTGTTCAACGCGGCACTGGCGCTGTTGCGCCACATCGAGAACCGCGGTTGGAACGACCAGTACGCCGACCAGGCACAGCAACTGATCGACCGCGTCCGCCGGCAAGACCCCAACAATGCCCGCCTGCCGGCGCTGAAAGACTTCCATGCCACGCTGAAGGCGAAATTCGGAATTCGCGACATCAAGGTCTAAACCGGCCCCAGCGCCCACCCGACCGCGGATCCGCAACTGCTACACTCCCGCCATCCCCCGGTTGATCGACTGCGCATGCATCGCCTAGCCCAGCCCCTGCTGATTGTTCTGCTCGCGCTGTTCGCGCTGCTGCCAGCCTGTTCGCAGGAGCCACCGGCGGCCCACAGCGATATCGATTGGCTGCCCGCCGAAGCGCTCGACACCCTGGCGCGCATCGAACGCGGCGGCCCCTTCCCCTACGCCAAGGACGGCACGATCTTCTTCAATCGCGAGAAGCGCCTGCCCGCCAAGCCACGCGGCTACTACCGCGAATACACCGTGCCCACCCCGGGCGAGCGCAGCCGCGGGGCGCGGCGCATCGTTGCAGGCGGCAATCCACCGGACGTTTACTACTACACTGCAGATCACTACCGCAGTTTTCGACGCATTCCGGAGGCCCGATGAGCGCATCCCCCCCCACGGGCCACGACCTCGCACTGGATGGCGAAAACCGCCTCCTGCCCTTGTCGCGAGACGAACTGGGCACACTCGTTGCGACCGCGCAAGCCCGACAGCGCCGGATCTTCGAACTCTCCCTCGCCGGCCTCTCCGACAAGGCGAGCATCCTCGACGCCCTCGCCCAGTGCTTCGACATGCCCCGCTGGTTCGGCCACAACTGGGACGCGCTCTACGACTGCCTGACCGACCTGTCATGGCTGCCGGCCAGCGGCTACGTGCTGATCCTGCTGGACGCCGCGCCGGACTCGGACAGCGCCCCGATCCTCACCGACATCCTCACCGACTGCTGCGAACACTGGCAGGCACAAGGCGTGCCCTTCCATGTCTTCAGCGACGGGGTACACGGCACGGTCATCCCCCGTGAGCACTGATTTCAAGCGCCCCCATTCCGTCCTGGTGGTGATCTACACCCCGGCGCGGCAGGTGCTGCTGCTGCACCGGCGCGCGCCCTTCGACTTCTGGCAATCGGTCACCGGCAGCCTGGCGCCCGGCGAGCCCCCCATCGACGCCGCCGTCCGCGAGGTTCGCGAGGAAACCGGCCTGTCCATCAACGCCGCCCGGCTCACCGACCATCGACTCGCCAACCGCTTCCCGATTCCCCCGGCATGGCGTCACCGCTACGCACCGGATGTGGGTCACAACACCGAATCGGTGTTCAGCCTGTGTCTGCCACCCTTCGCCGTCCGGCCGGATCCGCGCGAACACGACGCCGCCGAGTGGGTCTGCGCCGACGAAGCGCTGGCGCGGATCTGGTCATGGACCAACCGGGACGCCCTGCGCCTGTGCCTCTCCGAATCCCTCGCCCGCCCCCACACCGGCTGAACCGCACGCCGCTAGATGCGCGCAGAAACAAGCGCTTGCATCCACGCCCCCTTGAAAACGGCGCTGACGACACTACTTTGGATTACGTGAATCGTCACCCATCAGACAAGGAGGATCCCATGAGCAACATCACACGCCACGATCCGTTCGAAGACTTCTTCCGCGGATTTTTCGTACGCCCTGTCGAGTTCGGGGGCAACACCGGCGAAGCCCCGCAAGTGCGGGTCGACGTCAAGGAGACGCCGGACGCCTATGCGGTCCATGCCGAACTGCCCGGCATCGCCAAGGACGACATCCATGTACACATCGACGGCCCGGTGGTCGCCATCACCGGCGAGCGCAAGGCGCAGAAGGAGCAAAAGGACGGCGAGCGCATACTGCGCACCGAGCGCTACTACGGCAAGGTATCGCGCAGCTTCCAGCTGGGCCAGGATGTCGACGAAACCAAGGCCACGGCCAAGTTCGTCGATGGCGTCCTGGAGCTGAACCTGCCCAAGAAAGCATCCGTCCAGGCCAAGCGCCTGACCATCGAGTAAGCCGCATCGCCCCCAGCCCGGTGGCGCCCGACTGGCGCTGCCGGGCCAGGCCGGTCACACTGGCGCCTGAGCGTTCTCGATCCGACTCAGGCCCCCATGCCCCGACGCCCAGCCGGCCGCCTGCCCCTACTGCTGACCAGTCTTCTCTGCGTTCCCGTTTCGGCCGCCGTGTTGCGGGTCGGCCCCGACGAGGCATTGCAACACATTGCCGACGCCGCCCGACTGGCGCGCGACGGCGACACGGTCGAAATCGCACCCGGCCGTTACCCGGGCGATGTCGCCGTATGGACCCAGCAGCGGCTGACCATTCGCGGCCTGGACGACGGCCCCGTGCTGGATGCGGCCGGACAGTCGGCCGAAGGCAAGGCCATCTGGGTCGTGCGCGGCGGCCACATCCTTATCGACAACATCACCTTTCGCGGCGCCCGCGTGCCGCACCTCAATGGCGCCGGCATCCGCTTCGAACACGGCCATCTCAGGGTCACCAACAGCCGTTTCATCGACAACGAAAACGGCATTCTCACCAGCAACGACCCCGAGGCCCGGCTGCATGTCGAAAACAGCGTGTTCGCCCAGGCACCGCGCCATCCCGGCGCCCTGCACCACCTGCTCTATGTCGGGCGGATCGCCGAATTCACCCTTCGCGGCAGCCGCGTCGAAGGCGGCTATCAGGCCCACCTGGTGAAATCACGCGCCCGTCGCCACCGCATCGAATACAACCTGCTGGTCGACGGGCCGACCGGCGAGGCCGCCTATGAGCTGGAATTTCCCGAAGGCGGGCGCGCCAGGGTGGTCGGCAACATCATCGGTCAATCGGCAAACACCTCGAACCCGGCGCTGATCAGCTTCGGCGCCGAGGGCTACCGGAATGACGACAACCGCCTGAGCCTCTGCCACAACACCTTGATCAGCGCACCGCGTATCGGCGCCCGTTTCCTGTCTGTCTGGCAGCACGCCGCGACCCCGTCGCCCGAGGTCATGGCCTGCAACAACCTGCTCGTCGGACCCGCGGCCTTTGCCCAGGGCAACCCCGGCGAATTTGTCGGCAACCTGAGCCTGCCCGCTATCAGGCCGGACGGCGCACTCGACTTCCGCCTGCCGGCCAACAGCCTGCTGCGCGGCGCGGTGCGCGCCGCCATGCCCTGGCACGGTGCCGACCTGCGCCCGCGGCATGAATTCGTCCTGCCCTATGGCACCCGACCGCTGAGCCCGCCGCGCCGCTGGGCGCCGGGCGCCATACAGTCACCGCGCCCCTGAAGCGACACACCGGCAGCGCACTTTGCGGTGCGGGATCCCGCCGTTAGAATCAAGCCTTCTTCATCACACTGCGACCGCCCCGATGAGCACCGACGCCCCGACCCCGATCTCCCCGGCGCGCAAGGCCGGCATCCTCGCCGAAGCCCTGCCCTACATCAAGCGCTTCTTCGACAAGACCATCGTCATCAAATACGGTGGCAACGCGATGACCGACCCGCACCTGAAAGACTGCTTTGCGCGCGATGTCGTCCTGCTCAAGCTGGTGGGCCTGAATCCGGTGGTGGTGCATGGCGGCGGCCCGCAGATCGAGAACCTGCTGACCCGGGTCGGCAAGAAAGGCGAGTTCATTCAGGGCATGCGCGTCACCGACGCCGAGACCATGGAAGTGGTGGAAATGGTGCTCGGCGGGCAGGTCAACAAGGAAATCGTCAACCTCATCAACCAGCACGGCGGCAAGGCCGTCGGCCTGACCGGCAAGGACGCACGCTTCATCCGCGCCAAGAAACTGCTGATGCAGAAAACCGGCGCACCGCTCGGCGACGTGGTGGACATCGGCCAGGTGGGCGAAATCACCCAGATTGACCCGAGCCTCATCTCCTTCCTCGACCAGGGCGACTTCATCCCGGTGATCGCGCCGATCGGTGTCGGCGAAGACGGCGAAACCTACAACATCAACGCTGACGTGGTCGCGGGCAAGCTGGCCGAGATCCTCAAGGCCGAAAAGCTGGTCCTGCTCACCAACACCCCGGGCGTGCTCGACCAGAGCGGCAAACTACTCACCGGCCTGACCCCCAAGGACATCGACGCCCTGGTCGAGGACGGTACCCTGTCGGGCGGCATGCTGCCGAAGATCGGCTCCGCGCTGGACGCCGCACGCAGCGGCGTCAATTCGGTGCACATCATCGACGGCCGGGTCGAACACTGCCTGCTGCTGGAGATCCTCACCGATCACGGCGTGGGCACGATGATCAAGAGCCGCTAGGATCCCGGCGGCCGTCTATTTGACGAAGTAATCCCGGTATTCGGCACTCAGCGCCGCGCGATCGATCTTTCCGTTGGGGTTCTTGGGAAGGTCGTCGCGCACCTCTAGGTGGGTCGGGATCATGTAGGTCGGCAGCTGTTCGCGGCAATAGTCGAGCAGGCTCGCCGCCTCCAGCACCTTGCCATGCCCCCCATGAGCCAGCAACACGATGGCCTGGCCCAAATCCGGATGCGGCACGCCGAGCGCCACGGCCTCGGCCACCAGCCCCGAGGAGAACACCACCTCTTCCACCTCGGTCGGGCTGACCCGATAGCCGGAGGTCTTGATCATCTCGTCCTTGCGGCTGACGAAGTACAGGTAGCCGTCTTCGTCCATCTGCATCTGGTCGCCGGACCACACGGCGATCTCCGGCAGCACCAGCCCGGCGCTCTGGCCAGGCGCCGGCCGGAAGCGCTCGCGCGTGCGCGCCGGATCGTTCCAGTAACCCATGGCGACCAGCGACCCGCGATGTACCAGTTCGCCCGGCTCGCCCGGTGCGCAAGGCGAGCCGTCTTCACGCACCACGCTCAGCCGCGCGCCGGGCACCGCCTTGCCCACTGAGTCGGGGCGTTCGTCGATTTCCTCGGGGTGCAGGTAGGACGACCGGAAGGCCTCGGTCAGCCCGTACATCTTGAAGACACGGGTCCGCGGCAACTTGTCGCGCAGACTGCGCAGCGTCGCCTTGCGCGCCACACCGCCCGAGGTCGTGATGTAGCGCAGCGAATCGACCGCTTCCTGCGGCCAGTCGAGCATGGCCAACTGGTTCCAGATGGGCGGCACCGCGGATATCCCTGTCACGCCGTAGCGGGCGACGTTCTTGATGACTTGGCGCGGCAGCAGATACTCCATCAGCACGACCGAGCCGCCGGCCGAATAGGCAGAGGTCAGCTGACTCAAGCCATAGTCGAAACTCAAGGGCAGCACCGCCAGCAAGCGGTCCTCCGGCGTCAGCGCGAGGAACTCCGCCGTACTCTCGGCCGCCGCCACCATGTTGTGATGCGATAACACCACCCCTTTGGGCAGACCGGTGCTGCCCGAGGTGTAGAGAATCGCCGCCATGTCGGTAGCGATACGGGCGTGGACCGGCTTCGGCGGGGTGCGCATGGCCGCCTCCCAGCTCAATACGCGGGCCGGCGATGCCATCGCCAGATCGCCCTCGGGCGCCACCAACACCATGGTGTTCAGGTCATGGCACTCGGCCAGGACGGATTCGAGCTGATGCGCCCTGTCGGCCGAGGTGACCAAAACCCTGACATTGCAGTTCTTCAGGATGTAGGCGACCTGCTGGGGTTTGAGCAGGGGGTTGACCGGCACGACCACCCCGCCGGCCGCGGCCGAGGCGAATATCGACACCACCGCTTCGACCTGCTTGGGGAGATAGACCGCCACCCGCTCGTCCTGCAGCAAACCCAACCCGCACAGGGCCGCGGCGAACGTCTCGATCTGCGCCTGCAATTGGGCAAACGAAAGGCAGGTGTCCTTCTGATACAACGCCGGGGCGTCGGGCGTCGTGGCGGTGGCGAACGCCACCAGGTCGTGCAGCAAGCGGGGTCGGTTCATGGGCGATCTCTCGAATGGAAAGGAGGGATCGGGCCATGCATCGAACCTTTCCGGGGCTATCAGTCCGCGACGATCGGCGCTTGGCGGCTCTCCTCGTCTGGCGGCGGCGACCTGTCGGCATCGACATGCTGCTCGTCGGCCGTCGGTGCCCGCCACTTCCCAGCGCGCTGCAATTGCTCGCGTAGCCCGGGGAGGGGGAATCCCTGCGCATAGGCCTTGTGCGCATGCCTGAGCGCATCGTCATATCGCCCGATTTTGACATAAGCCAAGCCAAGATTGTAGTGCAGGTTGGCATTGTCCTCACCGAGCTTGTCGGCGGCTTCAAGCTTTTCTACTGCGTCCTGAGTCCGCCCCTTGCGCAGCAAATACACCCCGTAGATCATCTTGACCATCGGGTCGTCGTCGCGAAAGACCTCGCCACGGATCAGCCAGCATTCGACCTTGTAGCGTGCCCCGTGGGGTCGCTCCGTCTTGTCGCGAAAGCCCAGACGCACCATCGACATCAACGCGCGGTGGTGATTGGGCAAGGCGCGCAGCGTATAGTCCAGCTCGCCCCCCAGAGATCCCGACTTGCCGTGCAACAGACTCTCGATCTCGGGCGTGAAATGTGCGGACTCGACCGCCGCCGCCTGCCGCTTGTCGACACGGTAATCGAACGGCCCGAAGTGGTTGTCCAGGCTACCGCAGCCCGCGTCGCCGAGCGCCGACGGGCTCAGCGCCATCGCAGGCACTGCCGACGCGAGCGCCCAGATCGCCGCGGCCATTTTCATCCGGGGCCATGCCCCGATCATTCGCATCGTCATCCGGTTCTCCCGTTAAGCCCGTGAAGATCGCGCCATGCCCTGGTCGCCATCGAGGGCCTCGATCCACTCCACGCAAGCCCGCTCCATGGCCTCGCACGAGGCCTTCGCCGAAAAGGTGTGATCGGCATCCGAAAACTGGCGGATCGTCATGCGTCCCGACGCCCGCAGCGCGTCGAAGCGGACGTTGCCGCGCACCGACTCCTCGAATTCACGGGCGACATAGTCATGCCCGCTCAGTCCGACCAGCACGGCGCCGTCGAAGCCATGCAAGGCGCCGATCATCCGTTCGGGCAGCGAGTCGCTGTCATCCGTCTCGGAGCGCCCACGCGACAGGCCGCCGACGAATTGCTTGAGCGCCCTGGCCACACCGATCTCGCCCTGCATCAGGCGCATCCAGAAATCACGGTCGAGCAGGCGGCGTGGGTAGTAGTGCTTCAGGTAGGTCCTGGCGCGTGTCGCCTCGGTGCGCACCCAGGGATTGAGCAGCATCAGTCCGGCCACGGACGCGTCTCCACGGGCGAACAGGCAAGCCGCGCTGGCGCCGTCGCACAACCCCCAGATGACGACACGCTCGAGCCCCGGCACCTCGGCACGAAAGGTCTTGAGCGCGGCGGCGATGTCGGCCCCCACCGCGTCGAAACCGACCGGCTCGCCCGTGGCATCGCCCATGCCGCGAAAATCGAAGCGCATGCAGGCGATGTTCCTGCTCGCCAGGGCACGCGAAAGCATGACGAACTGGCGATGACTGCCGACCCGGTACTGCGGCCCGCCGACCAGAACGAGCACCCCGGTACGCATGGGCCGCTCGGGCGCGGCAACGATACCGACCAGCGTCTCGCCAGCACACTCGAACAGCACAGGACGCTCGACGGTGCTCATTGATCCCAGGCGCCGATGAGTGCCAGCGTGCGGCTTGTCATTGCGGGAGCGAGGGTGATTTCCTGAGTGAGCCAGAACGGCGACCCGCCGACGACCTCCCAGATCACGGCCGCGCCCGCCTCCAGCCACCGGGCCCGGGCATCCGCCGAGGCCGGCGTCAGGTTGCGCTCGCCGGACACGGCCTCCACCACCACGGTCTGGCCGTGCGGGCGGGCAGCGTTCTCCAGCGACGCTTCTTCCAGCCCCCGAGCCAGCTCCGCGCTGACGGTGTAGCCGGCGATATCCACCGCTTCGCCCCCGGCCAGCCGCTCGCGCAGCGGCCCCATGATCGTCTTGGCGCTGCCCTCGCCCGCCATCGCGCCCGCCGCCTTGAGCATCAGGAACTGCGACAGATGCTGTCGGCCGCTGAGCACCGGTTGCCAGTAAAGCGCCGAGGCCGCGCTGTCGGTCTGGCGCAGCCAGCTCTCCGCCAGCAGGCAACCGGCGCGCAAGCCCCACAGATGCGGCGTGAGGTCGAGATGCTCGCGCAACCACGCATAGCCCGCCGATACATCGTCCAACCAGCGACGCCAACCCGCGTCGGCCGAACTGCCGCCGCTGTCGCCGCAGCCCGTGAGATCGATCTGCAAGACCGCCCAGCCAGCGTGCGCGAAGGCCTCGGCGGCCGTCGCCATCATTCGGCGTGAGCGATTCATCTCTTCGGCGAAGGGATGAATGTAGAGAAAAGCCCCCCGCACTTCACCCGCCGGACGACGCAGCAGGGCAAAGCGCCCGGGTGCGTGGTCACCGGGAAGAAAGAAGGCTTCACGGAGGATGTCGGTC
Organism: Denitromonas iodatirespirans; assembly: GCF_018524365.1. Taxonomy (GTDB): domain Bacteria; phylum Pseudomonadota; class Gammaproteobacteria; order Burkholderiales; family Rhodocyclaceae; genus Nitrogeniibacter; species Nitrogeniibacter iodatirespirans. The sequence goes on from NZ_JAEKFT010000004.1 coordinate 194,698, forward strand.
ACCGAAGCTTGCCGGAAACGAATGCGACCAGACTGCCGACCGTCGCAAAGGTCGAGCCGTCGATGTCGTCGTCTTCCACATAAAAACCGAACCGCTCTTCGAGCAGGTTGATCACGCCGACGACTGCCATCGAATCGAGTTCGGGTACGGCGCCCAGCAAGGGCGTGTCGAGCTCGAAGGCCAAGGCCCGGCCATTCAACGCGAGCACTTCGTCCACCACCTGCAACACTTGCTGTTTGATATCCAATACGGTTACTCCTCGCACCAGTCGGGTGTGCGTGGCACACACCGCTGGCCGGCCACGCCACGACGCTGGCCATTATAGGGGCCGCCTCCGTACCGAAGGCATGAACTAGTTATTATAATGGCCGTGTTCGCCCCGAAGACATGAACTGGTTCCCGGTCGTCATGACTCTGCGGGCACCGACCATCGCCAGGTGCCCCACCATGAAGCGCCTCCTCATGATCGCCTACCACTTCCCGCCGATCCAGGGAAGCAGCGGCGTGCAGCGCAGTTTGCGCTTCATTCAGCACCTGCCCGAGTTCGGGTGGGAGCCGATCGTACTGAGTATCACGCCCTGTGCCTACCCGGCGACCAGCGACGACCAGCTGGCGCAGATCCCGGCCGGTACCGTGGTCTGCCGCGCCTTCGGGCTCGATGCCGCCCGTCACCTGTCGATCGCCGGCCGCTATCCGGGCTGGCTGGCATTGCCCGATCGCTGGGCCAACTGGCAATTTGCCGCTGCCATCCACGGCCGCGCACTGATACGGCGTCATCGCCCCCAGGCGCTCTGGTCGACCTATCCGATCGCCACCGCGCACCGCATTGCAGCCGGCCTTCAGCAGCATTCCGGCCTGCCCTGGCTCGCCGACTTCCGCGACCCCATGGCCCAACCCGACTACCCGGCCGATCCGGCGCAGTGGCGGGCGTTCAAGCGCATCGAAGAAAGCGCTGCCCGGCAGGCCGCCGCGTTCAGCTTCACCGCCCCGAGTGCGCTCGCCGACTACCGGCAACGCTACCCGGATGCCGCGGCGCGCATGCACCTCATCGAAAACGGTTACGACGAAGCGGCCTTTGCCGACGAAGTCGCCGACGAGCCGCTGACCCCTGGCCATCTCACCCTGCTTCACAGCGGCATCGTCTATCCGCAGGAGCGCGACCCCACGCAGCTGTTTGCGGCCCTCGCCACGCTGCGCCGGGAAAACCCCGCACTGACCGCGCAACTGCGTCTGAGGTTTCGCGCGCCGGTGCATGAGGACCTGATCCGGCATCTGGCAGCCACCCACGATCTGACCGACCTGATCGAGGTCCTGCCCCCCTTGCCGTATCGCGACGCCATTGCCGAGATGCAGCGGGCCGACGGTCTGCTGGTGCTGCAGGCGGGCAACTGCAACCATCAGATTCCCGCCAAGCTCTACGAATACCTGCGCGCCCGCCGGCCGATTCTGGGTCTGGCGGACCCGGCGGGCGACACCGGCCGGCAGCTGGCCGCCGCCGGCGTGCCGCTGGTGGTGCCGCTCGAGCAGCCGCAGGCGATCCGCGAGGCGCTGGGCGCTTTCCTCACCGATCCGGCACGGCGCGCGCTGGCCGATGAAGAGATCGTCGCCGCCGCCTCACGACGCCAGCGCACCGCGCAACTGGCCAAGCTGCTCGATCGCATGGCCAGCTGATCAGGCGCCGTCAAACAACGCCGCATACACCTCGCCCAGCTGCTTGCGATCGATCTTGCCGTTTGGATTGCGCGGCAAGGGCGTCTCATGCACCAGCACACGGACCGGCACCATGAAGCCCGGCAAGCGCTCGCGGCAGGTGGCGAGAATAGTCTCCGGCGCATGCGCCGGTGCAGCGGGGGTAAAGACCACCAGCACGATCGCCTGCCCCAGCACCGGATGGGGCACACCGATGGCCGCGGCCTCCGCGGCCGCCTCGGTGGTATAGACGACCTCCTCGACCTCGGTCGGACTGACCCGGTAGCCCGAGGTTTTGATCATCTCGTCGCGCCGACCGACGAAGTACAGGAAACCTTCCTCGTCCCTCTTGACCGTATCGCCCGACCACACTGCGATCTCCGCCATCGGCAAACCGGCCGGCTGGCCCGGTGCCGGACGAAAACGCTCGGCGGTCTTCTCCAGGTCATTCCAGTAGCCCAGGCTCACATGCACCCCGCGATGCACCAGCTCGCCGGGCTCGCCCGGTTCGCACTCGGTGCCGTCCTCGCGCACCACCAGCACCTGCGCATTGGGAATGGCCTTGCCCATCGAGCCGGGGCGCCGGTCCAGCTCGGCCGGCGGCAGATAGGTCGAGCGGAAGGCTTCGGTCAGGCCGTACATCAGGTAAGGCTTCATCGTCGGCAGCCGCGCGCGCAAGGCCGCCAGCACGTTGGCCGGCATGTGCCCGCCGGAGTTGGTGATGTAGCGCAAATGCGCCCCGACCTCGGGCGGCCAGTCGAGCTGGGCCAGTTGCACCCAGAGCGGCGGCACCGCGGCCAGACCGGTGATGCGCTCGCGTTGCACCATGCGCACGATGTCGCGCGGCATCAGGTAGTTCATCAACACGGCGCAGGCGCCGACCTGGAAGGCGGTGGTCAGCTGGTTCAGGCCGTAGTCGAAGCTCAGCGGCAGCACCGCGAGGATGCGATCGTCGGCGGTGTTCTCCAGATAGCTCGACACGCTCGCCGCCCCGGCCACCAGGTTGCGGTGCGACAGCACCACTCCTTTGGGACGGCCGGTACTGCCCGAGGTATAGAGAATGGCCGCCATGTCCGCATCGATGGCATCCACGGCGGGCGCCGCCGCCTCAGGGCGATCGGCCCAGCGCACGATGCGCAGCGGGTCGACCGGTGCGGCGACGGTATCGCCGGTCACCACCACCTGACGCAAATCGTGGCAGCGTGGCAGCACCTCCTGCAGCAGCGCCAGCCGCTCGGCGCTGGTCACCAGCACGCGCACGTTGCAGTCCTTGAGGATGTACTCCACCTGCGCCGGTTTGAGCAGCGGGTTGACCGGCACGAACACGCCGCCGGCGCGCGAAGCGCCGAACAACGCAAAGACGGTCTCGGCCCGCTTGTCCAGCCACACCGCCACCCGTTCCCCGCCGCTCAGGCCCAACTGGGCATACAGGGCCGCGGTGCGCTGCACCTCGTCGGCCAACTGGACATACGACCAGCTACGATCGCCGGCGCGCAGTGCGGTGGCGTCGGGCGTCTGCGTGGCGCTCTGCGTTATCAGTTCATGGATCAGTGACGCCATCTGGCGGCTCCCAATGGTTGGTGCTTGACGTTGGACATTTGGCCCCGGCATGCCGGGGCGCGAAATTATCCCGTATCTTCTCGCACGACGGCCCAACTGCGCTGAGCATTCCGTCATGGTGCGAAACGCGCCAGAGCTCATCCGACACCGACCGCGACGTGTCCAACGTCACATGGCGTTTGGCGCAGTTGCGTTACTCTCTTGTCCTTTCGAGACGCTGGCCTTTCGATGCCCCCAACCTCCGTCCCACCGCCTCCTTTGCGCGGCAAGCTCGTCATCGGCGCCGCATGGATGATCGCCACGCGCTGGTCGCACCGACTGCTCGGTCTGGTCAGCACGATGATCCTCGCGCGCCTGCTGATGCCGGAGGATTTCGGTCTGGTGGCAACGGTGGCCGCCGTCGTCTCGATCATCGACGGCTTCTTCGACTTCGGCTTCGACCTGGCACTGATCCACAATCAGCGTGCCGGACGTCCGGAGTTCGATGCCGCCTGGACGCTGCGCCTGATCAAATCCCTCATTTTCGGCGGCCTGCTGATGGTGGCCTCGCCCTGGATGGCCGACTATGCCAACGCGCCCGAGGTCATCGGCATCAGCCTGATCATGGGCGCCAGCCTCGCCATCAAGGGCCTGGAGAACATCGGCACCGTCACCTTCCATCGCGAGCTCGAGTTCGACCGCCTCTTCCGGTTCCGCATGTACCCGCGCCTGATGGGCGTGGCCACCACCATTGCGCTGGCCGTCACCCTGCGCTCGTACTGGGCGATCGTGCTCGGCGCCTTTGCCCGATACACCTACGAGGTCGCCTTCAGCTACGGCATGAGCCCGTACCGCCCCCGGTTTCGCCTGCAGGGCATTGGACAATTGTGGCAATTCTCCCGCTGGATTCTGGTCACCAACATCGCCCGGCAACTGTTCAATGCCGCCGATCGTTTTGTCCTGACCGGACTGATATCGAAACGGGAGCTGGGCTTCTACTCGGTCGGGGTCGATGTGGCCGGCACCGTCACGGTCGACCTGATGAGCCCGGCCGGCTCGGCGCTCACCCCCGGTTTCGCCAAACTGCAAAACGAGCCCGATCGGCTGCGCAACGCCTTCGTGATCTCCACCTCGATCTTCGTCGCCCTGATCACACCGGCCTCGGTCGGCTTGTGGTGCGTCGCACCGGAGCTGACCGCCGTGATTCTCGGCGCCCAGTGGACCGAGGCCGCGCCGCTGATCGGCCTGTTCGCTTTCTTCTGGCTGTTTTTCGCCATTGCCGAGAACCTCGGCCGCTTCATGACCATGACCGGCCTTCAGGCCAGCGCCGCGCGCATCGGTCTGGTACGCACCCTCGTTTTCCTGGCCCTGCTCTACCCGGCCTTTCAATTTGGCGGGCTGAGCGCATTGATCCTCATGAAAACCGCCTTGTCGGCAGTCGAAGCCGCCGTCCTGACCGGCGTCTGCACCCGCCACCTGCGCTTGCCGGCACATCACATCTTCGCCTTCCTGTGGCGGCCCGCGCTGGCCGCCGGGGCCATGGCCGCATTGCTCACACATATCCCCTTCCCCGCCGACCTGCCCACTCTTGGCGCGCTCGCGCTCAAGGCGGTGATCGGGGCGCTGATCTACGCCGGCAGCTCGATGCTGCTATGGCAACTGGGCGGCAAGCCATCCGGCCTCGAGTCGACGGTGCTTGGTATCATCCGGAAACGTTGCGGCGCCGCAGGCGCGGCCTAAAATGATGCACCGACCTTCCCCCCGCACGCGCGCCGTCGCCATCCCATGACCGCTACTTCGACCACTGACCGCATCCTGGTGCTCGATGCCGACCTCGCTCCGGCATTGTCGGTCGCCCGTTCGCTGAAGGAAATCGGCCTCGTGGTCGACGTCGCCAGTCATGTCGACAAGCCGCTGACCGGCTATTCGCGCGTCATCGATGCGTGCCGGGTCTATCCCGACCCGCTGCTGCATCCCGACGCCTTTATCGCCTGGATGCACGACGTCACCGAGGCCGGCCGCTACGCCCTGATCATCCCGGTGACCGAGCGCACGCTGTCGCCGCTGCTTCGACAGCGCGAGCGAGTCGACGATCGCCACATCGCGATGGCACCGACCGAGAGCCTGAAGATCGCGCTCGACAAGGCCGCCACCGTGGCATTGGCCGAATCCATCGGCATTCCGGTTCCCCGCAGCGTGCGCGTCGCCACCCTCGACGAACTCCCTGCGGCCCGTGCGCAATTCGATTTCCCGATCGTCATCAAACCGGTCAGCTCGGTGGGCACCGATCAGGCCCGCAATGTGCAGCTCACCGTCAGCTACGCCTTCGACGACAACGAGTTGCGCGCCCATGTCGCGCACGCACTGCGCTTCGGCGAAGTGATCCTCCAGGAGTATTTCCGCGGCGACGGCGAAGGCATCGAGCTGCTCGCCGACCACGGCGAGGTGGTCTACGCCTTCCAGCACCGGCGCCTGCATGAAGTCCCCCTGACCGGCGGCGGCAGCAGCCTGCGCATGAGCGTCGACATCACCCCGGCCCTGCTCGACGCCGCACGACGCCTGATGGCAGCCATGAAATGGCATGGCGTGGCCATGGTGGAATTCAAGCACGACCCGGCCAGCGGCCAGTTCCGCCTCATGGAGATCAACGGCCGCTTCTGGGGATCCTTGCCACTGGCCGCGGCGGCGGGCGCCAACTTCCCCGCGATGCTGTACACGCTGCTGTGCCAGGGCAAGGCCGCGCTCTCGCCCCCCGCTCGCGCTGGTGTCATCTGCCGCAATCTGGCCCGCGATGTCGACTGGTTCGAGCACATCGCCCGCAAGAACGCGCCGCCGCGCCTCGTGCGCATACCGTCCTGGCGCTCGGTGCTCAAGGACACCGCGCTGTGTCTGCACTGGCGCCATCGTTTCGACGTGCAGCGGCTGTCGGACCCGCTGCCCGGCCTGGTCGACATGGGCCGCATCGTCGGCAGCTACTGGCAGCGCTACCGCCGGCTCCGTGCCGACGCCCGCCTGCTCGCCGCCCAGCGCGCGGCCTGGTCCAACGGCACCGTTCGCCAGGCGCTCGGCTCGGCCAACCGGGTGCTGTTCGTCTGCCATGGCAACATCAACCGCAGTGCCGTGGCGCATTACCTGGCCAGCGCGGCCTTGCCCGAGACGGTGCGGATCGACTCCGCCGGCTTTCATGCTCAGGGCCAGCGCCCGGCCGATCCGGTGATGGTGGATGTGGCGCAAGCCCATGCCACCGACTTGTCCGCCTGGTCGTCCACCCACCTGACCGCCGACATGGCCAACGCGGCGAGCATCGTCTTCGTCATGGAGCTGGCGCACCTGAAAACCATGCAGGCCAGCTTCCCCGACGCCAGCCGGCGCACCTTTCTGCTTGGCATGGCCGACCCGCTGGCGGACGAGAACGGCGAGATCCCCGACCCCTACGGCAAACCGGTGGCCGTGTATGAGCGCGTGTTCGATCAGGTCACGCGCAACGTCAAGGCCCTGACCGCCATGCTCATCGCGTCGAAAACCTGAGCAGGCCGGCCGCCCACCCATCGACCCTCAACGCGAAACACAGGACACGCATGCTCGAGATCTCAGTCGCCATCGCCACTTACAACCGGGCCCACCTGATCGGAGAGACGATCGGCGCCATCCTTGCGCAGGCGCTCCCGCCCACCGAGATCGTGATCGTCGACGATGGCTCCTCCGATGATTCCGAGCGCGTGATCAAGGCCATCGACGGGCCGATCCGCTACCACCGCATCGACAACGTCGGCCCCGGCGCCGCACTCAAGACCGCCATCGAATTGTGCCGATCCGACTGGATCGCCATGTGCGACGACGACGACCAGTGGTTCCCGAACCATCTGTCGCGCAAGGCCGCGCTGCTGGAGCGCCATCCCGATGCCGAATTCCTCTTCGCCAACTTCTCCAGCTTCGGCGACGCGGCGATCGAAGGCTTTCATGCCTGGGACGACATTCCCGCGGGCTGGTGGGACGGGCTGCCGGCCGCCGATGCCGACGGATTCCGCTATTTCGGCCCGGATCAGCTGGCCCGCTTTCTCGACTACAACCCGGTGTTCCCAACCGCCGCGATGATGAGCCGGCGCCTCTACGAGCGCAGCGGCGGCATCGACCCGGTGTTCAGTCGACTCGGCTGCTGGGACGCCCACATGACCTGGCGTTGCGTGCTGCACGGCGCCGTTGCCAGCGACGACACGATCACCGCATCGACCCGCCGCCATGCCGGCAATTTTTCGCGCCAGCGCAGTCGGGTCAACATCGAACGCGCCAGCATGCTCGACCGCGCCCGACAGGACGGCTGGATACCGGCGAAATATCATGTGGCGCTTGAGCGCGCCATCGCCGCCTCACGCGTGGATGCCGCCTCCTGGGCATGGCTCGAACACGACTACCGCACCATGCGCGAGCAACTCGCCCGTGTGCCGGCCGCACAGATCGATCGCAACCTGCGCCTCAAAGCCATGATCGCCCGACTGCCCGCCGCGCTGGTCAACCGCCTGCGCGCCCCGGACACCTCCGGCAAAGGCGCCGCGTGACCCGCTTCACGGTCGTGATTCCCACGCGCAACCGCCCGATGGAATTCGACCGGGCGCTGCGCTCGGTGCTGGCACAGGCAGGCCCGCGTTTCGAGGTCATCGCCATCATCGACGGCGCGACCGAGGCCGATCTGGCCGCCTACCGGCAACTCGACGCCGCCGCCGACCCGCGGGTCCGGCTCCATCCGCTGCCGCCGCGCGCGGCAGGCCACGGCCCCAGCTTCAGCCGGAACACGGGTGCCGCCCTGGCATGCGGCGAGTATCTCGCCTTCCTCGACGACGACGACCTGTGGGACGATCCGCAGCACCTGCAGCGCTGCGACACCAGCCTGCGGGCGAGCGCATCGGCGGTCGATCTCTACCTCAGCGACCAGCAAGCCGTGTTCCACGACGGGCGCCAGCCCTCGGAGGCGCTCTGGATTCGCGGCGCCGAGCGCTTCGCCTGCGGTCCAGCCGACGCCGCCGGCAGCCGGCCGATCGATGCCGACGCGCTGCTGAAGCTGCCCAGTTTCGCCCACCTGAACTGCTCCATCTACCGGCGCAGTTTCTTCGACGAGCTCGGCGGCCTGGACGAATCGCTGCGCTACGAAGAGGACCGTGACATATTCCTGCGCGCCATCGATGCTGCCGACGGCATACTCTACAACCCGATCGTCGTGGCCCGGCACCATATTCCGAACCGGCAAGGCGCCGACAACGCCTCGACCATGGTCGGCGCGCTGGAGAAGAAGCTCTATCAGTTGCGCATCTTCGACAAGGCAATCCTGGGAGCGCGATCGGCCAGCATCCGCCGCTACGCACAACGGGCAAAAGGCTATGAACTCAAGCACATCGCGCAGATACTCGCGCAAGCAGGCCGCATCGGCGACGCCTTGTTCTACATGAAGGAGTCGCTGATGATTTCCTTTTCCCTCAAGGCGCTGGCCTGGACGCTGTGGCTGGCCCTGCGCGCCCTGACCGGGCATGCCCGCCACGAGAGCACGAGCCCCGCATGAGCCTGCTGCACGCCCTGATCCGCAATCCGTCACTGGTCCTGCGCCACCGCAACATCTTCCTGCTCAGCCACATGCGGGCCAACACCAGCCTGTTCGGCCATCTCATCGGCAGCCACCCGCAGGTCGAGGGCTACTACGAGATGCATATCGGCTACTACAGCTGGAAGAGCCTGTGGCGGCAGAAACTGCGCCACTTCGCCCGCCACACCGCCAAGCCCGGCGCGCGCTACATGTTCGACAAGGTGCTGCACACCGGTCACCATGTGGCGCCCGCCCTGCTGCAGCGGGGCCGCACGCACACCATCTTCATGCTGCGCGAGCCGGTGCAGTCGATCAAGAGCCTGGTCGCCCTGTTCCGCAAGCATGCCCCGCACTTGCCCGAGGCCACGCCGGACGGCGCCGCGGCCTACTACATCGAACGCATCGGCGAGCTGGGCGACATCGCCGCCGCTCTCGGCCCGCGCTATTTCTATCTCGATGCCGAGAGCCTGATCACCGACACCGACGCAACGCTGGCCGCGCTGTCCGACTGGCTGGGTTTCGACACCCCGATCCCCTCGCGCTACGACACCTTCGCCAACACCGGCCACGGCAATACCGGCGATCACTCGGCCCGGCTCAAGTCCGGCCAGATCAGCCGCAGCCGGAGCGACTATTCCGACATCGAGATCGACCCGACCCAGCTGGCCACGGCCGAAGCGCGCTATCGCGAGGTCCGCGCCGCACTCATCGCCGGCAGCGCCCGCCATGGCCCGGCCGCGGTCACCGGCGCCCGCCAGGGCGGACAGATTGCCGAGGCCGCACCATGACGGTTAACGAAATCCCTTCGGTCTTCGACTGCGAGGGCGACGCCCTGATCAGCGTCGCCCATGTGCCCGACACGGTGAAAGCGCGCGGCGTGCTGGCCATCGTCGCCGGCGGCCCGCAGTATCGTGGCGGCGTGGGCCGTCTGCAGGTCAAGCTGGCGCGCGAGCTGGCCGCCGACGGCATCCCGGTGATGCGCTTCGACTATCGCGGCCTGGGCGACAGCGAGGGCGCGTTTCGCGGATTCGCCGACGTCGAGGCCGATCTGCGCGCCGCGCTCGCCCATTTCCGCAGCCTCGTGCCCGGCATGCAGGAAGTGGTGTTGTGGGGCGGCTGCGATGCCGCCTCGGCGATCCTGATCAACGCCTGGAAGTTCCCCGAGGTGACCGGCATCATGGTCGGCAACCCGTGGGTGAGCAACGAGGACGCCGGCAACGCTGTCATGGTCAAACGTCATTACAGCCGCCGCATCCGCGAAAAGGAATTCTGGCTCAAGGTGCTGCGCCTCCAGTTCAACCCCCTGCCGGCGCTGGCCACCGTGGCGCGCATGGTCGCGGGCCGCTTGAAACAACGGCTCGCGCCCTCACGCCCAACCCCCGCGGTAGCGGCCGGCCCGACGCCGGACGATCCGGCCGCCCCCGCCGTGCCGCGCATGCGTGCCGGCCTGGCGCGCTTCAAGGGCGACATGCTGCTGCTGATGAGTGGCCAGAGCCTGGTCAGCATGGAATTCGACGAGATCGTCGCCGCCGATGCCGCCTGGCAGCAAGCCATGACGGCCCCCCGCAGCGTGACCCGCCACGACTTGCCCGATGCCGACCAGACCTATTCGACGCTGGCCGCCCGCAATGAAATCATCGCCCTGGCCCGCGCCTGGCTGCTCGATCCTCCCGCCGCGCGCGTGCCGGCCAATTCCTGAAACCGTTTTCCCCATACCCTGCGAACGCCCCCACCATGAACCCTCTGGACATCACCAAAGACCTCCTGCGTCAGACCCTGCAACTCGGCGATCGAGCCAACGGCCTGACCGCCGACACGCCGCTGCTGGGCAATTTCCCCGAGTTCAACTCGCTCACCGTGGTCAGCCTGCTGAGCACCATGGAAGAGCAGCTGGGCATCGAGGTGGACGACGACGACATCAACGAAGACCTGTTCCGTACAGTCGGCACCTTGTCCAATTACATCGACACCAAACTGGCATGACCATGCGGCCGTTCTTCCTCGAATCGGACGGAGCGCGGCTGTTCGCGCTCGAATGCCTGCCGCAGGGCCGCCCGCGCGGCGCCGTGCTGTATGTGCCGCCCTTCGCCGAGGAAATGAACCGCTGCCGCGCCATCGTCGCCGAACAGGCGCGCGCCTTCGCCCATCTGGGTTACGCCAGCCTGTGCATCGACCTGTTCGGCACCGGCGAGAGCGAGGGCGAGTTCGAAGACGCCCGCTGGGACATCTGGGAGCGCAATGTCAGCGATGCGGCGTCCTGGCTGGCAGACAAGACCGGCCAGGCGGTGACGCTGTGGGGCTTTCGCCTCGGTGCCCTGCTGGCCGCCAGCGTCGCCGCCAAGGCGCCCGGCCGCTACCCGCAACTGCTCTTGTGGCAGCCCGTGGCCGACGGCAAACCCTTCGTCACCCAGACCCTGCGCCAGCGGGTCGCCTGGCTGATGGGGCAAGGCCTGCCCGCCGAATCCACCGACGATATCCGTGCCGCACTGGCCGGCGGCGCTGTGGTCGAGGTGGCCGGGTACTCGCTGTCCGGCCCGCTGGTCGAGGGCATCAGCGCGCAGAAGCTCGGCGCACTGAGCGGCCTTGAAGGCGTGCGCATCGACTGGTTCGAACATGTCGCCGACGCCGGCGCCGAACTGTCGATCGCCTGCCGCCGCAACCTCGACGCGCTCGAAAAACTGGGCGCGCAGGTCACCGCCCATCCCTTTGTCGGCGCCCCCTTGTGGCAACTGCACAAGCGCGACGAAGCGCCCGATCTGGTCGCGCAGACCACCGCGCGCTACGCGCCAGCCGCCACCCCGCCGGCCTGAGCCGCCGACGACCTCAGCGCTGCCATCGGGCCACGAGCGGGCGGGCCGCCCGTCGCAGCATTTCGCCCAGCGTTGCCATTGCCCCGCGCCAGCGGCGCGGGTCGTAGGCGCGCAGACCGCGCCGCTCGCGACGATGCGTCATCCAGTCGCGCTTGTAGGCGTCGTCGCCGATCAGGTAATCCACTTCGTCGACCTGCTCCTCGTCCAGCATCCGCCGCATCAGCGCCGCCGTCAGCAGGCTGCCGGCCGACCATTCGCCTTGCGCATCGTCATAGGCCAGTTTGTAGATGGCCGCATGGCCGTCGCGCACCACCCAAACCTGCGCGGCGATCGGCACCTCACCCAGACGGGCCACGCCAAGGCGCAGCCAGCCACGCTCGGCACACAGGCGCATGAAGCCCGGCATGAAGTCGGGAAAGGGCTCGGTGCGCTTCCAGCTCGCGTCATACACCTGCTGATAGGCGGCCATGGCGCCGTCGAGCTCAGCGCCGCCGCTGACGATCTCGATCCGCCCGCCGGCCGCCGCAAACTTCTTGCCCTTGCGCTTGAGCGTGCTGCGCAGCGAACCGGGCCGGCCGGCCAGGTAGTCGTCGTAGCGCAGGCCGCGCGCCGGCAGATACCAGTTGCCGAAACAGAAGTAGTCGAAGCACACCAGCCCGGCGCCAGCGAGCGCGGTGCGCATGGCCTCGAAGCGCGAATCCTCCGGCGCCATGGGCTGCAGATCCAGGCTGTAGGCACGCTCGGCGGCCATCATCTCGCGCAGCAGCGCGCTCATGGCGGCGACGGATCGCAATTGAGGCGCAAAAGAAGCGGTGTAGAAATTCCCCAAGGCCGCCAGGCGGCGCGGGCCGTCGCGGCGCACCGGCAAGCCGGCCAGCAACTGCCCGTCGGCGTCGGCATACCACAACGCCGGTGCCGATTCGGGCGGCAAGGCGGTGCGTGCCAGCAAGCGAAACCAGGCCCACTCGGTGTCGAAGCTGCTGGCCTGCCAGGCCTGCGCCATCGGCGCCTCGCCCGCTTCGTCCACATTGATCCGATGACATGGCATGCCTACTGTGTTCCTTATTCCACCGGCGGCCGACAAGCCACGCATGCGCTGCGTGTCGTTGTAGACTCCACCGGCAAGCATCCGCCGTGAAAAACGCCCTGTGCTGCCGAGCGCGCCGCGCGCATGCTAGCAGGATTCACACACCTCCCCCCGTCAACAGAATCCCGCCCCCGACACCATGACTTCGACTCCTCGCTCTGCTGCTGCGCACGCGCCCATCGACACGTTTCCGGTTGCCGGCAGCGAACTGATCGTCGGCGGTCAGCCGCTGTCACGCCTGGCCGCGCGTATCGGGCAGACGCCGTTCTATGCCTACGAGCGCGCCGCCATCGATAGGCGCATCGCCGAGTTGCGCGCCGCACTGCCGGTGGCCATCAAGCTGCATTACGCCATGAAGGCCAATCCGATGCCAGTGCTGGTCGCGCACATGCGTGACCGGGTCGACGGTATCGATGTGGCCTCGATCGGCGAGATGAAGGTGGCGCTCGATGCCGGCGTTGCGCCGACGGCGATCAGCTTTGCCGGGCCGGGCAAGCGCGAGACCGAGCTGCGCCAGGCCGCGGCCGCCGGCATCCTGCTCAATGTCGAGTCCGAGCAGGAGCTCGACCGGCTGGCGGCCATCGCGGTCGACACCGGCTGGACGGTGCGGGTCGCCCTGCGCGTCAATCCGGACTTCGAGCTCAAGGCCTCGGGCATGCAGATGAGCGGCGGCTCCAAGCCCTTCGGCATCGACGCCGAGCGCATCCCGGCGGTGCTGGCGCGCGTGGCCAAAACCCCCTTGCAGTTCGAAGGCTTTCATATTTTTTCAGGCTCTCAGAACCTGCGCGCCGAGGCGATCATCGAAGCGCAGCAAAAGAGCTTCGCGCTGGCCGTGGAACTGGCGGCCCACGCCCCCGCGCCGGTGCGCAGCCTCAACCTCGGCGGCGGGCTAGGCATTCCCTATTTTCCCGGCAACACCCCGCTCGATCTCGCGCCTATCGGCGCCAACCTCGCGCAGATCGCCGAGCAGGCCCGCCACGCACTGCCCGAGGCCCAGCTCTGTCTCGAACTGGGCCGCTACCTGGTCGGCGAGGCGGGCATCTATGTGTGCCGGGTCACCGACCGGAAAGTGTCGCGCGGTCTAACTTACCTGGTCACCGATGGCGGCCTGCACCATCACCTGTCGGCCTCCGGCAACTTCGGCCAGGTGCTGCGCAAGAACTACCCGCTGGCCATCGGCAACCGCATGGATGCGCCCGCCGACGAGCTCGTCTCGGTGGTCGGGCCGCTGTGCACCCCGCTCGATCTGCTCGGCGAGCGCATGCTGCTGGCCCATGCCGAGATCGGCGATCTGGTGGTGGTTTTCCAGTCCGGCGCCTATGGCGCCACGGCCAGCCCGCAGCAGTTCCTCGGCCATCCGGGTGTGGTTGAAGTGCTGGTCTGACCCGCGTCGACATGCCGCCGCCCCAACGCACCGGTCTGGCTCTCAGCGCATTGCTGGTTGTCGGCATGCGCTGGTCGGACCGCCTGATCGGCCTGCTCAGCACGCTGATCCTGGCGCGGCTGCTGGTGCCGGAAGACTTCGGCATCGTCGCCATGGCCTCGATCGTGGTCGGCCTGATCGACGTGCTGCTCGACCTCGGCGTACATGTGGCGCTGATTCATGCCAAAGCACCGACCCGCGAAGACTACGACACCGCCTGGACGCTGCGCCTGCTGCAGGCCGGCGTCTCGGCCACGCTGATCGTCCTGCTCACCCCGCTGGCGGTGGACTATTTCGGCGACGGTCGTGTCGGTCCGGTGCTGTATGTCATGGCCTTCTCGGTACTCTTGGGCAGCGCCGAGAACATCGGCATCGTCGATTTCCAGAAGCACATGCGCTTCGGTCAGGATTTCCGCTTCTTCTTCCTGCGCCGGCTGGCCGGTTTTCTGGTCACCGTGGCGATGGCGCTGTGGCTGCGCTCCTATTGGGCGATGGTCGTCGGCGCGCTGTCGGGGCGGATGGTCGGGGTGCTGCTGAGCTACCGCATGCATGAATTCCGCCCCCGCCTGAGCCTCGCCCGGGCACGGCAACTGTGGTCCTTCTCGCAATGGGTGCTGGTGCGCAACATCGGCGCCTATGTCGCCACCCGGGTCGACAAGTTCGTGGTCGGCAATCACGGCCCGGCGGGCATGGGCAGCTACGCACTGGCCGACGAAATCGCCGCCATGCCGACCAGCGAGTTGCTCGCCCCGCTGGGCCGCGTGCTGTTCCCCGCCTTCGTCGAAAAACGCGACCGGGGCGACGACCTGCTGCGCGGCTTTTCGCTGGCGCTCGGCGTACAGTCGCTGCTGGCGATTCCGGCCGGTGTCGGATTGGCCATGGTCGCCCCGCAGGCGGTGCCGCTGCTGCTCGGCGAAGCGTGGACGATGACCATTCCACTGATCCAGATCCTGGCCCTGGTGAATGTGGTCGGCGCGGTCACCCACAGCAGCATCTACCTGCTGCTGGCGCAGGGTCGGGTCAAGGCGCTGGCGGCCATCGCCTGGATGGAGCCGGCGCTGTTTCTGATCCTGGCGCTGGCCTTCGCCCGCCTGGGCGATCTGGCCGGCATCGCCCAGATCCGTCTCGGTGCGGTCTCGGCCGGGGCCGTGCTGTTCTTCGTGCTGGTACAGCGCTGGACGCCGGGGCTCACCGCCGGTGCCTTGCTGGCGCAGATCTGGCGCCCCGCGCTGGCCGCCGCCGGCATGGCCGCCGCGCTGCACGCCCTGCCGCCGCTGGCGCTGCCGCTGGCCGTGCATCTGCTGGCGCGGATCGCCATTGGCGCCGCGGTGTATGCCGTTTTGATGCTCATGCTGTGGCGTGCAGCACGATTGCCCGACGGCGCCGAACGCTACTGTCTGCAGAAAATCCGCATACTATGGGCCGGTCTGATCAAACGATATTCAACGCAATGACACAGGACGCCTCGCTCGACCTTTCTCCCCCTCAACCGGATGCCGCCGACATCGCCCATCGCCCGCCCCACGAGCGCCTGCAGTGGCCGCATGCCGAAGCGGCGTTGAGTGACCGGGTCACCCTCGACGAACAGGACGGCGTGCTGTGCCTGAGCCGTGGCCGGCCGGTGTTCGCCCCGGCCGACTTCGGTGGTGCGTCGGTGCCCGCCTCGCCGGCTGCCGCCTGGCGCCTGCTCTACGCCCGCCATGGCCAAACCGCGCCGAACCGGGTGCATGGCCGCTTCGCGGTGGCCATCGTCGATCGCAACGCCCATTCCGTCTTTCTGGCTACCGACCGCTTCGCCACCCATCCATGGTGCTTTGCCGAACGCGGCGGCCGGCTGCTGTTCGCCGATCGTGCCGATGCCCTGTCGGGCGCCAGCGCCGGCATCGACCCGCAGGCCGTGCACGCCTACCTCTTCCATCATGTGATCCCGGCACCGCTGACCATCTTCAAGGACGTCCAGCGCATGGAAGGCGGGCACCGGCTGCTGTGGCAAAACGGCCAGCGGCAGCTCGAGGCCTGGTGGCGCCCGAGCTTCCAGGAACCGGCACGGATGGATTTCGCCGAGGCCAAGCTGCAGTTCCGCCACATTGTGGAGACTGCGGTCGCCCGCGCCGCCGAGCGCGGCAAGGTCGGCGCCTTCCTCTCCGGCGGCACCGACAGCTCCACCGTCGCCGGCATGCTGTGCAAGGTCGGCGGCAAGCCGGCCGAAACCTATTCCATGGGATTCGATGCCAGCGGCTACGACGAGATGGACTATGCTCGCACCGCCTCGCAGCACTTTGGCACCCATCATCACGAATACTATGTGACGCCCGACGATCTGCTCGAAGGCATCCCCAAGGTCGCGCAGCATTACGACCAGCCCTTCGGCAACTCCTCGGCCGTGCCCGCCTGGCTGTGCGCGCGCATCGCGCGCCGTGACGGCATCGACACACTGCTGGCTGGCGACGGTGGCGACGAGCTCTTCGGCGGCAACACCCGCTATGCCAAGCAGAAGATCTTCGGCTGGTACGACGACGTGCCCGGCGCCCTGCGCCGCAGCCTGCTCGAACCGATGCTCGACCTCGACATCAGCAAGCGCCTGCCGATCGTCAAGAAGGCCGCCAGCTACGTCGAACAAGCCCGCGTGCCGCTGCCCGACCGCATCCACCAGTACACGCTGCTGGTGCGCGTCGGCGCCGAGAACCTGCTGACGCCCGACTACCTCGCACAGATCGACCAGGAGGCCCCGGCCCGCGCCGCCCGCGAGGTGTGGTCACGCATCCGGGCCGACAGCGACCTCAACCGCCAGCTTGCCTTCGACTGGAAATACACCCTCGCCGACAACGACCTGCCCAAGATCCTCGGCACCACCGAGCTGGCCGGCGTGGACGTCGACTTCCCGCTGCTCGACGACGCCCTGCTCGACTTCTCGCTGGCCCTGCCGCTCGACTACAAACTGCGCGGCTTCACGCTGCGTTGGTTCTTCAAGGAAGCGCTGCGCGACTTCCTGCCCGAGACCATCATCAAGAAGAAGAAGCACGGCTTCGGCCTGCCCTTCGGCGTCTGGGCCTGCCAGCACGCTGGCCTGCGCGAACTGGCCGGCGACACGCTCGGCCAACTCAAGCAGCGCGGCATCGTCCAGCCGGCGCTGATCGACCGCCTGATCGACGAGCTGCTGCCGGCGCACCCGGGCTACTACGGGGAGCTGGTGTGGATATTGATGATGATGGAGCTGTGGCTGGCGCGGCCGACCTCCCATTGATGCTCGGGGCCGCCCATCGGCGGCCCCGTCCCCGCCTTACTCGCTAGGCAGAATGCCTTTTTCCCGAAGCACGGCGATCACCTGATCCGCCGACGCCTCGACCGAGTTGCCCACCGTTTTCAGCCGCACTTCGGCCTCTTCGGGCGCCTCGTAGGGTGAATCGATGCCGGTGAAGTTCTTCAGTTCGCCGCGTCGCGCTTTCTTGTAGAGCCCTTTCGGGTCGCGCTCTTCGGCCACTTCGAGCGGTGTGTCGACAAACACTTCGAGGAACTCGCCTTCTTCCACGAGACTGCGCGCCATGCGGCGCTCGGAACGGAAGGGGGAGATGAAGGCGGTGATGACGATCAGGCCGGCGTCGACCATCAGCTTGGCCACTTCGGCCACGCGGCGGATGTTCTCGACACGGTCGGCGTCGGTGAAGCCCAGGTCCTTGTTCAGGCCGTGGCGCACATTGTCGCCGTCGAGCAGGTAGGTGTGGCGGCCCATGGCGTGGAGCTTCTTCTCGACCATGTTGGCGATCGCCGATTTGCCGGCGCCCGACAGACCGGTGAACCACAGCAGGCAGGGCTTCTGCCCCTTCATGCCGCCGCGCGCGGCCTTGTCGACGTCCACATGCTGCATGTGGAT
Organism: Denitromonas iodatirespirans; assembly: GCF_018524365.1. Lineage (GTDB taxonomy): Bacteria > Pseudomonadota > Gammaproteobacteria > Burkholderiales > Rhodocyclaceae > Nitrogeniibacter > Nitrogeniibacter iodatirespirans. The sequence continues at coordinate 212,689 of NZ_JAEKFT010000004.1, forward strand.
GTTGTGCGAACGGCGCAGGGCGAAGTGGATCATGCCGGCGCCGACGGTGTTGTTGCTCAAGCGGTCGATCAGGATGAAGGCGCCGGTGTCGCGGTTGTCGGCATAGGCGTCGAAGGCGATCTGGCGGTCGAGGCTGAGGTTGCACACCGCGATGCCGTTGAGGTCGAGCTTCTTGGCGGCGATGTGTTCCATGGTGTTGACGTTCACCTGGTACTTGATTTCGGTGACCGTCGCCGTGACCGTCTTGGTGCCGATCTTGAGCAGATAGGCGCGGCCGGGCAGCAGCGGCTCGTCATGCATCCAGACGACGGTGGTCTCGAACTGGTCGGCCGAACTGGCCGGGTGCTCGGCGATAGAGATCACGTCGCCGCGCGAGATGTCGATCTCGTCGGCCAGCGTCAGCGTCACTGACTGGCCGGCCACGGCCTGCGGCAGGTCGCCGTCGTGGGTCACGATGCGCGCCACCGTGCTTTCCTTGCCCGAGGGCTGCACACGCACGCGATCGCCGGGCTGGATCATGCCGCTCGACACCGTGCCGGCAAAGCCGCGGAAGTCGAGATTGGGGCGATTGACCCACTGCACCGGCAACCGGAACGGCGCCTTCTGCATGCGCTCCTCGTCGATCTCGACGGTTTCGAGATAGCCCATTAGCGTGCTGCCGTGATACCAGGGCAGGCGCTCGCTGGGGGCGATGATGTTGTCGCCCTTGAAGGCCGACAGCGGGATGAAGGTGACGTCCTCGATGCCGATCCGGGCGGCGAAATCGCGGTAATCCTCGACGATCTTGCGGTAGGTCTTTTCCGAGTAGTCGACCAGGTCCATCTTGTTGATGGCGACCACGATGTGGCGGATGCCGATCAGCGACACCAGGTAGCTGTGGCGTCGGGTCTGCGTCAGGATGCCCTTGCGCGCATCGACCATCAAAATGGCCACGTCGGCGGTCGAGGCGCCGGTGACCATGTTTCGAGTGTATTGCTCATGCCCCGGCGTGTCGGCGACGATGAACTTGCGCTTATCGGTCGAGAAGAAACGATAGGCCACATCGATGGTGATGCCCTGCTCGCGCTCGGCGGCGAGGCCATCGACCAGCAGCGCGAAGTCGATGTTTTCACCTTGGGTGCCGTACTTTTTCGAGTCGGCCTCGACTGCGGCCATCTGGTCTTCGAACAGCATCTTGGATTCGAACAGCAGGCGCCCGATCAGGGTGCTCTTGCCGTCATCCACGCTGCCGCAAGTGATGAAGCGCAGCAGGCTCTTGTGCTCGTGGCTGCGCAGGTATTCGCCGATGTCGGTGGCGATGAGATCGGATACGTGGGCCATTTTAGAAGTACCCCTCCTGCTTTTTCTTTTCCATGGACGCGGCCGAATCGTGGTCGATCACCCGCCCCTGCCGCTCCGAGGTCTTGGTCAGCAGCATCTCCTGGATGATCGCCGGCAGCGTGTCGGCTTCGGATTCCACCGCACCGGTCAGCGGATAGCAGCCCAAGGTGCGGAAGCGCACCTTGCGCATCATCGGCACCTCGCCGGCCTTGAGTGGCATGCGCTCGTCGTCGACCATGATCAGCGCACCATCGCGCTCGACCACCGGGCGCTCGGCCGCGTAGTACAGCGGCACGATGGGGATGTCTTCGAGGTAGATGTATTGCCAGATGTCCAGCTCGGTCCAGTTCGACAGCGGAAAGACGCGCATCGACTCGCCCTTGTGCTTGCGCGCGTTGTAGAGCTTCCACAACTCGGGGCGCTGTGCCTTCGGATCCCAGCGATGGGCGGCGCTGCGGAAGGAGAAGATGCGCTCCTTGGCGCGCGACTTTTCCTCGTCGCGCCGGGCCCCGCCGAAGGCCGCGTCGAAGCCGTACATGTCGAGCGCCTGCTTGAGGCCCTCGGTCTTCATGATGTCGGTGTGAATGGCCGAGCCGTGGGTGAAGGGGTTGATGTCCTTCTCGACGCCTTCGGGGTTGATGTGCACCCGCAGGTCGAGGCCCAGCTCCTTCACCATCTTGTCGCGGAAGCTGTACATGTCGCGGAATTTCCAGCGCGTATCCACATGCAGCAGCGGAAACGGCGGCTTGGCCGGGTAGAAGGCCTTCATCGCCAAGTGCAGCATCACCGCGCTGTCCTTGCCGATCGAATACAGCATGACCGGATTGTCGGCCTCGGCCACCACCTCACGCATGATGTGGATGCTCTCGGCTTCGAGCCGTTGCAGATGGGTCAGTGTCATGGTTGTCCTCTTGCGCAAACCCTGTTGATCGGTGCCGGCCAACTGCGCCGACGCCGTGTTGTCCGAATCATACGTGAGCGCCGGCGGCCGTTCGGGCGCCCGGTGGCGCACCAGTTCGAGCGCGGCAGCGTGCTCCGCCAGCCAGTCGGCTACCGCACCGACCTGTGTCACGTCGGCGCCCACCCAGTGAACTTGCAGCGGCCGCGCCGCCAAGGCGCACAGACGCTGAAGAAAATCGACCACCGCCGGCGCTTGCAGCAGTAGCGGCACGATGCGCCAATACAGCCGGCCGCGCGGCCCGCGCGCGAAGAGCACCGTGCGCATCGCATCCAGCCGCTGCTCACCGCACCACAAGCGCGCCCGCGATGCCGGCTCGCCCGCTGGTGCCGCGCCGGCATCGCGCAACTCGCGCAGCCAGTCCGGCGGATCGATGCCCCAGCTCGCCACATAGCGCGCCACGGTACGCTCGCCCAGGTCGATGCCGAACGCCCGCACCAGCCAGCGCGCCACCGCCTGATGCTGCCACAGACCGGTGGCCTCACCGGCCGCTTCCGGCGCGGTGGCCAGCAAGGTGGTGCGAATCTCGTCCTCACGCGCCTTGTCGATGGCCCGGCCACTGCCCACCGGCCGCCCTTGCGGGCGCACATCCACGGCGCTCCAGCCGCCCTGTGCAAAGGCCTTGGCCGCGGCCACCACGGTCGGCACCGACAGGCCGGTCGCCGCCGACACCTCGGCCAGCGTCCGCCCCTGCCGGCGCAACTCAACCGCCCGGCGCCGCGCTGCGTTCAGCGCTTCACCGGTCAGTCGGCGCGGCATGGACGGTTCAATCGACTTGGCATGGTGATATATTAAACATTTATTTGGCCGAGATCGGTGTTAAATAATTAACTGCACGATTGCCAACGCCTTCGCCGGAACCCTCCCGGCCCTTGGAGTCCCTGCCATGCTTGACCGCCCCGCCCTGCTCGAACGCCTGCTGCCCATCGTCCGCGACGCCGGCGAGTTGATCATGACGATCTATCGCTCGGATTTCTCGGTGCGCGGCAAGGCCGACCAGTCGCCGGTGACCGAAGCCGACGAACGTGCCGAAGCGCTGATCCTGCCGGCGCTGGCCGCCTTGCTCCCGGGCACGCCCATCGTCGCCGAAGAGGCCGTCGCGGCCGGCAAGGTGCCCAGCGTGGGCGAGCGTTTCTGGCTGGTCGACCCGCTCGACGGCACCAAGGAATTCATCAGCCGCAACGGCGAGTTCACGGTGAACATCGCACTGATCGAGAATGGCCAGCCGACGCTCGGCGTGGTGTTGGCCCCGGCGCTGGACCGGTTGTTTGCCGGCGCCGTCGGCCATGGCGCCTTCATCGAAGACGCCGCCGGCCGCCGTCCGATCGCAGTGCGTGCCGTGCCCGAGGCCGGGCTCACCGTCGTCGCCAGTCGCTCGCATGGCGACGCGAGCGCCCTCGACGCCTTCCTGGCCGGACGCCAGGTGGCCGAGCTGCGCGGTGCCGGCTCCTCGCTCAAGATCTGCCTGATCGCCGCCGGCGAGGCCGACCTCTACCCGCGTCTGGGCCGCACCATGGAATGGGACATCGCCGCCGGCCATGCCGTGCTGGCCGCCGCTGGCGGGCAGCTCACCGAGATCGACGGCGCGCCGCTGCGTTACGGCAAGCCCGACTTCGCCAACCCGCATTTCGTCGCCGCCGGCACCGCGGACTGAGCGCGCCCGCGCATGGCCGCCACTGGGGTGCTCCTCTCGCTCGCCGCGCTGGTGGCGTTGCTGATCCATGGCCGCCTGTCGCCCGCCGTGCTCTTCTGCGCCTGGGCCGGCGCCTATCACCTGTTGGGCCTGATCGGCGAGCGCGAGCTGCTCGAGAGCTATGCCAACCCGGGCCTGGCCGTGCTGCTGTTGTTGCTGCTGGTGTCGCTGGTACTCGAACGCGCGCCGCTGATCGAGCGCTTTTCTGACACCCTGCTCAAAGGCAGCGAGCGCCTTGCCACTTTCCGCCTGTGTCTGGTGACGGCCGCTTGCTCGGCCTTTCTCAACAACACCGCGGTGGTCAGCACCTTGCTGGGTACGGTGTCGCGCCAGCGCCACCATCCGGCCTCGCGCCTGTTGCTGCCGCTGTCCTACGCCGCGGTGCTGGGCGGCATCACCACGCTGGTAGGCACCTCCACCAACCTGGTGGTCAATTCCTTCGCCGAGCGCGCCGGCCTTCCGGGCATCTCGATGTTCCAGATGACCACTGTCGGCCTGCCGGTCGCACTCGCCTGCATCGCCTGCCTGACGCTGGTGGCGCGGTGGCTGCCGGTACGCGATGGCGACGAGGGCAACGCGCGTCAGGCCTATTTCCTGGAGGCGCGGCTGGCGGCCGGCTCGCCGCTGATCGGGCGCAGCATCGAAACGAACAAACTGCGCAATCTCGACGGCCTGTTCCTGGTCGAGATCTTGCGCGAAGGCCGGCTGATCTCGCCGGTCGCGCCGGACGAGATCCTGCTGGCCGACGATGTGCTGATCTTTACTGGTGAGGTCGAGAAGATGCAGGTCATCGACCGCTTTCCCGGCCTGCAGGTGTTCGGCACGCGGGCCGACGATCTGCTGCGCTCGAATCTGGTCGAGGTGGTGATCACCAGCGATTCGGAGCTGGCCAACCGCACCCTGCGCGAGGTGGATTTCCGCACCATGTTCGACGCCGGCGTGGTCGGCATCCGCCGCGGCGACAAGCGGCTGACCGGGCAGCTGGGGCGGATCCCGCTGCGTGTCGGCGATGCGCTGCTACTGGCCGTCGGTGCGGACTTTGCCCAGCATCGCAACCTGGTGCGCAACTTTCACCGGGTAGGCGGCGCGCCGCTGCAGCCCAAGCTGACCGATCCGCAAACCCGCTGGGTGGTGGGCGGCTTCGCGGCGGTGATCATCGCCGCCGCCGCCGACTGGTTGCCGCTGTTCGCCGGGCTGCTGGTGCTGCTGGGCGCCTTCCTGGCCGGCGGCCTGCTGTCGATGGCGGAGATCCGGCGGCGCTTCCCTTTCGAGCTGATCCTGGTGATCGGCGCCGCCCTGGCCATCGCCCGGGTGCTGGAGTCCTCCGGCGCGGCGGCCGTCATTTCGGCTTTCGTCGCGCAGAGCTTCGGCGGGCTGGGCGTGTGGGGCGCCTTTGTCGGCCTCTACCTGATGACCATCGCGCTGACCGAGGTGGTCACCAACAACGCGGCGGCGGCGCTGGCCTTTCCGATCGCGCTGTCGACGGCCCATGCCTTCGGCGCCGATCCGACCCCTTTCGTGATGCTGGTGGCCTATGGCGCGAGCGCCGGCTTCCTGATTCCCTTCGGCTATCAGACGCACCTGATGGTGTATTCGCCGGGGCGCTACCGGGTGATGGACTTCGTGCGCACCGGCACGCCGGTAGCGCTGGTCTATGGCGCGGTGGTGCTGCTGCTGGTGCCGCGGGTGTTTCCGTTCTATCCCTGATCGCTCAACTGGCCATCAGGTTTTGCACCAGGCGCAAGCCGAAACGGAGCTTGGTGCGGTCCCACGGCGTAAAGCGCGGCAGCTGGAAGGGGTCGCTGTCGCGCCGGGCGGCGCCCCAGGTGGTTGCCACCGCGGCATCGAAGCCGAGCTCGGCGGCCAGGCGGGCATGCGCCGGTTGGTAGTCCTGCCCGGGCTTGCCGTTGGGGTAGGCAAAGAGGCCGATGCGCTCGCCCAGCAGCGACTCGAGCGCCATCTTGCTGTCGGCCATTTCCTGCCGCGCCGCGGCCGGCTCGGTGGTCGACAGGATCGGGTGACTCACCGTGTGTGCCCCCACCGCCATGCCGGCCTGTCGCCAGGCCTTGAGCTGGGCGCTGCGCAGCATCAGATCGTCGGGCAACACCGCCCGCGAGGCCTGCGCCACGGCCGCCACCTGCGCCTGCCGCTGTTCAGGCGGCAGATGCTTGAGGCGGGGAATGAGCATCTCGATCGCCCGACGCTTCTCGGCATCGCTGCCGGTTGGCACGCTGTCCATCCCGATATCGGCCAGATCGAGTTGCGCCAGCGGCGTACGCCGCACCGATTCGACCACCGTGTCGTTCCACATACGCCCGCCGTCGAGGAATCCGGTGGCGACAAACAGCGTGGCACTCGCCCGATGGCGCAACAAAATGGGCAGCGCATGGGTCAGGTTGTCGGCGTAGCCGTCGTCGAAGGTGATCGCCGCCGATCCGGCCGGCAAGCGGCCTTCTTTCAAGCGACTCAGCGCATCGGTCAGCGGCAACACGTGGAACCAGCGCGAGATCCAGCCCACCATGCGGTCGAAGGCGGCCACATCCACCTCACCTGGAAACAACGGGTCCGGTGCGGGCAGCACGCGGTGGAAGAGAAAGATGCTCAGGCGGGCATCGCCCCCGCGCGCGCTGGCCATCCGGATGGCGGAACCGAGCATGTCGCTCAACCCGCCACGGCGGCCGAGCCGCCTCGCTGCGGACCGCTGCCGGCATCCTTGGTCGCGCCACCGGCCGCCTCGTCGGCGGTCTTGGCCAGCACCTCTTTGGCGTAGCGCTCGGTGGCCAGCAGGATGATCATCACGTAATACGGCATGTCCCAGTAGGCCAGACTGAGAAAGGCCCCGCCGACGGCGAAACCGACCAGACTCACCTTGGACATGTTGCCGAGCTGGGCCACCCAGGCGAATTGGGGGCCACGGTCAGCCATCGCTGCGAGCCGGCCGGCCGTCCGGTAGGTCAGGATCCAGAACAGCAGATAGAGCCCCAGGCCGATGTAGCCATGATCGCCGAGTATCTGGAAGTAGATGCTGTGCGCCACCAGCACCCAGTCGGGGTTGGGGGCATAGGCGTTGAACACCACCGGCGACGCGGTGGCGAAACCGGCGCCGAAAATCCGGTCGTTGGCGATATTGACCGCCATGTGCCAGGCGTTGATGCGCCCCAGCGCCGACAGGTCTTCGTCGTAGGTTTCGATGGTTCCCATGCGCGAGAACCATTCTTCCGGCATCAGCAGGAGAATGGCCGGGGTGAGCACGAGCAGCAGCACGCCCATCGACAGCTTGGCCCGGCTGCGCCACCACATCATGATTCCCATCGCCACGATCGCCAGCAGCGCGCCCCGTGAGTGGCTGCCGATGGCCGCCACCGCACACAGCAGAATCGACAGGAACAGCGCACGCCGCATCCACTTTTCGGGGATCCGCCGCACCAGTACGAACGTCCGCGCCAGAGTGGCCTGGTTGGCCAGGAAATACAGGAAGGGAATGGTGATGATGAGCGCCAGCGCCAGTTCGTTGTTGCCGTTGACCAGGCTCGATGGCGGCCCCCACACACGGAACTCCCCCCCATGGGCGAGCGTGAAGATGCCGCCCTTCACCCCGAAGAAGGCGATCGACCCGGCCACCACCCACACCAGACCGAAGATCTGCTCGCGATTGGCCACCAGGGCGCCCACCACCAGGGTCATGCCCAATACCTTGAGCACCTCGATCAGCTTGGCCTGGCTTGGCTCGGGCAGGATGGCCGTGAACGAGGTCAGCGTCATCCACAGGATCATCAGGATCAGCACCACCGCCGGTCCGCCGGACTGCCAGCGGATCGCCCGGGTCGAGAAGAACATGCCCAAGGCCAGCACCACCACCGAGGCCATGGCGAACGGCAGATCATAGGCAAAGCCCCAACCCAGCCGGTGCGGATTCATCAGGCCGATCCACACCCACAGCAAGGCCCCGTAATACGGTCGCCGGATCGCCGCCACCGCGGCAATCACGAACATGGCAGTAACGACCAGATCCCTCACAACGACACTCCTTGACCCATCCTGCGGCTCATCCTGCCACCTTGCTGATCACATAGCGGAACTTGCCCGAGCGCTCGGGTGCGATCTGCGCCACCGGCTCGACCGCGATCTCGACCGATGCCCCCAGCCGCGCCTGCAGCCCGTCGCGAATGGTCTGCGCGTCGCGTTCGGAAAACGTCTCGCCCGGCTCCACCAGAACACGCGTGAGGGTCAGCGACTCCTGCACGATCTTGAATGCCCGAATACCGGGAATATCGCGCAATACATAAATCAGGGACAGGCCATGCATCACGGTGCCATCCACAGCGATCACGAAATCGGTACTGCGCCCCTGGATTTCCTTGAGCACCGGCAAACCGCGACCGCAGGCGCAGGGCGCATCGTCGAGTACGCCGATGTCGCCCGTGCGATAGCGGATGAAGGGGAAATCGCGGGTCGCCAGATGGGTCACCACGATCTCGCCCGACTCGCCGGGGGGCAGCACCTGCCCCGCCGGGTCGACGATCTCGACGATGATGTCTTCGGCCGTGATATGCATGCTGCCCGACGGGCACTGGTGGGCGATGAAGCCCGCATCGCGGCCGCCATAGCCATTGGCCACCGGGCAGCCGAACAAGCGCTCGATGCATTCGCGCTGATCGTCGTACAGCCGTTCGGAGGTCACGAAGACCACCCGCAGCCCCAGATCGTCCAACCGCACGCCACGCTTCTCGGCATGGCGGGCGATATGGCTGATCGCCGACGGATAGCCGAACAGCATTGCCGGGCGACACGCACGGATGCGGGCGACGAAGCCATCGAGCTTGTCCTCGGACATCTCGAAGGCCGGCATCAGCTCGGTGCGCATCAGCGCATCGCGCCACTGGCGCACCCGGTCCTGCGCGCCCAGCTCGATCGGCGAGCCCCACACCACGATCTCGCGATCGCCGATATCCACATCCCACCAGCGGGTGGCACGCCATTTGGCCGCCACGTCGTGGCTGACCCGCTCGTTGCCGATGAAGAAAATCAAAGGCTCGCCGCTGGAGCCGCCCGTATTGAAGCGGGCCAGACCACGCGCATCGCTGGCGCGCAGATCGTCGGTATGCGCACGGATCAAGGACTTGGTGAGAAACGGCAGGCGCTGCAAGTCGGCCGCACCGGTCACCTCGGCCGGCACCAGCCCCGCATCGGCGAAAACCTGCCGGTAGTACGGTACATGCTCGGCCACATCGCCCAGAAACGTGCGCAGGCGCTCGGCCTGAAAGCGCACCAGCCGGTCCGCCGACCACCATTGCGAGGCTTCCATGGCACGGCGGATACGCAGCGTGTCGTGCCCCTTCAGACGTTCCTGCAGCGGGAACAGAATGTTCGAGACGAGCCGGGTGTACACACTCATGGTCTCGCCTCCCCAACCGCTTCGCCGGTGGCCGGCACATGCCCGAGCGCACGCTGATACACCGCCAGCCACTGGAGGCTGACCCGTGCCCATTGGTAGCGCACCACCTCGGCCAGGCCGGCATCGACCAGCCGCCGGCGCAGGGCGTCGTCGGTCAGCAAGCGCAACACCGCTTGCGCCATCGGTTCCGGCGCATCGGGCGGCACCAGCAGTGCCGTGCTTTCGTCCTCGACGATATAGGGCACGCCCCCCACATGGGTGGACACCACCGCCACGCCGCTGGCCAGCGCCTCGAGCACCGAGTTGGGCATGTTGTCCACCCGGCTGGCGTTGATCATCACGTCGGCCGAACGGTATAGCGCGGCCATGTCGTCCCGGTCCAGTCGCCCGGTAAATCGCACGGCGTCGGACACCCCCAGACTGTCGGCCAGCGCTTGCAGACTGGCCAGCTGCGGGCCGCTGCCGGCGATAGACAAGGTCGCCGCCGGCAGCGCCTCACGGATTTGCGCAAATGCACGCAGCGCCACGTCGATGCCGTAAATGCTCTCCAGATTGCGCGCCACGACCACATGGGGCGCTTGCCCGGCGCGCGACTCGGTGGCCGGCCGGAAACGCGTCATGTCGATGATGTTGGGCACGACCGTCCCGCGCATGCCATGGCCCTGGAAGACCGCTTGCAGATAACCGGAGGGCAGCACCAGTGCCGCCACCTGGCGCATGGCCAGCCGCACCTGACCGGCGGCCCGGCTGAGGAAGCTGCCCGCCTCGCCGCCCCGGTAATTCACCACCACCGGCACGCCGCGCAGCCGGGCCACGAGGATGGCCGGCACGGCGAACAGGTGCCAGGACCAGCCCGAATTGGCCATCAGATGCATCACGTCGCCATGGCGGCAGGCCCGCCACAGGGCAAACAGATAGGGGATCAACCGGAACGCGGCCCGCAGGCCGGGCAGTCGGCCGGCCCAGCGCGGGCGGTACGGCGCGTTGGTCTGCACGACGGAGACCTGGGCCCCTTCGCCACGCAGGAGCTCGGCCAGTTGCCGGGTCTGATTGGCCATGCCGCCGGCCGGTGGCGGCAAGGGCCCGACCACGACAAGATGCAAATGCTCGAAACTCATGCCGATGCAGTCGCGACCAGACGCTGATACACCGGCACGTAGTTGGCCACGCTGTTCTTCCAGTTGCGCACCTCTTCGACAAAGTGGCGGCCGGCCACGCTCATGGCGCCCCACTGGGCGCGGCGGTCGAACAGCGCGCCGATGGCATCGGCCAGGGCGGTGGCGTTGCCGGCCGGGAACAGCACGCCGGTCTCGCCATCGCGGATCAGTTCCCGATGCCCGCCCACGTCCGAGGCCACGAAAATGCGTCCCTGCGCCATGGCCTCGAGCGGTTTGAGCGGCGTCACCAGTTCGGTCAGACGCATCGCGTGGCGCGGATAGGCCAGCACGTCGATCAGGTCGTAGTAGCGCTTGACCTCGCCATGCGGCACCCGGCCGGGCATCACCACCTTGTCGGCCACGCCGAGCGCTTCGGCCTGCGCACGCAGACGGGCATCCTGCGGCCCCCCGCCGACCAGCAGCAGGCGCAGATTGGGGTGGCGGTGCAGCATCTGTGGAAAGGCGGCCAGCAGCAGATCGAGGCCTTCGTAGGCATAGAAGGATCCGATGAATCCGACCACATCGCAGCCGTCGAGACCGAGCTCGCGCTTGAGCGCGGCATCCGGCACGCCGGAAGGCTGGAACTGGCTCACGTCGACCGCATTGGGAATCACCGTCACCTTGTCAGCCGCGATGCCGCGCCCGAGCATGTCGGTACGCAGCCCTTCGCAGATGGTGAACACATGGCTGGCGTTGCGCAGCGCATAAGTCTCCAGCGCGCGCGTCATCCGGTAGCGCACGCTGCCTTCCTGCGTGGAGCCGTGATCGACCGCGGCGTCCTCCCAAAAGGCGCGCACCTCATACACCACCGGAATGCCGTGGCGGCGCCCGACGCGCAGCGCCGGCAGTGCATTGAGCACCGGCGAATGGGCATGCAGGATGTCCGGCCGGATCTCGGCCACCAGGGCGTCGAGCCGCTGCTCGATGGCCTTCATCAACACCATTTCGCCGACCACCGGCCACTGGATGGCAGGCACCGGCGTACGGTGGAACAGCAGGCCGTCGACTTCTTCCGCCGCGGTGGCGCAGGGCCCTTGCTTGGGCGATGTCAGGTGATGCGTCTCCCAACCCAGCGCCCGTTGCTCGCGCAGCAGATTGGCCGTGCGAAAGGTGTAACCGCTGTGGAGGGGAATCGAATGGTCCAGAATATGAAGCGTTTTCATGCCCGGTAAACACTGGCTGCTATCGGGGGCCCAGCGTAGCGCACTTTGCGCCGGCCGCCGACACTACCCGCAGATGATCGTTAAATTTTCCCGTCATGTCATGGCGTCGGTTCGGCCGGATTGCGGGCACAGGCCAGCAGATTGGTGGCAAACCACGGCCGGAAGCGACTCACCGCCTCGACCAACCCGCGCAGACGCTGCGAGTTGTTGAAGGGCGTGATCTCGATATCGACGAACCCCGCCCGTGCCATCATGGCTTCCAGGGTTTGCGGACAGAACCACGACACATGCTGAGGATTGACCTGGGCCTTGCGTCCGCTCAGGATCTCGGCCAGCCGCTTGGGATAGAACGGGTTGGGGGTCGTCAGGACGATCTCGCCGCCCGGCACCAGATGCTTGCGCATGTTGCGCAGGAAGCGGCCCGGGTTCTCGAGATGCTCGATCAGCTCCCCCGCCACCACCACCTCGAAGGTCCGGCCGAGCTCTTTCACCTCGGCATCGCCATGCACGATGTTGTAGCCGCGCTCGTTGAGTTTGCGCACCTCGTCGGCTTCGAAATCGAGACCGACCAACTCCGCGGCCTGCTCGCGGATGACGCGGTGCAACCATTCCTCGCCCTGTTCATTGCTTGAACGGTGGTCGACACAGCCCACGTCCAGCACTTTCTTGCCGAGCGTTTTGCGACGGATGGTATCGAGACGGGTATTGGAAAGCATCGGGACAGCCCTCGAAGCGTCAGTCGTCAGCGCGTGCCTACGCGCTCGCCGGATCATGCCGCCCGAGTATCGCACACCCCCATGTAAGTCAGAAGATCCGGCGCCAGCGACGGCGCCTCGAGACGCGCGGGCGCATGATTGATCGCCTCCGTAACGGCTTGCTCCAGCATGGCCGGATCGTCCGCCCAAATCACCGAGGAACGCTCGCCCAGGAACGACAGGAAGCGCGCTTGATGATTGCCGTCGAGCGAGGTATTGGCCACTGCCACGAAGCGCTTGCGCAGGGCGAGCAGGGCAAACACCGTGGCACCGCCATGGGTGATCACCAGGTCGGCGTCGGCAAGTTCGTCATCGATGCTCGGCTTGAAACGGAAAAAAGCCCCATTGACCGGCTCATACCGGCCGGCGCCGATCTGAAACACGACAGGGCCGGGCAGTCGCCTCTGCCCTGCCATGTGGTCGGCCGCTCGAATCAGGGGATCGAAATGCGTGGTTCCAACGGTTACGAAGGTCGTCATGGCGAGGGTCCATTACAACACCTCCCCCCGGTAGTGCCGCCCACGGCGACCTGCCACCTGCTCCGGCCACTGCACATAAAACCGCGAGGCCAGGTGAAAGCGCTCGATCAGCCTACCGGTAACCGACAATTCGTCGGTTCGGGTAATGCTCTCAATATAGACAGTTCTCAAGCGCATCAACCGCGCCACCAGGAAGCCCGGCACGCAGATCGACGAACCCACACACACCACATAGTCCGGACGGGTACGCCGAAATACCCGAAAGCTCTGCCAGAGATTTCGTGCGAACCGCAGTGCGGTATGCACTCGGCCGCTGTTGGCCCGGCTGCCCAAAGGGGATACCCGGTGGATGACATAGGGAGCCATCCATGGCGAGACGATGGAATCATTTGGTAACAACAAAATCGCCTCGATGCCATGGAGTTGCGCGAGCAGCATCTGCGTTTCGAGCTGAAACCCCCCGCCGGGCACATACATCAGCACCCGCGGTTCGACACCGGTCGCGGACGCCTCGAACATTACGCAGCATCCACCCGCTTGCCGCCCTCCCCGCCGCGCAGGAAGGACTCGAACATCATCAAGGTCCATAGCGGCGCGCTGTAGTCGCGCCGTCCGGACTGGTGGTCATCCACCAGGCGGCGCAACTGGGCCATGTCGAACATGCCGGCATCGGCCATCACCTCGCCGGTCAGGCGTTCGCGCACCCGATCACGGAGCGGGCCGCGGAACCAGCGCGCCAGCGGCACGGCGAAGCCCATTTTCGGGCGGTAGAGCACATCGCCGGGCAGTGCCGGCTCCAGGGCCTTCTTGAACAGGAATTTGCCCTCCTGGCCCCGGATCTTGAGGTCGTTGGGCAAGGTGGCCAGCCACTCGACCAGCGGATGGTCCATGAGCGGCTCGCGCACTTCCAGCGAATGGGCCATGCTGGCGCGATCGACCTTGGTGTTGATGTCGCCGACCAGATAGGTCTTCAGATCCAGGTACTGGATCAGCGCCAGCGGATCGTCCGTCTGCGCATTGCCGGCATGGCGGCGGAACACCTCGCGCGCGTTGTAGTCGCCCAGCTCGCGCCGGAAGCGGTCGGAAAACACCTGGCTGCGCATGTCGTCCCGCAGGATCGACACCGAGTGGAAGTAGGCCTCGACCGCATCCCGGGCCAGCGCCTGGAAGGTGGTCTTGGCGCGGAACATGCGCGGCGCCCAGTCCGCCTTGGGATAGAGCTGGCCGAGTGCGCCGAACAACGGCCGGCGCAGGCCCAGCGGCATGGCGTCGCGCATGCGCTGCTCCATCAGGTGCAGGCGGTAGCGTCGATAGCCACCGAAGCTCTCGTCCCCGCCGTCGCCGGAAAGCGCCACCGTCACATGCTTGCGCGCCAGTTCGCAGACGCGATAGGTGGGGATCGCCGAGCTGTCGGCATAGGGCTCGTCGTAGAGCGACGATAGGCGATCGATCAGGTCGAAATCGTCGGACTGGACGGTCTCGACATGGTGGTTGGTGTGGTAGCGGTCGGCCACCATCTTGGCGAATTCGGATTCGTTGAAGGCCGGGTCGTCGAAGGCGATCGAGCAGGTATTGACCGGGCCGGACGACAGGTCGGCCATGGTCGCCACCACCGCGCTCGAATCCACCCCGCCGGACAGGAAGGCGCCCAGCGGCACCTCAGAAATCATGCGCAGGCGGATCGACTCGTGCAGGCGCTCGTTCAGCTCCGCCACCGCGTCGTCCAGGCGGATCGGGTTGTCGAGCGTGAAGCGCACGTCCCAGTAGGGCCGGCTGGCCGGCACCGGCTGGCCGCGCCGCAGGGTCAGCGTGTGGCCGGGATCGAGCTTGGCGGCGCCACGATAGATGGTGCGCGGCTCGGCCACGTAGCCGAGCGCGAAATACTCCTCGACGGCCTGCGGATCGACACGCCGGTCCAGGCCGGGATGCGCCATCAGCACCTTGAGTTCGGAGCCGAAGGCGAAGCTGCCATCGCCCATCACGCCGTAGAACAGCGGCTTGACGCCGAGCCGGTCGCGCGCCAGGAAGAAGGTCTCGCGATTGCGATCCCACAGCGCGAAGGCGAACATGCCGCGGAAGCGCTCGACGCAGGCCTCGCCCCAGGCCTCCCAGGCATGGACGATGACTTCGGTATCGCTGTGGGTGCGGAACACATGCCCCAGCGCTTCGAGCTCAGGCACCAGCGACTGGTAGTTGTAGATTTCGCCATTGAAGACCACGCATACGCTGTGATCTTCGTTGAACAGCGGCTGCTGGCCGGTGGCCAGATCGATGATCGACAGCCGCCGATGGGCCAGCGCCACGCCCGGCTCGAAGTGGTAACCGCCTTCATCCGGCCCGCGGTGGTATTGGACGTCGCTCATCCGCGTCACCAGCTCACGCGAAAAGTCCCGACGCCCCTCCAGATCAAACAGACCGGCAATACCGCACATAAATCGCTTCCGTAGGTTCGTTAGGCCGACACAGCCACGGCCCGCCCCGCGCGTGTCAACATTCTGTCATAGACCGCCATGTAGCCCGCCACCATCGCGTCGAGGCTGAACTCCGCCTCGATGCGCGCACGCGCCGCCAGGCGCTGGGCGCTGCGTCTGGCCGGGTCGTGAAACAGCGCGCGCATCGCACCCGCCATCGCGGCCGGATCTTCTGGCGGCACCAGCAATCCGGTCCGCTCGGCCTGCACCAGCTCGCCGTTCCCACCCACCTCGGTGGCAATCACCGGCAAGCCCGAGGCCATGGCCTCGAGCAGGGTATTCGAAATCCCCTCGGCCTTGGACGGCAGCACAAACACATCCATGCTTTGCAGCAGCGCCGGCACATCGTCCCGCGCGCCGGCCAGCCACACCTGGTCCTGGACGCCAGCGGCCGCAATCTCGGCCTCGACCTCGCCGCGCTGCGGCCCGTCGCCGACGATCACCAGACGCGCCCGCGCTGCGGCATCGGCATCGTCAGCCAGCCAGCGGCCGAAGGCGCGCACCAGGGTGAGCTGATCCTTCACGGTCTGGAGCCGGCCCACCGTGCCGAACACCACCCCTTGCGCCGGGCAGAAGCCCGCCGGCGCCAGCATCTGCCGATCCGCCGCAGGGGCGAAGCGCACGGCATCCACGCCGTTGCAGATGCGCGAGATGCGATGCTCGGCAATGCCGACGCCCTGCTGCAAATATGACGAGAGCTGTCGCGACAGGGCAATGTACTGCGTCACGAACGGCGCATACAGGCGCCGCAGCAGGCGATACTTGCGCGACGCGCCGCCCGGATCGCCGGTATCCCAGCCATGTTCGCCATGGATCCTCACCGGCACGCCCGCCGCCCAGGCCGGCACCACCATCTCGAGCGCCGCCAGGTTGCGGGTATGGACGATGTCGGGCCTGAGTTGGCGCAGCAGGCGATAGACCTGGCGATAGTGGCGCAGGCCGTGGCCCGGCGGCAGCCGCAGCGAGATGAAGTCGACATCCTCCCGCGTCACACGCCGGCAGAACGCCGGATCGCAGTCGGTGAGCGCGATCACCACATGGCGATAGCGCGATGCCGGCATCCGGTTGATCAGGTTGACCACCCCGTTTTCGAGGCCGCCGATACGAAAGCCATGGACGACATGCGCCACCAGCGGCACATGGGCTCCGGTCACCGCTGCGCCTCCGCCGAGGCGGCGGCGAGGGTCGCATTCAAGGCGTGGCGATGGGCCGTCAGGAAGGCCATCGCTATCGGCCGGGCCGACTCGACGCTGTCACTGTGCACCATGACCACCACATGCGCGCTGCTGTCCCCCTGCCCGGCCAATCGCGCCCAGGACAAGCGCAGTTTGGCGCGCAGCCGGTTAGTCAGCGTATCGTCATCGATCTGGTACCAGCGCCACACGAACAGGGGGCCTTGCGGACCGCTCAGCCGCTCATAGCGCACTTGCCCGACCGGGCTGTCTTCGAGTGCCGTCTCGACCACATGCCAGGGCGACTTCTCGCCAAACACGATCTGGTTGTCCGAACTGAGCATTTCATGGCCAGCCACCTGCTCGGCATAGAAAGCCAGATACAGGCCGACCTCGCCGGCCGGGCCGATGTAGTGCCCGGCATGGTCGGCCCGGAAACCGGCAAAGGCGGGTCTGAACGGGAGCAGCGGCCCGGCCTGCGCCCGCCAGCCGTCGGCCGCCGCGGGCGTGCCGAGCGTGACCGACACCACGCGGTCGGCCGGCGCCAGCCAGGCGCCGAGCCCCGGCCCGGCAAACAGGGCCAGCACCAGCCATACCAGCGCCCCGGTCGGCATGCGCCGCACCACCGGCTCCACCGCCGACGAGGCTGCAGCTGCGTCGTCGGGCTCGGGATCGCGCCAGCGGTTGCCCAGCCAGAACATGGTGAGAATGACGACGCCGAAGAACACCCAGCCATAGATCAGGTGGTCCACCCCGGCAGCCAGTGCGTTGTCGCTCAGGTAGCCGAGCATGACGATGATGTAGGCGCGCACCCAGTTGGCGATGATCGGGATCAGCAGCGCAACCAAGGCAAACATCAGCCGCTTGTGCAGCTTCTGGTAGTTCAGGTAGGCATACAGCGTGCCGACCATGAAGGAGGCGATCAGGTAGCGAATGCCGCTGCAGGCTTCGACCACCGACCAGCGACCGTTCGGCAGCACGAACTGCAGGCCTTCCTGGTACACCGGCACGCCGCTGGCCCGTACGGCGCTCACCGTGAATTCGGCGGTGTAGTGCATCAGCACCGGCACCAGGAACTCGCCGACCGGCGCCATGAACATCAGGAAGCCCAGCGGAAAGGCCAGACGACGAAACAGCCGGTGGCCGAGCCCGCACCACAGCGCACTCACCAGCACCGCTACCGCCGACACATGCTCGAGCGCGGCCACGCTGGTCAGACGCCCCAGCACCCAGGCGAATGCCGCCAGCAGGACCAGCGGCAACACGGACACTGCCGGTTTCGGCCGACAGCCGGCCAGGTGCGCGCGCTGCATCCAGATCAGGTAGGCGGAGATCGGCAGCACCACGAATCCGTGCGCAAACGTATCGGAGCGCGACCAGATGGCCGCCATATCCATCAGCGAGTCCCGGTAGGCCAGCGCCCACACCAGCAACACGCCCAGCAGCGTCGCCAGCACGTGCCACGGTGGCGTACGCGGCGCCGCCAGATCGAGCGGATGCGGCACGCTACTCATGCGCTCACCGCTTCGGGTTGCACGCTGCCCGACACCGTCAGGGCGCGCGGAAGCGCCTTCAGATGGGCGTCCCAGGCGTACTGGTCGAGCACGGCCTGGCGTGCCGCCAGCCCCATCGCACGCCCGCGTTCGGGGTCGAGGCAACGGCGGATGGCCGCCAGGTAGTCCTCCGGCGTCTCGGCCTCCTCATGGGTGACGCCCGTCACGCCCCGCAGGCCGGTCGCAGCAGCAGCGGAGGCCACCACCGGACGGCCCATCGACATCGCTTCGAGCACCTTGTTCTGGATGCCGCGCGCCACCCGCAACGGCGCGACGACGACATCGGCATGGTGCACATACGGCCGCACATCGGGCACCGTCCCCGTCACCACGATCCGCTCCGGCACCGCCAGGGCGCGGACGCCCGGCGTCGGGTTCATGCCGACGATGGTGAAGCAGGCCTCGGGCAGCGTCGTCCACACGCGCGGCATCACCTCGCGCGCGAACCAGGTGGCCGCATCGATATTCGGCCAGTAGTCCATGGCGCCGGTGAACACGATATGCGGCCCTCCCCGCCCGAACGGGCGCTCGCCACCATTGGCCGGCGAAAACACCTCGGCATCGACGCCGTTCTCGATCGCCAGCACCCGGTCGGCCAGATGCGGCGCATCGGCCAGAAACAGATCGGCCTCGGCCCGGGTCACGAAACTCGACACATCCGCCCGGCCGGCCCAGCGCCGTTCGAAATTGCTCAGCAAGCGCCCTTCACGGCGATACAGCCAGGCCATCGGGCCGCGCCGCGAGGCGGCGTACTGGGTCCATTTGGCGGAATCGACATCGCAGAAATCGATCACCGTGCGCGCCAGCGGCAAGCCCTCGAGGTACTGCGCCATCGGGCCGGAGAACACCACGGCCTGGCGAATATCTTCGTGGCGTACCACCTCGCGCACCCAGGCCTGCAGACCCGCATCGCGGTAATAGGGCACGCTGAGCGCCTCGCCGGTCAGCACGCCGCGCAGACTGCGGATCCGGGCGGACGTCGGCTTGAGCCGCACGGCATGCACGCCGGCACACCAGGTGTTCAGCGCCGGCACATGGGCCCAGTCGTCCGGGTGGTCGACGAAGGTGGCCAGGAACACCCGGTAGTGCATCGCCAGATGGCGCAGGATATGAAACGAGCGCAGTTTGTCGCCCTTGTTGGGCGGATACGGGATGCGATGCACGAGATAGAGCAGCGGCGGCTTTTGCATGGTCAGCCCAGATTCCGCACGATGAACGGCCCAAGCGCGTTGGCCACCGGCAGCGGCAGCCGTTTCCACAGGGCGATGAACGCCCGGTACTTGGGGTTCATGGGGTTGTTCTGCGGCACCGCATCGCGTTTGTAGAGGCGGTACTCGTAGGACAGCGGCTGCGGCTCGAAACCCCAGTTCTTCTTGAAGCTGTAGGGACCGGTGCCGATCTTGCTGCGGCCGTAGTCGAACAGGCGCGCGCCGCGCTCGCAGGCGTGCTGCATCAGCGCCCAGTACTTGAAATCGTTAGCCGCCAGCGCCCGCGCCGCGAGGTCGTCACCCGCGTAATAGGGCAGCACCTCGTCGCGGAAATAGAAGCTCAGCACGCTCGACAGCAACTTGCCGTCGGGGCCGGTGACCGTCTGCACCTGGCAGTCGTCGCCAAAGGCCGTCATCAGGGCCGCGAAAAATCGCTTGGGCAGTGCGGGCGTGCCATGGCGCCGCACGTTGTCGGCATACAGCGCAAAAAAGCGCTCGACATCGGGGTCGATCTGACTCACCAGCCCGTTCTTGATGCCCTTGCGCACCATCGCCCGCTGCTTGCGCGGAATGGCCGCCAGATTCGCCTCGACATCGGGATCGATGGCCTTGCGGAAGGTCACGTACAGATCCTGCCGCGGCCAGTCGGTGTGCCGGGGCGTGAGGTTGCGATATTCCAGGTGCTGAACCCCCCGCGCCAGGGCGATGCGCTCGGCCTCGGCTTCGAGCAGCGGGACCGCGTCAGGATCGCCAACGATGCCGCCATAGACACAGAACGGCAGCGAGGTGAGCGAATGGCCGAAGAGGCGGCTGTGCACTTCGGCCAGCGGCAGCACGGCAACGATCTGCCCTGCGCGGCGGGCGAAAAGGAAATGCGTGCGATGGCCGAACACGTCTTCCATCAAGCCTTGCCAGGCGGCGCGATGGAAGAAGGTGGCCTGCGGGCAGTCGACGACAAAGGCGTCCCACGCGGCGTGGTCGCTTTGCGTCAGGGCGTGGACGGTCAGATCGGCGTGTGGCATGAGATGTCTTGGTCCGGCGCGCTTACGCCGTGGCGAGAAACACTTCGTCCATCCGTCCCCAGGCAAAATCGGACATCAACTGGCGCAGTCTGCCCTCGGTGCGTGACAGATTGACGTAGTGGCGAAAGCGGGTTTTGAGGCTCGTCCCCGGCACCACCGGCTGATCGGGATCGATCTCCCAGGGGTGGAAGTAGAACATCGCCGAACGACGCTCCTCTTCATTGACCCGACGGATCAGCCAGCGCGAGGCGGAATACGGCAGGAGGCGGAAATACCCGCCGCCACCGGCCGGCAGGTTGCGCCCCAGATAACGCACCGTGGTGATCGGCATCTCGATCAGGCCGTTTTCGAGCCGATAGGGAAAACGCGGCGCGTCGGGCATGCCGTAGTGATCGTGCTTGACCGGGTACACGCTCGAACTGTAGGCGTAACCGGCCTCGGCGATGCAGTCGTGCGCCCAGGGGTTGCGATCGCCGATCGAGAAACTCGGCGCCCGATAGCCCTTGACCTCGGTGCCGGCGATGTCCTCGAGCACGGTTTTGGCCAGACGGATGTCCGCGCCGAAGGCCTCGGGGGTCTGCTCGCTGGCGCGCTGGTGGGCATAGCCGTGGCTGGCCACTTCGTGCCCTTCCAGGGCGATCAGGCGCACCAGGTGCGGATAGCGCTCGGCGATCCAGCCGAGGGTGAAGAAGGTGCCCTTGGCGCCGTATTCATGCAGCAAGGACAGGATCAGATCGACATTCCGCTCGACGCGGCAGGGGACGGTGTCCCAGTCGCGACGTGGGAAATGCGGCGCCAGCGCCGACACCTGGAAGTAGTCTTCCACGTCGATGGTGAGCGCATTGACGACGCTCATGCGGGCACTCCGGCCGCCGAGGGCGCTTCGCGTGCCGCCAGCCAGCCCGCCAGGTGGGCGGCAATGCGCTCGGCGGCGCGGCCGTCCCAGCCCTCGGGAATGCGCCGGCCCTTGCCGCCACCGGCCAGCACCGCATCGACCCCGTCGAGGATCGCCTGCGGGTCGCCGGCCACGATGGTGTTGGTGCCTTCGGTCACGGTGATCGGCCGTTCGGTGCTCTCGCGCATGGTGAGACACGGCACGCCGAGCGCGGTGGTCTCTTCCTGAATGCCGCCCGAATCGGTGAGGACCAGACGCGCACCGGCCATCAGACCCAGCATTTCGAGGTAGCCCTGCGGCGGCAGGATCAGGAAGCCGGGCGCCTCGAGCAGCGACGACAGGCCGTGCGCCTCGATGTTCTTGCGCGTGCGCGGATGCAGGGCAAAGATCAGCGGCAGCTTGCGGCTCACCGTGTGCAGGGTTTCGATCAACCGGCGCAGCATCGCCGCATCGTCCACATTCGACGGCCGGTGCAGCGTCACCACGCCGAAACCGTCGGCAATCCGGTGCGGATCGAGGCCGGCTTGTGCCAGCAGTTGCTCGGGCGCCACCGCCTTGTGGCGATTGGCGATCAGGGTGTCGATCATCACGTTGCCGACGAACAACGCCCGCTCCGGATCGATCCCCTCGCGGGCCAGGTTATCGTGCGCCGAGCGCTCGGTGGTGTACAGCACATCCGACATCTGGTCGGTCAGCACCCGGTTGATCTCTTCGGGCATGCGCCGGTCGCCGCTGCGCAAGCCCGCCTCGACATGGATCACCGGCACATGGCGTTTGGCGGCCACCAGCGCGCAGGCAAGCGTGGAATTGACATCGCCGACCACCAGCACGGCGCGCGCGCCGTGGGCGTCCATGACCGGCTCGAAGCGCTTCATCACTTCGGCGGTCTGCACCGCGTGGGAGGCGGAGCCGACTTCCAGATTGACATCGGCCCGCGGCAGTTCGAGATCGGTGAACAAGCGGTCGTTCATGGCCGCATCGTAGTGCTGGCCGGTATGCACCAACAGCGTCGGGATGCGTGGCGAGTGCGCCGCAAAGGCGCGCATGATGGGCGCCATCTTCATGTAGTTGGGGCGTGCGCCGACGATGCAGATCACCGGCGCGGTCGTCGGTCCGGTCATTTGGCGGCCTTGTCGCTGTCTTCGTCGTTGTCGATGGCGTGCGCCGCGACGATCCGGTTCATCAGCGCCAGCGTGGTGGACATGGCCTGTTCGAGCTGGCTCAGGCGGGCCTCGATGCGCGCGGCGTCGAAGCCGGCGGCCAGTTGCGCAAACTGCCGCGCCACCGACGGGTCGAGATCGAGCTTGCCCGGATCGAAGCTCGGCAGGTTGCCGGGAGCCGCGCCGCCAGCCAGCGGCGCCAGTCGCGCCGTGCCGATCCCGCGGCCGCTGCGCTGCTCCTCCTTCATCTCCTGCAGCACCTCGTCGACTTCCGCCTCGCCCAGCCGGCGCTTCTCGCCGAGGAAGCCGGCCAGCATCAAGCGATCGCACAGCGTGTTGATGCGCCGCGGCACCCCCCCGGAGGCGCGGAAAATCGACGGGAAGATGGCGACGTCGAACTGCGGATCATTCTTCCATCCGACATGCTTGAGGCGGTGCTCGACATAGGCACGCGTCTCTTCAAGATCCAGCGGCCCGAGGTGGTAGGAGGCGATCACCCGCTGGCGCAGCTGTTGCATTTCGGGGCTTTGCATGATGTCGCGAAATTCCGGCTGCCCGACCAGGAAGCTCTGCAGCAGGGCATGCTCCTCCAGCTGGAAGTTCGACAGCATGCGCAACTCCTCCACCGCACGCGGCGTGAGATTCTGCGCCTCGTCGACAATGAGCAGCGCCCGCTTGCCGGAGGCCGTCACCGACACCAGGAAGGTCTCGAGCGCCAACAACAGGCCGGCCTTGTCGAGCCCCTTGCTCGGCACGCCGAAGGCGGCCGCCACCAGTTGCAGGATGTCGTTGGCGTCGATCTGGGTGCTGACCAGCTGCGCTGCCACCACCTTGGCCGGATCGAGCTTCTGGAGCAGGTTGCGCACCAGGGTGGTCTTGCCGGCGCCGATCTCCCCGGTGATGACGATGAAGCCTTCGTTCTGGTGCAGGCCGTATTCCAGATAGGCCATCGCGCGGCGATGGCCCCGGCTACCGTAGAAGAAAGCCGGATCGGGATTGAGCTGGAACGGTTTTCCGCTCAGCCGGTAAAAATTCTCATACATGGATCAGAACCGTACGCCCAGCGTCGCTGTCAGCGCGTTTTCGGTGAAGTCGGAAGAGCCGGTGGACTTCTGGTGGCGATAGGTCAGGCCGCCGGTCGATTTCGGCCCAAGTCTGCGTGACACCCCCAGGTTGAGGGTCGTGCGCTTGTTGTCTTGGGAGGTCACCCCGGAGCCCTGGATATTGTTGCGCCCGACGGAAGCGGTCAGGGTCGACAGACCCGACAGCTTGTGGTTGAGCGAGACGATCATGCCGGTATCGCGAATCTGGTCGAAGTTGCGGAAATCATCGGTCGCCGAGACGATCAGATCCTCCGCCAGCCGGCTCCGTTCGGTGCGATAGAGCGAAACGGTCAGGGTATTGCGCACCCCGGACAGGGTGAAGTCGCCGCGCAGGTTGCGGCTGACATACTGCGCGTTGGTGATGAAGCCGACCTGCAGCCCGGAACCGGTCAGACCCGACTGTTGCAGGAGCGCACGCGCCACGACATCGCGCTGCACATTGCTCAGCCCCTGCCCGGCCAGGCTGTCGAAAATCAGCTGGTAGTAATAGTCTTCGAGCGACTCGGCGATCACCTCTTCGGAGGAGGTGTAGTCGCGCACATAGCTCAGGCGCCAGCTGCTGCGCGGTCCGCGGTGGGAAACTTTTATGTCGTAGCCCCGACCGAACAGACGCTCCTCGGTGAACGCCGTGACGGAGGTGCGGGTGGTGGGAAACCAGTCGAAGCCGTAACCATGGGTCGTGCCTTCGTCGGTCCGGCCCGCATTGTAGTTGTTCGACTCGCGGCCGACCGAGGCCCGCAGGATGAACTGCGGCGTCACCGTGTAGCTCACACCGAGGCGCCCGTTCTCGCGCGTGGCCTCGGTGTCGTTGTCGCGATAGTGGCTGTTGACCTTGTCGTAGCTCAAGGACCAGCCGAACGGGCCGAAGGCCTCGCCGTCTTCCAGCATGCCGGTCAGCGTCTCGGTGCGCCGGTTGCTCAGCGTGCTGCCGCCGCCACTGAGCCAGTGGTTGTTGTAGGCCAGACGGCCCTTGGCCGAGTTGCCGAAGGCAAACTCGAGGCGCGGCCCGAGGTTGAAGGAGCGCACTTCGTTGTCGGCGCTGGTATTGAGCGGGTCGTCACTCGATCGGCCACTGAACAGCGACTGGTTGTTGCGGCTGATCGACGCGCCGAGGTCCACGAACAGCAATTGCTCGATCGCCTCGACTTCCCCCCGGCCGCGCAAGGCCAGGAAGGTGGTGTTGCGGTCGTCGGAATTGGCATAGACGACATTGCGCAGGGAGGCGTCGAAGTTGCCATTGACCCGACCGGAGTCGCGGCGCACGGCGATGCCCGGCGACACTTCGAGCAGCCAGTCGCTTTCGCTGTTGGACGACGCATTGACGTTGTCGGTGAAGGTCAGCCGCGAACTGATGCTCGGCGTGACCTGCACCACCGACTGAGCCCAGGCGCCGCCGGCCATGCAGCAGGCCGCGGCAACCGCCAGCGGTGCGATCGCGTGCAGAAACTCAGGCGGCTTTGTCATCGTCGGCTTCATGCCCATATCCGTAGCCATATCCGTAGTAGCCTCCCGGCCCCTGAACGGTCGATTTGTTCAGCAACATCATCTTGATCGGGCAGGCATCGATGGTCGCCAAGGCCTGCTTGAGCGCCGAATGCGTCGTGCGCTCGGCCTCGACGACGACCACGATCTGCCCCATGTGCGTCGCCAGGGCCCGCGCCTCGGTCGTCACAAGCAGTGGCGGCGAATCGAAAATGATGATGCGGTCCGGGTATCGGCTCGCCATCTCGTCGAGCAAGCGGTTCATCCCTTCGCTGGCGAGCACTTCGGTGGCCCGCTGCGTCGCCGAACCGGCGGGCAGAATGCGGAGCTTCTCGATGTTGGTCCGCAGGATGACGTCGGGCAGATCGAGCGATGCATCGACCAGCACGTCCATCAGCCCCCGCTCCGGCGGCAGACCCAGTTGCTTGAGAATGGACGGCTTGGAGACATCCGCATCGACCAACAGCACCGAGTGGTCGAGCTCCATGGCCATGCTCATGGCCAGATTGAGCGCGGTGAAACTCTTGCCCTCGCCCGGCAGCGCACTGGTCACCATGATCAGGTTGCCGTTGGCCACCCGGCTGGCGCCGCGTATCGACGAGGCATTGCGCAGCAGCGGACGCTTGATGACGCGGTACTCCTCGGCGATCGCCGAGCGCTGCTGATCCGGTGTCACGAAACCCATATGGCCCAGCCGCTCGAGATCGATATGCACCTCGCGGCTGACCGGCTCCGCCTCTGGCGCATGAATCGACACGCGGGAGCGCTCGGGAGCGGCAACCTCGGCAGTCTCGCCAGCGTCGGCAGTCACCGGCGTGATCACCGGCACGTCCTGCCCCGCCTGTTTCAGTTGGCCGAGCCGCTCAACGGCCTTTTCGATAAGACTCATATCAAGACCTTCAAGTAATTTTCAGCATGGCCAACGCGACCGTCAGCACGCCAAACGCGCCGACATAACCGCTGACCCCGCCGAGAAATGCCAGATTGAGGCGCTGCCGACGCCGCCGCCGCACCGGATCGGGTGTGGCGTGGACCGTTCCCAGCAGGGGCAGTCCGGCCACCTCGCGCAACTCCCGCCCGTCCAGGAAGGTCGGACGCATCTGGCTCAGCACGAAGGTGAGCGCCAGACCGAACAACAGGGCACCGGCACCACCCAGCGGCATCAGCAGGATGCGGTTGGGCGCGGACGGCTTGAGCGGCACGCTGGGCGGATCGATCAGGCGGAACTCGGCCATGCCCGAGGAAGACTCCATCTCGACCGACATATTGGCCGATTCGCGGCGCCCCACCAGCGTCTCGTAGTTCTTCTTGTTGATCTCGTAGTCCCGGTTCAGCTGTGCCAGCTCCGCTTCGACCTGCGGCAGCAACTTGGCCGACGCCTGCAGCTGCGCCTGACGCGCTTCGTACTCGGCCACTCGTGCATTCAAGGACGCCACATTGGCTTCCGCGTCGGCCAGCGCCAGCTTCATCTGCTGGTAGACCGGGTTGGCGTTGACGTCGCCGTAACCCCCGCTCTCGCTGCGTCGCGCCTCCACCTCGGCCTTCTTCTGTTCCTGCAACTGCGCGATGATGCGGCGCGTGCCGACCACGTCGGGGTGGACTTCGGTGTAACGCTGCAGCAGACCGTCGAGGTTTCGCTGCATGACGTCGATCCGGCCATCGATCTCCGGAATCGAGACCTTCCGCTCCAATTGATTCTCGGGCAGCAGCACCGGCTCCTCGCCCACCAGCTGACGCTGGAGCGCATTGCGGGAGTTTTCAGCTTCACGCAAGGCCAGACGCGCGGCGGCCAGCTGCCCCGCCACTTCCCCGACCTGCGACACATAGTCCTTGCCGCCCAGCATCAAGTGCATGTTCTTGATCTTGAAGTCCTTCAAGCGGTTTTCGGCCTCGTCCAGCCGCTGCTCGTAGGTCTTGATCTGCTCTTCGATGAAGCGCCGCGCCGAGTCGGTGTCCTTGCGCTTGTCGCCCAGGCCGGACTCGACAAATATCGACACCAGCGATTGAACGACTCGCTTGGCGCGCTCGGGCTCGGTGTCTTCATAGGAAAGGGTGAACAGGTTGTCCCGCCCCGTGCCTCGAATCTGGAGCGTCTTGTTCAGTGTCGCGATCAGCTCCTCGCGATCCTTGTTGGTCTTGACCGTGAGATCGAGATCGGCCATCCGGATCAGCTTTTCGATATTCGGACGGCTGATCAGGGTGCGCGAGAGAATCGTGATCTGTTGATCCACGTTCGGCTGAACCGCCAGCCCGGACATCAGGGGCTTGAGCACCGACTGGGTATCCACGTAGATACGCGCGGACGATTCGTACCGGTCGGGCAGCATGTAGATCGCACCGGCGGCGATGGCGCCGACCAGCCAGGCGCCGATCAGCCCCCACCAGCGATACAGCCACATGCCGCGCAGGTACGCAACGAGTTGTCGGAGAACGTCTTCCATAGATCAGCTTCTGTGTGTGCCGGCCGCCATGACGGCGGCCGGTCGGTTCGGGGTGAAGATCAGAACCAGCTTTGCGGAATGATCAGGACATCGCCAGGGCGCATCTCGACGTTGGCCGACACGTCGCCCCGCTTGAGCAGATCCGACAGGCGGACACTGTACTGTTTGTTCCCCTCGCCGGTGCGCAGGATGGACGCCTTGTTGCCGTCGGCAAACTCGGTCATTCCACCCACCGCGATCATCACATCCAGCACCGTCATTTTCTGACGATAGGGGAGGATCTTCGGCTCGGCCGCCTCACCGACCACACGGATCTGCTCGCTGTAGGGGCCGACAAAGCTCGTGACGATCACGGTCACCACCGGCTCGCGGATGTATTTCTCGAGCGCTTTCTCGATGTCGCGCGCCAGGGTACTGGCATCCTTGCCCATGGCCTGGAGGTCTTCGACCAACGGCGTGGTGATCTTGCCGTCGGGGCGCACCGGCACCGACATCGACAACTCGGGGTTGCGCCACACGACGATATTGACCGTATCGCCCGGCCCGATGACATAACTGTATTCAGCGTCGGCCGCCACGGCAGGCGCTGGCGGGAAACTTCCGCTGGCACATCCCGACAGCACCAGGAGCGACGCAAGCGCAACACTGACAAGCCCCAGCACAGATCGCATGAGCTTCATTTCCAACCCCTCCAAGTCATTTGTGCCGGCAAAGGCCTCCGACATTCCAACGGAATCCTAGCGGCGGCAGGCACAGTCCAAAAGGAACAATTACACAAACACACAAACGCTTACAGCCTTCCTTCACAGGACTGGCTAAAGTACGATCCTAGTCAATACAGCGCGACGCAGTCCATTGGCATGTCCGAACTGATCGATCCGCGACTTGGCATGACACATTCCGCGACAACAGATCGGTCGAAAGAGGGTCACCAAGTGAGCACATTTGAAGCACACCAGCACCACAATCCAAGGCTGAAAGGAGCTTATCACGCTATCCCGCAAAGGGACGTGACAAACGATTCCGGCCTTCTTCATTCGCTTGGCATCCCCCCCGCCGACGATCGCGACAGCCGCGAATTCGTCCTTTCACGCAGCGATTTCCAGATCCGGCTCGGCAATGGGGCCGACGGCCAACGCAGCAACGTCAGCATGCTGATCCAGCGCATGTACGCGTGGCGCGGGCTGCTCACCCATGCACCGTCGCGCATCGACAACGAACCGAACCAGCTGACGCTGATCGCCTCGCGCGGCACCACCATGTTCGGCACCTTGACGCTCAAGCTCGATTCCGACGAGGGCTTGCTGGCCGACGAGCTGTATTCGGACGAGATCACCGCCGTACGCAGGACCGGGGCCAGCGTCTGCGAGCTCACACGGCTGGCCATCGACCCGGCCTTCAACTCGAAAGAAGTGCTGGCGTCGATCTTCCACCTGGCCTACATCTTCGGCCGGCTGATCCACCGGCGGACCGACCTGTTCATCGAGGTCAATCCCCGGCATGTCGCCTTCTACCAGCGCATGCTCGGCCTGCGCGTTGCCGGCGAGGAGCGGATCTGCCCGCGTGTCAGTGCGCCGGCGGTGCTGCTCCATCTGCCGCTCGACTATGCCGACGAACAGATCGCGCGTCATGCCGGCCGGCCCGACGCAGGCGCCCGAAGTCTCTACTCGTATTTTTTCAATGACACCGAGCAGCGCGGTCTGCTCAAGCGCCTGCAGGCCGACCCGTCTCTGGTCACGATGTAGAAGCCGCCCGCCCCGGCCATCGGGGCGCAGCGCCCGGCGTCAGAACATGCGCCGCACTTCCACATAGGCGCGGTCACTGCGATCGAAGCGCCCGAACATCCCGTTGGCCGGCCCGCCGAACACGTCCAGCCCGGCCATGCCGCGCCAGTTGGCATCCATCTGCCACACGACCTTCGGCCGCAACATATAGCCCCCGCCGCTCAGGCTTGCCGCCCACAGCACTTCGGCCTCGAACTTGTCGCCGAACTCGCGATTGACCAGGAGCGTGGCGCCCTGCTCGTGCTTGTCCCACACCATGCCGTCCGGATGATCGAAGTGGGTGCGGGCGTAATACTGCGTGTTCACCCGCCAGACGCTGGCCAGCGGCACATCCAGCCCGATCACATAGTCCAGGGTGTCTGACGACACCAGGCCAAACGGCGCGGCAGCATCGCTCGTGTTGAACTTCCGCCCCGAGGTATGCACCGCCTCACCCTTGAGGACGGCAAAGCCCAGATCCTTGGAGAAGGTCGCGCCGATCTGGTTGATCCTGTCGTGGCGCGCCTCGTAGGTCAGCGGCGCCGTCCCGACACGGTAGAAGGTCGGCGCCACGTCCGTACTCCGGTAGAAGAACCCCGACACATCCCAACCATCGATCAGGGCCGACAGCCGTGCGCCCCAGTTCATGTTGCCAAGGCGTTGATCCGGCCGATCCTCACCCGCGAAGCGGGTTCCCTCGGGTGCCACGAACGGATAGAAATCACCGCCCGGCTTGCCGATGTTGTCGACACTGGGGAACGGAATCCACAACAACTCGCCATGCCAGCCGGCGCCGAAATACTCGGCACGCGCGGCCCACTGCGGAATGCGCATCTGGTCGAACTCGGGCAGGAAGAACTCGCGCGTGTCGCGCGCCGACACCACGTCGGCAAAGAACAGGCCGACCATCTCCCCCCAAACCACATGCTGCCGGCCCAAGCGGTAGTCCCAGTCGCCTGCGGAGATATCGAGGTAGGCCTCGCGAATCATTGCCTCGCTGCGCCGGTCGCGGCGCACCGCCGCCGGGTAGACGTCGGATTCGATATCCGGCGCCGCATCCGCGTCGAAACGCCCCGACAGCTTCCACTTCACCTGCTCGCTGAGGCGGCCACTGCCTTGCAAATTCAGTCGTGCGCGCAGTTTGGACCAATGCGAGGGCGATTCGTACGCGCGCGCCGCGGAGAACTCGGCGAACCCTTGCACCGCGCTCCCCGACTCCGCCGGCTTCGCCACATCGAGCAGATCGTCCAGTCCCAAATCGTCCGCCCCAACGGCAACACCCGCCCACGCCACACACCCCGCCCCAAGCACTGCTCGCCATCGCCTCATCAAGCTCTCCCTAGATTTCCGGATCTTCTTCGTCTTGTGCACGACGGTCCTGGACGAATTTCCAGCCGTCAGCCATGCGCATGCCAAGCGCCTTGATTTCACCATCCTCGATACGCACCAGCCTATCGGCCATGTTCATCACCCGCCGATCATGCGTGGAAAACACGAAAGTCGTCCCCGACTCCCGATTGATCTGCTTCATCAGCTTCAGAATGCTCTCACCGGTCTTGCGGTCGAGGTTCGCCGTCGGCTCGTCGGCCAGCACGATCTTCGAATGCGTGGCCAAGGCCCGGGCAATCGCCACGCGCTGGCGCTGACCGCCGGAGAGCTGGTTGGGCCGGTGTGTCGCATACTTGCGCAGGCCGACCATCGACAGATAATGCTTGACCCGCTCCTGGCGCTCGGTTTTGCTCAATTCGGGGAACTGGAGCAAGGGATACTCCACGTTTTCCTCGGCAGACAGCACCGGCATCAAGTTGAAGGTCTGGAAGATGAACCCCACCGTGCGCGCACGCAGATCGGCCAACTCGTCAGGATGCTTGCCGGACACGTCCTGGCCATTGATCAACACCCGGCCGGTCGAAGGCGTATCGATGCAACCGATAATATTCAGTACTGTCGACTTGCCACTTCCCGACGGGCCGGCGATGGCCAGAAACACGCCCGGCTCGATAGACAAGGTCACGTCGCGCAGCGCGGTCACCGTCTGATTCCCCAAGCGATAACGCTTGGAGACATTTTCCACCTGAACAATCGCCATGTCGCAGCCGTAGTAAAAGTCGTACCGCCACAAGGATAGCACTCATGACACAGCCATTTCGACTCCGCCGCACCGCCCTGCGTGCCGCACTTCTCGGCGCCCTCGCCGCGTTCGGCGCCACCGCCTCGGCCGCCGAGCCCCCCGACGCCAACGCCCTGCTCGCCAGCACCGATGCGATTCGCTTTCCGCAGGACAGTTTTCAGGTCGACATCGACATCGAAAGCCGTCAAAGCGACAGCGAGACGGCCGACCAGCGCCGCTACCGGGTGCTGTCCAAGGGTCGCGAAGACACCGTGGTCCTCACCCTGGAGCCAGCCAGCGAACGCGGCCAGATCCTGCTCATGAAACATCGCGATCTGTGGGTCTTTCTACCCTCGGTTTCGCAGCCGGTGCGCCTGTCGTTGGCACAGCGGCTCACCGGCCAGGTGGCCAACGGAGACTTGGCCCGCGCCAACTTCACGGGCGACTACACCGCCAAGTACCTGCGTGAAGAGTCCATCGACGGCAAGCCGGCCCATGTGTTGGAGCTGACAGCGGTCGACGACGGCGTCACCTATGCCCGCGTCGAATACTGGATCGATGTCGCCACCCAACGCCCCCGCAAGGCCGCGTTCTACGCCGTCTCAGGGCGCCTGCTGAAAACCTGCGAATACACGGATTATCGAGAAATGGCCGGCGCCGTGCGCCCGACCCGGCTGGTGATGACCGATGGGCTGAAGAGTGGCGATGTGTCGGTCCTGACCTACAGCGCGATGAACCCTCGCCCCCTGCCGGACAAACTGTTCACCAAGGACTACTTGAAGAAACTGAACTGACGCAGAACAAAATATGAAAAGGGCGCCATCATCGGCGCCCCATAGAAAAAGGCGCCCGAAGGCGCCTTTTTCAACTTTCAGATCGACGAATCGATTAGAAAGCGTGGCGGATGCCCAAGCCCACAGCGTTGGAGCTCTCGCCATTTGCCTTGGCCAGCGCGCCCAGAGCAACTGCGTCGTCGTTCGTGGTGCGGTTCAGACCGACGTAAGCGATGGTGCGCTTCGACAGGTTGTGGGTGTAAGCCAGACCAAACGAACGGCTGTCGGAGTCTTGCGCGTCTTCGTTGCGGGCACCGTAAGCAACGTGGATGTTGCCATTGCCGACCGGAATGATACCGCCGATCTGGTACACCTTAACGTCGCTATCGTCCGCGTCCTGGCGAGCGATCTGGTACGAACCGACCAGCTTGAAGCCGCCGAAGTCGTATGCAGCGCCGAGGTAGTGCTCTTTGTGATCATCACCGAAGGCCGTGTTGCCAGCATCAACGTAGATGTAATCGAGGTTCAGCGGGCCATTGGCATAGTTCAGACCCAGACTAACGCGGTCGTCGTTGTTGCGGTTCGGGTTCTTCGCTTGAGTATCAGCTTCGGTCGAACCGAAGCCGTAGATCACCTGGGCGCTGAAGCCGCCGAACGACTTCGACTGATAGTTGATCGAGTTGTCCCAGCGAGAGTCCGAGCCGGCGTCGATTTGCAGGCTCTTGGCACCGGCCAGAATGGCGAACGGATCCAGCGCGCCAGCAGCGATGGCTGCGTTACGGTATGCGTGGTAACCCGGCGCGTACTGACGACCCAGGCCAACGAAACCGAAGCCGCCTTCCAGGCCAACCCAAGCTTGACGATGGAATTGCTTGGACGAGTTCGGCTCACCGTCGTCGGAGCTGAAGCCCTGCTCGAGGGTGAACTTGGCCTTCAGGCCGTTGCCCAGATCTTCCTCGCCCTTGAAGCCGATACGCGGGCCGTTCAGCACGCCGTTGGCAACACCCGAGAACTTGGCGTCACCCGCCTTACCGAAACCGACGAACGTATCGATGATGCCGTACACGGTCACGTTGGACTGTGCGAAGGCCGGAGCGGCGATCATGCCGGCGATGGCCATGGCGATCAGTTTCTTCTGCATGGATTTCTCCTAAGATTGTGTAGTTGAACCCCAGGGGTTGCCTGGGCCCGACTGACCTCTCAAGCCGAGAAGTTGGGGTGATTCTGCAAACCCTGGCGTCTTGTCGCAAGCGAGAACCCCAAATAACGTGGCTTTCCGGATCGGGCTGTTGCTTTTGTGCAACATCGCGAAACACCCGCGGACGGAGAGCGGCATTTTCCCTGTGATGTTTTGGCCACTTTGGTAGGCCGCAGGCTGGTGTTGGCCGGTCCTGCCGGGTTGAAAGCCGCCCCCCCTGCAGGCGCACCTATCGGGCAAGACGCCCGACTAGAACGCCACGGCGATCGCGAAGTGCAGGCGCAGCGTGCGATCGTCGTGACCGTAGGCCAGATCGACCGCCAAGGGGCCGGCCGGGCTGCGCCAGCGGGCACCCAGGCCGTAGCCGGGCTTGAGGCGGAAGGTGGCGCGCTCGTCGGCGGCGTTGCCGGCGTCGACAAAGGCGGCAATGCCCCAGTCGTTCTTCAGCCAATGCACATACTCGGCGCTGACGGCGGCCATGTAGCGGCCTCCGACCGTGGCACTGCCCTCCGCCACGCCGAGGCTTTGGTAGGCGTAGCCGCGCACGCTTTGTGCGCCGCCGGTACGGAACAGGAAGTCCTGCGGGATGCCGTCGCGGCTCGGCGCCAGCGTCACACCGCCGTCGGCGCGCAGAATGATCACGTCACGCTCGCCGACCGGCTGGTAGCGCACGACGCGCCCGGCCAGACGCAGGAAGTTCTGATCGGAGAGCGCGGCCTTGGCGCCGCCGCCGATCTGGCCGGAGACGACAAAGCCTTCACGCGGATCGAGCAGGTTGTCGACCTGGCGCCAGGTCCACGTCCAGTTGAGCGACAAGGCCTGGCGATGATCCTCCTCGGCGTCCTCCGGTGCATAGATCTCGCGTTGCAGCTTGAGCGCCAGGTGGGTTTCGATGTCGCCGCGCTGATGGCGGCGGGCCACACCGATGGCGCTGCTGGTGATGCGCAGGCCCTGGGTATCGCTGCGTTCGATCTGGGCACCGAGGCTGTCCTGCCGCCCGCCGCGTTCCGGCGGCAGGAAGATGTCGGCGTAGGCGAGTTGGTCGCGCTGCTGCAGGCGAACACCGGTAGTCAGCAGCCAGCCGCGACCGAACAGATTGGCGTCGCGATACGACGCTTCGGTGCGATAGCCGTTGTTGCTGCTGAAACCAATCCCCAGGCCGACCCGTTTGGGCCGGGCTTCGACCACGCGCACCTGGATCGGCACCCGCTCCGGATCGATGCCGCGGGTCGGCACATCGACGATGACGGAGGAGAAATACGGCGTCGACTGCAGCACGCTCTGGAATTCGAGCAGGCGATCCTGATCGTAGGCGTCGCCAGGTTCGATCAGGTTGTAGCGGGCGACCAGATCGTCCGGGTAATCCTGCAAGCCCTCGATCTCCAGCGGCCCCAGGGTGAAGGGCGGCCCGGAATCGATACTGACCGACAGCCGCACCCGGGCAGCCTCCGGATCGACTTCGGCGCGTGTCTGGGTCAGGCGCGCGGCGGCGAAGTCGCGATAGGCCACGGCATCGAGCAGTTGCCCCTTGGCGCTGTCCCAGTCCGCCTGGCGGAACGGGGCGCCGACCGGCAGCGCCCAGGCCTGCCGTAGCGCCTCGCGCCGCTCGGCGTAGCGGGCGTCGGTCAGCTGGCCGGCAAAGCGGATGTCGACCTCGGCGATCTCGGCCCGCGCGCCGGGAATGACTTCGACGCGCATGGGCATTTTGGTATCGCCGACGCGCCGCACCGTCGGCGTGAAATAGCCTTCGGTGGCCAGCAGCGACTCGACTTCCGTGCGGGTGCGGCGGATCAGTGCCTGGCGTTCGCGCTCGTCGGCAACATCGGGCAGCGCGTCTTCTCGCAGGGTGGTCAGGTGTGCGGCCAGCAGCGGGCGTACGGCGTCCGGCGCGATCAGCTCGATCGGCGCGGCGGCCAGCGCCAGCGGAGCCAGCAGACATCCGCACAGCCCGGCCAGGAAGCGCCACAGAGGGTGAGAGGTCGACGTCATCGCGCCATTGTAAAACGGCTGCTCCGCGCGGACGCCAAGGTCAACGAAAAACGGCGGCCCGCTGGCCGCCGCCGATGCATCAGCGTGGAACGGCTTACTGCACCGTTTCCATCACCGTCCATTCGCCGCCCTTCACTTGGTAGAGCGTGATGCCGCCGGACTTGAGATCGCCCTTGGCGTCATAGGCGATACTGCGCGAGGTGATGCCGGCGAACTGAATCGCGGCAAGCTTCGGCAGATAGGCCGACGGGTCGGCCGAGCCGGCTTGCTTCATGGCTTCGATCATGGCGCGGGTGGCATCGTAGGCATAGGGCGAGTAGGTCTCGACCTCAGCATTGAAGCGCGCCTTGTAGCGAGCGGCATAGTCGTTGCCACCCGGCATCTGGGCCAGCGGCACACCGGCCAGCGAGGCAATGGCGCCTTCTGCGGCGTCACCTGCGAGGCTCACGAAGGTCGGCGACTTGACCATTTCACCGCCCATGAACTTGGCCTGGATGCCCAGCTGCTTCAGCTGCTTGATCATCGGGCCTGCCTGTGCATCGGCGCCACCGAAATAGATCAGGTCCGGGTTGGTCTTCTTGATGTTGGTCAGGATGGCGGCGAAGTCGGTGGCCTTGTCGTTGGTGAACTCGCGCTTGACGATCTCACCACCGGCCGCCTTGACCGCTTTGCCGAACTCGTCCGCCAGGCCCTGGCCGTAGGCAGTGCGGTCGTCGATGATGGCGATCTTCTTGGCGCCGAGCTTATCGACGGCAAATTTGCCGGCCACCGAGCCTTGCTGGGTGTCGGACGTCATGGCGCGGAACGTGGTCTTGTAGCCTTGGGAGGTGTACACCGGCGAGGTCGCCATGGCGATCTGCGGAATGCCGGCATCCGAATACACCCGGGAAGCAGGAATCGAGGTGCCGGAGTTGAAGTGGCCGATCATGCCGTTGATGCCTTCGTCGACCAGTTTCTGGGCGACCGCGGTACCGGTTCGCGGATCGGCCATGTCGTCTTCGGACTTCAGCTCGAAGCGCACGACCTTGTCGCCCAGCATGGTTTTGGCGGCATTGGCTTCTTCCACGGCCAGCACCACGCCGT
Source organism: Denitromonas iodatirespirans (assembly GCF_018524365.1). Lineage (GTDB taxonomy): Bacteria > Pseudomonadota > Gammaproteobacteria > Burkholderiales > Rhodocyclaceae > Nitrogeniibacter > Nitrogeniibacter iodatirespirans. The sequence continues at coordinate 249,032 of NZ_JAEKFT010000004.1, forward strand.
TCTGCATCTCTTTGCCGTAATGCGCCTGCGGCCCGGTCAGCGGGGCGGCAAAGCCCAGCTTGACCACGGTTTCGGCGGCCATGGCGGGAGCAGCGGCAAACAGCGTAACTGCAGCAGCGAGCGTCGTCAGTTGGATCTTCATTCTGCGTTCCACGGAGTCTCTCCTAGTTGTATCGTGGTTCAATCAACAACGGTCAATGCGGCCCTAGGAGCGCACTGCCGCCTTACCATGGTTGCCTGGGTCACGCCCCGTTGCCGGGTCATGACGGACTGCCCATGTCTTGCGGGCGTGGCGACGAGCATAGCGCCACACCGGATCAATTGGAAATCGCCATCAGGCTGGCGTTGCCACCGGCCGCGGCGGTGTTGATGCTCAGCGTGCGCTCCGTCACCAGCCGCGCCAGGTCGTAGGCCGGCGTCGGGCCCACCAGCGAAACGATCGGCCCCGGCCGTGCAGCCAGCTGGCGGCGCAGCGTGTCGGCATGCGGCTGGGGTCCGTCATACAGCAGCGCATCGAACAAGGTGGCCATGATGTCCGGCACCACGCTGACCCGCTGGCGCACCACCTCGGGCAAGGCAGCCACCAGCGTCTCGAGCCCGGGCCGGGCCTCGAGCGCGATGCGGCTGCCAGTGGCGAGCATGGCAGCAATCTGGTGAAGCCAGGCCGCCGTGCTCTCGGCCACGCCGGCGAGCTGCTCGCGCGGCAGGAAGCGGATGCGGTTGTCTTCACCGGTGGGGCCGGTCAGCACGAACTCGCGCCCGGCCATCGAGCTGCGACGATAGTCGTCGAAACGGTCGCGCAGCTGGACCACCCTCTCGCCGTCGACGAAGGCCCGCGCCGGCCCGTCGAGCCATTCGGCGAAAGTGTCGAGCACGGGGTCGGGCATGGGCGTCAGCGCGGCCATCTCCTGCGGCCCGGCCGTTCCACGCACCAGGCGGTGCAGATACAGCGGCCCGCCGGCTTTCGGACCGGTGCCGGACAGGCCCTCGCCGCCGAAGGGCTGGACGCCGACCACCGCACCGATGATGTTGCGGTTCACATAGATGTTGCCCACATGCGCCCGGCTGGCCACATAGGCGATCGATTCGTCGATGCGCGAATGCACGCCGAGGGTCAGGCCGTAGCCGGTGGCATTGATGGCGTCGACCAGCACGCCCTGATCCTGCGCGCGATAGCGCAGCACATGCAGCACCGGGCCGAACACCTCGCGCTCGAGGCTGGCCAGCGAGCTGATCTCGATCAGCGTCGGCGCCATGAAGGTGCCGGCAGCGCAGGCCTCGGGCAGCGGCATGGCGGAGCATTCGTAGCGATCGCGCATCGCGGCCACATGGGCCTGGAGCTGATCACGCGCCGCGGCGTCGATGACCGGGCCGATGTCGTTGCGCACATCCTCTGGCGAGCCGATGCGCAGCTCGGCCACGGCGCCCTTGAGCATGGCCAGCGTGCGGTCGTAGATCTCGTCTTGCAGGCACAGCACACGCAGCGCCGAGCAGCGCTGGCCGGCCGAATCGTAGCTGGAGGCGATGACATCGGCCACCACCTGCTCGGGCAAGGCGGTGGAATCGACGATCAGCGCGTTCTGGCCACCGGTTTCGGCAATCAGCGGGATGTCGCCACCGCGCTCGGCCAGGGTGCGCTGGATCAGCCGCGCGACCTCGGTCGAGCCGGTGAACATCACGCCGCAGGTGCGCGCATCGGCCACCAGCGCAGCGCCCACCACCTCGCCGGAGCCGGGCAGGAATTGCAGCGCGGCCAGCGGCACGCCGGCAGCATGGAACAAGGCCACTGCCTTGGCGGCGATCAGCGGCGTCTGCTCGGCCGGTTTGGCCAGCACCGGGTTGCCGGCGGCCAGCGCCGCGGCCACCTGGCCGGTGAAGATGGCGAGCGGGAAGTTCCACGGGCTGATGCACACCACCGGGCCCAGCGGCGGATGCGCCACCGGGTCGAAATGGTCGGCCGCCTGACGGGCGTAGTAGCGGCAGAAGTCGACCGCCTCGCGGATCTCGGCAATGGCGTTGGCGAAGGTTTTGCCGGCTTCGCGCACGATCAGGGCGATCAGCTCCGGGGCGGCGGCTTCCATCGCGTCGGCAGCGGCCAGCAGCATGCTGGCGCGCTGCGGTGCCGGCGTCGCACCCCACTCGGGGGCGATGTCGGCCGCGGCGGCAAGCGCCGCCTGCACGGTGGCGGCATCGGCCTCGACCACCGAGCCGACCATGTCGTCACGGCAGGCCGGATTGGTGACGGGCTGCGGCGTGCCGCCCGCCGTCACACCGGCCACCCGCGGCTGCACCGCCACCAGCGTGGCGCGCGAGGCGTCCAGCGCCTCGGCCAGGCGGGCGCGGACCGCTTCACTGGACAGGTCGAAGCCGGTGGAGTTGGCGCGGGTGGCGCCATAGAGGTCACGCGGCAGGGCGATCGCCGGATGCGGTGCGCCAGCCAGGCGGGCTGCGACCTCGACCGGATCGGCAATCAGCTCTTCGACCGGCACGTTCTCGTCGACGATGCGATTGACGAAGCTGGAGTTGGCGCCGTTCTCGAGCAGACGGCGCACCAGGTAGGCGAGCAGGGTCTCATGGTTGCCCACGGGCGCGTAGATGCGCACCAGCCGGCCGAGCTTGTCGGCGCCGACCACCTGGTCATACAGCGTCTCGCCCATGCCGTGCAGGCACTGGAATTCATAGTCGCCGACGCGGTAATTGCCCTCGGCCATGTGATACACCGCCGCCAGCGTGTGGGCGTTGTGGGTGGCGAACTGCGGATACACCGCGTCGCGCGCGGCGAGCAGCTTGCGGGCGCAGGCCAGGTAGGACACATCGGTGTACACCTTGCGGGTATACACCGGGTAGCCGGGCAGGCCGTCGATCTGGGCGCGCTTGATTTCGCTGTCCCAGTAGGCGCCCTTGACCAGGCGGATCATCAGCCGGTGGCCGCTGCGGCGCGCCAGGTCGATGATGAAATCGAGCACCGCCGGCGCGCGCTTCTGGTAAGCCTGCACCACGAAACCGATGCCGTCCCAGCCGGCCAGGTCGGGGTCGAGCGACAGCGCTTCGAGCAGGTCGAGCGAGGGGTCGAGCCGGTCGGCCTCTTCGGCGTCGATGTTCAGGCCGATGTTGTAGCCCTTGGCCAGCAGGCACAGCGCCTTCAAGCGCGGCAGCAGCTCGGCCATGAAACGGTCGCGCTGCGCCCACACATAGCGCGGATGCAGGGCCGAGAGCTTGACCGATATGCCGTTGCCGGCGACCGCCCCGCGCTGGCCGGCATCCTGGCCGATGGCGTGGATGGCCGCTTCGTAGTCGCGGGTGTAGCGTTCGGCGTCGGCGGCGGTCATGGCCGCTTCGCCGAGCATGTCGAAGGAGTAGCGGTAGCCGCGCTTCTCGCAGGCCTTGGCGCGCTCGAGCGCTTCGTCGATGTCCTGCCCGGTGACGAACTGTTCGCCGAGCATGCGCATGGCCAGGTCCATGCCCTTGCGGATCAGCGGCTCGCCGCCGCGCGCGACGATGCGGTTGAGCGCGGCACCGAGGCGCTTTTCGCTGGATGTCGATACCAGCCGCCCGGTGATCAGCAGCCCCCAGGTGGCGGCATTGACGAACAGCGACGGGCTCTGGCCGAGGTGGGCGCGCCAGTCGCCGCGGGCGATCTTGTCGCGGATCAGCTTGTCGGCGGTGGCCCGGTCGGGCACGCGCAAGAGCGCCTCGGCCAGGCACATCAACGCCACGCCCTCCTGGCTGGAGAGCGAGAATTCCTTCATCAGCGCATCCACACCGCTGGAGCGGGTACGCTTCTGGCGCAGGCCGACCACCAGCTTGCGGGCCAGTTCACGGATGCGTCCCCCCTGCTCGGCCGGCAATTGCACCGCCGCCACCAGCGCCGGCACGCACTCGGGCTCGGGCGTGCGATAGGCCGCATCGATCGCCCGGCGCAGCGCGCCACGATCATCCTGCGGCAACGCGGCCGCTTCACGGCCTTGGGGAGACAGACCCATGGTGAAACTCCTGGTTGCCGGCGCCGCCACGGCGGCACCGGACGAAAGACGGATCGGAAATGGCGGCCGGACAAGGGTTCGCGGCCGCTCAGCCGTGCAGTCTAAGGACTCACCGCAGCGCGGTAAATCGCTCAAACGGCCCGTTTCGCCGTCTTGGCAACGCTGTTTCGCCAGCCCGTCGCCACAGGAAAATTCGCCCTCGATCGCCCCCCTTCATCGACGGAGGTGGAAAAAAAAACCGCGGCCAAAACGGGCCGCGGTCGATCGACAGGAGAGGCGTCGGATCACGCTTCGGTGTGATAGCGCGCCGCGCGCTCGACCTCGTTGCGCGAGCCCAGAATGACCGGCACGCGCTGGTGCAGACGCGTCGGCACCAGATCGAGAATTCGCTCGCGCCCGGTGCTCGCCGCACCGCCGGCCTGCTCGACGATCATCGCCATCGGATTGGCCTCGTACATCAGGCGCAGCTTGCCGCCCTGGGCGCGGCATTTTTCGTCCAGCGGATACATGAAGACCCCGCCGCGGGTGAGGATGCGATGCACGTCGGCCACCATCGAGGCCACCCAGCGCATGTTGAAGTCGCGACCGCGCGGACCGGTCTTGCCTTCCTGCATCTCACTCACGTAGCGCTGGATCGGGGCCTCCCAGAAGCGGGCGTTCGAGGCGTTGATGGCGAACTCCTGGGTGTCGACCGGCACCGTCATGAACGGATGGGTGTAGACGAAGCTGCCCATCTCGCGGTCCAGCGTAAAGCCGTGCACCCCGTCGCCGACGGTGAGGATGAGCTGGGTTGACGGGCCGTAGAGCGCATAGCCCGCCGCCACCTGGTCGCGCCCCGGCTGCAGGAAGTCGGCCTCGACCGGCTCGGTGCAGCCTTCGGGGCAACGCAGCACCGAGAAGATGGTGCCGACGGAGATGTTCACGTCGATGTTCGACGAGCCGTCGAGCGGATCGAACAGCAGCAGATAGCCGCCCTTGGGAAACTCGCGCGGGATCGGGCGCACATCTTCGACCTCTTCGGAGGCCATGCCGGCCAGGTGGCCGCCCCACTCGTTGGCCTGGATCAGGATTTCGTTGGCGATCACATCGAGCTTCTTCTGCGCCTCGCCCTGCACGTTGTCCGAGCCGGCCTCGCCCAGCACACCGGCCAGCGCGCCTTTCGACACATTGACGCTGATCGCCTTGACCGCCCGCGCCACCACTTCGATGAGCAGACGCAGATCGGCGGTGGTGCGCCCGGCCCGCTGCTGCTCGATGAGAAACTGCGTGAGCGAAATTCGTTGCATGAAACTGACTCCAGGGGGTTCGTCTATCGTGATCGGCGAATTATCCCGTTTTCGGCGCGCGACTGCACGTTGGCGGTATGATGCCGGCTCGCATCCTGCGCCTCACCTCCACTGCGCATCTCGCCCTGCATGCACGTCATGGTCCTGGGCGCCGGTCTGGCCGGCGTCACCTCTGCCTGGTATCTGAACAAGGCCGGCTTCGACGTCACCGTCGTCGAGCGCCAGAGTGCGCCGGCCATGGAGACCAGTTTTGCCAACGGCGGGCAGATCTCGGTCAGCCACCCCGAGCCCTGGGCCAACCCCTCGGCGCCGATGACGGTGCTGCGCTGGCTGGGCAACGACGCCGCGCCGCTGCGCTTCCGGCCGCGCGCCGACTGGCGCCAGTGGCTGTGGAGCGCCGCCTTCCTGCGCGAATGCCTGCCCTGGCGCACCCATCGCAACACGGCGGCCATCGCCGCCCTCGCCCGCTACAGCCGCGAGCAGCTGCGCCAGCTGCGCGATGAAACCGGCATCGACTATCGCTACCAGCAACGCGGCATCCTGCATCTGTTCTTCGGTACCGGTGCGGCGACCGAAGCCCGCCACCGCGCCGCTGCGCTGGCCCGGCTCGGCATCACGGCCGAAGCCTGCGACCGCGACCGCGCCCTGGCCATCGAGCCCGCCCTGGCGCATCTGGCCCAGCCGCCCGCGGGGGCCCTGTTTGCCCCGGACGACGAATCGGGCGATGCCCATGCCTTTGTCGCCGCGCTCGGCGAGTTCCTGGCCAAACGCGGCGTGCAGTTCCGCTACGACACGGGCATCGAGCGCATCGTCCGCGAGGGCGGGCGGGTGTCGGGGCTCGAGGTCGTCCTCGCCGACGGCACGCGGGATCTTCTCGAGGCCAACGCCTACGTGCTGTGCATGGGCAGCTACAGCCCGCGGCTGGTGGCACCGCTGGGCGAGTACCTGCCGGTCTATCCGGTCAAGGGCTACTCGGTGACGCTGCCGGTGATCGACCCCGCCCGATGCCCCGACGTGAGCCTCACCGACGAGGCGCGACGCATCGTCTGCTCACGCTTTGGCGACCGCTTCCGGGTTGCCGGCACGGCCGAACTCAATGGCTACGACCTGAACATCGATGCCGCCCGCTGCCAGAACCTGATCGACTGGACGCAGCGCAACTTCCCCGGCGCCACCGACCCGGCCGGCGCCGTGCCCTGGTGCGGGCTGCGCCCCTCGACACCGAGCAACCGGCCGCTGATCGGCAAGGGGAAGATGATCAATCTGTACTACAACACCGGCCACGGCTCACTCGGCTGGACGCTGGCCTGCGGCTCGGCCGCCGCGCTGGCCGACCTGATGTCGGGCACCCCGCCCCGGCCGGATTTTCCGTTTCTGGGTTCGCGTTTCGACTAGGGGTCGTGGATGCGAAAAGGCCGCCTTGCCGGCGGCCTTTCAAAATGCGGCATGCACCCGTCAGGCGGTTTCGTGACTCGCCGTACTGCAGCTGACATCGGCCAGCGCAGCCGGATTACCGATCTCGCCGGTCTTGAAGTTGAAGTCGAGCGTCTGCAGATGAAAGGCCAGCGCCGCATCCATACCGGTAGCGTGGGTTTCGAACCAGGCCGGCAACTCCTCGGCCAACCGGCGGCCGAGCGCGATGTCACCGTTGGCGACACGCTTTCGCACATCCTGGATGACCGCCAGTACGCGATCATGTTCGGCGCGGTGGCAGCCCGGGAAATTGACCTTTTCCATCCACACGTTTTCCTGCGCGAAATGGCGCACCGTGTGCTGGATGAAGGCGTCGAGCTGCCCCAGAAACGCGCTGTCGTCGGCGTTGACCATTGCGTTGTAGCAGACCACGAACTCGCGATGCGTGTCGTCCATCGGGCCCAGCCCGACTTCCAGATTCTCAGTCCATTCCATGGTGGCCATTTTGCGCTTCCGCTTCCGAATCGATCCCGGGATTGTTTATAGCGAGCTTGCGCACGCCGGGCCGTGACGCAGGTCAATCTCCGGCGACCCGCCGACCGGCGGTCGGGCGGTTACTTGATGACCTTGAGGTGGCTGCGCTCGGCGGCCGGCTTGTCGGCGGGAGCCTCCGGTTCGGTCGCATCGGGCGCAGGTTCCGGCGCCGGCGCGGACTCGCCATCGAAGGGCTCGGGTTCGAAGGCCATGCCGTGACCGTTTTCCTGTGCATAGACCGCCAGCACATTGGCGACCGGAATGCGCACCCACTGGGCGACGCCACCGAAACGGGCCTGAAACTGGATCATTTCGTTACCCAGATCGAGCTGGTGGGTCGCCTCGAAGCCGATATCGAGGACGATCTGGCCTTCGCGCGCGGTGCCCGGCGGAATGCGAACATGCTCATCGACGAGCGCGGCGAGGTAAGGGGTGAATCCCTGATCGGTGCACCACGCATGGATGGCGCGAATCAGGTAGGGCTTGGTGGAGACCTCGGACATGGCGTTTCCTGCAACACTGCCGCGGGGGCCGGCACGACGCCGGCAGCCCCGCGGTCGTGGATCAGCGGCGCATCACCTTCTCGGAAGGCGTCAGCGAATCGATGAAGCCCTGACGGCTGAACACCCGCTCGGCGTACTTCATCAAGGGCGCGGCGGCCTTGGGCAGATCGATGCCGTAGTGCTCGAGGCGCCACAGCAGCGGCGCAACGGCTACGTCGAGCATCGAGAAATCATCGCCCAGCATGAACTTCTGGTTGGCGAACATCGGCGCCAGCTGCGTCAGTTGCTCGCGCACCTGGGCGCGCACCTTGTCGGCGCCCTTCTGGTTCTTTTCGAGCAGTTCGATGCCGGCGAACAACTCCTGCTCGAAGGTGTGCAGGAACTGCCGCGCACGGGCGCGCATGATCGGGTCGGGCGGCATCAGCTGCGGATGCGGGAAGCGCTCATCGATGTATTCGTTGATGATGTTCGCCTCGTGCAGCACCAGATCGCGATCGACCAGCACCGGCACACGGTTGTACGGATTGATCACGGCGATGTCTTCGGGTTTGTGATCGAGATCCACATCGATCACCTGGAAGTCCATGCCTTTTTCAAAGAGCACAATCCGGCAACGGTGGCTGAAAGGGTCCGTCGTCCCGGAATACAGATTCATCATGACAGTAACAGCTCCATGAATGCTGAACGCCGCATGCCTGGAGGCATACGGCGCCATTGATCACCAGCGGCCGCCGAAACGACGGCCTGCCGGTCAGTGGATGTCTTTCCAGTAGTTCTTCTTGAGCGCGTAGCTCAGGACGAACAGACCGGTCAGGAAAATCAGAACGATGACGCCGATGTTCTTGCGGCTCTCGGCCATCGGCTCGCCCATCCAGACCAGGAAGGACACGAGATCGGCAACCGTCTTGTCGTACTCGGCCGTCGTCTGCGTACCCGGCTTGGCCAACTCGAGCGAGACTTCCTTGAGCTTGCCGCCGTGGCCATCGTCCTTCTCTTCGATATGAGCTACCTGGTCGCCCTGCAGTTCCCACAGCACGTGGGGCATGCCGACGTTTTCGAAGACTTTGTTGTTCCAGCCGGTGGGCCGGTTCGGGTCACGGTAGAACTGGCGCAGGTAGGTATACAGCCAGTCGGCACCGCTGCCGAATTCCGACGCGCGGGCCCGCGCGACCAGGGTCAGATCCGGCGGTGCCGCACCAAACCAGGCCTTGCCGTTGTCCCGCGTCATGGCGATCTTCATCTGCTCGCCGATCTTGTCGGCGGTGAACAGCAGGTTGTCCTTGATCAACTCTTCGGACAAGCCGATGTCCTTCAGACGGTTGTACCGCATGAAGCTGGCGCCATGGCAGTTCAGACAGTAGTTGACGAAGACCTTTGCGCCATTCTGCAAGGCGGCCGGGTCGGTACTGACCGGCGCCTTGTCCAGGTGCAGCGCCGCCCCTGCGGCCATGGCCACCACCGGCGCAAACAGCGCGACCGCGAACAGGCGCTTCACGAATTTCATTGCACGCGTTTTCATCAGGAAGTCACCCTTTCCGGTTCCGGTTTGCAGCTGTCCAACTTGCTGTACCAGGGCATCAGCAGGAAGAACGCGAAGTACAGCACCGAGCAGATCTGCGTCGTACGGTCCTTGATGCCACCGTTGTCAGGCGGCTGGACACCCAGGTAGCCGAGGATGAAGAACACGATCACGAACAGCACCAGCGCGGTCTTGAAGATCGGGCCCTTGTAGCGGATCGACTTGACCGGGCTGCGATCGAGCCACGGCAGGAAGGCGAAGATCACCACCCCGGCGCCCATGGCGATCACCCCCCAGAACTTGGCATCCAGACCGAACAACGGATAGGTCACGGCGCGCAGCAACGAATAGAACGGGGTGAAGTACCACACCGGCGCGATATGCGGCGGGGTGACCAGCGGGTCGGCCGGCAGGAAGTTGTTGTACTCGAGGAAGTAACCGCCGCCCTCGGGCGCAAAGAACATGACCGCCGAGAAGACAATCAGGAAGCCGACCACGCCGACGATGTCCTTCACCGTGTAGTACGGGTGGAACGGAATGCCGTCGAGCGGGATGCCGTTGGCGTCTTTCTTCTTCTTGATTTCCACCCCGTCCGGGTTGTTGGAGCCGACTTCGTGCAGCGCCACGATGTGGGCCAGCACCAGGCCGATCAGCACCAGCGGCACGGCGATGACGTGGAAGGAGAAGAAGCGGTTCAGGGTGGCGTCAGAGACGACGAAGTCGCCACGAATGACCAGCGCCAGATCCGGGCCGATCACCGGGATCGCCGAGAACAGGTTCACGATCACCTGGGCGCCCCAGAACGACATCTGCCCCCAGGGCAGCAGATAGCCCATGAAGGCTTCGGCCATCAGCGCCAGGAAGATGCCGACGCCGAACAGCCAGATCAGCTCACGCGGTTTGCGGTAGGAGCCGTAGAGCAGACCGCGGAACATGTGCAGATACACCACCACGAAGAACGCCGAGGCGCCCGTCGAGTGCATGTAGCGGATCAGCCAGCCGCCCGGCACATCGCGCATGATGTACTCGACCGCGGCAAAGGCCACCGGCACGCCGGCGGCGTTCAGCGACGCATCGGGCTTGTAGTGCATGACCAGGAAGATACCGGTCACGATCTGGATCACCAGCACCAGCAGGGCCAGCGAACCGAAGAAGTACCAGAAGTTGAAGTTCTTCGGCGCATAGTACTCGGACAGATGCGCCTTCCAGGTCGACGTGAGCGGAAAACGCTCGTCCACCCAGTTGAGCAGGGCTTGAGATTTTGTGGTCATGACTTATGCCGTCCCATCTTCGCCAATCAGGATCTTGGTGTCCGCCAGGTACTTGTGCGGCGGGATGTCCAGGTTCGTCGGGGCCGGTTTGCCGGCATACACCCGGGCGGCCAGATCGAAGGTCGAACCGTGGCAGGGGCACAGGAAGCCGCCCGGCCAATCGTCGCCCAGACCACTGGCTGCGCCGATCTTGAACTTCTGCGACGGCGAACAGCCCAGGTGGGTGCAGATGCCGATGGTCACCAGGAATTCGGGCTTGATCGAACGCGCCGGGTTCTTCGCATACTCAGGCTGAATCGACTTGTCGGAGTTCGGGTCCGCCAGCTGGTCGTCCAGCTTGTCCAGCGTCGCCAGCATCTCTTCGGTGCGCCGCAGGATCCACACCGGCTTGCCTTGCCACTCGACGGTCATCATTTCGCCCGGCGCCAGCTTGCTGACGTCGGCCTCGACCGGTGCGCCGGCTGCCTTGGCACGCTCCGACGGTGTCAGGCTGGCCACGAAGGGGACGGCTGTCGCCGCCACCGCCGCGCCACCTGCGACCGACGTGGCCAGCAACAACTGCCGACGGCCACCGTCCATCTTTTCATCAACGCTCATGAGCCATTTCCCCGCAAAAAGGAAGCAAAAATTCTAGATACAAAAACCGCGAGAGTATAACGAATATGGCACCGCAGAAAAACCCCGATCTTTTGAAACGCTTGTCAATCAAAGGTTTGCGGTGATCACGGTGCAAAATACTTGATCCGGATTCGGTTCGAAAACACCACGAATGCTGCAGAACAGCATCAGAAGTCGCTAATTTTCAGTGGCCGGCCTTGCGTCAAACCACGCCGTCCGTACGCAGGCGCTGCACCTCTTCCTCGCTGAACCCCAATGTCGCCAACACCGCCTCGGTATGCGCCCCCAGCGCCGGGCCGAGCCAGTCGGTGCCGCCCGGCGTGGCCGTCAGCTTCGGCACCACGGCGGGGATGGCCAGCGAGGCGCCGTCGGGCAGGCCGACACGCTCGATCATCTGGCGGGCAAGGTATTGCGGATCGGCGAACATGTCGGCCACCGAGTAGATGCTCGACACCGGCACCTGCGCCGCCTTCAGCGTTTCAAGCACGAACGCCCCGTCGTGCCGACCGACCCAGTCGTCGATGACGCCGTAGATCTCGGCCGCCCGGGCATCGCGCCCGGCGTTGTCGGCCAGCGCCGGATCCTCGGCCAGGTCGGGGCGCCCCACGGCGAGCATCAGGCGCTTGAAGATGGCATCGCCGTTGCCGCCGACGATGATGTGCTTGCCGTCGCGTGCCGTATGGGTATTGGAGGGGGTGATGCCGGGCATGACGTTGCCGGTGCGTTCGCGCACGAAGCCGAAGCGGTCGAACTCCGGCACCATGCTCTCCATCATGGCGAACACGGCCTCGTACAGCGCCACATCGACCACCTGCCCCTGCCCGCCGTTGACCTCGCGATGGCGCAAGGCCATCAACGCCCCCAGCGCGGCCCACAGCGCGGCAATCGAGTCACCGATGGAGATGCCGGTCTTGACCGGCGCGCGGTCGGCATCGCCGGTGATGTAGCGCAGCCCGCCCATGGACTCGCCGATGGCGCCGAAACCCGGCTGGTCGCGATACGGGCCGGTCTGGCCGAACCCGGACAGGCGCACCATCACCAGCGCCGGATTGTCGGCCTTGAGCGTCTCCCAGCCGAGCCCCAGCTTTTCCATCACGCCGGGCCGGAAGTTCTCGACCACGATGTCGGCCCCGGCCACCAGGCGGCGGGCGATCGCCACGCCCTCGGGCGCCTTCAGGTTGAGCGTCACCGACTGCTTGTTGCGCGATTGGACATACCACCACAGCGAGGTGTCGCCATGCAGCTTGCGCCACTTGCGCAGCGGATCGCCGCTGCCCGGCGCCTCGATCTTGATCACCTCGGCACCGAACTCGGCCAGCACCCGGGTGCAGAAGGGCCCGGCGATCAGGGTGCCGAACTCGATCACCCGGACGCCCTTGAGCGGCTTGTCGTGCGCGTTCTGCGTCATCGATGAAGTGCCTGTGGACGCCGGCGCATGGCGCTCACACCGACCGGCGCTCGATCAGCGCCTGGGCGATGGTGCCAATGTCGGTGTGCTCCAGTTCGCCACCGACCGGCACGCCACGGGCGATGCGGCTGACCTTGAGGCCGCGCGCGCGCATCAGCTCGCTGACGGTGTGCGCCGTCACCTCGCCCTCGTTGGTGAAGTTGGTGGCCAGAATCACCTCCTCGACCACCCCGTCGGTCGCCCGCTCGACCAGCTTCTCGAGCTTGAGCTCGCGCGGGCCGATGCCATCGAGCGGCGACATGCGCCCCATCAGCACGTAGTACATGCCCTTGAAGGCGTGGGTCTGCTCCATCATCGCCAGATCGGAGGGCATCTCGACCACGCACAGCAGGCGCGGGTCGCGTTGCGGATTGGCGCAGCGCTGGCAGATCTCGTCTTCGGTAAATGTGTTGCAGCGCGCGCAGTGGCGCAGCACCTCCAGCGCCTTGGCCAGCGCACCGGCCAGACGCGCGGCGCCGCGCTGGTCGCGTTGCAGCAGGTGGTAGGCCATGCGCTGGGCCGATTTCGGGCCCACACCGGGCAGGCAGCGCAGGGCTTCGATGAGGGCGTCTAGCGTGGACGGGGTCATGGGGGGTGATTGGTGCTTCGGCATGGGTCATGGCTGGAGACGCGAGCCTCCATGGCCAACCATCCATCACGAATCACAGCATCAGAACGGCATCTTGAAGCCGGGGGGCAGGTTCAGCCCGGCCGAGAACCCGGCCATCTTTTCCTGCGTGGTGGTTTCGACCCGGCGCACGGCATCGTTGACCGCGGCAGCCAGCAGGTCTTCAAGCATTTCGCGGTCGTCCATCACCGAGTCGTCGATCTGCACGCGACGCACATCGTGCTTGCAGGTCATGGTGACCTTGACCATGCCGGCGCCGGCCTGGCCTTCGACCTCGATCGATGCCAGCTCTTCCTGCGCCTTTTGCATGTTTTCCTGCATCTTCTGGGCCTGTTTCATCAGGCCCGCAATACCGCCTTTCATCATGGTGCTTTTCTCCAGTGCAATCCGCTATGTCACAAGGGGCGGACCGACGCCTCCTGCAAGGTGGCGTCGAAACGCTCGATCATTTCCTGTACGAATGGGTCCTGCTCCAGCGAGGCGATCGCCTGCGCCAGACGCGCCTGACGCGTGGCGGCGTCGCGCTGTGCCGGGGTTTCGCCTTCGATGCCGCCGATCTCGATGTCGAGCTTCACCGGACGGTCGAAATGGCGGTCGATCTCCGCCTGTAGGCGTTCGCGGTTGCCGCGATTCATGGCGATCAGATGGCGGTGGGCTTCGCTCAGCCGCAGGCGGATGCTGCCCTCGGCCATGCCCAGCCATTCGCAGTGCTGCGCCAGCTCGCGCACCATACCCTTGAGACCCAGCTCGACGATCAGGCCATGCCAGTCCACATCGCCCGACGGCACGACGGCAGCAGCCCGCACGGGCGCGGATGTGGGCTTCGGTTCGGGCACGGATGGCTCGGCCGCCACCTCGACGGTGTCGAGCGGGGGCTCATCACCGGATAGCGGGCGATCCTCCGATCGGGCATGCGCCTCTTCGGGCAAGTCCTCCCATGGCGGCACATCGCCACGTGCGGCAACAGAAGCCGGTGCAAGGTCAGGCGCCGGCGGCGCGGCGGTCTCCTGGACGACCGGCACCACCGGCGCGGCGGCAGCCGCTGCCACCGGCGTCCGGGCCACCGGGGCCGCCGCCATGGCGGTCGCGGCAGCGCGCACCGGCGCAGGCGACGCTGCCGCCGTCTTCTCGGCCACGCGCGGCATCGGGGCACTGCCGCCGCCCACCAACGGTGCCGCCTGCACCGGGCGGAAAGCGTGCAGACGCAACAGCGTCATGACGAAACCGGCCGGCTCGTCGGGCGCCAAGGGCAGCTCATCGCGGCCGTGAATGGCGATCTGGTAGGCCAGTTGGAGAAATTCGGGGTCGAAGGCCTCGACATAGGGCTGCAGCCTAGCCTGCTCGACCTCATCGGCAATCGCCGTCGGCGCGAACTGGAACACGGCAATCCGCTGCAACAGCGAGGCCAGCGCCTGCAGCGCGGCGTCGAAGGACAGACTGCGCGCATCCATCGCCTCGGCCACCTGCAGGATCGCCGACACGTCGCCGGCCACCAGGCCGTCGAGAATCGCATAGAGGTGATCTTCCCCCACCGAGCCGAGCATGGCTTGCACGCCGGCCTCTTCGACCTGGCCGGCACCATGGGCGATGGCCTGGTCGAGCAAGGAGAGCGCATCGCGCATCGACCCGCTGGCGCCCTTGGCGATATGCCGCAGTGCCGGCGCATCGAAGGGGATGTTTTCGGTTTCGAGAATGCGCGACAGATGCTCGACGATGTGACCAGGCGGCATCTGCTTGAGGTTGAACTGCAGGCAGCGCGACAGCACGGTCACCGGAATCTTTTGCGGATCGGTGGTGGCGAGGATGAACTTGATGTGCTCGGGCGGCTCCTCCAGCGTCTTCAACATGGCATTGAAGGCCGAGTTGGAGAGCATGTGCACTTCGTCGATCACATACACCTTGAAGCGCCCGCGGGTCGGGGCGTAGACCGCGTTTTCGAGCAACTGGCGCATCTCGTCGACACGCGTGTTGGTGGCCGCGTCGACCTCCAGCAGATCGACGAATCGCCCGCTGTCGATCTCCTGGCAGGACGAACACACCCCACAGGGGGTAGGCGTCACGCCCGTCTCGCAATTGAGCGCCTTGGCCAGGATGCGGGCGATGGTGGTCTTGCCCACGCCACGCGTGCCGGTGAACAGATAGGCATGGTGCAGGCGCCCGGTTTCGAGCGCATGCGTCAACGCCCGGACCACATGCTCCTGCCCCACCAGGGTGTCGAAACTCTTGGGGCGCCACTTGCGCGCGAGGACCTGATAACTCATGGCGCGATTCTAGCAGAGGCACCCGATTTGCCGGGGGGCGGCGAGCGCACGACGGCGATAGCCGGGAGCTACGACAAACATTGAATCAATGAAATTTCATTGCCGCCCGTCGCCTCCTATGCTGACACCACCTCCTCAACGGAAACGCCGCCATGCAAGCTCCATTCGCCCACTGGCGCCAGGCCTTGATCGACGCCATGGCCTGCTACGCCCTCGGCCACTGAACTCGACGACCCAGGCACCCCGGCCCCGTGCCGTCTTGGCAGCGCTGCCATCATTCATTGACTCGACCTATCACCACATTAGCAATTAATCGTTGGAATCTATTTTCAGACCTCGGCAAACTAGAGGCATTCACATATCGAACCGGAGTGCCCCATGACCACCCGCGATCTCCGTCTCCTGTCCCACAGCCTCATCCCCGAAGCCCCGCCACGGCGGCTGCTCGGCATCCTGCTGCTCGTCGCCGGATTGGCCGTCTTCGGCCAGGACCTCTACCGGATGCTGTCGGCCATGGCGGCCGATCCGATTGTCGGCCGCGCGCTCTCCGGCGGCCTGTTGGCCGCCATGGCCACCGCACTGGGCACCTTGCCGGTGCTGTTCGCCCGCCCGTTGTCGGCCCGCACGCAAGCGGCCATGCTCGGCTTCGGCGCCGGCGTGATGCTGGCCGCGACGGCGTTTTCGCTGGTCATCCCCGGGCTGGATGCCGCGCGGGCGCTGTGGAACGATCCGTGGATCGCTGGCGGCGTGATGGTTGCCGGCATCCTGGCCGGCGGCGGCGCCCTGTTGTGGCTGGACGGCCGCCTGCCGCACGAACATTTCCTGAACGGCGCGGAAGGCGTGGACACCGAAGCGCTGGCCCGAGTGTGGCTGTTCGTCTTCGCCATCGCCCTGCACAACCTGCCGGAAGGCCTGGCCATCGGCGTCGCCGCGGCCAAGGACGGCGCAGGCGCGGAGGCGCTGGCCATGGGCATCGCGATCCAGGACATTCCCGAGGGCTTGGTGGTGGCATTGGCCTTGCGCGGCGCGGGCTATCGGGCTGGCACCGCCGCGTTGGTGGGCGCGGCCTCGGGTCTGGTCGAGCCGATCGCCGCCGTCCTCGGTGCCAGCCTCATCCAGGTCTCGGCCGTCGCCCTGCCTTGGGGCTTGGCATTGGCGGCTGGCGCCATGCTGCTGGTGGTGAGCCACGAGATCATCCCCGAGTCGCATCGCAGCGGCCACGAGCGCTCGGCCTCGAAAGGCTTGCTGATCGGCTTCTGCGTGATGATGTTGCTCGACACCGCGCTGGCCTGAGCGCGCGGGCGCCAATCGGGATAGGGGCGGTCAGGTATTCTGACCGATCCCCTCCCACACCACCCGGCATGCGGGTCCGCACCGGGCGGTTCGAGCAGTTGAGGTCATGAGAGCCGAGGTACGCCGAGCCGGTCGAAGTAG
>NZ_JAEKFT010000040.1 GCF_018524365.1 Denitromonas iodatirespirans
GGTGGATTTCAGCAAGGTGGCAGATACCGCTCAAGCCAAGACCTTCGTGAGCCGCATGCTCGGCGAGGTGCAGGTTGCCGCGCTGGATGCTCGGCTCAAGGATGCCCCGACGTCGGGCCATCGTTTGGTGCGCAACACCGAGCTTGCCTATCAGTTGCAAGATGGGGTGCATGTGGCCTGGAACGAGAGGGCATGGTGGGCGCACGGTACTTGGGTATGACGACTAACGCCACGGGGAGAGCCGGTTCAGCGCGCAACGGAAGCCGATAAACTCTTCGTCGGGGTCTTCTCCGCGTCTCGATACAGCGGTTTCGAACATACCGGAAGAGCCGAATCGAACGACTCGTTCGCTCCCTGAGACAGGGCCACGGGGATCGACAGCGTGATCCCGACCAAAAATATCAGGTGCATACCAGTCGTTCACCCACTCACGCTCGTAGCCCACCATATCCGCGATGCCTAGCAAACCGGTTCCGTACGATCCGACCGGGCGAGACGTGAGTTCCGATGCAGACAGCCTCCGTCCGTGGTTCTCCAAGTGATCACGCATCGGTGTGTCACCAAAGGGGAATGGGCCGGCGAAATAGACTTCTTTGCCGCCGTCTCTGGCGGCATATTCCCATTGAGTTTCGGTTGGTAGATCAAATGGTTCGCCCGTAAGCTTTGCTAGCCACTGACAGTAGCCTTTAGCTTCATCCCAACGCGCGCTTAGAATTGGGTAGTTGGGAAAGCGGAACTTGATTTCATAAGATTCTCCCTCACCCATGAACTTTCCGTTCCTCGCCCGCGAATAGACGTCATAGTCGCCATACGTCACCTGCGTCCGGTAAATCGAAAAGCTGCTCACCGTCACATACTGCGGCGGTTTGTTGTTGTCGTCGCCGGTGACCGGGCCGGGCTGCCCTTCGCGTGCGCCCCAGTCTCCGAACCAGAAGCTGCCGCCTTCGACGAACACCATGTTCTTCTTCACATGGTCGATGAAGGCCGCCAGTTCCTTCTCGTTGGGCGGTCCGCCGCGGCGAAGATGCTCCCGAAACACTTTCCAGAACTCCTGTTCCACATCGTCTTCGGACCAGCTGAAAAATTCGTAAAAGCGCTCCCACACCCATGGCTCGGGTGACGGCGTATCAAGGGCCTGTTTGATGAACGCGGGGTCTACGAAGAGTTGCCTGGTGTTCTTTGGATTTCCGGCGGGTGAGCGGTCGATGGCTCCTGGGGGCAACGGTAGCGCCAGATCCGGCCGCTCCACACCTTTGGGGAAGGGTTTCCCCTCCGGCACAAACGGCTCGTAAACAAAGGCTTGTGGTCCGGCGGTGGCGCAGCCGGTGCCAAGAAAGGCAAGAGCGGCGAACAAAGCGGTGATCTTGAAGGGAGGTGACATCGAGATTCACGTCATCGGGAAACGGGGAACTGGATTATAACCGGGGCATCGCGATGAATATGACGAGAAGCTATCTCGGGGTGTGTCGATGTCGTTTCGTCCGCCAAGCGGGGATGAGCGGTTCCCGCCGGCCTTTCATCGTTGATACCGCCGATGAGACGCAGTGCAGCGGGTGGCGCGACCGGGCGAGGTCGCAGAATCCCGTTCGTCCAGTTCAAACGGCAGCGGTACAGCGTCCGTCCCAGAATTTTCCTGGCGGTCGGTCGGTGTGTAAGGAACGTCCGTGCGTGAGCGTCTCATGCTCCGGCCCGGGCGCCAACGCCCCCGCCCTGTTCGCCGGCCGGCAAGACCCGGCCCACCGCCACAACGCCAGCCTCTCCGGCCTCAAAAGCCAGCAACTGTCCGCCAGTCGCGGCGGCAGCGGCGGCTACAACCAACTGATCTTCGACGACACCCCCGGCGAGCCGCGCATCAGCCTCGGCACCACCGAATACGCCAGTGCCCTGCACCTGGGCCACCTCAAGCAACAGCAGGACAACGCCCGGCTCAAAGACCGCGGCCACGGCGCCGAACTGGCCACCCGCGCCGCCGCCGCCGTGCGCGCCGGCAGCGGCCTGCTCATCAGCGCCGACGCACGCCCCGGCGCCCGCGGCGCCCACCTCGACAGCGCGGAACCCATCCGCCAGACCGAAGACGCCCACGCCCTCACCACGGCCCTGGCCGACGTCGCCGCCAAACAGAACGCCGCCCTCGCCGGCGACCCGGCCGCGCGAGACCTCCCCGCCAGCGCCGCCCTGCAGGCGGCCGTCAAGGTGATGGGCGCCACCGCCTCCGTCACCGGCGGGGCGGCGCCGACCGGCGATTCCAACACTGGCGGCTTCATCGCCATCCAGGGCGGCGAGGGCACCGTCCCCGCCTGGTCCGCCCCGCGCCTGCACTACAGCGCCCCCGGCGGCATCGCCCAGCTCACCCCCGCCAGCGCCATCCTCGTCGCCGGCAAAACCCTCAGCCTCAGCGCCGGCCAAGACATCGGCCTCGTCGCCCAAGGCAACCACAGCCTCGCCGTCAGAGGCGGTCTTGCGCTGTTTACCGTCGGCAAGGCGGGTGGCAGCAAACCCAACCAAGAAACCGGCATCGCCCTGCACGCGGCCAGCGGCAAAGTCAGCGTGCAAGCCCAAAGCGGCCAACTGCGCGCCGCCGCCGACAAGACCGTCACTCTCGCCAGCACTAGCGCCAGCATCCACGCCAGCGCCAAAACCCACCTCCTGGCCACCGCCGGCGGCGCCTATCTGAAGATCGAAGGCGGCAACATCAGCCTGCACGCCCCGGGGCCGGTCAAGCTCAAGGCGAGCATGAAGAATCTGACCGGGCCGGCCAGCGCGTCGGTGACGGGGCTTAGATTCCCCAAGGGGGGCGACCCGGCGATTACGGATTACACGCGGCGGGTGTTCGACGAACGATTCCGCGTCAGCAACGAAGCGACCGGTGAGCCGCTTCGGCACTTCAACTACCGTATCGAAGACGAAAGCGGGCAAATCCTCGCGCGCGGCATGACCGACGGGGAGGGTATGACCCCTCGCGTCAAAGCTTCCAAAGCCGAAAAACTCAAGATCGTTGCCGACGATGACTGACCACCATGACTGAAACCAGCACCGCCCAAGTCCTGGGAGAGGCGCGCACGAACACGCGCAAGGACTCCATCGTGAATGTGTTCGCCAACATCGACGAAGCGTTGCTGTTGTTCGATCCGGCCCGCAACCGTCTGATCGAGATTCCTCGGGAGCACGCCGTCGCGTTTCACGAGGAAGCCAACCGGATGAAGTCGCTGGCACAGCGGCTCGCCGAGGCGCGCCAGGAGATGCTCGACCTGGGGGAACAGTTCGACGCGGCGGCCAATGTCCAGCAGCCCTCTCTCGAACGGCTTGCCGTTCTCAAGGAGCGGATCACCGATGCACGCAAGCAATACGACGCCGTATACGAGGACATCAAGAAGCACCTGGGCGACACCGGCTATCTGTCATCCAAAGGCGATGGCAAGGAGCTCGTCGAGCTGATCCCGCTGGCACGTCGCAAGGGCGGCGGCGCACCCCGGGAGTGGGGCCGCAAATGGACCTATGTGCGCTCCGACAAGATGAAGAACCACTGGCGGGAATACAAGCTCGGCAAGGCAGATTCCGCCGCCGGGCAGGATGCGAGCTTCATCCGCGAGGGAAGGATCGACACCAGCAAACTGCGTGAGCAGTTCGGACAACTGGACGCCACGATCAAGAACGAGTGGTTCAAGGTACACGATGCCGGCTACCTGTTCCCGAACCTGCAAGCCTGGGCCGACACCTTGAACCAGAAGGCCAGCGAAGCGCTGCCGGCGCGTTTCAAGTCCGAAATCAGCCTGTTCCGTTACTTCGCCGGTTGTGGCGCGGGCGGTGAGTGGAAACCGCTCGAAGGGAAGATGTCCGGCAAGCTCAACGGCAGCGCGGAACTGATGTTGGCCCATGGCGAATGCAAGACCGAAGGCTTCGCGCCGAGTGAGCACGGCTGGGTGCTGGCCATGGTCGGCGCCAAGAGCGGAGCGCCGTTCCACATCGGCGCCATCCGGCTGGCCGGTAGCCTCAAGGTTGAGGGGGCGGTGGGCGCCAGCGTGGCCGCCGAGCTGTCGGTCGAAGTCGACTACTCGGCGCTGACCGGAAAGCCCAGCGTCAAGGGCGCGCGCGGACCTGTTCGCCGGCATCAAGGTCGGCGGCGAAGTGAGCGGCGCGATGCAGTACAAGAGCCCGGAGAACAACCAGCAATTCGAGGACATCGCCAAGGTCGGGCCGAAGCTGGATGTGATGTTCGGCGCCGGGGCGGCGGCGTCATTGGTGCTGGATTATCGGGATGGACGGTTCCGCTTCAAGGTGAAGGCCGGCTTGTGTTTCGGGCCAGGTGCCAAAGGCGAGTTGGGGCTGGAAGTGGACCTGAACCAGATCGCCAGCTTCCTGCAGTGGTTCTTCCATGCATTGCTCAATGCGGGGTTCGAGTTCGTGGAGGTGGTGACCGAACGAGCGTACAAGGCGGCGATGCGGTTGCAGGTGTTGATGGTGAATGAGGTTGAGAAGGCTTACGAGCAGTTGGAAACCCGGTGGCTGCGGTTTCAAGAATCGTTCGGCCGAGAGGCAGACAGGATTACTCTGATGGAAAAAGTGCTAGCCAGCCCGGATATCCTGCGTCATTGCACCCCGGAAGCCCACGGTATCCTGCTCTGGGAGCTCAGTCGCCATGGCAAACTCACCAAGTCAGCGTTTCTGTGGGAGAACTCGGAAGGCTGGGAAGTGTTGGGGCGCCGCAAGCGCGCCATCATGCAGATTCTCGAATGGCAGCAGTGTCGAAGCCAGTTCAACAACACGGTTCAGCACATGCACCCGGAGGGCGAGAAAGGCGATTTCAACACCAATATGACGCACCTGATCAACTTCATGGAGATCGGGCCGGGCGACAGTGAGTACGACCAGAATCTGTGGAACTTGTACACGGGGCTGCCGGAGACGCCGCCGAAGGGCTACCCGGTGGTACTCAACACGACCCACCAGTTCTGGCTGAATGCGCAGTTCGAGGAGTCGCCCGAGTACTTTGCGCAGATACGGGCGAAGACCGAGGTGGTTGTTTAGCGGGGTTGGACTGGATCGGGCTGATTGACGGCGCAGCGGAAGCTCTCGAATACAAAAGGAAACGGCTCATCTGCGACGATTCTTTCATCGGGGGTCGAATGGTGCCGGTCGACGTGAGGAAAACCTGAAAACGTCATGCTGTCGTTTGGCGCCTTCCCGCGCATCACTTTCTCAGTTCCGTTGGCAGGCCCCTTTGGGTTGTGCGTATCAGTCATGGTTTGGTAAGCGTCCGGGACATACCAGTCATTGACCCAGTCGAAGCCATCTCCGGCGAGGTCATAGAGCCCTAGTTTGGAGGGCGGAAAGCGGCCGACAGGGTAGAGGATGCCTCGCCCACGCATCTCTTCAATTTGCTTGTAGGTCGGATGGTTGTGCCCCTCTTTAATCAGCCCCGTATCGGTCGGATAGGGCTCATGGTAGGTTTTACGCCCCGCGCTGGCCGCGTACTCCCACTGCGCCTCGGTCGGTAGATCGAACGGGAGCCCTGTGACTTTACCCATCCACTGGCAATAATCCTTCGCCTGCTGCCAAGTCACGCCGGCAGGAATGTCGTCCGACTGGCGCGCTCGTCGCCAGATACGATTCCAGATTTCATCTCCCTCCGGCGGATGCGCGGGCAACCCGTTCGCCGTCACAAACACATCGAATTCTCCATACGTCACCTTGTACTGCGCCATGGAGAAGGCATCGAGCGTCACCCAGCGCGGTGGTTTGTTGTCCGTGCCGAGTGTGAAGGGCGGGTTGTCACCGAGCTTTGCGTCGGGGCCGAGCACCGCGCCACTTTCCTTCAATTCGTCGGTCATCAACTGGCCGGGGTCGCCCAGCCAGAAGCCCCCGGCCGGGATGTGGCTCATGTGCTTGAGGGTCTTGTCGACCAACGCATCGACCCGCGCCTGTTGCTCGGGCGTGAGCGACTCGGGCGCGCCGGTGCTGCAGGCGGCGAGGATTGAGGCAAACAATCCGCCCAAGATGGATTTGCGAAGAAATGTCCCGGGGTGGGAAGGGTCTGGTGATGACATCGGCAAAGCTCTTGATCGGTAAGTCAGCTGTGAATTATAACGATGGCATGAACTGGAGGTGTGCAAGCGAATCGAGAAGGCGTACGAGGAACGGCCAGGGCCACGAAGACGCCCCCGGCAACCGCATCGGCAGCGCATCCACGCATCCGGGGTCAGGTGCTGGCCGGCTCGCCCGACAGGCTGGCGCGGTAGGCGTCGGCCTGTTCGATCAGCCAGTGCGAGAAGTGCTGCAGGGCGGCGCGGTCCTGGCGGTTTTCGGGGCAGGTGAGGTAATAGGCCAGATCGCCGGTGAGGGCGATCTCGAAGGGCGCGACCAGCTCGCCCGAGGCCAGTTCACTCTGCACCAGAAAGCGCGGCACCAGCGCCACGCCGAGGCCGGCGCGGGCCGCCTCGGCAAGCATCGAGAAGAGCTCGAAGCGCGGCCCGCCGATGGCCTCCACGCCGCTCACGCCGGCCACTTCGAACCAGCGCCGCCAGGCATGGTGGCGCGCCGACTGGTGCAGCAGCGGAAAGGCGGCGAGTGCCGCCGGCTCGGGGCAGGGGCGCTGCTGCAGCATGGCCGGGGCCATGACCGGGATCATTTCTTCGTCGAACAGGTAGCTGCTGACCGCGCCCGGCCACTGCGCCGAGCCGAAGTGCACCGCCGCGTCGAAGCCGGTATCGGTAAACAGAAAGGGCTGGGCGCGGGTGGTGAGGTTGACCGTGATGCCCGGGTGCTGGCGCTGGAAGTCGGGCAGGCGGGGGATCAGCCAGCGGGTGGCGAAGGTCGGGATCACCGCCAGTTCGAGCACGTCGCCCTCGCCGCGGTGGGTCATGATGGCCACCGTGTCGCGTTCGAGGCGGTCGAGCCCGTCCGACACCTGGCGCAGATAGACCTGCCCGGCCTCGGTCAGCGAGATGCGTTTCTTGATGCGGTTGAACAGGCGCACGCCGAGGTAGTCCTCCAGCACCGCCACCTGTTTGAACACCGCGCTCTGCGTCAGCGACAGGGCGTCCGCCGCGCGGGTGAAGCTCAGATGACGGGCCGAGGCCTCGAAGGCCGACAAGGATTCGATGCTCGGAACACGCCGGCGCATGGATCATTCCTCAAAGTAATGTTCTCTGTAGTGTATTTCGTTTGATAAAGCCTTGCCCAGTCGTGAGAATGGCGCCCGCCAAAGGAGGCAAGTCGTTGTTGTGACGAAAGGTTTCGTTCGTTCGCAGGCTTGCCGGTATTGAATGGGGGTATTCGCCCCCGCCGACGATTGAAACCGGAGACACAGATCATGCAGGCCAGCCAGTCCGTTCCTTCCAATGCCTTCCGTCCGGCCCACATGCCGCAAGCCGCAGCACCGCGCACGCCGCAGCCGGCCGCGCGCAGCACCGTGGTGCCGCTGCCCGTGCGTACCGAGTCGGCCGAGCTCGACCGGGTGGTGGACCTGGGCTACAACTGATCGGAGACGCCGTGGTCCTCGACATGCCCGAGCGGACGGTCCTGGCCGCCGGCTTGAATCACCCGCTGCGTCTGACGCTCGCCGCCGAGTTGCATGCGCGGCCCTTCGTCCGCCTGAGCGCGCCGGCCTGTGTGTCGCACCTGGCCATCCATGGCGCGCACGGCGGCGTGCCCGACGAGCGCATCCTGGCCAGTCTGTGCGCGCGCTTCGGCGTGGCCGGGCCGCAGCCGGGGGCGCAGCACTTCTTCCATGACTTCGGCGCCTTCCGCCTCAAGTGGGAGTGCCACACCGAGTTCTGCACCTTCAGCTTCATCGAGCAGGGTGTGTCGGGCGAGGCCTTCGCCGAAACGCCGATGCGCCATGTGCCGCGCGACTGGCTCGAAGCGCTGTCGGGGCAGATCATCGTCGCCTCGCACATCCTGGCCGAGCAGGGCGAGGCCTACGAGCTGGACAACCCGCGCCTGCGCCGGATCTTCCCGGCGCCGCTGCTGGTCGGCAGCCGGGTGCTGGCCGGTGGCGAGCTATGGACCGACCTGCAGGTCGGCCCCGACGGCTTCTCGCGCTTCTTGCTGCGCGACACCGGCCTGCGCGAGATGCAGCTCGGGCGCATCGTGCAGCGCATCTGCGAAATCGAAACCTACACCCTGATGGCGCTCCTGGCGCTGCCGCTGGCGCGCGACCATGCCTCGCGCCTGACCGCCATCGAAGCCGACGTGACCCGGCTCGGCCTGCAGATGCAGGCGGCGGACGACGGCGCCGACGAGGCGCAGCTGCTGCAGGACATCTCGCGCCTGGCCGCCCGGGTGCGCTCGATGTCCTTCGACAGCGGCTACCGCTTCGGCGCCGCGCAGGCCTACTACCGCATCGTGCGCGACCGCATCGGCGAGCTGCGCGAGCGGCGCATCGAAGGCGTGCCCACGCTCGGCGAATTCATGGCGCGGCGTCTGGCACCGGCGATGGACACCTGTGTGTCGGTGGCGGCGCGCCAAGAGGCGCTGGCCAACAAGATCAGCCGCTCCAACGACTTGCTGCGCACCCGTGTCAGCATTGCCCAGGAAGGCCAGAACCAGCGCGTGCTCGAACGCCTGAGCCACAGCGCCGCGATGCAGCTGCGCCTGCAGCAGGCGGTCGAGGGGCTGTCGGTGGTGGCGGTGTCCTATTACGGCGTCGGCCTGGCGGCTTACGGGCTCAAGGCGGTCAAGGGCTGGGGGGCCGGGCTGAATGTCGACGGCCTGATCGGCGTGGTGTTGCCGCTGGTGCTCGGGGCCACTTGGTTCGGCCTGCGCCGGCTGCGGCATCGCCTGCATGGCCAAACGGCCGTTCAGGGGGGCTGAGCGATGACGCTGGCACCCCCCGAGGCGGCCGGCCCGGCCGATTACGCCGCCGCGCTCGACGCCATTCTGGCGCAGGTCACGCCCATCCTCGGGCAGGGCCGGGTGGCCGACTACATTCCCGAGCTGGCGCGGGTGCGCCCGGACCAGTTCGGCATGGCCATCGTCGGGCTCGACGGCCAGGTGTTCGAGATCGGCGCGGCGCGCCAGCCGTTTTCGATCCAGAGCATCTCCAAGCTCTTCGCCCTGATCCTGGCGCTCTCCGCCGAAGGCGATGCGCTGTGGACCCGTGTCGGGCGCGAGCCCTCGGGCTCGGCCTTCAACTCGCTGGTGCAGCTCGAATACGAGCACGGCAAGCCGCGCAACCCCTTCATCAACGCCGGCGCGCTGGTGATCACCGACATCCTGTGCCAGCGCTTCGCGGTGCCGGCCAACGCGGTGCTCGAATTCCTGCGCAAGCTGTCGGGCAACCCGGGGCTCAATCTCGACCGGCGCATGGCGCTGTCGGAGTTGGGCTGCTCGGATCGCAACGCGGCCATGGCGCATCTGATGAAGAGCTTCGGCAATCTGCACAGCCCGGTGCCGGCGGTGCTCGAGGCCTATTGCGGGCAGTGCGCGATCGAGATGAGCTGTGTCGACCTGGCGCGCGCCATGACCCTGCTGGCCAACCACGGCTGCGTCGCCGCCACCGGCGAGCGGGTGCTCGGCGTCAGCCCGACCAAGCGGCTCAACGCCCTGATGCTCACCTGCGGCACCTATGACGCGGCGGGCGACTTCGCCTTCCGTGTCGGCCTGCCGGCCAAGAGCGGCGTGGGCGGCGGCATCGTGGCGCTGGTCCCTGGCGAGTGCGGCATCTGCGTGTGGTCGCCGGCGCTGGAGACCTCGGGCAATTCGCTGGCCGGTTCGCTGGCGCTCGAAACGCTCACCACGCTGACGCAGAAGTCGATCTTCTAGCCGTCGCCGGGGGCGTTTCCGACACCGTGCCAAGGCTTCGTGCCGGCACGGTTTTTGTGTTTGTGCGCCCGCCTCCGACTATGCACCATATGCATAACCCGATGCGCCATGTGCATCCATGCGACATGCGCCGGTGGCCACAATGCTCCGTCTTTTCACCGGAGCACACCTGCATGAATCACCCCATGGATCTCACCGCCGCGGTCGGCGGGCTGTCCTACCTCAACCCCCATGCGCCCGAGCCCTGGGCCAGCTTCGTCGAGCAGATCGAACGCGTGCGCCCCTACCTGGGCGAGCTGGAGCGCTGGATCGAAACCCTCAAGCATCCCAAGCGCACGCTGATCGTCGATGTGCCGATCGAGCGCGACGACGGCACCGTGGCGCACTACGAGGGCTACCGCGTGCAGCACAACCTGTCGCGCGGGCCGGGCAAGGGCGGCATCCGCTTCCACCCGGCCGTCACCCTCAACGAGGTGATGGCGCTGGCCGGCTGGATGACGGTCAAGAACGCCGCCGTCGGCCTGCCCTTCGGCGGCGCCAAGGGCGGCATCCGGGTCGACCCGGCGAGCGTCAGCAAGGGCGAACTGCAGCGCATCACGCGCCGCTTCACCTCCGAGATCGGCCTGATCATTGGCCCGGACCGCGACATCCCCGCGCCCGACGTGGGCACCAACGCCATGACCATGGCGGTGATGATGGACACCTACTCGATGAACCGCGGCGGCACCGCCACCGGTGTGGTCACCGGCAAACCGATCGCGCTGGGCGGCAGCCTGGGCCGCCAGGAAGCCACCGGCCGCGGCGTGTACATCACCGCCCGCGAAGCCGGCCGGCGCCTGCATCTGCCCATCGAAGGGGCGCGCGTGGTGGTGCAGGGCTTCGGCAACGTCGGCGGCATCGGCGCGCGGCTGTTCCACGAGGCCGGCGCCAAGGTGATCGCCATCGGCGACCACTCCGGCACCTGGCTCAACGAAGGCGGCATCGACATCCCCGCCGCGCTGGCGCATGTGGCCGCGCATGGCGCGCTGCTCGGTTTTGCCGGCGCCGAGCCGGTCGGCATCGAGGACTTCTGGGCCCTGCCGTGCGAGTTCATGATCCCCGCCGCGCTCGAAGGGCAGATCACCGCCGCGCGCGCCGAGCGCATGCGCGCCCGCGTGGTGGTCGAAGGGGCCAACGGGCCGACCACCCCGGCGGCCGACGACATCCTCACCGACCGCGGCATTCTGGTGGTGCCCGACGTGCTGGCCAATGCCGGCGGCGTGACCGTGTCGTACTTCGAGTGGGTGCAAGACTTCTCCAGCTTCTTCTGGACCGAAGACGAGATCAACGCCCGCCTCGAACGCATCATGGTGCAGGCCTTCGATGCCATCTGGCAGGTGTCGCAGGACAAGCAGGTGTCGCTGCGCACGGCGGCCTTCATCATCGCCTGCCATCGTGTGCTCGAAGCGCGCGCCGAGCGCGGCCTCTACCCCTGAGCAACCGGCCGGGGCATCCCTCTGCGGATGCCCCGGCCCTTTTTTTGCACACCCGCTGCGCCCTCCCCAGCGCAGCGGCCCTGCGCGGCCCCTGTCGCGGCTGCCAAGAAAAAAGCGCGGGCGCACGAACGCCCGCTTCGAGGAGGAATGGCAATGAACGAATTCGTCAGCATGCTCAACGGCATCATCTGGAGCCCGGCCCTGATCTACCTGTGCCTGGGCACCGGCTTGTATTTTTCGGTGCGCACCCGTTTCATGCAGGTGCGCGGTTTCAATGAAATGATCCGCCTCACCTTCAGCGGCAAGAGCTCGCCGTCCGGCGTGTCGTCCTTCCAGGCGCTGACCATGTCGCTGTCGGGCCGGGTCGGCACCGGCAACATCGCCGGCGTGGCCACCGCCATCACCTTCGGTGGCCCCGGCGCGATCTTCTGGATGTGGACCGTCGCCTTCCTCGGCGCCTCGACCGCCTTCGTCGAATCCACCCTGGCGCAGATCTACAAGGAGCGCGACGACGAGGGCATGTATCGCGGCGGCCCGGCCTACTACATCGAGAAGTGCATGGGGCAGAAGTGGTACGCCTGGATCTTCGCGCTGTCGACCGCCATCGCCATGGGCCTGCTGATGCCCGGCGTACAGGCCAACAGCATCGCCTCCGGCCTTCAGACGGCCTGGGGCGTGTCGCCGGCGGTCAGCGCGGCGATCATCGTGGTGGTGCTCGGCTTCATCATCTTCGGCGGCGTCAAGCGCATCGCCCTGTTCGCCGAGATCGTGGTGCCCTTCATGGCGCTGGCCTATATCCTGGTGGCGCTGGTGATCGTGTTCCTCAACATCGAGCGGGTGCCGGACATGATCGCGCTGATCTTCAAGAGCGCCTTCGGCCTCGAGGCCGGCTTCGGCGCGGTGCTCGGTCTGGCAGTGCAGTGGGGCGTCAAGCGCGGCGTGTATTCCAACGAGGCCGGCCAGGGTTCCGGCCCGCACCCGGCCGCCGCGGCCGAGGTGTCGCACCCGGCCAAGCAGGGCTATGTGCAGGCCTTCTCTGTGTATATCGACACGCTCTTCGTGTGCTCGGCGACCGCCTTCATGCTGCTGTCGACCGGCATGTACAACGTCCAGGGCCCCGACGGCGCGATGCTGGTCAACGGCCTGCCGGGCATGGATGCCGGCCCCGGCTACACCCAGGCGGCGGTCGAGTCGGTGATGCCCGGCTTCGGCTCCACCTTCGTGGCGCTGGCGCTGTTCTTCTTCGCCTTCACCACCATCGTCGCCTATTACTACATGGCGGAAACCAACCTGGCCTACATCAACCGCAAGGTGCACCGGCCGTGGCTGTACTTCGCGCTCAAGATCGCCGTCATGGCGGCGGTGACATACGGCTCGGTCAAGAGTGCCGGCGCTGCGTGGGACCTGGGCGACGTGGGCGTGGGGATCATGGCCTGGCTCAACATCATCGCCATCCTGATCATCCAGAAACCCGCACTGCTGGCGCTCAAGGACTACGAGCAGCAGAAGAAGGCGGGCAAGGATCCGATCTTCGACCCTGAAAAGCTCGGCATCCGCAACGCCCATTTCTGGGTCGACCGCAAGTAAGCGATCGCCCGCCAAGCCGGCAGAACGCCGCCCGCGAGTCTTCGCCGGCGGCGTTTTGTCGGTGTGGACCGGGTGTCAGGCGTTTGCCTCGGCGCTCGGCGAGCGGGCCAGCGTGCGCACGCCGGTGCGCAGGCCGCGGCCGCCGGCCATCAGGCCGCGGATTCGCCCGCCGTCGATGGCCAGGGTGACATCGATGCGGCTCGGCGAGGGCGGCGCCATGAAGCGCCCCTGCTCGATCACCACATGCGCCTGCCCGTGCGCGAAAAAGTCGTAGAGCACGCAGGCCAGCGGCCCGGCGGCCATGCCGGTGGCGCTCTCTTCATCGACGCCGTAGCGCGGCATGAACATGCGCGCCGTGGCGTCGGCCGCGGTGGCGGCGCGATCGACGGTGAACACGTAGTAGCCGATCAGGTCGAGGCGCTCGGTGATGTCGGCGATGGCGTCGACGTCGAGCCGCAGGCCGGCCAGATCCTCGCCGCGCCTGACGCCCACCAGCAGGAAACCGTTGCCGGTGCTGACCACCTGCGGCGCAAAGCGCGGATCGAGTTGATGCGCCGCGAGGCCGAGCGAGGCGAGCACCTGCGGCAGGGTCACGCCCGCCGGGGCCCAGTCCGCCGCGGGGCGATAGCGCGGCGCCAGCTGTTCCATATAGGCCGCCCCGTCGGCCAGCACGATGCGGCGCGGGCCGTCGACGGTTTCCTTCGACGTCTCGCCATCGCTCACCCGCCCGAGGGCATGCAGCAAGGTGAAGGTGGCGATCGTGGCATGGCCGCAATGCGCGATGCGGCGCTTGGGCGTGAAAAAGTCGAGCTTCACGCCCTCGGTGGCCGAGCGCGAGACGAAGGCCGTCTCCGACAGGCCGACCTCAGCGGCGATGGCCTGCATGCGCGCCTCGTCGAGGTCGTCGGCGTCGAGCACCACGCCGGCCGGGTTGCCGCCCGCGCCCTCATGCACGAAGGCACTGACGATATGGACTTGTTGCATCAGTCCGGTGTCCGGTTCATGCTTTTTCATGATTGACTCCCGTGTTTCAGTGGCTTGAAAACATGGGACAACGTTACGCCTCGTGGTGGCCGCCACCTAGCCATCCCGTAGCATCAGTGCATGAGGAATTCTCATGAATCAATCGCCGCGCGATCCGTCGCTGGGCAAACTGCTCCAGGCGCTCGACCTGCTGGCCGAGGTCTATGAGGCCGGTAGTTTTTCGCGCGCCGCCGAGCGTCTCGGGATCGACCAGAGCGCCGTCAGCCATCGCGTGCGGGCGCTCGAAGCGGCGCTCGGTTTTACGCTCTTCGAACGCACCACCCGGCGGGTGACGCCGACCCGTGCCGGCACCCTGCTGTGCCAGGCCGCCGGCCGCGCCAGCGCCGACCTGGCACAGGCGCTGGCGGCGGCTCGCGAGCTGCGCAGCGGCGGGGCGATCCGCCTGTCGGTGCCTTCCTCGCTGGCCATGAAATGGCTGGTGCCGCGCCTGGCCGACGCGCGGCGCGACGGCCTCGACCTGTCGCTCGAGGTGCGCGAAGACCTCGCCGCGCTCGACCAGGGCCAGATCGACGCGGCCATCCGCTTCGGCCCCGGCCCCTATCCGGGGCACCATGCGCAGCGGCTGGCGCGCTGCCGGCTCCAGCCGGTCGCCAGCCCGGCCTACCTGCGCCATGCCGGCGTGTCGGCGGAAGGCGCATCGCTTATCGGGCTCGGCCGCCTCGCCGACCGCCGCGGCGAGCAGGACGGCACCCGCTTCAGCTGGGCCGACTACCTGGTCGCGAGCGGTGGCGGGCCCATCGACGGCCCGGCGCCGATGTACTTCGACCGTGCCGACCTGATGCTGCAGGCGGCCATCGGCGGCCTGGGCGTCGCCCTGGGGCGCAGCCTGCTGATCGAGGACGACATCCGCCTCGGCCTGCTGGTGCCGGTGGGGCCGTCGGCGCCCTCGGCCTCGGACTACTGGCTGGTGACGCGCTACGAGTCGGCGGATACCGAGTCGATGAACCGCCTGATGCGTTGGCTCGAACGCGGTATCGCCCATACGCTGGCGGCGGGCTGAGCGCGGGCGGAGTCTGCCGCGCCAGCCAGCCACCTCGGCCTTGTCGCCGACCGCTTTGTACCGGGCTCTTCCGGCGCCGCGCCGCTATCTTAGGGGTTTGCTCCCTGCCGAGACCCTGCGATGGACATCCTCAAGATTGCCGCTTTTTCCGATGGCGACACCGGCGGCAACCCCGCCGGCGTGCTGATCGCCGACACCCTGCCGCCGGCGGCCGATATGCAGCGCATCGCCGCCGAAGTGGGGTTTTCCGAAACGGTGTTCGCCGCCCCAGAGGGCGAGGGGTGGCGCGTTCGCTACTACTCGCCCGAAGCCGAGGTGCTGTTCTGCGGCCATGCCACCATCGCGCTCGGCGCGGCGCTGGCGCTGCGCCAGGGCGACGGCGTGTTCGCGCTGGCGCTCAAGCAGGCGGACATCACCGTCGAAGGCGCGCGCGAAGGCGGTGTCATTCGGGCCGCCCTGCAGTCACCGCCGACGCGCAGCGCGCCGGTCGATGAGGCCGCGGTCGACGCCGCGCTCGACCTGTTCGGCTATCGCCGCTCCGATCTCGACCCGCGCCTGCCGCCTGCCCGCATCCACGGCGGCATCGACCATTTGCTGCTGGCGCTCAAGGACCGCGCCGCCCTGGCCGCCATGCGCTACGAGCTCGATGCCGGCCGGCGCTTCATGATCGACAACGGCTTCGGCACGGTGGTGCTGGCCTGGGCCGAGGGGCCGCAGCGCTTCCACACCCGCAACCCCTTCGCCACCGGCGGGGTGTACGAAGACCCGGCCACCGGCGCCGCCACGGCCGCGCTGGCCGGCTATCTGCGCGACATCGGCTGGCCGCACCAGGGGCATATCGACGTGGTGCAGGGCGAAGACATGGGCATGCGGTCTTTGTTGTCGGCCGACATCCCGCCTGAGCCGGGCAGCGCGATCCGGGTGTATGGCATGGCGCGACAGATGGCTGACTGAGCGTCGCGCTCAGCGTTTGGGCCAGACCCAGGCCGGCCCTTCGCGGTCATTGGCGTTTTCGATGCGGGTCTCGCCCAGCACCTTGTGCAGCACGATGGACTGGCACGCGGGCTGCGACTCCAGCGTGGCGATGAGCCGCGAGGCATGCGAGACCACGATGATCTGCGTGTGCCCGCTGGCTTGCACGATCAGCCGGCCCAGCGCCGGCAGCAGATCGGGGTGCAGACTGGTTTCCGGCTCGTTGAGGACCAGCAGTTCGGGCGGGCGCGGCGTGAGCAGGGCGGCGATCAGCAAGAGATAGCGCAGCGTGCCGTCGGACAGCTCGGCCGCGCGCAGCGGGCGCAGCAGCCCGTGTTGCTGCATGCGTGTTTCGAAGCGCCCATCCTCGCTTTGCGAGATGTCCAGGCTGGCGCCGGGGAAGGCGTCGTCGACGGCGCGGTCGAGCCGCTCGGCATCGCCGATCTCGCGGATGGTCTGCAGCGCCGCGGCCAGATCGGCGCCGTCATGGCCGAGCACCGGCGTATAGGTGCCTACCTGGGGCTGGCGGGCGGGGGCGTCGGCGTCTGCGCGAAAGTGGTCGTAGAAGCGCCAGGCGCGGATGCGTTCGCGCAACACCCACATCTCAGGCGCGTTCTTCGGGTCGGCGCATTGCGCCATCATGCTGTCGAAGGCCGACAGGTGCTGATCGATTGTGTCCCAGTCGCCCGAGTCGCGGCGGATCCGCACCAGCGGGCCGTGGCGCTCGACCAGCTGCGAGGCGGGGCGCAACACCGGGCCGTTCCACAGGCTCTCGCGCTTGATCGCCGGGTCGAGCGTGAACGCCGAGCGGCTCGGCGCCGGAAAACCCAGATCGACCGCGTAGCCGAAATCGTCGGTCGCAAAGCCCAGGCGCAGGCTCACCGGATGTTTGCGCGTCGTGCCCTGCACCGGATGCTCGCCGCGCAGCACCGAGGCGGCCATGCGCTCCGGGCCGGCCCAGAGCGTCGACTGCACGCCGCCCTCGCGCGCCAGGGAGGTCACCAGCTGCCCCTGTGCCGTGTCGGCGAGCAGGCGCAGTGCGCGGTAGAGGCTGGACTTGCCGCTGCCGTTGGCGCCGGTGACCACGGTCAGCCGGGTCAGCGGTACGACCAGGTCACGCAGGGAGCGATAGCCGGCAATGGCGAGAGTGTTGAGCATGGGGCGCGCCGGGTCGAAAAGCCGCAGTATATGCCGATGCGCTGACGACCCCGGCGGATCAGGGCGCGTGCGCCGCTTCACCCATGAAGTCTGAAAAACAGCGCTGCAGGAAGTCCATGGTGGCGCGGATCTTGGGGGCCCGGTCGCGCTCGGCGAGGATGGCCGCGTAGATCGGATGACGGCTCGGCGCCATGTAGCTGCCGAGCACCGGCCGGAGCCGGCCTTGCGCAACCATCGCTGTCGCCAGCACATCGTTGAGCCGGGCGATGCCTGCGCCGGCCAGCGCCAGCGACACCACGGCGGCGCTGCTGTTGGCACGCACCTGCCCGTCCACCTCCCGTGTGAGCGGCGCACCGTCAATCACGAACGCCCAGCGGTTGTGCTGGGGTGCGGCGAGATTGCTGATCAGCGTGTGGTCGTCGAGATCGGCCGGCGTGCGCGGGGTGCCGTGTGTGTCGAGGTAGCCCGGGGCCGCGTACAGGGCGCGGCCATGCGTGCCCAATGGCCGCACGATCATCGTGTCGGCCGGCGGCACGCCGGCGCGCACGGCGATGTCGATGCCTTCCCCGGCCAGGCTGGCCATGCGGTCGTCGATATGCAGGTCGACCGACAGCCGTGGGTGCATGACGCGCAGGCGGGCGAGCTGGGGAATCAGCACATGCTCGGCCAGCAACTGGCCGACGCCGATGCACACCCGGCCGCTGACCGAGCGGCTGCGGTCGCTCAGTTCGTCCTGCAGCTGCCGCTGTGCCTCGACCACCCGCCGTGCATGGTCGAGAAACAGCGCGCCGTCGTCCGTCAGCGAGAGGCCGTGGGTGCTCCGGTGTACCAGGCGCAGCGCGCATTCGGCCTCGATGCGCGCCAGTGCGCGGGAGATGCGGCTGGGCACCACGTTGCGCGCGCGGGCGACGGTGGACAGCGAGCCGGCCGCGGCGATCTCGATGAAGAGCGAAAAGTCATCCAGGCTGAGTTGGTTCATGGTTGTGCATTTTCTGCACAAGCCTTGTGTGAGGCAAGCGGTTTCGGGCGGGGTGGGGATGCGGCACAGTTCGCGGCGTCGACATCGACATCCCGAAGCTGCTCAATCCGCACAACACAAGGAATACAAACGATGCCCATCTCAATCCAACTCAGCCAGGGCCTGCTCACGCCGCAGGGCGAGCGCGAGGTGTTTCCCCAGGTGGCCGACGCCCTGCTCGCAGTGCATGGTCTGCGCGGTAATGCATTTCTTGCACCGGTGGTGATCGGCCATGTGGACATCTACCCCGAGGGCACGAGCTACGCCGGCGGGCAGGCGCAGTCGCTGGCGGTGGTGGAGGTCAAGATCCCGGCCATGACCTTTCCCGAGCAATCGGTGAAGGCCGCCTTCGTCGACGCGGTGACCGACATCATCGACCGCCTCAAGGCCGGCGACCATCCGCGGGCGCGTACCTTCGTGAATGTGACCTACACCGTCGACGGCACCTGGGGCATCGGCGGCAAGGCCTACACCAACGAAGCGCTGGGCGCGGCGATTGCCGCGGCGGCCTGAGAGCATGGCAAGGGTGGCGGCCTACCGGCTGCTGCACACCATGCTCCGGGTGGGCGATCTGACGCGTTCGATCGCCTTCTACACCGAGGTGCTGGGTATGCGGCTGCTGCGCCGCTGCGACTACCCAGATGGACGCTTCACGGTAGGGCGTGCTCACTGTAGATCCATCGGTTCCGTTGGGCCCGAATGCGTCCGATACAAGGCGCGCGACGCCGCTCAGGGTGGCCCCCTGAGCAAGGAGCGCAACGCGGTAGCGGGCGCATTCGGACCCAACCCGAAGGGCTCGCCTGCCTTGGTGCCCATTGCTGCGTTGCGCCTCCTCGCCTGGGGGCCACCCAGGCCGCGTCGGCGCGCCTTGCACTGGGCACCAAGGCAGGCGAGCGGAACCGATGGATCTACAGTGAGCACGCCCTTGCCTTCGTGGGCTATGCCGACGAAGCCGAGGGCGCGGTGCTGGAGCTGACCTGGAACTGGGATCGGCCGACTTACACCCTCGGCACGGCCTACGGCCACATCGCCATCGCGGTGCCCGACCTGGCCGCCACCTGCCGCGCGCTGGCGCTGGCCGGGGTGCCCATCCCCCGGCCGCCCGGCCCCATGGCCCATGACGCCGACGAACACATCGCCTTCATCGAAGACCCCGACGGCTATCGCATCGAACTGATCGAGAAGCCGTAACCCGACACGCAAGGAGACGCTCATGCCGCTCGTTCGCATCAACCTTTCCGAGGCGACCTCGCCGCAGGTCGCGCAGATTCTTTCCGACGTCGTTCATCAGGCGCTGGTCGACACCTTCAACGTGCCGCCCGACGACCGCTTCCAGATCATCGATCGCCATGCCGCGGGCGACATCGTGTGCGCCGAGGAATATCTTGGCATCCGGCATTCGGCGCGGGTGGTGTTCGTGCAGATCGTCTGCGCGCCGGGGCGCACGGTGGACATGAAGCAGGCGCTCTACGCTAGGATTGCGGCTCAGGTCGAGGCCCGTACCGACATCAGCGCCCGCGACGTCATCATCCATCTGGTGGAGTCGGCGCGCGAGAACTGGTCGTTCGGCAACGGCGTCGCTCAGTACGTGCCGGCGAGCGCTTCCCGGTAGCGTCATCCCGGTCATGCCATCCATTCCCTCTCCATCGAGAAATGCCCATGTCTTCGATCAACGCAAAAACCTATGAGGCGGCCTCCGCCGCCCGAACCGCCTTTCTCGGCCTCGGCGTCATGGGCCTGCCCATGGCCGGCCACCTGGCGCGCGCCGGCCATGCGGTGACGGTCTACAACCGCAGCCCCGCCAAGGCCGACGCCTGGGTGGCCGAGTTCGGCGGCGCCTCGGAGCCCACGCCGGCCGAGGCTGCCCGCGATGCCGACATCGTGTTTTGCTGCGTCGGCAACGACGACGACCTGCGCGCCGTCACCCTCGGCCCCGACGGCGCCTTCGCCGGCATGAAGCGGGGCGCCATCTTCGTCGACCACACCACGGCCTCGGCCGATGTGGCGCGCGAGCTGTCGGCCGCCGCCGAGGCGCTGGGCCTGCAGTTCATCGACGCGCCGGTGTCCGGCGGCCAGGCCGGCGCGCAGAACGGCATGCTGACCGTGATGTGCGGCGGCAACGCGGCCGCCTTCGACACCGTCAAGCCGGTGGCCATGGCCTTTGCCCGCGCCTTCACCCGGCTGGGCGAGAGCGGTGCCGGGCAGCTGGCCAAAATGGTCAACCAGATCGCCATCGCCGGGCTGGTGCAGGGTCTGGCCGAGGCCATCGCCTTCGGCCAGAAGGCCGGGCTGGACATGAAGCAGGTGCTGGACGTCATCGGCAAGGGCGCCGCGCAGAGCTGGCAGATGGACAACCGCGGCACCACCATGGTGGACGACAAGTTCGACTTCGGCTTTGCGGTGGACTGGATGCGCAAGGACCTCGGCCTGGTGCTCGACGAGGCCCGCCGCAACGGCGCCCGCCTGCCGGTGACGGCGCTGGTCGACCAGTTCTATGCCGACGTGCAGACCATGGGCGGCAACCGCTGGGACACCTCCAGCCTGATCCGCCGGCTGAGGTAAGCCCCGCCCCCGCGCGGGGTGGCGGATGTGAAAAGACCGGCAGGTGGAGCTGCCGGTCTTTTTTACGCTTCCGGTGTCGTCACCGTGTGGGGCGGGTTTCAAGCCGCCAAGGTCGGCTGACGCCGACCCTACGCGGCGCCCCCGCCTCAGCGGCCGTCCACCGTGCCATCACGGCGCTTGTCGGCGCCACCGATCAGGAGGATGCCATCCTTCTTGCCGGGATGCCACGGGTAGCCGTGGTGCCACGGTTTGCCCGGGTGGCCGTGCTTCCAATGAGGGCCCTTGCCGTACGGGGGACGATGCTTGTCCTGATGCACCACATGGATGATCGACAGCCCGCTTTCGAGCCGGTCGGCCACGTTCACCGGATGGCCACGCGCCTGCAGCTGCGCGGCCAGCGCGTCGGCGTCGTAGGGGAGGGTGATGCCGGCAATGGTGCGCTCGATCTCGGTCGACCCGTTGCGGTTCTGGTAGTGCGGGGTGTTGATCGATTCCTGCGGATCGAGGCCGAAGTCGATGTGATTGACGATCGATTGCGCCGTGTAGCCGATGATGCGCGAGCCGCCCGGCGAGCCGGTGACCAGCTCGACCCGGCCCTGATCGTCGAACACGATGCTCGGCGACATCGAACTGCGCGGCCGCTTGTTGGGCTGCACCCGGTTGGCCACCGGCATGCCGTTGCTCTCCGGGCTGAACGAGAAGTCCGTCAGCTCGTTGTTGAGCAGGAAGCCGCGCACCATCACCCCGTTGCCGAAGGAGCTCTCGATGGTGGTGGTCATCGACAAGGCGTTGCCGTAGCGGTCGACGATCGAGATATGGCTGGTGCCGCTGAGCTTGGCCCGGTTGTCCGGCGCGCTCGGGTCGAAGTTGCCCGGGGGCGTGCCCGGTGCGGCGGTGCCCATGTCCTGCTCGCCGATCAGCGCGGCGCGGCTGGCGAGGTAGGTTTTGTCGAGCATGCCCTCGACCGGCACGGTGACGAAGTCGGTGTCGCCCACATACAGCCCGCGGTCGGCAAAGGCCAGCCGGCCGGCCTCGGCAAACAGGTGCACATTGCGCTCATCGAGCGGATCGCCGGTCAGATCGAAGTTCTCCAGAATGCCCAGGATCTGCCCCACCGCCAGCGCGCCGGAGGAGGGCGGCCCCATGCCGCACACGTTGTGGCCGCGGTACTCGAAGCACACCGGCGCACGCTCGATCACCTCGTAGTTGGCCAGATCGGCCACCGTCATGTCGCCGGGAATGGCCAGGTCGCCCTGCACCGCAGCGGCGATGTCGGCGGCGATATCGCCATGGTAGAAGGCGTCGGCGCCGCGGCGCATCATCTTGAGGGTGTGCGCGTAGTCCTTGTTGCGGATCAGCGTGCCGGCCGGCTTGGCGGTGCAATCCGGGTTGGCGAAGTAGGCAAAGGCCACCGGATCGCGGAAGAAGATCCGGTTGCTGCATGACGGGTTGGCCGCCAGCAGCCCCGCCACCTGGCTGGAGGTGCGCTCCGTCAGCTTGAAGCCGCGCTGCGCCAGGCTGATCGCCGGCTGAAACAGCCGCGGCCACGGCAGGCGGCCATAGCGCTCGTGCACCACTTCCATGATGCGAGGCGTGCCCGGCACCCCCACCGACAGGCCGCTCTGCCAAGCCGTGGTGAAGCCCAGCCCGGCAAAGCGGTCTTCCGTGGCGGCGGCCGGTGCCTTCTCGCGGCCGTCGAAAGTCGTCGTCGTGCGCGTGGCCGCGTCGTAATACACCACGAACGCACCGCCCCCGATGCCGCTCGCCTGCGGTTCCACCAGGCCGAGCACCGCCTGCGCCGCCACCATGGCATCCGCCGCCGTACCGCCGTTTTTCAACACTTTGGCGCCCGCCGCACTGGCCAGCGGGTTGGCCGTGACGATCATCTCGCGGTCTTTCTCGACCGCTTGCGCCAGGGCTTGGGCGCCGGCCGGCACGGCCGACAACACAAGGCCCGCCGTGGCGATCACGCCAACCAGACGGGCCTTGAAAGACGGTCGCTTCGACCAGGGAATGGGGTTCAACGGTGACTCGTGCATGGCGCCTATCCTCCGTATGAGAAATAGGAATGAACATGACATTCATTCCATACGAAGAAAGTTAGTCGAGCGATCCTCCGGTGTCCATGAAGAATGTGGTCGCCTGATCGGGCTGAGGCTGCCCGATTCCCGGTGAGCGTCGGGAGGTGGTGCGCCATGCCTCCCATTTGGGAGGTGCGCGACTTTCGGTCGAGCCGTAGCGTTCGGGGCATGTTCACCCACTGAGAGAGCCCCATGAAAAAAAGGGAATCACGAACGCTGCGCACGCGCGTCGTCTGGTGTGCCGCGGGACTGGCCGCCACGGCCTTGGTCTCGCCGCTCGCCGCACAGGTGCCGGCCAAGGCGGATCTGGTCGTCCGCAACGGTCCGATCTACACCATGGCGGACGAGCAATCGCGGGTCGAGGCCTTCGCGGTCCGCGACGGGCGCTATGTGTTCCGCGGCTCGAATACCGAGGTGATGGCCTATGTCGGCCCCGACACGCAGATCCTTGATCTGCACGGGACCCAGATGGCCATGCCCGGCATCAACGATGTCCATATGCATCCGCTCGATGGCGCCTACGAGGATTTGTATGCCTGCAACATGGCGCCCAATCTCCCCTTGCCCGCGGTGCTCGCGCGCGTGGCGGACTGTGTGCAGCGCGCCGAGCCGGGCGACTGGATCGTCGGTGCCGCCTGGGGCAGCGGCCTGATCCCGGAGGTGTCGACCGCCGACGCGCTCGCCGCACTCGACAAGGTCAGCGGCGCTCACCCGGTCGTCTTGCGCGATGACAGTTTCCACAACCGGTGGGTCAATAGCGAAGTGATGCGGCGAGTCGGCATCACGGCCGAGAGCATCAGCCCCCCGGGGAGCGAAATCGTCAAGGACGCGGCCTCGGGCGCGCCCTCCGGGCTGCTCAAGGAGTTTCCCGCCTTCCTCGCGGTGATGAAGCAGATTCCGCCACGGACGCCCGAGCGGCAGACCCAAGCGGCGATCGCCGCCGGCAAGACCTTGAACGCCTTTGGCATCACCGGCGCTCAGGATGCCTTCGATTCCGAAGCGATCCTCAAGATCTGGCACCAGGTCGACCGCGAACACGGGCTGCCCTTCCACATGGTGGCCTCCTTGTCGGCGATGCCGCCGGAACACCCGGGCGATCGCACCGGCATCGATCTGGTGGACGTCCGCGACCAGTACCGCAGCGCTAATGTTCGCCCGGCGTTTGCCAAGCTGTTTCTCGATGGTGTGCCGCCGGCGCGCACCGCCAAGTTCCTCGCCCCTTACCTGCCGGACCACCAGCACGGAAACAACTACAGCGGCGAGGCCAAGTACACGCTCGAACAACTCACCGATCTGCTGACCGCGCTGGACAAGCGTGGGGTCCCGGTCAAGATGCACGCCACCGGGGACGGGTCGGTCCGCCTCGCGCTCGACGCCATCGAAGCGGTGCGCAAACGCAACGGGCCAGACGGGCCGCAACATCAGATTGCCCATGCCAGCTTCATTGCTCCCGACGACATCCCCCGGTTTGCGCAGCTCGATGTCGTGGCGGACATCTCTCCGATGCTGTGGTTTCCGAGCGGGATCCACATGGCCATCGCCTCCGTGATCGGCAAGGCGCGTGCCGATCTGTTCTTTCCGGTCAAATCGCTGGTTCAGGCCGGCGCCCTGGTGGCCGGCGGTTCAGATTGGCCGGCCGGGCAGCCAACGGCCAATCCCTGGATCGGCATCGAGGGGCTGGTCACCCGCAAGGACCCAATGGGCATTTTCCCCGGAGCCCTGTGGGCCAAGCAGGCGGTCGATCTGCCCACCGCGCTGCGGATCTACACCCGCAACAGCGCCGAGGCGATGGGCCTGGGCCAGGAAACCGGCTCGATCGAAGTCGGCAAGTCGGCCGATTTCATCGTGCTCGACCAAGACATCCTGCAGCTGCCCGTCGAGCAGATTCACACCGTGATGCCGCAACGCACCTTCTTCAAGGGCAAGCAGGTCCACGCGCGCCCAGAGGGCAGCTGACGATCTCGATCGAGGCCGTCCGCTGCGAATGACGAAGCCCGCCCCGCGCATCCCGCGCAGGGCAGAGGCCCTGCAAGACGCTTTTCAAAAGCCATAACAAGCGCTCAGCGCCACAAAACAACAGGAGACCCCTCATGACGATTCATTCCAAGCACCCCCGCGCCGTTTCCCGGATCTTTCTGGGGATTGGCCTCTCAGCGCTGGCAGCGACCGCCGCCGCCGTCGAAGGTGGCGCCCCGATCACGCCGTTCGGCATCTACGATTTCGGCGCCGGCATCGCGCCGCCGCCATCGCCCGTGGCCGCGATCGGTGTGCGCGCGAACTTCTATCAAGCCGATCAAATCCGGGACAACGACGGCAAACGCAGCCCGGTCGACACCACCCTGCGGGCCAACAGCTTCGGCGTGGCTGTCCTGAAGATGACCGACACCAAGATATTCGGCGCCAACTACGGCTTCTCGGTGGTTGTCCCGGTGCTCGACATGAACCTCGACTTGGGCATCCCCACCCCCGGCGGGACGGTCAAGCTGTCGGACAGCAATGCCGCCCAGGGCGACATCACGGTGACGCCGGTGATGCTCCAATGGGTCTCGCCCGGGCTGTTCCAACTCGCCTCGCTGCAGATCCAGGCGCCCACCGGCTATTACCGGAAAGACAACCTGATCAACCCCGGCACCAATCACTGGACCATTTCACCGACCTATGCGTTCACCTACATCACACAGGGCGGCTTCGAAGTGTCGTCGAACATCCAGCTGAATTTCCACACGCGCAACAACGACACCAACTACCGCTCCGGCGTTGAATACCAGCATGAATTTGCCGTCGGCCAACATGTCGGTCCATTCACCCTGGGCGTGGGCGGCTACTACTACCAGCAGATCACCGATGACGATGCGCAAGGACTGACCAACGGCAACCGGGCGCGGGTCGCTGCCCTGGGGCCGGCGTTGAGCTTCTTCTCGCCCGGCGCGCTGGTGCCCACCTTCTGGGTCCATGCCTACCGCGAGTTCGGTGCGCGCAACCGGGCGCAGGGCTCCCTGATCACCCTCAGGGCCGCCTGGACCTTCTGACGGCGCACTGCCCCGCAACGGGAAAGCCCTTCCGCCGACGGGCGGGGGCTTTCCCGTTTGCCTCAAACCGGCGAAACACCCGCCACGCGCGGGTTCATCGGAGCACCTTTGGCGCCCGCTCGACGAATTGCACGGCAGCGGACGACAGCACCACACGGACCAGCTCGGCCTGACGGCTCACCCCGGTTTTTGAGAAAACCTGCTTGAGCTGCCCCCGCACCGTCCCGATAGATACACCGCGAAGTCGCGCAGACTCCTCCAGCGTCTTCCCCTCGACCAATGCCGACACCAGCTGCCCTTCCGCCGGCGTCAGTCCGAGCAGATCGGCAACCGCAGCCGGCGCAACGCTCGCCCCGGCACACGTGCGGGAGACCGCCACCAGCACCGACCCGGCGTATCCCTGCGGGTGTTGAGCATGTCGCCGGAAGGGCTGGACGCTCAGATGCAGGGCATCGACCCCCGAGTCCCCCAAGGCAAGATAGCGATCCGCGCCGCCCGAGCCGGCAAGCGCCACATCGGCGATCGCTTCTTGCAGACGACTTGCGTCTGTCGTACGGCGCGCCCGGAGACAGTCGTCTGCGCTCAGGCGCAAGGCCGAGTCCGATGCCAGCAAGGCCTCGGCGCTGTGGTTCATCCAGAGCACCCGACCGTCGAGATCGCAGAGCAGAATGCCGCAGCCAAGGCGGTCGAACACCTGCGTCATGGCGGCGTTGGCTTCCTGGTCCGCTCGGCGGCGAGTCGCCAGCCCGAACGCCTGTACGACATGCTGCGAAAAGTGCGACAGCCAGGCCACCTGATCCCCCGAAAAATCGGCCTGATCGGCAATGGCGCGATGCAGCGCCAGGGTCAGATAGCGATCGGCGTCGATCTGCTGAAGGTAGCCGACAAACCGGTTCAGCCCAATTTCGGCCAGCTTGTCTTCCAGCCGGTGGCGGGCGATCTCGCCACGCTCGAACAGGTCGTCATCGCGGACGACCCGGTTGAGCCCCCGCGCGATCCGGCGCAACTCGAGCCTTGGGTTTCCGTCAGCGGACAGGTCGGCCGTTAGCGAGCGATGCGACTGGCGCGACTGCGAGTCGAGTTCGAGCTGCTCGAGCCGCAGCCCGGAACGCGTCACCCGGACCGACTGGATCACCGCCGAGCATGCCCCCGTCTCCCGGCACAGCCCGTCGAGCAAGGGCGTCCACCGACTGGCATCGCCAGCGCAGGCATACAGATCGAGCAACAAGGATTCTTTTCCATTCACGTCGCGCGCCCCCTCTGTGGGTCTGGAAAATTTTTTTGATAGAAGTATCACACTCCTTGATATGTGATGGGGCGCAATCGCACCGCACCATGACTTTCGCCACTCCGTGCCGCCACCGCCATCGCCGCCTTGGGGATGTGCTCGAACGGCCCTGCCTTGCGACCTTTTCGCCCGATCTGCGTCTATCCAAAGGCATCGATCCAGATGCGACCAACAGGAGCTGTCCATGAAACGTTTTCACGTCCATATTTCGGTCAAGCACATCGACGAAAGCATCGCCTTCTACACCAAGCTGTTCGGCCTGCCGCCGGCCAAACGACAGGAGGACTACGCCAAGTGGATGCTCGACGACCCCCGCATCAACTTCGCGATCTCCGCCAGAGGCCACGCCGTGGGGCTCAACCACTTCGGCTTCCAGGCCGACTCCGCCGACGCGCTGGCCGAACTCAAAACCCTGGCCGAATCG
The DNA here is from genome assembly GCF_018524365.1 of Denitromonas iodatirespirans. Taxonomy (GTDB): domain Bacteria; phylum Pseudomonadota; class Gammaproteobacteria; order Burkholderiales; family Rhodocyclaceae; genus Nitrogeniibacter; species Nitrogeniibacter iodatirespirans. The sequence continues at coordinate 27,401 of NZ_JAEKFT010000040.1, forward strand.
GCCGCAGCCGGCGAAGTGCTCGACCAGGGAGATGCAACATGTTGCTACGCCAGGAGCAACAAACACTGGACGCTCGACCCGCAAGGCCTCGCCTGGGAGCACTTCTTCACCCAGGCCGATACCGCCGAATTCGGGCACGACACGGCTGCCCCCTCGGGCGCCTGCTGCATTCCCATGCGCTCCGCAGCGGCGGATGCGCCCCCCGCGGCGCCGGCGTGCTGCCTGCCGAATCAGGCCACCCCGGCGGGCGGCGCCTGCTGTGGCTGACGCGCGGGAGCCGGTGATGGCGCCGGGGCCGGCCGGCGACCTCGGCGCAGCCTTCGCCGCCGTGCGCATCGGCCTGCGCCACTACCTGCGCAAGCGCGTGAGCGACCCCGCGGTGATCGACGATCTGGTCCAGGACGTGTTCGTCAAAGCCTCGGCCGCCATCGCCGCCAACCGCGCCCCCCGCAACCTCACCGGCTGGCTCTATGCCGCGGCGCGCACCACGGTGGCGGACTACTACCGTGCGGCGCGCCCCGTGGCCTGCGAGCTGGATGACGCATTGCCCGACCCGCGCCCGGTCGACGACGAACGCTTCCACCAGGAACTGGCGACCTGCCTGAGGCCCATGATCCAGCAACTGCCCGCGCTCTACCGCGACACCCTGATCGCCACCGACCTGGACGGCACGACGATGCTCGCCCTGGCCCAGGCGCAAGGCGTGTCGCTATCCGCCATCAAAAGCCGCGCCAGCCGCGCCCGGCGCATGCTCAAGGAAAAGCTGCTCGCGTGCTGCGTGGTGGAAATGTCGAACGGCCTGGTCACCGACTACCACCGCCGCGCACCCGGGGGGTGTGGCGATGGCTGTGGATGAAACGGTTGAGTCATGAAGGTGAGGCGGGTCACCCGGCCGGTGCTGTCGTGGCTCAGTTGCAAGAAGTGGCCGGAGGGGGAGGTGAGGCTTTGGAGGTGGCCGTCGGTGGGGCGTGCCGGATAAGGGTTCAATGGTGCTGTGTCCCCCGGTATCGGTCTTCGGCAGCGCCGTGCGCGGTGAAGCGGAACCAAAGGCGGATGACGCGTCGCCCATCCGCCCTACGGATTCCGCCTTACGCGCGTTTGAGGTAGTCGGCCACCAACCCGGCGGGGGCGGTGGCGCGCAGTACCCGTAGCCCGGCCGAGCGCAGCGACGCCGGGATCAGCATCGCCAGTCCGACACGATGTTCCCGGCGTCGGGCCTATGGCCCTCGGCCGGGCTACGCTTGCTGTGTCCCCCGGCATTGGTCTTCGGCTGCGCCGTGCGCGGTGAAGCGAAGCCATACGCGCGTTTTCGTTGATTTCACGATGTTTCAGCAAAGCTCTCAACGACGCCTTGGGCAATGACTATCGGCCCACTAACCAGAGAGATCTCATTGCCCACGCATAGGTCAGTACATCCGGTCAAGATGCCGCGCACGACAACTTCTTCCGTACTCGCTGGGGGCAGTGGGGCGTTCTCTGATCCGACGCTGGCCACAGATGCGGGGTACAGGCTTCCCGAGAGAGATAGGCTCAATCTATCACCCTTCTTTAGCGAAAACTGTGTGCCCGGAGTGATTCTGACTTGGACCTTCAATACAACAATTTTGCCTCTTTTGAATTTTGAGTGGGTAATGCGGGATCCGGGGTGCCGGGCCGTTGGGGTCAAGGGCGGGCGTAGCCCGGCGCAGCGAACCCTTGACGCCAAGGGGCCGGCGATACGCATGGTTCATGGC
>NZ_JAEKFT010000041.1 GCF_018524365.1 Denitromonas iodatirespirans
GCCATGAACCATGCGTATCGCCGGCCCCTTGGCGTCAAGGGTTCGCTGCGCCGGGCTACGCCCGCCCTTGACCCCAACGGCCCGGCACCCCGGATCCCGCATTACCCACTCAAAATTCAAAAGAGGCACGATTGATGACGGGCGCGTAGCTGCGGGAGCCCTGGTCACCTACCTCGGATGGAAACGAAGCCGCCGCCACGTTGCTGTATGTGCCCTGAAGGTCGGGACACCCCTCGGGCGTCGGTGCGGAATTTATCGAAGCCCATTCCGTGGGGTATGGCGGGTGGCCCGAACTTGTTGCGCACCCCAGTTGGGCGAGCGCCAACCCCAGTGCAATGGCGACAGGCAAAATTCTCAATGTCGGGTTTCCCACGGTTCGAGGTCGGAAACGCGCAATGCCATGTCAGTGCGCCTCTGCAGGCGCTGGAACGTAAGCCTCACTGCCATCTGCCCCTGCGCTCCATCAGAAACGCTCTATCCACAAGAACGCCAACGGTGACTTCCTTGGCTGACTCCGATTCTCGAAGAGTGGGCACCATTCCTGGAGAAGCCAGTTCCAGCTTCGAAGGGTGCAATAGGCGCAGCCGTATTGCACCGCTCAACCGTTGAATTGATGCAATGCCCTTCGTTCATTGCGCTCTGCGCGTGCTGTCCTATATGCCGATCTATTGGCCTTTCAGCGCATTTGCTATTTCCCATGCGGCCGTGACTACGGCAAGCATTTGCGCAAGAACAAGCCAGCCTTGTATTTGTGCGGACCACGCGTTGAGACGTCCTCCAAGGACGAAATCGCCGGCAAGGATTCGACGATTCGACCATCGAACCATATAGCGTGCAGGCCAGAGAGTCGCTCGCTCGATTTCATTCAGGACCGAACTGATATCAATGGGCGCAGTGGGCGAAATTGATTCAGCTTCTTTTCCGGCTGCAACGCTTCCGGTGAGGATGGCTGCTAGGTAGCGTTGAACGACGTTAAGTATTACAGCGACAAGAAACAGCTTTGTCGATGCTCCAACAGCGTTAGGGGATATGTATGGGGCGACTTTCTCAATATTGGCCACTAGCAACCCGATGGCAGCACCAAACCCTGCAACCATCCAAGTAGAAAAAGTGGTTAGCTCGGAATTAATGCTCCTGGCCATTACATTCAGTAGCTTCCCAGCGTAGATGTCTTCATCGATCTTGGCGGAGTTGTTGTGGTCAAGCATAGTCAGTTCCTGCAGTTCCAACGACGGTGTGGAAATTTAACTACCCTGTCAGCCTGCCACAAAAGCCGAATTGGGTATTGAATTCCGCCCTCCGCCCGCCAACCGGAGGGCGTGGACCCCGCAGGGGGCGCGAAAGTGGGCCGTGCATCGACGCCTGGCTTTCTTGCACGAGCATGAAAGTAGGTCGCCTGCCGGGGCGAGACCCGGCAAATCCAAGCCGGCCGAAGGCAACGCAATAGCGCGTCACCGACAACCCCTCAATACAACAAGAACGGCACCCGAGCCTCCCGCCAAGCCGCCTCATCCGGCGCCGCAATCGCCTCCAGATCCGCAGGCGTGGCAGACGCATCCTCCACCCACTCCCGCAACAACGGCGACCCGTTGATCAGATCGATCGCCAGCCGGTCGTACTCATACTCGTACGGAAAATCCCGCCACAGCGGATAGTCCGCCCGCTGCCGCAACACCGCCTTGAAGGCCAGCGCCTGCAGGCGCCAGGGCTGGAAGCGGTCGTGCTGGTAGGCGCCGTCGTCCACATGGATCTGCACCCCGTGGCACTGCGTGCCGGCGTGCTTGTGGAAGGTGGGTTCGAACCAGCATTCGCGCAGGCGGCAGCCTTGCAGCCACTGGGGGGCGAGGGCGTGCATGTCGCGCAGCAGGGCGGCGGCGTCGAGGTCGGGGGCGCCGAAGACTTCGAGCGGGCGGGTGGTGCCGCGGCCTTCGGAGAGGGTGGTGCCTTCGAGCATGACGGTGCCGGCGTAGGCGCGGGCCATGGAGAGGTTGGGGGCGTTGGGGCTGGGGTTGACCCAGCTGCGCTCGCCGAGGGGCCAGCCGTGGCCGGGCGCGGCGTCGGGTTGCCAGCCGGTCATGGGGATGACCTGGTAGTCGACATCAAGCCCCAGCGTGGCGATGAACCAGTGGCCCAGCTCGCCCATGGTGAGGCCGTGGCGCATGGGCATGGCGCCGGCGCCGACGAAGCTCTCCCAGCCTTCGCGCAGGGTCAGGCCTTCGACCGGGCGACCGGCGGGGTTGGGGCGGTCGAGCACCCACACCGCCTTGCCGTGCGCGGCGGCGGCTTCGAGCACATAGCGCAGGGTGGTGATGAAGGTGTAGATGCGGCAGCCGAGGTCTTGCAGGTCGACCAGCAGCACGTCGAAGTTGGCCGTCATCGCGTCGCTGGGGCGGCGTACCTCGCCATACAGGCTGAACACGGGGATGCCGTGCGCCGGGTCGGTGAAGTCGGGCGACTCCATCATGTTGTCCTGCTTGTCGCCGCGCAGGCCGTGCTGGGGGCCGAAGGCGGCGGTGAGATTCAGATCGGGCAGGGCGGCGAGGGCGTCGAGGCTGTGGGTGAGGTCGGCGGTGACCGAGGCGGGGTGGGCGAGCAGGGCGAGGCGTTTGCCGGCGAGCGGGCGGCGCAGGGCGGGTTCGGCGATGAGGCGGTCGATACCGAATTTCATGCGGTGGGTTCCACGTTGAGCATCAGCGCGAAGCCTTCGCGGTGATGGAAGTCGGGTTGGGCGGTGGGGTGGCGCTGGGCCCAGTAGGAGAGCGTGCCGTCGGCGGATTCGAGCACCGCGGTGAGGGCGACTTGCAGCGGCTCGCGGCCGCTGGCGGGCAGGGCGCGGGGTGGGATCGTTACCTGCAGCGCGAGGTGATCGGCGCTGCGCTCGATGCGGCAGTTGGCCGACCAGGGCGGGGGCGGCGTGGCGCTGCGCTGGCGGTAGCTGTCGAAGTCGTACACCGCCCATTGGCGCGAGGGCGAGAAGTTGAACTCGCGGTAGGCGGCCGCGCCGCCGAGCGCCACGAAGGCTTCGAAGCAGCTGTGTTGCCACAGGCCGTCGGCCGGGGCGGCCAAGCGCAGCGCGGGCAGGTTCAGCCGGTCGAGCGGTCCACACAGCGTGTAGCGCAGTTGCAGGCCGGTGGCGTCGAGACGGGCCTCGGCGGCGAGTTGGAGTCCGGGGGGCGCGGGATGGCGGGCGTGAGGCGACAGGCGCGGCATGGTCGGCAAGCGGGCAATCGGAACAAGGAGTCTACCCGTTCGGGCCCGCATGCGCCGGGCCGGCAATGAAAAACGGCGGCCTTGCGGCCGCCGTTGTCATGAGGCGCGGGGCGCCCGGTATCAGGCCTTGCGGCGACGCAGTGCCAGACCGGCCAAGCCGAGGCCGAGCAGCGCCAGCGATGCCGGTTCCGGCATCGGGTTGGTGCCGCCGCCGCCGATGTCGCCGGCGGTCAGGGTGAAGCGCAGGGTGTCGGGGTCCAGGCCGCCCGACAGGTTCTGGACGGTGCCGGCCGTGCTCAGCGAATCCCATTGCTGGGTGATGCCGCAGGTGGCGCCGCAGGTGACGTCGTAGGTGCCGGCATTCAGGCCGGTGAAGGTCACGCCCTGCCACCAGATCACGCCGCCGAACAGGTTGGGATCGGTGGATACGGGGAAGTCGTAGGAAAAGCCCGGGGTCGAGCTGATGTCCCAGAAGAAGTTGTTGCTGCCATCGACCAGCCCGGCCGGCTTGACGCCTACCGGCGTGATGTTGAAGGCGACGGTCTGATTGAACGCCACGTCGACCCCAGTCAGGGTCAGCGTGCCTTCATTCACCGGAGTGCCGCCGTGGGCGTAGGAACCGGTCCAGAAGGTGACTTCGCCCGGGTTGGCGCCCGGAACATAGCCGATCGAGGTGGTGTGGGCCATGGCGGCGGCCGGCAGGGCCAGGCCGATGGCCAGAGCGAGTGTGCGAATTTTCATGTAGGTCTCTCCTTGTCGGCTTCGCGATCGCGCTTCCGGGGGTTCGCTGAAGCGGGGGGCTGCGACATTATGTCCGATTGACATGATGCATAAGTCGTGCCAGTTGTTTATTAGTAGAGTGCTAATAATATTGTTTAAACAATGAGTTGCATCGTTTTGTCGAGAGAGTTCGGATGCCGGTCGTGGCCCGATTCGGCAGCTGGTGTAATTATTGTCGACACATATTTTGACGGTTTTGAGCCTCGGCCCTTCGGGGGGCGAGCGCGTCTATACTCGCCGAATGCGCCTGCCCGTTATCCCCACCATCGTCTTTGCCCAGCTCTTCGGCGGGTCGCTGTGGTTTTCGGCCAACGGCGTGGGCGAGGCGCTGATGCGCGAGTGGGGGATCGGGCCGGCGCAGATCGGGCAGCTGACCAACGCGGTGCAGCTGGGTTTCATTCTCGGCACGCTGGGTTTTGCGCTGACCGGGCTGGCGGATCGCTTCGCGGCCAGCCGCATCTTTGCCGTGTGCGCGCTGATCGGCGCCGCGGCCAACGCTGCCTTCGCCTTGCTGGCCGAGGGCATGGCGAGCGCGCTGGTGCTGCGCTTCATCGTCGGCCTGAGCCTGGCCGGCGTCTATCCGTTGGGGATGAAGCTGATCGTCAGCTGGGTGCCCGAGCAGGCCGGCCATGCGCTGGCGCTGCTGGTGGGTATGCTGACGCTCGGCACGGCGCTGCCGCACGGGCTCAAGCTGGCCGGCGGCGGGGCCTGGCAGGCGGTGCTGCTGGGGGCCTCGGGCCTCGCGCTGGCGGCGGCGGTGATGATCTTCGCCCTGGGCGACGGGCCACACCTCAAGCGGCGCGACGGCGCGCCGCGCCTGCGCATGGGGGCGGTGCTGGCGGCGTTTCGCCTGCCGGTGTTCCGCGCCTCGGCGCTGGGCTACTTCGGCCACATGTGGGAGTTGTATGCGGTGTGGACGCTGGTGCCGCTGTTGGTGGCCGGCTCTTCGCTGGCCACGCTGGCGCCGGTGTCGGGCCTGAGCTTCGCGATCATCGGCATCGGTGCGCTGGGCTGTTTTGCCGGCGGCCACATCAGCCGGCGCACCGGCAGCGCGCCGGTGGCGGCGGTGGCGCTGGCCACCTCGGGGCTATGCTGCGCGCTGTTTCCGTGGGTGGCCGATGCGGCGCCGGTGGGGCTGCTGGCCTTCTTCCTGGTATGGGGGCTCAGCGTGCCGGCCGATTCGCCGCAGTTCTCGGCCATGTCGGCGCGTGCCTGCCCGCCGGAGATCGTCGGCAGCGCACTGGCGCTGCAAAACGCCATCGGCTTTGCGCTGACCATCGTCTCGATCTCGTGGGTCACCGCCCTGGTGGCCGACTGGGGGCCCAAGGTGGCGTGGCTGCTGTTGCCCGGGCCGGTGCTCGGCGTGATCGCCTTGCTGCCGCTGCTGCGAAAACCGTCAGCGCGCTGAGCCGGTCAAGGGCATCACCTGCAGGCAGGCGGCCACGCCGGTGGCGATGCCGTCGGCCATGCGGCGCTGGCGCGCGGGGTCGCGCAGCAGCAGTTCTTCGTCCCGGTGCTTGATCACGCCGGCTTCGAACAGCACGGCCGGTTTCGTGGTGCGGTAGAGCACCACCAGGTTGTCGTACCAATGCACGGTGTTGGCCTGATCGGCCCAGGCGCGGCGGCGGGCGTTCTTGTCGGTGGGGACGAAGCCCATGCGCTGCAGCCGCGCGCCGATGGCCGAGGCACAGGTGAGGCTGGCCTCGGGCGCGGGATTGTTCTGCGACACAAACAGCGAATGGCCGGCATACGCATCGCTGTAGCTTTGCGCCATGCCCTGCCAGGTCCATGGCGTGAGCTCGTGTTCGCTGACCGAGTCGTGATGGATCGACAGGAAGAAGTCGGCCTCGGGCACCGCCTTGGGGCGGTCGCGCAGCGAGGCGATCTGGCCGTCGTCATTGACCAGATGTGCCGCGATGCCGCGTGCGACGAGCGCTGCGGCCACTTCGCGGGCTAGGTCGCGATTGAAGGCGAACTCGCTGCGCCCGCGTGCGCTGATGGCGCCGGGGGCGGCCAGGGTGTGGCCGACATCGACCGCCACCACTGGCGGCCGGGCGAAGGCCGGCGCGCTCAGCAGCAGGCACAGCAGGATGGGAAGGGGGCGGAGCATGGCGCGCAGTGTAGCGAGGCCGGCGGGCCTCACCACCAGCGCATCAGGCCGAACACCGCAAAGCTCACGCCCAGCGACAGCAGCAGATGGCCGCTGAGGCGCGCCACCACCGCGGCCACCACGGTGCCGACCAGCCACGGGTTGCCGAGCGAGATGTCGACCTGTCCGCCCGGCGCCAGCGCCTCGGGCACGATGATGGCGGTGAGCACCGCCACCGGCACATGCTGGAGCGCGGCCTTGAGCGCCGGCGGAAAGCGCAGGTGGCGGCCGAAGACCAGAAAGCTGGCACGGGTCAGGTAAGTGGCGAGGAACATGCCCGCCAGCAGCGCGGCGATGGTCATGCGCGCGCCTCCCGGCAGGCGTTGCGGCGGTCCATCCACACCCCGGCGGCGACACCGGCGAAGGCGGCGAGGATCAGCCCGAGCTTGAAGGGCAGGCCGCGCGCCAGCCAGGCGGCGGTGCCGGCGGCCAGCGCCACCACCACCGGCGTGGGCGCGCGCAGTTGCGGCGCGACCATGGCGGTGAAGGTGGCGATCATGGCGAAATCCAGCCCCCAGCCGGCCAGGTCGGGAAACTGCTGCCCCAGCCAAGCGCCGGCTGCGGTCCACGACAGCCAGTTGAGGTAGAAGGCGCCGCCCGCGCCGAGCGCATAGGGCAGCAGGGCCTCGTTGCCGCGCTCCATCAGGCGCCGCTCGACGACGGCGAACACCTCGTCGGTGAGCCAGAAGGCGACCAGGGCGCGCCAGCGCAGCCCCCAGCCATGGGCGGCCGGGTGCACCGTGGCGCTGTACAAGGCATGGCGCAGATTGACCACGAAGGTGGTCAGCCAGATCACCGGCAGGGCGGCGCCGCCGCTGATCAGGCTGACCGCGATGAACTGCGCCGAGCCGGCGAAGACGATCACCGACATGGCCAGCGCGGCCAGCGGCGACAGGCCGGCGGCCACCGCGGTGGTGCCGTAGATGACGCCGAAGGGCAGGGTGCCGATCATCAGCGGCAGGGCATCGCGGGCGCCGGCGTAGAGGGCGTGGCGGACGGTGGTCATCGGTTCAGTGCGTCAGAAGGCCGTGGCGCACCTTGCCGGGCGTGACGCCCAGCGCGGCGCGGAAGGCGCGGGTCAGGTGCGCCTGGTCGGCAAAGCCGAAGCGCGCCGCCACCTCGCCGATGGCCTCGCCGCGCACCAGTGCGCCGAGCGCGCGCTGCACGCGCAGCTGGTTGCGCCAGGCCACCGGCGACAGGCCGGTGTCGGCGCGAAACTGACGGCACACATGCCAGGTCGAGCGGCCGGTGAGGGCGGCCAGTTCGGTGAGCGACACGTTCTCGCCAAGGCGCTCGGCGAGCAGTGCCTTGACCGTGTCGGTCAGCCGTTCGCAGCGGGTCTCGGGCCGCTCGGCGATGTGCATGTGGCGGCGGATCACGTCGCCGAACACCGCCACCTGGGCGGACTCGCGCAAGAGCGGATCGGTCGATTCGGCCAGCAGCAGATGCAGGCGGTCGAGGCGGCGGGCCAGATCGGCGTCGGGCACCACGGTGGCGGTAAACAGCGGCATGACGCCCGAGCGGCCGCTGATCGCCTCGGCCAGCCGGCCGATCAGCGCGGTCGACGGGTAAAAGCCGCGATAGGCCCAGCCGCCGGCGCTCTCGGCATGGCCGGTGTGCATCTCGCCGGGGTTGATCATCACCAGCGCGCCGCGCCCGGCCACATGCTCGGCGCCGCGGTAGCGGTAGCGCTGGGCGCCGGCCAGCAGGGTGTTGACCACGAAGCTCTCGTGAAAATGCGGGGCGAACACCTGGCGACGAAAGCGCGCATCGAGGCAGTCGAGCGGGGCGATATCGTCGGCACGGAAGAAGCGGGCGTATTCGGTGGTGGCCATGAAGGGAGTCTCGGCATCTGTGCGTCATCCTGCCATGGACGCCGGGGCAGCGTCTTGAACGATTTTGGCAGTGGCCGAGGGGGCGCCTGGCGCGCCTCGGGGTATCGATCTGCGATGCGCATGCAGGCGGTATAGCGTGGCGGTATGGCATTGGCTATGATGCGGCTGCCTTCCTGCCCGGCCTGGACATCATGCTCTCCATTTACGACATCAAGCCTCGCTTTCAGGATGTGTTGCGCCCGCTGGTCGTTCGCCTCGCTGCCGCCGGCGTGAGCGCCAATGCGGTCACCCTGCTCGCCATGGGGATCTCCGTGGCGATCGGCATGGCGCTGGTGCTGCTGCGCCCCGGGCCGGCGGCCTATCTGGTTCTGCCGCTCTGGCTGTTCCTGCGCATGGCGCTCAATGCCATCGACGGCATGCTGGCGCGCGAACATGGGCAGAAATCGACGCTGGGTGCCTATCTGAATGAACTCACCGATGTGATCTCCGATGCGGCGCTGTACCTGCCCTTCGCCTTCGTTGCGCCGTTCGGCGGCCTTGGGGTGGGGACGGTGATCTGGCTGGCGGCGGTGTCGGAGATGGCCGGCGCGCTGGGGCCGATGGTGGGGGCTTCGCGGCGCTACGAAGGGCCGATGGGCAAGAGCGACCGGGCCTTCGTGTTCGGCGCGCTGGGCCTGTGGCTGGGGCTGGCCGGCGGCCTGCCCGCGTGGTTGAACGGGCTGATGCCGGTGATGGCGCTGCTGATTGTCTTGAACATCATCAATCGCGTGCGCGCCGGCCTGGCTGAGATCCGCACGCAAGCACAAGGATGACGCACATGGATCGACTGAACCAACGCCCGGTTGTCGAAAGCCGTTTCACCACGCATGACGGCGTCGAGCTGTTCTACCGCCACTGGCCGGCCACCGGCGAGCGCCGCGGCGCGGTGGTGATGTTCCATCGCGGCCATGAGCATTCGGGGCGCATGGCGCATCTGGTGGATGAACTGGATCTACCCGATTTCGACGTCTTCGCCTGGGACGCCCGCGGCCATGGTCGCTCGCCCGGCGAGCGCGGCTTTTCGCCGAGCTTCGGCACCTCGGTGCGCGATGTGCAGACCTTCGTCGACCATATCCGCGACACCCACGACATCGCCCATGCCGACATGGCGGTGCTGGCGCAGAGCGTGGGGGCGGTGACGGTGGCCACCTGGGCGCATGACTACGCGCCGCGGGTGCGCGCGCTGGTGCTGGCCTCGCCGGCCTTCAAGGTGAAGCTGTATGTGCCTTTCGCACGGCCCGGCCTGCGCCTGATGCAGAAACTGCGCGGCAACTTCTATGTAAACAGCTATGTGAAGTCGCGCTTCCTCACCCACGACCCGGAACGGCAGGCGAGTTTCGATGCCGACCCGCTGATCACCCGGGCGATTTCGGTGAACATCCTGCTCGGCCTGTACGAGGCGGCCGAGCGCGTGGTGGCCGATGCAGCCGCCATCACTCTCCCCACGCAGTTGCTCATCTCGGGGGCGGACTGGGTGGTGCATCACCAACCCCAGCACGATTTCTTCGACCGTCTGGGCAGTTCGGTGAAAGAGAAGCATGTGCTCGAAGGCTTCTTCCACGACACCCTCGGCGAAGCCGACCGGGAGGCGGCCGTGGGCAAGGTGCGCGCCTTCATCCTGCGTCAGTTCGACGACCCCGCACCGGCCGTGGATCTGAACGATGCCGACAAAACCGGCGTCACCTTCGACGAGGCGCAAACGCTGGCCGCGCCCCTGCCCGAGGGCAGCCTCAAGGGCTGGTGGTGGAAGAGCTACCGCAAGGGCCTGCGCTGGGCCGGCATGGTGTCGGACGGTGTATCGCTGGGGCATCGCACCGGCTTCGATTCGGGCAGCACGCTCGACTACGTGTATCGCAACGAGGCCAAGGGCGCGGGCGTCATCGGCCGCCTGGTGGATCGCAACTATCTCGACGCCATCGGCTGGCGCGGCATCCGCCAGCGCAAGCTACATCTGGAGGAATTGATCCGCAGCGCCATGGGTCGCCTGCGCGCCGACGGCACGCCGGTGCGGGTGCTCGACATCGCCGCCGGCCATGGCCGCTATGTGCTCGACGCGCTCACCGCCGACGGCACCGCACCCGACGCCGTGCTGCTGCGCGACTACTCGGACATCAATGTGCGTGACGGCGGCCGCCTGATCGAGCAGAAGGGCCTGGCCGCCATCGCCCGCTTCGTGAAGGGCGACGCCTTCGACACCGAATCGGTGGCGGGCGCCCAGCCGGGCACTACCATCGGCATCGTCTCCGGGCTGTACGAGCTGTTCCCGTCCAACGACATGATCCGCGCCTCGCTGGCCGGCATGGCGCAGGCGGTGGAGGCGGGCGGGTATCTCATCTACACCGGCCAGCCCTGGCACCCGCAGCTGGAGATGATCGCCCGCGCCCTCACCAGCCACCGCGAAGGCGAGGCCTGGGTGATGCGCCGCCGCACTCAGGCGGAGATGGACCAGCTGGTGCGCGAGGCCGGCTTCGAAAAGCTCGAGCAGCGCATCGACGAATGGGGCATCTTCACCGTGTCGATCGCGCGCCGCAGAGCGGCATGAGCGCGCCCGCACGGCCGCCCGAAGGGCGCGCGAACCTCCCCCGGGGAGGGTGTCGCGTCAGCGACAGGAGGGTCGTTCGATGAGCGCGCCCGCGCGGCCGCCCGAAGGGCGCGCGACCCTCCCCCGGGGAGGATGTCGCGTCAGCGACAGGAGGGTCGTCAACGTGAGCGCGTCCGCCTGGCCGCCCGAAGGGCGCGCGAACCTCCCCCGGGGAGGGTGGAGCAGGGGTTTCGCCGAGCACTGCTCCGCGCCTGCGGAACGGGTCGGCTGTGCAAAGCCGACCCTCCGTCGCGTCAGCGACAGGAGGGCCCTCCGGTGAACGCCACCCTCGTCACCGCGCCGCCCGGGCCGATCCGCTGGAAGCACAGCATCGCTTGGCTGGTGCTGCTCGCGCCGCTGTTCTTCCTGAGCTACGGCTGGGCGAATCAATTGGCGGCCAGCCGCGGGGTGAACGCTTCCATCGTGTTCGGCTGGGAGTCGGCGATCCCCTTCTGGCCGTGGACCATCGTGCCTTACTGGTCCATCGACCTGATGTACGGCCTGTCCTTCCTCGCCTGTCGCACGCCGCGCGAGGTCAATCACCACGGCCTGCGGCTGCTCACCGCGCAGCTCATCTCGGTGGCCTGCTTCGTCGCCTTTCCGCTGCGCTTCTCGGCCGACAAGCCGGCTGCCGACGGCGTGTTCGGCGCGCTCTTCGATGCGCTCGCCGGCTTCGATCTGCCCTACAACCAGGCGCCCTCGCTGCATATCGGCCTGCTGCTGATCATCTGGTGGGTGCTGGTGCGCCGTGCCTCGCCCGGCCAGCGGCTGTTCTGGCATGCCTGGGCGGCGCTGGTGGCGGCCTCGGTGCTCACCACCTGGCAGCATCATTTCTTCGACCTGCCCACCGGCGCGCTGGTCGGCCTGCTGTGCCTGTGGCTGTGGCCGGACCGGGGCGAATCGCCGCTGCGCAGCCGCGCCGACGCCACCCGCCCACGGCTGGCCCTGCGCTATGGCCTGGCCGCGCTGGCCTGTGGGCTGGTCGCGCTGCTGGGCGGCGTGGCCTTGCTGGCGATCTGGCCGGCGGTGGCGTTGGCACTGGTGGCGGTTAACTATGCCTGGCTGGGCACCCACGGATTCCAGAAACACGACGGTCGCCAGAGCGCGGCGGTGCGCTGGCTGCTGGCGCCCTACCGGCTGGGGGCCTGGATCAACAGCCGGCTTTGGACCCGCCGCCACCCGGCGCCGGATGCGATCACCGACACCGTGTGGCTGGGGCGGCTGTCCACGCCCGCCGAGATGGCGGCGCACGGCTTCGACGCGATCGTGGACCTCACCGCCGAGTTCGACACCCCGCTCGGCGCCCGTCTGTCCTACAACGTGCCCATGCTGGATCTGGCGGTGCCGCCACTGGCGGCGCTGCAGCAGGCGGTGCGGGCGCTGACCCAGGCCGAGGCCAGTGCCGGTCGGGTGCTGGTGTGCTGTGCGCTGGGCTATTCGCGCAGCGCGCTCACGGTGGCCGCGTGGCTGCTGGCCAGCGGTCGCGAGGTGCATCTGGAGGGCGCCATCGCCCGCGTCCGCGCCGCCCGCCCGCAGGTGGTGTTTACCGATGCGCACCGTGCCCTGCTGGAGACCTTCGCCGATGCGCGCTGAGACGGATCGCAACGCGCGTCTGGCCGCCGACGCGGCGGTCACTGCCGGCTGGCTCGACAGCGGCCGCGTGGTCGCCGTGATCAGCGGCACCTCGCTGCTCACGACGCTCGTCGTCTGGCTGCTCGGGCACCCGGTGCGCGCGCTGGCCCTCGCCGGGGTGGGCGCAACGGCGGTCGCGCAGCTCTATTTCGCGCTGCGTGTGCGCTTCGATGCACGCATTTTCCGCTTGTGGGCCTCGCGCTGGCACGATGCCGCCGATGTCGCGGCCGATCTGGCGGCCTTCGACGCGCGCGTGGGTCGGCAAGCCCGCCCGGTCGCGTCGCTCGAAGCCGATCTGGCCGAGCGGCGACGCGGCGCGCTGCGCCTGCTCAAGTGGCAGGCGGTCTCCGGCGCACTGCAACTGGCGCTGACCGTGTTGGCCCTGTGGACCTGACTGACGCCTGAAAAGCGACGAGCGATGATCGAAAAACTGTTTGCCTTGCTGTTGTGCCATTTCGCCAAGCTGCTCACCGGCGTGCGTCCGCTGTGGCAGGGCTGCGCGCCCGAGCCCCGGCTGCGGGTGTATTTCGCCAATCACCGCAGCCATGGCGATTTCGTCGTGGTGTGGGCGGCGCTGCCGCCCGAACTGCGCCGCCGCACGCGGCCGGTGGCCGGCGCCGACTACTGGCTGAACGGCGGCTTCAAGACCTGGCTGATCAACCGCGTCTTCCATGCCGTGCTGGTCGATCGCCGCCCCGGGCGCGACGGCCCCAATCCGGTGGACCAGATGGCCGAGGCGCTGCGCGCCGGCGACTCGCTGATCCTGTTTCCCGAAGGCACGCGCAATCTCGGTGACGAGCTGTTGCCCTTCAAGAGCGGCATCTACCACCTCGCCACCCGGATGCCGCAGGTGGAGTTCGTGCCGGTGTGGATCGAGAACCTCGGCCGGGTGATGCCCAAGGGCGCGCTGGTGCCGGTGCCGCTGCTGTGCACGCTCACCTTCGGCGCGCCGCTCACCCTGCAAGTGGACGAAACCAAGCCCGAATTCATCGACCGCGCCCGCAGCGCGCTGCTCGACCTCGCCCCGCCCGCGAACTGACGCTGGAGCCCCGTCATGCCCACCGATCACACCCTGTTCAACGTCTTTGCCGCGGTGTTCGCGGCGCTGGCCCTCGCCAGCGGCATTGCCGCCGTGCTCAAGTGGCGGCTGGCACCGGGCGCCTCGAGCGCGGTCATCGACAATCTCAACGCGCGCATCAACGCCTGGTGGTGGATGGTGGGCGTGCTGGCGGTGGCCTTCTGGATCGGCGAGGGCGGCATCATCGTGCTGTTCGCCCTGATCTCCTTCCAGGCCCTGCGCGAATACATCTCGCTGACCCACACCCGGCGTGGCGACCATCGCGCGCTGATGTGGTGTTTCTTCTTCTTTCTGCCCGCCCAGTACCTGCTCATCGCCAGCCATTGGTACGGCCTGTTCAGCATCCTGATCCCGGTCTATGCCTTCCTGCTGCTGCCGATCTCGGCCACCCTGGGCAGCGACGCCGAGCGCTTTCTGGAGCGCGCCGCCAAGGTGCAGTGGGGGCTGATGATCTGCGTGTATTGCATCTCCCATGTGCCCGCGCTGCTGACACTGGAGATCCCCGGCTTCGAGGGGCGCAACGCCCAGCTGATCATCTTCCTGGTGCTCACCGTGCAGTCCAGTGACGTGTTCCAGTACGTGTGGGGCAAGCTTTTCGGCAAGCGCAAGCTGGCCCCGGCGATCTCGCCCTCAAAGACGCTCGAAGGCCTGGTCGGCGGCGTGCTCACCTCGACCGCGCTGGGCGCCGCGCTGTTCTGGATGACGCCCTTCACCGTCTGGCAGGCGGCGCTGGTGGCGCTCACCATCAACATCGTCGGCTTCTTCGGCGGCTTCGTGCTCTCGGCCATCAAGCGCGACCGCGGCGTGAAGGACTGGGGCACGCTCATCGAAGGCCACGGCGGCATGCTCGACCGGGTCGATTCGATCAGCTTCTCGGCGCCGATCTTCTTTCACATCGTGCGGTACTGGTGGGTTTGAGGGCCTTGCCCGCCCTTGGGTATGCTGTCGGGCTCCGACGTCTTGAGGGCTCCCCATGCCGACCACCGAATTCACCATCGACGGTATCCACACCGATGACGACCTGCGCAACGTGATGAACGCGATCCAGGACCTGCCCTGCATCGTGTATTCGGAGGTCTCGTCCGACACCGGCGCGGCGACCATCGAGCACACCGCGATGCTCGACGAAGGCGACATCCTCGCCGCGGTCGAGGCGGCCGGCTACCGGATCGCACGCTGAGGGCGGCGCCGGTGCGCCCGAGCACAGCCGCTATAATCGGCGGCTCTTCCTGACTTGCTGGATGTCGCCGTGTCCGACCGCCTTGCCGTTCTGCCTCAGTACCTGTTGCCCAAACGCGCCCTGACCGCGCTCGCCGGCAAGCTCGCCGGCCTGCGCGGCGGCCGGCTCACCACCGGGGTGATCCGCTGGTTCATCGGCCGCTACGAGGTCAACATGGACGAGGCGGCCGAGCCCGATCCGGCGGCCTATCCGACCTTCAACGACTTCTTCACCCGCGCCTTGCGCGAGGACGCCCGGACGCTGGCCGATGCGGATTTCATCTGCCCGGTGGACGGGGCGATCAGCCAGTTCGGCCCGATCCGCGGCGACCAGGTGTTCCAGGCCAAGGGCCACCACTACACCTGCACCGACCTGCTCGGCGGCGACCGCCAGCTGGCCGCGCATTTCGAGCATGGCCAGTTCGCCACGCTGTATCTGAGCCCGCGCGACTATCACCGCATCCACATGCCCTGCGACGGGCGGCTGACCGAGATGATCTACGTGCCCGGCGCGCTGTTTTCGGTCAATCCGACCACGGCACGCGGCGTGCCCGGGCTGTTCGCCCGCAACGAGCGGGTGGTGTGCGTGTTCGCGTCCGACGCCGGCCCCTTCGTGATGGTGCTGGTCGGCGCCACCATCGTCGGCAGCATGGCGACGGTGTGGCATGGCGTGGTCAATCCGCCGCGCCGGGCCGAGATCACCAAATGGCGCTACGACGACGGCGCGATCATGCTGCGTCAGGGCGAGGAGATGGGCCGTTTCCTGCTCGGCTCGACCGTGGTGATGCTCTTCCCCAAACCGATGATGGCCTTCCACCCGGCCTGGGCACCGGCTTCCTCGGTGCGCCTGGGCGAGCGCATGGGGCGGGCCTTGCCGCCGGCCGCGGTGCCGGTCGACGAGACGGCGGATGCCTGAGGCGCTGCCGATCCGCTATGTCGAGCCGGTGTTCCGCCCGCCGAGCGAGGCGCAGTCGCTGATCCTGCCGGTGACCGACGGCTGCTCGTGGAACCAATGCACCTTCTGCGAGATGTACACCGCGCCGCAAAAGGCCTTCCGCGCGCGCAGCGAAGACGAGGTGGTCGACAGCATCCGCCGTGTCGCGGCGATATACGGCGACCAGCTGCGGCGCGTGTTCCTGGCCGACGGCGATGCACTGGTGCTGCCGACGCGGCGCTTGCTGACCATTCTCGAGGCGATCCGCACGCATCTGCCGGCGGTGCGTCGCATCTCCAGCTACTGCCTGCCGCGCAACCTGCGCAAGAAGTCGCTGGCCGAGATGCAGGCGCTGGCCGCGGCCGGGCTGGGGATGGTCTATGTCGGTGCCGAGTCGGGCGACGACACGGTGCTGGCGCGCGTCAACAAGGGCGAGACCTTCGACACCACGCGCGCCGCGCTGGATGTGCTCGGCGAGGCCGGCATCAGCCGCTCGGTGATGATCCTCAACGGCCTCGGCGGCATCGCCCATAGCGACGCACATGCCGATGCCTCGGCACGCCTGGCCAATGCCACGCAGCCGGAGTACCTGTCCACGCTGGTGGTGAGCTTTCCGCAGGGCGAGGCGCGTTTTCGCGCCGGCTTTCCCGAGTGGGAGGCGCTCGATCAGGCCGGGCTGTTCGCCGAGATGGAGCGCTTCGTGTCGCAGCTCGACTTGAAGCGAACGGTGTTCCGCTCCGATCATGCCTCGAACTGGCTGGTACTCAAGGGCACGCTGGGGGCAGACAAGGCGCGCCTGCTGGCACAGATCCAGGCCGCGCGGCGGGCGCCGGAGCAGGCCGGCCTGCGGCCCGACTGGGCGCGCGGGCTGTAGCTCAGGCCGGCGTGTCGGTCGATTCGGCGGGTTCGGTGGGTTCGGTGGGTTCGGCAGGCGGCGCGTCGGCGGCATCTGCCTCGGCCTCGACGTCGGCCGGCGCCTCGTAGGGCTTGATCGGTGCGGTGCCGTCGATCAGCTCCTGCACCCGGGCCGCCAGGATGGCCGGCTTGAAGGGCTTGAGCAGATAGCCTTGCACGCCGAGCTTGAGCAGCTTGGCCACCACCGCGCGGTCGGCCTCGACCGTCAACATGATCACCGGCGTGTCGTCGCCGCGATCGCGCAGCGCCTGCACGAAGGCCTCGCCGTTCATGCCGGGCATGTTCAGATCGCAGATGATGACGTCGGCCGGCATCGACTTGAGCATGTCCAGCGCGAGGTCGGCCCGCGAGGCCTCGCCGACGCGCACGTCCAGGTGCTTGAGGGCACCTTTGACGAAACCGCGGATGACGGACACATCATCGATGACAAGGACGCGAGAGGTCGGCATGATCGGCAATCGGCCAGTGAGGACGGAACACGCGCATTAACGGCGGCTGCGACGGCAGACTTGAGGCCGATATGAGCCGTTGGCGCGGGGAGGAAAGCATGACGACATACCAACGGATTCTGAGCATCCGCACCACCAGGCGGGGCACGCAGGCGATCACCGACGCGGTGGGCGAAGTGGTGGCGCGTGCCGGCATCGACACCGGCCTGTGCCATGTGTTCGTGCAGCACACCAGCTGTTCGCTGACCATCACCGAAAACGCCGACCCGGACGTGCGCCGCGACCTCGAAACGGTGATGGCGCGCCTGGCCCCGGACGGCGATCCGGCCTGGCGCCATGATCTGGAAGGGCCGGACGACATGGCGGCCCATGTGCGCTCGGTGCTCACCGATGTGGCGCTCACCGTGCCGGTGGGCGGCGGTCGCCTGCTGCTGGGCACCTGGCAGGGCATCTACCTGTGGGAACACCGCCACCATGGCGCGATGCGCCAGGTGGTGGTCACGCTACAGGGGTGAGTTCGACGATGCCGAGCTGGTCGCGCAGGCGCGGCTGATTGACGATCAGGTCGGCCAGGGTCAGTTCGTCGAGCTTGGCCAGGAAGGCCTGCAGGGCGGCGTGCAGGGCGCCCTTGAGCCGGCAGTTGGCGTTGAGCAGGCAGCTCGATTCGGCGCGGAAGCAGTCGACCAGATCGAAGCCCGGCTCCATCCGCCGCACCACCTCGCCCACGCCGATCTCGCCGGCCGGCCGCCCCAGGCGCAGGCCGCCGCCCTTGCCGCGCAGGCCTTCGACGAAGCCGAGCGTGACCAGCTGATTGACGATCTTCATCACATGGCTGCGCGAGATGTCGAAGCGCTCGGCCACTTCCTTCACCGTCACCCGCCGCTCCGGGCAGGCCCCGAGATAGATCAGCACGCGCAGCGCGTAGTCGGTGTGTTGCGTGATGTTCATGGAGACTCCTGATCGTCGGGGGCAGGCCCGGATTGCCGGATTATAAGATACATTCAGGTTGACTCTTTTAAAGATACACTTAAAATGTATCTTAATGAAGCCGCCCGAACCCGAAGGAGTCGCCTCATGCGTCGAGATCCCCGCCTTGTCCCGCTGTCCCGCGAGCACCATGCCGCCTTGCGTCTCGGGCGTGCGCTGATGGCCGGCGCGGGGCGCGAGTTGCTGGCGCAGATGCGCCCCGAGCTGCGCGCCCACTTCGACGAGGAAGAGCGCGATCTGCTGCCGGTGCTGCGCGAGGCCGGCGAAACGGCGCTGGTGGCGCGCCTGCTCGACGAGCACCGCATGCTCGACCGCCTGTTCGACGATGCCCAGGCCGGCCGGCAGTCGGCGGCGGCCGGCGAAGCGCTGATCGCCCATGTGCGCTTCGAGGAGCGCGAACTGTTCCCGGTGTTCGAGGCGCAACTCGACCCCCTGCCGGCCTGATGCCGTGACCGTAGCGAATACCCCGAGGCACCCCAAGGTGCCCACCCCCAACCCCAACTTCACCCCGGCGTGTCCGACACGGGCGCGCCGGCCCTTTTCCCCGCGGGCCGCTGGCGGCCCGAACCGCTGATCCACGAGACGCACCGATGGCCATCATCCGACTCGAAGAACCCCGCCCCCGCCTGCCCATCAGCCGCCCGGGCTGGTCGCCGCTGATGGCCATGGCCTTTCGCCCCTTCTACCTCGTCGCCGCCGTCTTCGGTGCCGTGGCCATCCTTGCCTGGGTGGCCGGCTTCAACGGCACCGACGCGTTGCCGGGCATGCTGTGGCACGGGCACGAGATGATCTGGGGCTATGCTGGTGCGGTCATTGTCGGCTTCCTGCTCACCGCGGTGGCCTCCTGGACTGGCCAGCCGGCCTTCTCCGGCACGCCGCTGGCGCTGCTGGCCGCCCTGTGGGTGGGCGCGCGCATCGCCGCCTCCACCGAAACGGGGTCTTTGCTGCTGACCGGCGCGCTGTCGGTGGCCTTCTTCGTTTCGGCCGCCGTGGCCGTGGGCCTGCCGATCCTGCGCGCGCGCAGCCGCCGCAACGCCGGCGTGCCCTTCCTGCTGCTGGCCTTCGGCGCGGCCGATGTGCTGTATCTGCTGACCGTGGCCGGCGTGCTCGCGCTTGACGCGCGTCGCCTGCTGTTCACCGGTCTGCTGCTGGTGGCCGGCTTCATCACCCTGATCGGTCTGCGTGTGATTCCCTTCTTCACCCACCGCGCGCTGCAACGCCCGCAGGTGGCGCATCCGCGCTGGGCCGGCATGACCGCGCTGCTCTCGCCCATGGTGCTGGCGGCGCTGGTGGCGGCCGATGCCCCGTCGCCGCTGGCGCTGGTGGTCGGTCTGGCCGGCATGGTCTTCAACCTGGTGCTGCTGGCGCGCAACGCGCACGGCTCGATGCGCCGCCATCCGCTGCTGTGGGTGCTGTATCTCGGCTATACGCTGACCGCGCTCGGCCTCGGTCTGGTCGGCGCGGCCCTGTCGGTGGCACCGGCGCTCATGTCGGCCGCGGTGCATTGCATCGCCATCGGCGGCATCGGCGTGCTGACCCTGGGCATGATGACCCGCACCGCGCTCGGCCACACCGGCCGCAAGCTGGAGCTGCCGCCGCTGATGGTGCCGGCCTACGCGCTGATGCTGCTGGCCACCGTGCTGCGCGTCGCCGCGGCCTTTGTCCCGGCCGCCTACCAGCCGCTGATCCATGCCGCCGGGGCCTGCTTCGCCGGTGCCCTGCTGCTTTTCCTGTGGCGCTACGGCCTTTGGCTGGTGAGCACTCGCGCCGACGGCATGCCGGGTTAACCCGGTAGCGTTTGCCCCGACCGGCGCAGTATCGTTGCGCCCATGACAGACGGCTCGCCGGGGCCGCAACGCAGGGGAGAGCGCAGATGCAGGACAGGGGCGATATCGCACGCATGATCGAGGAGCTGCACCGGCGTCGGCGCGGCAAGGTGGTGAGCGCCGCCGAGGCGGTGCAGCTGGTGCGCAGCGGCGACACGGTGGCCACCGGCGGTTTTGTCGGCATCGGCTTTGCCGAGGGCATCGCGGTGGCGCTCGAGGCGCGTTTCCTGGCCGAGGCGCAGGACAGCGCCGACGGCCTCGGCTACCCGCGCGACCTGACGCTGGTGTATGCCGCCGGCCAGGGTGACGGCAAGCTGCGCGGACTCAATCATTTCGGCCATCGCGGGCTGGTGCGCCGCGTGGTGGGCGGGCACTGGGGCCTGGTGCCGCAGCTGCAGGCGCTGGCGACCAGTGATCAGATTGAGGCCTACAACCTGCCGCAGGGCGTGATCTCCCACCTGTTCCGCGACATCGCCGCCGGCAAGCCGGGCACGCTGACCCGGGTCGGGCTGGGCACCTTCGTCGATCCGCGTTTCGGCGGCGGCAAGATCAACGCGGTGACCACCGAAGAGCTGGTGCGCCTGATGCCGATCGACGGTGAGGACTACCTGTTCTACAAGGCCTTCCCGATCCACGTCGGTATCATCCGCGGCACCACGGCGGATGTGGACGGCAACGTGACCATGGAAAAGGAAGCGCTGACGCTGGAAGCGCAGGCGATTGCCATGGCCGCGCATAACTCGGGCGGCATCGTCATCGCCCAGGTCGAGCGCATCGCCGACCGCGGCACGCTCAACCCGCGCCAGGTGAAGATCCCCGGCGTGCTGGTCGACTGCGTGGTGGTGGCCGAGAAGGCCGAGCATCACGAGCAGACCTTCGGCACGCCCTACAGCGCGGCCTATGCCGGCGAGATCCGCGTGCCGGCCACCAGCGTGCCGGCGTTGCCGATGTCGGAGCGCAAGATCATCGCCCGCCGCGCGGCCATGGAATTGCGGCCGAACGCGGTGGTGAACCTCGGCATCGGCATGCCCGAGGGCGTCGCGGCGGTGGCGGCGGAAGAGTCGATCATCGACCTGCTCACGCTCACCGCCGAGCCCGGCGTGATCGGCGGCATTCCGGCCGGTGGCCTGGATTTCGGCGCGGCGGTGAACACCCAGGCGATCATCGACCAGCCCAGCCAGTTCGACTTCTACGACGGCGGCGGGCTGGACATCGCCTTTCTCGGCCTGGCCCAGGCCGACCGCCAGGGCAACCTCAACGTGAGCAAGTTCGGCAGCCGCATCGCCGGCGCCGGCGGCTTCATCAACATCAGCCAGAACGCCAAGCAGGTGATCTTCGTCGGCACCTTCACCGCCGGTGGGCTGGAGGTGGTAGTCGAGGGCGGCCGGCTGCGCATCGTGCGCGAGGGCGCCTCGCCCAAGTTCGTCGAGCAGGTCGAGCACCGCACCTTCAGCGGCGAGGAGGCCAACCGGCGCGGCCAGCCGGTACTGTACATCACCGAGCGCTGCGTGTTCCGCCTCACCGAGCGCGGGCTGGTGCTGACCGAGGTGGCGCCGGGCATCGACATCGCGCGCGACATCCTGGCCCACATGGGCTTTACGCCGATCATCGAAGGCACGCCGCGGACCATGGACGCGCGCCTCTTTGCGGACAGCCACATCGGCCTGCGCGCGGCGCTGCTCGACCGGCCGCTGACGAGCCGCCTGCACTACGACGCCGAGCAGGACCTGTTCTTCGTCGACTTCGAACGCTACACGGTGCGCGAGCGGGCGCAGATCGAGCAGATCCGCCAGCGCGTGGCCGACGAGCTGGCACCGCTCGGCCGGCGCGTGCGCGCGGTGGTCAATTACGATTATTTCGAGATCGACCCCGACCTGCTCGAAGACTATGCCGCGATGGTCCAGGGCCTGATGGACACCTACTACTCGACCGTGGTGCGCTATGCCTCGAGCGGTTTTGCGCGCATCAAGCTGGGCGAGGTGTTGGGTGAGGGCGGGCGCCTGTTCTCGACCCTGCAGGAAGCGCGGGAGGCGCTGCGCTCCTAAGGAAACGCCGGGCCGTCCCAAGTTTCCTTGACCCCCTCGGGGGGCGGGCTGGGTGAAGCCCGGACCTGGGGGCACTCATAGGCCGATCGGCGGGTCGGCAGCGGCGGAATTTGCCCGTAGGATAGAGGACGCGCGTCGTCCGCCGTGGCGGCCGCCCCCGACCATCCGCACAGGAGAGGCCCATGACCCCCATCACGCCCGCCGTTCTCGACCAGGTCTTCCGCAGCGCGCGCACCTTCAACGCCTTCAGCGGCAAGGAAGTGCCCGACGCGCTGCTGCGCGAGCTCTACGATCTGCTCAAATGGGGCCCGACCTCGATGAATTGCCAGCCGGCGCGCTATGTCTTCGTCAGGAGCGACGAGGCCAAGGACCGCCTCGCGCCGGCGCTGTCGGCCGGCAACGTGGCCAAGACCATGGCCGCGCCGGTGACGGTGATCGTGGCCATGGACAGCCGCTTCTACGAGCACCTGCCGACCCAGTTCCCGTCCAACCCCAAGGGTGCCGAGACTTTCTCCAGCAAGCCGGTGCTGGCCGAGAGCACCGCCTTTCGCAACGGCACCCTGCAGGGCGCCTACCTGATCATCGCGGCGCGCCTGCTGGGCCTCGATTGCGGGCCGATGAGCGGTTTCGACGCGGCCAAGGTGAATGCCGAGTTCTTCCCCGACGGCCGCTACCAAGCCAACTTCCTGGTCAACCTGGGCTATGGCGACCCGTCCGGCAACCACCCGCGCGGCCCGCGGCTGGACTTCGAGACCGTCGCGCAGATCCTCTGAGAGTCCCGCGAAGCGAGCAACAACCGGGGTGGCCAGGAGTGTCCTTGAAACAGGGGCGTCGGCCCTTATGGATCCATCGACTGCGCTTGCCGATTGCTGCGTTGCCACTCGCTCACGCCTTGCCCTCGGCCCTGTTCGCTGCGATTTCTGCGCAAGCCGACGGCGAAGCGCCCTGGCGTGAGCGGAAGCGTCGGGGCGTCACCGATTTTTGCCCCTAAGGTCGGCCGTTGTCGTCCGGCAAAAACCCCTCAGGCACGTTCGGCGCATGGAAGCCCTCCACCTGCGCCTCGAATTGCCGGCGCAACGCGATCGCTCGCGCCCGCGCGCCGTCCTCGCCGTATTCATCGACCCGGAAACTGCGCCCA
This sequence comes from Denitromonas iodatirespirans, assembly GCF_018524365.1. Lineage (GTDB taxonomy): Bacteria > Pseudomonadota > Gammaproteobacteria > Burkholderiales > Rhodocyclaceae > Nitrogeniibacter > Nitrogeniibacter iodatirespirans. The sequence continues at coordinate 22,817 of NZ_JAEKFT010000041.1, forward strand.
CTCACCTTCAGGCAACGGGGCGGGCGAGCCGCCCAGACGACGTGTTCAATCGACTTGCCGGACGCGAGGGTAAATACACTCACAACCCGCCGCACACCCGCCACCCCCGAGGTGTTGTTGCGCCTCACCTTGGCGACGAACTCCCGCTTGCTGACAGGCCGGTGGTCCGCGATCAGCGCGTCGCGCCAGTGCTGCGCCGCGGCCAAAGCCTTGAGCGCCGTGCCATAGCGGTTCAGTCCGAACCAACTGGTGTGCGTTTGCTGGCGCCGCTCAAGTTTCACCAGATAGCCCGGCTCCCCGTCGAGATGCGCCCTCATCCAGCGGATGGCATACAAATCGTTCGGCCGGGCGTCGGCTTCGCAAATCTCGTTCGCCCCGGCATCCGGATCCGGCAGCACTTGCGCCGCCAGCCACCGGCGCCCCTCGGCCAGCGCCTCGTCACCAACACGGCCTGCCAGATACAGGCACAGCAGGCGCCGAGCCGCCGGCAGGATCGTCATGCCCCGCTCGTAGCGCCCCCCGGTTGCCTGGGCAATGTCGAAACGCGCCCGACCGGCGCCGGAAGCGGAGCGTTTGCCTCGGGCGTCGGCGATGGCGAAGTGCAAGTCGGTGGCGCTGACAATGCCGCGGGTATCCATGGACTGGCGGCGCGTGCGATTTACCAGGCGATCATGATCATAAATGCAACGAATGGAATCGCACCGAGCACGTTCAATAGCAGCGCGGCCAATGCGAGCCGAGGAAAGCGCGGATTGGAGTGGATTGCATAAATGGAAATGCACGCGCCTAGCAGAAAACCTCCTCCGGCATAGACCAACATCGCACCCAGACAACCGGCAAATCCCGCACTGCACCATGAAGGGTTGTATTCGTTCACGTACGCTGCGGTAAGAAGCCCCGCGATGGGTACAAACCAAGCCATAGACCGGAATAGCGCGCGCAGATCCTCCGCACCGGGATCTACTTTCGCCATCGGCTTGTCGTCCCTTGCCGAATCGCCTTCAAAAGCAGAATGCGGATGGGGCTCACACGTAGGCACTGTCTTGGGCATGTCTGATCCTTTCGGACATAAGAGTGGGGCGATTCGGCCGATATCAAAGGTGTTCATGTCGGCGATTCTTGCCTGATAGCCGGTCAGCTACACGCCCCAATACAGTGGCGCGCTCGTCGGGCGCCACGCCCACGCCTTGGATGTACATCAGCCCCGGCCGGTGCATAGCGTTGTAATGATTCTTGTCGATGGCCTGGCGACATAAGACGACGATCTCGGAGGCGCATGCGTCCTCGTCTTTTTTCTGGAGATTGCACGCGGTGCGGTACCAGCCGTCCGCTTCCGGGTCGAAGGGCAGGGGCTGTTCGTGCGTGCAGGTAAATTCGAGCGATTGCCAGTCGACCGGCACTGCTCCTGCGGGATCGGCGGTGCTGTTGCAGGCGCCGAGTGCGAGTGCGATCAGCACGGGCCGGGCGAGGCATTGCATGCGTGCGTGACGGCGCTAAAACTTCGGCATCGGTGCCGGCGGCAGCGGGCAGATGCGGTCGAGTTTGGGGAAGGTCGCGTCCTTGTTGGTTTTGACTTCTCGCCACAGGCGCTCGTAGCAGGCGGCGCGGACGGGGTCTTTATCAACGCCATACTCACCCTTGTTGAATATCGAGTACAGGTTGTACAGACTCTGTCTGTGCCCGAGCTTGCCCGCCGCCTGAAATGCCTTGAGCGCGTGGGCCGTTTCTTGCGTGTCCTTGGCGTAGTACCAAGCCAGTTCGTAGCTTGCCTCGGCCAGGCCCTGGCCGAAGGCGCAGTCGAGCATGGCGACGGCCACGGGCGCGACCCGCTCCCGGATGTCCTTCTCCTTGATGCCTATCAGCTTCTTGCCGATTGCCAGTTGCGCTTCCTTGTTGCCCATATCAGCCGCCTTGCGCATGTAGGCCAGCGATGCTGCGCGGTCTGGTCGCACGCCGATACCCTGCTGCAGAAAAACGCCTATCTGGTAGTAGCCTGAAGCGACGCCCAAGTCGATGACACGCTCGGCCAGATCAACGGCGGCGCGCTCGTCGGGCTGTACGCCCACGCCCTGGATATACATCAGTCCCAACCGGAGCATGGCGTTGTAATGGTTCTTGTCGATGGCCTGGCGATACAAGGCAACGATTTCGGTGGCGAATGCCTCCTCATCCTTCTTCTGATAGTTCCGCGCAGTGCGGTACCAATGGTCCGCTTCCGGGTCGAAGGGGGGATTTTGTTCGCGAGTGCAGGTGAATTCGAGCGATTGCCAGTCGATCTTGTCGGTATTCATGTCGGGGGTCCTAGCTTGGCAAGCCGTGAGGCAGATGCATAGCAGCAGTGCGATGAATGGGCGGATGTTCATGGTTAGTCCGGGGCGAGCCAGGCGTCTTCGTTGTCAAAGAACTCGACCAGCGGCGCGGCCAGCGCGGCGCCAAGCTTTCTGTCCGAAGCGTTGGCTTTTATCATCCTTTCCCATCGATCAAATTCTGTCTCCATGTCCTCTCCCGGTGCCGCCCCGGTATGGATGCGCCACAGGTGCTCACGCCACTGGCGGGTCAGCGCCGGGGCGGGGGCGGCGATGTTCAATTCAGAGTCGGTCTCCATGCTACGTGTATTGATGTTGGCCGAGCCGAGGGTGAAGAATACGTCGTCCACCAGCAGGAGCTTGGAGTGGACGTAGATATTCTTGTACTGGCCGCCCCGGCCGCTTGCGAGCAGGGTGCATACATGGATGTTGACGCCTTCGAGGTCGGCGGTTCTGAGCGCGCTGTCCGGGTCGCGCTGGCCCGATGCGTTTTTGTGCATGGCGGGCATCATCTGGCCCTGGCCCAGGGCGGCGAGCATGTCGTAGGTGTTGACGCGGCCGTGGTCGTCGGGGGTGTTGGTGACGACGAAGATATGAAAGTCCCGCCGCCAGCCGGCGGCCTTGAGGCGGCGGCGCGTGGTGCGCAGCAGCTCGGCGAACTGGCGGTAGCGGAAATACTGGTTTTCGAAATATACGTAGTTGCGCGCGTTGGCCAGTGCCAGCCGGTAAGCAGCGAGAATGCCCTTGTCGTTTTCTTGTGGCTGGGTGCGGCAAATCTGGGCGAGCGTGGCTCCGCCGCGGCGTTGTGCCGGGGCGATGAAGTCTTCTGCCCGACGCGCGCGGCGCGCTTCGGACCATGACATTTTGTTGCGTCCGGTGTCGGCCCGGTCCCAGGCGGTCATGAAGTTTTCGTTCAGGTCGAACAGCACCGGCCCGCGCACCCGGCAGGACAGGTCCTGCCATGGGGCGAAGCCGTCACGCACTGTGGATTGGTATTCGTGGCTGTCGGTATCCCAGTAGTTGCGCAGCAGGTTGTGGCCCATGACAAAACCGATCGCATCGTCGGGGGACTCGTAGTCGATGAGAATGACTTTTTGGTGGTGGGAAGCGAACGCCGCCAGTGCGCCCGTGCGAGAGGCCCCTGCCATGCCGCTTTGCGCCCTTTGTTGATCGGCGATGGCGGCACGGTCGTAGAAGCTGAAGTCGCGCGTGCGGAATTCCATGTCCAGCGGTTGATAGCGGAACCATGCACGATTGAAGGCGCGGGCCTCGTCGTCGAGGGCGCGCACGGCGGCGCTGTTGAGGTGGTTGTCGCCATAGGCGTTGAAGCCGTCATCGGTGGCGGCGCCACCGCCGGCCGATTCCAGCCCGCCAACCCCCGAGCCCAGCGCGGTGCCGCCGCCACTGCCGATGAGACCGTCACCGATAATGTTGTTTTCGCCCATATTGGCGATCGCGTTCTTCCAGATGAGAATCCGTACCGGCACGCTGGGCTCGAGAAACGTGCCATCGTTTCGCGCGAACTTGTCGGCCTTGCGGCGCAGCAGATCGCCCAGGCGCTCGCCACCGGGCCGTATCAGGCGCATGCTCGGATCGAACCCCCAGCTGATGATGTCGATGCTTGTCCTGGCATTGGCGATCGCTTCATGCACGGCGGCAAACGCGCGCTCGCCATTGACGAGCGGCTCGATCAGGTTGGTTGGCCGGGGCGGGTATTTGCTGTTTTCGGCGAACCACGGCATGGTCAGCCGAACCTCGCGCTGGCTGTTCAGGGCGATGTCGGCATGGGCCGTTGTGTCAGTCAGTGCCATGGTTCTTCTTCCGGTCGCTTGCGCCATCCTGCCCGGCGGCGGTTTTTCTGAACGCATCACCCACCGCATCGAGAGTCGCCGGGACGTCGCTTGAGTGTTCGTGGCTTCGGTACCCCCGATTTGAAAGCATCTGAAGTTCGCGCTGGGTGGCGTCGTCGGCAAATTGGTCATGCGCCTTGACAGTGAAGGTGGCGCCGGTCATCAATTCGATCGCGTATTCGGTCGTACCCTCGATATGCTCCCAGGCAACGGTGCCGCTGTCGTCGGCCACGCCCTTGTTCAGCAGTTTTCCATCGGCAAGGAGCCGATACGGCTCGCCGGCATAGTTCACCATCGCCTCAGGTAGAGCGCCTAATGCAAACCGCATTTTACGCTTGAGCGGGTTGGTCATGTCGTCGGGAAAATCCGGCAGCTCATAACTTTCCCGCACCGGCCCACTAAAACTCTTCTGACTCGCATGCACCGTGATCGTCCCCGGGCACTCGACGGTGATCCCCCCGTCGATGGTGATGCTCGCGCCGCCCTCGACGGCCAGCACGATGCGTTTGCCGGCGGCGAAGTCGATGTGCTCGGTGATCGAGCTGAGCGTCACCTCGTCCTTGGCCTGGAACTTCATCTCGTCGCTTTGCGCCTGCATCTCGATGTCGTCCTTCGCCGCGATCATCGTGATGCCGGCGCCGTTCTCGCCCGGGCGAATGGCGCCGGCGAGGAGGCCGATGGCCTGGCCGGTGTGGATACGCGCTTTGCCGGCGACGGCGAGGTTGGTGTCCTCGCCGCTCATCAGGTTGAGCGTCTCGCCGTTACTCAATTGCAGGTGGCCACCGGCGACAAGGCCGAGGCCGGCCTTTGCGGCCTGGACGATGGCCGCATCGGTGAGATGGGGGAGTTTGCCGGCGGTGGCGGTGTTCTTCTGGCTGGCGTCGGCGAGCGCGGCGTCGAAGTCGGTGCCGTCTGCCATGCCGCGGGCGGCGGTGTGCAGGGCCTTGAGCGGGGCGGCGTTCGGGTCGATGGTGCTTTGGTTGGCACCACTGCTGCCGATGGCGGCGGCGAGTGGCACGGTTTGGTGGGTGGCGGCGGCTTTGGAGAGGGTTTGGGCCAGGGTGTCGGCCTGGCCGAGCAGGGCGGCGGCGGGGGCCATGTCGCCGGCCGGCTCGGCGTCGGTTTGCTGTGCCCAGGTGGTGAGCGTGATGCCGCGCGCGGCGCGCAGCGCCCCCCAGGCGTCGGTGCGAAGCTCGACGCCGGTGCCCCTGAAACTGCCGCGGTAGTTGTCGGCCTGGTGGATGAGGTGGCCGAGGTTGAGCTGCGAGGCGTATTGGGTGCTGTGCAAGGCGGCGCGCTGCTGGTTGTCGGTGTCGTCGAAGACGAGTTGG
>NZ_JAEKFT010000042.1 GCF_018524365.1 Denitromonas iodatirespirans
GCAACAGGGTATCCAGTGGCGGCCTGATCTATTGGCGCTCCATGCGCATTTACATCGGCTACCTGCTCACAGGCCAGAGCGTTGGTTTCGAACCGGTCGGCGACGGACTATGGGATGTCTACTTCGGTCCGCTCAGGATCGGTCACTTCGATGAGCGATGCACTGCCGGCGAAAAAGATGACTACCTGACGCTCAGGGTGTAACCCATGTCTCCGAACAAAACTGTTACCCATGTGATTGACTCGTACAGGGGCGTTTTCTTGCTTACTTCTTTGTCGCGTGACAAAGAAGTAAGTCGCCCGCCGGGGCGAGACCCGGCCAACGGAAGGTGGCAAACGCACACCAACCCGCATGGGCAAAGTTCGTCACAAGCCCGTAGGGCCGGATTCATCCGGCCAAACACGGCCGAACCGCCGTGGCGGGTTGAAACCCGCCCTACGTCGCCGGTGCACAAAAAACGGCGAGCCGCAGCCCGCCGTTCTGATCATGCTCGCGACGCGTCAAACCCCCTCGCGTGCGACCGCCATCGCCTCCTTGAGCACGCTGATGTCGCCGATATGGTTCGACAGCAGCAGAATCAGCCGCGCATTGACCATCGCCGACTGCTCGTCGGTGAGGTCGCGGTGCATGTCGATCAGGGCTTCGTAGAAGTCATCGCCGGGGCTGAAGGTCTGGAAGTAGCGCTTGCCCGGTTCGGCGAAATTACTGGTGGTGATCAGGGACATGGTCGGTCTCCTCAGGCGTTGCAGGTGGCCACGGCCACCGCTTTTTTGACGGCAGCGGCGTCGAAGGCGCGCCAGCGGGCGGCCACGTGCTGGTCGGGGCGGGCCAGGTAGCAGGTGCCGGGCTGGGCGTCGTAGCGCTCGGCGATGCGGCCGCGGGTGTCGATGACGGTCTTGAGGCCCGCCGGGGCGGTGCCGGTCTTTGCCACGACGATGGCCTGCACCGGAATCTCGCCCTCGGCCAGCGCGGCCAGTGCCGAGGCGGTGGCGGCGTCGAGGCGGCTGGCGTCGTCGGTGATGTAGAGCAGCTGGAAACGGTTGCCCAGCACCTTGAGCAGCCAGGGCTCGCCGCTGTCGGTCTTGACGGGGGCATCGTCCATCGGCGCGCCCGGCACCATCTTGCCGGCGAAGCTGTCAGCGTCAGCGGTGTTGAGCCGCGATTCGGTGAGATAGGCCGGCACCGAGAGGCGACCGGAGTTCACCAACGCGCGGGCAAACGGATAGTGCTCGGCGAGGCCCAGCACGGCGTTGCGGAAGGTCTTGCTGGTGGTGCTCTTGGGGGTGATGAAGTCGGTGGAGCGGGTGGAGTTCATCAGGTTTTCGTCGGCGGCGAACACGCGCTCTTCGGAGTAGGTGTCGAGCAGTGCGGCCGGGGCCTTGCCGTCCATCACCAGCTTGAGCTTCCAGGCCAGGTTGTCGGTGTCCTGGATGCCGGAGTTGGCGCCGCGCGCGCCGAAGGGCGAGACCTGATGCGCGGCATCACCGACGAACAGCACGCGCCCGTGGCGGAAGCTGTGCATGCGCCGGCACTGGAAGGTGTACACGCTGACCCATTCGAGATCGAACTCGCGGTCATCACCCAGCATGGCCTTGATGCGCGGGACGACGTTCTCGGGCTTTTTCTCGACCTCCGGGTCCACGTTCCAGCCCAGCTGGAAGTCGATGCGGAAGACGTTGTCGGCCTGGCGGTGCAGCAGCACCGACTGGTTGCGGTGGAAGGGCGGGTCGAACCAGAACCAGCGCTCGGTGGGGAAGTCGGCCTTCATCACCACGTCGGCAATCAGGAAGCGGTCCATGAAGATCTTGCCTTCGATATCCAGGCCCAGCATGGCGCGGATGCTCGAGCGCGCGCCGTCGGCGACGATCAACCAGTCGGTGTCGATGTTGTACGCGCCGTCGGGCGTCTCGACGCGCAGACCGGTGCTGTCTTCGCCCGGATTGACGGCGATCACGGTGTTCTTCCAGCGCAGCTCGACGCCCACCGCCTCGGCGCGCTTCACCAGGTACTCCTCCAGGTAGTACTGCTGGAGGTTGATCATGCCCGGGCGGTGGTGATCCGGCTCGGGGCAGAGGTTGAAGTTGAACACCTCTTCCTCACGGAAGAAGGTGCGGCCGACATTCCACGACACGCCCTTGTCCACCATCTCGTCGCCACAGCCGAGGCGGTCGAGCACCTCCAGCGCGCGCTTGGCGTAGCACACCCCGCGCGAGCCGATGGAGACGGTGTCGTCGTTGTCGAGCACCACCACTTTCTGGCCCTGGATGGCCAGGTCGATCGCCGCCGCCAGGCCCACCGGGCCGGCACCGACCACCACCACCGGGTAGCGACCCGGCGCGCCGTTCTCACCCGCGGCAAGCTCCGCCGGCTTGCGGTAGTCGAACTTCGGATACTTGTACATGCTCAACACGTCGCGTCCTCCTTTGGACAATTCTGGGATCTCGGCCGGTCTGTTCGCTGCGCTGCCGGCTTGAGGATCGGGCGGCCACAGTGGGCCGCCTGGGGTTGTCTGAAGAATTGCGCCGCTCAGTCCGCCTGCAGCGCGTGCCACATTTCCTGGTCGCGCTCGGCGGTCCAGATGCGCGGATGCTTGATGCCGCTGGCCTCGTCCACCGCGCGGGTCACGTCGAAGGGCAGGCAGTGCTCGTAGATGAACACCTGGGCAAACTTCGGATCCATCTGCTGGCGGATCAGCGCCATGGCGGCCTTCAGGTCGAGCCCCTGGGCGGCGGCCTCCTTGGCCGAGCTGTACAGCGTGGTGACGAAATCTCGGGTGTAGGCCAGGCCTTCGGCCACCTTCTCCGGCGTGGTCAGCGCGGGGCCGCGGCCCGGCACCACCGCCTGCGGCTTGAGCGCGGCAATGGCGTCCAGCGTGGCGGGCCATTCTTCGAGCTGCGCGTCGCCGGTGTAGCAAGCCGCGTCGCACTCGACCAGGTCACCCGAGAACAGCACCTGCTCGCTCGGCACCCACACCACGGTGTCGCCCTTCGTGTGGCCGGGGCCGAGGTGCATCACCTTCACTTCGAGCCCGCCCATGTACAGCGTCATCTCGTCTTTGAAGACGATGGTCGGCCAGGTCAGGCCCGGCACCGAGTCGAAGTTCTGGAACAGGCGCGGAAAGCGCTCGTATTCCGACTTCATGTCCTGCTCGCCACGCTCGACGATCATCTCGTAGGTGCCCTGGCTGGCAATGATCTGCTCCATGCCCTCGGCCTTGTAGCCCGAAGCGCCGAGCACGCGCACCGCGTGATAGTGCGACAGCACCACATACTTGATCGGCGCCGCGCTCACCTTGCGGATCTCGGCGATCAGGCGCTGCGCCATCACCGGCGTGGCCAGCGTGTCGCAGATCAGCACCGCCTCGTCGGTGATGATCACGCCGGTGTTGGGGTCGCCCTCGGCGGTGTAGGCCCAGCAATGGGAGGACAGCTGTTCGAAGGTGGCTTTTTTCTCTTCCAGGTCGGCCTGGGAGGCAAAGACTTTGGTGTTCATGGGGCACTCCGTGATCTTGGGGTAAGACTGGGTCAATCGAAACGGATGCAGGCATCCGGTTGACCGCGACATCTGCATCCTAGTTTTCGATTCGTTATTAGTCAATTATTTTGTTAATAGCAAATTCACGACCCGGGCGCCCCCCGGTGTTTCGCCCGAAAACTGCTAAGATGCCGCCAAAAACACGGAAGACATCCCCCATGGAACGTGATCGCCGAGGCATCCAGTCGATCGAAGTCGGCGGCACGCTGCTGCAGGCCCTGGTGCGCCACGGCGCCCCGATGATGCTGCGCGATCTGGCCCGCGAAGCCGGCATGCCGCCGGCCAAGGCCCACCCCTACCTGGTCAGCTTCTGCAAGCTCGGCCTCATCGAGCAGGACGCCGCCACCGGCCGCTACGGCCTCGGCGGCTTCTCGCTGCAACTGGGGCTCACCGCCCTCGAACAGGTCGAGCCGATCCGCGCCGCCACCCCCGCCATCGCCCGGCTGGCCGACGACCTGCAGCTCAACATCGCCATCGCCGTGTGGGGCAACCGCGGCCCGACCATCGTGCGCATCGAAGAATGCAGCCGCCCCATCCACGTAAACATGCGCCCCGGCACCGTCATGACCCCGCTCATGGCCTCGGCCACCGGCCGCCTGTTCGCCGCCTTCCTGCCCGAGCGCATCACCCGCCCGCTGGTCGACAGCGAACTGGCCCAACTCGGCAGCGACGAACAACCCGCGCTGCGCCAGTCGCGCCGCCATGCCGACGAAACCATCACCGAGATCCGCCAGCACGGCCTCGCCCGCGCCCTGGGCAACCCTATCCCCGGCATCAACGCCTTCTCCGCCCCCGTCTTCGACAGCGGCAACCACCTCACCCTGGCCCTCACCGCCATGGGCCCCGCCGACAGCTTCGACCCCGCCTGGGACGGCCCCATCGCCACCCGCCTGATGGCCTGCGCCAAAGAAATTTCGCAGCGGCTGGGCCAATCTGCCCGCCAAGCCTGACACCTCCGCCGCCCCGCCGGGGCGGCCATGCATCGCCCCCAGCCGGCACGACGGCTCGCACCGGCGCCGCCGCCCGACGAGCACCGCCAAAAATCTTGACGCATATTCACTGCGAATCCACAAATACCCGATAAGCTTGGCGCTCTCGCCCGACGAGCCCGCGCATGAGCCAGACCGACCGCATCGCCCGCATCCGCCGCCTGCTCGATGAGCGGCGCAGCGTCAGCCGCCAGACCTTGCTCGATCAGCTCGAAGTGTCGCCCGCCACGCTCAAACGCGATCTGGCCTTCCTGCGCGACACCATGAACACCCCCATCGTCTGGGATCGCGAACTGGCCGGCTACCGCATCGACCCCACGCAAACCGTCGGTAGCCAGATCGAACTGCCCGGCATGTGGTTCTCCGACAAAGAGATCCACGCCCTGCTCACCATGCAGCACCTGCTCGCCAACCTCGACCCCGGCGGCATCCTCGCACCGCATGTCGCCCCGCTGGTCGCGCGCCTCAACGCCCTCATGGGCGCCGCCCGCCACCCCGCCGACGAAGTACGCAAGCGCGTGCTCATCGTCGGCATCGGCAAGCGCAGCGCCAAGCTCACCCACTTCGAAGCCATCGGCGCCGCCCTGCTGCAGCGCAAACGCCTGGCCATCCGCTACTACGCGCGCGGCAAGGGCGAAGAAAGCGAACGCGACATCTCCCCCCAGCGCCTCGTGCACTACCGCGAAAACTGGTACCTCGACGCCTGGTGCCACCTGCGCAGCGAGCTGCGCAACTTCGCCGTCGACAGCATCCGCCATGTCCACCTGCTCAAAACCCCCGCCCACGACATCCCCGACACCCGCCTCGACACCATCCTCGGCCCCGGCTACGGCATCTTCGCCGGCCCCGCCGTCCAAACCGCCCGCCTGCGCTTCTCCCCCGAACGCGCCCGCTGGGTCGCCGCCGAACACTGGCACCCCGACCAGCGCGGCAGTTTCGATGCCGACGGCCACTACCTTCTGGAGATCCCCTACGCCGACCACCGCGAACTGCTGATGGACATCCTCAAGCACGGGCGGCACTGCGAGGTGCTGGCGCCGGAGGGGTTGCGGGCGGTGGTGGCGGAGGAGATGCGGCAGATGAGCAGATCCTATGGCTGACAAATCGACGGGCTCACTCGGTGAGCCTCATGGCGCGGACAATGCAGCGCATCCCTCGAACGACAAGCCGACCATGATCGACATCCCCCTGGCCCACCTGCGCATCGCTTCGGACGGCACCACGAGCGGCCACGCACTCGACGACCATCTGAGCAGTGTGTCGGCGCTGGCCAGCGCATTCGGCCATCCATTCATGGCCGCAGACTGGCTGGCGTTTGCAGGCCTCTGGCATGACCTGGGCAAGTACCGTCGCGGATTTCAACGCTACATCCGGCAATCACACGATGCCGACGCCCACATCGAAGGCCGTGTCGCCGGCAAGGACAAGACCCATTCGGCCGCCGGTGCCTTGCATGCGCGCGACTATCTGACACAGATCCACGGACCGCACGGGCAATTCGTCGCCCATGTGCTGAGCTACCTGATCGCCGGCCACCACGCCGGGCTCGACAACTGGCACCAGGGCCTCAAGGAGCGTCTGGCTGGGGAGGACGCGCAGCGAGAACTTCACGACACGCGCCTGGCGGCACCGCCTGCCACGCTGCTGGCCCCCGACCTGCCATTGCCCTCGCTGGTAAATCTACCCACCGACCACAAAACAGGCACCCCCGGCAGCTTCGCACTGTGGCTGCGCATGCAGTTCTCGTGCCTCGTCGATGCCGACTTCCTCGACACCGAAGCCTTCATGGATGGCGACCAGGCCGCACGTCGCAACGGCTTTGCAGCACTCACCACCCTGAAGGAACGCTTTGACACCTACATGGCGACCCTCACCGCGGCCGCGGCCGACACACCGGTCAATCACCTGCGTGCCAGCGTCCTGCGCCAGTGCCGCGAGAAAGCGATTCGCCCGTCCGGCGTATTCACGCTGACCGTTCCCACCGGTGGCGGCAAGACTCTCGCCAGCCTCGGCTTCGCGCTGCGCCATGCCATCGCACGCGACAAGCGCCGGGTCATCTACGCCATTCCCTACACCTCCATCATCGAACAGACGGCCGACATCTTCCGCGCCGTGCTCGGTGACGAGAACGTCGTCGAACACCACAGCAACGCCGAACTGGATGACCGCCAGGAAACCGCCCGCTCGCGCCTCGCCTGCGAAAACTGGGACGCCCCCGTCATCGTCACCACCAACGTCCAACTCTTCGAAAGCCTGTTCGCGCGGCGCACCTCGCGCTGCCGCAAGCTGCACAACCTGGTCGGCAGCGTCATCGTGCTCGACGAAGCGCAACTGCTGCCCGTGGACTTCCTGCAGCCGGTGCTCGACGTGCTGCGTCTGCTGGTGGGGGACTATGGCGTCACGCTCGTGCTATGCACCGCCACCCAGCCGGCACTGACCCACGCACAAGGCTTTGACGCGCGCAAGAACCTGCGCGGCTTCGACCCAGACACGGTGATCGAAATCATCGACGACGTGCCCGCCCTCTATGACGCGTTGCGCCGCGTCCGGATACACCGCCCGACCGATCTCAACCTGCGCGAAGACTGGCCGGCCATCGCCGACCGGATCACCGCACACCCCGCCGCGCTCGCCATCGTCAACCGCCGTCAGGATGCACGCGACCTGCACGCCTTGCTCAAGGCCCGCGCGCCCGAGGGCCTCTACCACCTCTCGGCCTTGATGTGCCCGCAGCATCGCAGCGACACCATCACCCGCATCAAATCCGCACTCGCCGATCGACGCGCAGCCCTTGCGCGTGGCGACGCCGCCCCACCGGTACGCGTGGTCAGCACCCAACTAGTCGAAGCCGGCGTCGATCTCGACTTCCCCGTGGTCTTTCGTGCCATGGCGGGGCTGGACTCGATTGCCCAGGCCGCAGGGCGCTGCAACCGCGAAGGACGTCTGGCCGAAGGCGGCGAGGTGCACGTCTTCGTACCGCCCTCCGAGCCGCCACCCGGCCTACTGCGGCAGGCGCGCGACACCTGCAAGACCCTGTGGCAAAGCACAACCGACGATGACCCGCTCGGCCTGCCGCTGTTCGATCGATTTTTCCGCCAGCTGTATGCCGACGCCCAACTTGACCGCCGCGGCATCTGCGACATGCTGCGCGTCGACCACGGCGCGGTGCGCTTTCGCGACGCCGCCGAGGCCTTCCGCCTGATCGACAACGACGATGGCGGCACGGTGATCGTGAACTACCGGCGACCGGACGCAGCGGAAAACGTCGACGCCATCGTCGGCAAGATCGAGCGCGACGGGCCGAACCGCGGCCTGCTGCGCAAGCTGCAGCGCTACGGCGTCACCTTGTACCAACACGACATCCAGCGCCTGCTGGCAGGCGGCGACATCCGCGAACTCGGCGGATGCCCCGGTCTGTATGTGCAGGCTTCGGATGTGTTCTACGACGACGTGCTCGGCGCGAATGCAGCAGGGGCGCCGGGCGATCCGGCGGGATTGTTTGTATGAACCCAAAGATTGAAATGAGCGCCCCGCCCGGAGGCGGGGCTAGATCAGCAACAACAGTTCCTTCGTTTACCAAGTTTCAATCCACGCCGAAGCGTAGCGTCATGATACGAGGAATCGAAAAGCAAAATCAATTGTTCCTTCTTTTACCAAGAACAGTGAACTACAATCCGTACAACCCTGGCCAGGGAGCTACGGATGCGCAACCTCGAACAGCTACTCCGCGAACTAAGACTGATGAAAGACCAACCCAATCACCGCTACTACGCAGCGCTTGGGATTGTTGTTCTTGCATTGTTCCGTCATCCGATCATCTCCGTTGCGCTGGCGGTGATCGCGTCAATCTCAGCTAAGGGATGCTCATGAGCCCATTCTGCCTCGAAGTCAGTGGCGACTTCGCCTGCTTCACGCGCCCGGAGATGAAAGTCGAGCGTGTCTCCTACGATCTCATCACCCCCTCAGCGGCGCGGGCGGTGTTCGAGAGCATTCTCTGGAAACCGGCCATCCGGTGGCATGTGCGACGCATCGAGGTGCTCAAGCCGGTGCGTTGGACCAGCGTGCGGCGCAACGAAGTCGGCGCCGTCGTCTCGACGCGCAACGTCACCACGGCCATGAACACCGGGCGCGGGCAATTGGCGCTTTACGTGGAGGACGAGCGCCAGCAACGCGCCGGCCTGATCCTGCGCGACGTGGCCTACCGGCTGCATGCGGACCTCGAATTCCTGCCCGAACGCGCACCCAACGACACCGCCGCCAAGTACGCCGAGATGTTCCGCCGCCGCGCATCCAAGGGGCAATGCGTCAATCAGCCCTATCTCGGCTGCCGCGAATTCGCCGCCAGATTCCGCCTGATCGACGCGGACGAGGCTGGCCCACCACCGGTCGCAGAGGTCGACGGCGACCTGGGCTGGATGCTCCACGACATGGACTTTTCCAACCCCGCCGATCCGCGCCCGACCTTCTTCCGCGCAAACATCAAGCACGGCGTGCTCGACCTCAACGGCATCGAGGTGCGGGGATGATTCTTCAGGCTCTGTACGACTACTACCAGCGCAAGCAGCGCGATCCCGACCCCGCCCGCCGGCTGCCGGCCTATGGCTTCGAGGACAAGGAGATCCCGTTCATCATCGAACTCGACGCCGATGGCGCCTTGCTCGGTCTGAAAGACACGCGGCAACTCGACGGCAAGAAAAAGGTGGCAGCGCGCTTTCTCGTGCCGCAAGGCGTGAAGAAGACATCGGGCGTCGCCGCCAATCTGCTGTGGGATACCGCCGAATACGTCGTCGGCATCGACACCAAGGGCAAGCCCGAGCGCATTGTTCAGCAGCGGGCGGCCTTCCGGGAGCGGATCGAGGCCCTGCCCGCCCAGGACGATCCGGCCATCCGCGCCGTGTTGGCATTTCTCGGCCGCAACCCCGTTGCTGAACTCGCCTCGCAACCGGCCTGGCCCGAGGTGCTCGAAACCAATCCACTGATGAGCTTTCGCGTTGCGCCGGACACCGATCTGGTGTGCCAACGCCCCGAGGTCCTCGACGGCATCAGCCACGAAGCGGCACCGATCGACGCCAGCGGCATCTGCCTCGTGACTGGCCGCAGCAGCGACGCCGAGCGGCTGCACAACGCCATCAAGGGCGTTTGGGGAGCACAAACATCGGGCGCGAACATCGTGTCCTTCAACCTCGACGCCTTCCGCTCGTTCGGCAAGGAGCAAGGCGCCAACGCCCCTGTCTGCCCCGCCGCCGCCTTCGCCTACACCACGGCGCTCAACCACCTGCTCGCCAAGGGCTCCCGCCAACGCATCCAGGTCGGCGACGCCTCGACCGTGTTCTGGGCCGAGAAGGCCGACACGGTCGAAGACATCTTCGCCACCTTGTTCGGCGACGGCGACGATCCCGATGCCCGCACCGGCGAGGTTCGTGCGCTGTACGAAGCTGTGCACAGTGGCAAGTTCGACGGCGCACGGGGCGAGACACGCTTTTTCGTGCTCGGGCTGGCGCCCAACGCCGCACGCATCAGCGTGCGCTTCTGGCATGTGGCACCGCTGGGCGAGATCGCCCGGCGCATCACCGCCTGGTTCGACGATCTGGCCATCGCGCGCGGACCGAACGACCCGGAGTTCCCCAGCCTGTTCCGCCTGCTCACGGCCATTGCCGTGCAGCACAAGGCCAACAACATTCCGCCCCGGCTGGGCGGCGACATCATGCGCGCGATTCTCGAAGGCGTGCCGTTTCCACCCACTTGGCTCAACGCAGCCGTTCAGCGCTGCCGTGCGGAACAGCATGTGAACACCCTGCGCGCCGCCGCCATCAAGGCCTGCCTCAATCGCCAGATCCGCCAGACCGCTTCCCGCCATCCGACTTCCGAGAAGGAGTATCGCCCCATGCTCGACCCGACCCAAGCCAACCCGGCCTACCGCCTCGGCCGGCTCTTCGCCGTGCTCGAACGCATCCAGGAAGCCGCCAGCCCGGGGCTCAACGCGACAATCCGCGATCGCTACTACGGCGCCGCCTCCAGCACGCCGGTGGCCGTATTCACGACCCTCCTGCGCTTGAAGAACGCCCATCTCAAGAAGCTGCCGACAGGTCGAGTCGTCAATTTCGAAAAGACGATCGGCGAAATCATGGACGGCCTGTCCGACTTCCCAAAACACCTTGCGCTCGCCGATCAGGGCCGCTTCGCTCTCGGCTACTACCACCAGCGCCAGGCCTTCTTTACCAAATCCACCCCTGCCGAATCCACCGAACCCCTTGAGGAGACCCTCTGATGGCACTCACCAACCGCTACGACTTCGTCCTCGTCTTTGATGTGAAGGACGGCAACCCCAACGGAGACCCGGACGCCGGCAACCTGCCGCGCCTCGACGCCGAATCCGGCCACGGACTGGTCACCGACGTGTCGCTCAAGCGCAAGGTGCGCAACTTCGTGGGGCTGGTCAAAGGCGAAGAGCCGCCTTTCGAGATCTACGTGAAGGAAAAGGCCGTACTCAACCGCACGCACGAACGCGCTTATGTGTCGGTGGGTGCCGAGGACGAACTGAAAGGCGAAGACAAGAAGCGCAAGGGCAAAAGCGACACGGTGAGCAAGGCCCGCGACTGGATGTGCGCCAATTTCTTCGACGTGCGCACTTTCGGCGCCGTGATGTCCACCGGCGTGAACTGCGGCCAGGTTCGTGGCCCGGTGCAGCTGACCTTCGCGCGCTCGGTCGACCCCGTCGTGGCGCTGGAGCATTCCATCACCCGCATGGCGGTGGCCACCGAGGCCGAGGCGGAAAAGCAGGAAGGCGACAACCGCACCATGGGCCGCAAGCACACCGTGCCCTATGGCATCTACGTGGCCCACGGCTTCGTGTCGTCCTTCCTCGCCAGGCAGACCGGTTTCGGCGATGACGACCTCGAGCTGCTATGGCAGTCGCTGGAGCACATGTTCGAGCATGACCGCTCGGCCGCGCGCGGCGAGATGTCCACCCGCGGGCTGTACGTCTTCAAGCACGATTCGGAGTTGGGCAACGCGCATGCCCACGACCTGTTCGATCGCATTCGCATCGCGCGCAAACCCGAGGCGGAAGTGCCGCGCAGTTTCGCCGACTACGCCGTCAGCATCGACGACGCGGCCCTGCCGGCCGGCGTCAGCCTGCAGCGCCGGGTGGGTTAATGCTCGAACGCTGCCAGCGGCCGGACGAACTGCTGCAGATCGGCGGCGTCAGGCTGCTGGCAGCGGGCGACCAGACGCCGGTCTGCCGTCACCATGGCGATGCCATGGCGCACCGCCAGCGCCAGATAGAAGCAGTCGTAGGCGGGGTGGTCGAGGCGAGCCGCCAGCGCGCTCGCCTCGGGCATCAGGTCGGCGCAGGGGCTCGCATGCACGCCGATGCCCAGCAACATGCGGGCGGCGATCTCGGGCACTTCGTCCGCCAGCTCGCCGCGCCGCTGCTTCTTCCACAAGATATTGGCCACTTCGGCGAACAGCAAATCCGGGGCATACAGTTCGTGCCCCAATATCCGTTGTGCCGCTTCCGCGTCGGGCTCTGGCGCAAACCATTTGGCAGCAACGCTGGCATCGACCACCCACCTCATCGCTCGTCCCGGCTCTGGCGCAGCAATTCCTCGGAGGGCGTTTGCGGCCGCCCGGCGCTCAGGGCTCGCACCTTGGCCGCGAGGCGTTTGAACTCCTCGACCGGGTCTGCCGGCTCGGGGCGCGCCAGCGCCTCCGCCACGATGGCGCGCAGTTCGGCCGACATCGAACGGCCATGCCTGGCCGCGCGCTCGCGCAGCCGCTGCTTCAGATCGTCGTCCAGATTTCTCAGCACCATATCCGCCATGACCCACTCCTTTGATAACAACGCTATCAATGATAGCAACGCAATCAGAAGCTTCAAGCGCAATGACTGACGGCGACGACCCCATCCCGCTGTCCGCCCTGCAGCACTGGGCCTATTGCCCGCGCCAGTGGGCCTTGATCCATCTGGAACAGGTGTTCGAAGACAACCTCTACACCCAGCGCGGTCAAGCCGTGCACGCGCGTGTCGATCAACCCGGCGTGGAACTGCGCCCCGGCCTGCGCGTCGAGCGGGCGCTGCCGGTGTGGAGTGAGCGCCTCGGGCTGATCGGCAAGGCCGACGTGGTCGAATTCCTGCCCGACGGCACCGCCTACCCCGTCGAGTACAAACACGGCAGCCGCAACAAGAAGGCCGCCGTCGCCGCCTGCGACGATCTGCAACTGGCCGCACAGGCCCTGTGCCTGGAAGAGATGACGGGCAAACCCGTGCCGGAAGGCGCGCTGTTCTACGCCACATCGAAGCGGCGCCGGGTCGTATCGATCACCCCCGCCCTGCGCGAACACGTCGAGTCGGCCACCCGCGAGATCCGGCAGATGCTCGCCACCCGGCGCACCCCGCCGCCGGTCAATGACGATCGCTGCCACGCCTGCTCATTGCGCGACCTATGCCAACCCGACGCCCTGACGCGCCTGGCCGACACCCCTTCCCATCTGTTCGACCCGGATGCCTGACCATGCAACTGCTCAACACGCTCTACGTCACCACGCCGGACAGCTACCTGCACCTGGACAACGACACCCTGCGCGTCGAAGTCGAACACGACACCCGCCTGCGCGTACCGCTGCACCACCTCGGCGCCATCGTCTGCCTTGGCAACATCCGGCTATCCACGCCCCTCATGCACCGTGTTGCCGACGCCGGCATATCGCTCGTCATGCTCGACGGCAACGGCCGTTTCAAGGCGCGGCTCGAAGGCCCGGTTTCCGGCAACGTGTTGTTGCGCGCTGCCCAGTTCGACAAGGCCCGCGACCCAGCCTTCGCGCTCGCCGTGGCACGCAACTTCGTGGCCGGCAAGATCCGCAACAGCCGCCAGGTGCTGCTGCGTGGTGCGCGCGAAGCCAAGGACGACACTGAGGCCAGCCAGATCACCCGCAGCGCCAAAGACCTGGCCGCCAGCCTGCGCGCACTGCCCACAGCAACCGACCTCGACACCTTGCGCGGCCTCGAAGGCGAAGCCGCGCGGCAATACTTCAGTGCGCTCAACCTGCTACTGCGCAAGAACGTGCGAGACACCTTCCAGATGAACGGCCGCAGCCGCCGCCCACCCCGCGACCGCTTCAACGCCGTGCTCTCCTTCCTCTACAGCATGCTCATGAACGACTGCCGCTCCGCGCTGGAAGCAGCCGGGCTCGACCCGCAAGTCGGCTTTCTCCACGCCCTGCGCCCCGGCCGCGCCGCGCTCGCACTCGACCTGATGGAAGAATTCCGTCATGTCGCCGACCGCCTCGCACTCACCCTCATCAACCGGGGCCAGATCAACGCAGACGATTTTGAGCACCGCGAAGGCGGCGCCGTCATGCTCGAAGGCGATGCCCGCAAGACCGTGGTGGTCGCCTGGCAGGAGCGCAAGCAAGAGCAGATCACCCACGCCCTGCTGGCCCAGCCCGTCGCCCTTGGCCTCATCCCCCTCGTCCAGGCTCGGCTGCTCGCCCGCACCCTGCGCGAAGAAACCCACGACTATCCGCCCTATCTCACGAGGTAAGCCATGCTGGTCATCGCCTGCTACGACATCAACACCGAAACCCGCGCCGGTCGTCGTCGCCTGCGCCGCGTGGCCAAGGTCTGCGAAGGTGTCGGCCAACGAGTCCAGAAATCCGTCTTCGAATTCCAGATCGACCGGATGCAACTCGAGGCCCTCGAACAGCGATTGCTCTCCGAAATCGAACTCGACGAAGACAACCTGCGCCTCTACCGGCTGCCCGACAGCCGCGGCGCCGAAGTGCGAGAACACGGCACCTTCCGCGCCACCGACTTCGAAGGCCCGCTCGTCTTGTAGAATCGACGACGCGCGAACCCCAAGCGATGGAGAAACCGCCATGAGGTTCGCGCGAGCTACAAGGCCCTGATTCGACAACACTTTGATGATTCGCCCACTCGCAATGCCGACCTTCTCGACACTGCCGGAACGAGTTCGCGCAAGTCAGCATTGCAGCGCCATCAAATCAATCGGTTGTAGATGAAGTGCTTCGCCCCTCGGCAACGAGGGGCGTGGATTGAAACAAGGTAAATTGAAGAAGGCCGGGGACACAAGCAGGCTTCGCCCCTCGGCAACGAGGGGCGTGGATTGAAACCCTGCCAAGACCCTGCCGCGGTCATTGCCGCCGCCCGCTTCGCCCCTCGGCAACGAGGGGCGTGGATTGAAACAACGATGATGCGGTCGTTTAACCATTTCAATTGCTGCTTCGCCCCTCGGCAACGAGGGGCGTGGATTGAAACGAGCTTCGGCACCGAGGTATCGACATCCGGCACCGGCTTCGCCCCTCGGCAACGAGGGGCGTGGATTGAAACACGCCGTTAAGGCGGCTGGCATGTCCGACAGGGAGCTTCGCCCCTCGGCAACGAGGGGCGTGGATTGAAACGATTTCTGGGCATGTGCGTTGATGTACGGCGATGAAGCTTCGCCCCTCGGCAACGAGGGGCGTGGATTGAAACTCAGATACCGCCTTGAGGGGGATGTTGTCCCCGAGCTTCGCCCCTCGGCAACGAGGGGCGTGGATTGAAACAGCCGATGGGCGAACCGTTCGCCGATGTTGAAACGCTTCGCCCCTCGGCAACGAGGGGCGTGGATTGAAACCCGATCGTCGACGAATCTCGCCGCAAGATCGGCCGCTTCGCCCCTCGGCAACGAGGGGCGTGGATTGAAACGTAGGTGTCGTAATGTTCACCGTCCGTGTCTTGCGCTTCGCCCCTCGGCAACGAGGGGCGTGGATTGAAACCTTGTCGTCGTACATGACGCGTATCACGGCAATGACAGCTTCGCCCCTCGGCAACGAGGGGCGTGGATTGAAACATCTGCTCTCCCGTATTCGCCAAGGGCTTGCGCCGCTTCGCCCCTCGGCAACGAGGGGCGTGGATTGAAACGACATCATCACCCCCGCACCCGCGGCGGCATACAGCTTCGCCCCTCGGCAACGAGGGGCGTGGATTGAAACATCGCGGCACGTCGAACACGCAAAGCATGTCATTCGCTTCGCCCCTCGGCAACGAGGGGCGTGGATTGAAACATCTGGGACCCGACCGATCGCCCGCTCAACGGCGCTTCGCCCCTCGGCAACGAGGGGCGTGGATTGAAACGCCAACGGCGCGGGACGTTCCGACAACGCTGATCGTGCTTCGCCCCTCGGCAACGAGGGGCGTGGATTGAAACATGTCTGGCGCAACTTATCCTGACGGGACACCCGGCTTCGCCCCTCGGCAACGAGGGGCGTGGATTGAAACCGCCGGGCACTTTGGTGACGTGCTTGGTCCCGGTGCTTCGCCCCTCGGCAACGAGGGGCGTGGATTGAAACCCCAGTCTGTGATCGTGGCGCCAGGCGTCGGCTCCGCTTCGCCCCTCGGCAACGAGGGGCGTGGATTGAAACCCCTTGTGGCGCACTTGCTCGGCATCAACACTGCGCTTCGCCCCTCGGCAACGAGGGGCGTGGATTGAAACAGCCGGCTCAACCCTCAACGCTTCTTTTTGAGCCGCTTCGCCCCTCGGCAACGAGGGGCGTGGATTGAAACTCGTTGACCTCGATAACTGTCTGACCGACGCCGGCCGCTTCGCCCCTCGGCAACGAGGGGCGTGGATTGAAACATCAGCGAAGGCGCACAATATGAAATTAACTGACGCTTCGCCCCTCGGCAACGAGGGGCGTGGATTGAAACCCCATCGACGGTGGGGCAAGCGGTGGAGGTGGTTGCGCGGGCTTCGCCCCTCGGCAACGAGGGGCGTGGATTGAAACGCGGTATCCCAGGCGTAACCCTTCAGGCCGAGGCGGGCTTCGCCCCTCGGCAACGAGGGGCGTGGATTGAAACAAGTTAGCCCGCACGGGCCAGCGCCATCCGTATGGGCTTCGCCCCTCGGCAACGAGGGGCGTGGATTGAAACTCGGCGACGGCGTCAAGAAGCCCCGCGGCCTCCTGGGCTTCGCCCCTCGGCAACGAGGGGCGTGGATTGAAACACCGCCATCCGTACCCACTACGCCGCCGCCACCGACGCTTCGCCCCTCGGCAACGAGGGGCGTGGATTGAAACTGTGTGGGAGATAACGCCGTCAAGGGCACCGACGGGCTTCGCCCCTCGGCAACGAGGGGCGTGGATTGAAACGTCGCTGCATTCGAGATTGCCGGCGACGACGTCGGCTTCGCCCCTCGGCAACGAGGGGCGTGGATTGAAACGATACGACGACTCTTTTTGTCCAAATCGATTTGGGCTTCGCCCCTCGGCAACGAGGGGCGTGGATTGAAACAAGATCAACATCGACGGCGGCGCGGTCGAGGAAGTGCTTCGCCCCTCGGCAACGAGGGGCGTGGATTGAAACTACTTCGGCCTGGCCGTAGTACTGAGGGATGACGCTTCGCCCCTCGGCAACGAGGGGCGTGGATTGAAACTGCAACACCACAGCAGGCGCGGTTTCTGTCACGGTGCTTCGCCCCTCGGCAACGAGGGGCGTGGATTGAAACAGCCAGACGGCAGAGCGCCGGGGCATCTACAACGGCTTCGCCCCTCGGCAACGAGGGGCGTGGATTGAAACGCCTTGAGCACCATCGGCTCGAAGCTAGCTATTGTCCGCTTCGCCCCTCGGCAACGAGGGGCGTGGATTGAAACCGTTTTCTTAAAATTCTGTGCTTGACACAAATTCAGGCTTCGCCCCTCGGCAACGAGGGGCGTGGATTGAAACTGAAGGAGCCGAGGCAATGACCGACCGCGAGAAGAGCTTCGCCCCTCGGCAACGAGGGGCGTGGATTGAAACAACTTGAGCGCGATCTTTTTGCCGTCGAAGCTGTGCTTCGCCCCTCGGCAACGAGGGGCGTGGATTGAAACATCTGGGACCCGACCGATCGCCCGCTCAACGGCGCTTCGCCCCTCGGCAACGAGGGGCGTGGATTGAAACGCCAACGGCGCGGGACGTTCCGACAACGCTGATCGTGCTTCGCCCCTCGGCAACGAGGGGCGTGGATTGAAACTCGCTGGCGGCAATTGCTGCACGTCGGCCGTCATCGCTTCGCCCCTCGGCAACGAGGGGCGTGGATTGAAACCGTTCGACGACGACCCCAGCATCTGGTTTGACGGTGCTTCGCCCCTCGGCAACGAGGGGCGTGGATTGAAACTTGCGCGTCACACCCAGCATGGGCTCATGCTCACCGCTTCGCCCCTCGGCAACGAGGGGCGTGGATTGAAACATCGACCTGCTGCGCAACAAGACCCGCGTCATCGGCTTCGCCCCTCGGCAACGAGGGGCGTGGATTGAAACAACCCGAACGCGGCGCCGCATGACGATTGCCCTGGCTTCGCCCCTCGGCAACGAGGGGCGTGGATTGAAACGATGTCGATGGCGCCCGCCTCAAGGCCCGGCTCGACGCTTCGCCCCTCGGCACCGGGACCGTAGACTGACGTCGTCCCCCATTACCACAGGGCAACCCTACCGCCGGTCGCTTGAGCTTTCACTACCGGCGGGTGTCAATCTCCCCTCTCCGGCACTCTTGTGCCATAGTACTTTCGCTGTATCTGGCAACGATGCCGATACGCTTCACCCATAAAATAAATCAACAAAATCGTCAGGCTGGGGCCTGACCCGCTCGTGCGAGTTCCGGCGGGCGCGAATCGATGGAGATCGCAATGAAGCTTGGACGCTTTGCAACCCTGGGCACGGCGCTGGCGCTGGCTCTGACTTCTTCCCTGGCGGCAGCCGAAACCCGTGTGACGCTAAAGGCGGCCAAGGCGGGGACGTCGTATTACCAGATGGCGGTGCAGATCGGCGAGACGGTGAAGGCGGCCAGTGGTAGCGGCATCATCGTGACCGTGGAGGAGAGCCAGGGCTCGGTGCAGAACGTGATGGAGTCGACCGGGCGCGGCTCGCATTACATGTTCACCTCGCCGCCGGCGCTGGTGGAGAAGGCGGTGGCGGGCGAGAAGCCGTTCGAGCCGGCCGACGAGGCGTTCAAGAAGATCCGCGGCATGTTCCCGATCCCGTCGCTGACCATGCATTACGTGGTGCGCGCCGATGCGGGCATCAACAGTTTTGCCGACCTGGCCGGCAAGCGTTTCGTGACGGGCAAGGGCTCGTTCGGCGCCACCGAGGCGGTCAAGACCTTCAAGCAGCTGGGGCTGGAGGGCAAGGTGGACGTGATCGACATCGAGCTGTCCGGCGCCGGCGCGGCGATGAAGAACCGCCAGGTGGACGGCTTTGCGTCGGCCGGTTCGTGGCCGGCGCCGAACGTGGTGGAGGTGGCAGCCAGCTCGCCGGTGCGCCTGCTGTCGATGACCGAAGAGCAGGTCATGGCGTCGGGCCGCACGCGGCTGGTGATCCCGAAAGGCACGTACCCGGGCGTGGACCACGACGTGGTGACCACCTCGTTGCCGGTGGTCGCCTATGCGCTGTCGGACATGGACGAGGCCACCGCCTATCAGCTCACCCGCGCCTACTGGGAGGGGCTGGCGGCCATGGCCAAGTCGAACCCGTGGTGGAAGAGCATCGATGCCTCGCTGCTCGACAACATCACCGTCAAGCTGCACCCGGGCGCGCTCAAGTACTACCGCGAGGCCGGCATCGCAGTGCCGGAGCACTTGAAGTAAACCGGCACTGAAGCGTGCGCGGCGTCTTCGGACGCCGCGTTGCTTTTTTGGCACCACAGACCCGCGCCGACGCGGGCAACCCGCTCCTCCATGACAGACACCTCGCGCCCCAACCCCGCCCACCCGCTGCTGTCCTTGCACACCGTGATGGTGGTGCTGGCCTTCGCCTCGGTCGGCTATCACCTTTGGCTGGTGATGGCCGGGCTCATTCCGCATCTCATCAGCCGGCCGCTGCACATCATTGCCGCGCTGCCCTTCGTCTTTCTGTTCACCGCCCGGCCGTCCACCGGCTGGCGGCGCGTCGTCGATGTACTGCTGTGCGCCTTCGGGCTGGCGGCCTGCCTTTACGTGCTGGTGCAGCACGACATGCTGGACAACCAATACGGCCGCCTGCGCGGCACCCTGCAGTTCGTGGTGGCCTGGGGGCTGATCTTGCTGGCGCTGGAGATGGCGCGCCGACAGGTGAAGTGGGCCATGCCCGGCACCGCCGCGCTGGCGTTGCTGTATGGGCTGTTTGGCCAGTATCTGCCGGGTGAGCTGGGCCATGCGGGCATTCCGCTGGCGAGCTTTCTGGGCACGCTGACGATCACCGAGGGCGGGCTGTGGGGCAGCCTCACCGGCGTCTCGGCCGAGGTGGTGGCGGTGTTCGTGATTCTCGGCGCGGTGGTCGGCGCCGGCGAGGGCGGGCAGGGCTTCATGGCCGCGTCGATTGCGTTGGCCGGGCGGCTGCGCGCCGGCGCGGCCAAGGTGTCGGTGCTGTCCTCGGCGCTGTTCGGCTCGATCTCCGGCTCGGCCTCGGCCAACGTGGCCTCCACCGGCGCCATCACCCTGCCCACCATGAAGCGCCTCGGCTATCCGCCAGCGCTGGCGGCGGCGGTGGAGGCGGTGGCATCGTCGGGCGGGCAGATCATGCCGCCGGTGATGGGCGCGGGCGCCTTCATCATGGTCGAGCTGCTGCGCACCACCTACAACGAGGTGCTGATGGCGGCGCTGCTGCCGGCGGTGCTGTTTTTCTGGGGCGTGTGGGCCGGCTGCGACTTGTACGGGCGGCGCTACGGGCTGGAGCCGATGCGCCGGGAAGACATCCCGCCCTTTGCGCGCGTGGCGCGGCTGGTGCTGTTCTTCCTGATCCCCTTCGGCCTGTTGCTGGCGATCCTGTTTCTGTCGGGCAACACGCCGCAATACGCCGGCGCGGCGGCCACCGGCGCCAGCGCGGCGCTGCTGCTGTTCGACGCCCGCCTGCGCCCCTCGCTGCGCCGCTGGGGCGCACGGCTGGTCGAGGCTGCGGTGAGCGCGGCGCGGCAGATCGCCACCATCGCCGCCATCATCTTCTGCGCCGGGCTGATCATCGGCGTGCTCAACATCACCGGCCTGGGGGTCAAGATCACCTCGCTGATCCTCGGCCTGTCGGGCGGCAACCTGTGGGGCGCGCTGCTGCTCACCGGGCTGGCCTGCCTGATCCTCGGCATGGAGGTGCCGACCACCGCCGCCTACGTGATCTGCGTGGCGGTGGCCGGCCCGGCGCTGATCGAGATCGGCGTCGAGCCTCTACATGCGCACCTGTTCATCTTCTGGTTCGCGCTGCTATCGACCATCACCCCGCCGGTGTGCGGCGCGGTGTTCATCGCCGCCGGCATGGCCGGCGCGCCGTGGTTGAGCGTGGCCTGGCATGCGATGCGCCTGGGCATCGGGCTGTACATCGTGCCGCTGGCCTTCATTGCCAACCCCGCGCTCACCGCGCTGGGCAGCACGCCATGGCTGGCGCTGGCGGCCTGCGTGAAGATCGGCCTCGGCGTGTGGATGGTCAGCCGCGGCCTCATCCACCGCGAGGCCGGTGCCCTGCGCGGCGCATGGCTGCTGGGCGGGCTGATCGTCATTTTCGCCTTCGGCCTGTGAGCCCGCTCACAGCGGGTTGAAGAACACGCTGGCCGCCTCGGCGCGATCGCCCGAGCCGTCCAGCGCCCGCACCTGCAGCCGCAGCGGCTGCTGGCGGCGCTCACCCGGCGGCGCCGCCACGGTGATCGACACGGTGCTCACCCGGCCGGCCTCGACGGCCTGCACGGCCGGGCCGATCAGCACGCCACCGGGCAGGTCGCGCACCTCGATGGCCACGCTCCGCGCGGTCTCGCGCATGTTCAGCAGGCGCAAGGTGTAGCTGTTCTCGATGCGGCCGTCAGCCGCCTCGCGCGCCAGCGACTGGCGGTCGCGCAGCACGTCGAGTTGCAGCGGCACCCGTGTGGCCAGTTGCCAGGCCATGGCCAGGCTCACCGCCGCCATCACCGCCAGGTAAGCCAGCGCACGCGGCGTGCGCAGGCGCCGGGCGATTTCTCGCCAGTCGCGGTGGGCCGAATGGCCGTCCGACTGCGCCGTCATCATGCGGATCAAGCCGATGGGCGCGCCGACATGGGTCATCACCGTGTCGCAGGCATCGGCGCACAGGCCGCAGTTGATGCACTGGTATTGCAGGCCGTCGCGGATGTCGATGCCGGTCGGGCACACCTGCACGCACTGGTTGCAGGCCACACAGTCGCCGGCCGGGCCGGCCTTGCGCGCCCCGCGGGGCCGGCGCGGTTCGCCGCGCGGGCGGTCGTAGCCGATGGTGAGCGTGTCGGCGTCGAACATCACGCCCTGGAAACGCGCATAGGGGCACATGTGCAGGCACACCATCTCGCGCGCAAAGCCCGCCAGCACGAAGGTGAAGGCCGCATAACCGACGATCCACGTGCCGGCCCACGGCCCCGGCGCGCCCGCCGCCAGGTCGGCCAGCAAGGGCTGCAACGGGGTGAAGTAGCCCGCGAACGTGACGCCGGTCCACCCGGCCACCAGCGCCCACAGCAGCCACTTGCCGCCGCGCCGCGCCAGCTTGGCCGGCCCCCAGGGCATCGCGTCGAGCCGCGCCCGCGCCAGGTGGTCGCCCTCGATGCGCGCCTCGATCCAGCGGAAGATGGCGGCATACACCGTCTGCGGACAGGCAAAGCCGCAGAACACCCGCCCCGCCAGCGCGGTGACGAAGAACAGCGCCGTCGCCGCCAGCACCAGCGTCCAGGCCAGGAGCAGCGCATCCTGCGGCCACAGCACCAGACCGAAGAGGTAGGCCTTGCGCCCGGCGATGTCGAACAGCACCGCCTGCCGGTCGTCCCAGCGCAGCCAGCAGGCGCCGTAGAAGATCGCCTGACTGAGCCACACCATGGCCCAGCGCAGGCGGTTGTAGCGGCCGGCGGTCTCGCGCGGGTGGATCTGTGACGGGCGCTGGCGATGCAGCGTGATGGTGGCGACGGTCATGGTGGTCCTCGGTCGCCCCCGGCGCCACGGCGCGGCGCCGACGGGGTGAGGCGAGTAAACCAGTGCCGCGAATTACGGTACAGTTTCAGAAAACACGATTTTCAGGGGTTACAGATTGCGCCGCGCCGGCCGACACGTAGGGCGGTTTCAACCCGCCAAGGCCGGCTGAAGCCGACCCTACCGGGCGAACACGCTGCCCAGCACGAAGAGCAGCGCCGGCACCAGCACGATGTAGCTGTTCATGAGCCGGCGCAGGCGCGGGAAGCGGCTGTCCAGCCCCATGAAGTGGCGGATCACCAGCGCGCCCTTGACGCCGACGATGGCCAGCGCCACCAGCGCGGTGAGCAGGCCGGGCGCGGCGCCATCGGCCAGCGCGGCGCTGAGCAGGGTCAGCCCCACGAGGAGGAGCCAGATGCGGGTGGCAAAGGTTTCGGCAGACATGATGCGGCCTCCGTCAGCGCAGCACGTACATGAGCGGGAAAATCACGATCCACGCCAGGTCGGTGGCATGCCAGTACAGCGTGGCCGCCTCCACGCCTTCGTGGTCGGCCGGGCTGTAGGCGCCGCCCCAGGTGCGCAGCAGCGCCCAGATCAGCCCGAGGCAGCCCCACACCACATGCACCAGGTGGTTGAGCGTGAGGTAGTAGTACATGGCGATGAAGCTGTTGCCGGTGCCGACCACGCCATGCGCCATATTCCAGTTGAACTCCCAGGCCTTCACCAGCAGGAACACCACGCCCAGGCCCAGCGTGGCCGCCAGCCAGCGCAGGCTGGTGCGCGGCCGGTTGCGGCGGATGGCGATCATGGCGCGCATGGCGCAGTAGCTGCTGGAGAGCATCACCAGGGTGTTGGTGACCCCGGCCGTGGTGTTGAGCAGGCCAGGGCCGCGGTGGAAATCCTCGGGGAAGGTGAGGCGGAAATAGGCATAGGCGAGGAACATCAAGGCGAACTCGGTCAGCTCGCAGAAAATGCCCACCCAGATGCCGCGGTTGCCGGGCACCGCGGCGCGCTCGGGCGGTGACTGGGGAATGGCGTCGAGCGTCAGTTGCATGGCGATGGCCCATCGAAAAGCGCACAGTCTTCATTAGCGCACAGACAGCGCGCCGCGGGCAGGGACAGTTCGGCGGACTGCCCGGCAATACAGAAAATGGGGGTGCGCTTGATGCACATCATGGTGCCGCACGAGGGCACCGGGGAGGACCGATGACCCGCTACCAGCAACTGGCCGACGAGCTCGCCCGGCGCATCGGCGACGGCACGTTGCGCCCCGGCGAGCGCGTGCCCTCGGTGCGCCACGCCTGCCGCAGCCACGAAGCCAGCCCATCCACCGTGCTGCAGGCCTACGCCCTGCTCGAGAGCCGCGGCCTGATCGAGGCGCGCCCGCGCTCGGGCTACTACGTGCGCGCCCGCCTCGGCCAGACGCTGGCCGAGCCGCCGGTCAGCCGGCCGGGCACCGACGCCACCGCGCTGACGGTGAGCGACTTCATCTTCGACATCCTCGACTCCGCCCGCGACCGCGAGGTGGTGCCGCTCGGCTCGGGCTTTCCCAGCCCCGAGCTGTTCCCGCTCGACCGCCTGGCGCGCGCACTGGCCGTCAGCGCGCGGCGGCTCGACCCGTGGCGCAGCGTCACCGATCTGGCGCCGGGCAACGACGAGCTGCGCCGCCAGATCGCGCTGCGCTACCTGTCGGCCGGGGTGTCGCTGTCGCCGGAGGAGATCGTCATCACCTCCGGCGCCATGGAGGCGATCAACCTGTGCCTGCAGGCGGTCACCCGTCCGGGCGACCTGGTGGCCATCGAGTCCCCCGCCTTCTACGGCGGCCTGCAGGCCATCGAGCGGCTCGGCCTGCGCGTGATCGAGATCCCCACCCATCCGCGCGACGGGGTCGACGTGGGCGCGCTGGCCGAGGCGCTGGAGCGCCACCCGATCCGCGCCTGCCTGTTCATGCTCAACCACCAGAACCCGCTCGGCGCCTGCGTGCCCGACGATCGCCGGCGCGAACTGGTGAGCCTGCTGGCGCGCCACGACGTGCCGCTGATCGAAGACGACGTGTACGCCGAGCTGCACTTCGGCGAGCCGCGCCCGCTGCCGGCCAAGTCGCTCGACAGCGCCGGGCAGGTGCTGCATGTGTCGTCCTTCGCCAAATGCCTGGCGCCGGGCTACCGCGTCGGCTGGGTGGCCGCCGGCCGGCATGCGCGCGCGGTGCAGCGGCTCAAGCTGTCGACCAGCCTCGGCACCGCCGTGCCCCTGCAGGCCGCGCTGGCCGACTACCTGCACCACGGCGGCTACGACCACCACCTGCGCCGCCTGCGTCAGGCCCTGGCCAGCCAGACCGCGCGGGCCATTGCCGCCATCGAGCGGCATTTTCCGCCCGGCGTGCAGCTGGCCAGCCCGCGCGGCGGCTACTTCGTGTGGATCGCCCTGCCCCCCGGCGCCGACGCCCTCGCCCTGCACCGCCAGGCGCTGGCGCGCGGCATCAGCATCGCCCCCGGCCCGATCTTTTCGGCCACGCGCGGCTTCAATCGGTGCATCCGCCTCAACACCGGCCACCCGTGGACCGACGCCGCCGAACGCGCCGTGGCCACGCTGGGCGAGATGATCCGCGCCCAGTACGGCGGCTGAACGCCCGCCGCGCCCGCGCCACTAACGTCAACACACGCCCCCACACCGGACTCGCCATGCCCCACCCCGCCGACCACGACACCCTCGCCCTGCCCGGCGCTGCCCCGATCAAGCTGTGGACCCACGGCGTGCCGGTCGAAGAGGCCGCCCGCACGCAGCTCATCCACACCGCCCGCCTGCCCATCATCTACAAGCACCTGGCGGTGATGCCCGATGTGCACCTGGGCAAGGGCTCGACCATCGGCAGCGTGATTCCCACCCTCGGCGCCATCATCCCCGCCGCGGTCGGCGTGGACATCGGCTGCGGCATGATGGCCGTGCGCACCACGCTCGACGCCGCCGACCTGCCCGACAAGCTGCACGGCCTGCGCAGCGCCATCGAAAAAGCCGTGCCCCACGGCCGCGACATGACCCGCGGCAAGCGCGACCACGGCAGCTGGGGCAAACCGCCCGCCAGCGTGGACGCCGCCTGGAAACGCCTGCAACCGGGCTTTCGCCGCCTTGTCGAGCGGGCGCCCCGCCTGGAGAAGACCAACAACCACAGCCACCTCGGCACGCTCGGCACCGGCAACCACTTCATCGAGGTGTGTCTGGATGAGGCCGGCCGCGTGTGGTTCATGCTCCACTCCGGCTCACGCGGCGTCGGCAACGCCATCGGCCGCCACTACATCGAACTGGCGCAGGCCGACATGCGCCAGCACCTGGCCAACCTGCCCGACCGCGATCTGGCCTACTTCACCGAAGGCGCCCAGCACTTCGACGACTATGTCGAAGCCGTCGGCTGGGCGCAGGACTTCGCCCGAACCAACCGCGAACTGATGATGGCCCACCTCATCGACGCCGCCCGCCACGTCATCAAAAAGCCCTTCACCGCCGACCAGCAGGCGGTGAACTGCCACCACAACTACGTGCAAAAAGAGACCCACTTCGGCCGCGAGGTTTTCATCACCCGCAAAGGCGCCGTCTCCGCCCAGGCCGGCCAACTCGGCATCATCCCCGGCTCCATGGGCGCTGCCAGCTACATCGTGCGCGGTAAAGGTAACCCCGAAAGCTTCTGCTCCTGCAGCCACGGCGCAGGGCGCGTGATGAGCCGAACGGCCGCGCGCAAGCAATTCACCGTCGACGATCAAGTGCGCGCGACAGCCGGCGTCGAATGCAGAAAGGATGCGGAAGTGATTGACGAGATCCCGATGGCGTATAAGGATATCGACGCCGTTATGGAAGCGCAGGCAGGGTTGGTGGAGGTGGTGTATCGGTTACGGCAGGTGGTTTGTGTGAAGGGGTGAGAGATGCTTACCGACGAAGAACGACAAGAGAATCTTCAGATTGCTCGTCAGTTGCACGAAGGTGCTTACCAAAAGTTCTGGGATCGGGTTCAGGCAGCGCCCGGAGATCGGTTTGAGTTGTTCGACTATGAACTGGCTCACCAACTCACGGACGCTCCGTGGCGAACGGTCGCGGGGGATCTGGTGGGTCGAGAGTTGTGCGAAGTGACCAACCTAGTGCATCAGTGGACGCTGGAACTCGATCGTTGGGATCTATGGATCGATGTGCTCGGCGAGTATCAAGATGCTCAGGATCGTTGGAACATTCGAGCTGAGTTCATCGAGCCACTTGCCCACCGCTGTTTGCAGGCGCCAAGTCACCTGAAAGACGTGTTGATTGGCGTTGCCACAAACGCTGCGCATCAAGCCAGTCTTGCACTCACTCCGGGATACAAAGATCGGATGCCAAGCGATTCACGTCGCGTCAAAGCGCTTGCGAAAGGGCGTCGAATCTTCCTCAAACGGCATGAAGCCCTCGAGCAACTCGATGAGTTGGCCAAGCCGTGGCCAAGTTTGCATCCGTTTCGAAAGCTCCTCGATTGTCTCGATACGAAAGACTACCGAGAACACACGCACGACTATCGAAATCGCTCAAGCCATGCAATACCGCCAAACTTTGAATTCGGAGAGGTCGGATTCTGGATGCGGTGCGTGGGATTTCGTGAGGAGCGTCTTCGCAATCCGGATGGAACATTGACGATTAAGGAGGATGTCAGCAGATCCTCTGTTTCATATAGTTTTGGGGGTGTCGCGCCGTTGGCGATTGACCTGACGATACAACATTGTCGCGGGCAATATGACGTTGCCAGAAGTACCTATTTGGCGTATCGAGATTTTCTTAAAGAAATACTTAACCAATTGTGGGTGCGCACACAAGCCGGCTAGCGAGCAGCCCGTGTAGGGCGGATAAGCGCAGCGGAGCCTGTCAGAAATTTTGTGTTTGAGGCATACCATGTGAGCAAGGAGCATGTATGCCAAGAAAGACCAGCAAGAAGGGCAGTGGGGCTGCCCTGCCGTCCATTCCGAAAGAGCTGATCGATGGATT
>NZ_JAEKFT010000043.1 GCF_018524365.1 Denitromonas iodatirespirans
AATCCATCGATCAGCTCTTTCGGGATGGACGGCAGCGCCGCCGCAGTGCTCTTCTTGCTGGTCTTTCTTGGCATACATGCTCCTTGCTCACATGGTATGCCTCAAACACAAAATTTCTGACAGGCTCTGGCTTGTTGCCAAAGCCAAGGCGACAGGCGCGACCGTTGTAACACACGAGAAGTTGAACCTCGCCATTCGCAAGAAGTTTCTGATCCCAAACGTGTGTAGAGTTTTTGGTGTGAAATGGATCGATACGTTCGAGTTACTTGAGACACTTGAAGCCCGGTTCGTCTTGCCAACTTAGGCGTACCATTTGCTTGCCGGAGCGGCCCCGACCCCGTCCCGCGTGTAGTGCTCCGTCACACCCGATTCTTGTGCCCCAGCAGCCCCCGAGCCCTTCCAAGGTCGCCGGTCAGTTGCTGTCTTCGCCCGGATATCCCTGAACTGGAATGACACGCCGGCCGCAGCTCTGGCCTTGTCGAATCAGTTTCGCAGCATCCAGTAGGTGGGGGCTGGCCGTTCTCGTCCTTGATCGGCCATTGACTCGTGGCCTTCGCCGGGCGTGATGTGATCCGCTCGACGACCTGGGCGAGTTCCCCGGTGATTTCGATGGCGAGCTTCTTCCCGGTCTTGTTCCGTGTCACATGCAGCGTGCCGACGCAGCCTGACACGCGCTCCCGCCAAACCGGAGCCAATGACTGGCTGACCTCCTCGGCTTGCGCTTCTTACACCACGTCCTGGGATGATCTCAGGCCGTCCGCGTGCCGGCGCCGTGGGCTGATAATGCTCAAGCTTTGGCGGTGGGGCCGGGTGATATAATTCGCGCTCTGTTCGCCCCCAGATCAACCGCTGCATGCCTCTTTTCGCGCTTGGCTTGAATCACCACACGGCACCGCTTGCCATTCGAGAGCGCGTGTCGTTTCAGCCTGAGCGCTTGCTGGAGGCGCTCAAGGATCTGACCTCGGCGCGGGTGCAGGAGGCGGCGATCCTGTCGACCTGTAACCGTACCGAACTGTATTACGCCACCGAAGAGCCGGAGTTCGCGGCCGACTGGTTGGCGCGCTATCACAATCTGGCGCTGTCCGACATGGCGCCCTATTTGTATACCTACCCGGCCAAGGATGCCGTGCGCCATGTGTTTCGCGTGGCCAGCGGGCTCGATTCGATGGTGCTGGGCGAGCCGCAGATCCTGGGGCAGGTGAAGGATGCGGTACGCCAGGCCGAAGAGGCGGGCACGCTCGGCACCACGCTGCATCAGTTGTTCCAGCGCACCTTTTCGGTGGCCAAGGAGGTGCGCTCCAGCACCGCGATTGGCGCCAATGTGGTGTCTATGGCAGCCGCGTCGGTGCATCTGGCCGAGCGTATTTTCGAACGCATGGCCGACCAGCGCATCCTGTTCATCGGCGCCGGCGAGATGATCGAGCTGTGCGCGGCGCATTTTTCCGGTACCCGGCCGCGCCGCCTGACCATCGCCAATCGCACCGAGGAGCGCGCGCGTGGGCTGGCCGACCGCTTCGGCGGCGACACGCTGCGTCTCGATCTGATCGGCGAGGTGTTGCCGCAGTATGACGTGGTGGTGTCCTGTACGGCCGCGCCCTTGCCGATCATCGGCTTGGGCATGGTCGAACGGGCGCTCAAGGCGCGTCGCCACCGGCCCATGGTGATGGTCGATCTGGCGGTGCCGCGCGACATCGAGCGCGAGATCGGCGATCTCGACGACGTGTTTCTGTACACCGTGGATGATCTGGCCCAACTCGTGGCTTCGGGCAAGGAGACGCGGCAGTCGGCGGTGGTGGAGGCCGAATCGATCATCGAGGAGCGGGTGCGCGGCTTCTTCCAGTGGCTCGAAGGGCGCGAGGCGGTGCCGGTGATCCGCGCGCTGCGCGAAGAGGCCGAGCGCCTGCGCCAGCAGGAACTGGCCCGCGCCGCCAAGCGTCTGGCCAAGGGCGAGGATCCGCAGAAGGTGCTCGAGGCGCTGAGTCTGGGCATCACCAACAAGTTGATCCACGGCCCCTCGCGGTATCTCCATCAGGCCGAAGGCGAGGCGCTGCTCGAAGCGGGGCGGGTGGTCAGCACCCTGTTCCATCTCGACCGCCACGACGGCTAGCGGCATTTTGGGTGGGCCGGCAGCGGCACACCGGGCATTCATGAAAGCATCCATTCGCGAAAAACTCGATCAGCTTGCCGACCGCCTCGACGAGGTGGACCGGCAGATGTCGGACGGCACGGCACCGCCCGACGGCGCCACCTTGCGCCGGCTTGGGCAGGAGCGGGCCGAGCTGGAGCCGGCGGTGCAGGCCTATGCCGACTATTGCCAGGCCGAGCGCGACGCCAAGGCCGCGCGCGAGCTCTTGGCCGATCCGGAGATGGCGGCGCTGGCGCGCGAGGAGATCGAGGCTTGCGATGCCCGCCTGGCCACGCTCGAAAAGACCCTGCAGACCGCCTTGCTGCCCAAGGACCCGGACGATCGGCGCAACCTCTTCCTCGAAGTGCGCGCCGGCACCGGTGGCGACGAAGCGGCGCTGTTCGCCGGCGAGTTGCTGCGTATGTATCTGCGCTATGCCGAATCCCGGCGCTGGAAGGTGGAGACGGTGTCCTTGTCCGAGTCGGAGCTCGGCGGCGTCAAGGAGGCGGTGGTGCGCATCGTCGGTGACGGCGCCTATGCCCGGCTCAAGTTCGAGTCCGGCGGCCATCGCGTGCAGCGTGTGCCGGTCACCGAAACCCAGGGGCGCATCCACACCTCGGCGTGCACCGTGGCGGTGTTGCCGGAGGCCGACGAGCTCGAAGAGGTGGCGCTCAACCCGGCCGATCTGCGCATCGACACCTACCGCGCCAGCGGCGCCGGCGGGCAGCACATCAACAAGACCGATTCGGCGGTGCGCATTACTCATCTGCCCACCGGCATCGTGGTCGAATGCCAGGACGATCGTTCGCAGCACCGCAACAAGGCGCAGGCCATGTCGGTGCTGGCGGCGCGCATCCGCGACGTGCAGCAGCGCGAGCGGCAGGCCTCGGAGGCGGCGACGCGCAAGAGCCTGGTCGGCAGTGGCGACCGCTCCGAGCGCATCCGCACCTACAACTTCCCGCAGGGGCGGGTCACCGAGCACCGCATCAACCTCACGCTATACAAGCTCGATGCGGTGCTGGCTGGCGCGCTGGACGAGATCATCGATGCGCTGACCGCCGAGCATCAGGCCGACCAGCTCGCTGCCCTGGCCGATGACGAGCGCTGAGACCGTCGGCGCGGCGCTGGCCGCCTGCCGCGGCCGCATCGAGCGCACCGACGCCCGCATCCTGATGGCCGAGGCCATCGGTCGGCCGTCGAGTTTTCTGGTGGCGCATCCCGAGACCGTCTTGACCGCGGAACAGCAGGCCCGCTTTGCCC
Organism: Denitromonas iodatirespirans; assembly: GCF_018524365.1. GTDB lineage: Bacteria > Pseudomonadota > Gammaproteobacteria > Burkholderiales > Rhodocyclaceae > Nitrogeniibacter > Nitrogeniibacter iodatirespirans. The sequence goes on from NZ_JAEKFT010000043.1 coordinate 3,386, forward strand.
AGTGGGTGACACGGCGCGCGGCTGGCGAGCCGGTGGCCTACCTGATCGGCACGCGCGAATTCTATGGCCGACCGTTCGCCGTGAGCCCGGCGGTGCTGATCCCGCGGCCGGAAACCGAAGGCATCATCGACATTGCGCGCGAGGCCTTCCCGACGGCCCCGAGCCATGTGCTCGACCTGGGCACCGGCAGCGGTGCGCTGGCCGTTACGCTGGCGTTGCTGTGGCCCGAGGCGGCGGTGGTGGCGGTCGACCGCTCGGCCGCGGCGCTGGCCGTGGCGGCGGCCAATGCCCGGCAGCTGGGCGCACGGGTCGACGTCCTCGAAAGCGACTGGTTCTCGGCCTTGCCCGCCGCACGCCGTTTCGATCTGATCGTGTCCAACCCGCCCTATGTCGCCGAGGGCGATCCGCACCTGGGCGAGGGGGATGTGCGCTTCGAGCCGCCGGGGGCGCTGGCCGCCGGGGCCGACGGGCTGGACGACATCCGGCGCATCGCCGCCGATGCCGCGCCGCGCCTGGCTTCAGGCGGCTGTCTGCTGGTCGAGCATGGCTACGATCAGGGCGCCGCGGTACGCCAGATTCTGGCGCTCGGCGGACTTGCGCGCGTGCGCAGCTGGACGGATCTGGCGGGCATCGAGCGGATCACCGGAGGCTGGCTTGACGCTGCGGTGGACGAAGCCTAGAATTTCCCGACTTATTAACTCAACTATTCGAGCTGTCACCATGAGCGTTCAAGACCGCATCCACGAGCAAGTCACTTCCAACCCCGTCGTGCTGTACATGAAGGGCACGCCGCAGTTTCCGCAGTGCGGCTTCTCCGCGACCGTGGCGCAGATCCTCAAGCTCTGTGGTCTGCAGAACTACGCTTCGGTGAATGTGCTGGCCGACGAGGAAATCCGCCAGGGCATCAAGGAATACGCCAACTGGCCGACCATCCCGCAGCTCTACATCAAGGGCGAGTTCGTCGGCGGTTGCGACATCCTGCGCGAGATGTACGAAAACGGTGAGTTGCAGGAGATGCTGAAGGATGTTCAGCAAAGCTGAACCTCCCGTCACCGGGCAGATCAACGGGCCGCGTCATGCGGCCCGTTCGTTTTCGTCGGCCTGATCGGTGCTCGGTTTTTCTTCGGGGGTGATGGCTTTACGGGCAAGATGCAGGGCCAGCAGATGCGGGGGCATGCGCAGCCAGTGCCCGCGGATGTACAGCGCCTTGCAGGCCAGCGCGCTGAAGGCGTCGGCGCATGTCGGGTGCTGGGGGCGCAGGATGCGCGAATAGATTGCGTCCAGCATCGCCAGGCGGGCGCCGCCCGGGGCGACGGCCGGGAGCGAGGGCATGAGCTGCGACGGCATCGGGGTGCCGAACACCTTGCCGGTGTAGCGCAGCGCAAGCCAAAGCGGATACCCCAGATGCTGGTGCGCCGCCCGTGCCACCAGCTGCTGCCAGAAGCCATCGCCGGCTTCCCGGGAGAAATGGCGCAGCAGCAGGTCGAGATCCGAGAGGTCGCGAAGCGCGTTGTCGGCCTCGCCTTCGTGAAACAGGTGGGTCGCCGAATGCAGGATCATGTCGCAGGGCGACAGCACGCGGACGCCGGGCCAGTTGGGCACGGCAATGCTGTCGCTGACCAGCGACGTCGGATCGGGGTGATAGCGTGCCGTGGGGGGCAGGATGGTGTGGTGCACATCCAGCGCGCTGCCGCGGAACATGTGCTGCATGGGCGGTAGCTCGTGCATCCAGCGGCGGTAGTAGCGCTGATCGTAGTCGGTCAGCTTGGCGCTCATCCAGCCATGGCGCATCAGCGCCGATTCTGCCTGGGGAAGTTGCGGCTTCGGCACCAGGATGTCGATGTCGGAGAAGACGCGACCGGCCGCCGCGGGCAGCCCGGCCACGACGTAGGCCGCGCCCTTGAGCAGGATGACGTCGATGCCTTCCGGCTGCAGCGCACGGCGCAGTTCGTCCGTTTCGTGGCGCACCGCCTGATGCTGCCGGTGGGCCAGATGATGGGCGGCGATGAGATGGCGTCGTGGTGCTTCCGGCACGGACGACAGCGCTCCGAGCTCGGCGATCCGGTGGTGCAGGCGCGCCAGCAGATTGGCATGGCGGGCATGGCGGATGAGCAGATCCCAGCCCGTGGCCGAGCGAGGGAGTCGCGGTTCCGGTGCCGTCAGGGTGTCGGCCAGCAGCGAAGCGGATTCAGCGCGCATCGGCAAGGGCGTCGAAGGTGGCAATCGCATCGTCGAGATGGCTGTAGGTGAAGCGATAGCTTGGGCAATCGTCGATCAGGCGGCCGATGGCATGGAAGCCCTGTTCGCCGAGGATGTGATAGTTCATGGCATTGTCGGCCAAGGACAGAAAGGCTTCGCCCTGGGCCATGGGGGTCAGGGCCGCCTCGGTGCCGGGGGCGTACTTGGGTAGCACGATCCAGGTCGGACGCGCCGGGGTGCCGGCCTGTGCGACGCTCGATGCCGGCGCCTGCATGAGCGCGACAGCCCCCTTGCTGGTGTCCTGGATGGTCGGACCGAAGACCGCCTGGGGGGCGAAATCGCGCATGATCTGGATGGATGCGTTCTTGAGATTGACCGGCCGCGCCAGCGCCTGGATCTCTCCTGTTTCCAGGCTCACCAGGGTCAGCTCGTCCGACAGCAGCCGCCAGCCCCGATTGACCAGGGCGGCGCAGAGGGTGCTTTTGCCTGAGCCGGGTGGTGCCGGGAGGATGGCGGCGCGATCGCCGTGCGCGACGGCCGCGGCATGGATCACCAGCTGGTGATGGCCGTAGGCCGTGATGCACCAGTTCATGCCCCATTCGAGCATGGCCAGCGCCTGGGCGCGCGGCAGCGGCTTGAAGGGTTCGACCCCATCGACTTCGAAACAGGCTTGCGGACGGAGCCAGCGCCGCACATGCCGGCCGGCATTGATGGCGATGTGGTAGTCGACGAACTCGTCGTCGTCGGCCAGGGGGGTTTGGGCATGCAGCAGTTGCAGGCCGGCCCGGATCTCCGGCAGCGGGCTGCGAATCGAGAAGACGAAGGGCCCTGTCCGCAAACGGACGCCCGAGCGCTTGAGTCGATGCGCGAGGTCTGCGTTACTGAGGTGGGAGAGGTTCAACGGTGGATATCTCGATCAGCTGGGCGCTGACCAGTATACCGACCGCGAGTGCTATGCGTTCTGGGAGATCCGGCTCGACCGTGGCGTCTGACACATCCGCCAATTGCGCCGCGATCTCCGTCGGTGTCAATCCCTGGGGGGCAGCCTGGATGGCGTCGAGGGCGAATCGGCTGAGCGGGTCGATGACGAAGGTGCTGCCGGTGCGCTCGGCGTATCCGACCCAGCCTTCGGCGACCTCTTTCCAATGAATCAGGCCGATGGGTCGCGGCACATATCGCGACTCATCGGCCGATGTTGACTCCCTGCCGGGCAAGGATCAGCTCTCACCCATGGTGTATTTGAAGTAAGCGACCACGTCGGTCTTGCCCCAGTTGACCACGGGATAGGTCACCGCTTGATACGAGCCCATCGCCCCTTTTTTCCACATGTCGCAAACGGTGGCGGTGTTGACCGGATAACCCGATCCTCCGGCGGCGTTGGCCCAAGCGGCCACGCAATAGCGCAGAAACTCATCGCCGTCGGCCAGGGCGTCTTTCAGCTTCTTGTCGTTGTGTGCGCTGTTGTAGCCGCAGGATCCCAAGACGTCTTTGACCTTGTAGTTCTTCCAACTCGGGGCCGATGAGCTTTGGCACGTGTAATACCAGTCAGAGGGCTTTTTGTAGTACTGGTGGCAGGTCTGACTGCCCGGCTGGCTGAGGTTGCCGGATACGGAGAAGCCCGACGGCTGTTTGCAGCTGTAGGTGGCGAGGGCCGGGGTGCTCTTGAGCAGCAGCAGGAGCGGCGCCCCCGACAGCCCGCCCTGTACGAGGCGGCGTCGGCTTTCGGACGTCGGCGTGGAAGGAGTCTGGTGGTCTTGGCTCATAATTTTTTCTCTGGCGCGGTCGGGGCAGAAAAGCGCTGGTTCAAGTATAGGCCAGCGTCTGCGGCGGTATCGTGAAAAATGCCATGGGTCATGCAGCGGTCCCCTTGGGATAAGCAACAATGATGCCTTGTTTGCGCCGCTGCCTATGGTATTGAAAAACAAGAATAAAATTTTCGGTCTTGCGCGGAGGAACGGCGAAGTGTCAATTCGACCGACACCTATCCTCGCGGGGTGACGACAGGGGGGGCGGCTGCGCCCGGCCGATTTCGAGCGGACCGGCGGCGTGCCTCGGCGGCCCGTCAGATGCTGGCGACTCGGGCGCTGGTCATCGACAGGCGGCCGGCGAGGACTTCGAGGAAGGCCTTGTAGAAATGCATCCGGCAGGTATCCGAGGCCCGCTGAAGGGCGCGGGCGTGGATGGTGATGACCTCGACTTCGGTGCTGGCCTCGACCGAGGCGGTGCGCAGCCCACTGCCGGGAGCAAACACCGCCATCTCGCCGAAACAGTCGCCCGGGGTGAGCAGGTGCAGCAGGCGCTTGTGTTTCTTGACCCGTGCCTCGCCGTTGGCCAGGAAGCAGAAATGATCGCCCGGCTCGCCTTCCTTGAGCAGCGTGGTGCCCGGTTCGGCAAAGCGCCATTCGGAGAAGCGCACGACTTCCCAGATTTCGACGTCGGAGAATTCGCGGAAGAAGGGCAGGCGGCGCAGGGTCTGGAACTTCTGGGTGTCGGAGACCGCCCGTTTGCGATGGCCCAGGCCGATGTTGCGAAAGGCGTGGGCCAGGTCGTGGGAGAACTCGATCCAGCTTTGGTAGCGGTCGTCGAGTTCCTTTTGCATGGCGCGCTGCACGATGGCGTCGAGCTCAGCCGGGACCTCCGGGCGCAGGGTCATCGGCGAGGGCGGTGTTTCGTGGGCGATGCGGTAGAGCAGGCTGTAGTTGTTCGAAGCCTCAAAGGGCAGACGGCCGGTGAGCAGTTGGTACATCACCACGCCGAGCGAGTAGATGTCGGTCTGGTGGGTGAGCGGCATCTCGCGCACCTGCTGGGGCGACATGTAGGCCGGTGAGCCAACGCCGGAGATCTGCGTGGTGTCGGCGGTGTTGAACAGCGCGGCACCGAAGTCGGACAGCTTGATGTCCTGGCCGTCGGGGTGATCGAGCAGGATGTTGGCCGGCTTGATGTCGCGGTGGGTGATGCCCTGGTGATAGGCGTAGTCGAGCGCGCGAGTTGCCTTGAAGACGATCTCGATGACGCGGTCGAAGGGCAGCAGGCGGTCGGGCCGGCAGAAGGGCTCGAGCGTGCCGCCGGGCACATACTCCATCACCACATAGCCGTGATCCTCTTCGACAGTGGCGTCGAAGATGTGGGCGATGTGCGGGTGGGACAGCCGGCCGGCGAGCGAGGCCTCGTTGATCAGCAGGTGACGGTAGAGGCGGCCCCGCTCGGGGTCCTTGAGCACTTCCGGATAGATCTGCTTGATCGCCACCTCGCGCTGGGCGAAGGGGTCGTAGGCCAGATAGACCGCACTGGTGGCACCTTCTCCGAGCAGTCGCCGGATCTCGTACTTGCCAATGCGGTCCATGTCGGCGGGGGGCGTCAGCCCAGCGCGGCGCGGGCGCGGGCGATGGCGGCGCGCACCTGGGCCGGTGCGGTGCCGCCGATGTGGTTGCGGCTGTCGAGCGCGCCTTCGACGGTGAGCACCTGGTACACGTCTTCGTCGATCAGTTCGGAGAAGGCGCGCAGGTCGCCCAGCGGCAGGTCCGGCAGGTCGCAGCCGCGCTCTTCGGCGGCGCGCACGGCGCGGGCGACGACTTCGTGCGCATCGCGGAAGGGCAGGCCCTTCTTGACCAGATAGTCGGCCAGGTCGGTGGCGGTGGCGAAGCCCTGGTTGAGCGCGTCGCGCATGGCATCGGCCTTGACGCGGATGCCGCTGATCATGTCGGCGTAGATGCGCAGCGTGTCGATCACCGTGTCGGCGGTGTCGAACAACGGCTCCTTGTCTTCCTGGTTGTCCTTGTTGTAGGCCAGCGGCTGGCCTTTCATGAGGGTGAGCAGGCTGATCAGGCTGCCATTGACGCGGCCGGTCTTGCCGCGCACCAGCTCGGGCACATCGGGGTTCTTCTTCTGCGGCATGATCGAGCTGCCGGTGCAGAAGCGGTCGGCCAGATCGATAAAGCCGACGCGTGGGCTCATCCACAGGATCAGCTCTTCGGAGAAGCGCGACAGGTGGGTCATGGTCAGCGCCGCGGCGGCGCAGAACTCGATGCCGAAGTCGCGATCGGAGACGGCGTCGAGCGAGTTTTCGCACACGCCGTCGAAGTCCAGCTCGCGGGCGACGAACTCGCGGTCGATCGGGTAAGAGGTGCCGGCCAGCGCGGCGGCGCCCAGCGGCAGGCGGTTGACCCGCTTGCGGCAATCGGCGAAGCGCTCGGCGTCGCGGCGGCTCATCTCGTAATAGGCCATCAGGTGATGGCCGAAGGTGACCGGCTGCGCCACCTGCAGATGGGTGAAGCCGGGCAGCGGCGTGGCGGCGTGGGTGTCGGCCAGGTCGAGCAGGGCGCGCTGGTAGTCGACCAACAGGGCAAGGATCTGGTCGATCGCGTCACGCAGCCACAGGCGGATGTCGGTGGCCACCTGGTCGTTGCGGCTGCGGCCGGTGTGCAGGCGCTTGCCGGCATCGCCGATCAGGGCGGTGAGGCGTTTTTCGATGTTGAGATGGACGTCTTCGTCCTGCAGCGACCAGGCGAACTCGCCGCGTTCGATCTCTTCGCGGATCTGGCCCAGGCCGCGTTCGATGTCGGCCAGATCGTCATCGCCGATGATGCCCTGGCGGGCCAGCATCCTGGCGTGGGCCAGCGAGCCGCGGATGTCTTGCGCCGCCATGCGCTGATCGAAGAAGACCGATGCGGTGTAGCGCATCACCAGTGCCGAGACCGGTTCGGAAAAGCGGCCGGACCACGCCTTGACGGCGTCATCCCGATTGGATTGCTGATCTGCCATAATGCCCACGGTACTTTTATGAAAATTGGTTTGGCGGGACGCAGCGCTGCCGCTATGCGGCGCCCCCCGACAGCCACTTTCTCGAACGAGAGCGCATGGCCGTGGTGTCCCCCGGAAAGACGCAAAGTATAAGTCAAAAGCCCAAGGCGCTCGCGATCGCCGGCGTCTTGCCGGACTTTCGCAACATGGGCGTGATGCTGCGCATCATCCTGCTGGTCAACCTGCTGGCGATCCTTACCGTGGTGGTGCACAGCCGCACCGCCGACGACATCGTGCCGGCCATGGTGGCCTGGGCGGGATGGCTGGAGCTGCCCCTGTTCGTCGTCATTTTGCTGCTCTACCTGGGGCAGCCGGTGCTGGCGCGCCTGTCGCCGGGGCGCTTCTGGCTGGCGGTCGGCCTGCTCGGCCTGCTGGTCAGTCTGTTCGCCCATCCGCCGCTTGGCGCCCCCTCGGGCGTGGCGCTGTGGCGCTGGCTGGGCTGGAGCGTTTTGGCAACGGTGGCCGCGATGGGCTACTTTGACTACCGGGGGCGTCTGTATTCGCCTGCGCTGACCGAGGCTCGCTTGCATGCACTTACCGCACGGATCCGGCCGCATTTTCTGTTCAACAGCATGAATGCCGTGCTGGGTGTGATCCGCGAAGATCCGCGGCGGGCCGAGCAGGCGCTCGAAGAGCTGGCGGACATGTTCCGGGTGCTGATGAAGGAGCACAAGGAGCTGGTGCCACTCGACAGCGAAATCGCCCTGTGCGAGCGCTATCTGGACCTGGAGCGTCTGCGGCTGGGCGAGCGGCTGGTGGTGGTGTGGGACCTGAGTTGCAAGCCGGCGCAGGCCCTGGTGCCGCCGCTGTTGCTTCAACCTTTGCTCGAAAACGCCGTCTATCACGGTATCGAGCCCTCCGCGCAACCCGGCGACATCGCAGTGCGAGTGGCGCGGCGGAGCAACGAGGTGCTGATCGAGGTCAGCAATCCGATCGTGGATACGCCGCGGGCGCAGAAGGGAAATCACATCGCCCAGGCCAATATCCGTGAGCGTCTGTCCCTGTTTTTCGATCTTGAGGCAGACATGCGAATCGACCGCAGCGGGGGCCGCTACAGTGTGCGGATCCGGCTGCCTTACCGGAGGCTGAAACCATGACGCAAGCCGAACTCCGAGTCCTGATCGTCGACGACGAAGCACCGGCCCGTGCCCGCCTGCGGGATGTGCTGGGCGACGTTCGGCGCGAGCAGCCCAACCGGGTGGTCGGCTTTGCCGCCAACGGCGACGAGGCCTTGCGCCTGATCGACGCCGAGGCGGTGGATGTGGTGCTGGCCGACATTCGCATGCCCGGCATGGACGGCGTGTCGCTGGCCAAGCATCTGAACGGACGGGCCGATCCGCCGGTGGTGATCTTCACCACGGCCTATGACCAGTACGCGGTGCAGGCCTTCGATCTGGCCGTGGCCGACTACCTGCTCAAGCCGGTGAAGGCCTCGCGCTTGGTCGAGGCGCTCGAGAAGGCGCGCAAGCTGTGCCAGGGCGCCGAGACGCGGACGGAGGCGGACAAGCCGCTGAGCGTGACCGAGCGCGGGCGCATCCTGCTGGTGGACATCAACCGGGTCCTCTACCTGCGCGCCGAACAGAAATACGTGACGGCACGCACGGCCGAGCGCGAATACCTGCTGGACGAATCCCTGGTGCACCTCGAAGAGACCTACCCCGGGCGTTTTCTGCGCATCCACCGCAATTGTCTGGTGGCCCGGCAGGCGATTGCCGGCATCGAGCGCGAGGCCGGCGAAGGCGAGGGGCGCTGGCTGGTGGTGCTGGCCGGGCTGGACGAGCATTTGCCGATCAGCCGCCGCCAATGGCCGCAGGTGAAGGCAACCCTCGATATCTGAGCGGCCGGCCTCCGCGCCTGAACGAAAGACGCTCAGGCGCTCAGATGTCGGCCAGATGCATGCCGTCGGTGGTGCGCCGGCCGCGGCGGGTGCGGCGATCCTCCAGCCCCTTCGAAATATGCTGAAGCGTTTCCGGCCGGTAGGGGTTGCGCCGGTCGCCGCGGCGCCGATCCTTGAAATGCGTGAAGGTGCAACGGCAGCGTGACGCATCGCAGCTGGCCAGCGGCAACAACGGCGCCTCGTCCGACAGGAAGCGCAGCCCCTTCAGCGTCTGGGCGGTGCGACAGGCGCCCTCGCCGGGATTGATGGCGACACCATGGTAGGGATGCGAGGCGCTGTCGTCCTCGTCTTCTTCGTCGGAGGGGCGGCCGCGCATGACATACCACGCGGCCAGTGCCAGCACCGCCAGCAGGGCGGCAAACCATTCGATGGACATAGGCCTCGCTCACTCAGGGTTCTGTCTCATTCCAGTATGGCTGTTGCGCCAGGGGTCTGCTGGTGCGGCGCCAAAAAAGCCCAATGGGATTTTGTATCAAAAGGTGAGCGCCAGCGCATGGGGCGAGCGAGAGGCCGACAGGCACTGTCTTTGCGCCTGTCGGTGAGTCATGAACTGCAAGGCACGGGCCGGACGCCGATCAGCCGCTGTTGCGCAGGCCCGCCGCAATACCGTTGATGGCAATGTGGATGCCGCGGCGGATGCGCTCGTCCTCGGCGCCGGCGCGATGGCGGCGCAGCAGCTCGACCTGCACATGGTTGAGCGGGTCGAGGTAGGGGAAGCGGTTGCGGATCGAGCGCGCCAGCAGCGGGTTGCCGTCGAGCAGGGCCGCCTGGCCGGTGATCAGCAGCAATGCCTCGACGGTGGCGGTATGCTCGGCGCAGATGCGCGGGAAGATCGCCTCGCGTAGCGCCGGGTCGGACACCAGCGCGGCATAGCGGCTGGCGATGGCGGTGTCGGACTTGGCCAGCACCATGTCCATGTTGGACAGCGTGGTCGAGAAGAAGGCCCACTCGCGTGCCATCGCCTGCAGCAGGGCCAGTCCGTCGTCCGGGCGCTCGGCCAGGAAGGACTTGACCGCCGAGCCGAAGCCGTACCAACCCGGCAGCATCAGCCGGCACTGGGCCCAGCTGAACACCCAGGGGATCGCGCGCAGGTCTTCGATGGCGGTGCTCTTCTTGCGCGAGGCGGGTCGCGAGCCGATGTTCAGCGCCGCGATCTCGGTGATGACGGTCGATTCCCAGAAGTACTGCTCGAAGCCCGGTGTCTCGTACACCAGGCCGCGATAGGCGGCAAAGGCGTGGTCGGACAGCGCCTGCATGGCATCCATGTAGTCCGGCCGTGGCGCCGGCGCGGCGTCGGCCTGCAGGCTGGCCTGCAAGGTGGCGGCCACCAGCACTTCGAGGTTGCGCCGCCCGACCTCGGCATTGCCGTACTTGGCGCCGATGACCTCGCCCTGTTCGGTGAGCCGGATCTGCCCCTGCACGGCGCCGCCCGGCTGGGCCAGGATGGCTTCGTAGCTGGGGCCGCCGCCGCGCCCGACCGAACCGCCGCGGCCATGGAACAGACGCAGGCGCACGCCATGCCGGCGAAACACCTCGACCAGCGTGACCTCGGCCTTGTACAGCTCCCAGCCCGAGGTGAGGAAGCCGCCGTCCTTGTTGCTGTCGGAGTAGCCGAGCATCACCTCCTGCGCGCGGCCGCGGCTGTCGAGCAGGCGCATGTAGGGCGCCAGGGCGAACAGCCGGTTCATGGTGGCACCGCTGGCGCGCAGGTCGTCGATGGTCTCGAACAGCGGGATGATGTTGATGTCCAGCGCCTGTTCATGCGGGCGCAGCAGGCCGGCTTCCTTCAGCAGCAGTGCCACTTCGAGCAGATCGGAGACGCCATCGGTCTTGGAGATGATGTAGTTGGGCAGCGCTGCCGTGCCGTAGCGCCGGTGCGCGGCACGGGCGGCGGTGAGGATCGCCAGTTCGCCCTCGGCCAGTTCGCTGTAGGTGATGTGCGGCGAGCGCAGCGGCCGGGTGGAGACGATCTCGGCGCTCAGCAGCGCGATGCGGGCATCTTCGTCGAGGGCCAGATAGTCGATGGCCGGGTCGGCCGCCTGGAGCAGCTCGGCCACCACTTGCTCGTGCACATCTGAGTTCTGGCGCAGGTCGATCGGCGCCAGGTGGAAGCCGAACACCTTGACCGCGCGGCGCAGCTGACGCAGCCGGCCGCGTGTCAGCGGGGCGGAGCCGTGGGCGGTGAGCGAGTCGTGGAGGATGTCGAGATCGGTGCTGAAGGCCGCCGCGTCCGGGTAGGCCGGCGCGCTGCCGGCCGGCGCCGGGGTGGTCGGCTTGCCGAGCAGTGCCTGGTGGGTGGCGGCCAAGCGCGCGTACATGCCGGCGATGGCACGACGATAGGGCTCGTCGGCGCGGTGGGGCGAGCGGTCGACGCTGGCCTCGGCGAGCGCGAGCAAGGCCTCGGACGGGCTGACCAGTCCGTCGGCCAGCGACAGCTGCGAGCCGAGCGTGTGCAGCTCGTCGAGGTAGAAGGACAACGCCACCGCGGCATGCATCGACAGCGCCTGCTCGAGCACCTCGGCGGTGACGAAGGGGTTGCCGTCGCGGTCGCCGCCGATCCAGCTGCCGATCTGCAGGAAGGCCGGCCAGTCGTGGTCGGTGAAGGGCGTGTGCAGGCCGGCGAGGGTGTCTTCGACCTTGGCATAGAGGCGCGGCAGCTCGCGCAGGAAGGTGCTGTCGAAGTAGGACAGGCCGTTGGCCACCTCGTCGATCACCGACAGCTTGGCCGGGCGCAGCATGCGCGTCTGCCACAGGGTGAGCACGGCGCGGCGCAGGGCGGCGTCGGAGTCTTCCGCTTCTTCGGGGGTCAGCGTCATCCGGTCGCGCGCGTCGAGCAGGCGGGCGATGGCGGTCTGGCAGTTGAGGATGCTCTTGCGCTGCACTTCGGTCGGGTGCGCGGTGAGCACCGGGCTGATCAGCGCGCCGGCGAAGAAATCGCCCAGCTCCTGCGCGCCGGCGCCGTCGGCGAAGACCCGCTCGATGGCATGCGCCAGGCTGCCGGCACGCGGTGCCGAGCCGCCGATCAGGTGGGCGCGGGTGCGGCGGATGTGGTGCTGGTCCTCGGCGATGTTGGCCAGGTGCGAGAAATAGCTGAAGGCGCGCACCACGTCGATGGTCTCCTCGCGCGACAGCGCGTCCAGCGTGGCTTCCAGTTCGCGCCGGGCGTCCTCGTCGTCATCCCGGTGGAAGCGCACCGACAGCTGGCGGATGCGTTCGACCAGCGCAAAGGCGGCCTCGCCGCGCTGCTCGCGCACCGTGTCGCCGAGCAGCCGGCCGAGTTGCCGGATGTCTTCGCGCAGGGGAAGGTCTTTGTCCTGATTCATGATCGTGTCCATCGTGCGGCGGGCTTGAGTTGCCGCAAAAAAGTGGCTTTTGGGCTCATGCTAGAATCGCCCCGGCGCTGGCACTATCGGGGGCTTCCCGCATGCTGCCATGCACCATGCGCCAACGCCAGCCATGTCTTTTTCCCTGTCCGAGTGAGCCGCCCATCGTGAGTTCGTCCCAGCCCGCCGTCGCCGCCCCCGAGCGTATCGTCATTGCCACCCGCGAAAGCCGCCTCGCCCTGTGGCAGGCCGAGCATGTCAAGGCGCGGCTCGAAGCCCTGTATCCGGAATGCGAGGTCGTGCTGCTCGGCATGACCACCCGCGGCGACCAGATTCTCGACCGCCCGCTGGCCAAGGTCGGCGGCAAGGGCCTGTTCGTCAAGGAACTGGAAACCGCCTTGCTCGACCGCCGCGCCGACATCGCCGTGCATTCAATGAAAGACGTGCCGATGGAGATGGGCGAGGAGTTCGCCCTGGTCACCATCTCCGAGCGCGAAGTGCCGCTCGACGCCTTCGTCTCCAACAAATATGACAGCCTCGACGACATGCCGCCGGGCGCCGTGGTCGGCACCTCCAGCCTGCGCCGCGAGTCGCAGCTGCATGCCAACTACCCGATGCTGGCCGTCACCAGCCTGCGCGGCAACCTCGACACCCGCCTGCGCAAGCTCGACGAAGGCCAGTACGACGCCATCATTCTCGCCGCCGCTGGCCTGACCCGACTCGGCCTGGGCGAGCGGATTCGCGGCGTGCTGCCCTCGGAGGTCTCGCTGCCCGCCGCCGGGCAGGGCGCGCTGGGCATCGAGGCGCTGTCCGACCGGCCCGAGGTGGCCGCCTGGATGGCCCCGCTCAACGACGCCGAGACCTCCGCCTGCGTGCGCGCCGAGCGCGCCGTGGCGCGCGCCCTGGCCGGCAGCTGCGAAGTGCCGCTGGGCGCCTATGCCGAGGTCGACAATGGCGGCCTGTGGCTGCGCGGCTTCGTGGCCCGGCCCGACGGCAGCGAGATCGTGCGGGCCGAGCGCCGCGGTCCGCTGGCCGACGCCGAGGCACTGGGCCAGGCGCTGGCCGACGAGTTGCGTGCCGGCGGCGCCGCCGAGATCCTCGCCACGCTCTGAATGGCCGGCATGACGCAGGCCTCGTCGCAGCCGCTGGCCGGACGGCGCATCGTCGTCACCCGGCCGCAGGCGCAAGCCGGCAGCCTGTGCGAGGCGATTGCCGCGGCGGGCGGCGAGGCGGTGTGCATCCCGGTGATGTGCATCGAGGCGATCCCGGTCAGTGCCGAGTTCGAGGCCTTGATCGCCGAACTCGATCAGTTCCATCTGGCCTTCTTCGTCAGCCCGAATGCCGCCGAGCATGGCCTCGCCGCCGTACGTGCACGGCGCCGCTGGCCGGCCTCGCTGGCGGTGGCCACGGTGGGCAAGGGCAGCGAGCGCGCCCTGCAGGCGCTCGGCTTCGACCGGGTGATCGCACCGACGCAGGGCTTCGACAGCGAGGCCGTGCTGGCATTGCCCGAATTCTCCGCCCAGGCCGTCGCCGGTCATCGCATCATCATTTTTCGTGGCAACGGCGGGCGCGATCTTCTGGGTGATACACTCACACAACGCGGTGCCGCGGTCAGTTATGCGGCATGCTACGCTCGACGGGTACCCCCGGAAGGGGCCGACCGGCTGCTGGCCGAGGCCGACCGGACGGATGCCCTGATACTGACCAGCAGCGAAGGCGTCTCCAACCTGACGGATATGTTGGGAGCACAGATGAGCCGACTGGCCCACATTCCCGTGTTTGCCCCCCACCCGCGCATCTGTGCCCGGGCGACGGCGGCAGGCTTTGCCACGGTGGTGGAAACCGCCCCGGGCGATGCCGGCATGGTCGATGCCCTGGCGAACACCTTTTCCGGCGGTTGCCGCCACGCTTGATCACCACCAGACGACGATATGAGCGAAGACACTCCAGCCCTGACCCGCGCCCAGCCGGACGCGGCATCTCCCGACACCGGCGCGCCGGTCGATACTCCCGAGGCCGTGCAGCCCGAGGCTACGGCCGCGCCAGGCGAGAAGCGCGGTGGCGTGCTCGTGCCGGTGTTGCTGGTGCTGTGCCTGCTGGCCATCGGCGGCCTCGGCTGGCAGTGGTGGATGATGCGCGGCCAGCTGGCGCAGACGCAGGACGAGCTGACCCTGCGCCTGGGCGAGGGCGACGAGGTGGCCCGTGAGGCGCGTGCCGCCGCCCGCCAGGCGATCGACACCATGACGGCCTTGCAGGGCAAGGTCGGTCTGCTCGAAGCCAAGGCCGAAGAGGCCGAAGGCCAGGCCGCGGCGCTCGACGCGTTGTATCAGGAGTTCTCGCGTACTCGCGACGAGCGCACCATGGCCGAAATCGAACAGGCGGTGACCATTGCCGGCCAGCAGCTGCAGCTTGCCGGCAATGTCGAGGCCGCGCTGATCGCTCTGCAGGCGGCCGATGCCCGCCTGTCCGGCTTCAACGAATCGCGCCTGGCGCCGCTGCGCCGCAGCCTCAAGCGGGACATCGAACGCCTGCGCGCCGCGCCGCGGGTGGACTTCCCCGGCATCACCTTGCGTCTCGAAGCCCTGCTCGAATCGGTCGACCGTCTGCCGCTGGCCTTCACCGGTCAGGCCGTGGCCACCGACGCGCCCGAGAAAACCGCCACCGGCACGCTGATGGACGATCCGCTCGGCTTCGTGCAGGCGGTGCTGAGCGACTGGTGGGCCGAGATGCGCACCCTGGTGCGGATCGAACGGCTGGATAGCTCCGCCGAGCCGGTGCTCTTGTCGCCATCCCAATCCACCTATCTGCGCGAAAACCTCAAGATCCGTCTGCTCACCGCGCGCCTCGCCCTGCTCGGGCGCGACCAGCGGACCTTCCAGGCCGACATGCAGCAAGCCGCCGAGTGGCTGGGCAAGTACTTCGATCTGCGCGACGAGGCCGTGGCCGAAACCCTGACCTCGCTCAAGACGCTGGCCGACACCCAGATCGCACCGGCCCAGCCGGCCCTGACCGAGACACTGGCGGTGCTCAAGACGCTGCAGGGCAAACCCGGCGTCGGCGGCGACGAGATGGCCCCGGTCGACGGCAAGAAGGCGCCGGCGCCCGCATCGACACCGGCACCTGCGTCGACACCCGCGCCGGCGCCGGCCGCCACGCCTGCGCCCGCCAAGGCCGGGGAGTAAGTCGCCATGCGTGGATTGCTCTGGCTGATCGCCCTGTTCGCCGCCGCCGTCGGCGTGGCTGTCCTGGCCCGTGCCAATGATGGCTATGCCCTGCTGGTGCTGTCGCCCTACCGGGTGCAGATTTCACTGAACCTGCTGGTGCTGGCGCTGCTCGCCACCTTCCTGGCCGCCTACTTCGTGCTGCGCGTGATCACCCGTGCGGTGCGCCTGCCGGGGCAGGTGGTGGCCTATCGCGGGCGTCGGCGCAAGGAGAAATCCGCCGTCGCCCTGCGCGAGGCGCTGCGCCTGCATCTGGAGGGGCGCTATTCGCAGGCCCTGAAGCAGGCCAAGAAAGCCTACGACCAGGCCGACGATGACGGCGTGGCAGCCCTGATGGCCGCCCGCGCCGCGCATGCCCTGCGCGACGACACCCGCTACCGCGAGTGGCTGGGCAAGGCCGCGCAGGACGAGCGGCTGCGCGCCGCGCGGATCATGACCGAGGCCGAGATGGCGGTCGAAGGGCGCCGTTTCGATGAAGCCGCCGAGCGCATCCGCAGCCTCAAGGGCAGCGACAACCGCCCGGTGGCGACCCTGCGCCTGGCACTCAAGACCGCGCATGCGCTGGAAAACTGGGAAGAGCTGATCCGCATTGCGCGCCAGCTGCGCAAGCACCGGGCGCTGAGCCAGGAGCAGGCCGCGCCGCTGTTGCGCCGCGCCCACCTGGCCGCCCTGCGCGAGCGCGACGGGCAGCAGGAGGCGATCGCCCGCTACTGGCAGGGGATTCCGGCCGACGAGCAGCAGGACCGCCGCCTCGTCGAAAAGGCTGTGCCGTTGCTGGTGGCCAATGGCCAGGGCGCCACGGTGCGCAAGATGCTCGAGCGCCTGCTCGACGAGCAGTGGGAAAGCGATCTGGCCCGGCTGTACGGCCATTGTGGTGAAGACGATGCCGTGGCCTGCCTGAACCGCGCCGAGAAGTGGCTCAAAGCGCACCCGGACGACGGCGGCCTGCTTTACGCGCTGGGACGCCTGTGCCTGTCG
This sequence comes from Denitromonas iodatirespirans, assembly GCF_018524365.1. Taxonomy (GTDB): domain Bacteria; phylum Pseudomonadota; class Gammaproteobacteria; order Burkholderiales; family Rhodocyclaceae; genus Nitrogeniibacter; species Nitrogeniibacter iodatirespirans. The sequence continues at coordinate 19,804 of NZ_JAEKFT010000043.1, forward strand.
GCCCAGCTGTGGGGCAAGGCGCAGAGTTATCTCGAAGCCTCGGTGTCGGTGGCGCCGACGGTCGATGCCCATCTGGCCTTGGCGCAGCTGTCCGAGCGCTTCGAGCGGCCGCAGGAGGCACAGACGCATTTTCGCCGTGCCGCCCAGCTGAACGGGGCCGCGCTTGGGGCGCCAACGCTGGCACAGCTGCCGGCCCCCGAATAGACCGGTTCAGCCGGGATGAAAAAGAAGCGCGCCGATGGCGCGCTTCTTTTTTGTGCCGCTCACACCCAGTCGCGCGGCGGCAGGAAGGCTTCGTAGAGCTCGGCCTCGGGCGAGCCGGGCTCGGGATGCCAGTCGTAACGCCACTGCACGCGCGGCGGCATGGACATCAGGATCGACTCGGTGCGCCCGCCCGATTGCAGACCGAACAGCGTGCCGCGGTCGAACACCAGGTTGAACTCGACATAGCGCCCGCGGCGATAGGCCTGGAAGTCGCGCTCGCGCTCGCCGTAGGGGATGTCGCGGCGGCGCGCGACGATGGGCACATAGGCATCGACGAAGGCGTCGCCGACCGCGCGGGTGAGGGCGAAGCAGCGCTCGAAGCCGCCGGCGTTGAGATCGTCGAAGAACACGCCGCCGACGCCGCGCGCCTCGTTGCGGTGTTTGAGATGGAAGTAGCGATCGCACCACGCCTTGTACTCGGCATGCACCTCGGGGCCGAAGGGCGCGAGGGCGTGCTTGCAGGTGGCGTGGAAATGGCGCACATCGTCTTCGAAGGGGTAGTAGGGCGTCAGATCCATGCCGCCGCCGAACCACCACACCGGCTCGGCGCCGGGCTTGCTGGCGATGAAGGCGCGTACGTTCATGTGCGCCGTCGGGCAGTAGGGGTTGCGCGGATGGAGCACCAGCGACACGCCCATGGCCTCGAAGCTGCGCCCGGCCAGCTCGGGCCGGCTGGCGGTGGCCGAGGCGGGCAGGCCGTCGCCCATCACATGCGAGAAATTGACGCCGCCGCGTTCGAACACCTGGCCCTCTTCGAGTACCCGGGTGATGCCGCCACCGCCGCGCTCGCGCGTCCAGCGGTCCTCGCGGAAAGGTGTGCCGTCGAGCGCTTCGAGGCGCCCGACGATGTGCGCCTGCAGGCCGGTGAGGTAGGCCTTGACGGCCGCGGTGTCGATCATCGTTTGACGGCGCGGTGGCCGATGTCGCGGCGGTACTGCTTGCCGGCGAACTGGATGCGGTCGGCGATGTCGTAGGCGCGCACCTGGGCGGTGCGCACGTTGTCGCTCAGCGTGGTCACGCACAGCACGCGCCCGCCGCTGGTGAGCAGCTTATCGCCGTCGAGCACGGTGCCGGCATGGAATACATGGGCGTCTTCGCTCTCTTCGGGCAGGCCGCTGATGACGTCGCCCTTGCGCGGGTTGGCCGGATAGCCTTCGGCGGCCAGCACCACGCCGAGCGCGATGCGGCGGTCCCACTCCGCTTCGGCGGTGTCGAGCTTGCCCTTGACCGCGGCGTCGAGCAGATCGACCAGGTCGGACTTGAGACGCATCAGGATCGGCTGGGTTTCCGGATCGCCCATGCGGCAGTTGAACTCGACCACCCGCGGGTTGCCTTCGGTGTCGATCATCAGGCCGGCGTACAGGAAGCCGGTGTAGGGCGCGCCTTCGGCGCTCATGCCGGCCAGCGTTGGCTGGATGATCTCGCGCATCACCTTGGCGTGGATCTGCGGAGTCACCACCGGTGCGGGCGAATAGGCGCCCATGCCGCCGGTGTTCGGGCCCTGGTCGCCATCCTTGAGGCGCTTGTGGTCCTGGCTGGTGGCCAGCGCCAGCGCATGGCGGCCGTCGGCCATGACGATGAAGCTGGCCTCTTCGCCATGCATGAATTCTTCGATCACCACCCGCGCGCCGGCCTGACCCATGCCGGCGTCGCGCAGCATCATGTCGATGGCGGCATGCGCTTCGTCGAGCGTCATGGCGACGACCACGCCCTTGCCGGCCGCCAGGCCGTCGGCCTTGATGACGATCGGCGCGCCCTGCGCCTTCACGTAGGCATGGGCGGCATCGGCGTCGGTGAAGGTCTGGTACTTGGCCGTGGGGATGTTGTGGCGGATCAGGAACTGCTTGCAGAAGTCCTTGGACGCTTCGAGCTGCGCGGCCTGCCGGGTGGGGCCGAAGATCGGCAGCCCGGCGGCGCGGAAGGCATCGACCACGCCGGCGGCCAGCGGCGCCTCGGGGCCGACCACGGTCAGGCCGATGTCTTCATCGCGGGCGAAGGCGACCAGATCGTCGATGGCGGTGATGGCCACGTTCTCGACCATGCGCTCGTCCGCCGTGCCGGGGTTGCCCGGGGCGACCAGCACCTTGGTGATGCGCGGCGACTGGGCGATTTTCCAGGCCAGTGCGTGTTCGCGCCCGCCCGATCCGATGACAAGAACTTTCATGTGTGTTGCCGTGACAAAGCGCCGGCGCGACGCGCGCGCCGGCTGGGTGAATTAATGGCGGAAGTGACGGAAGCCGGTCAGCACCATGGCGATGCCATGCTCGTTGGCGGCGGCGATCACCTCATCGTCACGCATCGAGCCGCCAGGCTGGATGACGGCCGTGGCGCCCGCTTCGGCCAGCACGTCGAGGCCGTCGCGAAAGGGGAAGAAGGCATCCGAGGCGACCACGCAGCCGGCGATGGCGAGGCCGGCGTTCTCGGCCTTGATCTTGGCGATGCGTGCGGAGTCGACCCGGCTCATCTGGCCGGCGCCGACGCCGACCGTCATGCCGCCCTTGCAGTAGACGATGGCGTTGGACTTGACGTACTTGGCCACACGCCAGGCGAAGAGCAGGTCGCCCATCTCTTCGGGCGTGGGTGCGCGGGCGGTGACCAGCTTCAGGTCGGCCTCGGTGATGCGCGCCACGTCGGCCGTCTGTACCAGCAGGCCGCCGCCGACACGCTTGTAGTCGAGCGCGCCTTCGCCGGTGCCGAGCGGGCAGGTGAGCACGCGCACGTTCTTCTTGGCGGCCAGCAGGGCCAGGGCTTCGTCGGTGTAGGCCGGGGCGATCAGCACTTCGAGGAACTGCGCGCTGACCGCTTCGGCGGCGGCCGCGTCGACCACGCCGTTGAAGGCGATGATGCCGCCGAAGGCCGACGTGGGGTCGGTGGAGAAGGCTTTTTTGTAGGCCTCGAGCGGCGACAGGCCGAGGGCCACGCCGCAGGGGTTGGCATGCTTGACGATGACGCAGGCGGTGGTGTCGAAGGCCTTGACGCATTCCCAGGCCGCGTCGGCATCGGCGATGTTGTTGTAGGACAACTCCTTGCCCTGCAGCTGGGTGTAGCCGGCCACACCGCCGGCGGGGGCGTTGGGCTCGCGGTAGAAGGCCGCGCTCTGGTGCGGGTTTTCGCCGTAGCGCAGGTCCTGCACCTTGTCGAAGGCCAGCTGGAAGCGGTCGGGGTAGGCCATGCGGCTGCCGTCCTCGGCCAGCGCGGTGAGGTAGTTGGAGATCGCGCTGTCGTAGCGGGCGGTGTGGGTGAAGGCCTTCACCGCCAGGGCGAAGCGGGTCTTGGCCGACAGCGCGCCGTTGGCCTTGATCTCGGCCAGCACCGGCGCGTAGTCCTCGGCATCGGTCAACACGCCGACACCGCCGGCCTCGTTGCCGTGGTTCTTGGCCGCGGCGCGCACCATGGTCGGGCCGCCGATGTCGATGTTCTCGATGGCGTCCTCGAGCGAGCAGCCGGGCTTGGCGATGGTCTGGGCGAAGGGATAGAGATTGACCACCACCAAGTCGATGCGCTCAATGCCGGCGCCGGCGATGGTGTCCATGTGCTCGGCCAGGTCGCGGCGGGCGAGGATGCCGCCATGCACCGTCGGATGCAGCGTCTTGACCCGGCCATCGAGCATTTCGGGGAAGCCGGTGTGGTCCGACACGTCGGTGACCGGCAGGCCGGCATCGCGCAGCAGCTTGGCGGTGCCGCCGGTCGACAGCAGCTTGACGCCGAGCTGGTGCAGTTCGCGGGCGAAGGCTTCGACGCCGGTCTTGTCGGAAACGCTGATCAGGGCGGTGGAAATTTGCATGGTGGAAAAGCGCCTTGCGGCGATTGGTTTAGAGAAGATCGTATTCGGTCAGCTTGCGTCGCAAGGTATTGCGATTGATGCCGAGCAGCTGGGCGGCGACGGTCTGGTTGCCGTCGGTCTGGCGCAGGACGAACTCCAGCATCGGCCGCTCCGCGCTGCGGATGACCAGGTCGTGCAGGGCGACCGGGGCTTCGCCGTCCAGGTCCTTGAAATATTGGTCGAGCGTGCGCATGACGGCGCAGGCGATTTCGTTCTGTTGGCTCATGCGGCCAGTTCCTCGAAACAGGATGCCTGATAGTGCACCGTGACACCCTGATGACTGAGCTGTGTAAAGAATTGATCGACGGCGGCCAGCTGCCCGGCCACCGTGTCTTCGGTATTCATGGTCTGGCGAAACACCTGCGCACCGGCCAGCCCCTTGGTGTACCAGCCGATGTGCTTGCGCGCGATACGCACGCCCGACCACTCGCCATAGAATGCATACAAGTCGTGCAGATGGCTGCGGCAAATGTCGCGGATCTCGGCGACCGGCGGAGGCGGCAGCAACTGGCCGGTGGCCAGGTAGTGCGAGATCTCGCGGAAGATCCACGGCCGACCTTGGGCCGCGCGACCGATCATCACGCCGTCGGCACCAGTGTGGCGCAGCACGGCGGCGGCCTTCTCGGGCGAATCGATGTCGCCGTTGGCGATCACCGGGATCCCCACCGCGGCCTTGACCGTGGCGATGGTGTCGTATTCGGCGTTGCCCATGTACTTGTCGGCGCGGGTGCGGCCATGGATGGCCAGCGCGCGGATGCCGCAGTCTTCGGCCAAGCGGGCCAGGCGCGGCGCGTTGCGGTGATCGCGATCCCAGCCGGTGCGCATCTTGAGCGTGACCGGAATGTCGGGCACGGCGGCGACCACGGCCGAGAGGATCTGCGCCACCAGCGGCTCGTCCTGCATCAGCGCCGAACCGGCGGCCTTGTTGCACACCTTCTTGGCCGGACAGCCCATGTTGATGTCGATGATCTGCGCGCCGTTGGCCGCGTTGAAACGCGCCGCATGCGCCATCTGCACCGGGTCGGCGCCGGCGATCTGCACCGAGATCGGCTCGGTCTCGCCGGCATGGTCGGTGCGCCGCCGGGTCTTGTCGGTGGCGTAGAGCAGGGTGTTCGACGACACCATCTCCGACACCGCCAGCCCGGCCCCCAGACGCTTGCACAACTGACGGAAAGGCCGGTCCGTCACCCCCGCCATGGGCGCGACGAACAGGTTGTTCGGCAGGGAAAAACCGGCGAATTCCATCGGAGGCAGGCGGTCGGGAAAAGCCGCCATTCTAACCGATGGGGGGGTGTCGGCGAAGCCAAATAACGTAACGCCCGTCGGCGGGGAGGCGGGGCGGTTTCGGCACCGCGGGGCCGGGTTCTTTGGTGCCTTCGGCGGAGGATCGTTGGCCGGGTCTCGCCCCGGCGGGCGACTTACTTCTTTGTCACGCGACAAAGAAGTAAGCAAGAAAACGCGCCCCGCTGTGCCGCCGGCTTCGCCGGTGCCCTCTCTACGCCCGGCGCCGGCGGGTCGTGTCGCAAACTCGCCCTGCGGGCTCAAACAGCGACACGACAATTCCCGCCGTCCCCGGTCTCCGTTCGGCGGCACAGAAGGGGAAGGGGGCGCGGGCTCGGCTTCGCCGTTGCCCGCTCTAGGGGTGCGTCGTAGGGCGGGTTTCAACCCGCCATCGGTAGTCGTTCGCAGATCATTGGCGGGTTAAAACCCGCCCTACCAAAATCTGCGCCGTTGTTGCCGGCGGGCTCCCCATCCCCTCTGTCGTGCCGAGCGCAGCAAGTGCGGGGCGGAAAAAGCGGCTTCGCTGTTTGAGCCCGAAGGGCGAGTTTGCGAAGCTGCCCGCCCCGTGCTTGCGGAGGGAGGGAAGCCCGCAGGGCCACGACAGTGGGGCGGGTACGAGTCAATCACATGGGTAACAGTTTTGTTCGGAGACATGGGTTACACCCTGAGCGTCAGGTAGTCGTCTTTTTCCCCCATCGTGTGCCGCTCATCGAAGTGACCGATCCTGAGCGGACCGAAGTAGACATCCCATAGTCCGTCGCCGACCGGTTCGAAACCAACGCTCTGGCCTGTGAGCAGGTAGCCGATGTAAATGCGCATGGAGCGCCAATAGATCAGGCCGCCACTGGATACCCTGTTGC
>NZ_JAEKFT010000044.1 GCF_018524365.1 Denitromonas iodatirespirans
TGAGCGCGAACAGGCGGGTGTCGGAGGTGAACATGGGGCGGTCCTTGCAGCCGTGACGGGTAGCGATTCTACAGTCATAAATGACATTGGCAAGGAAAAATTTTCAGGTGAAGGCCGATGTGCCTGATGCATGGCGATCAGTTGAGGCGTGGTCAAGCTGCGATGATGTGACCGGACATGAGGGCCGCGCGTGGGGTGGAAAAAAGAGAACCCTGCCGGAATGGGCAGGGTTCTTCGGTAGGTTGAAGCCGGGCGAGGCCCGGCTTTCGCTGTAAGGGGTCGGCTTACTGCAGCCGCACTTCCACCCGCCGGGCGTCGGCCGGATCGCCGTCGCCGAGGGTTTGCGTCGGCTTGCTGAGCACCACCTTGTCGGCAGCCAGACCGGCGGCGAGCAGGGCGTTGCGCACGCTCATGGCGCGGGTCTTGGCGATTTCGGCATTGGCCTCGGCGCTGCCGGAGGCGTCATGGAAGCCGGAGACCAGCACCTGTTTGTCGCCGCTGGCGAGCGCCTCGGCCGCAGTGGCGGCGAAGGCGGCCAGGTCGGCGGCGGATGCCTCGTTCAGGCCGGTGTCGCCGACGGCGAAGTACACCTTGACCTGGGCATCGCCCTGCGGCGCCAGGTCGGTAAAGGCCACCGCCTCGGTGGGCAGGCCGTCGGCGGCGGAGCGCATGATCTCGGCCACCGGGGTGGGGGTGGCATCGGTCACCGGCACGACATTGGCGCGGTTGAGGGTATAGACCCCCAAGCCGATGACCAAGCCGATCACCAGGGCGATCACCCCGAACAGTACGCCGAGAACGACGCGCAGATCATCATCTTCGTCTTGCATGGTTCGGACCTCGAAGCAGTGCGTATGAAATTGGCAAGCCGCGGCATTTTAGCCTGTTGCCGCCGCGGCGTCTGCCGGGGGATGTATCAGGCTGTGGCGATCACCTGGCCGTGTTCGCGGGTGGCATGGAAGCCGACTTCGGGCCATTTTTCCATCGTCACCTGCAGGTTGTAGCGGGTGGTGGCCAGATAGACCGGGTTGCCGTCCACATCGGTGCCCATGCGCAGCGCCTGTTCGCGTTCGAACTTGCGGCGCGTGGCCTCGTCCTTGAAGGTGAGCCAGCGGGCGGTGTAGATGTCGGCGGCCTCGAAGATGGCGTCCACCTTGTACTCGTCTTTCAGGCGCTGGGCGACCACCTCGAACTGCAGCTGACCGACGGCGCCGAGCAGCATGTTGCCGCCGATCGCCTCGAAGACCTGGATGGCGCCTTCTTCGCCCAGCTCCTGCAGACCTTTCTGCAATTGCTTGGTCTTGAGCGGATCGCGCAGGCGGGCGGCGCGGAACATTTCCGGCGCGAAATAGGGGATGCCCTTGAAGTGCAGGTCCTCGCCCTCGGTGAGGGTGTCGCCGATCTGCAGCTGGCCGTGGTTGTGGATGCCGATGATGTCGCCGGCGTAGGCCTCTTCCATGTGCACCCGCTCGTTGGCCATGAAGGTCAGCGCGTTGGCGATCTTGAACTCGCGGCCCATGCGCTGGTGGCGGGTCTTCATGCCCGGCTGGTACTTGCCCGAGCACACGCGGAAGAAGGCGATGCGGTCGCGGTGCTTGGGGTCCATGTTGGCCTGGATCTTGAACACGAAGCCCGAGAACTTGGGCTCGGCCGGGGCCACCAGGCGCTCACCGGCGTCGCGCGGCTGCGGCGGCGGGGCCCAGTCGATGAGCGCCTGGAGGATCTCCTGCACGCCGAAGTTGTTGATCCCGGAGCCGAAGAACACCGGCGTCTGCCGACCGGCGAGGAAGCTGTCGAGCTTGAAGGGGCTGCTGGCGCCTTCGATCAGCTCGACATCGTCGCGCACCTGGCCGATCTCGCCGGGGAAGAGGGTGTCGAGCTGGGGGTTGTCGAGGTTGGTGATGATCTCGGCCGCGCTCTTGCGCTCCTCGCCCGGGGTGAAGCGCAGGATGCGGTTCTCGAGCAGGTGGTACACGCCGCGGAAGGCCTTGCCCATGCCCACCGGCCAAGTCACCGGGGCGCACTCGATCTTCAGCACCTCCTCGATTTCCTGCAGCAGGTCGAAGGGCTCGCGCACCTCGCGGTCGAGCTTGTTCACGAAGGTGATGATCGGCGTGTTGCGCAGGCGGCACACGTCGAGCAGCTTGATGGTCTGCGCCTCCACGCCCTTGGCCGCGTCGATCACCATCACTGCGGCGTCCACGGCGGTGAGCACCCGGTAGGTGTCTTCCGAGAAGTCCTCGTGGCCCGGGGTGTCGAGCAGGTTGATGGTGTGGCCCATGTAGTCGAACTGCATCACCGAGCTGGTCACCGAGATGCCGCGCTGCTTTTCCACCTCCATCCAGTCCGAGGTGGCATGGCGGGCGCTCTTGCGTGCCTTGACCGTGCCGGCCAGCTGGATCGCGCCGCCGAACAGCAGCAGCTTTTCGGTCAGCGTGGTCTTGCCGGCGTCGGGGTGGGAGATGATGGCGAAGGTGCGGCGGCGCTGGGCCTGCTTGAGCAACTCGGGCGGGTAGGGGGTGGCGGTCATGAAAACGGTGTCCGGTGGGCGCGCACGAGCCGACGTGCCGCCGATGCAAACGCAAAGCACGGCTTTTACCGAAAGCCGGGCGCGGGATCAAGCGGCATCGACCGAAGGCGTGCCGCGCCGCTCGGCGCGCTATGTGAAATGGCTACAGTGCGGGCGGTGCCGGCCGATATACTGCCGGAGTCTCTCTTTCCCGCAAACCGATGCCCGATTTCCGCGAACTGTCCGCCCTGGTGCGCTCCCGCGTGCCCTTGGTCTGTATCGAAACCGTCGAAGAGCCCAAGGTGCTGCGGCTCATCGAGCGCCTGGCGCGTGAAGACAATCTCGATCTCTATGGCTGGAGCGTGGCCGACGGCCTGAGCCAGCAGAACTTCCGCTACGGTCCGGCCCGCGCCACCAACACCTTGTTCGCCACCGTCGGTGACACGCCGTCGGCTGCCGGCCGCAGCGATGGCCAGCGCCGGGCGATCGCCGACACGCGGCCGCTTGAGCAGGCCTTGCAATACATCGACAAGGACGCCAGCAGCGGGCTGTATGTGTTGCTCGACCCGCACCCTTTTCTCGAGGATCCGGTGGTGCTGCGCCTGATCCGCGAGGTGGCGCTCGATCATCCGGTGTCGCAGCGCACGCTGGTGCTGGTCGCCCCACGCGTGGTGTTGCCGGCCGAGCTGGCGCGCCATGCCGCGCACATGACGCTGCGCATTCCGGATGTGGATGGCGTCAAGCGGCTGCTCCGCGAGGAGCTCGATTTCTACCGTCAGCAGAACGACCAGCCGGTGCGTGGCGAATCGGCCATCGTCAACGCGCTGGTACATCAGGTGGTCGGCCTGCCCGAGGAAGACGTGCGCCGCCTGCTGCGCAACGCCATCCGTGACGACGGCCTGATCACCGCCGACGATCTCACTCGCGTCATCCGCCACAAAGAGAGCCTGCTCGGCGGCACTGCCCTGTCGGTGGAGATGACCCCGCTGGGCCCCGACGACATCGGTGGCCTGGGCGCGCTCAAGGCCTGGCTGGCCAAGCGGCGGCCGGTGTTCACCGGCGAGCGCAGCGCCCCCGGACTGCCCATGCCCAAGGGCATGCTCCTGCTCGGTGTGCAGGGCGCCGGCAAGAGCCTGGCGGCCAAGGTCACGGCCGGCAGCTGGCGGGTGCCCTTGCTGCGCCTGGACATCGCCAGCCTGTACGACAAATACACCGGCGAGACCGAACGCAAACTGCGCGAGGCATTGGCGAGTGCCGAAGCCATGGCGCCCGCGGTGCTGTGGATCGACGAGATCGAAAAGGCGCTGGCCGGCGGCGGCGAGACCGACGGCGGGGTGTCGCGCCGCCTGCTCGGCCATCTGCTCACCTGGATGAACGAGCAGCAGGCCCGGCTGTTCCTGGTGGCCACCGCCAACGATGTCTCCGCCCTGCCGCCCGAGCTGCTGCGCAAGGGGCGTTTCGACGAGATCTTCTTTGTCGATCTGCCCACGCCCGCGGTGCGGCGCGACATCTTGGACATCCACCTCAAGCGGCACGGGCAGGATCCGGCAGGTTTCGATCTCGATGCCCTGGTGGTGGTCACCGACGGCTTCTCGGGGGCCGAGATCGAGCAGCTGGTGGTTGCCGGCCGGTACGAATCCCTGGCCGACGGCACCGCGCTGGAGAGCGCCCACCTGGTGGCTGAAGCGGCGCGCACCCGGCCGCTGTCGATCATCATGGCCGAGCAGGTGGCGGCGCTGCGCGACTGGGCTCGGGCGCGCTGCGTACCGGCCGACTGATGGCGGAGCGTCCGTCCGTCGTCAAGCACGCCGCCCGCCCGTCGCTGGTGAGCGGCCTGATGCGCCAGTTCGCCCTGTTGATCGTGGTGTGCTTCCTGGTGTTCGCCGCGGCGTTCTACGGCCTGATCCTCAAGCCGACCACCACCGAACTGGCACGTGCCGCCGTGCGCCAGGCCAGCCACGGCGTCGATGAGCAGATCCAGCAGGATTTTCGCCAGATCGAACGGCAGCTGGAAACGGCGGCTGCGTGGGGGCGGGCGGGGCTGCTGGATCTCGCCGCGCCCGAGACCTTCAATCAGCTGTTGCAGCCCTTGCTGGCGCGGGACCCACGGCTGTCGTCCGCGCTGCTGGCGCACGAAGACGGCCGCGAGCTGCTGCTGTTGCAGCAAGCCGACGGCCAGTGGCGCAATCGCTTCACCGGCCTGCCCGGCACTGTCGGCCGGCATCGGGTGAACCGCTGGTCCGAGGACGGTCAGGTGGTCAGCGACGGCGTGGTCGACAGCGACTACGAGCCGCGCGAGCGTCCGTGGTTCGTCGGCGCCATGGGCACCGCCGACGACGGCGACCTGTTCTGGACCCGGCCCTATCTCTTCTTCACCACCCGCGAACCGGGCATGACCGTCTCCACCCGCTGGACCGGCGCCGACGGCCAGCGCCGGGTGCTGGCCTTCGACGTGTTGCTGGCCGATCTGTCGCAGCTCACCGTCGGCACCAAGGTGGGCACCCGGGGCGGGGTGGCGATCCTGAGCGATGCCGGCGAGGTGCTCGGTCTGCCCGCGGCGCCGCGCTTCGAGGCGCCGGAGGCCCTGCGGGCGGCGGTGTTCGAACCGGTCGCGGCGCTCGATGTGGCCTACCTGAGCGCGGGGGCCAAAGCCTGGGCGGCGGCCGGTCGGCCGGCGGGCGATGTCGGGTTTCTGCTCGACGGCCGGCGCTGGCAGGCCGAGTTCATTCCCATGCATCTGGGCGCCAACGCCTTGTGGGTGGCGGCCTTTGCGCCGGAAGCGGACTTCGTGCCGGCGCGCGCGCGCGATGCGGCCATCTTCGTGTCGCTGATGCTCGGCGTCATCGCCGTCGGCGTGCTGATCGCACGGCGTCTGGCCGATCGCGTGCGGCGGCCGCTCGAGGCGCTGGTGGCGCAGAGCGAACGCATCGGGCAGCTGGACCTCGGCCCCGGTCCCGAGATCGAAGGGCACTGGCGCGAGATGGCGGCCCTGGTCGACAGCCAGGCGGCGATGCGCGCGCTGCTGCAGGACGCCACCGGGCGGCTGGCTGATGCGCGCGATGTGCTCGAAGACACGGTGGCCGAGCGGACCCGCGATCTGGCCGACAAGCAGGCCGAGTTGGCCGACCAGCTGCTGTTCGTCGAGGAGCTGATCGACGCGATGCCCAATCCGGTGTTCTACAAGGGGGCGGACGCGCGCTTCATCGGCTGCAACACCGCCTTCGAGGCGGCCTTCGGCGTGAGCCGCGATACGCTGCGCGGCAAGACCATTCTCGAGGTGGAGGTGTTGCCGGCGCGCGAGCGGGCGAACAACCATGCCGAAGACGAGTGGTTGATCGCCAATGCGGCGGCGGTCAATCGCCATCAGGTGCTGCGCTTTGCCGACGGCCAGCGCCGCGACACCCTCTACTGGGGCCGCGGATTCCGCCTGGCCGACGGCCGGCCCGGCGGCCTGCTCGGCGTGGTGGTGGATATCTCCGAGGCCAAGGCGGCCGAGCGCCGGGCGCGCGATGCCGAAGCCCAGCTGAGCCGCATTCTCGAATCCAGCCCCATCGGCGTGGTGCTCACCGGCGACCGCCTGCCGGTGTTCGCCAATGCCCGCGCCTGCGCCATGTCCGGCCTGTCGCAGGATGCCTTCATGCGCACCCCGGTGATCGACCGCTATGTCGACCCGGCCCAGCGCGAAGCCGCGCTGGCCGCGCTCGAGGCCGGCGAGCCGGTGCTCGACCGCGAAGTGGCCTTGCGCCGCGCCGACGGCTCGGTCTACTGGGTGCTCTTGAGCATGGCCTACGGCAGCTTTGCCGGGCAGCGGGTGGTGCTCAGCTGGACCTACGACATCACCGAGCGGCGCGCCGCCAACCGTCAGGTGCGCAAGCTGTCGCTGGCGGTGGAGCACAGCCCGGTGATGGTGCTGATCACGCGCCGCGCCGGCCAGGTCGAATACGCCAATCCGCATTTCACCCAGGTCAGCGGCTACTCGCTGGCCGAACTGGGCGATGCGCTGCCGCCGATGCGCGATGCCGACGGCGCGCCGCGCGATCTGCAGGCCGAAGTGTGGGCGGCACTTGCGGCGGGCGAGGAGTGGCGCGGCGAATGCCAGATGCAGCGGCGCGACGGCTCGCTGGTGTGGGTCGGCGTGGCGGTCAGCGGCCTGGCCGAGCGCGACGGCGACATCAGCCACGGCATCTGGGTGCTGGAGGACGCCTCGGCGCGCAAGGCGGCCGAGGCCACGCTGCGCCGGGCCAAGCAGCTGGCCGAGGAGGCCACGCAGGCCAAGAGCCGCTTCCTGGCCAACATGAGTCATGAGATCCGCACCCCGATGAACGCCATCATCGGGCTCTCGCATCTGTGCCTGGGCACCGGCTTGAACCCCACCCAGCGCGACTATGTGCACAAGATCCACCGCGCCGGCACGGCCCTGCTCGGCGTCATCAACGATGTGCTCGACGTCTCGCGCATCGAAGCCGGGCGATTGCCGCTGGAGCAGTCGGAGTTCGCCCTCGACGAGGTGCTCGACCAGCAGCTGGCGCTGTTCGGCGAAGAGGCGCGCAACAAGCAGGTGGCGCTGCATGTGTCGGTGTCGCCGAGCGTGCCGGCGCGGCTGGTGGGCGATCCGATGCGGCTCGGGCAGGTGCTCACCAACCTGGTCGGCAATGCGGTCAAGTTCACCGCCGAGGGCGAAGTGGCCGTGACGGTGCGCGCCGAGGCGCCGCAGGGCGACCGGGTGCGGGTGCAGTTTGCCGTTCAGGACACGGGCATCGGGCTCACAGAGGGCCAGATCGAAGGGCTGTTCCAGCCGTTTGCCCAGGCCGACGGCTCGACCACCCGCAAATTCGGCGGCACCGGCCTGGGGCTGTCGATCTGCCGCCATCTGGTGCGCCTGATGGGCGGCGATGTGGCGGTGCATAGCGAACCGGGCGTCGGCAGCACCTTCCTGTTCGAGATCGAGTTGGGCGTGGCCGCACCGGCCGTCACCGAAGCGGCGGCGGCCGCGCTGTCGTACGACTTGAACGGCCTGCGCGTGCTGGTGGCCGAAGACAACCCGGTCAACCTGCTGATCGCCGAAACCCTGCTGGCCGAGCAGGGGGTGACGGTGGATAGCGCCGGCACCGGGCGCGAGGCGCTCGACCGACTGATGCGCGACGATCTGCCGCCGGTCGACGCGGTATTGATGGACGTGCAGATGCCCGACATGGACGGCCTCGAAGCCACCCGCCGGCTGCGTGCGGAGGACCGCTTCGCCGTGCTGCCGATCATCGCCATGACCGCACATGCGATGGCCGACGAGCGCGCGCAGTGTCTGGCGGCCGGCATGAACGACCACCTGGCCAAGCCGGTCGATCCGCCGCAGCTGCTCGCCACCCTGGCGCGCTGGTGCGGTCGGCACGGCGAGGCGCCGGCGCTGTCGCCTGCGCCCGGTTTTCCGGCGATCGCCGGCCTGGATGTGGCGGCCGGCCTGCGCCGCATGATGGGCAAGCCGGCGCTCTACACGCGCATGCTCACCGTGTTCGTGCGCCAGCATGGCGAGGATGGGGCGGCGCTGCGGGCGATGCTGGCAGCCGGCGACTTGCCGGCGGCTGCGGCCTTGCTGCACCGCGTGCGCGGGGTCCTCGGCAGCCTGGGGGCCGATGCCCTGGTCGAGCGCATGGCCGAGGTCGAAATGGCGATCAATCAGGGGCGTGCGCCCTCGCCCGAACAGGTGGATGCCATCGAGCTGCAGCTCGCCGACCTGGTCGAGGCGATCCGCCACACCCGCCTGCCGGACGCTGCGCCGGCGGACGGGTGAGCGGCGCGCCGGGGAGGCTCAGCCGATCATCTGGCTCGGCAGCCAGGTGACCAGCCCGGGCACGTAGTAGAGGCAGATCACGGCCGCGCACATGAGCAGGAAATAGGGCAGCGCATAGCGCGCCACCTCGGTGATCTGCCGACCGGTCATGGCCTGCAGCACGAACAGGTTGAAGCCCACCGGCGGGGTGATCTGCGCCATCTCGACCACCACCACCACGAACACGCCGAACCACAGCGGGTCGATGCCGGCGGTCTGGATGGTCGGCAGCAGCACCGCCATGGTCAGCACCACCACCGAAATGCCGTCGAGGAAGCAGCCGAGCAGGATGAAGAAGGCGGTCAGCGCCACCAGCAGCATGCCCTTCGACAGCCCCAGCCCGGCAATCCACTCGGCCAGGTGGCGCGGCAGGCCGATGTAGCCCATGGCCAGCGTGAGAAAGGCCGAGCCGCCGAGGATCAGCCCGATCATGCAGTACAGCCGGGTGGCGCCCATCAGGCTGGCGAAGAAGCTCTCGCGGCTCAGCGAGCCCTGAGCGGCGGAGATGACGAAGGCACCGATCACGCCCAGCGCAGCGGCCTCGGTGGCGGTGGCGATACCGGTGTAGATCGAGCCGAGCACCGCGCCGATCAGCAGCACCACCGGCATCAGCCCCCACGAGGCGCGCAGCTTTTCCATCAGCCCCGTGGTGCGCTCGCCGGCCGGGATCTTGTCGGGGTTGAGCAGCGACCAGACGATCACCCAGCCCATGAACAGGCTGGCCAGCAGCAGGCCGGGCAGCACGCCGCCGATGAACAGCTTGGCGATCGACACGTCGGCCGACACGCCGTACACGATCATGATGATCGACGGTGGAATCAACAGCCCCAGCGTGCCGGCGCCGGCCAGCGTGCCCAGCGCCAGCGAGGTCGGGTAGCCGCGCCGCTCCAGTTCGGGCAGGTTGATCTTGCCGACGGTGGCGCAGGTGGCGGCCGAAGAGCCCGACACCGCGGCGAACAGCGTGCAGCCGAGGATGTTGGCATGCAGCAGCCGCCCCGGCAGGCGCTCGACCCAGGGAGCGAGGCCGCGGAACATGTTTTCGGACAGCTTGGTGCGGAACAGCACCTCGCCCATCCACAGGAACAGCGGCAGGGCGGTCAGCGTCCAGCTCGAGCCGATGCCCCAGATCGCCACGGCCATGCCGTCGCCCGGTGCGCGCGTGGTGAACATCAGCATGCCGAGCGCGCCCACGGCGATCAGCGACAGGCCGATCCATACGCCGCTGGCCAGCAGGACCAGCATGGCCAGCAAGAGCAGGCCGGCAACCATCAGATCCATGGCGTTACTCCATGCGCACCGGCTCTTGGCCGGGCTGGGCAAGACGGGCACAGGGGCGGCCCAGGGTGGTCATCACCAGATCGTCGAGCATGGCGATGAAGAAAATCGTGGCGCCGATGGCCAGCGACAGCTGCGGGAGCCACAGCGGGGTGGCGTCCACGCCCTGCGAGAGCTCGCCGAAGGCATGCGACTGCCAGGCCAGCCGGAGGCTGTACCAGGCCAGCGCGGCCGACACGGCGCAGCCCACCAGCAGCGCGATCCACTGCAGGCTGCGCTGAAAGGCGCCGCCGATGCGGTCGATCAGCAGCGTGACGCGGATGTGCTCGCCATGCTTGAAGGTGTAGGCCAGCGCCAGGAAGCCGCAGGCGGCCATGGCATAACCGGCGTAGTCGTCCGAGCCTTCGAGGTAGATGCCCAACGGGCGGGTGACGATGCCGGCGGTGACCATCACCAGCGTGGCCACCATGCCGACCGCCGCCAGGGCGCCGGACAGGCGATACAGGGTATTGAGGATGTGGCGCATGGGCGTTCCTCCGTGGCGGCGGGGGTGACATGCACCCCCGCCACCGGATTACTTGGCGGACCGGTAAGCGTCGAGGATGGCCTTGCCTTCGGCGCCGGCGCGCTCCAGCCACTCTTCGGTCATGTTGTCGCCGACCTTCTTCAGATCGCCGCGCAGGGCGTCGCTCGGTGCCAACACCTTCATGCCGTTCTGCTTGAGCTGGTCGACATACCAGGCAGTCTTCTCTTCGGAGACCTTCCAGCCACGGGTTTCGGCGGCGGCGGCCGCCTTGAGCAGGGCGTCGCGGGTGCCGCTGTCGAGACCGTCGAAGACCTGCTGCGAGACGAAGACCATGTTCTTCGGCAGCCAGGCCTGCACATCGTAGTAGTGCGACAGCTGCTCCCAGCTCTTCGAGTCGTAGCCGGTCGAGGACGAGGTGATGTTGGCCGACACCACGCCGGTGGCCAGCGCCTGGGTCAGGTCGGCGGCCTGCACCGTCACCGGCTGCCCGCCCATCAGGCGGATCATGCGCGCCACGGTGGGGCTGTAGGAGCGGATCTTCATGTTGCGCAGATCGCTCATGCTGTCGACTGCGCTTTTGGTGTAGATGCCTTGCGGCGGCCAGGGCACGGCGAACAGCAGCTTCAGGCCGTGCTTGGCCAGGCGGCTCTCCACCGCGCTGCGCGACACCTTCCACAACTTGGCCGCATCGGCATAGCTGCTGGCCAGGAAGGGGACGGTGTCGAGCGCGTAGAGGGGGTCTTCATTGGACAGCGAGCTGATCAGCAACTCGCCGATCTGGGCCTGGCCGGCCTGCACCGCGCGCTTGATCTCCGGCCCCTTGAACAGCGCACCGCCCGGATGCACGGTGATCTTCAGCTGGCCGCCGGTGGCCTGGGCCACCTCGTCGGCGAACTGCTGGATGTTCTCGGTGTGGAAGTTGTTGGCCGGGTAGGGCGTGGGCATGTCCCAGGTGGTTTCGGCCAGGGCGGCGGTGCTCAGACCGAAGCTCGCCAGCGTGGCGCACAGGGCGGATCGGAAGAACTTGAAGGAACTCATCGGGTGTCTCCTTGCGCGGCGTTCTGAAGGGTGAACGTCAGGGGTGTCGTGGTGAAACGCAACCGGATTTTTCTGTCGCGGCCTTGCAACTTTGGTATTACATCTATAATTTGTCAACAAAACATCAACGAGGTGATAGCAAAATGTCGAAAATATTTCCCATGGACGGGCGCCCCGCACCGAGCCGGATCGTCTCGTCCGAGCACCTGGTATCGGCCAAATCGCCGGAATTGTCGGAGTTCGAATACGGCATGATCGTCGCCTGGCACGGCTTCTCGCGCTGGATGATGCGGTGCATGGCCGCCGCCGGTTTCGAGGACATGACCACCATCGACGTGCTGGTGCTGCACCATGTGGTGCATCGCGAGAGCGCCAAGCGCCTGGCCGACATCTGCTTCGTGCTCAATGTGGAGGACACCCACGTGGTGTCGTATTCGCTCAAGAAGCTGATGGCGCTCAAGCTGGTCAGCAGCCATCGCAAGGGCAAGGAGGCCTTCTACAGCGCCACCGTCGAAGGGCGCGATGCCTGCCTGCGCTATCGCGAGGTGCGCGAGGCCTGCCTGATGCCGGGCTTCTCCGGCGCCGCCGAGGAAAACGCCCACATCGGCGATCTGGCCCGCCTGCTGCGCACGCTCTCCGGCCGCTACGACCAGGCCGCCCGCGCGGCCTCGACCTCGAGTCTCTGATCATGCGCATGCTCGATCTCGGCGACGGCGCCGTCACCATCGAGTTCGGCGAGACCATCGACCCGGCCCTGCAGGCGCGGGTCGCCGCGCTGGATGTCGCGATCGCGCAGGCACCGGTGGCCGGCCTGATCGAAACGGTGCCCACCTTCCGCTCGCTGACCGTCATCTACGACCCGCTGCAGACCACCCGCGCCGAGCTCGACGCGGCGCTGCGCCCGCTCATCGACGCAGCCGACCATGCCCCCGCCGTCGACGGCCGCCACTGGCGCCTGCCGGCCTGCTACGGCGGCGCGTTCGGGCCCGATCTGGACGAGGTCGCGACGACGGCCGGGCTCACGCCCGAGGCGGTGGTCGCCGCCCACAGCCAGACCGACTACGTGGTGTACATGCTCGGCTTCCTGCCCGGCTTCCCTTTCATGGGCGATGTACCCGCGCCGCTGCAACTGCCGCGCCGCAGCGAACCGCGTGTGCGCGTGCCGCCCGGCAGCATCGCGATTGCCACCGGCCTGACCGCCATCTACCCGTGGGAAAGCCCCGGTGGCTGGCATCTGCTGGGGCGTTGCCCGGTGCCGCTGTTCGACGCCGGCCGTGATGCGCCGGCCCTGCTGGCGGCCGGCGACCGGGTGCGCTTCACGCCCGTGCCGGCCGACGAATTCGCCGCGCTCGCCGCCGACCTGGCCGCCGGGCGCATCGATCCGCAGCAGTGGTGCACCCCGGCGCAGGAGCAGGCATGAGCCGTCTCGAGATCAAATCCCCCGGCGCGCTGGCGTCGATCCAGGATGCCGGCCGGCGCGGCTGGCGACGCATCGGCGTGCCCTGGGCCGGCGCGCTGGCGCCCCATTTGCTGCGTATCGCCAACACATTGGTGGGCAATGCCGCCCAGGCGCCGGCCATCGAATGCTTCGACGGCGGCCAGCAGTTCGTTGCCCGCGACGGCGCGGTGCGTCTGGCCGTGGCCGGCAACGCCCAGCTCGAACACCTCACCGCCGACGGCCGCCAGCCGGTGGCCGCCTGGCGCAGCCTGACCCTGGCCGAGGGCGAGACGCTGCGCGTGGTGCACACCGGCGACGGCCGCCTGGCGGTGGTCGCCGTGCTCGGCCTCGATGGCCCGCCAGTGCTCGGCAGCGCGTCCACCTACGGCCGCGCCGGGCTAGGTGGCGTCGACGGCCGCGCCCTGCAGGCCGGTGACGGCTTGCCGGTCGCCGACGCGCCGCCCACGCCCGAGCTGCAACTGCGCTCGCCCCCCGAGGCCGACCCCGGCCCGATCCGCGTGGTGCTTGGGCCGCAGGCCGACCATTTCACGGCCGAGGCCATCGACACCTTCCTCGCCACCGACTTCACGATCACCCCCGAAGCCGACCGCATGGGCGTGCGCCTGTCCGGGCCGGCGCTGACGCATCGCGATGCGGCGGCGCGCGAGATCGTCTCCGACGCCACCGTGCCCGGTGCCATCCAGGTGCCCGGCAACGGCCAGCCCATCGTGCTGCTGGTCGATGGCCAGACCGCCGGTGGCTATCCCAAGATCGCCACCGTCATCAGCGCCGACCTGGCCCGTCTGGCCGACCGCAAGCCCGGCCAGACGGTGCGCTTTGCCGCGCTCGGCGTGGTCGAGGCCGAAGCGCTCGCCCGCGCTGCCGAGCAGGCCGTGGGCGATGCCCTGCGGCGCATCGCACCGGTCGGCGGCGAAGGGATGATCGACCTCGACGCCTTGTATACCCGCAATCTGCTCAGCGGCATCATCGATGGCCGCGAAGACGACTGACCGTCCGGAGGACCTGCCATGCACCTCAATCTCAACGCCGATCTGGGCGAATCCTTCGGCGCCTGGCCGATGGGCGCCGACGAGGCCCTGCTGCCCGTCGTCGATTCGGCCAACATCGCCTGCGGCTTCCACGCCGGCGATCCGCTCGTCATGCGCACCACGGTGCGCACCGCGCTGGCCTGCGGCACCAGTCTCGGCGCGCATCCCGGCTTTCCCGACCTGCAAGGCTTCGGCCGGCGCAAGATGCAGCTGCCGCTGGCCGAGCTCGAAGCGCTGCTGATCTACCAGATCGCCGCGCTGGCCGGCATGGCGCAGGCCGAGGGCGGCCGTGTCACGCATGTGAAGCCGCATGGCGCGCTCAACAACATGGCCTGTGAAGACACGGCCATGGCCGAGGCCGTCGCCCGCGCCGTGCGCGCCTTCGACCCCACGCTGATCCTGCTCGCCCCGGCCACCTCGCAGTTGGCCATCGCCGGCGAGCGCGCCGGCCTGGCGGTGGCGCTCGAGATCTTTGCCGACCGCGCCTACACGCCCCTGGGCACGTTGGTGCCGCGGTCGCAGCCCGGCGCCGTGCTGCACGACCCGGCCGAGTCGATTGCCCATGTGCGGCGCATGCTCGAGGCCGGCGGCCTGGTGGCCCTCGACGGCACCGTGCTGCCGACGCCGATCCACAGCATCTGCGTGCATGGCGACAACGCCGAGGCCGTCGATACCGCGCGTGCCCTGCGCGCTGCGCTGGAGGCCGACGGGCATGTTATGGTCGCGCTTCCGGATGTCCTCCAGGAGTAAGCCATGCGTTTCCTCTTGATCCCGCTCGCCGCCGCGGCCCTTGCCGCCTGCGGCGCCGACACCGCCACCAGCGCCGCCACCGTGGCCGCCGCCAAGGCCAAGGAAGTCGAACAGGCGCAGGCGCTCAAGGCCCAGGTGCAGCAGCAGCTCGACGCCGCCAATGCCCAGGCCGCGGCGCGCCTGAAAGCGGCCGAGTCGCAGTAGGGCGTGGGCCCGCCCCGATCGCAACGAGTCGGCACCGGTGTGAGTACGATGAAGCGGCCTGCCAGATCCGCCCCGGCCTTGGCCATTCGGCCCGCCCGTCCGCTGGAGTCGGGGGCCTTGGTCGATCTCTACAATGCCTCGCGCGCGAGCGCGGGGTGTTTCGATGAGGCGGCGGTCACGCTCGCCGAGTTCCTGGGCGGCATCGAGGGCGAAGATGTCCATGTCGCCACCTTGGCGGGGGCCGTCGTCGGCTTCGTCTCGGTGTGGGTGCCCGAGCGCTTCATCCACCATCTGTATGTATCGCCGGCACACCAGGGCTGCGGTGTCGGGAGCGCGCTGCTGCGCGCCTGCGAGGCGCGCTACGGCCGACCCATGTCGCTCAAGTGCGTGACCCGCAACCTGCGCGCCCGGCGTTTCTACCAGCAACGCGGCTGGCGTTGCGAGGGCGGCGGCGTCGGCGAAGACGGGCCGTGGGAGCACTGGTATTCGCCGCCCGGCCCTTGAACCGCCCTCATTTCCGGAGACCGGCATGACCCCCTGTATCGCACTGCTTCGAGGCATCAACGTCGGGCGCGCCAAGCGCATCGCGATGGCCGATCTGCGGGCGCTCCTCGAAGGGCTCGGGTTTTCCGACGTGCATACCGTGCTCAACAGCGGCAATGCCGTCTTTTACGCGCCGACAGCCGATGTGGACCGGATCGCGCAGGACATCGAGGCGGCCATCGCGCACCAGCTCGGCCTGAGCGTGCCGGTCATCGTGCTGACGGCGGCGGCGCTCGACGAAATCGTTGCCGCGCGCCCATCCGACCACGCCGGCGGCGATCCGTCGAAATGCCTGGTGGCCTTCGTGCCGGGGGCGGCCGCGCTGGCCACCGCCGCCACGCTGTGCAACACGCCCTGGGCGCCGGACCGGTACGCCGTGGGCCCGCGGGCGGCCTATCTGTGCTGTGCCGACAGTCTGCTGACATCGCCGCTGGTGCAGGCCTTCACGCGCGCCATGGGCGCGGCCGTGACCACGCGCAACTGGGCAACCGTGTGCAAGCTGCAGGCGGCCGCGAACGCCTTGCCGGCGGCGCGCTGAAGGGCCGTCGCCCGGGGCTTGCCGAAGGCCGGGCGCAGGCGTCCAATGACATCCATACCGGTATTTTTCATCGCACGAGGTCATCCATGCACATCACAGATCTTCCCTTTGCCACCACCGATTGGTCTGAGGTGCCGACCACCGAGCATCCCGGCGAGACGGGTGTGGCCCGCTGGCGGACGCGCCAGTTCGGCCCCATCCGCGTGCGCATGGTCGAGTATTCGCCCGGCTATCTGGCCGATCACTGGTGCTCGAAGGGGCACATCCTGTTGTGCCTGGCCGGGGTGCTGCATACCGAGCTGGAAGACGGGCGGACCTTCGTCCTGACGCCGGGGATGAGCTACCAGGTGGCGGACGGTGCCGAGCCACATCGCTCGTCGACCGTCGTCGGCGCCAGCCTGTTCGTGGTGGATTGAGCGGCGGGCCGCCTCTGCCCGGCGCCTGTCACCACCAGAAGCCGCCGATACGCCAGCGGGGCGCGTGGCGGGTGCGCGCGGGCGTGTCGGTGTCGTGCCACACCGGGGCGGAGGTGTCGTGTGCCGGGGGTTGGGCCGGTTGGCTGCGCAGCCGCCGGATGCGCTCGTCGGTGGCCGGATGGGTGCGCAGCCACGACGGCTCGGGGTTGCCCCAGCCGGGCAGCAGCAGGCGGCGCCACGAGCGGCTGACCGCCTCGATCCGCGCCAGTGCCGAGGCCAGGCCCTCGGGGTCGCCGGTCAGTTCGGCGGCCTTGCGGTCGGCGTCGAACTCGCGCACCCGCGACAGGCCGAGCTGCACCACCAGCGCGATATGCGGCGAGACGGCCAGCAGCAACAGCCCCGACCAGTTGATGCCGACATCCATCACGAACAGCGTCGGCAGCGCGAAGAAGGCCACCAGCAAACCGGTGAGGGCGAACAGGCTGGTGAGCCGGCTGACGGTGTCCGCCAGCCCCATCACGCGCAGGTCGCCATGGGCGATGTGGGCCACTTCATGGGCCAGCACGCCGGTGATCTGGCGGCCGGACAGCCCGCGCAGCATGCCGTCGGTGAGGGCGATGGCGGCGCGCTCGCGGTTGCCGACGGCGAAGGCATTGACCATCGGGCTGGGGACGTAATAAGGGGTGGGCACGGCCGGCAGCGCGGCGCGCGCCGCCAGCTCTTCGAGGATGCGCCACAGCTCGGGCGCCGCGGCCGGCGGCAGGGGCTGGGCGCGGTACAGGCGCAAGGTCAGCCAGGAGGTCGCGCCGGGCTCGACCAGCAGGGCCAGCACGCTGGCGCCGAGCGCGATCCACAGGCCGTTCTCGCCCAGCAGCAGGGCGCCGGCCAGTGCGGTGATGCCGAGCAGGGTCAGGATCAGCAGCAGCGTCTGGAGTCGGTTGATCCAGGCGTGGCGCGCCATGACCTAGGCGCCGGTGTGGCGCAGCCGGGCGCGCAGCCGGTCCATCTCTTCGAGCAGGTCGGCCATCAGGGCGGCCAGTTCGGGTGCGGCGTCGAAGTCGCGTTCGAGCTGGCGCATGCGCCGGGCGCGGACGAGGCCGACCCGGGTGAAGCGCCACACCCCACTGACGCACTCGGCGTGCGGAAACAGGCCTTCGTCGATATGCCGGCGCAGCCAGTCGGGCTCGACTGCGCAGGCGGCGGCCACCTGTTCCAGCGTCATCCAGGTTTCTTCGAGCAGGCTGCCGATCAGGAGATCTTCTTCGCGCATGGTGCGACTCCTCGATTCAGGGGCGCGGGTCGAAGGCCAGATCCCGCGCCATGGCCTCGTACAGTTGCCGCGCCGTCGGGGTGTCGGCCGGCGGCAGCACCACCTGCAGATCGAGCAGCAGGTCGCCCGGTGGCGCGCCGGGAATGCCCTTGCCGCGCACGCGCAGTTGCCGGCCGCTCTGTGCGCCTTCGGGGATGCGGACCTTGATCCGGCCCCCGGGCAGGTCGACCTCGACCATCGCGCCGAGTGCCGCCTCCCAGGGCGCCAGCGGCAGCGTCATGCGCAGGTCGCGCCCCTCGGTGCGCAGGCGCGCATGCGGCTTGATGCGCACCTCCAGCAGCAGGTCGCCGGGCGGACCGCCACCCATGCCGGGCGCGCCCTGGCCGGCCAGGCGGATGATCTGCCCTTCGTGCACGCCTTGCGGGATCTTGACGTTGAGGTTGCGGGTCGTCCAGCGCACCCGGCCCTGGGCGTCGGCCTGGGGCAATTGCAGGCTGAGTTGCCGGGTGGCGCCGGTGAAGCTGTCTTCCAGGTCGAGCATCACCTCGGCGCGCACATCGGTGCCGGGCGCGCGGAAGTGGCGCTCGCCATGGCGCCGGAAGCCGCCCGGCCCGCCGAACAGCTGGCTGAAGAAGTCGCTGAACTCGGCCTCCTCGCCGGGCGAGAAGCCATGCGTCGAGAACTCGAAGCCCTCGCCCCAATCGGGCGGCGGGCGGAAGTCCTGGCCGGCCTGGTAATTCTGGCCGAGGTGGTCGTAGGCGGCGCGTTTCTCGGGTTCGGAGAGCACCGCGTAGGCCTCGTTGACCTCCTTCATGCGCGCTTCGGCATCCGGCGCCTTGGAGATGTCCGGGTGGTATTTGCGCGCCAGGCGGCGGAACGCCTTCTTGATTTCGTCGGCGGAGGCGTTCCGATCGACCCCGAGGGTCTGGTAGTAGTCGTGAAACTCCATCTGTCGTCGTCCCGAGCGTCGTTGGCCGGGCATTCACGGCGCTTGCGATCGATGGTGCATGGGCGCGGGCAGCCCGGCGCTACCCGCGCCGCGAATGACAGATCCAAGGATGCAACTTTACGAAGGACTTGAGAAGGCCGGCGTTCGCGGTTTTACGCCGTCAAGTAGCCGGTAGCGCCGCTCAGGCGTCTTGCAGTTGCAACTGGCTGCGCCAGTGGGGCGTGCTCAGCTGTTGCACGAACCATTGCAGGGCCCGGCCGTCGTGGCTGCGCCGCCACGCCAGATGCATCGGTTCGCGACTGAAGCCGGTTTCGGTCTGCCGGCTCACCAGTTGCCCGGCGTCGATGGCCGGTTGGGCGATGCAGGGCGGCAGGTGGCCGACGCCGAGGCCGGCCACCTGGGCGGCCAGCTTGGCGCTGAAATCCGGCACGATCAGCGCATCCTGGCCGCTGATCAGGCCGGCGCTGCGCGCCTGCAGCGTGCGCGTGGTATCGGCCAGGACGACCGCGCGGTGCTTGCGGATCTCGTGGGTTGGCAGCGGCTCGGGGACGGCGGCCAGCGGATGGTCGGGGGCATGGCAGAACAGCACCACGGCGTTGCCCAGCGAGCGCGAGACCAGGGCCGATTCGCGCAGCGCTTCGCCCGAGGCGCCCACCACCAGGTCGGCGCGTCCGCTGCTCAGCGCATCCCAGCTGCCGGCCAGCACTTCGTGGTCGAAGCGCAGGCGGGTGCCGTGTCCCTGGGCGTCGAATTCGGCGATCAGCGGCAGCAGTGCGTTGAAGGGCAGCAAGGCGTTGAGCGCGATGCGCAGCTCCACCTCCCAGCCGGTGGCCACGCGCCGGGCGCGGCACTCCAGCTCGTTGGCGGCGGCCAGTAGTTGGCGCCCGTCGGTGAGCAGGGTGCGCCCGGCCGGGGTGAGCCGGGCGCGCCGGCCGACCCGCTCGAACAGGGCAAAGCCCAGATCGTCTTCGAGGCGGCGCACCGCATGGGTGAGTGCCGAGGGCACGCGATAGAGCTGCCGGGCGGCGGCGGCAAAGCTGCCGGCGCTGTCGATGGCGTCGAGCATGGCCAGGGCGTCAAGCGACAGTTTCATGTTCAATCCGTGTCAACAAAACACTCAAAATTTGTCGGTTTTTCTGGTTGATGGCTTTGCTGATAATGCATTCACAGTGAAGTTAATTCAATGGCGGAGCGCGGCGAATGGCCCATCCGCCCCACCGGAGAGATCGTCATGAAGAAAATCGCCATCGTGTATCACAGCGGCTACGGCCACACCGCCCGCCAGGCCGAGCATGTCGCCAAGGGCGCCGCCTCGATCGACGGCGTGCGGGTCCAGTCCATCGGCGCCGACGCGGTCGACGCCCACTGGGACGACCTGGCCGCGGCCGATGCCATCATCTTCGGCGCGCCGACCTACATGGGCAGCGTCTCGGCGCCGTTCAAGAGTTTCATGGACGCCAGCTCCAAGGTGTGGTTCGGCCAGGGCTGGAAAGACAAGCTGGCCGCCGGTTTCACCAACTCGGCCTCGCAGTCGGGCGACAAGCTCAGCGCGCTGATGCAGCTGTCGGTGTTCGCCGCTCAGCACGGCATGACCTGGGTGAATCTCGGTCTGCTGCCGGGCAACAACAACAGCAAGGGCTCGGTCGAGGATCTGAACCGCCTGGGCGGCTTCGTGGGCGCGATGGCGCAGTCGAACGCCGACGAAGGCGCCGAAGCCATGCAGCTGTCCGACCTGCGCACCGCCGAGCACCTGGGCGCGCGCGTGGCGCAACTGGCGCTGCGTTTGCAGTGATCCTGCGGCGGCCGGCGGTGTCAGCCGAGTGCCGGCACCGCCTCCAGCGTCGGCAGCAGGGCGCGAAAGCGCGCGAAGGCGATCGACGGCGTGCCCGGATGCCACAGCAGATGGGTGAGGTTGCGCGCCAGTACGGCGGGCAGGGGGTGGGTCATCACATCGTCGGTGGCGCGCAGCGAGGCCAGCACGCTGCGCGGCACCAGCGCCACCCCCGAGCCGGCCGCCACGCAGGCGACGATGGCCGGGTAGGAGGCGAACTCCAGCACCCGTTCGGGCAGGATCGCATCCGTCGCCAGCCAGTCTTCCAGCCGCTTGCGGTAGGAGCAGCCGTGGGCGAAGGCGATCAGCGTAGTGCGCCCCAGATCGCGCGGTGAGCGCACCGGCGCATGGCCGCGGGCGCTGATCAGCACCAACTCTTCCTCGAACAGCGCCTGCCGCTCCAGACCGGGCGCGGTGAAGGGCTGCGACACCACCGCCGCTTCGATGTCATGGTTGAGCAGGTGCGACACCAGCGCGCTGGTCGGCGCGGTGAGCAGCTCGACGCGCACCGAGGGGTTGTCCTGGTGATAGCGCGCGAGGATCGGCGGCAGGCGCGCGCCGGCCGCGCTCTCCAGCGAACCGAGGCGGAAGGTGCCCTGCGGGCGCCGTGTCTTGAGCGTGGCCTCGGCCTCGTTGGCCAGGCGCAGCAGGCGCTCGGCATAGCCCAGCAGCACCTCGCCCTCCTGCGTCAGCCGCAGGCCGCGCCCCTGGCGGTGGAACAGCGTCACGCCCAGGCGCGCTTCGAGCTGTTTGATGCGGGTGGTGATGTTCGAGGGCACGCGATGCAGGGTGCGCGCGGCATGCGAGATGCCGCCGCAGGCCACCACCGACTGGAAGATCTCCAGCGTGTCGAGATCGATGTTTCTCATTTTGAGAACGTCCGTTCATTAATATTCACTGGATGAAAACATTCTAGCCCTTTACGCTGTGTCTGACACACACCACGAGGGGCGAACGATGGCAAGGTTTTCAGCACGCCGCGGGGCATGGGGCGCGGGCGCATGAGCGCCCCGGCGGCAAGCGTCGGTGGCGACCGGGCCGCGCTCCGCGTAGCGCTGGCCGGCGCGCTGGCGCTGGCGGTGGCCATGGGCATCGGCCGCTTCGCCTTCACCCCCATGCTGCCGATGATGCAGGTCGATGCCGGGCTGTCGCTGACCGGCGGCGGCTGGCTGGCCAGCGCCAACTACCTGGGCTATCTGGTCGGCGCGCTCAGCGCGGGCCGGCTGGCGCTGGTGCCGTCGCAGCTGTTCCGCGGCGGCCTGCTGGCCGTGGTGCTGAGCACCGCGGCGATGGCCGTCGGCGATAGCTTCGTGCTGTGGCTGATCTGGCGTTTCGTGGCCGGCGTGGCCAGCGCCTGGGTGCTGGTGGCGACCGCGTCGCTGGCGCTGGCGCGGCTCGGCGCAATGGGGCGGCCGCAACTGGCCGGCGGGGTGTTCGCCGGCGTCGGCCTCGGTGTGGCGGCGGCCGGGCTGGTGTGCATGGGCCTGGCGGCCATGGGCGTGAGCTCGGAGCCCGCCTGGCTGGCCTTGGCGGGCATCGCCGCGGTCGGGGCGGCGCTGGTGTGGCGCCCGCTGGGTGCGACGACCGCCACCGAGCACGGCGGTGTGGCGCCGCCGCGAGCGCAAGCGTCGTTCTGGCATCTGTCGCTGGCCTACGGCTTGTTGGGCTTCGGCTACATCTTGCCGGCCACCTTCCTGCCCGCCCAGGCGCGTGCGCTGATCGCCGACCCGACGGTGTTCGGCTGGGTGTGGCCGGTGTTCGGCGCGGCCGCCGCGGCCTCGACGCTGCTGGCCAGCCGCTTCGCCCATCAGCTCGGGCGGCGCCAGTTGTGGGCCTTGGCGCATGCGGTGATGGCGGTGGGGGTGGCGCTGCCGGTGGTGTCCGGCGGGCTGTGGGCGCTGGTGCTGGCGGCGATGTGCGTGGGCGGCACCTTCATGGTCATCACCATGACCGCCATGCAGGAGGCCCGCGCGGTGGCCGGCGCCGCGGCGCCGCGGCTGATCGCCGACATGACCGCCGCCTTCGCCCTGGGCCAGTTGCTCGGGCCGATGGTGGTGAGCCTGACCGGTGCATTGGCGCTGCCCATCGAATGGCCGCTGAGCCTGGCCGCTTTCGGTTTGTTGTTCGGCGCGGCGCTGCTGATGCGCCGCGACCCCCAAGCCCGCCTCGAAAAAGGACCCTCGACACCATGACCGCGACCATCCCCCAGGGCTTCGGCCCGAACACCGCCGAGCGCCTGCCGATGCCGCCGCTCGAGACGCTCGATGCGGCCCAGCGCGCCGCCGCCCAGGCGCTCATCGACGGGCCGCGCGGCGCGGTGATCGGGCCCTTCATCCCGTTGCTGCGCAGCCCGGTGCTGATGACCCGGCTGGGCGAGGTGGGCGCGGCGCTGCGTTTCGATTCGGTGCTACCCAAGGCCGTCGGCGAGTTCGTGATGGCCGCCGTGGCGCGCCATACCGGCAACCAGTTCGAATGGCTGGCGCATGCACCGCAGGCCATCGCCGCGGGCGTGCCGGCGGCGGCCATCGAAGCGCTCGGGCAGGGCGCCCGGCCCTCGGGGCTGGAGGCGGCGCACGCGCTGGCCTACGACTTCGCCAGCGAAGTGCTGCACCACCATGGCGTGTGCGATGCCACCTATGCGGCGGCGCTGGCGTGCTGGGGCGAGCAGGGCGTGGTCGAGCTGACCGCGCTGATCGGTTACTTCAGCACCGTGTGCTGGGTGATGAACGTGGCGCGCACGCCGGCGCCGGCGGCCGCGGGCGTGGCGCCGCTGATGGCGCTGCCGGGCTGATCTCTTCGGCCAGGGGCGGCTCGTCCATCAGCGCGATCTGTTCGCGCAGGTTGAGGATGTGGTCTTGCCAGTAGCGGAGGCTGTCGAACCAGCTGAAGGCGTGGAGGAAGGCGGAGCCGTGCCAGCGCTGAGCGATCCAGGCGGCGTAGTGGATGAGGCGCAGGGCTTCGGCGAGGTGGCGTTCGGCGGGGTTCAAGTCGTGGAACTGGCGGTAGTCTTCGAGCATCACGTCGAACTGCCGGCGCTGCTGGATGGGTTCGCCGAAGAGCAGCATCCACAGGTCTTGCATGGCGGGGTCGCTGCGGGCGTCGTCGAAGTCGACGAAGTGCGGGCCGTCGGGGCTCCGCGTCGGGCTCCGGGGGCAGGTTGAAATGCAACAAATGTCGTATTTCAAGACCCCGCATGCGCAAGGCAGTCGGCCACGGCGACAAGGCCTTGCTCTATCTGGGCCGCTACCTGTACCGAGGTGTGATCCGCGAAGCGGACATCCTCGCCTGCCGCACAGTTCCTGTGGCTGATGCTCCAACACGTGCTGCCCAAAGGCTTTCGCCGCACGCGCAACTTCGGCTTCCTGCTCCCGAACAGCAAGCGCCTGATCGCGCTGTTGCAGTGGCTGCTCAGATTCATTCCAGCAGCGCCACCAAAACGACTGCGCCCGGCCGTGCCCTGCCCGTGCTGTAGCGCGGCGATGCGCATTGTGCGCACGCGCCTGAGGCTACCCGAAGCGATACATCCCACCTCGCCACCCATCGAGCCGGCGACGGTGTGTTGATCATGTAACCGGGCGCATTCAATCGGTTTCGAGCAGGGAGTTCGGCGCCCGCAAGCCCAGAGACCGGCTCGCCTGGAATTCGGCTCGAAGCTGCCCAAATCGACCGAATTCGGTCTCAAGGACGCAGTCGGCGGCGCTGGCTGCGGGTGGAAGACGGCGCGCCCACATCAAAACCGCCCCATTCGGGGCGGATCAGCGAGAGATATTTGCAGGGGAAGAATCGAGCGGCATCGCCCGAGGACCGGGCTCGTCCAACAAACGGTTCAGATCGTGGATCGCTTCGCGATCACGATCTAACCTTAATCGTTAGACCGAATTTTGAACAGCGGTCTGATCACAGCTGCGGTTCCCGCAAAATTAGAGCGATAAAGCGGTGCGCGATCGCGTCTAGGTCGGACACAGATAAGCGGGCCTTCCATGTTGTGCGATCTGAACGTGGATCGACATTCCAAACGGTTAGACCAGCGATCTGCCCTGAATCGTCCGCGAAGAACTCAACATTGAAGTGAGAGATCGCGTTTCTAAGGTGTCGCACCAACTGGCGGAGATTGGGAACTTGACGGAAGTTTCCGACGACCTTTGGAACTGGCCATCCCTGCCGGGCAAGTTCTTCGATCGGTGTTTCGGGTATGGAGTTGATATATCGCTGCTGTGGGAAGACGAGTAACCCAAGCATGGAATTCACCAAGGCGGTTACTTCGTACACCTCGACGCCCGATGCCTTTAGGGAAGTACTGAACAAATCCGATTTTCGGCAACGGGAGGCAGATCATCGTTCGCAATCGCGTGGAATCGCTCGCAATTGAATCGCGGAATACGGAATTGGCACTCTGGAAGGCCGGATTCGCACGATTTCATCGCCTTTGCCCCGTTTCAGGACGCACCTTGCGTGTCGGGCGCCATCAACCTTTTATGCGCGAGCACGAGGTTGGCGAGGCCGAACAGTGAGAACAATTGCGCCTCGTTCTTGGCGATCCCTCGATAGCGGGTCTT
>NZ_JAEKFT010000045.1 GCF_018524365.1 Denitromonas iodatirespirans
CCCGTGACGTTGATCAGACGAACCCCGGCTAGCTGGGTTTGCGCTTTGCGCGCATCGCGGCTCCATTCGCCCACCAGGGTGTGCCAGTGCGCAGCGCTCAGGTGAACGACGCTGGGGCAAGGATCGCCGGACTCGCTCAGCCCGAACAGCCTGTTGCTGGGCATCACCGTGGCCCCGGCGAGCAGCGCAGGCATGAGCTCTTCGAGCGACAGGTCGAAGTTCAACGAGTTTTGTTGCAAGACCACGTCTTGTTCGCTCAGGCCAAACCAGCGAATCGCATCGAGCGTGTAGTTGACCAGGCCCCGGTGTTCGATCATCACCCCCTTGGGCTGGCCCGTCGAGCCGGAGGTGTAGATCACGTAGGCAAGGTGGCGCGACGTTAGCGACGGGACGAAGGGGTTGCTGTCAGCCTGCTCGGCCCAGTCGGGCGCATCGCCTTCGAGGGCGATGATTCTCACCGTGTCGCTGCCGCGGGCCGCGGCGATGCTCAGTGCCGCTTGCACTTGGACACCCACCCGCGCGTGGGTGAGCAGCACACTGGGGGTGCTGTCCGCGAGCATGTAGTCGAGCCGCTCGAGCGGGTAGTCGGGGTCGAGCGGTACGTAGGCGCCGCCGGCCTTGAGAATGGCCAGCAGCGCGATGAGCATCTCGGCGCTGCGATCGATGCATAGCGCGACACGGTCGTCCGGGCACACCCCCAGTCCGATCAGGTGGTGTGCCAGCCGGTTGGCGCGTGCGTTCAGTTCGCCATAGCTCAGGGCGGTGTCTTCGGCGATCAGCGCCGGGTGATCCGGGTGCATCGCAACGCGCGCTTCGAACAGTGCCGCGATGCTCGAGTCGCGCGGGTAGGCCTTCTGCGGTCCGTTCCAATCGTGCAGTACGTGATGGCGCTCGGACGCGGGGAGAATTGAAAGCCGACTGATGGACTCATCCTCTCCAGCAACCATTGACTCGAGAATCATGGTCCAGCACGAGAGGAACTGGTCGATCGTAGTGCGCGCAAATTTCCTCTGATCGTAGTCGAGCGCGCTGATGACACGATCACCGACTTCGGCAATCTCCAGCAGTAGGTCAAGACCCGCTCCACCATTGTTCTGAATTCGACCGTAGGCACGGAGGGTTCGCCCCCCCCAAGCAACATCTCCAGTGTGCTTTGCATGGGCCATCAGACTGACCGTCGAGGACGCCGCACGCGCTTTCTGGTAGGTGAACAAGGTCTGAAAATAGGGTTGGGCAAAACCACGACGTTCAGGTTTGAGTCGCTCAACCAGCTCGACAAGCGGATAGGACTGATTCTTGAGCGCCCGAAAGGAGATCGAATGAACATCCTTGAGCAGTTTCGCGAGGCTCATGTCGGGATCGACGTCGGCCACCAGCGCGACCGGATTCATGAAGTTGCCGACCGTCTTGTTCCACTCGCTGCCGCGCGCGGGCATGGGCGAACCGACTGAAATGCGACGCTGCCCGCTGATGCGGTGCAGGAAGATGTAAAACGATGCCAGCAGCACTGTGAACATGGAAACGTTCTGGCGTTTCGCCAGCCCCTGCAGCTGCGCCGACAGCGCGGCGGAAAGCTCGCAGGTCACCGTATCGCGCTGCGGGATCAGCGACTGGACGAGGGCGTCGCCGTCCGCCACCAGACCAAGGTCCTCGGCCGGCTCTTTGAGCACCGTCTGCCAGAACCCGAATTGCTTCTGGCCCTGCCGGGCCTCGAGCCATTCACGCTGCTGAGCAACATGATCAAAAAAATGTGGCACCGCATCCCAATCGCTCTGAGCATCGACACCCTGCCCCTCCAGCAGCTCGCCCAACTCTTCGACGATCTGCCAGTGCGACCAGCCATCCCCGACCAAGTGGTCGATGCACAGCATAAGAATGCATGAGCCCGATCCGTCCCGGTACAGGCTGGCGCGAATCAGCGGCGCCTCGGCCAGATCGAACACGCGTCCGCGGTCAGCTTCGACCTGAACCACCAGATCCGGGTCATCAAGGTCGTTCACGTCGTAGACGTCGACAGGAACCTCGACAGCCTCGACGCAGGCCTGCCGCGGCTCACCATCAATCTCGGCAAACCGCGTGCGAAGCATGCCGTGCCTCGCGGCAATTACATTAAGCGCTCCCCGAAGCTGCTCGGGATCGACTCCCGGATCGGCCTTGGCAATCAACGCCATGTTGAAACATCCGCGCACTTCGGGCTGCATCCGGTACAGGAACCAGAGCGATCGCTGGATCGCAGAAAGCGGGTACCAGTTCAGGTCATCACGATTCACACCAATGCCCCCCGTCGTGTCGAGCACTTCCTCGACCACCTGCAGTTCGCTCGTCTTGTTCATGTGTCGCGTCAGCTCAGTCTGCGGAGCGCGGGTCGCCACACGCTCATGTTCAACATTCGGCAGGCGCAGGTATTGCGCCCTTGGTCGTGCTGCACTGCAGCATTGGCAATACGATCCCTCCCCCCACGGATGCAAACAACCGCGGTCGAATCACATAGGGGGAAGGAATCAGTCAGTCACGAAGAAGTCGGAGCAGGTTTGGCCGTCACTGGAATGCCCGTCAAAACGGGATCGCTGGTCGCGCCAGACAGCTCCTCATCGTCCTCGCCTTTTTCGTCATGGTCTTGCACCAACGCATCGAGTTTGCGAAGACGCGGCGAGAACAGTGCGACGAGCGAGATGAGTGTGCAGAGCCCCCCGGACACAACAAACAGAAAGCCGTATCCCCGCCCTTGTCCGGAACCGACATACGTCCCGATGGTTTCGGCCCATGCACCACCGACCGCGAGCGCCGGTTCAAATACATGCTCACCAATGCTGCCGCCCACCAACATGACTGCACACAGGGCCAGCAGATCGAGTCCCCCGAGCAAGGCGAAAATGCTGCCCCGCTTGCCCTCGGGTGTCTTTCTCATCCACAAGGCCCCTGCACATGTCCCGGACGCGGCACCCGCGCCCATCGCGACGAATGCACACACCCCCCACCAAACCGGGGACGTCGTGAATCCGGCAACGCAGATCGCGGCGGAGAGCGCCGCATCCGTCAAGAGCACCCACATCATCAGGTGCTTCTTGAGGTTCAGCACCATCATCGAGATAGAACCGACCAGCCCGCCGACGGCGCCCGCCGTCATGATCAAGCCAAGCACGTCACTGGTCTCGGTCGAAAGCACCAGTGGCGTCACCATCGCGGAAACCAGCACCAGCAGGGACTCCTGCAGGACTGCGTAGAGCACTAGGCCGATCATCAAGCGGTGGGCATTGAAGTAGCCGAGCGCCGAACGCCAGCTGTCGAGCACGTTGCGAACAACGTTCGCGGTTTCCTCGGGCTTTTCCCCTCGAATCGCATGACGGGCATGGGACAGTGCCGTGAAAACGCAGATGGCGCCGGCGGTAACGGCGCAAACCTCAATGACCATGATCCCTTCCAGGCCAATCGATGCCATGAGATAGCCCGCCATCAACGGCCCGCCGATCTGCAAGATGCCGTCTGTAAAGCCGATCATGCCGTTGGCCTGCGTCAACTTTTCCTTCGGAACGATCGCCCCGACCGCGGCCTGATACGACGGGTTGCGGATGGTGCCGACGATAGAGGTGATCGCATTGAAGACATAGAGGTGCTCGACGACCAACTGATCGAAGAACAACAGCATCGCCAAACCAACGACCAGCAGGGCCGCGCTGACATCACACCCGGCAATGACCAGGCGACGATCGTATCTATCCGCCAAGGCGCCAGCGAAGGGGGTGACGAGCAAGGCCGGCACCGCCGCCGAAAGAATGGTCCAGGCGAACTGTTCGGCCGAACCCGTGGTTTGGAAAACCCAGACTCCGAGCGCGAACCCCATGAGCGCAGAACCAAAATCAAAGGAGGTTTCGCTCAACCACAGAAAGGCAAACGCTTTGCCCAAGAGTTTCTTTTCTTTCTTGTCGGTCATCGCGAAGCCGCTCCAGCACTGCGTTGCTCCGCACCGTTCGACCCAGCAGACGAACAACCCTTTAAGTTACCGAAAGCCGTCCTCATCCGTGCGCGACCGACAACCACGGGTAGCAGCGCCCCGTCCCGCAGCCAGCGCGCAACACCATCGACGTGTGGCGGCTTGAGCAAGGTGACATGGTTCCCGCCACCAAGACGACAATCCGCTTCCGGTAGCCATTTCAACCATTCAGCGGCAGCATCGCAGACTCGAGCTTCAGTGGCCGCCTCGATCTCGCCCACGTTGCGGACGAATACCATTCGAGCATTGCCCTCGTAGGCGGAGATGGGCTGATACGGAGTGCGCAAAGCCGCCTCGAAGGTACGCACGGTACCAAGCAACTGCCCCGGATTCGAACGTGTGGGCATCAAGCCAATGGCCACCATTCGCCGATGCAACACGGCAAGCTGATCGTTCAGCGTTTTGTACTCGAAGTCGCTCAAACTCAGGCCGGTACTACGCATGGCAGCCATTTCGAGCAATTCAACGAGCTCTCTCAATGCCTCGGGCCGGGTGTACTCGCCACCCAACCGCCCGAAGCCGGCGGGCGGCTCGCTGTCGAGAATAGTCAGCGATGCCACCTCCACGCCCTCGGCAGTCAGCCGGTTCGCCATTTCGAAGGCCACCCATCCGCCGAAGGAATGGCCCACCAAGTGCACCGCTTTCTGGTGCGCGCACAGTCCGAGGACATGCGGCAAATAGGCTTCCACCGCGGCCTCGATCGTTGGATAGGGCAGCAGGATCCCATCCATGCCCCTGGGTTGAAGGCCATGCACAGGATGTTCTTTGCCGAGTGCGACAGCCAGCGGCACGAAATCAACCACGCTGGCACCTGCGCCAGGAATGCAGACATACGGAACGCGACCGCGCACACCCGACTGGATGGTCATCAAGGGCGAATAGGTGGACTCTGCTGCATCCGCGTCGGCTGGCTCACTCGTGTCGAAGCACGACTGTATTGATGCGCCAAGCGCAGATGCGAACCCGGCCTCTCCCTTGTGGCCGTCATCCCCCAGAAGGTGGACGGTACAACGGCTTGCGCCAAGCACGTCGGTCCAGGCGCGCCCCGATTCGGCCGTAAATTCGTCTCGCCGGGAAAACAGAGAGACCCTGATCGCAGAGTGTTCGATAACGTGCTGACTCAGGGCGGCACCAATACGGTTGCCGCTCGACGCGTTGATCGATGCCAACCGCGTGTTGTACAAACCGAGGAACTCGACTTGCCGGCCCCCGGCCAACTGCAGATTGGCAAGCTCAAGGGCAACGAAGCCAGCGTCGCCGATGCCGAGAATTCGATACCGCCCCCGGCGGTCGCTACTTGGGACGCTAGCCATGATGCGCCGCGCCATCCCGTTCACCGTGCGGCAGTCTGCAAACAGCGCCACCGGCACAAATACGACCTTGAATCGGCGGAGGCCGGCCTCCAGCGTCTTTGCCAACTCAGCGCGAGAGTCGCTGCCCAACGAACCATCGTCAATGACGTAAAAGGGATCGAATTCGGCACCAACCGACGCATGCCTTGACGGCGCTTCGCAGGTAGTCGAACCGTCGAGAGCGCAATCCGATGCGAAGAGTGCATCCGTCGCTGGGTCAAGCAACATAGGACAACTCCTTGCGCCGAACTGTCGACGTCAGTGCCGACTCGAAACGCGAGAGAATTTCACCCACATCTGATTCGGAAATATTCAACGGAGGAAGGAAACGCATGACAGCGCCGTGTCGCCCGCCGGTTTCGATCAGCAGCCCATGTTCGAAGGCGGCCAGTTTGATTCTTGTCGCAAGCTCGCCATCGGGTTCGCTTGCACCCGTCGTCGCACCCGGCTTGACGACCTCGACGCCGACCATGAGACCGCGGCCGCGGACGTCACCCAACTCCGGATACGTTTGTGCCAAGTCCCGGAGGCCTGCCACCAGGCCTTCACCCTGTGAGCGGGCGTTGGCAGCGAGATGGTCACGCTGGATGATCTCCATGGTCTTCTTGCCGGAGACCATGGCAATCTGGTTGCCGCGGAAGGTCCCGGCGTGCATGCCACGCGACCAGACATCCAGGGACTCGTGGTACATGACCACAGCCAGCGGGAATCCCCCTCCAAGTGCTTTGGAGAGCACCAGCACATCGGGAACGATTCCTGCGCGCTCGAAGGCAAACATCGTTCCCGTACGTCCAAAGCCGCTCTGAACCTCGTCTACGATGAGCGGAATCTGATAGTGCTTGGTCAATTCGCGGAGCGATCTAAGCCAGTAGTCCGAGACAGGAATACACCCGCCCTCTCCCTGCACAACCTCCACGATGACCGCCGCTGGACAAGGAACGCCACTTTCCGGATCGCTCAGGATCGTATCCAGATACGCAAGCGACAGCTTGTCCGTCTGGCTACCGTCGCTGCCAAACGGGCAACGGAAGGTGTACGGGTACGGCGCAAAATGCACATTCTGGCCTGCTGACATACCCCTCGACTTCGGCCCCAGATTGCCCATTGCGCCCAACGCAGCCCCGGTCATGCCGTGATAGGCGCCGTGAAAGGCGATGATCGGTTGGCGCTGCGTCGCGATTCGCGTCAACTTCATCGCAGCTTCGACTGCATCCGAGCCGCTAGGACTGCAAAAGTGGATTTTCGACTGCGCGGCAAAGGCCGGCGGCAACACGCCGTAGAGCTGCTCAATGAAGTCGTACTTGGCCGGCGTGATGAGATCCAGCACCTGCTGAACATGGCCACTGTCAATAAACTCGACGACCGCGCTCTTCACCTCAGGGTGGTTGTGCCCTAGCGGCAACGCCCCGGCACAACAAAGACAATCCAGGATGTCTCGCCCTGTGCTGTCCTTGAGTCGCAATCCGCTCCCAACTTCAAAAACGCTTTCAAAGGTGGCCGCGTAGGTACGCGCATTCGACTCCACCCGCCTGACCCATTCGTATCGATCCATGTCCTCTCCATCAACCCGGCATCAGCCGATCAGTGTCCGAACACCGCTCGACCGGCGGTGCCACGTGTTCATCCGCGCAAAAAAAGCATGATCGCCAGGAGAACGTCTGCGGCATGGCGAGCAGGTGCGCATCGGGGATGCCCAGGAAAGCCCCCGCCCCAACCGCCCAAGTCCTGCGCGGAGCGGAGACTAAGAAGAACACAGCAAAATGTCAATGGAATTACAAGAACCAATGATCCAAAAGGATTACATCAGCATCACTATGTGACGTAACAGAAGCCTCTAAAGGCTAGAAGAAGATGTTCTGCGATGAACAAATATCCAACTAAATCATTGAGTTAAACAACAGCATCGACTCGATAACGTGCAGAGGCAGCCCCCTCCAGACACCCACCACAGGCCTCATGCCGCACCTTGCAAATATGCAAATAGAATTAATACATACGCACTAAAAAATCCCGTTATTCATGCACAAGGAATGGCCCGAATGATGACGCCATCCCTATGATTCTTATGTCATTTTCACATCTCGACGGCCTGTCTCAGTACCAAAAAATGACATTGCCATATATAGCTCTCTGGGCTGAGAGAATTCCTCTGACTACTTGAGCAAGCGGCATCCGTGGGCTGGACACTCGGCAGTTCACAGAATCACAACAAAGGTTGAGAGGCTGATCCGGCCCGGCGCGGCAACGCAGCAACGCACTTCGGGCTACTTTCGGCCTGGGGACAAGGCTTCCTGGCGGCGACCAACACGCCACCAGTCGGAGAGGCCGGCGGCTTGCTCATCGAAACCATCTCCCTTGCGGTGACAAAAATTGTTACACCTTTCATTGGAAAGGGCGTCCTACGGATCCCTTCCCCAACAACGCCATCGCAGTTTCGGTAACGACAGGGGACGGATTGAATCGCCCCGGGTTTCGTAGAGGCTCCACGGTTTAAGTACAGGCCGATCCGCCCTCCTCGCCTATCTGGAGGAGATCGCATGCGACCTTAGCCAAGCCACCGTCAACTCGTACCGTCGGGCACAAGGGAAAAGCTACCGCTGCGAGCTGCCGCAGATCAAATCATTGCGCGAGCGCGGTGGACGATTTCGACGGTACCTGCGATCTGAGGTCGCAAAAATCCTGGAGCATACCAACGAAGTCCAATCGATCAGCGTGTTGCTCGGCTTCTATGCGGGTGTTCGCGCCCATGAGATCGCGACGCTTCGGCCGCGGAGTGAGGGAACTCCATCCATGCACCGAGAATGGGATCCGCTTTGATTTACAGCCCTCCCGTTTGCCACAACACGCTACCTAGTCACAGGCAAAGGGGGGCTGTGCCGCGAGGTCACCGTACCTCGATTCCTCTCGGATGCGATCGAATAGCAGCGACGGCCACATCCGGCTCCTGTCAGGGATCGACGGATTCTCTACGACGCATGGTACGACCTCGCCCTCGGGCAAAACCTATCTCAGGCATTTTCGACCATCAGCAAACGGGTTCTCGGGTGGAGTCTCGGTTACCACGGCCTGCGCCACAGCTACGCAGTGTGGCGATTTCAGGCCCTACTCGGTGCTGGATTCGATAAACGCACCGCCGCGAACCTTGTCCCGCAAGAGCTGGGCCACTTCCAGATCGACATTCCCGCAGCGTACCTCGGAGATCTGACGCTGTACTGAGTGAAATCGGCAGGGGGCGCGGCAAATTTTCCGCGCCCCCTAGCGTCGTTGCCGAGACGCTATCCAGGCCAAGACCTCTGATAGTCGCCAACCTACAGCACGACTACCCCCAGTTCGACCGGTCGGGGGAACAAGCCCGCCCGTATCAGTTTGTAGCAGCTGCTGCGACCCAGCCCCGTCAGCCGCTTGACCTCAGGGAACTGCAGCAACCGCTCGCAACTCGCATCAGACCTGAACATACCCACCATACGTCTCCATCGGAATACAACGTAGAGACAAGGATGAGCGTTCCCGCAGATATGCGAGCAGCGAATACGAGCGCCTACAAGCGGGCCTTTAAGGTCATATTGTAGGTAGGGGGGGCACCAGAACGTCCAGTGAAGCGCAGCAACAATGGTGGATCGAGTGGTGGGCTGAAAACAGAAACGCGGCCAGAGGCCGCGTTTTTGCTGTGTCACTGGCGGAGAGGGCGGGATTCGAACCCGCGTCAGGGTATTACCCTGAACACGCTTTCCAGGCGTGCGACTTAAACCACTCATCCACCTCTCCGTGGAAGAGGCGGAAGTTTATCAGAATCCGGGCCGGATGGAACCCCCGACCGCCTAGCGATCCGGCGTTTCGGTGAGGCTCGGGTAGCGCACGAAGTCCACCAGGGCCTGCACTTCCACAGACGGTGGCGGCGTGATCAGGCTGATGACGATGGTGACGACGAAGCCGAGCGGGACGCCGAAGACGCCGGCGGAGATGGGGTCGATGTCGAACCAGGCGTTGGCCATCGAGCCGTGGAAGAAGGGGTGGGTTTTCGAGACGTAGTAGAGGGTGATGGCGAGGCCGGCGAGCATGCCGCTGACCGCGCCCCATTTGTTGGCGCGCTTCCAGAAGATGCCGAGCACCAGCGCCGGGAAGAAGGAGGCGGCGGCGATGGAGAAGGCCAGGCCGACCATGAAGAGGATGTTGTCGGGGCGTAGCGAGGCGACCCAGGCGGCGATGGCGGCGACCAGCAGCAGTTGCGACTTGGAGATCACCAGCCGACGCTGGGTGGTGGCGCGCGGGTTGATGATCTTGAAATAGAGGTCGTGCGACAAGGCGTTGGAGATGGTCAGCAGCAGGCCGTCGGCGGTCGACAGGGCGGCGGCGAGCCCCCCCGCAGCGACCAGGCCGGAGATGACATAGGGCAGCCCGGCAATTTCGGGGGTGGCGAGCACGATGACGTCGGTGTTGAGGGTCAGCTCGGCGAGCTGGAGCAGGCCGTCGCCGTTGATGTCTTCGACGCTGACCAGGCCGACCTTGCCCCAGGAGGCGACCCAGTCGGGCAGAAAGGCGATGCTGCTGCCGACGAGGTTGCTGTACACCTCCCATTTGGCGAACACGGCATAGGCCGGCGCGGTGACATAGAGCAGCGAGATGAACACCAGCGACCACATCACCGAGCGGCGTGCCTCGGACACGCCGGGGGTGGTGTAGTAGCGCATCAGCACATGCGGCAGCGCGGCGGTGCCGACCATGAGCACGAACATCAGGGCCAGGAAGTTGCGCCGCGCTGCCTGCGACTCTTCGGGCGTGGCGCCGGGATGGGCTTCGGCATGGCGCGGCGGGGCGCGGGCATGGTCGAGCGCGTCGAGGCGGGCCGCCTCCCAGCGCACCTTCGCCTCTGCTTCGGTGCGCGGCAGGTCGCGCATGTCGCGCTCGGCCATGGCCACTTCGCGGGCGGAGGCGTCTTCGATGCGCAGTTGCTTGACGCGCTCGCCGAGCGCATGCCGTTCGGCATCCATCGAGGTGGGCAGGTCGGCGATCTTTTGTTCGTAGGCCAGCGCACGGTAGCGATACTGGTTGCGCACGTCGGACTCGACCGGGTCGCTGAGCAGCTGGTTTTCCTTTTCGCTGATCTTCTGCAGCACGGTGCCGTAGGCGATCTGCGGCACCGGCACGCCGGTGACTTTCCATGACAGCAGGACCACCGGTGCGAGGTAGGCGATGATCAGGATGATGTACTGCGCCACCTGCGTCCAGGTGACGGCGCGCATGCCGCCGAGGAAGGAGCAGACGAGGATGCCGGCGAGGCCGACGAACAGGCCGATCTCGAATTCCACACCGACGAAGCGGCTGGCGATCAGGCCCACGCCGTAGATCTGCGCCACCACATAGACGAAGCTGGCGAGGATGGTGGCGGCCAGGCCGACCAGGCGGGCGATGTTGCCCTCGTAGCGGGCACCGAGAAAATCGGGGATGGTGTATTGGCCGAACTTGCGCAGATAGGGCGCCAGCAGCAGGGCTACCAGCACATAACCGCCGGTCCAGCCGGTAACGAAGGCCAAGCCCTGGAAGCCGGAGAAGTAGAGCGTGCCCGCCAGGCCGATGAAGGAGGCGGCGCTCATCCAGTCGGCGGCCGTGGCCATGCCGTTGAACACCGCCGGCACGCGCCGCCCGGCAACATAGTATTCGGCGACGTCGGCGGTGCGGCTCACGACGCCGATGGTGGCGTAGATGGCGATGGTGGCAAACAGGAAAACATGGCCGATGGCGCGCGAGGACAGGCCGAACTGTTCGCCGACGGCGAGCAGGACGACGAGCACCAGGAAGGTGCCGGTATACCAGCCGTAGTACCGGCGCAGTTGCTGCGAAAACCCAGAATCCGCCACGCGTGCCGCCTCTCCCCTTTGCCGCTGCGCCGCCGGCGCGCGCATGTTCGCGAAAGTATACCCCGCGGGCCGACGGCCCGCGGTGGCTGCCGCTCAGTATTTCAGGCGGGCGTAGTAGGTCTTCTGCGCGGCTTCGCGGGCTTCTCCGAGGGTGCGCACGCCTTTTTCGGCGAGCAGGGGAATCATCTTGAGGAACACTTCGGCGGTGACGATGGCGTCGCCCATGGCGGTGTGCCGGCCGATGACGGTGACGCCGAAGCGCTCGGCGATGGCCTCGAGACGGTGGCTGTCCTGGTTGGGGTGGATGATGGCGGACAGCAGCAGGGTGTCGAGCACCGGCTGGTCGAAGCGCACGCCGGCAACGGCCTCCTTCAGTTGCAGGAAGCGCATGTCGAAGGCGGCGTTGTGCGCCACCAGCACGGTGTCGGCGGCGAAGTCGTGCAGCGCCGGCAGCACCTTGGCGATGACCGGCTGGCCGACCAGCATCTCGGGCGTGATGCCGTGGATCTTGGTCGACTCGGGCGGCAGGCTGCGCTGCGGATCGACCAGTTGCTCGAAGCCTTCGCCCTGCAACAGCTTGCCGTTGAGGATGCGGGTGGCGCCGATCTGGATGATCTCGTCGCCCTGCGAGGGGTTGAGGCCGGTGGTTTCGGTATCGAAGACGGTGTAGGCCAGCTCGGTCAAGGGCCGGTCGTCCAGTTCGTGGCTGCGCTCGGACCAGCTGAACAGGTCGAAATCGTAGTATTCGGGCCGGCTGTCGCCACGCAGGTAGACCTCGGCCTCGACCTCGGCCTGCGGCGTGGCCGAGGGCAGCACCAGCCGGAAGAAGGCGCGGTGCTTGACCTTCTCGCGCTCCAGCCACATTTCGCCGCCGTGGCGCTCGATGACGTCGCGCACGGTCAGCGGGCTGTTCTCGCCGGCGAAACGCATGGGCTCGAGCTCCCAGCTCATGACGGTTTCGGTGCTCATCGCCTGGCCCGACCAGATCAGGTCGAGGTGCACCAGGCGGCCGGCCTTGGTCAACCGGAAGCGCAGTTCGCGGATCTCGAATTCGTCCGACAGGCGACTGGCCAGATAGGTGATGGCTTGCAGCAGCGAGAAGCTGTCTACCTTGGCCCACACGGTCTCGTCGACATCTTCGAGCTTGGTGCGCAGCGACAGGCGGGCCTCGACCCGGCGCTGGGCGGCGGCCACCAGATCGGCGCCGAGCATGTCTTCGAGTTGCCAGCGTGCCTTGAGCGAATCGGCAAAGGCCGAGGCGCTGTGGTCGAGGCGGTCGCTCATGGCCTTGACCTCGTCGCGGATCACGCGGCGAAAGCGCTGGCGCAGTTCGTCGTCCAGATCGGGGAAGTCGAGCATTTCGGCGGCTGCCCGCACATTGGCCAGCGAGGCGCGGTTGCCTTCGGTGAGGGTGTGCAGAATTTCGTCGCGACGCGCTTCGTTTTCGATGGTGCGGGTGATGTTGTCGAGCATCAGGATGAAGCCCGACACCGGACGGTCGGCGCCCTCTTCGGGCGCGGCGCCGAGCACCGGCGTCATCTGCACCCGCAGCAGCTGGCCGGCGCGGGTGGTGGTGACGAAGTTGCTCACCGGCTGCGCCGAACTCTTGCGCAAGCGATGCTGGATGTTCTCCAGCGCATGGGCGATGAGGTGGCGGTCCATGACGGCGTAGATCGACCGCCCCAGGCCGATCAACTCGCCGCCGCCGGCCGCCCCGGGCGCGTCGGACAGTGCCCGGAACTGCAGCCGCGCGCGGTTGTTGTAGAGCAGGATGCGGCCGTCGAGATTGCACACCACCACGCTCTGCGAGAGCTCCGACATGAGCGCGCCGAGCCGGTTCTTTTCTTCCTCGACCGAGCGCCGGGCATCGGCGACACGCACTTCGACATCGTCCTGCAGGCTTTGGCGCTGGTCGGCGAGGGCGTTGATGATGTCGACGAAGGCACAGGTTTCGTCATTGCCGGCGGGCTTCAGGCGGCGGGTCGGCTCGGCCTTGAGCAGGGTGCGGCCGTCTTCGGCCAACCGCGCAGGCACATACACATAGCGGCGATGCAGGTCGCGCAGCACGATGGCACTGACCGCCATGGCCATGATCAGCATGGCGCCGATCAGGGCACCGCGCGGCGCGACGATCGGCAGCAGGGCGACACGCTCGTCGGGCGACAGGTCGACCCACACCACCCAGCCGGTCACGCCGAAGACGATCAGCAACCAAACACAGACCAGGCCGACACTCAACAAGAGGCGATGCTTCGGGCTCATACATCCAGCCCGAGCAATTGACGCACCTGCGCCA
This sequence comes from Denitromonas iodatirespirans, assembly GCF_018524365.1. GTDB lineage: Bacteria > Pseudomonadota > Gammaproteobacteria > Burkholderiales > Rhodocyclaceae > Nitrogeniibacter > Nitrogeniibacter iodatirespirans. The sequence continues at coordinate 13,495 of NZ_JAEKFT010000045.1, forward strand.
CCAGGTCTTTGGTGGAAAACGGCTTGGTCATGTAGGCATCGGCACCCAGGGCCATGCCCTTGGCCATTTCGGTGTCGCGGCCCTTGGCGGTGAGCATCAGGATGCGCGTGCCGGCCAGCGCCGGGTCGCCCTTGACCTCCTGGCAGACATCGAAGCCGCTCTTTTTCGGCATCATCACGTCGAGCAGGACCAGGTCGGGCGACTCGCTGCGGATCTTGGCAATGGCCTCTTCACCATCGACCGCGATCGACACCTTGAAGCCCTCGCGCTTCATCAGGAACTCCAGCGAGATGACGATGTTCGGTTCATCGTCTGCAATCAGTATTGTCTTGGCATCCGTCATAAGTCCGCCCTCCCCCTCGCATCTCATGCTAAATCATGGTGTTTCGACCGCTGGCATCATGCCGCCCGGTCGCTGTCGGCGGTCGGTGCCGCCAGTTTGAGCGGCAGTTCGAACGAGAACACGGCGCCCTCTCCGGGAATGCTCGTGACCCACAACCTGCCGCCAAAATGCTCGATGATCTGCCGACTGATCGGCAAGCCCAACCCGGTGCCCGTGGGCTTGCCGGCGCTGCCGCTGACCTGCCGGAATTTTTCGAAAATTTCGCTCTGCGCCTCAGGCGCGATGCCGGGCCCGTTGTCGCACACGTCGACCCGCACCGAATCCCCGCTCTCGCGCAGCACCACCTTGACCTGCCCGCCGCTCCCCGGCACGAAGCGGGCCGCGTTGCCGATGAGATTGGTCAGCACCTGGATCAGGCGGTCCTGGTCGACCCGCAAGAGCGTCACCGTCGGCGGCAGGTCGAGCACCAGTTCGGCATGGCGGCTCTTGACCAGTTGGCCGGCCGTCGTCGCCACATGCTCGATCAGTTCGATCAGGTCGACATCGGTCTCGTGCCACTGCGCGTGGCCGGACTCGATCTTGGCCAGATCGAGCACCTGGTTGACCAGCCGCGTGAGGCGCTCGGTCTCTTCGACAATGATGCCGAGAAAACGCCTACGCTCGGCCAGATCGGTCTTCGGGTCGTCCAGCAGCATCTCGGAGAACGCGCGGATCGAGGTCAGCGGCGTGCGCAGCTCGTGGGTAACGGAGGACATGAAGTCGTCCTTGACCCGGTCGAGCTCCTGCAGCCGTTCGTTGGCGGCGCGCAGATCCTCGGTGGCCGCCTGCAAGGCCTGCGACTTTTCTTCGAGCTCGCGCGAGTAGGCGCGGACCTGCGAGGCTTCGTCGAGAATGTTCATCACCTCCTCGATGCCCAGCGACTCTTCCTGCACCACCGAGGCAATCATCACCCGCGCCGACACGCTGCCGATGGCCCCGGCCAGCAGGGTTTCGGCAAAGTGCACCAGGTCGGCGTCGGCCTCGAGCGCTTCGATATCGTCCTCGCCACGACTGAGGGCATAGCTGGCAAAGCCAGCACGCACCCGCTCGGCGCCCAGAAAGCGCACCAGCAGCGCTCGCAGATCGTCGAGCTTGGCCTGACCGCGCCATAGCCTGGCCGCACCGCGTGGCTCACGCTTCAGAATATCGACGAACAGACTGGCCTGCCCGGCCTCCACCGCGGTGGGCGGGCGCCATAGCGAGACGGCCACGAACGCGCCGATGTTGGCGAGCATGCTCCAGAACAAGGCATGGGTGGTGGCGTTCACGCCGTCGAAGCCGAACAGGCGTTCGGGCATCAACAGCGCGATGCCGAAGATGCCGGAGTCGACAAAGTCCGCCGGCAACCAGCCCGACTTGGCGAACGAGGGTAGCAGCAAGGTGTAGAGCCACACACAGAACCCGGCCAGCAGACCGGCCACCGCGCCGTTTCGCGTCGCGCCCCGCCAGTACATGCCGCCGAGCAGCGCGGGGGCGAACTGCACCACGGCGGCGAAGCTGATCAAACCGATGGAGACCAGCGCATACGCCTGGCCGGCAAGGCGGAAATAGAGATAGCCGAGCAGCAGGATCGCAACGATCGCACCGCGCCGGATGAGCAGCAACAGGCCGGTCAGGTCGTGCGGCGCCCAGCGGCGAAAGCGCGGGTTCGACAGCAGCAGCGGCATCACCAGGTCGTTGCAGACCATGGTGGACAAGGCGATGGTTTCGACGATCACCATGCTGGTGGCCGCCGACAGGCCGCCGATGAAGGCAGCCAGGGTGAGCATGGAATAGCCTTCGGCCAGCGGCAGCGTGAGCACGAAGGAGTCCGGGTCGATGACATCCGCGGGGAAATGAAGCATGCCCCCCAGGGCAATCGGCAGGACGAAGATGTTGATCAGGAGCAGGTAGGCCGGGAACAACCAGGTGGCGCGCTTGAGATGGCGCTCGTCGACGTTTTCGACCACCGATACCTGGAACTGGCGCGGCAGCATCAGGAAGGCGAGCGCCGAGAGCACGGTCAGGGCCAACCAGTCGGCCTTGTTGCCCACGGCGTCGAGGCTCAGCAGGGGCGCCAGATCCGGCGCGATGGCTGCGCGCACGAACAGGTCTTCCCAACCATCGAAGATGTAGTAGGTGACCACGATGCCGACCGCCATGAAGGCCACCAGCTTGACCAGGGACTCGAACGCAATCGCCGCCACCATGCCTTCGTGACGCTCGGTGGCATCGAGATGGCGGGTGCCGAAAATCATGGTGAATGCGGCCAGCACCAAGGCCATGTAGAGCGCCGTGTCGCGATACCAGTCGCCGCTGGTGCCCGGATGCCCGCCGGTGAGCAGGCCATATTCGCTGGACACCGCTTTGAGTTGGAGTGCGATGTAGGGCACGATGCCGATCACCGCCACCAGCGTGACCATGCTCGCCAGCAGGCGGCTCTTGCCGTAGCGCGAGGCGATGAAGTCGGCGATCGAGGTGATGCGATAGGCCTTGCTGATACGCACCATCTTCAGCAGGACCAGCCAGGAGACGCCCATGACCAGGGTCGGCCCGAGATACACCGGCAGAAAGCCCAGGCCCGCCGTGGCCGCGCGCCCGACGCTGCCATAGTAGGTCCACGCCGTGCAATACACCGCCATCGACAGCGCATAGACCCACGGGTTGGCGATCAGCGAGCGCCCCGCATCGGCCCGACGATCGCCATACAAGGCCACGCCGAACAACACCACCAGATAGGCAAACGAGACGCCGACGATCAGTCCGCTCGACAACATGCCAAAGCCTATCGCGGACCCGATTCGACGACCCAGGCCAACACCGCAAGCACGGCCGCCCAGACACCGAACAGGTAGAGAAACACCAAGGGAACGCCGGCAACGGAAACGGCGGTGTCGAAGAGCCACAGGAGCGGCGCATTGAAGGCCAGAGCCGCCAACAGCGTGCAGGCGATCAAGCGTTGCCGCGCGAGCGCTTTGCGCATCACCGTACCTCCTCCGACATACGGAAAACCATTATAGCCCGCCCCTCGGGCCCGCCCGCCGTGCCCCTCGGACGGGACCATGCAAAAAAGAAGGCGCGTTACCGCGCCTTCGTCTCCTCATGTATAGGCCGGCTTCTATGGCCGACTCCCCTCGTTGTTCTGGTCGGAGCGCGGTCTGTGCCGCGCTTCCGATAGCGGGCGCTTATCCCTTGAGCTGGTCCAGGATGGCCGGGTTCTCGAGCGTGGAGGTGTCCTGCGTGATCTCCTCGCCCTTGGCCAACTGGCGCAGCAAGCGCCGCATGATCTTGCCCGAACGGGTCTTCGGCAGGTTCTCACCGAAGCGGATGTCCTTGGGTTTGGCGATCGGGCCGATCTCCTTGGCCACCCAGTTCGACAATTCCTTGATCACGGCCTGAGCCTCGGCACCGGACGGGCGCGGGCCCTTGAGTACCACGAAGGCGACAATCGCCTCGCCGGTGGTGTCATCCGGACGGCCGACCACTGCCGCCTCGGCCACTCTCTCATGCGCCACCAGCGCCGATTCGATTTCCATCGTGCCCATGCGGTGACCGGAGACGTTCAGCACGTCGTCGATACGGCCGGTGATGGTGAAGTAGCCGGTGTCGGCGTCGCGGATGGCGCCATCGCCCGCCAGGTAGTATTTGCCCTGGAAGTCGGCCGGGTAGTAGGACGACTTGAAGCGCTCCGGGTCGCCCCAGACGGTGCGGATCATCGACGGCCACGGACGCTTGACGACCAGGATGCCGCCCTGGCCCCAGGGCACTTCGAGGCCGGTCTCGTCGACCACGGCAGCCTGGATGCCCGGGAACGGCAGGGTGCAGGAACCCGGCACCAAGGGCGTGGCCCCCGGCAGCGGCGTGATCATGTGCGCGCCAGTTTCGGTCTGCCAGAAGGTATCGACGATCGGGCAGCGACCGCCACCGATGTTCTCGTGGTACCACTCCCAGGCAGCCGGGTTGATCGGCTCGCCCACCGAGCCGAGGATGCGCAGGCTCGTCAGATCGTACTGCTTCGGGTGCACGCTTTCGTTGGCATCGGCCGCCTTGATCAGCGAACGGATGGCCGTCGGCGCGGTATAGAAGACGCTGACCTTGTGGTTCTGGATCATCTTCCAGAAACGGCCGGCATCCGGGTAGGTCGGCACGCCTTCGAACACCACCTGGGTGGCACCGCAGGCCAGCGGACCATAGGCAATATAGGTGTGGCCGGTGACCCAGCCGATGTCGGCGGTGCACCAGAACACATCGTCCGGCTTGATATCGAAGGTGTACTGCATGCTCAGGATGGCCTGCAGCAAGTAGCCGCCGCTGGAATGCTGAACCCCCTTCGGCTTGCCGGTCGACCCGGAGGTGTAGAGCAGGAACAGCGGATGCTCGGCACCCACCCATTCCGGCTCGCACGTATCCGCCTGCGTGGCCAGGGCATCGCTCAACCACACATCGCGCCCGGCGGCCATATTGACCTCGGCACCGGTACGCTTGACCACCAGCACCTTCTTGATCGACTCGCAGCCACCCATGCCCAGCGCTTCGTCGGCGATCGGCTTGAGCGGCAGGGCTTTGCCGCCGCGGAACTGGCCATCGGAAGTGATCAGCGCGACGGCGCTGGCGCCCTCGATACGATCGCGCAGCGACTGCGCCGAGAAGCCGCCGAACACCACCGAGTGCGTGGCACCGATGCGGGCACACGCCTGCATGGCCACGATGCCCTCGATCGACATCGGCAGATAGATGACGACGCGGTCGCCCTTGTTCACGCCCGAACTCTTGAGCGCGTTGGCCATCTTGCACACGCGACCCAGCAGATCCTTGTAGGTCACCTTGGTGACTTGGCCATCGTCCGCTTCGAAGATGATGGCGACCTTGTCGCCCAAGCCGTTGTTGACCTGACGATCGAGACAGTTGTAGGAGACGTTCAGCTCGCCATCGTCAAACCATTTGAAGAACGGTGCGTTCGACTCGTCGAGCACCTTGGTGAAAGGCTTCTTCCAGTCGAGCAGGTTGCGGGCATGGTTGGCCCAGTATCCCTGGTAATCGGTCTCGGCCTGCTTGACCAGCGCCTGATAGGCCTCCATGCCGGAGACCGCGGCGCTCTTGGCCAGCGACTCGGGGGGGTAGTACAGCTTCTGGGCGTTGTCGGACATCTCTCACCTCTCCTCAATTCACGGAATCGAAATTCGGTTACTTGCTCCGGCCGAAGGCAGGGCAATCAACAAACATTACCATCAGCGGCACCTCCGAATACAACCCGCCACTGAGAACAGGGCGCATTAGAGGATATCTATCTTACACAGGACTTACACCTTCGTGGCGCTGCAACACAAAGTGCGTTACAGGGCAGTGGTAGAATCTCGCCCGACACCACGACGCCGACCAAGCGATTCGTGGTCGCATCATGGCAGGGCTGCCTTCGCCGCAGCGCCTGCCTTTCTCTGTGAGGGAGCCCACCATGAGCACGATCAAGCAGGAAGACTTCATCCAGTCCATCGCGGACGCTTTCCAGTTCATCAGCTTCTACCACCCGCTGGACTACATCCAGGCCCTGGGCGAAGCCTACGAACGCGAACAATCGCCGGCCGCCAAAGACGCCATCGCCCAGATCCTCACCAACAGCCGCATGTGCGCCGAGGGGCATCGCCCCATCTGTCAGGACACGGGGATTGCAGTGGTCTTCCTCAAGGTCGGCATGAACGTCCGGTGGGACAGCACCCTCAGCGTTCAGGAGATGGTCAACGAAGGCGTGCGCCGCGCCTATACCGACCCGGACAACACCCTGCGCGCCTCGGTCCTGCTCGACCCGGCCGGCGCCCGCAAGAACAGCAAGGACAACACGCCTGCTGTGGTGCACTATGAAATCGTGCCGGGCGACACCGTCGACATCACCTGTGCGGCCAAGGGCGGCGGCTCCGAGAACAAATCCAAGATGGTCATGCTCAACCCGTCCGACTCGATCGTCGACTGGGTGCTCAAGACCGTCCCGACCATGGGCGCCGGCTGGTGTCCGCCGGGCATCCTCGGCATCGGCATCGGCGGCACGCCGGAAAAAGCCATGCTGCTGGCCAAGGAATCGCTGATGGGCCACGTGGACATCCAGGAACTCCAGGCCCGGGCTGACAAAGGCGAAGCGCTGAGCCGGGTCGAGGAACTGCGCCTGGAGATCTTCGACAAGGTCAATGCGCTCGGCATTGGCGCCCAAGGCCTCGGCGGCCTCACCACCGTACTGGACGTCAAGATCCTCGACTACCCCACTCACGCCGCCTCTCTGCCGGTCGCCATGATCCCCAACTGTGCCGCGACCCGTCACGTGCACTTCGTGCTCGACGGCTCCGGCCCCGCCCATCTTCAAGCGCCGCGCCTCGAAGACTGGCCGGATGTCACCTGGCAGGCCGACACCAACGTCGCCACCCGGGTCGATCTGAACACGCTGACCGCCGACGAAGTGGCCTCGTGGAAACCGGGTCAGGTACTGCTGCTCAACGGCAAGATGCTCACCGGACGCGACGCCGCCCACAAGCGCATCGCCGACATGCTTGCCAAAGGCGAAAAGCTGCCAGTGGACTTCACCAACCGCGTGATCTACTACGTCGGCCCGGTCGACCCGGTGCGCGACGAAGTCGTCGGCCCCGCCGGCCCCACCACCGCCACCCGCATGGACAAATTCACCCGCATGATGCTCGAGCAGACCGGCTTGATCGCCATGGTCGGCAAGGCCGAACGCGGCGCAGTCGCCATCGAAGCCATCAAGGACAACAAAGCCGCCTATCTGATGGCCGTTGGGGGGTCAGCCTACCTGGTCTCCAAGGCCATCAAGGCGTCCAAGGTGGTCGGCTTTGCGGATCTCGGCATGGAAGCCATCTACGAGTTCGACGTGGTCGACATGCCGGTCACCGTCGCTGTCGACTCGAGCGGCGAATCGGTGCACAACACCGGCCCGAAGCAGTGGCAGGCCAAGATCGGCAAGATCCCAGTCGTGGCCAACTGAGAACGAACGACTTCGCCAATCAAAAAGCCCGGATCTCCGGGCTTTTTTGTTGTGACCAGCCGCGCGTATCACGCTCGCCTGACGGCTCCCGTTGCGCGCGGAACACTCGCCGCGGGCAGCACCGCAGCCGGCCTATGCTTGTCCACCGGGTTTTTCCTTGTGACTCGGTTGAGTTGTCGAAACACCTACTTCGCTGAGCCTCCTCGATCACCTACCGATTTCACGTCCTACGCTGATGTCCTGCTTCGCCACCACGGCCCACACCTACACATGCAGTCCCCAACTTTCAGGCTAACGCTTCGGTCCGCCTTTGAGCGACAGCGCGTCTGGCTGCACTGCGCAGCATCAAGGGGTCTGAGCCCTGGAACAAAGCCTGTGACACTTTCGACGCTGGACGCCAATCCTCCATGCTCCTATGCTGCCAGTAAGCCGATTGCATGTAGTTTACGGTCATTCTCCGCGCCTCCTTCCTTTTCCACGCAAGAAGGGGGCGCGTCCGGAGGCATTGTGTGAAGAACAAGCGTTACAGCGGCAACCGAGCGGTCATTCTGGATTTTTTACCGGACACATTCGAAACGTTACTCGACGTAGGGTGTGCGGCCGGCGAGTTTGGATCTGTCGTACGGACAGCCTCCGGCGCCGAAGTCTGGGGCGTCGAGCCCATGTCCGAAGCCGCGCTGCGAGCCAAGTCGAAACTCGATAATGTCGTCAACGATTTTTTCGACTTGAACGCACCAATCCCGGAGGCCTACTTCGACGTTGTAACCTTCAACGACAGCCTTGAACACTTTCCAGAGCCTATCAGCCCACTCAGGCTGGCCAAACAGAAGCTCAAGCCGTCAGGCACACTCGTGTGTTGCGTTCCGAACGTCCGCTACATCGAGAACGTCAAGAATCTACTCTTCGAAAAAGACTGGAAGTACACCGAGAGGGGCATCCTTGACGATACCCACTTAAGATTTTTCACCAAGAAAAGTCTTGAAAGAACAATCGACGAGGCAGGTTTCTCGATCAAGAAAATCGAAGGAATCAATCCTTACTGGGATTCAGGAAGAAGAACCAGAGTTCTACTTCCGCTCCTTGGACGGTGGGCCGAAGACATGAAGTACTTCCAGTTCGTCGTCGTGGCGGAACCCACGAGATAACTCCCGAGAACCGACCACGGAATTCGCGGGCGCCACCTCTGCGTGGCCTGCTTTGAGCAATCGAAGGGTATTTTGTATGAGCAGGGAAGCTTGGCGCGATAAAAAACCCCCGCAGTCAAGATGACTACGGGGGTTTTTCTTTTGGTTAGTCTGACGATGACCTACTTTCACACCCGAGTTGGGCACTATCATCGGCGCTGTTCCGTTTCACGGTCCTGTTCGGGATGG
>NZ_JAEKFT010000046.1 GCF_018524365.1 Denitromonas iodatirespirans
CTCACCAACGACACCGTCGGTGCCGACACCAACGCCACCCCGATCACGGCGGCGACCCCGACGCTCACCTACGGCAGCCTTGTCCTGAATGCCGACGGCAGCTACACCTACACGCTGGACAACACCAACGCCGCGGTCAATGCCCTGAATGACGGTGAGACGCTTACCGACAGCTACACCTACACGCTCACCGACGGCGACGGCACCAGCACCACCGCCACGCTGACCATCACCATCAACGGGACGAACGATGCGCCTGTGGCGGTGGCCGATACGGCGACGGCCGTCGAGGCGGGCGGCGTGGCCAACGGTACGGCGGGTCTGAATCCGAGCGGCAACGTGCTGACGAACGATACCGACGTGGATGCGGGCGATACGAAGACGGTATCGGCGATCAGCGGCGGCGTGCTGGGTAGCGCGACGGCGGGCAGCTATGGGTCGCTGACGCTCAATGCCGACGGGACATATAGCTACACGGTGGACAATGCCAATGCTGCGGTCCAGGCGCTGCGCACCGGTGCCAATACGCTCTCCGATACTTTCACCTACACCATGCGGGACGCCAGCGGCGCGACCTCGAGCAATACCCTGACGGTGACGATCCAGGGCGCGAACGATGCGCCGGTGGCGACGGCCGATGTGGGTGCCGTGCTCGAGAACAGCACGCTCGTGAGATCGGCGGCCACCGGTGTGCTGGCCAACGACACGGACGTGGATGCCGGCGACACCAAGACCGTCACCGCCGTGTCTTTCGGTGCCAACCCGGGCGCCGTGGGCGGGAATCTGGTCGGCACCTACGGCACGCTCACGCTGAACGCCAACGGCAGCTACAGCTACAGCGCCAATCAGGCGGCGGCGGATGCGCTGGCTGCCGGTGCGATCGGTACCGACGTGTTCACCTACACCATGCGGGATACCAGCGGCGCAACCAGCACCGCAACGCTCACGCTGACCGTGACCGGGACGAACGATGCGCCGGTGGTCGGGACCTCGACGGTGTCGGTGTCTGAAGAGGGGCTCGCGCTGGGCCTGCCGGACACCCTCGGGAATCCGGCCGATACGACCAATCTGACCACGCAGTCCGGCACGATCAGCATTGCCGATCCCGACGGCGCGGTGAGCGTGAGTCTGTCCGGGCCGGCGGGAATCACCGCCGGCGGCGTGGCCGTGACCTGGACGGGCAACGGCAGCGCCGGCTCGCCGCTGATCGGCTCTGCCGGCGGGGTGGAGGTGCTGCGGGCGACGATCGACAACAACGGCAACTACACGGTGACCCTGTCCAAGGCCATCGATCATCCTGCCGGTGGCGGCGAAAACGTGGCGCCGATCAATCTCACCGTGACGGCGAGCGACGGCAGCGCATCGGGCTCGGGTGTGATCACGGTGAATGTCGAGGACGACTCGCCGACCGCCGTGGCCAGCACGCAGGTGGTGACGCTGCCTGCCGTCGATACCAACATCATGCTGGTGCTCGATGTCTCCGGCAGCATGGGCTCGGGGGGGCGCCTTCAGATCATGAAGGACTCGGTCAACGAAATGCTTGACCAGTATGACAACCTCGGCGACGTCAAAGTGCGCATCATCACGTTCTCGACCTCGGCGAATGTTTACCAGAACGTCTGGGTGTCGGTGGCCGATGCAAAGGCCTATGTGAGCAACCTGACGGCCGGCGGCGTGACGAACTACGATGCGGCCTTGTTGAACGCGATGAATGCCTTCGCCTCCGACGGGAAGATCGCGGGCGCCCAGAACGTGTCGTATTTCTTGACCGACGGCGCGCCCAACGGTGGCATGGATTGGAACCGGGCACCCTGGAACCATCCGGGCGACCTGCCCAATGAGCAGGGGATCCAGTCGGGAGAGGAGGCCATCTGGACAAGCTTCCTGAACGCAAACAGCATCAACTCGCTGGCATACGGGATGGGTAGCAGCGCTGCGTCGTTCTTCGACAACATGAACCCGATCGCCTACAACGGCGTCACCGGGACCAATACGGACTCGATCGTGGTCGCCAACATCAACGACCTGCCGCCGATCCTGCGCGACTCGATCGTTACGCCGACCGATGGTGACTTGACGAGCGGCACGCTCGGGTCCGGCTCGGCGCTCGGCGCCGATGGCGGGTCCATGGCGTCGATCACCATCGACGGCACGACCTACAGCGACGGCGGCGCGGTGTCCGGGACCAATCGCGGTGTCTACAATGCCGCGACCAACAGCTGGACGGTCCAGACCCTGAGCGGCGGCAAGTTCGTGGTGGACATGGACAACGGGCAATATGAGTACACACCGACGGCTACGGCGTCCGTCGCGTTCAACGAGGTGGTCGGCTACACGCTGATCGACCGCGATGGCGACGCCGCCTCCTCGACGCTGACGATCACGGTCGAGCCGCCGCACGTGATCAATCTGTCGGCCACCGCCAGCATCATCACGGGGGTCAACCTGGGGCTGTCCGGCGAGTACTTCGGGTACAACGACAACCGCGACGGGACCGCGGGCGATCCGAAGTATGTCGGTTCGAGCGCGACCCGACTGCACTCGGACGACGGTACCGCCGATGCCGGTGCGGCCAACAACGTGGATCGGCTCGCCGACGTCGAAGCCATCATCGAGGGTCGAAACGGCAATCCCAACCTCATCAACAACGCGATCCTGTCGGATCCGATGGCTGCGGATGCGACCTTCTCGGCCAACAAGCTCGAGTTCGGGGTGGTCACCGGGACGAATAACTCGCTGTTTTCCAACGACCTGGGCCAGAACGGCCGCGTCACTTCCGGCGCGATTGGCGCCAGCGCGGCGGTGGGCGGGACAAACAACCTCTATACCTTCCTCAAGGTGACGGAAGGCAATGCCGACGGGCTGACGGCGACTGGCGGGCTGGGCGACACCACCGACGCCATCGTGCGCATGGTGGGATACATCTACATCCCGGCCGGCGGGGTCTACGATCTGCGCGTGACGGGGGATGACGGCTACCGGGTTCTGATCGGCGGCCAGAACGTGGCCCAGGCGGATTTCATCCAATCCACCGCCACGCGAACCTATACCGGTGTGACGCTGAGCGAAGGGCTGCAGCCGATCGAAGTGCTCTACTGGGATCAGGGCGGAGCCGTCAGCCTGCGGGTCGAAATCAAGGATAGCGGCGCGGCGGACGCGAGCTACAAGATCATCGGGACAGACGAGTTTGCACTGTTCGCGCCCGGTGACGTGCCTTCGCTGGCTGCGAACCAGGATATCGTCGAGTCTTCGACCAACGGCGTGTATCAGGTCCGGACCGGCGCCACCTATACCGGCGACGATGCGGCCGAGAAGATCGTCGGCACCGACGGCAAGGATGTCATCCAAGGCGGCGGCGGCAATGACATCATCCAAGGCGGCGCGGGGTCGGATCACATCAGCGGCGGTGCCGGCAATGACACGCTCACCGGCGGTCTCGGTGCGGACGTGTTCGAATGGTCGCTGGCCGACAAGGGCACTGCCGGTGCTCCGAGTGTCGACCGCATTACCGACTTCGACGTGGCCTCCGTGGCGGCCGGTGGCGATTCGCTCGATCTGCGCGATCTGTTGGTGGGCGAGGCGCGCGGGGCGGCGGACTCGGGCAATCTGTCCGACTACCTGCACTTCGAGTCGGCAGGCGGCAACACCGTGGTGCATGTGAGCAGCAATGGCGGGTTTGCCGGTGGCTACAATGCGGGCAACGCTGACGCCACCATCACCCTCGACGGGGTCAACCTGTTCAGTGGCGGGCTCACTTCCGATCAGCAGGTGATCCAGGACCTGCTCTCGAAAGGCAAGCTGATCACCGACTGACGGGATGCGGCCCGGCGTGTGCCGGGTCGCGCCATCGAAGGAGCCAAGCATGGTGTTCGTGAAACGCAATCCTCAGGGGCAGATCGTGTCGGTCAGTCTGGAGGCCGATGCCGATCACACCGAAGAGGCAACATCGGGCGACCCCGCGGTGGCCGGCTTCGCCCGGACGGTGATGGGCGAGGATCCGCTGGCCGACTCGGACTTGCGCCTGGTGCGGGTGCTCGAAGACGTGATCGACTTGCTGATCCATCGCGACGTGATCCGCTTTACCGATCTACCCCAAGCGGCGCAGGCCAAGCTGATGGAGCGGCGCTCGATGCGCCAGTCGCGCGGGGCGCTGGATCTGCTGGACGGGGACGAGGTCGTGTGAACGCCCAGGCCGGCGCACGCCGAAAAAGACACGGGGGCCTCGGGCCCCCGTTGTCATTGGTCGGGCAATGCCCGGGGCGCGGTGTGCATCACCCGGCGTTGTCGACCGGCTGGGCGGCGCGTTCGAGCTCCTGCGCCGTGCTGATGCGCACGCCGTCAGGCAGGTGCAGCGTGCGGGTGGGGAAGGCGATCTGGGCGCCGTGTTCTTCGATGATGCGGGCCACCTGCAGCAGCACGTCCTGTTTGACGCGGTGGAACTCCACCCATTGGGTGGTGTGGGTGAAGGTGTAGACGAAGAAGTCGAGCGACGAGGCGTTGAAGGCGTTGAAATGCACGATCATCGTCTGCTCGCTGGCGATGTCGGGGTGGTCGATCAGCATCTGGCGCACGTCGTCGGTGATCGCCTGCATCTTGTCGAGATCGTCGTAGCGGATGCCGAGGGTTTCGTAGATGCGCCGGTGCGTCATGCGGCTGGGGTTTTCGACCGAGATCTGGGTGAAGATGGCGTTGGGCACATAGAGCGGGCGCTTGTCGAAGCGGCGAATGCGGGTGAGGCGCCAGCCGATTTCCTCGACGGTGCCTTCGATGTCCTTGTCGGGCGAGCGGATCCAGTCGCCGATGGAAAACGGGCGGTCGAGATAGACCATCAGCGCGCCGAAGAAGTTGGCCAGCAGATCCTTGGCGGCAAAGCCGACGGCAATGCCGCCGACACCGCCGAAGGCCAGCACGCCCGAGATGCTGAAGCCGAGCGACTGCAGGGCGATCAGGACGGTGGTGATGATCACCGTCACGCGTAGCAGCTTGCCGATGGCTGATACGGTGGAGATGTCCGCCGGTTTGCCCAGCGTTTCGCCCCGCGCGATGATGGCCTGCTCGGTGTTGGCGATCAGGCGGGTCAGCGCCCAGGCGATCAGCGCGATGACGCCGATCTTGCGGACCGGGTCGACCGCGTCGAAGATCGGCGCATCGGTATGCTGCCCGACCATGTCGGCCGCAAAGGCGATGCCGACCAGCCAGAGGAGCAGGCGTAGCGGGCGCTCCAGGGCTTCGAGCGCCGCGTCGTCCCACAGTACCGCGGTTTTCCGGGCGCCGGCGATCAGCCGCTTGAGCACGCGACTGATCACGAAATTCGCAATGACCACGGCCAGGACGACCAGAAACACTTGGGAGGTGAGGCTGCTTTGGGCGGCATCCAGGCCAAGCGGGGAGAGCCAGCGGGAGAGGAATTCCGTGTTCATGCGTGGTGGGAATGGTCGGGTTCAGTGAGAGGACGGCGAGCGGTTGCGTGCTGCCCGGAAAGGGCCGACGCAGGGGCGAAGCACCGGCTGTCGTGACGAAAAAACGGGGGTGCGGTCTTCCCTGCAGGAAGACCGCACCCCCGGATGATATCAGGCCGGTTGTGGTGGGCGCTTACGCGCTGCCGCGAACCACCATTACCGAGATGTTGACTTTCTTGAGCAGTTTTTCGGCCACGCTGCCCAGCAGCATGCGCTGGACGCCGCGGCGGCCGTGCGAGCCGACGACCAGCAGATCGGCGCCCATGCCGCTGACGGCCTGAACGATCTGGTCGGAGGTGGATTGGTGTTCGGAGGCCAGCAGCCGCCCGTCAACCTTGGCGCCGGCTGCCGTCGCCGCGGCCAGCGCACTGTCCAGAACGCTCTGCCCTTCCTTGAGCAGCGCTTGCTGCACGGCGTCCCGGCTGGCCAGGGTGGCGCGGTTGAAGTGGGCAAAGAGGGCTTCGTCGACCGCGTGGACGACGGTCAGGCGGGCACCGCTGTTGAGGGACAGGGCGGCGGCTTCCTCGATGGCGCGCAGGGAGGTGGGGCTGTCGTCGACAGCGACGATGATGTGCTTGTACATCTGGGGCCTCGGAATGTGTGGGTCTGGGAAGGGAAATGATGGTGTCGAGCGTATCACTCGTGGTGTCGCCGGCGTTATCGGCGTTTTCCCCAAGGGCCGTGACGGGCCGGTGCTGCACAACGAAAAACCCCCGCCGAAGCGGGGGTTTCCGAAACATGAGGCCGTGTGCTGCTTAGTGGGCCTGGGCACCACCGGCACCGCGCGGGGTGCGGATGGATTCGACCAGATCCTGGATGTGCTGCGGCGGCTCGGTGGTCATCTTGGCGACCATGATCGCCACGGCGAAGTTGACCAGGGCACCGATGGCACCGAAGGCGTTCGGCTGGATGCCGAGGAACCAGTTCGGACCCAGGTCACCCAGGAACTCGGTGCCCTTGATGAACAGGATGCCCTTGTGCTGGAACACATACAGCATGGTGACCGAGATACCCGCGATCATGCCGGCGATCGCCCCTTCCTTGTTCATGCGCTTGTAGAAGATGCCGAGCATCAGCGCCGGGAAGATCGAGGCGGCGGCCAGACCGAAGGCGATGGCCACGGTACCGGCAGCGAAGCCCGGGGGGTTGAGGCCCAGGTAACCGGCCACGACGATGGCGCCAGCCATGGAGATCCGGCCGGCACGCAGTTCGGCCTTCTCGGAGATGCCCTTCATGAACACGCCCTTGAGCAGGTCATGCGAGATCGCCGAGGAGATGGCCAGCAGCAGACCGGCAGCGGTGGACAGCGCGGCGGCCAGACCACCGGCAGCGACCAGGGCGATCACCCAGTCCGGCAGATTGGCGATTTCCGGGTTGGCCAGCACGATGATGTCGCGGTCGACCTTGACCATCTCGTTGCCTTTCCAGCCGAAGGATTCGGCCTTGGCGGCCATTTCCGGGTTCTTGTCGTTGTAGTACTGGATGCGGCCGTCGCCGTTCTTGTCTTCGAACTGCAGCAGACCGGTCTTTTCCCAGTTCTTGAACCACTGCGGACGCGCTTCGTACGACAGGTTGCCTTCCGGCGAGCCGATTTCACCCGTCTGAATGGTTTCGTGCAGGTTCAGGCGCGCCATGGCGCCGACTGCCGGGGCGGTCGTGTAGAGGATGGCGATGAACACCAGCGCCCAGCCCGCGGACGAACGGGCGTCCTTGACCTTCGGCACGGTGAAGAAGCGGACGATCACGTGCGGCAGACCGGCCGTACCGATCATCAGCGACAGGGTGTACACGAACATGTCGAGTCGTCCCGCCATGGTTTGTGTCGTGTACTCCTTGAAGCCCAGTTCGGTGACCACCAGGTTCAGCTTGGCCAGCAGCGTCATGCCCGAGCCGTCAGACATGGTCGAACCAAGGCCCAGTTGCGGCAGCGGGTTGCCGGTGAGGTTCATGGAGATGAAGATCGCCGGGATGGTGTAGGCGAAAATCAGCACCACGTACTGCGCGATCTGCGTGTAGGTGATGCCCTTCATGCCGCCCAGGGTGGCGTAGAAGAACACCAGCGCCATGCCGATGTACAGGCCGGTGTCGTATTCCACTTCGAGGAAGCGCGAGAAGGCCACGCCGACGCCTTTCATCTGACCGATCACGTAGGTGATGGAGGCCAGGATCAGGCAGATGACGGCGACGATGCGCGCGCCGTTGGAGTAGAAGCGGTCGCCGATGAATTCCGGCACCGTGAATTTGCCGAACTTGCGCAGGTACGGAGCCAGCAGCATCGCCAGCAGCACGTAACCCCCGGTCCAGCCCATCAGGAACAGCGAGGCGCCGTAGCCGTTGTAGGCGATCAGGCCGGCCATCGAGATGAAGGAAGCGGCCGACATCCAGTCGGCGCCGGTGGCCATGCCGTTGGCGATCGGGTGCACACCGCCGCCGGCCACGTAGAATTCGCCGGTGCTACCTGCACGGGCCCAGAAGGCAATACCGAGGTACAGGGCAAAGGTGGCCCCGACGACGATATAGGTCATTGTTTTCAGATCCATTCGTCGAGTCTCCTCAGTCTTCGTGAACGTCGTGGTCGCGGTCGATCTGACCCATCCGGGCGGCGTAGAAGAAGATCAGCGCCACGAAGATGTAGATCGAACCTTGCTGTGCGAACCAGAAACCGAGCGGATAACCGCCCAGGTGGATGCTGTCGAGCATCGGTTGCAGGATGATGCCGAACCCGAAGGACACGACAAACCAGATAATGAGCACGGTGGTCAGCAGGCCGAGTGTGGCGCGCCAGTAGGCATCACCTGACCCTTGGGGCTTCTCCATCGCTTGTCTCCTCGCAAGTAGTTTTGAATGCCAATTCCGGACGGAGTCCGGCGTCGGTGGCCAGCCCGCGGCTGGCACCCTCCACCAGTGTACCGGTGTCAATGCGTGGCGAACCACGCAACGCCGGAAAGTGACGGGCAGATGGAGTATCGGGAGGGAAGCTTACAGAAACCTTAACGCGGTTTATCGAGGCATAAACCGGAGGCTGGGGCGGGGCGCTCTTATTGCCCGGAGTCGGGGAAGCGGGTGCGCGGTTCGCCGGGCGCGGACTCGCGCACCCAGTCGCGATCGAGGCGGTTCATGTAGCGGACATAGGCGCCGATGATCAACAGGTACACCAGCAAGGCGCCTTGCGCGAACAGGTAGAACCCGAACGGAAAGCCGAGAAAAGAGAACTGATTGAGCGGCGTGGCGAAGTAGCCGGCGGCAAAGGTGACGGCAAACCACACGCACAGCAGGCCGAGCGTGAGCCGAAGGTTGCGTTGCCAATAGGTGCGTTGTGCGGGCTTGGGGGGCATGCGGCGTCTCCGCGGCGAGTATCGGTCAGATCCGCCGGGCGGGCAACGTCCGGCGGCCGCTCATGCGAACCAGCGGCTCAGCCAGGGCAGCAGCCATGGCGTCAGCAGTGCGGTGACCAGGCCGTTGCTGGCCATGGCCAGCGCCGCAAAGGCACCGGCCTGGGGGCCGATCTGAAAGGCCCGGGCAGTACCGATGCCGTGGGCCGCCAGACCGATGGCAAAGCCTTGCACGGCGGGGTCGTCGGTGCCGATCAGGCGGAACAGCCCCTGCGCCACCATGGCACCGAAGATGCCGGTCATGATCACCAGCGCGGCGGTGAGCGAGGGCAGGCCGCCGAGCGCCTCGACCACCGCCATGGCGATCGGTGTGGTCACGCTCTTCGGTGCCAGGGAGATCAGTGATACCTCGCTGGCACCGAGCAGCGCGCCGATGGTCCAGGCAACAACGATGGCGGTAGCCGCGCCGACCAGCAGCGTGACGCCAAGGGGGATCGCCATCGTGCGCAGGCGCTGAAGCTGCGCATACAGCGGAATGGCAAGCGCCACCGTGGCCGGGCCGAGCAGAAAGTGCACGAACTGCGCGCCATCGAAATACGTCTGGTAGTCGGTGTCGGTCAGCCACAGCACGCCGATCAGTGCCAGCACGGCGAGCAGCACCGGGTTGACCAGCGGGTGCCCGCCGGCACGCCGGTGCAGTTGCCAGGCGCCCAGATAGGCCAGCAGGGTGAGGGTCAGGCCCAGCAGCGGCGAGGCCGACAGATAGACCCATAGCCCGGTGAAGTCATGGCGCATCATGGGCGGCTCCGCTTGCGGCGTTGCAGCGCGCTCAGCACCAGGGCCGACACGGCCAGCGCGGCCAGCGTGCTGAGCACCAGGGCCGCCAGCAAAGCCGGCCATTCGCTGGCCAGGCGGTCCGCATGCAGCATGATGCCGGTGCCGGCCGGCACGAACAGCAGCGACAGATGGCCGAGCAGGCCGTTGGCGGTGTTCTGCAATCCGGGGCCAGGGCCGCCGCGCAGGATCAGCGCCAGCAGCAGCAAGGCCATGCCGAGCACCGGGCCGGGCAGGGGCAGGCCGAGGCCGCGCGCCAGGACCTCGCCGGCGAGCTGGAAGACGAGTAGCACCGTGATGGCGTTGAGCATCTTGTGTCTCCTTTGTCGTCAGGCAAGCAGCACGTGGCCGAGCGTGCGCACGCCGATGCCGACGGCGCCGCCCAGGAGGGCCACGCGCCACACTGCGGCGACCGGTTTGCCGGCCGAGATCAGTACCGCCACGCCGGGGATGTCGAGCGGATGGACCAGAAAGCCGGCGCTGGCATTGAGGCTGGCGACCGTGGCCGTGCCGGCGCGCAGCATCTCGTCCATCACGCCCATCATGGCGGTGCCGCCGCCGAGATACTTGGTGAGCGTGGGCAGGATCAGCGCTGGGTCGATGCCCACCAGCGTCATGGCCGGTGCCAGCAGGGCGGTGAGCAGGTCGATGACGCCGCTGGCGCGCAGCCCGGCGACGGCCACCAGGGCAAGCACCAGCATCGGGATGGCGCCGATGGTGATCTTGAAGGCTTCGGCGCCGGCACGGTTGATGACGTCGAGCACCCCCTTGGCGTCTTCGGCGACCGGGTGGTGCAGCGTTTCGTCGACACGCCCCTCCTGGTCGGAGAGGTGGCGGCCAAAGCCGTGGTAGGTGGCTGCCGCCGCCGTCAGGCCGCCGAGCAGCGACAGCAGCAGGGTGGTGCCAAAGGCCAGGCCCATGGTGGACATCGGAATCAGCACATTGGCCTGGCTCATGGCCATGACCATGGCCAGGGTGGCGGCGATATGGCGCGGCGAGCAGCCGCGCTGGGCCATCATGGCCAGGGTCGCGACCGGGGCGGCGAAGCTGACGAAGTTGATCTGCAGGGCGGCGAACACGCCCAAGCCGGTGAGGCCGGCGGGGCGCAGCAGCGGGGCCAGACGGCGCACCAACCAGTCGAGCACGCCGCGGGCTTCGAGCAGTCGCATCAGCGACAGCATGACGACCATGACGGGCAGCAGCACGAACAAGGCTAGTTCAACGCCCGCGCGGCCGGCGCGGAGAATGACATCGAAGATCTCGACCATCTCGGAAGGGTTCGGAGGGAGGCTGAAGCGACGGGTGCGAGCCGGTCGCCGGCGGGCCCTGAGGCAGGGGCGCGCCTATTCTACGACGCGCCGGCCTGCGGAGCGCCGTCGTCGGGGTGAAACGCGGCCAGCCAGGCGACGAGGTCGTCGGCGATCATCGGGCGCGCGAGCAGAAAGCCCTGGATCTCGTCGCACCCGAGCGCGCGCAGTCGCTCGAGCTGTTGGGCCGTCTCGACGCCTTCGGCCAGCACTTTCATGCCCAAGTGATGGCCGAGCGGGACGACCATTTCGGCGATCCGCCCGCCCTGGCCCGACTCCAGGGTGTGGATGAAGGAGCGGTCGATCTTGAGCCGGTCGGCGGGCAGGCGGTGCAGGTAGGACAGCGATGAGAATCCGGTGCCGAAATCGTCGATGGCGATGGCCACGCCGCGGGCCCGGATCGCATCGAGCAGGGACAGGACTTGCGCGATGCCCAGCGCGGCGACCGATTCGGTGATCTCGAGCTCCAGATGCTCGGGGGCGATCGGCGTGGCGTCGAGGACGCGGTCGAGCATCGTCAGGAAATCGGGTTGGCGCAGCTGCACGGCGGAGACGTTGACCGACATGCGCAGGTCGGTGTGCCCCAGCCCGTGCAGGGTTTCCTGCACCCGCAGGGCGTGGCGCAGGATCCATTCGCCGATGGGGACGATCAGCGCGGTCTGTTCGGCCACCGGGATGAACTGGTTGGGCGAGATGTGGATGCCCTCGTCGGTGCGCCAGCGGGTGAGGGCTTCGAGGCCGATCACCTGCCCGGTGCTCAGGTCCTGCTGGGGCTGAAAGACAGGATAGAGCTGCCCGCCCTGCGTGAGTGCCCGGTGCAGGGCGACGCGCATGCGGTTGCGGTCGCGGGTCTCGTTGGCGATCGATTCCGAGTAGTAGGCATGGCCGCCGAGGCCGCCGGCCTTGGCGCGCTTGAGCGCGATATAGGCGTCCTGGATACAGTCCGAGCCGTCGCCTTGGACGTCGCGCAGATGCACGATGCCGGTGCTGACGGTGAGCGGATGGTCCACCTGGTCGATGGTGAACGGCACGCTGAACATCCGTTCGATGGTCTCCGGGGTGAGCTGCTCGCGCCGGCCCATGAGGCCGAAGACGTCGCCGGCCACCCGCGCGACGAAGCAGCCCGGAAAGTCGTGGATCATGCGCTGGGCGATGGCGCGCAACAGCTGGTCGCCATAGGGATGGCCGAGCAGATCGTTGACGGCCGAGAACTGATCGATGTCGATCAGCGCGAGCGCCAGCGACGGGCCTTGTTCGCCGTCGATGGCCCGATCCAGCTCGCGCAACATGGCCGAGCGGTTGGGCAGATTGGCCAGCCGGTCGAAGAAGGCCTGTTCGCGCAGCGTCGCGACCAGCTGGATGTTCTGGGCGCACAGCGACATGTTGGTGCAGAACATGTGCAGCAGGTTCTGGTCGGGCGGGCGGATCGGCTGGTCGGAGTCGATGAACACCGCGTAGGCATGGTGATCGGGCGTCGCGAAAAACAGCGTGACGCTGTGCGGCGTGACCAGGTTGCGCCGCTCCCGCAGGCTTTGACGCAGGGCATTGGCGATGCGCGGCTCGGCGATATCGTCGAGCGACTTCTCGATGTAGTCGCTGAAACGCCCGGCCGCTGCGATGACTTCGACGCTTGGCAGGGCGCCCTTGATCGCCAGATTCCGGTTGATGCATGCGCACACCAGGCCTTCAGCAGCGACGCCGATCAGGCTGGCAATCTGGAGGATGATGCCTTCGGCAAAGCTCTTGAGCCCGGGGCGGGTCATCATGTCGTTGCTGGCGGCGATGACTTTTTCCAGGCCGCTGCGGCTGGCGTCGAGCCGGCGCAGCTGGTCGTAGGAGCGCAGCGCGGCGGTCACCGTGGTGAACAGCTTGTTGCGGGTCAGCTCGTTCTTGGTTTTGTAGTCGTTGATGTCGTAGCGGCTGATGGCGTCCATCTCAGGCGCCTGGCCGGGTTGCCCGGTGCGCAGCACGATGCGCAGGTTGGTCAGCTGCAACTCCTCACGAATCGCACTGACGATGCGCAGACCTGCGTCGGGGGTTTCCATCACCACATCGAGCAGCACCACCGCCACATCGGCTTCGCGGCGCAACACCGCCAACGCCTCCGCCCCCGAGTGGGCATGCAGGAATTCCAACGGGCGGCCGAGGATGAGGAGCCCCTTCAGCGCAAAACGGGTGGCTTCGTGCACGTCGGCATCGTCGTCGACGACCAGGATGCGCCAAGGCGGCATCGCAGCGGCGATGCCGCCGTCGGCTGGCGGCTTCTCGTCAGCAAAAACGAGCCTCCCCTCCGCATCCGCCATGCTGTCCCGCTCCCAGAAGTGTGCGTGCCTGCTCAAATAACGAAACCGTCGGGGCTTTCTTGAGGCTATCGTGCCGCTTCTCCCAAGCGTGGGCGCCTTCGGTCCGTTTTTCAAGCCGTTGTGACGGTTCTGTCCGACACCGATCACGATGCGGCGCCGCCTCGGGCAGAGGCACAGCACCGCGATGACGGCTCGGCCACCGACGATGGCGGCCGCCCGCAGGCACACCCCCCGAATCCGGCCAGCGGGCCGAGCCGGCGAAGGCATTGCCGACCACCCTGCAGATCGCGGTCGACGACCACCGCCGCCCGACGTGGGCGATTCCGCCGGCTGTGAGCGTCAGTGCTGCCGGTGGCGGCGAACGAAGTCGAGGACGTCGGTCAGCTGGGTGCCCGTTGCGGCGGGCGCCACGCCAAGCGCTTCGGGCGGCTGGGCGCTGCGATTGATCCAGAAGGTGGTGAAACCGAACCAGCCCGCCCCAGCCGCGTCCCAACCGTTCGAACTGACGAACAGGATTTCGCGGGCCGGCACGCCGAAAGCGTCGGGCGCCAACTGGTAGGCCGCCTCGGTGGTCTTGTATTGACCCACCGTGTCGACCGACAGGAGGTGATCGAACACGCCGCTCATGCCCGCGTGGCGGGTGCACACCTCGAGCATGCGCGGCGTGCCGTTCGAAAGAATGGCCATCGGCACGCCATCGGCCTTGAGCGCCTGAAGCACGGCGAGGTTTTCGGGAAACGGAGTGAGACGGTCGTACTGCGCCATCAACAGGTCGATCTGCGCCTGACCGGCCGATACGCCAAGCGCGCTCAGTGCAAAGTGCAGCGCCGACTCGGTAACGGCGTCGAACGGCTCATAACGCTTCGACAGCGTCCGCAGAAAGCTGTACTCGATCTGCTTCAGCCGCCATAGCCGGCTGACGGCGTCACCTTGGCCAGGGAAGAGACGCTCCGCCAGCGCAGTGACGGAGAAGACGTCGAACAGGGTGCCGAAGGCGTCGAAGGCAATGGCGCGGATGGGAGATTGAGGCATGCATGATTCTCCCAAAAATGGTTGCGCGTGTCAGCCGTGCCGGAGAATCGACCTACGTGCCATGGGATGCAGAGCGACTGGTGGCGAAAGAGCGGCGTACCCTGGAAAGACTATCGCCAGCACTGTTGAGCCGTGCCGCCAACTGCACCTTTCTGACCAGATTCAGTCAAGGTGAGTGCGCCACATGTGTCAGCCGTTTGTGAGCCGGAGGGGGTGGCTGTGATGGTGAAGGTTGTTGCCCCCAGTGCCGTGGCAAGCGTGTACGTGGCAGTGCCGCCATCCGCCGGACAACCAAAACCTGCCAACGCGCCTCCCGTAGTGTAGTTGCCAGCCGTCGAAAATCTTCGCTCCAGGGCTGAAGCTAGGCTCAGCATGCTTCCTTGGCATTCATTGCGACGGGATTTGAGGACCCATTCTGCGTATCCCGGATAGGCAATGGCCGCCAGAATGCCGATGATTGCGACGACGACCATAACCTCTATGAGCGTGAAGCCTCTGGCGCGAAATTGCTTCATCATGGTGAGCCTCTGGCTGTTTAGTGATTCTGTCCAAAAATATGCAATCGGAGGATATTGGTAACTCCGTCCGATCCGCGATCGGTTTCCATTCCGACCTGTCGCCCCAGCCAAGTCCGGGATACAGGGGAGAAGCGCAAGGCGGGGTCGTCGGCGGTAACTTGTGTTGCAGAGGTAATCCTCAGTACGCGCTGGTCCACTGTGATCGTTGATCGAGCAGGATCGATAGCACGAATCACGCCAACGTCTTCGAACGGCATGATGGGCGCTTGCTGGGAAAAAACCGTGCCGCAAAACAGCCCAAGGGTGAGACATCCGAGTCGAGCGGTACGTAGCAGGTAGGCACTCATGACCATATTCCTCGTTATTGAATCTGGCGCCAGGAGATGCGCTGGCTGCCGTCGCTTTGTTGAATGCTGGTGTCGAGCCGGCCTGATGCTGTCGACCCAATCTTGAGGCGCTTCCCTCCGCCGGCATCGATCTGGCCGATGCCTCCATCTCCGCCGATCATGCCGCCGATGATCTTGCGTCCGCTGACAACCTTGTTGTTGTAGTTGTTGACATTGCCGTAACTGCCATCTTTCGCGAGATCGAAGACACTGAAATCGGTGCGCCCTCCGCTGTATGGTGCGAGTTCGATGATCCAGCTGTCGCCACCGCCGGCACATACGTCGTTGTCGGGGATGGCGGTGATGAAGATGACGCGGTCAGACCACAAGATGGGTGTTGCGAGGACGCGCTCGCCGTTAAACGTGGCCTGGTAAACCAGGTCGACGTAGAATCCCTTGTGCGTGGTATTGACCTGATTCTGGGAGAACTGTCGTATTTCCCAGGAGTTGCCATTGAAACTCTGCTGTCCCTGATAATCGATTGTTTGTTGCAGCAGATTTGCCCGCAAGACCTTGGCGCTTGCCGTAATTCCGCTGTTGCAACCCGAGCCGGTTGTGCCGAGGCCGCATTCGTCACGGACACCGTACAAACTCTGCAAGGAGGTATCGGTATTGTCCCCGGTTTCGAAGTACTTGCCGGTACCGAAGTACAGCATCAGCCCGCCATCCGGGTGGAAGCCGGCTGTCGGCTTGGTGGTGATCGGTTGAGCGTTGTTGTTGGCGTCCTGGGCCTTGAAGAGAGGCTTGCCTGCGAAAGCGATTGTCCAGTTGTTTTGGGTCTTGCTGGTGAAATCAAACTTCCAGAGGTTTCCTTGAATATCCCCGGCATAGACGAGATCGATGGAGCCATTCTGATCCGCATCGATGGCCAGGGGGGTGGCCAAGCCATTGGGGGTTGCCGCGCTGCCGACCTGCGTGTCGAGTTCCAGGAGTTTTTTGCCTGTGTCGAGCTCGATGACAATCAGCCGGGCTGTTTGTGAAGTGCTGTTGTAGCCGTTGCCGACGATGGCGACCCATTGGCCGCTTTCCGTACGACCGATGGCAGCCTGGCCGATGGCATGCCCGAGTTCGGCATAGGGGAAAGTCGTACCGTCAAAGGTCGTGGTATTGGACACTTCCCACAGGATATCGCTGGTTTGTAGTTTACGTGTTGCCTTGTCGAGCACATTGTCGAGCATCAGCGCGAAGTAGCCTTTGCCACCGGCGCCAGTCGAGCTGATGACGACTGTTTTCCAGTTGCCCCCGACCAACGCGTCTGCCAGACGGGGAGAGCCGTCCACATAATAGCGGTGGGTGTAGTCTGGGTCCGCAAGATCTGCCAGATTGGGAATGATGGAATTTGGCACGTAGCCGAACAGTTCGCTACCCGTAGCACCGTCAAGTCCGCGGAAGATGCCGTCGTTGCCACCAAAAAGCAGTACACCTTCGCGATTGGTGAAAGTCGTGGACGCCCGCCGTGTGCGATAGGCCGAACGCTCGGCGGTGGTGAGCGATGCAGCAAAGCCATAGCCATAATCCGCGGTGCTGGCGTAGGTCGGGCTCGAGTTGATGACGTCGCCCATGACGGTCTTGCGATTTCTGTAGGGCCCGCCATTGGATTCTTCTTTGCTTTGATCGCCGCGAATCCAATCGACTAGGGCACTGCTGCCCAATGCAGCTTGTTGCGTGGTGTTTAGTGATGCCCAAGTGAAGGAAATGCCTGTTCGATTGGACGCATTGAAGGTAAACAAGCTACGACTGCCAAAAGCGGGAATGTGCTTCTTGGCCTGCCACTTTGGTGTAAGTTTTGGCTGGAGGTAGGTAGGGCTGCCCGGTACCTGATCGATCTCGAATGCCAGCATATCGCCGCTCCAGTCGCTACTGTCGAACAGTGCCTGGAATACTAGGGTGTCAGTACTCAGGCGAGTCGAGTTGGCGGCTACGGTGGCTGCGGAACTGGTCCGTGCGTTGATCGTCGCAAGCGTCGCTGCGAGCGCGTTGGCGAAGGTGTTTGGGTCGCTGGCGCTGAAGAATTGACCGCGACTGTTGAGGGATGCATGCAAGAGATCGTCGATCTTGGCGGGCGGAGTGCTTTCCGGGTCAACCCAGCCAGGATCTGTGCCAAGGCCAATCGCTGCAAACGCGGAATCCGGATCGATGTTGCCAACGACACCCAGACCCACACCAAAGGTAACCATGTGTTGCCAGAAGGCTGGATCGTCGCTGTTGACGGGGACGTTGTTGGTCAGATCGGTTCGCAGATCGCGTTTCCAGTAATATGCCGCGACGTCTGCCAGTGTGTCGCTTTCAACGTCGGAAAACGGGGGGACTGCGAGGAATTGGCCGCTGATGTTGTTCGGGCCAGTGATGACGGCGCCGTCGGTGCCGTCGTTGTTTTGTCGCGCGGCTGCCGTCTGGGCCGCGGAAGAAGCGCCCCCCGTCCAGTAGCCGTCGGTCGTCAGAATCGTAAAGTTCTGACGGCAGGAAAGGTCTTTGCCACCGCTGACACCAGGCGTCGTGCTGGCGGGCCCCTTCGAGTCAGTCCGCTCGAAGTACTGACCGGCCGCATCCAGCGCCAGGCGCAACGGCGTGATGCTGGTGGGTTGCTGGTTGAACAGCCAGTCGAAGAAATCACTTCGGTAATTGGTGACGTTGTTGGACTGATCTACATCGCTGAAATCGCGTACGCCACGCTCCAACGTGCGCCCGTATACACCATCCAGCACGGACAACATCTTGTTAATCCGACCATAGCCGACGCGCATGCCAGTGCCTTGCGTGGCAAATGCCCGGCTAACTCCGGCCTTCGCCGTGTACATCCGACTGCGGTAGTAGGAATACCAGTTGGCGAAATTTGTGCGTTCGTCCGTGTTGCCAGGGCCCGAGACCGAGCTGACCACTACTTTGTCGTAGCAGTCGTCGTCATCGGTTGTGCCGTTGCACCCGCTGTTGGTTGCATCGAATACGTAGTAGTACGCCGCTTCGGCCGATCCCGAGAATTCGTTGCTGTATCCGGCGTAATACCAAGTGGGGCGAAAGGCGGTTCTCAGATCTGTTGTTTTGCTATTTCTGTTCTGAATGTCATAGCCGTTAAACCACGCGCCGCTGAACTTGGCATCGCCGAGACTTGCCCCGTTTTCATCCAGTGGTGCTGGATAACTAATCGTCGGATCATAGTAAATCCGGTTGTAACTACTCGATTTCGCCCGACGAGTGTTATGTCTGGAGTAGATTTCGTCAGGCATGAATGACCAATACATCGAACCGGAGTCGTCAAGAATGAAAACGATATTTGGTTCGACCGTACCGCCTAAGTAGAGCGGGATTTGCGAGATGGCCAGCGGGGCTGCGTTGGCTTGAATTGCGCCGAACAGCGTCAAAGCCGAAAGCGACAATAGCGCGGGAAGTCGATGGTGTAGGGTATTCGTCATAATGGCACCTGCGTGTGTGCGGGACGATGAGTCAGTAGCGTGCGGTCGATTGGAGGACGACGGGCGCACCTCCACTGGCGCCCGTCGACCGGGCTGTTACGAAGTAAACGATTTCGCGTGGTTGGCCCGCTTCAAGCGGGGGGCGGCCAAGGCGGGCTTCAATCCAGAATTTGGGCTCTTCGGCAAGGAGCGGGTATGCACTATTCGTTTGTGTGGTACTTCCGACGATAGGGAGACCTGACGTCCAGTTCCAGGCGCCGTTGGTCCAGTTGCTCTCAACTGTTTCATCAGGTGCGCCCTTGTCGATCGTGATGTCATAGAAACCAGTGCCACTACTTGGCGGTCCGCTAAAGACAACTTTCTCGCCAGCACGAAGCGCAATTTCGGCAGCCTGAAAGGCCACACCGCGGTCGCGCATGTTGCCTGCCATGCGTTCTTCCTGCGAGGTGGTCTGCATGGCCGTGATGCCCAGCATGGTCATGACAAGCAGAAAAATGATGCCGACAATCAGTACAGAGCCGACCTGCCGGCGGCTGTTCTGCATTGGGGGGGGGCTGGAATGTGTCATTTAGGGGCCTGCATCAGAAAGTACGCCGCAAAGACACTGTCGTGCTCACTGTGGTGTACATGCGGTGATCGGTATATGTATTTCCATTGAAAGTGACGCTTTGTGCATCGCTGACCACCTTGTCATCGACGCTTGAGAGGAGCAGGGTCACTTTGACGGCACGGACATCGTTCCAATCCGTGATGCTGGCGAGGGGCTTGTACGCGTCTGCTTCATCGCTGCCGGACGCGTTGGGGACGCCGTACTCGACAACCATGTCCACCACGCCTTCGATGATCTCGTCAGCGACAGCTCTGCCATTGAATCCTTCGGAGGCAAGGTAGAGCGAGTTGAAGGCATTCCCCTGCCGATTGGTGATGCGCTCGGTGGATGGGCCGATGAAAAAGGACACATTGGCCATGCGCATGATGCGTAAATCGGAGGCGAAAGTAATACCGTCAAAACCGTCCTTCAGGTTGTAGTTGGTGGCTTTTTTGAACTCCAAGGCCACACTGTTGCCGCTTGCTGGCGTATTGCTGATGCGTGCCAACCCTGCCGTCTTGCAGTCAGCCATGACAATCACCTCGCCTTGCTTGAACCCGAGTGCGTTGTCACGGATAACTATTGACGGTGTCTTGGTGGGGACTCCGGTATCAGTGTCAAGGGTTGTCGATGCTCCTTGACCGTAGCGGAGGGTGACAACATCCGAGCCGAGAACGGCTGTTTTTCCCGCGTCGCCGACAACGCCGGGTGAGGCGGCGCTATATTGGAAGGCCTGTACGGCTGTCATGCCTTCGATCTGAATTTGAGGGCTGTCAACAATTGACTCGCCTTTTGAAATGGGCGAACCGCCGTTTATTTCCTGAAGTGTGAGGCAGCCGACGTGCCCTGCCATTCGCAGATGACGCTGAAGGATTTCGGTGGCGAAACGACTATTTTCCTGAAGCCTGGAGAGTTCTTCGTTGTATCGGTAGGTTTGCTGGTTCCCGAAGAATAGCGTGACCATTCCCCCGAGAATGAACAGACCGATCAGCATGCCGACCATCACTTCGATCAAAGACAAGCCTTGTTGACGACGCTGACCGCCGAAGGTGGTGTAAAAAAGTTGGCTCATGACGAAGGCGCCACCTGAGAGACAAGTTGGAACTGGTTGGCGTTGCGTGAGCCTGTGTTGTCGGCTTCCGACCATTCCACAGTGATGATCACGAAATCACCGTTGCCGCTGCAATTGACCGAAGGGTTCGGGTTGGCGCTCCGGCAGATACCGCCTCGCCCGCCCGGCAGCTGAGCTGCTAGGTCAGCCTGCCAGTCGGCGACTTGTACTGCGGCAACGGATGTACCGGTCAGTGACTGCCCGAGGCCAATGTCGAAGTTCCCACTCTTGGCCGATGTCGGACTGGCACGCATGGCATCGAGAATCTGGTAGGCAAAGGTCGTTGCCTGCGAGCGCAGATGGGCCACTTGGTTGTACTTCAAGGCATTGACCTGAAGCGCAGCCAAGCCGAGCAGTCCAAACGACAGAACCACCATCGCAACAAGCGACTCAATCAACGAAAAGCCGCGCTGGGAACTGGTCGACTGGTGATAGGCTGTTAGGGGCATTGAAGTACCTCGATACGAGCGTGGCCAGCGCGGTTGACCGTGAGTGAGCGCAGGCGCGATTCGCCACTTGCGCAGCTCGGAGGCGCCATCGTTATGGTGGTGGTCCCGCTGCTATTGACGCCGTAGCTGTCGAACGAGATCGGTGATGAGCCGACGAAAGAGATTTGGCTCACCGCCTCATGTACGCGGATGGTGGTGGTGCCTGCTGCACCGCATGTTGTACCGGCCCCCGTCAGGACGCACCAGCCACCTGCATAATCGCCACCGACGGTTGCTGGGGCGATAGTGACGGTGCCGCCTCGCTTGATGGCTTCCGCGCGGGCTAAGGCAATTGAGGCCAGCAAGTTATTGGCTTGCGTAGCCACCCGATTGTCCTCGATCATCCGCGTGAAGCTCGGCGCAGCCACGCTTGCGAGAATCGCGAAGATGGCAACCGTGACCATCAGTTCGATGAGTGTGAATCCTCGGTTCATGAGTCGGGTCCGTTGTGTGTAGCCTGAATGTAGTTGCGCTGGTAGCTGCAGTGCGACGCTGGAGCGCTAGGCAGTGGATCCTGAACGATGAACGGCGTTTTTTTGTTTTTGTGTCCGGCAATTGCAGTTTTTCAGCCAAGTCGTTAGAATCGGCGCCCTTTGCTGCTGTAGCTCAGTCGGTAGAGCAACTGATTCGTAATCAGTAGGTCACCAGTTCGATTCCGGTCAGCAGCACCAGACATGAAAGGGCCAGGAGGTTTTCCTCCTGGCCCTTTTCTTTGTGCGCCCAGCATGGGCGCACTCCTGCGGGTGCAAGTCCCGCCGTAAGTTGATCACAGCGAACGAAGTGAAGCGCAACTGCGCGAGGGCGACCGAGCGTGGGAAGGAAGCGTGGAGCATAAAC
>NZ_JAEKFT010000047.1 GCF_018524365.1 Denitromonas iodatirespirans
GCGGCGATGAACCAATTCGCGATCCTCTACGAGGACCGCTTCACGGATCATCGCCTAAAATGAAAACCGCGTTTCCAACTCAGGAAGCGATTCAGAGCGCCTCACACACAGAAATTCTGACACTCCCACAAGCCAAGGGTCTGCTCCACGAAGGAACTCATCCAGCGCACCAGGGAGCATCTTGTCGACCTCCCCAGAGAGGAAGTTGACGATATCGGCATAGACGCTCTGTGTATCGTCGTCGGCAACATCGAGGAATAGCTGCTTATTGTCGCGAGCCCACGCAGCAAGGTCGTCTTTCCCGTCAGTCAGCTCCGTGCGAACCTCGGAAATACTGGCTATTTCAAGGCCACCATTCTGCAGAAGCAGCCATTCCCAGTAGGCCGGACAAACGGTCATGCCGTAGTAACGGTTCTTCGCTTCAATGAACGTATTGGCGTCTAGCAGATAGTTCATTGGAGCAAATCGCCAGCAAAGGTTCGGATCTTGGCGGGATGGATGGAAAGTAGCGCCCCTGCATCTCTGAGAAGCACGCGACCGCTCATCGCCTCAGCTGCTACCGCACGACTAAAGCTTGTGCTGTTCCGGACCCTTAGGTTTGTGTAGAAATCGCCACCACCGCCTTTGTTGCGATTTCGAAACGCTTCGAGTTCAGCCGTGTAGAACTCTCGATACATGGCACGGGTGATAAACCCCAAATCTGCCGCGCGGCGTGCGGCGGTAAGGGTGCTGACGCGAAAGGTGTCAGCAAGGCGTCCAACATTCTCGATCCACGCAGTGCCTTCATCCCATCGTTGGGAAAACTCCTTTCCTGGCGCCAAGAACTCGCCAGCAACTGCGTTGCAGAAAACCTCCTCGTCTCGTGCTTCTCGGACTGTCGCAGTCGAGATTCCGGAACTGCCGATCCAGATATGAGCAAGTTCATGAACAAGCGTGAAGATTCGAGCCTTTGGCGCGTCAGCACTGTTGATGAAGACTGTGGGGGCAAGTGGATCGCTGATCGCAAACCCTCGAAACTCACCAACATCAAGCGGTCGGTGGGTATTCGATCCTACGATTCCACTACGCATCACCAACACGCCCGCTTGGTCAGCGGCGGATATGAGCGTACGCAGATACTCATCAGCGCTGCGCGGCCGATCACCGACATCGGCGCCAAGAACTCGGCGGATATCTGCCACAACATCAGCAATTTTGGACTTTGCCGAGAAGCGCCCCACGAAGGGCAGAGCATCCGCCTCATGCTCTCGTAGATAGTCGATGTACCAAGCCTGCTTGCGCAGAACGTCTTTGACAGTTTCTAGAAGATCCAGGCTAGGTGTACTCGGCGTTTCACATCCAACGGTGCG
Source organism: Denitromonas iodatirespirans (assembly GCF_018524365.1). Classification (GTDB taxonomy): domain Bacteria; phylum Pseudomonadota; class Gammaproteobacteria; order Burkholderiales; family Rhodocyclaceae; genus Nitrogeniibacter; species Nitrogeniibacter iodatirespirans. Next base: position 1,350 of record NZ_JAEKFT010000047.1, read on the forward strand.
GAGGTCTGGTATAGGGAGCCGCTCCTGTGGGGGTCGAGCGAGGAATAGAAAACCGAACGGGATATGGGCAACCTTCGCCCATTTCTGAGCCTGAATGAAGGTCGGTCGGCTTTCGCCGCTCTCCCATGCGAGAACTTTGTCGGTTCTGGCGGGGAGTTTCGCCGCAATCTCATCAAGCGTCAGCCCCGCCCTCAGGCGCGACCAAAGCAACTGCGAGGGATTGACATTTGCATGTGCCATATCTAGCGACTGAGGATACGATGATTCTTCCAATCCAGTCTAGTACGACAAGTTTTTTAGAAACCAAAGCCGAATTGTAGAAAAGCCGGTTCCCGCCATCAGGCGGGAACCGGCTTGAAGTCTGGTGGCCAGTCGCGGAATCGAACCACGGACACGCGGATTTTCAATCCGCTGCTCTACCAACTGAGCTAACTGGCCTAAAAGAGCGCGCATTATAGCTGAACTATGCGGCGCGTCAAATACTCCGTGCATCTATTTCGACTGACGCCTCAGTCGTCGTCCGACAGGACGCGGCGCGTGTAGCTGCGCGGGAAGATGACCTGGGCGATGGTGCCGGGGCCGGTCGGGCTGGGGTTGAGGGTGACGGTGGCGCGATGCAACTCGGCGATTTCGCGCACGATCGGCAGACCGAGGCCGGAGCCGTCTTCGCCGCTGCCCAGCACCCGGTAGAAGCGCTCGAAAACGCGCTCCCGGTCTTCTTCGGGGATGCCGGCACCGGTGTCCTCGATCTCGAGGATGGCGAATTCGGTGGCCTGGGTGCGCGCCGTCACCCGGCCGCCCTCGGGGGTGTATTTGATGGCGTTGTCCATCAGGTTCATGATCATCTCGCGCAGCAGCACCGGGTTGCCGTCGATCAGCAGCGGCCAGCCGGTGTCCTCGACGCCGAGGTCGATGTCCTTGGCCTGGGCGCGCGGGTAGAGATCGAGGGCGACCTCGCGCACCAGCATTTCGAGATCGACCCGGTCGACGGCATAGATCTTTTCCGAGCTGGACTCGGCCCGTGCCAGGGTCAGCAGCTGGTTGATGAGGTGGCTGGCGCGCTGGGTGCTGAGCGCGATGCGGGTCAGCGCCTCGTGCAGCATGTCGGGGTCGGTTTCGTTGAGCGCCAGCTCGGTCTGCATGCGCAGGCCGGTGAGCGGGGTGCGCATCTGGTGGGCGGCGTCGGCGATGAAGCGCTGCTGCGCCTGCAGGTTTTCTTCGAGGCGGGCCATCATTTCGTTGAAGGCGACGATCAGCGGACGCAGCTCTTCGGGCACGCCGGCGGTGGAAATCGGCGCCAGATCGGTCGGCCGGCGGCGGCGGATCACCGACTGCAGCCGGTTGAGCGGCGAGATGCCGCGCGACAGGCCGACCCACACCAGGATCACGGCCAGCGGAATGATGGCGAACTGTGGCAGCAACACCCCAGTGACCACGCGCGAGGCGAGCTCGGCGCGTTTGTTGCGGGTCTCGGCGATCTGCACCAGCACCAGCGGGCTGCTCGGCTCGGGGTAGGCGCGCATGAACTGGTAGGCAATGCGCACCTCTTCGCCATGGATCACCGCATCGCGGTAGAGCACGTCGTCGGGCAGCAGGCGGATCGGCGGCGCGGTCCAGGGGATCTCCCAGTCGCCGGCCACCACTTCCCCCTGATGATCGGCCACCTGGTAGTAGACGGTGTCGTCACGGTCGGCGCGGAACAGCGTGCGCGGCGGCGCGGGGAAATCGACATGCACCTTCGAGCCGTCGAGCACCACCAGCCGCGCCAGCGTGCGCACGCTCTCGGCCATGGCCCGGTCGTAGGGCTCGTTGGCGATGTTGTCGGCGACATTGTGGGTGACGATGATCGAGATCGGCCACAGGAAGAGCAGCGGCGCGAGCATCCAGTCGAGGATCTCGCCGAACAGCGAATTGAACTGTCCGCTGCGGCGCCCCTCCTTGGCCGCCGACTTGGCGGCGCGCTCGGCGCGCGACGCGACCGCCATCAGCGCCGCGCTCCGATCCTGCTCACTCGCCGTCCTCGGGCTTTTCCAGGCAGTAGCCCAGGCCGCGCACGGTCATGATGCGCACGCCGCTGGATTCGAGCTTCTTGCGCAGGCGATGGACATAGACCTCGATCGCGTTGTTCGAGACCTCTTCGCCCCAGCCGCACAACTGGTCGACCAGCTGATCCTTGCTGACCAGACGGCCCGCACGCAGGATGAAGATCTCCAGCAGCCCCATCTCGCGCGCCGAGAATTCAACCACCTGGCCGGCGATCTTGACCACCCGGTCGGCCTGGTCGTAGCTCAGCGAGCCGAGTTCGATGCAGCGCGGCTGGCCGGTGCCGCGGCGCGTCAGGGCGCGCACCCGGGCCTCGAGTTCGGGCAGGGCGAAGGGCTTGGTGAGATAGTCGTCGGCGCCGGCATCCAGGCCGCGCACGCGGTCGTCGACCCCATCCTGCGCGGTGAGAATCAGCACCGGGGTGGCCGACTTGCGCCCCCGCAATCGCTTGAGCACCTCGATGCCGGGCAGCTTGGGCAGGCCCAGATCGAGGATCACCAAGTCATACGGCTGCCCCAACAGGGCCGTATCCGCTTCCGTTCCGGTCGCCACATGATCGATGGCGTAGCCGGCGCGCTTGAGCGCCCTGACCAGACCATCGGCGATGACCGGGTCATCCTCCGCTAGAAGTATTCGCATGCTGGACTGACTGTAAGTTTGACGTAAGCGGATGTCGTTAATTTCGACTCCGCTGTTCTCCTTTAGTCGGTCTTCGGGAGCAGAGCGCCGTCAGGCATCCCTGCTCCGGGGAGTTGCGCCGTACTGCAACGGTCAACTCCCTGCCGCCTTTTTTCCGCACCGATTATCCCACGCTTGCCCGAGCTCGGGCGGATCGTCTTCGCCTGCGCGGCGCAGCCCGCGTGCACTTCGAGCGCATACCGGACGGCCAGACGAAAAAAGCCCCGCCGAAGCGGGGCTTTCCGGGCCAATGGCGCCTGGGCGATTACATGCCCATGCCACCCATGCCGCCCATACCACCCATGCCGCCCATGTCGGGCATCGAGGGCTTGTCTTCCGGCAGCTCGCCGACCATGCAGTCGGTGGTCAGCATCAGACCGGCCACCGAAGCGGCGTTCTGCAGTGCGGTGCGGGTCACCTTGGTCGGGTCCAGCACGCCCATTTCGACCAGATCGCCGTACTCGCCGGTGCCGGCGTTGTAGCCGAAGTTGCCCGAACCTTCAGCGACCTTGTTCACCACCACCGACGGCTCGTCGCCGGCGTTGGAGACGATCTGGCGCAGCGGCTCTTCCATGGCGCGCAGCACGATGGTGATACCGGCGTCCTGGTCGTGGTTGTCGCCTTTCATGCCGGCCAGGTTGGCGCGGGCACGCAGCAGGGCCACACCACCGCCGGCCACGATGCCTTCTTCCACGGCAGCGCGGGTGGCGTGCAGCGCGTCTTCCACGCGGGCTTTCTTCTCTTTCATCTCGACTTCGGTAGCGGCACCGACCTTGATGACGGCCACGCCGCCAGCCAGCTTGGCCACACGCTCCTGCAGCTTCTCGCGGTCGTAGTCCGAGGTGGCTTCCTCGATCTGGACACGGATCTGCTTGACGCGCGCTTCGATGGCTTCGGTGTTGCCGGCGCCGTCGATGAGGATGGTGTTTTCCTTGCCGATCTCGATGCGCTTGGCCTGGCCGAGGTCGTCCAGGGTGGCTTTTTCGAGCGACAGGCCGACTTCCTCGGCGATCACCTGGCCACCGGTCAGGATGGCGATATCTTCGAGCATGGCCTTGCGACGGTCACCGAAGCCCGGGGCCTTGACGGCGCAGGTCTTGAGGATGCCGCGCATGTTGTTCACCACCAGGGTGGCCAGCGCTTCGCCTTCGACGTCTTCGGCGATGATCAGCAGCGGACGGCTGGACTTGGCGACTTGCTCGAGCACCGGCAGCAGATCGCGGATGTTGGAGATCTTCTTGTCGAAGAGCAAGACGAACGGGTCTTCCAGCACGGCGACCTGCTTGTCCGGGTTGTTGATGAAGTACGGGCTCAGGTAGCCACGGTCGAACTGCATGCCTTCGACCACGTCCAGCTCGTTGGCCAGCGACTTGCCGTCTTCAACGGTGATCACGCCTTCCTTGCCGACCTTCTCCATGGCATTGGCGATGATCTCGCCGATGTCGGAGTCGGAGTTGGCGGAGATCGAACCGACCTGGGCGATTTCCTTGGTGGTCGAGCACGGCTTGGACAGGTTCTGCAGCTCTTCGATGGTGGCGGCGACGGCCTTGTCGATGCCGCGCTTGAGGTCCATCGGGTTCATGCCGGCGGCGACGAACTTCATGCCTTCGCGCACGATGGCCTGGGCCAGCACGGTGGCGGTGGTGGTGCCGTCACCGGCAACGTCGGAGGTCTTGGAAGCGACTTCCTTGACCATCTGGGCGCCCATGTTCTCGAACTTGTCCTTCAGTTCGATTTCCTTGGCCACCGACACACCGTCCTTGGTCACCGTGGGGGCGCCGTACGAGCGCTCCAGCACCACGTTGCGACCTTTCGGGCCGAGGGTCACCTTGACCGCGTTGGCCAGAATGTTGACGCCTTCGACCATACGGGCACGGGCGGAATCACCGAACTTGACTTCCTTAGCAGGCATGTTTTGCTCCTAGCTGAATACTGTAACTGCGTTGAACGGGATGACGGACAGGCCTCAGGCCTCGATCACGCCCATGATGTCTTCTTCGCGCATGACGAGCACTTCCTCGCCTTCGACCTTGACGCTCTGGCCGGCGTACTTGCCGAACAGCACGCGGTCGCCGACCTTGACGGCCATCGGGCGCACTTCGCCGTTGTCCTGGATCTTGCCGTTGCCGACTGCCAGAACTTCGCCCTGATCGGGCTTCTCGCCGGCGGAATCCGGAATCACGATGCCACTGGCCGTGGTGCGCTCGGCTTCAACACGCTTGACGATGACGCGATCATGCAAAGGACGAATTTTCATCGAGTTCTCTCCTTGGAACAGATTCGATTGTTTGCGGCGCTTGCCGCGCATAGGGGAAAACGGAAAAACCGGCAGGTCACAACCCCGGTTGTTAGCACTCCCTGCCAACGAGTGCTAATAATAGGGACGGCCTCCGGTGATTTCAAGTCGGGGGGACAAAGAAATTGTGGCCCGCAAATCGGCTTGCGGGCCACGCGTGCATCGAGGTCGGATTTTGAGCGCCGTCCGCGTCGGCCTCGCCGGTGCGGACGGCGCGCTGGGGAGGGGTCGGCGCCGAACGGCGTTGGCCTGCCGGTCAGGGCGCGGCGGTGCCGGCAGCCTGGCGGAAGTCCGCATCGAAAGGCAGGCCGACATAGTTTTCGGCCAGCGAGGTCTGCCCGGCGACCGAGCTGACCAGGTAATCCAGCTCGGCGAGCTGGATGCGGTGCTCGATGGGGTCGCTCGAGAACTTGTGCGACACCGAGGTAAACCACCACGAAAAACGCACCGCGGCCCACACCCGGCGCAAGGCCGTCTCGGAGTAGCGGTCGAGCAGGTCGTCGCGCCCTTCGGTGTAGTGGGCGATCAGGGCGGTCGACAGGTAGAACATGTCCGAGGCCGCCAGGTTGAGCCCCTTGGCCCCCGTCGGCGGCACGATGTGGCCGGCATCGCCGACCAGGAACATGTGGCCGAAACGCAGCGGTTCGGCCACGAAGCTGCGCAGCGGCGCAATGCTCTTCTCGATCGAGGCGCCGGTCTCGAGCGCCTGGGCGAAGCGATCGGGCAGGCGGCGGCGCAACTCGTCCCAGAAGCGCGCGTCGGACCAATCCTCCACCTTCTCGTCGAGCCCCACCTGCAGGTAGTAACGGCTGCGGGTGGGCGAGCGCATCGAGCACAGCGCAAAGCCGCGCTCATGATTGGCGTAGATCAGCTCTTCGTGCACCGGCGGCGTATCGGAGAGCAGCCCCAGCCAGCCGAAGGGATAGGCCCGCTCGTACTCGGTGATCATGTCGCGCGGCACGGCGGCACGCGAGGCGCCGTGATAGCCGTCGCAGCCGGCGATGAAGTCGCATTCGATCGTCTCGCGGCGCCCGTCCTTGTCGAACGTCAGGCTCGGGCTCCCCTCCAGGAAGCCTGCCGGCTGCACCTGCCCCGCCTCGAACACCACCGTGATGTTGGCGTCCTGCAGCACGGCGTCGTAGAGATCCTTGGTCAGCTCCGTCTGGCCGTACACCATCACCTGCTTGCCGCCGGTGAGCGCTGCCATGTCGATGCGTTCGGTACGGCCATCGAAGGCCAGCACGATGCCGTCATGCAGCAGGCCCTCGCGGTCCATGCGCTGGCCGACACCGGCCTGGCGCATCAGGTCCGCCATGCCCTGCTCCAGGATGCCGGCGCGGATGCGCGCCTCGACGTATTCACGGGTCTGCCGCTCCAGGATCACGCTGGTGATCCCGCGCTGGCTGAGCAGGCGTGCCAGGCACAGGCCCGACGGGCCGCCGCCGATGATGCCGACTTGGGTTTTCATGTCTCTCTCCGATCAGGGGATATCGTTATGTGCCCAGATTAGGGCGCGGAGACCGCCCGCGCTTGCATTCCCGCCGGAAATCGCTTGTACTTTTGGAAACCCCGCTCACGCACCAGATCGACCGGAAAACCGCGCCACAGAGGGTCTCCATGCCCAGCCATGCCATTCCCAGATATCAGCTATACGGCGAAAAAACCCCTTGGGCGACACCCGAGCCGGTTCATTTCGAAACCATCGCCGCACGCAGCGCCTTGCACGATTGGGAAATCGACCTGCATAACCACGACGGCCTGACCCAGATCCTTCATCTGGCCAGCGGAGAGGCCCACATGACGCTCGAAACCGAACACATCGAGCTCACGCCGCCCTGCCTCGTCCTCATGCCGGCCGGCCGCGTCCACGGCTTTCGCTTCTCGCCCGACATCGACGGCCAGATCGTCAGCATTCCGCTGGGCATCCAGCGCGAGCTGCTCGGCCTGTCGCCGGAGCTGGCCGCCGCGCTCGACCAGGCCGCCCATCATCCCCTCGCCGCCCTGCCCGACGCCCGCGCCCAGCTCGCCCGCGTCTTCCGCCAGTTCGGGCTTGAATATCGCAGCCACGCCCCCGGCCGCCTGATGATGATGACCGCCCTGCTCACCGAGGTGCTGGTCTGGCTCGCCCGGGCCGCCCACGCCAGCCGGACGCCCCCCGACAGCCGCCAGCAGCAACGCCTGGCACGCTACCGCCACCTCATCGACGAGCACTTCCGCCACTGGCAACCGGTCGGCTTCTACGCCGATCGCCTCGGCATCAGCACGGCCCAGCTCAACAACACCTGCCGCCGCGAAACCGGCCACAGCGCCAAGGCGCTCATCCACGAACGGCTCCTGCTCGAAGCCCGCCGTCTGCTCGCCTACACCGACCTGGACATCACCACCATCGCGCTCAATCTCGGCTTCGAGGATCCGGCCTATTTCTCGCGCTTCTTCACCCGCCACCAGGCGATGCCACCGTCGGCCTACCGGGCGCGCCATCAAAGCTGACGATCGCCGGCCCAGCTGAACAGGACGATGATGTGGATAGCCCCGGGCCCGTGCTCAGCCGGCGGCCAGGGCACGCAAGTTCTCACCGACACCGGCATTGAGGATGTGGCGGACACGGCGGAATCCGCCGCCGAAGAAGGACGAGGAAAGCGCCCTCACGGCCGCCCGGCGTCGGACGTGGACGCCTTGGGTCTTCCCTCGATGTCGATGCCGGCAATGGGAATGGGCATGGCGGGCAATCTCGACGTCAGACGGCCCGCTGTGGTGCCCATGCCCTCGGATGCTTACTCGCCCGTGCCCACCACCAGCAGACCGGCCGCCGTATTGGAGATCGGGATGTGGTAGTTGGCGTGCACCTTGCTCACCGTCGGCGGCAGCGCACCGCGCGCGCCCAGCCAGTTGAGCAGCTCGACCCCCTGGGTGCCGGTCTTCTCGACGATCTCCTCGATGGAGTACTGGGTCGCCCACTGCGGATCGTGGATCAGGCTTTCCATGAAGGCCAGGTCGAAATCGCGGTTGATGAAGCCGGCGCGCTCGCCGTCGAGCTGGTGGGAGAGCCCACCGGTGCCGATCACCACCACGCGCAGGTCCTCGTCCCACTCGGCAATGGCCTCACCGACGGCCTCGCCCAGCTTGTAGCAGCGGCTGGCCTTGGGCAGCGGGTGCTGCACGGTGTTGATGCACACCGGTACGAGGCGTACCGGGCAGGTGCCTTCCTGCGGCCAGAACAGCTTGAGCGGCAGCGTGAAGGCATGGTCGACCAGCATCTCCTGGCAGCTGACCGGATCGAATTCCTTGTCCACCAGCTTCTCGATCAACGACCACGACAGATCCGGCGCGCCGTCATAGGGCGGCAACGTGGGGATGCCCCAGCCCTCGTCGGCGTTGTGGTACTGCGGCGCCGCGCCGACGGCGAAGGTCGGCATCTTGTCGAGGAAGAAGTTGAGGCCGTGGTCGTTGTAGAACACCACCGCCACATCGGGCTTCACTTCCTCGAGCCAGCGATGCACGGGCGGAAAGCCATCGAAGAACGGCTTCCAGTACGGGTCTTCCTGCAGATTCCTGGCAATGGCGCCGCCGATGGCCGGCACATGCGAAACGAACATCCCACCTACGATCTTGGCCATCTCAGTTCTCCTTGGCGTGGGCCAGCAGCATGGCCTTGAACGCGTCCTTGCTCATGCCGGTCTGCGCGGCCCCCAGATCCTGCACGTCCAGCCCGAGAATGCCGGCGAGCTTGGCCAGGTAATACACATTGCCGCCGGCGGCCAGCAGCCCCAGCACGTCGCGGGAACGAATCGCTTCGGCCTGCTCGGCATTGAGGCCGTAGCGTGCGCAATAGGCGGCCTCGTCGCGCACGAATTCGGCACGGTTGTCGGCGTGGTTGAAGGAAAAGCACATCTTGTTGAGCGCGTAGCCCTTCTGAGCCATGTCCCCGTCGAACAGGGTGGTACCGGGGATTTGGCGCTTTGCAGCGGTCGCGGCCATCCGGATCTCCTCGTGGTGTGGTTGTGAATGTGGGCTCGAGTATCCGGCTGTAGACTCATCAGATAAACAAAGACAAACTCATACCAATCATGAGCAATTTCGATTACTCAAACCTCGACGGCCATCTGCTCGAGCTGCTGATCGCGGTGGTGGAGGAAGGCTCGATCACCCGCGCGGCGGAGCGCCTGGGCGTCACCCAGTCGGCGGTGTCGCATTTGCTGGGCAAGCTGCGGGCGATCGTGGGCGACCCGCTGTTCGTCAAGTCCGGCCGCGGCATCGTGGCCACGGCGCGCGCCGAGTCGCTGGCGATACAGGCCCGGGTGTTGCTGGAAGAGATGCGCCGCTTCGCCACCGCGCCGGACTTCGATCCGGCCGGGCTCGACACGACTTTCGTGATCGCGGCCAACGACTTCCAGTGCGACCTGCTGTTGCCGGCCCTGCTCGCCCGCCTGCGCACGGTCGCACCCGGCGTCGGGCTGCGGGTCATTCCCTCGGGCATCCCCAGCGCCGAGATGCTGCGCGAGGCCCAGTGCCACCTGGTCATCTCGCCGCGCCCGCCGGATGCCGGCGACGTGCTCCACAAGCGCTTGTTCGAGGATCGGTTTCGGGTGTTCTACGATGCCGACCACCGTGCGCCGCCGCAGACGCGGGACGACTATCTTGCCGCCGACCATGTCACGGTGGTGTACGCGCCGCATCGCCTGCTCGACTTCGACCAGCGGCTGGCCACGCAGGGCATCCGCCGCCGCTTCGTGGCCTCGGTACCGGGCTTTGCCGGCATCCCTGCCTTCCTGCGCAACAGCGACCGGCTGGCCACGATGCCCGGCCTGCTGCGCCACCACCTGATGCGCGAATTCGCCAGCGTCGCCCTGCCCTTCGACGCGCCCCGGCTGCCCATGTACCTGATCTGGCATCTGCGCGACCGGCATGACCCGGTCCATGCCTGGTTGCGCGCGGAAGTGGAGGCCGTGGCCCAGGGCGCGGTCCTGCGACAAGCCCGGGCGGCGACCCCATAGCCCGCCACCGGGATCTCAGCCGCCGTGTTGCGCGCGGTATTGCCCCGGACTCAGACCGATGCGCCGCTTGAAGAAGCGGCAAAAGTAGGCCGGATCCTCGAAGCCCAGGTCCACCGCGACGCGGCCGATGGGTGCGGCGGTGTAGATCAGCCGCCGGCAGGCCTCGCGCCCCACCCGCTCATGCAGGTAGTCGAGCGCAGGACGCCCGCCGGCGGCGCGCAGCAGACGATTGAGGCTGGGCGTGGACATGCCCAGGCGCGAGGCGTAGCGGCTCACCGGCCAGTGCTCGAGGAAGTGCGATTCGGCCAGGAGCAGAAACCGGGTCAACAAGGCCTGGTGCTGGCGCGCCTGGCGGTCCATCGATGCGTCCGAGACACGGCGGGCGCAATGCTCGGCCAGGCGCCACACCACCGCCTGCGCCAGCCAGCGCACCACCGGGCTGTCGGTCGCGTCGGGACGGGCGAACTCCTCGCCCAGCTGCCGCAGCAGGCCCTCGAGGCGGCGCGCCTCCGCCGCCTCGTCGGCGCCGTCCAGACACAGCAAGCGGGCCTGCGAAAACAGGCGGCGCAGCGATTCGCCGGCGGTCTGCAATTCGCCCTCGATCAGGAAGCGGCCATTGAGCGTCAGCACCATGCCTTCGGTGCCCGGATCGAACCGAAAGCCATGCACCGTCCCCGGCGGCACCACGATGGCCGCGGGGCCGCTCACCGCTTCGAGCACATCGTCCAGCGCCACCCGGGCCCGCCCCGCCGCCACCCAGAGCACTTGGTACAGCCCCCGATGCACATGGGGCTCGATCTCCCATTCGTAGAGACGGCTGCGCTGCGCAATCTCCTCGATATGCATCAGCTCGAGCGGCGCGGCATTGGTTTCGCCATACAGCGCAAAGGCCGGAACGCTGCGGCTGCGCGGCCCCGCCACGGCCGGCGGTGGCGCCACGCGATCGGGCAACGCGGTCTTCATGTGTCACACCCCGGGCGCGAAATCTGATCGAAAAGTACCAAACATGGACAGGATTATGCACTGACTCCCAATACCCATGCTCCGTATAGTGATATTCACCCGGGCCGTCGAATCCACGAGCCTGGGCCATCAGATCAAGAACGAACGGAGACAACCCATGTTCAGCTTCGATCCTTACGCGCCCGCCGTGGACGCGGACCCGTTTCCTTTTTACAAGACGCTGCGAGACGAACACCCCTGCTTCTGGAGCAAGGAAGCCAATATGTGGGTGCTCTCCCGCTATGCCGACATCGTCACCGCCCTGAACGACTGGCAGACCTTCTCGTCGGCCAAGGGCAACCTCATGACCGAGCTGCCCAACCGCGCCGGTGCGACCTTGGGCACCACCGATCCCCCGCGCCATGACCGTCTGCGCGGTCTGGTGCAGCACGCCTTCATGCGTCGCAACCTGATGAATCTGGTCGAGCCGATCAAGCAGATCGCCCGCGACACGGCCGCGCCGTTGGCGGACCTGCAGCAGTTCGACTTCATCGAGGACTTCTCCTCCAAGTTCACCGTGCGCGTGCTGTTCGCCGCGCTCGGGCTGCCGCTTGGCGACGAAACCCAGGTGCGCGACAAGGCGGTGCTGATGGTGCAATCCGACCCCCGCACCCGTGCCAAGGGGCCGGAACACATTGCCGCCTACAACTGGATGCAGGAATACGCCAGCGGGGTGATTGCCGAACGCCGGGCCCACCCCAAGGACGATCTGATTTCGCACTTTTCGCAGGCGGAGATCGACGGCGACCGGCTGGACGAACGGGAAGTGCTGCTGACGACCACGACACTGATCATGGCCGGTATCGAGTCGCTCGGCGGTTTCATGGCGATGTTCGCGCTCAACATGGCCGACTACGCCGATGCCCGCCGCCAGTGCGTAGCCAATCCGGCGCTGCTCGAAGATGCCGTCGAGGAATCGCTGCGCTTCAACACCTCGGCCCAGCGCTTCCGTCGCTGCCTGACCCGCGACCACACGCTGCACGGCCAGACCATGCGCGAGGGCGACTTCGTGTGCCTGGCCTACGGCTCGGGCAATCGCGACGAGCGTCAGTTCCCCAATCCGGACGTGTACGACATCACCCGAAAGCCGAAGGGACATCTCGGTTTCGGCGGATCGGTGCATGCCTGCCTGGGCACCACCATCGCGCGCATCTCGGTCAAGGCCGCCATGGAAGCCTTCCATGAGGTCGTGCCCGACTACCGGCGCGTGCAGGAGCAACTGCCCTGGATGCCGTCCTCCACCTTCCGCAGCCCGCTACGGCTGGAGTTGGCGCGCGTCTGAGCGCCATTCCCCTGGCGGGGTGAAACCCGCCCTACGGCAGCGCACTTCCCCGGCAATGCTCGGGACGGCGGGCACGTAGGGCGGGTTTCAACCCGCCACCCCCCTAAAAACAGAGGAAACCCCCATGGTCATGATCACCTACATCGAACCCAACGGTTCCGAACAACAGATCGACGTTCCCGAAGGCTGGAGCCTGATGCAGGCCGCCCTGTCGAATGGCGTCGAAGGCATCGAAGGCGAATGCGGCGGTTCCTGCGCCTGCGCTACCTGCCACTGCTACGTGGACGACACCTGGGCGGAACGCCTGCCGGCGGCCGCGGACAACGAACTCGAGATGCTCGACAACGTCGCCGCCGAACGCCGCCCGACCAGTCGTCTGTCCTGCCAGATCAAGGCCAGTGCAGATCTGGCAGGCATGGTCGTTCGCCTGCCTGACGTCCAGAGCTGAGCGCGCAACGCTCGACCATCGCGCTCGCCCTCAGCGCCCCCACGGGAGATGTGACATGAATGCACCCATCGTGATCGTCGGCGCCGGCCAGTCGGGCCTGCAGGTCGCCGAATCACTCCGAAGTGAAGGCTACGACGGCCCGATCCTGCTGGTGGGCGATGAGCCCTGCCTGCCCTATCATCGACCGCCGCTGTCCAAGGCGTATCTGGCCGGCGAGGCCGACGAAGCGCAACTGACCATCCGCGCCCCCGCCGCGCTGGCGAAGAAGCAGATCGAGTGTGTGACCGGCGTGTCGGTCGTGGCGATCGATCGCGAGGCGCGTGCCGTGCACTTGTCGGACGGTCGCACCCAAGCGTATGCGGGCCTGGTACTGGCGACCGGTTCGCGGGCGCGCCCCTTGCCCGTGCCCGGCGCCGATCTGGCCGGCGTGTTCGCCTTGCGGACCCTGGACGACACGCGCCGAATCGCCACCGCACTCGAGGCCGCGCGCACGGTGGTGGTCATCGGTGGTGGCTTCATCGGCCTCGAATTTGCCGCGGTCGCCGCCAAGCAAGGCAAGCAGGTGACCGTGCTCGAAGCGGCGGATCGCCTCATGGCTCGGGTGGTGGCGCCGCCGGTGTCGGACTTCTACGCCAGGCTGCATCGCGATCATGGCGTCGCCGTCGAACTGGGCGCCCAGGTGGCCGGACTCGACGGCGTGGCCGGTCGGGTGAGCGCGGTGAGCACCGCCGACGGCCGCCGCTTTGCGGCCGATCTGGTCATCGTCGGCATCGGCATCGTACCCAACACCGAACTGGCCGAGGCGGCCGGTCTGACGTGCGAGCGCGGCATCGTGGTGGATGAATGCGCACGCACCACCGACACGCAGATCGTCGCCAGCGGCGACTGCACCGCGCGGCGATTGCCCGGCGGCGCGCTGTTGCGGCTCGAATCGGTGCAGAACGCCGTCGAACAGGGCAAGTCCGCCGCCGCTGCGCTCATGGGCCGGGAACGGCCATTCGCCGCCGCGCCCTGGTTCTGGTCCGATCAATACGACGTCAAGCTGCAGATGGTGGGCCTGTCGGCCGGCTACGACGAGGTGGTGATCCGCGGCGAGGTCGAGGCACGGCGCTTCTCGGTGTTCTACTTCCGTGCGGGCGCGCTGATCGCCATCGACGCGATCAACGAGGCCGGCGTGCACATGCTCGGCCGCAAGCTGCTGGACAAGGGCCATCGACTCGCGCCCGAGCAGGCCCGCGATCCGCACTTCGAACTCGCGTCGGCCCTCACCTGAAAGAAGTTTCGGCGCCACAGCGACACGACGGTCGCGGGCGCCGAAACCAACACGGCGAAACCGTCTCAGGGAAACAGTCTGATGACCAGCAGCGCGATGGAGGGGAAGAGCACCAGCACCCCCACCCGGGCAATGTCGCTGACCACGAAGGGCCACACGCCGCGGTAGGTGTCGCGGATGCTGACCCCCGGCGCCATCGACTGGATGATGAACAGGTTCATGCCCACCGGTGGCGTGATCAGCCCGACCTCGACCACGATCAGCACCAGCACGCCGAACCAGATCGCCGTCTCGTCCGGGCCCATGCCGAAGTCCAGCCCGGAGATCATCGGGAAGAAGATCGGAATCGTCAGCAGGATCATCGACAACGAGTCCATCACGCAGCCGAACACCAGGTAGAAGACCAGGATCGCCCACAGGATCGCGTAGGGACTCAACCCCAACTCGCCGACCCACATGGCCAGCTCCTGCGGCAATTGCGAGAGCGCGAGGAAAGTGTTGTAGGCCGCCGCGCCGAGCACGATCATGAACACCATGGCCGTGCCCGAAGCGGTCGCTTCGATGGCTTCGCGCAATCGCGATCGGCTCAGACCGCCGCGCTTCCAGGCCAGCAGCCCGGTGGCGACCACCCCCACGGCAGCCCCTTCGGTCGGCGTAAACACGCCACCGTAGATGCCGCCGACCACCACCACGAAGATCACCAGCACCGGCCACACGGCGATCAATGCCTGCACGCGTTCGGGCCAGGGCATGGGTTCGAGGGTGCCTGCCCATGTCGGCTTCAGGCGCACGACGATGGCGATCACGAGCATGTAGCCGAGCGCCGCCAGGATGCCCGGCACGAAGGCGGCGGCAAACATCTTGGCGATGTTCTGTTCGGCCAGGATGGCATAGATCACCAGCACGATGGACGGCGGGATCAGGATCCCCAGCGTACCGCCGGCGGCCAGCGCCCCGGCGGCCAGGCCACCGTCGTAGCCGGCGCGACGCAGTTCGGGCAGGGCGACCTGCCCCATCGTCGCGGCGGTGGCGAGCGACGAGCCGCAGATCGCGCCGAAGCCGGCGCAGGCCCCCACGGCGGCCATCGCCACGCCGCCCTTGCGATGCCCGAGAAAGGCCTCGGCCGCCTTGAACAAGGCCTTCGACATGCCGCCCAGGGTGGCGAACTGCCCCATCAACAGGAACAGGGGCACGATCGACAACGAATGGGTGGAAAACTGGCCATAGGCCAGGTTCTTCATCTGGTTCAGCAGCGGAGCCGCATCGCCGAACACCTGCCAGGCGCCGAGCAGGCCGATCACCGCCATCGACAGACCGATCGGTACCCGCAGGAACACCAGCGTCATCAGCGCCGGAAACGACCAGGCAGCCAGGGTCATGGCATTCATCAGTGCGTCCCTCCCGTGTTTACGATGGGTTCGGGGCGGCTCACCCAACCGAGCCGTTCGAAGACACGCCACGCGTAGGCGACGCAACCGAGCACGGCCGGCACCATGGATGCGGCATAACCCCACCAGACCGGCACCTGGAGGATGAAGGTGGTCTCACCGTTGCCGAAGTAATCATGCGTCGCCACCCCCATGCGCCACACCAGCAGCACCCAGAGAACGAGCATCAGGACGTCGCTGACGATCTCCAGCACCCGGCGCATACCTTCCGGATAGCTGTTCCAGAACAGATCCACGGTGGCATGCCCCTGGCGCAAATGACACCAGGGCAAAAAGCAGAACACCGCCAACGCCGTGCCTGCCTCCACCAGTTCGAAATCGCCGGGCACCGGGCCCAAGCCGAAGCCAGACATGGCCCGGCCGGCAATACTCACCACGCTCAGCAGGGCCATGACGGCGAGCACGAAGCCGCCGAACCAGGCCAGCCTGCGGGTCACGAAATAGATCGACCTGCCCATCACGTCCAAGCTCCGAGTTGCCGCGACGCCCTGTGTGGCGACGTCCGTCGACTTGTAGGTGCCCATCGCACTCATTTGCCGGCGTATTTCTCGACCAGTTCCGCCGCCTTGGCCGCCAGCGCAGGACCGTCGATCCCCTTCTGCGCGACTTCCTTGTACCAGGCCTCGCGCGTCCCGGCGGCGGCATCTTTCCAGCGCTGGGTCTCGGCCTCGTCCAGGGTGACGATGTTGTTGCCCGCCTTCTGCGCCAGCGACAGGCCGACCGCGTCGCCGGCATCCATCACCGCACCGAACATGGCCGCCACTTCGACACCGCTGTTGTCGTCGATGACTTTCTTCAGATCGGCGGGCAGCTTGTCGTAGGATGCCTTGTTCATCACCAGCGCGAAGGTCTGGGTGTACAAGCCCTTGTCACCCGAGAAACCGGCGTGGTTCTTGACGATCTGCTGCACCTTGAAGGCCGGCACGACCTCCCAGGGAATGGTCGTCGCCGTGATCACGCCTTTCGACAGCCCTTCGCCGACCGCCGGCACCGGCATGCCCACCGGGGTGGCGCCGAGTTGTTCGAGCATGATGTTGATGATGCGCGAGCCGCCGCGCACCTTCATGCCTTTCAGGTCTTCCAGGCGCGTGATCGGGTCGCGACTGTGGAACAGGCCGGGGCCATGCACGTGGGCCGCGATCAGCTTGACGCTGGAGAACTCGTCGGCGGAGTACTTCTCCACATATTCGTGGAAGGCGCGCGAACCCGCTTCGGCCTTGCCGGTGGAGAACGGCAGCTCGAAGACCTCGGTCTTGGGGAAGCGCCCGGGCGTGTAACCCAGCACCGTCCAGATGATATCGACCACGCCGTCCTCGGCCTGGCCGAACAGCTCGGGCGGCTTGCCACCCAGTTGCATGCTGGGGAAGTGCTGGACGCGGATACTGCCGCCGCTGTCCTTCTCCACCTTCTTGATCCAGGCCGAGATCGCCTTGGACGGGATCGTCGCCTGCGGCGGCAGCATCTGGTGCAGGCGCAAGGTGACATCGGCCGCGTTCGCCAGCTGCATGCCGGCGGCCAGCGCCAGCCCCAGGATCACTGTCTTCAGTCGCTTCATTCTTGTCTCCTTCCTTTTTATCGTTGGGGAATACCGCTGAGCCTTGCGGATCGACGATCCACTCTCCCCCGTGTACCGCCGGTATGTTGCTGCATGCGGCGGATACCGGCGAACCCGTCGCGTGTCATGAGGTGGCTGAATGCCCGGCCTCCGGCCATCCGACGATCCTAGTGCCGAGTGATCTTCCCGGCCCTCAGTCGTACGCCATGGAGAGATTCTGTGTCGGGGCGCACGAGGTGCCCAGCCATGGCAGCCACTAGCAGCTAGACCTTATCGGCATAGATAGAGCAGGAGTGACATACAACTGCATACCCGTACCACCAACGCCGAGGCCAGAGGCATCGAAGCCCCATGGCACCCGATCACTCCGGCGCGAATACGGCATCGGTCAACGCTCCCAGATCGCATCCCCGACACACGGTGTCTGCCAGCTGGCGGCATTCGGGCAACATCTCGTCCCGCAGGTACTGCGCCGCGGCCAGCGTGCGTTGCGGATTCGGCGCGCTGTGGGCCGCCGCCTCCATGCGCGCCCACGCGGCACCGAGCGCAACGAGCCCGGTCAGGCGCATGAAACCGGTAGTCGCGGCGCCGAGCGGAACGCGCACCAGCGCGGCATCGGTGGCGGTTTGCCAGGCGGCCAGCGCCGTTCGCAAGGCAGCCGCCATCGCCGGTTGCGCCACACCGATCGCCGCCTCGACATCGGCGGCAAACGCGGCGGCTGGCGCGCCGTCCGGCTGGCGCAACAACCGCTCGACCAGGGTAGTGGCCTGGATGCCGTTAGTGCCTTCGTAGATGCTGGTGATGCGCACATCGCGCAGCACCTGCTCGACCCGATACTCGTTCAGATAGCCATAGCCGCCGTGAATCTGGATGGCCAGATGGGCGACCTCGAACCCGGCCTCGCTGGCAAAAGCCTTGCACACCGGGGTCATGAAATCGACCAGCGCCGGCGTTTGCCCCAGCGTCAGTTCAACCTGGGTCCGGTACACCATCGCCCGGCAGCCCTGCGCCAACACCATCTGCTGCAGCAGCATCCGGCGCACGTCGGCATGGCGATTGATCGCCACCGCACCGGACTCGCCGGGCAGCCGACCCTGGTGGCGCTGCGCCGCATAGGCGCGCGAACGCTGGGCCGCCACCTCGGCCAGGCCGACGCCCTGCAGCGCGGTCTCGATGCGCTGGGCGTTCATCATCACGAACATGCCGGCCAGCCCCTGCCCCTCGGCCCCGAGCATTTCGGCATGGGCACCGTCGAAGACCAGCTGGCAGGTGGGCGAGGCATGCATGCCCATTTTTTCTTCCAGGCGCAGGCAGGCCACGGCATTGCGAGTGCCGTCCTCGCGCACGGCCGGGCACAGGAACAGCGACAGGCCCTTGACGCCGGCCGGTGCGCCGGGGGTGCGCGCCAGCACCAGGTGGAGGATGTTCTCGGTGAGATCGTGATCGCCGCCGGAGATGAAGATCTTCTCGCCGCGAAGGCGATAGCTACCGTCGCCGGCCGGCTCGGCCAGGGTGCGTGTGGTGCTCAGGTCGGACCCGGCCTGCGCTTCGGTCAGGCACATGGTGGCCAGCCATTGCCCCGACACCAGGCGGGGCAAGTAGCGCGCCTGCTGCGCGGGAGAGCCGCTGGCCGCGATGGCACGCACGGCCGCTGGGCCCAGCGTCAGCACCATCTGCAGGGCCACGCAGGCGCCCGCCAGCATCTCGGTGACCGCCCCGCCCAGCACCTCGGGCAACGCCTGCCCGCCCCAGGCCTCGTCGGCCGACAAGGTGGTCCAGCCGGCATCGCGCAGATGGCGATAGGCATCGACGAAGGCCGGCGGCAGACGCACACGCCCCTCTGCAAGGGCCGCATGGGCGGCGTCGCCGACCGGGTCCAGCGGTGCGATCTGCGCTTCGATGAAGCGCGCCGCCTCGTGCAGCACCTGCGCGGCAATGTCTTCGTCCCAATTGGCCAAACGCCGAGCGCCGGCACCATGCACCATGGCGAATAGCAACTCGGCGGTCGGAGCGCGGTAGTCGATCATGTATTTACACTATCCAGATAGGCAGAATGGATTCGGGGCGGGCCGAAGCCCGCCCCGAATGCTGCGCTCAGAAGAAGTAGCGCAAGCCCACCATGTAGCCGGTCTGGCTCTCGCCGGCGGCCGGGGCCACGCCCGGACCGACCGACAGCTGGTAGCTGGCGTTGCTGCTGTTGCTGATGTGGCCGACCTG
>NZ_JAEKFT010000048.1 GCF_018524365.1 Denitromonas iodatirespirans
GAGCCTGTCTTCGGGCCAGCGCAGGCTGTCGGCGAACAGGCGCATGCGGTGCCCGGCGGGGGCCGCTTCGTCCTCTTCGATGCACCAGCCGATGCCCTCTTCGGCCAGCAGGCGCGAGACGAAGGCGTAGTCGGACTCATGGTATTGGACTGTGTAGCTGCGGATGCGCGCGTCCGAGAGAAACCCGGTCACTTCCGCGCTCCACTGCCACGCGGCCTGTTCGCGGTAGCTGGAAAACACAGTCTCGACAATCTCGATCACGGTCTTGTCCTGGAAGACGCGGTTGTGCCGGCCGCGCGAGAGCAGCCAGGTCCAGGGCACCAGAGTCAGGCGGTAGCGGCAGAAGCCGCCGTCGGCGCCGAGCTTGAGCGCGGCGCGTACCAGGGCCGAGCGGCCCGCGCGGCTGCCGTCGGAGAGTGTGCTGTGCAGCGTCACCGTCTGGCCGAGCAGGGCTTTGAGTTCGATGAAGGCGTCGGGACTGAGCAGATCGACCACCAGCTCGAAGCCCGCCGACAGCGCCTCAGTCCCCCACCACGCTTCGACCGGCAGATCGAACGGCGCGTCGCGCCAGGTGAGCGCGAACAGGCGGGTGTCGGAGGTGAACATGGGGCGGTCCTTGCAGCCGTGACGGGTAGCGATTCTACAGTCATAAATGACATTGGCAAAAAAAGTTTTAAGGCGTGTGCTGCAGGCCGGATTGACCCGACTCTGCAGCGTACCGGCGCTCCGACCGATGGGATGCCCCCCATGTCGGCCTCTCCCACGATGTCGAAAATTTTTACACTTAATGACCGTGGCGTATGTCACCGTCAGCGCCTATTACTTCTGTAACAATCGTTTGCAGTAGGCGGTATGTCTCTTGCTTGATTCCTCCGAGAGCCCACCCACCCGAATCAGCGCGTCGTATCGCCGATCGCGATCCGGCGCAGTACTTCGCAGCACCACATGCGTAATACCTCCCCCGACGCCGGCATCCAAGAACCGGCCGGGACGACAGCGGTGATCTTGCGCCGGGCGCCTCTCGCGCCGCCGTAGCACCGCTTCTGCAATGACCTCGCGGCGGGCTGTATCTACCGTTCCCCGGCCCCCGCGTCGCTGTGAACTGGAGATCTGCCGTGAGCTACGGTGCCCTTGCCTATCTGCGTCGCCAATACCTGTGCGTGCTGCGTCGCTGCGCCTTCCTCAATGCGTTTTCAAGCTGGCTGCTGCTGGCCGCGCCGATGGCCGCCGTCGCCCAGCCCGGCATCGTCACCGACGGGCGCACCGCCACCACGCTGACTCAGGCGGGGGCGGTCACCGATGTCACCACGGCCACGGTGCGCGGCGACAACGCCTTCAACTCCTTCTCGCGCTTCAATATCGGCGCGGGGCAGACGGTCAATCTGCACCTGCCGCAGCAGGCGGCCAACCTGCTCAACCTGGTGCGCAACGAGCGCAGCCAGATCGACGGGGTGATGAACGCCTACAAAGACGGGCGCATCGGCGGCAACGTTTTCTTCTTCAACCCGCACGGCATGGTGGTGGGTGCGCAGGGGCAGATCAACGTCGGCAGCCTCACCGTGGCCACGCCGACGCCGGCCTTCATGGAGCGGCTGATCGGCCCGGGCGGAGTCATCGACGACGCGGCGGTGGATCAGGCACTGCGCGGCGAGATCCCGCTGTCCGAATCCGGCCTGATCACCGTGAAAGGCTCGGTGCGCGCCGCGCGCGCCGTGCAGCTGGCCGCCGCCAATGTGAACGTCGACGGCGGTGCACGCATCGACGCCGGCGCCGCCGCGCATGCCGGTTTCGGCGCGCTGGTGAACATCGACGGCCTCGAAGCCGGCGCCCAGCTGCTACAAGACGGCGACACCGTACGCATCGTCGCGGCCGACGCGGTCAACATCGCCGGTGCGGTGTCGGCCGATGGCGCCACCGGCCAGGCGGCCGGGCGGGTGCGCATCGATGCCGGCGGCGACATCACCGTGGCCAGCGGCGGCCGCGTCTCGGCCGACGGCCATGGCGCGAATTCCGATGGCGGCGCCATCCGCGTGTGGGCCGAGGACACGGCCACGCTGGCGGCGGGCGGCGAGATCTCGGCGCGCGGCGGCGAGGTGTCGGGCGACGGCGGCCATATCGAGTTTTCGGCCACCGAAACGGTCAGGCTCGAAGGCGGCGCGCTCAAGGCCAATGCCACCAATGGCCAGCGCGGCGCGGTGTTGATCGACCCCAACACCATCGAAGTCGTCTCGGCCAACCAGCACACCGACGGCGCCGACTTCACGCTGATCGCCAACGACAAGATCACCGTCGGCGACAACATCACCATCTCGACGCGCGACATCGCCAACCCGGCCGGCGGCGATCATGCCACCGACGCCTCGCAGGGCGACTCGGGCGACCTCACGCTGCGCGCCTCGCATGTCGAGCTCAAAGCCGGCAGCCGCCTGCTGGCCCACGCCGACAGCGGTCATACGGGCGGCGACGTGACGGTCGAAGGCCGCACGCTCGACGCCATCGGCGCCAACCGCGACGTGTCGGCGAGCGTGTCGCTGACCGAAGCGACGGTCACCGGCAAGGACATCACCATCCGCTCCTCGGCCGACACCTCGCTGATGCAGGAGCTGCTCGACAACGATCCGACCCTGAGCCTCGCCGATGCCCAGCGCCAGATCGACCTGGAACTGGACGACCCGATCGACGGCATCGGCGGCGCCTTCCTCAGCGTCACCACCAAGGCCACGGCCACCACCACGGTGCTCGGCAGCAAAGTCACCGGCAGCGGCAAGGTGACGATCAGCAGCCATGCCGGCGCGCGCTCGGGCTTCGAGAAGACCGCCACCGCCACCACCACCATCGGCGACAGCGGCGCCATCAAGAGCGAGATCCGCGGCCGCGAGGTGGAGATCACCTCGACCGCCACCACCTCGCTGGTCTACCAGATTCTCGGCACGGCCACCCGCCTGCTCGACCAAAGCTGGCTGCCCGACCCCGACGGACCGCTGATCACCGCGCTCGACGACACCTTCTTCGACTTCAACTCGGTGCCGCTGGTGGCGCTGTCCACCGCGAAAGCCACCACCCTGGTCGATGGCGCCACCCTCATCGTCGGCGCCGACACCGTGACCATCGGCGCCAATGCCGATTCCGCCGCCAAGCCGACCTTCAGCAGCCCCTTCCTGTTCTCGGCCGCCTGGGGCGAGTCCACCGCCGAGGCGCGCGCCCGCGTGGTCGGCACGGCCAATGTCACCGCCACCAACGCGCTGACGGTGCAGGCGCATACCGACACCGAGGTCGACGTCACCGCCGTGGTCAATTCGATCAACAAACCGGTCGACGCCACCTTCGTGCGCGCCAACACGCACATCACCACCCTCGCCGAAGTGGGCGACACCACCACCACCACCGGCGGCTCGATCGCCGTCGACGCGCAGACCGACGCCCGGATCAACGCCGCCGCCGACGCCAAGAACACCGGCGGCAGCGGCGTCGGCCTGTCGCTGGCGATCTCCGAGACCACCTCGGCAACCACCGCCACGCTCGGCGGCACGGCGCAGGCGCTGTCGGGCGACGTGACGGTGACCGCCAACGCCGACATCGAAGAGAGCAATTCGGCCAACGCTGCCACGCTCGGCAACCCCTCGTCGATCTCGGCCAAGATCACCAACTTCAAGGCCGGCATCCAGCGCAACGTGGTCGGCGGCATCCTCGCCGCCACCGGCAAGATCAACCCCACCACCGCCGACCGCCTCACCAGCTTCCTCTTCCCGGGCATCAAGGAAGGCAAGTTCAACGCCGCCGGCGCGGTCGCCTGGACCAACGGCAACAACACCGCCACGGCGTCGATCGCCCCGCTGGCCGACGTGCGCGCCCAGGGCGGCATCTCGGTCACCTCGAAGATCACCGACCAGCCGGGCTCCAGCGCCAGCGCCAAGACCAGCTCCACCGGCTCCGCCGTGGGCGGCTCGGTGGCGGTCGGCAACTTCGTCAATACCGCCACCAGCTATATCGGCGCAGGCGCCACCGTCGACGCCAAGGGCGCGCTGCTGGTCGATGCGCAAACCCATGTGCCCTACCCGTGGCAGATCGACTGGGAAGATCCGGAGGAGATCCTGAACTTCCTGCAGGGCGGCGTGCTGGACATGTTCCTCAGCACCTATTCGATCAACTCCGCCAAGGGCAAGAGCGGCATCGGCCTGGCGGTGGGCGTCAACCTCTTCGATCTGGGCAACACCGCCACCGCCTATGTGGACGAAGGCGCGCAGCTCAACACCCGCTATCGGGCGATCCCCGGCCTGGCCAGCCAGTCGGTCAAGGTCAGCGCGAAAAACGACGTGAGCCTCACCGGCGCGGTCGGCATCCTGTCTACCAAGTTCCTCGGCACCAGCGGCGGCAAGGCGGCCATCGGCGGCTCGGTCGGGCTGATCAGCATCGACACCGACGCCAGCGCCACCATCCGCGGCAATGCCACGGTCAACAGCGCCAACACGGTCGACGTGAAGGCCGAGAACCTGCAGCGCGTGGTCACCGTCGCCGAGGCCGGCGGCAGTTCCGACGCGGTCGGCGTCGAGGGCGCGGTGTCGGTCAATACGCTCAGCAACACCTCGCTGGCCGCCATCGACGACGACGCGGTGGTCGAGGCCGGCGACGACATCACCGTCGATGCCTCGGGCGACCTCGAAAACATCTCCGTGGCCGGCGGCGTGGTCGCCACCAAGGGCCAGGTCGGTATCGGCTTCTCGGTGTCGGTCAATACCATCACCTCCGACGTGGCCGCCTACATCGGCAACTTCGACCCGCTCGGCCTCGACCTCGTGCCGGCGCTGGGCCACATCAGCACCACCGGCCAGGTGAATCTGGTGGCGCTGTCCGACATCTCGCAGGGCGCCTACTCGGTGGCCGGCGCGCTCGCCACCGACAGCAAGGCACAAACCGACATGCCGGCCGGCGCCAGCGACACCCAGGACGGCAGCGGCAGCGGCACCGCCAGCAAGGCCGGCAAGGGCAAATTCGGCGTGGCGGTGTCGGCCGACGTGTCGATCAACGACATTACCGCCGACACCAACGCCTACCTCGCCGACGGCGCCAATATCACCCAGGCCACGGCCGCCGACCTCGACGCCACCAATAAGCTCGCGCTCTCGGCGCTCTCGGGCGCGGTCACCATCTCGACCCAGCAAAGCGGCAACGGCCTGGCCGGCTCCTACGCGCAGAACTCACTGGCCGGGACCACCGCCGCCTATGTGGACGACGCCACGCTGGCGCTCACCGGCCCGCTCAGCGCCGACGCCCACACCACCGGCACCATCGAAACGCTCTCCGCCTCGGTGGCCGGCACCAAGGGCAAGGTCGGCGTGGCCGGCTCGGTGTCGATCAACGCCATCGACAACCTCACCAAGAGCTATCTCAACCATGTGCTGCTCACCGGCGTCTCCACCGTCGGCCTGACCGCGCTGGACGACTCCACCATCCGCGCCATCGCCGGCGCCATCGCTTTCGGCGGCAAGGCCGGCATTGGCCTCTCGTTCAGCTGGAACCAGCTCGATAACGACACCGAAAGCTGGATCGCCGACAGCGACGTGGACGCCACCGGCCTGGTCACGGTGGCCGCCACCACCGACAACAGCATCGACACCATCTCAGCCGCCATCGGCGCCAGCAAGGGCACCATGGCCGCCGCGGCCGCGGTGACCATCAACACCATCGACAACCGCACCCAGAGCTGGATCGCCGGCACCCGCGGCGGCGACGGTGTCGACAGCGCCGCCGGCATCGCGCTGCAGTCCACCGACAGCTCGCGCATCTACGGCCTGGCCGGCGCGCTCGGCGCGAGCACCCAGACCGCCGGGGTGGGCGTGGCCTTCGCCTGGAACGACGTCGACAACCTCATCGACGCCCGCCTCAAGCACAACGCCAACGCCGAATCCACGGCCGGCGACATCACCGTCAAGGCCGATTCCACCACCCGTATCGAAGGCATCGCCGCGGCCGGCGGGGTCGCCAGCAAGGCCGGCGTGGCCGGCGCGGGCTCGGTGGTGCAGGCCAGGAACACCGTCAAGGCCGGCATCGAGGCCGGTTCGACGGCGATCGCCGACGGCAACGTGCATGTCGGCGCCTCGGACGATGTCGAGCTCTTCAGCCTGGCCGGCAATGTCTCGGGCGGCGGCAAAGTGGGCATCGGCGCCTCGGCCTCGGTGCTGATCACCGACAACACGGTCGAGGCCCGCCTCGACGGCAGCGCCACCGGCCGCGGCAAGCGCGCCGCCCTCGACCTGCCCACCGGCGCCAAGGACAGCGCCGGCAACCGGCTCACCGAATCGACGCGCGGCGTGGCGGTCACCGCCACCTCGCATGAAGACATCGAAACCATCGCCGCCGGCGGTTCGGGCGGCGGCAGTGCCGGCGTGGCCGGCTCGGCCACGGTCACCGACCTGACCGAAACCACCACTGCCGCCATCGGCAGCGGCGCCACCGTGAACCCGCTCGACGACGGCGCCGCCACGCAGGACGTGACGGTGCGCGCCAGCGACGAAACCACCCTGCTCGGCGTGGCCGGCGCGGTCGCCTTCGGCGGCAGCGGCGGCGTGGGCGCGGGGGCCGAAGTCGGCCTGATCGGCAAGACCACCACCGCCAGCATCGCCGGCAACGTCAAGGCCAACGACACCGTCACCGTCGAGGCCCGCAGCACCGAAGACATTACCTCGGTGGCCGCCTCGCTGTCGGCCGGCGGCTCGGCCGGCATCGCCGGCTCGGCCTCGGTGTATGTGGTGGATATCGACACCGTCGGCGACATCGCCGACGCCGCCACCGTGCACAGCGACGGCAACGTCATCGTCTCGGCCGACGACGACAATGAAATCGACATGATCGCCGGCAACGGCGCCTTCGGCGGCTCGGCCGGCGTGGGCGCCTCGGCCGCCGTGGCGGTCATCGACAAGACCGTCACCGCCCGCGTGGGCGACGGCGCCACGGTCGATGCGCTCGGCCAGGCCGCCGGCGTGACGGTGGCCGACGGCAGCTTCGCCACCGGCTACACCGCCAACGGCAGCGACGAGGGCGAGATCAGCGCCCCGGCCGCGTCCAACCCCGACGGCAGCGACAGCCAGGCCCTCACCGGCCAGCGCGTGGCCAGCCGCGGCACCACCGCCGGCTTCACCGGCCTGGCCGTGACCGCCACCAACAAAGACGACATCGAAACCATCTCGGCCACCGGCGCCGCCGCCGGCTCGGCGGCGATCACGCTGGCCGGCGATGTGAACGTCATCACCACCCACACCACCGCCGAAATCGGCAACAACGCGCAGATCAACCAGAACACCGGCGCCGCGGCCGGCCAGTCGGTGCTCGTCGCGGCGGGCAACGACCACTACCAGATGGGCATCGCCGGCTCCGCCTCGGGCGCGGGCGCGGTGGGCATCGGCGCCGGCGCGGACGTGCTGGTCGCCAAGCACACCACTGAAGCCCGCGTGGGCGATTCGGCCGACCTGCGCGCGCGCAAGGACGTGTCTGTCGAAGCCCACGGCAAGGAAGAGATCCTCTCCATCGCCGCCGGCCTCGGCGTGGGCGGCACGGTCGGCGTGGCCGGCTCGACCTCGGTCGTGTCCATCACCAATGTGACGAGCGCCACCACCGGCACCGGCTCGGTGGTCGATGCCGACGGCAATGTGCGCATCGTGGCCACCGACGACACCGAGACCGACGTCATCGACGGCACGCTCGCCGCCGGCTTCGGCGCGGCCGGGGTGGGCGGCGCAGTCGGCGTGACGCGCATCGAGAAGGACACCACCGCCGGCGTCGGCGCCGGCGCCACGGTCAATGCGCGCGGCAACGGCACCGGCATGATGCAGGCGCTGTCGGGCAACGACCTCACCGACCGCGACGCCATCACCGGCCTGATGGTCGAGGCCAATTCCTCCGAAGACCTGTTCTCGGTCGCCGCCAGCGGCGCGGGCGGCTTCTATGCCGGCGTGTCCGGCGCGGTGACTGTCACCAGCCTCGATTCGGACACCACCGCCGTCATCGGCAGCGGCGCGCTGATCAACCAGGGCGTGACCGGCGCCAGCGGCACGCAGGATGTGAACCTCAGCGCCAAGAACCACGCCAAGGTCGACGCCTACACCGGCTCGCTCGCGCTCGGCGCGGTCGGCGCGGCCGGCGGCGTGGACGTGGGCACGGTGAAGAACGACACCACCGCCCTGATCGACGACAGCGCGCAGGTCTCGGCCGCGCGCGATGTGGATGTGAACGCGCTCACCAGCGCCGACATCGACTCGATCACCGTCAGCGCGGCCGGCGGCCTCGGCGCGATTGCCGGCGGCGTGTCGGTGTATTCGGTCGGCAGCGGACTCGACAGCGAAGGGCGAGACCGCCTCAAGTCCGACAGCGGCGACTTCGGCGACGTGAACAGCTATGCCGACGACCAGGCCACCGACGGCAGCATCAACAGCCTGCTCGCCGGCTCGGACGACGCACGCATCCGCGATGCGGGCAACCAGAGCCAGGCGGCGCGTGCCGGGGTCACCATCTCGGGCGATCTGGCCGGCGCCAACACCGCCGGCACCACCGCCACCATTGGCGACGCCAACATCACCAGCGGCGGCGCCATCGATGTGGACGCGCGCCAGGACATCGACGTCAAGGTCCTGGCCGGCGGCGCCTCGGTCGGCGGTGTCGGCCTCGGCGCCGGCGTCGGCGTGGTGTCGATCAATGCCGGCACGGCGGCCGATGTGGCCGCGCTGGCCACGCTCGCCAGCGGCGGGCCGCTGTCGGTCAGCGCCCACACCCACACGGTGAGCGACCTCACCGGCTTTGCCGGCAGCTACGGCGGACTGGCCATCGACGCCGCGGTGGCGGTCGTCACCGACAACAGCAGCACCCGCGCCGCGCTTGGCGACGGCGTGCAGATCCTGTCGGCCACCGGCGCCACCGTGTCGGCCAGCGACGATCGCCGCGCCGAGAGCGAGGCGGTCGGCGTGAGCGTGGCTGGCGGCGCGGCGGTCGGCGCCTCGGTGGCCACCGCCACCCTGGGCGGCGCCACCACCGCCAGCGCCGGCGACAACCTGCAGGTCGGCCAGTCGGTCGGCACCGTGGGCAGCCTCGCCGTCAGCGCCGACTCCAGCACCACGGCCAAGGCCAATTCCATCGCTGGCAAGGCCGGCATCGGCCTGGCTGCCAGCGGCTCGGTGGCCACCGCCAAGACCACGCCGACGATCAGCGCCACCATCGGCGACACCAGCCGCATCACCGTCACCGGCAGCGTCGGCGTGACGGCCACCGGCCGCACCCAGGCCGACGCCGATGCGCTCGGCGTGAACGTGGCCGGCGGGGTCGGTATCGGCGCCTCGGTGGCCACGGCCGCCGCCGCACCGGACATCGACGCCGGCATCGGCGCCGGGGCCCGCATCCGCGCCGCCGACTTGGCCATCGCCGCCACCCAGGCGGTGCTCGGCAGCGGCACCACCGCCTACGCGGTCGGCGCGGCCGGCGGCCTGCTGGCCGGCGTGAACGCCACCTATGCCGAGAGCCACAACGACGGCACGGTCGACGCCGCACTCGGCGACAACGGCGATCTCATCGTGGCCAACAGCGTCGCCGTGGCGGCCAGCAACACCACCCGCCAGCGCACCGACGTGACCGGCGTGTCGCTCGGCGCCCTGGCGGCCGGCGCCACCATTGCCGAGGCCAATGCGAACACCCACACGCTGGCCAGCCTCGGCAACGGTGTGCAGGTCGCCAGCCTCGGCGGCATGACCGGCCTCATCAGCGTCACCGCCACCGGCAAGGACGACAACGTCGCCACGGCGGTGTCGGGCAGCGGCGGCATCGTCTCCGGCTCGGCGGCCAGCGTCAGTACCGCCAGCACCAGCCACACCGCCGCCCGCCTGGGCAACGGCGACGCCACGCACAGCCTCAACGCCAGCACCCTCACCCTCAAGGCCGACCACACCACGCAGTTCAACGGCAAGGTGGACAGCGTGTCGGCCTCGGCGGTCGGCGCCAGCGGCTCGAGCGCGCGCCACACGGTGAACAGCACGGTGGAGGCCACGGTGGCCGACAATGCGCGCGTGAACGCCCACCATGTGGACATCGACGCCAACAACCGGGCGCACAAGTTCTGGTGGGGCGCGGGCTCGCTGGCCGCCGACGCGGCCGCCAATGCCGACACCGTGGCCTGGAACATCCAGTCCGGCTCGGGCGGCGCGCTCAATGCCGCGGCCGGCAGCAGCCACAGCACGGTCACGCTCAACACCGTGGCGCGCATCGGCCAGGGTGCCCAGGTGCATGTGCTGATGCCGGCGCTGGGCGAGGGCACCTTCCATCTCGACGCCTTCAACCAGGTGATCGGCCATGACAAGTCCAAGCTCGATTCCGGCGGCCTGGTGGCCATCGCGCTGACCGAGACCCATTTCACCGCCACCGGCAATGCCACCGCCGAGTTCGGCGCCAATGCGAAGGTCACCAGCGATCTGGGCGACATCCGCGCCGGCACCCGCGCCGAGGTGGATCTCGACACCCGCGCCTCGTCCGACACCTACGGCCTGGCCGGCGCGCCGCAGGGCGAGGCCTACTCGATCTGGACCGGCAACAACAACGCCATCGTCAACACCGGCGCCCGCCTGCTGGCCGACCAGGGCGGCGTGCATCTGGGTGGCGGGCAGGCCAGCGACGGCACGCGCACCGACATCGAGGCCGACAGCGAAGTGCGCCTGTGGAACAAGACCGCCTTCCCGATCAACTCCGACCCCGACGCGCAGACCCGCGTCACCAGCAATGCCTCGGTGCAGCTGCTGGGCACCGCGAGCATCGAGACCGCCAGCGACATCGCGCTGGCCGCCGACAAGGGCAAGATCGACGCCAACCACATCGGCATCGGCAAGGACATCTACCGCGAAGCCGCCTCGGGCATCGTCAGCGGCATCAGCAACGCCTTCGGCGGCGACGATGTGTCCTTCGACATCACCGGCGGCGAGACCGTGGTGGGGGGCACCTCGACCGCCCGCATCGACGGCACGGCGCTGGCCGGCATCCATCGCTTCGAGTCGCTGACCCTCGAATACGAGCTGGTCGACGCCAATGGCAACGTGGTGGCCACGCCGGTGCAAGGCGCCGACGGCCGGGTGCTGTGGCGCCTCAAGGCCACCGCCACCGACGGCGTGAGCTACACCATCGACCCCGCCGTGGGCCTGGCCGCCGCCATCCAGAAGCGCATCGACAAGCTGCGCAGCCTGATGGAGCAATACGCGGCCGACCCGGTGGCGGTGGGCGCCTACGAATCGGAGATCAAGTTCCTGCAGTTCAAGCTGGTCGAGCTCGGCCTGGCCAGCGGCGACCCCAACGGCAGCAACTTCAACACCGGCAACTGGAACAACCCCAGCCCGAAGGCCGTCAAGCAGGAGGAGATCGACCAGACCGAGGCGCGCATCGACAACCTCGGCAACGACATCGTCGCCACCACCGACAGCGCCAGCACCAGCACCGACAGCGCGCTGAGCGCGCAGAGCACGCTCACCGGCAACGCCGGCACGGTGGTGGTCAAGGCCGACAGCATCAACGGCAACAACACCACGGTGCGCAGCACGCTGGCGCAGATGGCCAACTTCAATGCCGCCGATGCCGACTACCTGAGCCTCATCAGCCTGCAGAGCACGGCCACCACGCTGCGCGGCGACATCAACACGCTGCAGGGCCAGCTGGCCACCGACCGCAGCGCGCTGGCCGCCAGCAACACCACCCTCGACACCCTGCTGGGCAACATCGCCAGCCGCCAGAGCCAGATCGACACCCTGCTGGCCAGCGGCGGTGCGCAGTCGCAGATCGATGCCCTGCGCGCGGCCAACGACGCCGACCGCAGCACCGCCACCACCGAGCTGGGCGTGGCCAACAGCCTGCTCAACGGCATCGCTGGCAAGAGCAGCCAGCTCGACCAGAAGGCCGCCACGCTCAGCAGCACCTACACCACCATCGACGGCCTGCAGACCACACTGCGCAGCCGCTTCGCCGGCGGCAGCGACGCCACGCGGGTGGCCACGGTCGCCAGCCTGCAAAGCAGCAACACCGGCCTGCGCAGCGATGTGAGCACGCTGGCCGGCGGCATCGACAGCGCCGAAGACACGGTCGGCAGCGCCAGCACCGCGGTGGCCGGAAATCTGGCCACGGTGCAGTCGCTGGAGACCGACCTGGGCAACGCCCAGAGCTCGCTGGTGTCGCTCGAAGCGCAGCTGCCGGGCCTGTCGGACGTGCCGGCCAACGGCCCGATCGCCGACTTCATCCATGTCGATGACATCACCGTGCGCCTGGGCAACATCGACGTGACCGCCGACAACCTGATCGGCAGCGGTGCCCTGCGCGCGCCGGGCGACGCCAAGATCAGCATCGTCAACAACACGCCCGACTTCCTGGTGCTGGGCAAGCTCACCGTCGATAGCGACAGCGGCGGCGAGGTGCGCCAGAACGGCTTCCTGATCAACGACACCAACGAGATCCGCCGCATCAACGCCAACAACCTGGCGCCGTCGCTGACACTGGAGACCAAGCACAACGCCGCCGGCCTGCCCGAGATCGAGGTCATCAGCAACTACGACCCGAACAGCGCCAAGAACGCCAACCTGCCGGCGCCCTCGCCCGACATCCAGCTGTCGGACGACGTGAGCAACCCGCTCGGCCTGGTGCGGGTGTATAGCCAGGCGGGCAGCATCTACGTGGATGGCGACATCCGCGCTGCGCAGGTCGATGTGCGCGCCGACAACGGCGACTTCGTGCAGAGCTTCGTCGATGGCTTCTACCACTCCTCGGGCGATCCGGCGGCCAATGTGCAGGGCGGCCAGACCAGCACGCCGGCGGGCAAGGGCATCGTCGCCAACGGCAGCGTGTTCATCAGCGCGCGCTACCTGAACATCAACGGCCTGGTGCAAAGCGGCATCGACACCTGGGCCATCACCCTGCCCACCACGCCGGTGCTCACCGGCCCGGCCAGCCTGTTCGGCCTCAGCCAGGCGACGCTCGACCAGCTGGTGGTGAACTGGAAGAACCACGGCGGGCCGAAGTACACCACCCTTAACGCCGCCAGCGGCACGGTGCAGTTCAACGCCGAGCTCAACCGCATCGAAGCCAGCGCCGGCTATGCCGACGCCGACATCCAGTCGGCCGGCTGGGCGCAGCGCACCAGCGCCTTCGGCGGCCTGTATCCGCTGATTTCCGACTACGGCAACATCGGCGCCAGCTACGACCCGTCGGTCGCCGGCGGGCGTTTCGTGCTCGACGGCGAGGCGGTCAAGGGCGGCTACATCCAGCTCTACGGCCAGATCCTCAACACCAGCAACGGCGGCGCCCGCCTCAAGGTGCTCGACGGCTTCGGCCAGATCACCGTCACCAACCCGACCGACCGCGCCGTGGTGGTGAACAACCTGAGCACCGGCACCGATGCCGACGGCTCGGGCCGCGGCATCAAGGGCGTGATCGACATCACCGACATCCAGCAGGTGAGCACCGCCGACGGCAGCGTCGACGCCATCCACACCGTGCTCACGCGCGAGAATGGCGTGGTCACGCTCGACCAGACCGGCCGCTGGGAAGGCAGCGTGTTCAACCCCAACTACCGCTTCACCGGCGCCGACGCCGCCGCCAGCGACGGGCGCAACACCGCCTACAACCCGCAAAGCGGCCTGCGCTACGTGTGGACCACCGCCACCGACAAGTCGACCAACACCTACTGGCAGTTCTCGGGCACGCAGTTCCTCGGCATCTCGGCCCTGCGCACCCAGCCGAGCGGCACCGTCGAGTCGAAGAGCGGCCCCTTCACCACCGGCACCCGCCGGCTCGATGACGGCACCTACCTGGTGCGCGACACCAGCCTCACCGGCACGCCGCTGAAGACCACCAGCAGCACCAAGACCACCTCGGACTACTGGACCAAGACCAAGGAATGGACCAACTGCAACTGGTGGACCATCTGCATCGCCCAGGACTACCACTCCAAGTGGACCCAGACCACCGGCACCACCACCATCAACACCTTCTCGCTCAAGGCCGACTACCCGATCGCGGTCGAATTCTCCGGCCGTGACACGGGCCTGGTGGCGATCAACTCGAAGAGCGACGTGGTGATCAACGGCCTGATCAACAATCGCTTCGGCGACACCAGCGTGACCGCCGGCGTCAATCCGGGCCTGGTCAAGGCCGGGCAGTCGATCGTACAGGGCGACAACGGCCTGATCACCGGCCGCTCGCTCAACCTCGCCGCCTCGCGCAACATCGGCCTGGCCGACACCCCGCTCGACATCGACCTCAACGGCGCCACCCTCAACGCCGCCGTGGCCGAAGGCAACCTGGCGCTGCGCCAGGCCA
Source organism: Denitromonas iodatirespirans (assembly GCF_018524365.1). GTDB lineage: Bacteria > Pseudomonadota > Gammaproteobacteria > Burkholderiales > Rhodocyclaceae > Nitrogeniibacter > Nitrogeniibacter iodatirespirans. The sequence goes on from NZ_JAEKFT010000048.1 coordinate 14,323, forward strand.
ACGGCGACCTCACCATCGGCCTGGTCAGCGCCGGCGGCGACGCCAACGCCGGGCTCGGCCGGGTGCTGCTGGCTGCCGACGGCAACCTTGTCATGGCCGGCCCGCTGTCGAGCGTGTCGGGCAACCGCATCACGCTGGTCTCCGACAACGGCGCCATCGGCAGCGCCGCCGCACCGGTGCAGCTCAAGGCCGGCTATACCGACATGCTCACCCAGCGCGGCGGCTACGGCGTGAGTGCCGCCGCGCGCGGCGACATCTTCCTCGACAGCCTGGGCTGGATCGGCAACCCCGAAGGCGACCTGCTGGTCTCGCAGATCGCCTCGGCCACCGGCGACGTGCAGCTGCGCACGCCGGGCCGCATCATCGATAACAACCCCTTCGAGACCCGCGACGAGCGCACCTACAACCAGCTGCTGACGCTGTGGGAAGACCTCGCCCTGCTCGAAAACACCACCCGTAACGCCGAGAAGCAGCAGGCCGCCATCGCCGCCTTCGAGGCCGGCGCCAGCCAGGACTACCGCAGCTACTGGCAGATCCGCAACCAGCAGGCCGACCCCAGCGCCTTCGACCCCAACCACCAGGTGACGCTGTCTGCCGCGCAGGAACAGGCCATGCGCGACGACCTGGCGCGCCAGGGCAAAACGCAGGGCCAGATCGACGCCTTCGTGCTCAACTACACCGCCAGCAAGACGGCCGAGTACCAGGCGCTGCACCAAAAGCTCTATGTCACCCCGGCCTATGAAGGCCTGGTGCCGGCCGGCTACCAGGACGGCTTCGCCTACGCCGCCACGCAGGCCGAGCGCGACGCCCACCTCAAGGGGTCGTCCTGGAGCGAGCACGAGCTGGGCATCGCCCTGTCGCCGGGCCTGCTCAAGGAAGTGACCGACACCAACCCGATCATCAAGGCACCGAACGTGACCGGCATCAACGTCGCCCTGCTCGCCGGCAAGGGCGTGGGCGAAACCGGCCAGAGCCGCCAGATCGACCTGACCCAGAACCCCGGCCTGATCTCGGACGACGACAAGGTGGCGCTGGCCGCCGCCGAGCGCGGCGACCTGTCGATCGACGCCAGCGGCGTGGCCACCGTCACCCAGCGCAAACCGGTGGTGGTCGGCGGCAACGGCCTGCTCACCGTCACCGACGCGGCCGGCAACGCCGTGGCCGGCGACGTGTTCCTCGCCTCCGAAACCTCGGTGAACGTGGCCGCCATCCTCGCCACCGGCGAGACCCGCCTCAAGGCGGTCGGCGACATCACCCACGGCGCCGGGCCGGGCGTGGCCTCGTTCATGGCCAGCAGCCTGATCCTCGAATCGGCCAAGGGCGGCATCGGCAGTGCGCTGCAACCAGTGCTGGTGCAGCTGGGCGACAGCGACCCGCTGGTCGCCCGCGCCGACGGCGACATCTTCATCACCCAGCTGGGCCACGACCTGTCGGTCGATACCCTGTACTCGCGCGCCGGCATCTGGCTGACCGCCCCGGGCTCGATCCTCGACGCCTTCGACACCGACGACACCAACATCCGCGCCGCGCACCTGACGATGACCGCCGGCGGCAGCCTCGGCACGGCCGGCAACTTCCTCGACCTCGGCCTCGGCCCGCGGCTCGCCAGCGACACCGACAACACCGGCTGGCTCACTGCCAGCGCCGGCACCGGTGCCTTCCTGCGCAGCCCGCTGCTGCCGCTGATCCTGCATCAGGTGGATGCCGGCACCGAGCTGCGCGTGATCGGCGCCACCGATGTGGTGGTCGACGGCGCGGTCACCGCCCCGGTGAGCATCGACATCGCCGCCGGCGACGACGTGCGCTTTGCCGGCGGCCAGCTGGCCAGCGACACGGTGGCCGTCTCGGCCGGCAGCGACGGCAGCGGCAACGTGGTCGGCAGCCCCACCGCCGGCGCCGACATCGTCGCCACCACCTCGGCCTTCGTCACCGCGCCGCAGGGCATCGGCAGCGAAGCGCCGCTGGAAGTGCGCACACCGCAGCTTGACCTGCAGGCCGACACCATGGACGTGGTCGCCCGGCCGGTTACGCCGGCCCAGCCGCTCACGGTCAACGCCACCGGCGTGGGCGGTGGGCTCGCCACCAACGTCACGCTCGATCTGGCCAGCAGCAGCTCGGTGACGCTCGGCCAGCTGATCGCCCACACCAGCCAGACCACCGCCACCACGCCGCTGTTCACCGTCCTCGACGGCCAGCTGGGCGACCACGCCGCCTTCTACACACCGGCCTTCGCGATCCGCGTCGATCATCACGACCGCCGCTTCCAGCCCGGCTTCGACGTGCGCGCCTTCACCCTGAGCGGTAAGTACGACATGGTGGTCACGCCCGAGTCGGCGCTGATCGGCGCCTACATCATCACCAAGAACCCGCGCAAGGTGGTGTTCAGCAATCCGGGCGGCGTCGCCGATCTGCGCAGCCGCGGCCAGCTCAATGCGCTGGACCATCAATCGAAGAACGACAAGAGCAACCGCGTCGCCACCGGCGCCGCCGAAAACTACGCCAGTGCGGCCGGTGGCCTGGTGTTCGTCGATCCGGGCGTGTTCGAATGCGGCAAGCCGGGCGAGCCGAACGCCTGCACCGAGGACAACTAAGGAAGGGGGAAGAGCATGCGGGGACACTTCACGCGGGGCACCGCGGGGCTGGCGCTGAGCATCGCCACCTCGCTGGTCATGGCGCAAGGGACGAGCGAATCGCCCGGCGCCATCCAGCAACAGCAACAACAGCAACTCGAACGCCAGCAGCGTGAACAGCGCCTCCAGGAGCGGCCGGTGGCACCGGAGATCTCGGTGCCGCAGGGCGGCCCCGCCGCACCGGCCAGCACGGCCAAGACGATCCAGATCTCGCAGATCCTCATCGACCGCTCCGACATCCTGCCGCAGGCCAAGATCGACGCCATCATCAGCCCGCTCGAAGGGCAGACCGTGAGCCTCGCCGACCTCCAGCAGGCCATCGACGCCATCAACGCGCTGTATGCCGAGGCCGGCCAGAGCACCGCCCGCGCCATCCTGCCGCCGCAAACCATCAAGGACGGCCTGGTGCGCATCCGCCTGGTCGAGGCCCGCGTGGGCGAAGTGCGCGTGCTCGGCACCGAAGCGCTCGACCCCGCCTTCGTCGCCGACCGCGTCACCCTCGAAGCCGGCGAGCTGCTCTCGGTGCCGGCCCTCGAATCGGCCCTGGTGCGCTTCAACCGCCTGCACGCCACCCAGCTGCGCGCCGGCGTCGTGGCCGGCAGCCAGTTTGGCACCACCGATGTCGAGATCACCGCCGTCGAGCCGCCGCGCACCAAGTTCTCGGTGTTCTTCGACAACGCCGGGCGCGACACCGTGGGCGAAACCCGCGGCGGCCTCAACGCCCGCTTCGCCAACCTGATGGGCCGCGCCGACACCCTGCAGTTCGTCGCTACCCGCACCGAAGGCTCCGAAAACTACGCGCTCTCCTACGCAGTGCCGCTCGACTGGCACGACCTGCGCCTCGACCTGTCGGCCAGCAAGGGCAACATCACGATCGTCGACGGCCCCTTCGAACCGCTCGACATCACCGGCAGCTCCAGCGACTTCACCGCCGGGCTCACCTATCCGCTACTCGTCTCGCTGACCGACATGTGGTCGGTGTATGGCCGCCTCTCGGCGCGCGAATCGTCCAGCGCCTTCGGCGGCTTCGAGCAGGAAAAGCTCAACCTGCGCGTGCTCACGCTGGGCGTGTCGGGCGAACACCAGAGCGACGACAGCGCCTGGTATGTCGACCAGTCCATCGCCTCGGGCATCTCCGCGCTCGGCGGTGACCAGGGCTTTCTCTACTACCGCGGCAGCGCCACGCGCTTCGACCGCCTCAGCGAACGCCTGCAACTGCTCACCCGCGGCGGGCTGCAGTTCTCCGACACGCGCTTCCTGCCCGCCAGCGAACTCTTCCAGATCGGCGGCGCCTACACCGTGCGCGGCTTCTCCGAAGGCCTGCTCTCGGGCCGCAACGGCTACTTCGTCTCCGCCGAACTACGCATCGGCCGCACGCTCGAGGAATACCAGCTGGCCGACCCCGATGCCCCCAACCTCACCGGCATCGTCTTCATCGACCATGGCGGCGCGTTGCCCTACCGGCCGGGCAATCTCAAGGAGAGCACGCATGACGACTATCTCACCAGTGTTGGTTTTGGGTTGCTGTTCGACTTCTCCGAACGCGTCACCGGGCGCATCGTCATTGGGCAGCCGTTGCGGGGGAATCCGGCGGAGTTGCATGACAAGCGGCCGCGGGCCCATGTGTCTTTGAATATTGCGTTGAACTAAAGCGGCGGCGCGGGCGCCGTGCCTGAGCCTTCTGCCAACGCTACGGTGAGACTCAACCGGTTGTCGCGGTGCGACGGGACGTTGGCCGGGTCTCGCCCCGGCGGGCGACCTACTTTCTTGCTCGTGCAAGAAAGCTAGGCAAAGAAGCACGGCCCACTTTCGCGCCCCTTCGGGGTCCCCGCCCTCCGGACACGCCGGGCGGGGTGCTTCGCAAACTCGCCCTGCGGGCTCAAACAGCGAAGCCCCTTTTTCCGCCCGACGCATCCTCCGGTTGGCGCGGCAGAGGGCGGGTCGGTATTCCACATAAGGTAAGTGCAACGCCGACTTCCTAGGCATATACTTTTTCGTCATGATGAGGGGCATGACGCGAATGATTGACTTGTGACGGTTATGTGCCTTTTTGACGCGAAGCGATCCGATAGCCTCTAGTGTTGAATTTCGAGCCTTGCCCCCGGAACCCTCTTTTGATTTCAAAAAATGATCGTTTTAATTGGACATTTCACCTCTGAAGGAAATCCAGAAACAAAGGGATCGGGATTTGTCGTGCACTCAGATAATTTCAGCTTCCTTGTAACCTGCCGACATGTTATTGAACAGTTAAACAATCAACGGGCTTTCGCAACAATCTACTGCAAAAGGCGAATTCATCCAGAGGATCGCGATGATATTTTTCGGCTAGAATCTCCCCATTACCACCCAATGGACGACCAATCCAACACTTATGACGTCGCTGTGTTTGACATTTCGGATCAAATCGGCAGCCGCAAGGTAACTGGAATTCAACTTTACACCTTATGCGATCAAGGTTTCATCGAGGAAGGGACCTCCATCTATGTATCCGGCTACTCCACTAACTATCTCTCATCGAATTTCGACCCTACCTCGATCGAACTGCTGCCACCGGAGACAACGAGAGGCACGAATCAACGAGTGCAACTACAGAATCTTCAAACAAGTGATTTGATCCCTCCAAAACAGGCAGTTTTTTTAAAACACATGACAATCACGTAATTCACAAAGGCGCTTCTGGCGGTCCTGTCATGCGTGAAGTTGGTGATCAGTGCGTTGGAATGCTCATCGCTTCTGTTGAGGAAACGCTGATTATTTCGTTTGCATATCGCCCCACGGGCGGCTCTGTTTGAGACAATACGCATAGTTCCTTCACGACGGTGACGATCCCGATGCAATCGAGCTTCTCCGACCTTGAGTACGCGGCCAAGAAGAAGATGACGCGCCGCGACCGGTTCCTTGCCCAGATCGAAGCGGTGACACCGTGGGCGGCGCTCGAAGCGCTGATCGAGCCGC